>CAWBFG010000043.1:0-90418 GCA_963787955.1 uncultured Alphaproteobacteria bacterium | reverse complement strand
CGCCGCCGCTTCCGAACTGGTCACGTAGTCGAGCTCGGCGACCTGTCGCCGGCGGTCGAACGGCGTCTCCTCGGGGAAAAGATGCATCAGCCGCGTCATCCACCACGAGAAGCGCTGCGCCTTCCAGATGCGCCGCAGGCAGGTGTCGGAATACTCATCCAGCAGGCGCGTACTGCCGTTGCGGTAGAACTCCGCGATGGCGCGCGAGAGCACGCGCACGTCGGCAAATGCGAGGTTCATGCCCTTCGCGCCGGTCGGCGGCACGATGTGGGCGCTGTCGCCGGCGAGAAACAGCCGGCCATGTTGCATCGGCTCGGCGACGAACGAGCGCATCTGAGCCACGATCTTTTCCACCAATGGGCCGCGCGAGAGAGTTTTGGTGCCGCCGAGCCGGGTTTCGAGCTCGTCCCAGATTTTCTGGTCCGGCCATTTGTTGAGGTTCTCGTCGGGCGCACATTGCAGGTAGTAGCGCACGAGTGTCGGCGAGCGCATGCTGAACAGCGCAAAACCGCGCGGATGATAGGCGTAGATCAATTCGTCGGCGACTGGCGGCGCTTCGGCCAGGATGCCGAGCCAGCCGAACGGATATTCGCGGTCATAGATCTTGATGGCGTTCGCCGGCATGCTGGGCCGGCACACGCCATGGAAGCCGTCGCAACCGCCGATGAAGTCGCAGTCGACCTCCTGCGTCTTGCCGCCATGACGGAACTGGATCTGCGGCGCCTTGCCCGCAAAGCCGCTGATCCTGACGTCCGAGCACTCGAACAGGATCTGCCCGCCGTCGGCGAGCCGGCGCGCGATCAGGTCCTTCACCACCTCCTGCTGGCCATAGATGGTAACGCGCTTGCCGACCAGCTTTCGAAGTTGATGTGATGCAACGCGCCATCGAAGCAGAGATAGATGCCGTCGTGCACCATGCTCTCGCGCTTCATGCGCGCGCCGACCCCGGTCTCGACCAGCATGTCGGCCGCCCATTGCTCGATCAGCCCGGCGCGGATGCGCGCCTCGCAATAGGCACGGCTCCTCGCTTCGACGATGACGCTCGCAATGCCGGCACGGTGCAGGAGATGCGACAGCATCAATCCCGCGGGGCCTGCGCCGACGATGCCGACCTGGGTGCGCATCAACATTCCTCGCCGGCGATTTTGCCTGCGATCGCGCGCATGACAATGGGATGACTGCCGGAATCACTGGCACTTTGGTCGGCGAAAACATGCCCCGGCGAGGCGGGGCAAGAGCACTTTCGCTCCGCTTCGGTGTCCGTAGCTGCATTCCGGACCGCCGCTTGCGCGGCGTCCGGAATGCCACTTCGCGTCAGTTGAACTTGAGGTTCGCCGCCTTGATCACCTCTTGGTAGGTCTGGATGTCCTTGTCGATCATGGCGCGGAATTCGGCCGACGAGGTGCCGCCCGGCGTCACCGCCATGGCCTTGAGCTTGCTCGACACCTCGGGATCCGTGATGGCCTTGCGCAGCGCCGCCTCCAGCTTGGCGACGATCGGTGCCGGCGTGTTGGCGCCGACGAAGAAGCCGCTCCACAGCTTGGTGTTGACCTCCGGGAATCCGGCCTCTGCCATGCTCGGCACGTCGGGCAATTCCTCGGAGCGTTGTGCGCCGGTGACGGCAATCGCCTTCACCTTGCCGGCCTTGATCATCGGCATCGCCGGCGGACCGTCGGAGATCGCCAGCAGCGTCTGGCCCTGCATCACGCTCAGGATCATTTCGTTGCTGCTCTTGTACGGGATCATGGTGCCGGGCATCCCGCTCTTGAGCTTGAGCAACTCGGTCGCGGTGATGAAGGCCGGCGAGGTCGAGGCGTAGTTTGCCTTGTCGGGATTCTTTTTCGCCCAGTCGACCAGCTCGTTCACCGTCTTGGCGGGATGATCGATCGGGATCACGACGATCAGCGGAAAGTTCGCGATCATCGACAGCGGCACGAAGCTCTTGGTGGGGTGATAGGCGAGGTTCGGGAACGCTGCCGTCGCGACCGACATCACGCCGCTCGCGCCAACGAAGAGCGTGTAGCCGTCCTGCGGCTGTTGCGTGACATATTCCGCGGCGGGGCGGCCGCCCGCCGCGGCGCGATTCTCGATCACCAGGGTCTGGCCGAGGATTTCGCCGACCTTCTGGCCGACCAGTCGCGCGAAAATGTCGTTACCGCCGCCGGCCGCGAAGGGAACGATGACCTTGATCGGCTTGTTGGGGAAGTTGGCGGCCGCATCCTGTGCCGGCGCGGCGCCGAGCGCCGCGGCCATCAGAGCGAGCGCGCACAGCGCCGCACGAGCGAATGTCCACAAATTCATCAATCTCCTCCCTTTCAATTCTTCCGGCGGCGGCAGGATCGTGCCCATTCGCGCACCATTGCCCCGCGGCAGACTAGCGGAATTCATCGTCGTGTCGAAGCGCGGCGTTGACGCGGATCAGACCGCGGCCAGCGCCTGCTCGAGATCGACGATCAGATCATCGGCATCCTCGATGCCGACCGAGAGCCGCACCAGCGCATCACCGATGCCAAGCTCGGCGCGCACTTCTGCGGGCACCGAGCCGTGCGTCATCAGTGCCGGGTGCTCGATCAGGCTCTCGACGCCACCGAGACTCTCCGCCAGCGCGAACAGTTGCGTGCGTTCCAGGAAGCGCTTGGAGCCTTCAAGATCAGACTTCAGTTCGACTGATATCATGCCGCCGAACGCCGACATCTGCCGCCGCGCCAGCGCGTGCTGCTTGTGGCTCGGCAGGCCCGGATAGAACACCCGACGTACCTTGGCGTGACGTTCGAGATAATCGGCGATCTTGAGCCCCGACATGCAGTGGCGCTCCATCCGAAGCGCCAGCGTCTTCAAGCCGCGCAACGCTAGAAACGAATCGAACGGGCCCTGGATGGCGCCCAGCGCGTTCTGCAGAAAGCCGACGCGCTCGGCGAGTTCCTTGTTCTCGCCGACGATCGCGACCCCGCCGATCATATCGGAATGCCCGTTGAGGTACTTAGTGGTCGAATGCACGACCACGTCGAATCCATGCTCGATCGGACGCTGGATATACGGACTGGCGAAAGTGTTGTCGGCCACCGTCACGATGCCGCGCTTGCGCGCAATCGTGGCCACACGTTCGAGGTCGACGAGCTTGAGCAGCGGATTGGTCGGCGTCTCGACCCAGATCAGCTTGGTGTTGGGTCGGATCGCGGCTTCGAGCCGCGAGATGTCGGACAGGTCCGCATAGGTGATGTCGAGGCCCATGGTGCGGCGCTTGACGCGCTCAAACAGCCGCCGCGTGCCGCCGTAAAGATCGTCGGAGGCGACGACATGGGAGCCTTCGTCAAAGCACTCCAGCACGGTCGCGATCGCGGCGAGGCCCGAGGCGAACGCGCAGGCCCTGCTGCCGCCTTCGAGATCGGCGACGCAGCGCTCGAACGCCATACGGGTCGGGTTCTTGGTGCGGGCGTAGTCGAACCCCTTGTTCACGCCGGGGCTCTGCTGCACGAAGGTCGAGGTGGCGTAGATCGGCATCATTACGGCGCCGGTGGTCGGGTCGGGCGCCTGTCCGGCGTGGATGCAACGGGTCGCGAAGTCGAGGCGGTTCGATTTGCTCATTGCATGCCCACGCGGAAGTGGTTGATCAGGTCGATGCGGGTGACCAGGCCAAGAAAGCGGCCGTCATCCATGACGATGGCGACATAGTCCTTGCGGAACAGCGGGACGAGATCGCGGATCGGCGCGTCCGCCGAGACCGTTTCGAGCCTCGTCACCATCACGTCCTTCACCGGACGATCGAACGCACGCGACGCGTTGTCCTGTTCAGTCAGCAGTGCCGAGAGCAGATCGCTTTCGTCGACCAGGCCGACGATCTTGTCGTCCTCGACCACCGGGATCTGCGACACGTCAGCGGCGCGCATGCGTGCGAACACGGTGCGCAGCGTGTCGAGCGGCCGCACCTCGACTGCGCCGCCCTCCTCATGCCGGTTGATGACGAGATCACGCACGGTGCCCGACCGGGTGCGTTCGATCCAACCTTCCTGTGCGAGAAACGAGTCGTTGTACACCTTGGAGAGGTACTTGGCGCCGGAATCGCAGACCAGGCTTACCACCCGCTTCGGCTTGCTCTGCAGCCTGCAGTAGCGCAACGCTGCGGCGAGCAGCGTGCCGGACGACGAACCGGCGAACAGGCCTTCCTTGCGCAGCAGATTGCGCGCGGCGGCATAGCTCTCCTGGTCGGTGATCGAATAGGCGGCGCGTAAAAGGGTGAGATCGGCATTGGGCGGAATGAAATCTTCGCCGATACCCTCGACCGTCCAGCTCCCGGCCTCGATCATCTCGCCGCAGTTGACGAAGGGCGCCAGCACCGAGCCGACCGGATCGGCAAGAATCATTTCAGTCTTCGGCGAGGCGCGCTTCATGAAGCGTCCGACGCCGGTCAACGTGCCGCCGGACCCGACGCCGACGACGATGGCGTCGATATTGCCATCCATTTGCTTGAGCAGTTCCGGCGCCGTGGTTGCTTCGTGTGCCAGCGGATTGGCGGGATTCTCGAACTGGTTGATGAAGATCGCGCCCTTGGTGCGCGCCGTGATGGTCTGCGCCAGGTCCTGGTAATAGTCGGGATGGCCTTTGCCGACGTCAGTGCGCGTGATGTGAACCTGCGCGCCCAAGGCCCGCGCGTGCAGGATTTTCTCGCGCGACATCTTGTCGGGCACCACCAGAACGGTGCGGTAGTTTTTCTGCGCAGCGACCAGCGCGAGCCCGAGACCGGTATTGCCGGCGGTCGCCTCGATGATGGTACCGCCAGGCTTGAGACTGCCGTCAGCCTCTGCCGCCTCGATCATCGCCCGCGCGGGGCGATCCTTGATGGAACCCGATGGGTTGGCGCTTTCGAGCTTGAGAAACAACCGGCATGGCCCGGTTTCGAGCCGCGTGACTTCAACCAGCGGCGTGCTGCCGATGAGGTCGAGAACCCTTGCCATGGCTTGGCTTAGCACGGTGGCAAGGCCATGAAAGCAAAAGAACAATTGTCATTCCTTGCGCTCCGCCGCAGGCGAATTCGTTCGCCACACACAGTGCATCCAACGGGAACATTCCACCTCGAAAAAGGCGTCGGGGATGCTTGGGAGAGCGCCAGCCATGACGTTTCGGTGACCGCCCTAAAGCAAAAAGCGAAGGAGTTAATTTAACTTAGGAGAGGACGAAGCATTGACTTTCGGGCCTTGCACCCTATTTTGCGGCGCAACGGAACGAATGAAGATTCGACCGCTCTCCCGCGCATCACCGTATCGTCTATTGTCCGGCGCGGTTCCGGCGGTCCCGACCAGAGGTTTTATGTCCTTTTCCGAACTCGGCTTGTCCGACAAGGTTCTCTCCGCCGTTCAGGCGGCCGGCTACACCACCCCCACCCCGATTCAGCAGCAGGCCATCCCGCACGTGCTCGCACGGCGCGACGTGCTCGGCATCGCGCAGACTGGCACCGGCAAGACCGCGGCATTCGTGCTGCCGATGCTGACCATGCTGGAATCTGGACGTGCTCGAGCCCGGATGCCGCGCACGCTCATCCTGGAGCCGACGCGCGAACTCGCCGCGCAGGTCGAGGAGAGCTTCGTCAAGTACGGCACCAATCACAAGCTCAACGTCGCCCTCATTATTGGGGGCGTTTCTTTTGAAAACCAAGACAGCAAGCTCACTCGCGGCGTCGACGTGCTGATCGCAACGCCCGGCCGCCTGCTCGATCATTCGGAGCGCGGCAAACTCCTGATGTCTGGCGTCGAGCTTCTCGTCATCGACGAGGCGGACCGAATGCTGGACATGGGCTTCATCCCCGACATCGAGCGCATTTGCAAGCTCGTTCCCTTCACCCGCCAGACCCTGTTCTTCACCGCAACGATGCCGCCGGAGATCCGGCGCATTACCGAGCAGTTCTTGCACAACCCCGTGAAGGTCGAAGTCGCACGCCCGGCAACCACGGTCGATGCGATCAAGCAGCAGCTCGTCAAGACCGGCCGCGAGCCGCATGACAAACGGGACACGCTGCGGCGCCTGCTGCGCGGCGCCGACAATTTCAAGAACGCCATCATCTTCTGCAACCGCAAGCGCGAGGTGGCACAGTTGCATCGCTCGCTGGTGCGCCATGGCTTCAACGCCGCTGCACTGCACGGCGATTTGGACCAGGCAGCGCGCACAGCGGCGCTCGATTCATTCCGCAACGGCACCGTGACGCTGCTGATCGCCTCCGACGTCGCCGCCCGCGGCCTCGATATTCCGGACGTCAGTCACGTCTTCAATTTCGACGTGCCGCACCACGCCGACGACTATGTTCACCGGATCGGCCGCACCGGCCGCGCCGGCAAGTCCGGCACCGCAATCACCATCGTTAGCCCCGCCGATACCAAATCGCTGGCCGCGATCGAGAAACTGATCGGCCAGAGCATCAACTGGACTGGTGAGCCATCGGCGCCGAATAACGGCCACGCTGGCGAACGTGAAGGTAGCGTCCGGCGCGACGGCGGTGGCTCGAACAAGCATCGCGCGCCGCGCGAGAACCGCCACCCGCGCGAGGGACGTCATTCGTCCGGCGATCAAGCGCGGCACCGCGAGCGTGCTCCGGCGCCTATCGTGGCGCATCTCGACGACCGCAAGCCCCCCCGCCGCCACGAGCCCGCGGAGCCTGCGGGCGGCGAACACCTTCCCGCCTTCCTGCTGCGGCCGGTGCGCGCCAGGGTGTAGTCGCTGTCAGGCTTTCCCTAACGCCGCGTTTACCAGTCCTTCACCACCCTGGAATACCGTATTTTGCGTTGTTTCGGGGCACTACACCGCCCGAGCGACGCGCTCGCAATCGGGGTAGGCCGGGGGGCATCGCGCCTCCGAGCGGGGAGATCCAATGGCCGGAAGTGCCGCTGAGCACGAGCGCACCCTTGCGTTCGCCGAAATCGCACTCAGCCAAATCAAGGCGCTACGCCAGCCGGCGATCCCGCGCAACTACGAGGTCTGGTACGCCTACGCGACGGGCTACAACCCCTCGCTCAACCAGACCATCAATGAAACGCTGCAGAAGAACGGCACCTTGACCGACGCCGATCTCGAAAGCGTCTATTCGACGTACCTCTCCCCATCCCGCATCACCGACCGTCTCGACAAGGTCGGCTCGCGCGTGATGGACGAAATCAACCAGGTCATGGCGATGGTCGATTCTGCGGTCGGCACGGCCTCGAGCTATCACGAGAGCCTCGCCGACATGAGCAACAAGCTCGGCAGCGCCAAGGACCGTGAGGGTATCCGCGCCATCATCGAAAGCCTGGTGCAGACCGCCAACGAGATGCAAACCAACAACAACACGCTCGAAGCGCGGCTCAACGCATCGCGGCAGGAAATCAGTCAGCTACAGGAAAACCTGGAAACCGTCCGCACCGAGAGCTTGACCGACCCCCTGACCGGGCTCTCCAACCGCAAGCACTTCGACACCGCGATGGCAAAAGCGCTCAGCGACGCCACCGAGCGCAGCGAGCCATTGTCGCTGATCTTGACCGATATCGACCACTTCAAATCGTTCAACGACACCTGGGGCCACCTCACCGGTGACCAGGTGCTGCGCCTCGTCGCGATGTCGATGAAGCAGAACGTCAAGGGCCAGGATACCGCGGCGCGCTATGGCGGCGAGGAGTTCGCGGTGGTGCTGCCGAACACCGTGCTGCGCTCGGCCGTCACGGTGGGCGACCACATCCGCCGCGCGGTGATGGCGAAGGAGCTGATGAAGCGCTCGACCGGCCAGAATCTCGGCCGGGTGACGGTCTCGGTCGGCGTCGCGACGACGCGCAACGGCGACACGGTGCAATCGCTGATCGCGCGCGCCGATGGCTGCCTCTACGCCGCCAAGCGCAACGGGCGCAACCGGGTGATCTGCGAGACCGATCCGGAATTCGCCTCCGGCGGTGAAGCAGCCAAGGTCGCCTGAGCCGCAGCCAAGCCTATTTCTTGTTGCGAAGGTTTGCCGAACGCGCTGTCCGGCGCTGCGATTGCTGCCGCAATTTGACGCGGCGCTTCGGAGCGAGACCAGCACTGAGCGCGGCGGCGTGGGCTTGCTGCGCCCAGCGCGCCAGTTCGTCCGGATCGTCGTAGAGCCGCTCGGGCATCTGCCAGTACGACATCAGGGAGCGGCGTCCCGTCTTGGTCGTATAGGTAAAGGGGCCGAGCCCCTCGCGTTCAAATGCGGGAATCGTGGCGGCATCTGCTTTGAGATAAATCACCCCGCGGCTGATGAGCCCGATCATCAGGCCGCCGGAGAAGATGCCGGCGCCGCTGAACATGCGGCGCACCTCAACCGGGCCGAATGCGGCGAACAGCTCGGCGATGTGCTCGGGATCGTGGTCGCGGGCGGCGTTCAAGGCGCCGGCACGCTTAGTGCGCCTCGGCGCTGTCGTGCTGGGCCGGTGTCAGCAGGACGGACTCGCCGCAGCCGCAAGCCGAGGTCTGATTCGGGTTGTTGAAAATGAACTGCGACGACAGCTTCTCGACCTTGTAATCCATCTCGGTGCCGAGCAGGAACAGCACGGCCTTGGGATCGATCAGGATCTTGACACCCTTGTCCTCGACCACTTCGTCGGTCGGATTGACCCTGTCGGCGTATTCCATTGTGTATTCCATGCCGGCGCAGCCGCCGTTCTTGACGCCGACGCGCAAGCCGGCAACCGGGCGATCCATCTTGGCCATAAGCTCCTTGATGCGGCTTGCCGCCGCTTCCGAAAGCCGCATCGCCTGAGGTCTTGGCCGCACCGTGGCCATGTCAATCGTCTCCAGTTCCAGGCCCGAGGGGCCGTATTGAAGCAATCAGATAGTCACTTCCCGGTCGGATTGCCAAGGGTTCGGCCGAGTCTTGCAGCTATTCTAACGTTTGCGGCGGTAAAAACCGGTAAAATACACACCGGCTCCCCCGCAATTGCCGTTGTCGTGGACGATCAGCACGCCGTGGACGAGCGCGAACGTCAGCGCACAGCTCAACTTGTCGGCCTTCTCGATCGGAACGGTCTCTCCGGCGTCATCCGCAAAGGCCAAGGCATTTCCTTTCGGGATGACGCCTTCGCCGGAAATCACGCCCTCGTTCACGCTCTGATATCGCTTGCTCCACGAATCACCCTCGATGTCCAGCGAGCCCGCCGCCTTGCCGCGTTTGATGGTGATGTTCGAATTGAGATATTTCCACTTGCCGAGCCAAGCCGTGATCGGAGGCTGCGCCGCCGGCCTGATGTCCACGGCGCGTTCCGGTAGCCAGCCGGCGGTGACGGTGCCCTTCCGGTCGATAAACGCCACGCAGACAAGCCCGGGCGCCTTGTCCTCGGCAACGAGGACCTTGTCGCCGGGCACGACATAGGCCTTGCTGCGACACACCGCGCCGGCGCCGGGGCAATCGTCGCGCTTGTCGGTGCCGGAATAAAAATGGTTGCGCGCCTGCTTGCCGACGATCAATCCCGGCCGGAGGGCGGCGGGCTCATCGACGACGTGACCATCATGGCAGCCATGACCGTCCTGCGCCTGCGCCGACCCGATCGTGGCCGCGAGCAACAGAACCGCTGTCGCACGCCGCAACATCAAGTCACCACATGTTGAGAACCAGCCGCGCCTCGTCGGACATCCGGCTCTGATCCCACGGCGGATCCCAGACCACGCTGACATCCACCTTGCCGACACCGGCGACGCTGGAAACAGCGTTCTCCACCATCACCGGCAGTTCCTGTGCCGACGGGCAGTTCGGCGTGGTCAGCGTCATGTCGACCTTCACCGAGCGATCGTCGGCGATGTCGATCTTGTAGATCAGGCCGAGTTCATAGATATCCGCCGGAATTTCCGGATCATAGACCGTCTTGAGCGCGGCCACGATCTCGTCGGTCAGGCGCGTGATCTCGGCCTCCGGCAACGCAGACCCGCCGCCGCTGTCGGCTTTCGCTTCGGTGCCCGATTCCAGCTTCACTTCGCCATTCTTTGCTTCGTCGATCATGAGAACATGTCCTGAGCTTTGATCAGCGCCCGCGCCAGGTGATCGATCTCGTCACGTGTGTTGTACAGCGCAAAGGAGGCCCGGCAGGTGGCCGTCAGGCCGTAGCGATTGAGCAGCGGCATGGCGCAATGGGTGCCGGCGCGCACCGCGACGCCGGCACGGTCGATCACGGTCGCAACGTCATGGGGGTGTGCGCCCTTCATTTCGAACGACACGATCGGGCCCTTGTCCTTGGTGGTGCCGATGATACGGAGCGAATTGATCTCGCGCAGTCGGTCGTGGGCGTAGCGCACCAGGTCGGCCTCGTGGGCCTGGATGCGGGGCTTGCCGACCGAATTGACGTATTCGATCGCCGCCCCAAGCCCGATCGCCTGGACGATCGACGGCGTGCCCGCCTCGAAACGGTGCGGCGGCTCGCCATACGTGATGCGGTCCTCGAACACCTCGCGGATCATCTCGCCGCCACCGTTGAACGGCGGCATGGACGCGAGGTGATCGTATTTGCCCCACAGGACGCCAATGCCTGACGGCCCATAGAGCTTGTGGCCGGTGAAGACATAGAAATCGCAGCCGATGTCCTGAACGTCGACCTCGAGGTGCACCGCCGCCTGACTGCCGTCGATCAACACCGGGATGCCGCGGCTCTTTGCACGCTTCACCACCTCTTTGACCGGAACGTGGGTGCCGATCATGTTCGACATGTGGGTCATCGCAACCATCTTGGTGCGCGGCGACAACAGCTTTTCGAATTCGTCGATGAGGAAGTAGCCCTCTTCGTCCACCGGCGCCCATTTGATCACCGCGCCCTGGCGCTCACGCAGGAAATGCCACGGCACGATGTTGGAATGGTGCTCCATGATCGAGAGCACGATCTCGTCGCCGGCCTTGATGCGCTCGCGGCCAAACGTATAGGCAACAAGGTTGATCGCCTCGGTGGCGTTGCGCGTGAAGATGATTTCCTCACGCTTCGGCGCATTGAGGAACGTGCGAACGATGTCGCGCGCGCCCTCGTAGCCTTCGGTCGCGGCGTTGGCGAGATAGTGCAGCCCGCGGTGCACGTTGGCGTATTCGGATGTGTAGGCCTGCTGGATACGGTCGAGAACTGCATTGGGCTTTTGCGCCGACGCGGCATTGTCGAGATAGACGAGCGGCTTGCCGTAGACCTGCATCGAGAGGATCGGGAAATCCTTACGGATGCGGGCGACATCGTAGCTGCCGTTGGTCACTGCGGGATGCATCGGATCAGCTCCCCCGCGCCCTGAGCCACGCGACCACATCGTCCATCAGCGCATCGCGCAGCCCGGCGTGCTCGATGCCCTCGACCGCATCGCCAACGAACGCCTGCACCAGCAGCGCCTCGGCCTCAACCTCCGGGATGCCGCGCGACATCAGGTAGAACTTGAGGTTCTGGTCCAGCGCGCCGGACGTGGCGCCATGACCGCACTGCACGTCATCGGCAAAGATTTCCAGCTCCGGCTTCTGGCTGGCCTCGGCCTCGTCGGACAGCAGCAGCGAATTGGTCATCATCTTGGCATCGGTCTTCTGCGACTGCGGGCGCACGATGATCTTGCCCTGGAACACGCCGCGGCTCTTGCCGTCGAGCACCGTCTTGAACACCTCGCGGCTCTGGCAGCCGCCGACCGCGTGATCAAGAACGAGCGTCGCATCGGCGTGCTGGTTGCCCTTGAGCAGGCTTGCACCGCGGATATTGGCGACCGTGCCGTCGCCGTCGAAGCGAAGGAACAGCTGGTTGCGCACGACCGCGCCGCCGGTTGTGTAACTGAAGTCGTTGAACCTGGCGCGCGCGCCGATCGCTGCCATCAACGAAGAGACGTGGACGACGGCGCCTGCACCGCTGGTGATCTTGATGTGATCGGCATGTGCGCCATCGCCGACGATCAATTCCAGCGCTGTGTTGACCTGGTGCTCCGCCATGCCTTCATGGCTCTCGACCAGCATGACGCGGGCGTCCTTCTCGATCACCACCAGCGAACGCGTGAAGATCGAAGCGGGCTTGTCGGAGGCGGCGACCAACACGAGATGGATCGGCCGCTCAACCGTCGCGCCTGCGGCCACGCGAATGACCGCGCCGTCGCTCATCAGCGCGGTGTTGAGCGCGACCGCGGCTTCGCCGTCGGCCGGCACGACCTTGCCGAGATGCGCGGCCACAAGCGGATCGCCTGCGGCGAGCGCCTGCGCCAGCGAGCGAACCTCGAGGCCGGCTTCGAGCTTTTCGAGATCGGACAGTTCCGGCACGAAGGTGCCGTCGACGAACACCAGCCGCCGCGCATCGATGTCGACGAGCATTCGCCCGGCTGACTTGGCCCGCGTCTTTGCTGCCGCATCGGGCAGACCGGCAAGCGGCTTCGCTTCGCGCATCAGCGCGCGCAAATCGGTGTATTTCCATTCCTCGACGCGCCGGTGTGGCAAGCCCTGGGCGTCGAACCGCTTGAACGCGGCCTCGCGCAGCGCCACGACCTTGCCGTCGCCCGGCAGCTTCGGCTTTGCGGACGCGAAGGTTTCCGCGAGCGCAAGTTCGGCGGCGGTCTTCATCGGGCGGATTTCGGCGTTCATGACTATGCCGCGTCGTCCTGGAACTGCGCGTAGCCGAAGGCTTCGAGCTCGTGGGCGAGCTCCTTGCCGCCGGTCTTCACGATGCGGCCGCGCGACAGCACATGCACCACGTCGGGCACGATGTGATCGAGCAGCCGCTGATAGTGGGTGATGACGACCATGGCGCGGTCCGGCGAGCGCAGCCGGTTGACACCGTCGGACACGATCTTCAGCGCATCGATGTCGAGCCCGGAATCGGTTTCGTCGAGCACGCAAAGGCGTGGCTGCAGCAGCGCCATTTGCAGAATTTCGTTGCGCTTCTTCTCGCCGCCGGAGAATCCGACGTTAACGCCGCGGCGCAGCATCTCCATGTCGATCTCGAGCTTGGCGGCAGCTTCGCGCACCTTCTTGATGAATTCCGGTGTGGACAGCTCTGTCTCGCCGCGGCGCTTGCGCTGCGCGTTGAGCGCGGTGCGCAGGAACGTCATGGTCGCGACGCCCGGAATTTCCAGCGGATATTGGAACGCCAGGAACAGGCCCTTGGCGGCGCGTTCGTCCGGATCCATCTCCAGCACGTTCTCGCCGTCGAGCAGGATCTCGCCCTCGGTCGGCTCGTAGCCAGCCTTGCCGGCCATCACATAGGCCAGCGTGGACTTGCCCGAACCGTTCGGGCCCATGATCGCATGCACCTCACCCTTGTTCACGGTGAGGTCGAGACCGTTGAGAATTTGCTTGCCGTCGACGGTGACGTGCAAATTCTTGATTTCCAACATTGGCACTTCGAAGTTCCTTCTGACCTATAGGCTGAAATGCGCGATGATCTCGGCAATCAGCTCGTTCCTCTTGATGTCCTTGTCGGCCGCGTTGAGGGGGCCGAGCGACCGGCCGCTTACGTCGATCTCGCCCTGCTCCCCGACCACGATCATCATTCCTTCCGCGTAGACACCTTCTTCCGGCTTCTGCAGCAGGATGCGCGCACCATCAAAGGCCGCCTGCACCCCGTTATCCCTCAGCTTCTTCGACGTTGCGATATCGGCCTCGAAGAACTCCTTCAAGAACGCGCTCGCCGCCCAATGGCGGGTCCGGCGTTCGCTCTCCTCCCTGGTGCGCTTGGCTTCGAGTTCAGCGACAGCCTTGTCCAGCGCCGACATCGCGCGCCCCTCACCCCGCGCCGCGCTCAGCCGACCGAGCCTTCGAGACTGATCGAAATGAGCTTCTGCGCCTCGACCGCAAACTCCATCGGCAGTTGCTGCAGCACGTCTTTGACGAAGCCGTTGACCACCAGCGCGATCGCTTCCTCGGCAGACAACCCACGCTGGCGGCAATAGAACAGCATCTCCTCGGAAATCTTGGAGGTCGTCGCCTCGTGCTCGAACACGGCGGAGGAGTTCTTCGCTTCGATATAAGGCACGGTGTGCGCGCCGCAGTGATCACCGATCAGAAGCGAGTCGCAGTTGGTGAAGTTGCGCGCGCCGGTCGCCCGGCGATGCGCCGTCACCAGGCCGCGATAGGTGTTGTCGGAGCGGCCCGCCGCTATGCCCTTGGAGATGATGCGGCTTTTGGTGTTCTTGCCGAGGTGCAGCATCTTGGTGCCACTATCGACCTGCTGGCGTCCGTTGGAGATTGCGATCGAGTAGAACTCGCCGGTCGAATTGTCGCCGCGCAGGATGCAGCTCGGATATTTCCAAGTGATCGCCGAGCCGGTCTCCACCTGGGTCCAGGAAATCTTCGAGCGCGCACCGCGGCAGTCGCCGCGCTTAGTGACGAAGTTGTAGATGCCGCCCTTGCCCTCGGCGTCGCCGGGATACCAGTTCTGCACGGTCGAATACTTGATCTCGGCGTCGTCGAGCGCGACCAACTCGACCACCGCGGCGTGGAGCTGGTTCTCGTCGCGCATCGGCGCGGTGCAGCCTTCGAGGTAGCTCACGTACGAGCCCTTGTCGGCGATGATGAGCGTGCGCTCGAACTGCCCGGTGTCCTTCTCGTTGATGCGGAAGTAGGTCGAAAGCTCCATCGGGCAGCGCACACCCGGCGGCACGTAGACGAACGAGCCGTCGGAGAACACTGCCGAATTGAGCGTGGCGAAGAAGTTGTCGGACACCGGCACCACGGTGCCGAGATACTTCTTCACAAGGTCGGGGTGCTCGCGCAGCGCCTCCGAGATCGGCATGAAGATCACGCCGGCCTTCTTAAGTTCTTCCTGGAAAGTCGTCGCGACCGAGACGGAATTGAACACTGCATCAACCGCGACCTTCGAATAGGCGCGGCCTTCGACACCGTCGCCACCCTCGCTGGGCCGCACAACGCCGGCGAGGATCTCCTGCTCGCGCAGCGGAATGCCGAGCTTCTCGTAGGTCTTGAGGATTTCCGGATCGACCTCGTCGAGCGAAGCCAGCGCCTTCCTCTTCGGCGCCGAGTAATAGTAGTAATCCTGGTAATTGATCTTCGGATAGTTGACGCGCGCCCAGGTCGGCTCGCGCATGGTGAGCCAGCGGCGGTAGGCGTCGAGCCGCCAGTTCAGCATCCACTCCGGCTCGGATTTCTTGGCCGAGATGAAACGGACGGTGTCCTCCGACAGGCCCTTCGGGGCCTTGTCGGACTCGATGTCGGTCACAAATCCGTATTTGTATTGGTCGACGTCGATGCGGCGGACCCGCTCGATCGTCTCTTGCACGGCCGGCATTCACTTCCTCCGCTGCGGTTTCAAGGACCGCGGGGTTGGATTCGGTCGGTATGGTCAGTTCGCGTTCCGGGTCTTGGCACCCTTCAGGCGGCGATATCCTCCTGTTTTCCCGACTTATATAGGCCCTCGTGGAGCTTGGCCCAAGCCTTCAGTACCGCTTCGATCTCGATCTCCTTGGTCGCATAGCCCAGGCTGAGTTGGATTGCTCCGCGGATCAGCTCAGCCGGGACGCCCATAGCCGCCAGCACGTGGGATGGGGTTACCTTGCCCGACGAGCAGGCCGCGCCCGAGGACGCCGCGACGCCTTCGAGGTCGAGGGCGATCACCGCCGTCTCCGCCTTCACGCCGGGGACGGCAAAGAGCGTGGTGTTGGGCAGTCGGGACGCGCCTGCACCAAATACCGTGGCCTGTGGCGAAATCGCCTTGAGCCCGGCTTCCAATCGATCCCGCAGGACCGTCATTCGGGCGGCCTCGTCGGTCCAGCCCTGCCGCACGGCCGCCGCAGCGGCGCCAAAGCCGGCAATGCCGGGAACATTCTCAGTGCCGGCCCGCGCGCCGCGCTCCTGCCCGCCACCGCGGAGCAAGGGTTCAAGCTCGAGAGCTTCGCGCTTGAGCAGCGCGCCAACGCCCTGGGGACCACCAATCTTATGTGCTGAGAGCGTCATCAGGTCGGCGCCAAGCGCCGCGAAATCACAGTCGATCCGCCCCGGCCCCTGTACCGCGTCAATATGGAGCAATCCGCCCACAGCGTGCACCAGCTCGACAGCTCGAGCCACCGGCTGGACGACGCCGGTCTCGTTGTTGGCGAGCATGATGGAGACCAGCGGGCGCGACGCACCAGCCAAGCGCCGCTTCAAGGCCGCTAGATCGATCACACCGTCGTCCGTGACCGGAATCTCCTCGGCGGCTGCAAACCGCCCTCCGCTGCGAACCGACGGGTGCTCGATGGCCGAAACCAGCAGCACCTCGCCAATCAAGGGGGACAGCGCCCAGGCGTTGGCCTCGGTTCCGCCAGAGGTGAACACGACCTCCTGGGACTTTGCCCCGACCATCGCGGCCACCTGTTCGCGGGCCTGTTCCACCGTCCTTCGGGCGGCCCGCCCGGCCCCATGGACCGAGGACGGGTTCCCGACCTCCTGGGCCGCGAGCACCGCTTCGCGCGCCTGGGGCCGCAGCTTGGCGGTGGCGTTCCAATCCAAATAGGCCAATTCCGTCATTGCCTTCCCACCGGGCCAAAGCGGTAACCAAACGCCTCCGCCCCGCCCTTAGCCACTCATTTTACTTGCTTTTGCACCTGCACATCATGCTAAGAAGCCGCCGCTCTTCCGGTCGGCTCCGCGTCTGGCGCGGCTCCCGCGCCGCGAGAGTTCCCGGTAAATTAGAATAGTTCTAAACAGTTACGTGCGTCCGCCGCTCGCGTCAAGCGCACTTTGGTCCGCTCCATCCGCCCCGCCGAGCCCCGGCCGCCAAGGTCTTGAAGTCCATGCCTGAGGTCATCTTCACCGGTCCCGCCGGCCGGATCGAAGCCCGGTACCACCCCGCACCGCAGAAGAACGCGCCGATCGCCATCGTGCTGCATCCGCATCCGCAGTTCGGCGGCACGATGAACCATCAGATCATCTATCAGATCTACTACGCGTTCGTGCACCGCGGCTTCGCCGCGATCCGCTTCAACTTCCGCGGCGTGGGGCGGAGCCAAGGTGCATTCGACCACGGCACCGGCGAGCTGTCGGATGCAGCGTCGGCGCTCGACTGGGCACAGTCGATCAACCCCGAGGCGCGCTCGTGCTGGATCGCAGGCTTCTCGTTCGGCGCCTGGATCGGGATGCAGCTCCTGATGCGCCGTCCGGAGATTGAGGGCTTCATCTCCGTCGCGCCGCCGGCCAATCTCTACGACTTTTCGTTTCTGGCGCCCTGCCCCTCGTCAGGCCTGATCGTGCACGGCGACAAGGACGCGGTGGTGCCGCACAAGGACGTCACCGGCCTGGTCGACAAGCTCAAGACCCAGAAGGGCATCATCATCGAGCAGAAGGTGGTGCCCGGCGCCAATCACTTCTTCGACGGCAAGATCGAACCGCTGATGGAATTGATCGCCGAATATCTCGATAAGCGGCTTAAGATCGACCGGCGGAGCTAGTCCTTTCCCGGCCGGAGGCCGCGGTGATGCCGTTCGACCTCGCGGTGTTCGCAGCCAAGCTCGCCTTCGGCACGCTCGCCTTCTTGCTGATCGGCTGGATCGGAAGTTCCGACGACCGGCGCGTCGCCGGCGCCATGCTGACGTTCCCGGTGCTCAACGGCATCGGCCTCGTGACTTCGCCCGACAAGGACCCGGTTGCGCTGACCGCCGCGATGATGCCGATCATCGTGCTCAACGGCTGCCTGTGCTTCGCCTTTGTGGTGGCGTTCCGCTGGGCGAGAAGCGCGCGCGGCGAGGACCGAACCGCATCCTACGCGACCGGTATTGCAGCAGCGCTGACGTGGGGCGTGCTCGCGATCTGGCTCGCACCGCAGATCGATCCGCAGCTGCCGCCGCCTGCTGTCATCACGGCATTCTACGTGGTGACGACGAGTGTGGGGTCGGTCGCGCTTTGGTCACGCGTTGGGCGGCGGTCAGCCGCGCGCACTGCCGCTGCAACCGTGACATTCGGCGCCTTCTGGTGGCAGCGGCGCTGGCGCGTCGTGCTGTTCGGGATCTCGCTGTTCGCGCTGCTTGTGGCGGCGCAGATTTGGGACGCTGCCTGGGTCGGACGGCTCAGCGCATTGCCGATCGTGCCGCTATTCGTGCTGGCGGGGCTCGCCATCGACGATGCCGACAGCCTGCCAGCGATCCGCGACACCATCCTGCTCGGTCCCGGCCTCGCGATGATCTTCGTGCTTGCGCTCACCGCGTTTCTCGCAAGCCTCGATCATGCGGGCGGCACGAGCTATTGGGCGCCTGCTATCATCGCACTCGCGATCGGTTGGACGGCGTGTTTCCTCGCGATCCGATACGCCGTGCCGCCGCTTGCAGCGGCACTTGATCGGCCGCGCCCATGAGACGACGTATGACGATCTTGCTGACCAGCTTCATCGTGCTTGCGGCACTCGTTGCCGCTGTCGCAGCCGGAGTGCGATACGTCACCGCTGTTCCCGGCACTGCGCATGCCGGACCGCTGCCGACCCTCGTCCCGCCCGAGGAGGCGACTGCGACACTGCTGCGGACACATATCTGGGCGATCGCCAGCCGGCCGCATAACATCAACCACTACGATGAACTGGAAAAGGCGGCGCGCTACATCGAGAGCGAACTGGAGGCGCTCGGCTATCAGACCGTGCCGCAGGTCTTCCAGGTCGATGGCCGCGTGGTCCGCAACATCGAAGCCACGATAGAGCCGGCGCAACCAGATGCGAGCCGCGGCACCATCGTACTGGGTGCTCACTACGACTTATACGGCGACGCGCCCGGCGCCAACGACAACGGCACAGGCACTGCGGCGGTGATCGAGCTGGCGCGCCTGCTTGCCGATCTGCGCAACAAGAGCGAAACACGCATCCGCCTGGTGCTGTTCGTCAACGAGGAGCCGCCGTACTTCAAGACGCCCGACATGGGCAGCTATCGCTACGCGAAACTTCTCGCGCAACGCCGCGAACCGGTCATCGGCATGATCTCACTGGAAACGCTGGGCTGCTTCTTGGACGAGCCGGGCAGCCAGAAGTATCCGCCGCCGCTGGGCCTTCTCTATCCGAACAAGGGCGATTTCATCGCCTTCGTCGCCATGACCGGCTCGCGCGACCTGATGCAAGCGTTGATCGGCTCGTTCCGCCAGCACACGAAATTTCCGACCGTCGGCGGCGTGGCGCCGGGATTCATCCCCGGCATTGACTGGTCGGATCACTGGTCGTTCGAGCAGTTCCGCTATCCGGCGGTAATGATCACCGATACCGCCTACTTCCGCTATCCGCACTACCACAAGCCGACCGACACGCCCGACAAGGTCGACGTCGAGCGGCTGGCGCGCATCACCCACGGCGTCGAGCGAATGGTGCGGGACATGGTGCGTTCGGACTGGCCGACCGCAGCCATAGGCCCGACGAATTGACGATTACGGGTTCGCCACCACGCCGCCATGCATCGGCCGCGGCGCGCCGCTGGTGGTCGGAAATGTGATCGGCAGGCCGCGCGGCGAGCGCAGCCACTTCGTTGACGCCCCAGCCCCTTTTGAATCCCGCGCCGGACCCTGTTACACCACCGGCAAATCAGAGCACAGCCGATGAGCGGATATAAGTCCGATTTCCTTAACGTTCTGGCGTCGCGCGGCTTCATCCATCAGGTTTCGGAGCCGGATGCGCTGGATTTGCTCGCCCAGGCGAAGACGATCACCGCCTACATTGGCTTCGACTGCACCGCGCCGTCGCTGCACATCGGCTCGCTGCTGCCGATCATGATGCTGCACTGGCTGCAGCAGACCGGTCACCGGCCCGTTGCGCTGATGGGCGGCGGCACCACCCGGGTCGGCGACCCGTCCGGCAAGGACGAAACGCGGCGCGTGCTCACCGACGAGATCATCGAAGAGAATCTCAAGGGCATCCGGCAGGTGTTCGCCAAGTTCCTGAAGTTCGATGGCTCAGGCGGCAACGCCATCATGGCGAACAACGCCGACTGGCTGAATTCGCTCAACTACATCGATTTCCTGCGCGATGTCGGCCGGCATTTCTCGGTCAACCGCATGCTGGCGTTCGATTCGGTGAAGCTGCGGCTCGACCGCCAGCAGGAACTCTCCTTCCTCGAGTTCAACTATATGATCCTGCAGGCCTATGATTTCGTCGAGCTCTACAAGCGCACCGGCTGCGTGCTGCAGATGGGCGGCTCCGACCAGTGGGGCAACATTGTCAACGGCATCGATCTCGGCCGTCGGATGGCGAACGCGCAGCTGTTTGCGCTGACCTCGCCGCTGATTACCACCTCGTCCGGCGCCAAGATGGGCAAGACCGCGGCCGGCGCGGTCTGGCTCAACGCCGACCTGGTGAGCCCGTACGACTACTGGCAGTTCTGGCGCAACACCGAGGACGGCGACGTGGCGCGCTTCCTCAAGCTGTTCACCGTGCTGCCGCTTGATGAGATCGCGCGGCTGGCGGCGCTCAAAGGCTCCGAGCTCAACGAGGCGAAGAAGGTGCTCGCCACCGAGGCGACCGCACTGGTGCACGGCCGTGCCGCGGCCGACGAGGCGGCCGAAACGGCGCGACGCACGTTCGAGGAGGGCGGACTCGCCGAAAGCCTGCCGACCGTCGAAATCCCCAACGCCGAAATGGCGAGCTTGGGCGTTCTGTCCGCCTTTGTGCGCGCCGGCCTGGTGACGTCGAACGGCGACGCCCGTCGCCAGATCAAAGGTGGCGGATTGAGGATCAACGACTCGACCGTGACCGACGAGAAGATGCTGCTGACGCCGGACCTGCTGACGCCGGAAGGCGTCATCAAGCTTTCGCTCGGCCGCAAGCGGCACGTGCTACTCAAGCCGGTGTAACGCAAGCTCGTTTCCGGCCGGTGCAGAGGGCGGCGCGCCGGGACGTGCAGAACCCGCGCATGCTATGTGTTCGGGGTATGGTAGAGAATGCTGGTTGGCCGATGCGGTCTCGGTGCCCCTGCGGCAATCACGTCAAGACAAAGTGATCGGGCGAATGACTTCCGCGGCAGGGCCGGACCAATCCGGCGCGATGCTCGAGCTCCGTGTGCTGGGTGCACTGACCGTGCTGCGCGAGGGCAAACCGATTGCCCTTCCGCCATCACGGAAAACCCGAGCGTTGCTGGCGTATCTGGCGGTCGTCGGTGAACCGCAGCGGCGTGAGATGCTTTGCAGGATGTTCTGGGACGCACCCGACGATTTGCGGGGAGCGTTGCGTTGGAGCCTCTCGAAGCTACGCCGGGTCGTGAATGTCGACGGACAGGAGGTGTTGGCCGCCGATCGCGAGGAGGTCGCGCTCAGTTGGCAATCGATCGCCCTCGACTTGTGGCAAATCCGCGAGCTTTTGCAGCGGCCACCCGCATCCGATGTAGCGGAGCTTGAAAAGGCGGCCGATACACTCAAGGGCGGCTTTCTCGAAAACCTGGCACTGCCGCGTTGTCACGAGTTCGAGGCCTGGCGCCTGACCCAGGCCAACGACGTCGAGTTGCTGAGGGTGCGCATCCTGCGGACCTTGATCGAGCGGCTGGCGAGCGAGCCGTCCCGGGCCCTGCCCCATGCCCGTGCCCTGCAGGCAGTCGACCCCACGAACTCCGCCCTGGCTGCTGAAGTAAAGCGCCTGATGGATTTGGCGCGCGATCTGACCGTCAGGATGCCGCCGGAGATCGGTGAAGACACACGGCAACCAGCAGCCCCTCACATCGGTAGCGCGGCGCCGACCAAGCCGCCGATCGTCAACGGCGAGCGTCAGCACGTCACCGTGTTGTCGATCGAGCTCGTCAGTCCCATCCACGGCTTTGCCGCCATGACGGCGGACGTAGCGGTGCAGCAGATGGACCCACTGTTCGAATCCAGCCACGGCATCATCGATCGCCACGGCGGCATTGTGATCGCGTCAGGAAACTCAAGCATCACGGCGCTGTTCGGTTCGACCGGCGCCGGCAATCACGCTGTGGCAGCGTGCAGAGCGGCGCTCGCGGCTAAATCGGCGGTCGAAACGCAATCGGCGGGAATTGTTCGCGTCCGCGCCGGCCTGGATTCGGGCGAAGCGATCGTTCGCCACAGGCGGCACGGTACGACCGAGCGGATCGAGGTCACGGGTGCCGCGGTGCGGACCGCGACGCAATTGGTCCACGCCCTTCGGCGCGGCGTACTGGCTCTCACCGGCCGGACGCAAGCCGCGGCGGCGGACCTGATTGCGACGGGCTTCCTACCGCGATCGGATTGTCCCCGCTTCCACCGCGACGAACAGGTCTATGAGCTGTTGGGCGAAAACAGCCTGGACTCGGCCTAGTGTCCCGGACCCGAAGTTCGCACGATTGCTCAGCAGGCACTTTTGCGAACTTCGGGTCCAAAGGGACACTAGGATCATTAAGTTGCTGGTGTCGCTTTGGTTCGGAAGTTCGCTTCGGAGCGAGCTGGAACTCGGGCGAACTTCCGAACCGCGACACCAGCAGGTTTGAGCGTCAACCGCCGGCGCGGCGAGCGACGATCTGCGCGCGATGCGCATTGAGGCCCGCGACGATCATGCGTACATCGGCTGAGGCGATCTGAAAGTCTTCCAGCGTCAGCTTGAGCAGGCCGATCATCTCGTCGAACGCCCCATCGTCGATATCGAGATGGGCGTGCGCGTCTTTTATCATGGCGCCGGTGTAGCACTCGGGCTCGCCCATGACCGAGGCGATGAACTTGGCTTGATGCTCGACCAGCCGCTGCATGTCGGTCTCCGCAAAGTACGGGTGCAGCCGGGCAGACGCGAGCACGCGGTCGTAAAAGCGCAGCACCAGCCGCGAGACAAACGCGAGGCCGCCGTATCGCTCGAACATCGTATGGGAGATCGGCAACGTTGCGGCCCGAAATCGAATGCGCGTTTTCAACGCAAAATACCATGCATATTCCACGCCAATACCACGCATTTTCAACGCGGACTACCACGCTGGCGAAAAACCTCTCCTGGGGCCGCGCGACCAATGGGTTGAAGGCACCAACCCTTGATCTGAACATTAGGAGACTAAAATGGCTATCGTATTTGGCACTGGAAATTCCGAGCTCATTGACGGCGCCGATGGCGTCACCAATGGCAGCGACTTGATTTTTGGCTACGACGGCGACGACACCATCTTCGCGCTCGGCGGCGACGACATCCTCAAGGGTGGCGGCGGTGCCGATACCCTCAACGGCGGTTCCGGCTCCGATACAGCGAGCTACGCCGGATCCTCAGCTGGCGTTTTTGTGTCGCTCATCACCGACAGCGCTGCTTACGGCGACGCTGCGGGCGACGAGCTCAACAGCATCGAGAACCTCACTGGCTCCGCACTCAACGACCAGCTCTGGGGCGACGATGACATCAACGTGCTCCGCGGCAACGACGGCAACGACATCCTCAAGGGATACGGCGGTGCCGACACCTTGTACGGCGGCAACCACCACGATGACCTGTACGGCATGGACGGCGTTGACATCCTCTACGGCGAAGAGGGCAACGACACCCTCAATGGCGGTGACGGTGCTGACATCATGAACGGCGGCCTCGGCAACGACGAATTCATTGTCGATGACGTCAACGATGTGGTGGTGGAAGGCAGCTTCCAGGGCAACGACGTGGTCTACGCCAGCACCAGCTGGACGATGCAGGCCAACGTCTGGGTCGAATTGGTGGAAACGACCGATGCCAGCGGCACGTCAGCGATCAACCTGACGGGCAACAGCGCCCAGAACAACCTGGTCGGCAACAATGGTGCCAACATCCTCAACGGCGGCAGCAACTCCGACACGATGACCGGTCTCGGCGGCGACGACACCTACATGGTCGAAAACCAGCTCGACGTCGTGGTCGAAGCCGGTGGCGGCGGCAACGACGTGGTCTACTCCATCGTGGACTACGCGTTGTCGGCCAACATCGAGACGCTCTCGCTGGCGACTGGCCCTGCAATCTCCGCCATCGGCAATGCCCAGGACAACGTGATCTACGGCAACGCCGGGAACAACTACCTCAACGGCGGCTACGGCGCCGACCAGCTCTCGGGCCTTGGCGGCAACGACACCTTCGTGTTCCAGATTGGACAGGCGCAGGGCGACAGCGTCTACGAGTTCGAGGGCAACGGCGGTGCCGCCGGCGACCTTCTGCACTTCTCCGGTTACGGCACTGCGGCGGAAGGCGCCACCTTCACGCAGCAGACCGCGACCGACTGGCTGATCACCTCGGCGGACGGCCTCATCAGCGAGACCATCACCCTGGTGGGCGCACCCTCGGTCGACGCCAGCGACTTCGTGTTCGTCTAGCCGCTCGCACTCCTGAAAAGTTGAGGCCGCGCCGGCAACGGCGCGGCCTTTTGCATCGCACCGGTCAGGCCTGCGGTGCACCGTTGAACCATCGAACGGCGTGGCGCGACCAACAATCAGGCGCGATTGGGGCAGCCAGATTCTCGATTCGGACTTGCAGCCGTCCACTGGACGAGAAGCGCGCCGCTAACACTGGTGGTGAAACGCGATCCGAGCGAGGAGACTTGCGATGGCTATCGTCAAGGGAACCGATGAAGCCGAAACCCTCAACGCGCTCAACGGCGTGACCAATGGCAACGACACGATCTTGGGCCACGGCGGCGATGACAACATTCTCGGCCTTGGCGGCAACGATGTCATCATTGGCGGAGCCGGCGCCGACCACATCAACGGCGGCAGCGGTGCCGACTTCTCGAGCTACGTCGACTCGACGGAAGGCGTTGTGGTCAGCCTTCTGTCAAATCAAGGCTTCGGCGGCACTGCTGAAGGCGATACGCTGACCAGCATCGAGAAACTCGGCGGATCGTTCCACGACGATTTCCTGGTCGGCAACGGCGGCGACAACGTGCTCCAGGGCGGCCTGGGCGGCAACGACGTCCTCAAGGGCGGCGGCGGCGCCGACACGCTCTACGGCGACAGCGACAACGACGTCCTCAAGGGCGGCGGCGGCGCCGACACCCTCTACGGCGGCTCCGGCATCGACACCGCAGTCTATCACGACTCGTCGGCCGGCGTGTCCATCTCGCTCATCACCGGCGCGGCGAGCGGCGGCGACGCCACGGGCGACGAGTTCGACAGCATCGAGAACGTCGAAGGTTCTGCGTTTGATGACTGGCTGTTCGGCAGTAACGGCGTCAACGTGCTGGTCGGCGGCGACGGCGATGACACCCTCAAGGGCTTCGCCGCCAACGACACGATCGAGGGCGGCGACGGCAACGATTACATCGACGGCGGCACCTGGCGCGACGACATGACCGGCGGGCTCGGCGACGACATCTATATCGTCGACCACGCCGACGACGACGTGATAGAAGCCGGCGGTCAGGGCAATGACACGGTTCGTGTCAGCACCAGCTGGATGATGTCGTCCGGTGCCAGCATCGAAACGCTGGAGACGACCGACGCCAACGGCACTGCGGCGATCAACCTGACCGGCAGCTTCCACGGCAACAACATCATCGGCAACGACGGCAACAACGTCATCAACGGCAGCCTCGGGGTCGACAGCATGACCGGCCGCGGCGGCGACGACACCTACTTCGTCTACGACGTAGGCGACTCGGTGATCGAAGCCGCGGGCCAGGGCACCGACTCCGTGCTCACCAGCATCAACTATACGCTCGGTGCCAACGTGGAGAACCTGGAGACCACCAACGCGGGCGGTGCGTCAGATCTGCTCCTGACCGGCAACGCGCTCGCCAACCAGATCACCGGTAACAATGGCGATAACACGCTCAACGGTGGTGTCGGCGTTGATACGATGACCGGTCATGCTGGCAGCGACAGCTACAACGTCGACAACTCTGCTGACGTGGTGGTCGAGACCGCCAGCTACGGAAGCGACACGGTCTACTCCACCGTGGACTACGTGTTGTCCGCCAACATCGAAACCTTGTCGCTCAATGTCGGCACCGCCAGCTCGGCGATCGGCAATGCCCAGCACAACGTGATCTACGGCAACGTCGCAGACAACTTCCTCAACGGCGGCGACGGCGTCGACCAGCTCTCGGGCCTTGGCGGCAACGACACCTTCGTGTTCCAGATTGGACAGGCGCAGGGTGACAGCGTCTACGAGTTCGAGGGCAACGGCGGTGCCGCTGGCGACAGCCTGCACTTCTCCGGTTACGGCACTGCGGCGGAAGGCGCCACCTTCACGCAGCAGACCGCGACCGACTGGCTGATCACCTCGGCAGACGGCCTCATCAGCGAGACCATCACCCTGGTGGGCGCACCCTCGGTCGACGCCAGCGACTTCGTGTTCGTCTAGTCGCTCGCACTCCTGAAAAGTTGAAGCCGCGCCGGCAACGGCGCGGCCTTTTTTTGCGAAGTCCCGGCACTCGTTTTTTTCATCCCGCCGTGAACCGTTCAACCCCTTGGTGCAACCAACCCAGAGGGAGAAAGCAGCTCATTCGATCCAATTCATTTTGGGCCAAATCAGTTGTCGCGGGAATCACCAGCGTCCCGGCGTCCGCCGGCGGCGTGTCACCTTCATCTGAAAAATCAGGAGATTGGAATGCCTATCGTAACTGGAACGAACAACTCTGAGACCATCGACGGCGCGGACGGCGTGACCGGAAGCGCCGACGTCATCTTCGGCCTCGGCGGCAACGACACCATCTTCGGACTCGGCGGCGACGACGAGATCAAGGGCGGCGGCGGCGCCGACACCATCAACGGCGGGGCCGGCTTCGACACGGCGAGTTACTGGGATTCGTCTGTAGGCGTCACTGTCAGCCTGATTTCCAACTCCGGGACAGGCGGCACGGCCGAAGGCGACACGCTGACCGACATCGAGCACCTCACCGGCTCGTCGTACAACGACTTCCTGATCGGCAGCAACGAAGGCAACAACCGTCTTATCGGCCTGGAGGGCAACGACACCCTCATGGGCGGCGGCGGGTCCGACACGCTGGAAGGTGGCGTCGGCAACGACACGCTCAAGGGCGGCGGCGACGACGATACGCTCAACGGCGGCTCCGGGATCGACACCGTGGACTATCTTGGCTCGTACGGCGGTGTGACGATCAATCTGGCCCTTGGTACCGCGACCGGCGGCGATGCCGAGGGCGACGACCTCATCCTCATCGAGAACCTCAACGGCACGGCCTATAAGGACGTCCTGTGGGGCAACGACGTCGTCAACGTGCTCTCCGGCCGCGATGGCAACGACCACCTCAGAGGCTTCGACGGCGGCGACACGCTCTACGGCGGCGACGACCAGGATTCCCTGTACGGCGATGACGGCAACGACATTCTGATCGGCGGCACAGGCGGCGACTACATGGTCGGCGGCGGAGATAACGACACGTTCTATGTCGACAGCGACCTTGACTTCATCGTTGATATCAGCGCCGGCACCTTCGACACGGTCTATACCAACGTCAGCTATACGCTGGCGTTCCAAGCCGACATCGAGTTGATGCAGACCACCAACGAGGCCGGCCTCTCCGCGATCAACCTGACGGGCAGCGACAGCTCGCAGGAGATCCGGGGCAACGCCGGCAATAACGTAATCAATGGTGGATTCGGCGGCGACACTATGGTCGGTCTGCTCGGCAGCGACACCTACTACGTCGACAACGTAGGCAACTCGGTGATCGAAGCCGCGAGCCAGGGCACCGACAAGGTGCTCACCAGCATCGACCACATGCTCGGTGCCAACGTGGAGAACCTGGAGACCACCAACGCGAACGGTACGTCAGATCTGCTGCTGACCGGCAACGCGCTCGCCAACCAGATCACCGGTAACGACGGCGATAACACGCTCAACGGTGGTGGCGACGTCGATACGATGACCGGTCATGGTGGCAACGACAGCTACAACGTCGACAAATCTGCCGACGTGGTGGTCGAGGCCGTCAGCGACGGAGACGACACGGTCTACGCCACGGCGGACTACGTGTTGTCCGCCAACATCGAAACCTTGTCGCTCAATGTCGGCACCGCCAGCTCGGCGATCGGCAATGCCCAGGACAACGTGATCTACGGCAACGCGTTCGACAACTTCCTCAATGGCGGCGACGGCGCTGACCAGCTCTCGGGCCTTGGCGGCAACGACACCTTCGTGTTCCAGGCCGGCCAGGCCCAGGGCGACAGCGTCTACGAGTTCGAGGGCAACGGCGCTGCCGCTGGCGACAGCCTGCACTTCTCCGGTTACGGCACCCTGGCGGCCGGCGCCACCTTCGTGCAGCAGAATGCGACCGACTGGCTGATCACCTCGGCGGACGGGCTCATCAGCGAGACCATCATCCTGATGGGCGCGCCCGCGGTCGACGCCAGCGACTTCGTGTTCGTCTAGTCGCTCGCACTCCTGAAAAGTTGAAGCTGCGCCGGCTCGTCGCCGGCGCAGTTGCTTTTTCACCCCTCGTGCCCAGCCGAGCTCTGTGGAAACCAGTCACGGCGGCGAACATTTCAGCGGGATTTTCATCGCGCGTTCACGACGCAGCGCGGCATTGCTGCGACCAGGCCGCAGGAGACACGCGATGAAGTTGAATTAGAATCGCTCGAAGGGACCGACGGCAGCCGCCGCTTTTATCCGCGACGAATCTACCGCGTTGGCTCGACCACCACGCGGTCCGAGTTATCGCGGAACTCGAAGAATTTGCGCAGCAGTCCGGGCGCGATCGCCGAGATCGGATTGACGCTCGCCCGCGGGTTGCTCGGCGGCCCGTTGACCTCGTAGGTGATGCCGAGCAAGCCCTCGTTGCTGCCGCCGCCGAGGAACAGGCCGACGATCGGAATCTGGCCGAACATGTTGTTGAGCCCGTAGAGCGGGACCAGCGTGCCGCGCACGTTGACCTCGTCGCGCGCATAGTCGATCAACCCTTCCATGGTGGCGCCGATTAACGGCCCTTTCACCACACCGTCGCGGATCGTGGTGCGACCGGGAGTGCGGGTGAACTCGGCCTGGGCCTGTGTGAACTCGATGTTGTTGCGGGCGCCCTGCTGGTTGTTGGACACCACGCGTTCGAGCGCGCCTTCGCCGCGGATCGAGAAGTCGCGCACATTGATCAACCCGGCCTGCGGCGCCTGATCCTGGGTGGGCGGATCCATCACCACCCAGATCTTGCCGCCAACCATGCGCGGATAGACGTCGGTAAAGCGAAACAGCGCGCCGGCGTCGCTGGTCTCGAAATAGAGCACCGGGCGATTGCTGGAGACGCGGGTGCGCATGTCACCGATCAGCGCGGTGTCGCGGCCGATCTTGGCGTTCAGGCTGAAGCTGCGGACGCGGCCGTTGCGGCGCGACATCCTGAGATCCAGGCCGCGCAACGCTTCCCCATAGTGCCCGGCCACCACGCCGACCTTGATGTCGATGTCGATGTCGGTCTGGCGTGGCTTGTTCCTTGGGTCGCCGCCGGGACCGGACATCGCCGACTTGACGAACACCCGGCCGTCGTAGACATCGCCGCGCATGGTGACGCGCAGCGCGCCGTCGGAGGCGCGATCGGCCTTCAAGGTCACCTTGTCACCATCGGAGGTGGCGAACACAGGAAAGTTCGCGGTTTGCATCTCACCATTGGCATCGAGTTCAACCGTGCCGCGGGCGAGGATGCCGGGCCCGTCGATCAGCAGATCGTCGAACCGCATCGCGGCCTTGTCCTTGACGAAGGTGAACGTCGCGCGCGCCGGACTTCCTGCCGGCTTGACCCAGCCGGGCAACAGGCTGTCGACCTTCAATGGCGTGAGATCGGCTTCGACGTTGAGCCGGCTCGTCTCGGTGTCACTGACACGGCCCGCAAGCTTGAACGACAACACGCCGGCAATCGCAGTGCCGAAGTTGAGGCCGAGACGCGCACGCGCCGCCTCATCGAGCGTCGCCTGCAGCCGCACCTCGGCTTCCGGTTCGCTCATGACCCTGCGGTATTCGACCTGCGCCGGAGTGCCGCCGATCTTCACGTCGCCCTTGATCTGGTAGTTCTGGTTGGTGGCGGTGACGCGCAGCGTCTGCGCCTCGACCCGCTGGTTGAACATCATCTTCTCAGCGCTGAAATTGCTGACATCGACCGCGATGTTGTAGGCGGTGGAGCCCGGCGGCAGATCCGGCCGCAGCGGAATACCGAGATTGACCTGTGCCGACACCATGCCACGCGTGGTGGCCGGATCGAACGGCACGCCGGAGAAATCGCGCAGCCGCTCGAGCGAGAGCAATTCGACCGCTGCCGGAACCGGCGCGTCGAGACGGAACCGTACGCGAGCCGGCGGCTCGTTCGGATACATGTCCGGCACTTCGAACACGCCGTTGGACAGATTGAGGCGGCGTCCCGGCGAAACGTCGACGATACCTTTGTTCATCGAAACCGTGGTGGTGCGGCCGGTGATGCGGGCGGTCAGATCGGCCTCGCGGATTTGCGGCAGGCCTTCCACCGGGCGCATGGTCACACCGGTCACGGCAATGTCGATCGACAGGCCATCCTCCGGCACCGGCGGACCGCTCGACGGAATGGTGGCGAGCGGCATGTTGGTCGCGATGTCGACCCGCTCCACGGTGCCGCCGGTGATGTGCTGCACCAGCCAGTCGCGCACCTTGGGCGCGACAAACACCGGCCATAACCGCTTGAGGGCGGCAACCGGCATCTGATTGCCGGCGATGCCGACGGTAAGGCGCGGCTCGCCGCTGAAATCGACATTGCCTGACAGCGCGATGCTGACGTCCTTGCTGTCCCGGCCAAACTCCTTGGTGCCGAAATCGCCTTGCTCGATCATAAGGCGCTGCCGCGCGGGATCGAACGAGCCGCGTACCAGCACGCGCCGGAGCATCAATCCGTCGTCTTGCTGCGGAATTGGATCGAGCACAATCAGGCCGCCGCCGACCGCGAACGGCCAGCTGCCGCCCGCCTGTACCGGTGCAGCGAATTCGGCGCGCAGCGTGATGCGGGTCGAGCCGGAATTGATCTTGAACGGCACACGCAGCGTACCGCGGTTGATGTCCCAATCGATCCCTGCTTCAGCAGTGCCAATCGGGATGCCGCCGTCGGCTTGGCCCACGAAGCCGATCGCGCCGCCCTCGGCGAGCACGGTGCCCCGCGCGATCTGCGGCGTGCCGTCGGGGCCGAGGTCGGCCTCGACCGAGGCGGACACCGTCACGTCGGAGCGCAACCCGGTCTCAACCATGTGAAGCGCGAACAGGTTGCCGAACGGCACGCGCCGCGCCTGCAGCTGCAGGTGGCGCTGGCCTTCGCGGCGCGGCGTGAGTGCCGCGTTGAGCAGCCAGGGCTGCTCCTGGCCTTCCGACACCATATTGAGGGTAACCCCGCCGGCTTTTGGCCGGAGCAGGTTGATGGTGAGTTGCTTGAAGCTCCACTGCAGCCCGTCACGTCGATCGAGCACGGTGAGGCTGCCGTTGCTGAGACCAACTTCGGTGAGGTCCTTGCCGTCGAAGCCGGTGACGTCGAGCGATTGGCCGTCGCTGCCGCCGAGGCCGTCGATCCAGGCCAGCGCCGCGGCGAGGTTGGCGGCGAGGCTGCGCTGCGCCATGGCCTGGAACGAAGACTTCGACGCCGGCGGCTGTTGCGGTCGCGGCTCGCCGACCGCTGCGATGGTGACCAGCGGACGATCGCCGCCGGCGAACACATTGACTTGGCCATCTGCCTCGACGTGGACCGCCACCGTGGCGTCGACCAGGCGGAAGGTGGTGGCGCGGGGACTGCCCAACAGCAGGCTGGTGCCGGCGATGCCGACCTCGGCCTTCGGCGCCGATGCGACCAGCGCACCGCTGGCATCCCGCACCGCGATGTCGCGCAGCCGCAGTGCGGTGGAGCCGTTGGCGGCGCGCTCGAGCTGCGTGCCGCCAACCTGGACCCGATAGCGGCTACCAAAATTGCTTTCGATCGCAGCGGTGAGCCAGGGCGTCGCGACATCCAACGCGATCGGTCCGCTGGTCAATCGCCACACCACCGCGGTGCAAACGAGGAACATCACGACGACAGTGCCGACGATGCCAATGCTCAGCCGGCGCACCACGGGGTGACGACGGTCGAACATGAACCATGGATTGAACGGCAGGCGCCAGCCGACATGACGCAAACCGAACCTCTTGCGTCCGGCCACGGGATCAGAAGCGCTGGCGTCAGGCTCGGCGTCGGTCGACCGGCGCCGGTGCTGGTGCAAGGCTGCTTCTATCTCCTGCAGCGCTACGCTGCTCGGACTGTTGTTCTGGTCCGTCATACCCGATCGGGCGTCCCCTGGTCCGCCGGTCTTGCCGCCACAGCACTGGCATCAGAATTACACGGCGCCACGGGGGATTTTCGAGGAAATCACCCGGGTCGCCAACCGCCCGCCCCAAACTTAGACTCGCCAGCGCTGCCCTACCCCACAATAGTGCAGAATGAGCCCCTGAAAGCGACGAAAGGAAGGCGTATGGCGAGCAAGGTTACCGCCGGATCGAAGGCGCCCCGGTTCAACCTGCCCTGCGACGGCGGCGGCAGCGTCTCCTTGGAAGACTTCAAAGGAGAGAAGCTGGTGCTGTACTTCTACCCCAAGGCTGATACCTCGGGTTGCACCCGGGAGGCGATCGACTTCTCCAAGCTCAAGAGCGCGTTTGCCAAGGCCGGCACCGCCATCCTTGGCGTCTCGGCTGACCCGGTGCCCAAGCAGGACAAGTTCAAGGCCAAGCACAATCTCAAGATCGCGTTGGCGTCCGACGAGACCCATAAGATGCTCGAGGCCTACGGGGTCTGGGCCGAGAAGTCGCTGTATGGCCGCAAGTACATGGGCATCTTGCGCAACACTTACCTGATCGGACCGGACGGCAAGGTGGCCCAGGTCTGGGAGAAGGTGAAAGTTGCAGGCCACGCCGACGAGGTGTTGGCCGCTGCCAAGGCGCTGTAGCCCAATGGGCTCGGCCAGCGGCCCAGGAGTGAAGCAGACGCAATGCACGCTTCATTAGCGATCATCAGCATTTTCCAGATTCGATTCGGGAAAAATTAACCATGCCGGGCTGAAATCGCCCCTGATGCGCCGGCCCCGGACCACCGGGATCGGACGGGGAGCGTCGATGTCATCTCGTCACGGGTCTCGTGCCTACCGCGCCGATTCAGGGCGCGAGATCGATCATGAGGTCGCCGCGCGACGCGTGGCGCGCTCGGGCTATACGCTCGCCCATGCCGGCCGCTCGTTCCGGCTGGGCCCGGTGACATTCTGGATCGTGGTCGGCAGCTTCGTCGTCATGGCGGGCTGGTCGCTGGCGACCGGAACCTACTTCGCGTTCCACGACGATGTGCTCAAGCGCCTGATCGCACGGCAGGCCGAGCAGCAATTCGCCTATGAGGACCGCATCGCCGAGCTTCGCGCACAGGTCGACCGCACCGCAAGCCGCCAGTTGCTCGATCAGGAACAGTTTGAGCAGAAGCTCGAAGCGATCATTCGGCGCCAGGCGACGCTAGAATCCCGCGCCGCGACGCTCACCGCGGTGCCCGATCCGACGCCGACCGGCTCGATCCGCCGCAACCGGCCCGCTCCGCTCCCGGAGGCTCCGATTGGCGAGCAACCGTTGAAGCCCTCGCCGATCAACGACACGGTCATTTTCTCGGTGCCGCCCGACCGCGAAGCCCGGCTGGAATCGCGGGTGCCGCCGCCGAGCGCGGTGCGCGTCGCGGCCCCCATCCCGAACGCCAAGTCATCGCTCGCCGGCATCGAAGGCGCGGTCGCGCGCCTGCAGGCTTCGCTCGACCGCGTCGAAGCGCGCCAGACCGCAACCCTGAATTCGCTCGAAGAAAGCTACGACACCAAGGTCAAGCGCATGCGGGGCGTGCTCGCCGACCTCGGCATCAATCCCGGCAAGGCGCCACCGCCGGCCGCAACCGGCGGCCCATTCGTGCCGGTGACGTTAGCGGCCAACGCCGGCACCTTCGAGCGGCAGTTGTTCCGCATCAGGATCGCACGCACGCAGGCCGAGCGGCTCAACCATACGCTCGGCGTCGTGCCGGTCCGCAAGCCGATCGTCGGCGAAATCGATCTCACCTCGAGCTTCGGCATACGCAGCGACCCGTTCGGCCGCGGTCCGGCGATGCATTCCGGCCTCGATTTCCGTTCCAGCCACGGCGATCCGGTGCGCGCCACCGCCAACGGCAAGGTCGTCTCCGCGGGATGGAACGGCGGCTACGGCAAGATGGTCGAGATCGACCACGGCAACGACATCACCACCCGCTACGGCCACCTGTCGGACATCGAGGTCAAGGTCGGTCAGACCGTTCGCGTCGGCCAGACCATTGGCAGGGTCGGCTCCACCGGACGCTCGACCGGGCCACACCTGCATTACGAGACCCACATCGACGGCGACCCGGTCGATCCGCAGAAGTTCCTGCGTGCCGGAATCCGGCTCGGCAACGCGCTCTAGCCTCGCGCGGTCCAACCGAAAACTCCTGCCACGGCCGAGCCCCAGCCGGCTGCCTGTATTAACCATCCCCCGACGTTGACCAGACCACGGCCCGCAAGGCGGGCTAGGGTGCCCAATGCGGCGCGCTTTGTTCGGGGTACAAGCGTGGCCTACTTTCCAGGTTCTCAGTTCCTGGTCGCTCTATGGCGACGGGACATCGTCAAGGCACGGATACGACTCGTTTCCGAGGACCTTGCGCCGCAGCGTCAAGATTCCATCTGGCACGGCATCGACTGCCGGGAATGGTTCATCAAGATGGTCGCCGACGACTATCGTGCCGAGATGGAAATCATCGATCGCATGCTCGAGGCGGAGCTGCGCCGTTAGCTCGGCGAAGCCATGGCACATCGGCAACCAATGCAATGAAAAACGGGGCGGCCCGCCGCCCCGTTTTTAGTTCATAAAACCACTCAGTCAGTCACGCATACGCAACGCACGCCGGCGCGGCAGCGTTAGCCGCGCTGGGTCTCTTCTTGGTTCGCTTGGACCATCACGGCCGCCACACTCAGACAAATGGCGGCAGCCGCAGCGATCGAGAACAGCGCGATCCACATTGGTTCCAACCTCCTCAAGAGGGCGCCCCCGGTCCCGTTGCGATCGGCCCCGAGGGAAGCCGGAGGTGAACGCCCATGGAAGCAGCTGGTTCCAGTGAAATATTCAGTTGGTTTTGCAATGGTTTACTGGCCGCACGAAATAAGAATAAAGCTTGCAGGGAAAATTGGCGGCGGTCGAAGCGTCAATAGACCTTGTGCAGTTGCGGCCGCGGCGCGCGATAACGCCGTCGCTGGGGCGGTTCCATGGCCCCTTCGCCTTCCAACTCATCCATCTCCGCTTGCGCCTTTGCCTTCGCTGCAGCGGCCAGACCTTGGAACTCAGACGGCGCCACTGGAGCCGCCGGGGTCGCCGTTGGAACTGCTGTAGTGGCCGCCACAGTCGGCTCGCTCGGCTTGGCAGCAGGTATCGGGATATTGCGAGCAGGCGCATCAGGCCATTTCGCGGCGCGTTCCGTACTGGCGCCAAGTGGCACGGTCGAGAGCACCATGGTCATGCCGTGGAAGCCGACAAGCACGGCGATCATCACGACCAGGACGCCAAACGCGAGCGGCGAATTGCGCGGGCTGCGCGTCGAATCGATTTTGAACGCGTGATCCGGCATTGCCATAAAACGCTGACCGCAACGACCGGGTTCCGCGGTGGTTCGGGCGGCGGATCGCGGCAGTCGCCGCTACTCCACGTCCTCGACCTTCTCCGGCCCGGTGCCGAACGCCTTCTGCGCCAGCGTCGCCTGCATGAATTGATCGAGGTCGCCGTCGAGCACGCCGGCGGTGTTCGACGTCTGCACGCCGGTGCGCAGGTCTTTCACCATCTGATAGGGCTGCAGCACGTAGGAGCGGATCTGGTGGCCCCAGCCGATATCGGTTTTGGCGGCCTGCTCGATGGCAGCTTTCTCTTCGCGCTTCTGCAGCTCGCGCTCGTAGAGCTTGGCCCGCAGCATGTCCCAGGCCATGGCGCGGTTGCGGTGCTGCGAACGATCCTGCTGGCACTGCACCACGATGTTGGTCGGGATGTGGGTGAGACGGATTGCGCTGTCGGTCTTGTTGACGTGTTGGCCGCCGGCGCCCGAGGCGCGCATCGTGTCGGTGCGCACGTCGCTCTCTTTGATGTCTATGACGATGCGGTCGTCGATCACCGGGTAAATTCGCGCGTTCGCAAACGAGGTGTGACGCCGTGCATTGGAATCGAATGGCGAGATACGTACCAGCCGATGCACGCCGTTCTCGCTCTTGAGCCAGCCATAGGCATTGCGGCCTTTGACCTGGACAGTCGCCGATTTGATGCCGGCGCCCTCGCCCATGGTCTCGTCAAGATACTCAACCTTGTAGCCGTGCTGCTCGGCCCAGCGCGTGTACATGCGCAGCAGCATTTCCGCCCAGTCCTGGCTCTCAGTACCGCCGGCGCCGGCCTGCACTTCGAGAAACGCGTCGTTCTGATCGGCCTCACCGGACAGCAGCGCCTCGAGTTCGCGACGCGCCGCTTCGGCCTGCAGCTTCTTGAGCGCGGCCTCCGCTTCGGCGACCACCTTCGTCTCATTTTCGGCTTCGCCGAGCTCGATCAGGGTGAGCTGGTCGTCGAGTTCGCGCTCGATGCGGCCGATCGCGCCGAGCCCGTCCTCGAGCCCGTTGCGCTCCTGCATCGCCCGCTGGGCGCGCGCCGAATCATTCCAGAAATTGGGGTCTTCGGCCTGCTTGTTCAGCTCGGCCAGACGCGCCTGCGCTGCATCGACGTCAAAGATGCCTCCTCAGCAGCCCGACCGACCGCTTGATCTCCTCGACGACCTTTTCCGTTTCTGTGCGCATGACCTGTCCGTTGAATCGCCTGCGGGATTTAGCCATTGCGGCAGCCGAGCGCAACATTGCCTCGCCGGCACGGTGCACCATAGACTTCCGCGTCAGCAGCAGGAATCGGCAGCCATGAACGACCAATTGATCGGGACGTGGAAGCTTGTGTCGGTCAAGGCGCGCGACCTCGAAAGCGGCGAGGAGCGCGACGTTTGGGGCCCGAATCCGCAGGGCTACATCAACTACGGGCCGGATGGCCGCATGATGGTCATCAACACCCGTGGCGGGCGGACCAAACCCAAAACCCATGCCCCGACACCGCAGGAGGCCGCTGATCTGTTCCAGGGCATGCTGGCCTACGCCGGCAGCTACAGCGTCAAGGGCAACGAAGTCACCCATCACGTCGACATTTCGTGGAACGAGGCGTGGAGCGGCACCGACATGGTCCGCATCGCGCGGTTCGATGGCGACCGCGTGCACCTGTCGACGCGGCCATCGCACGATCCGGTCAACGGCCGGATGAGCGAGCGCACCATGACATGGGAGCGGCTCAAGCCGGGCTAGAGCATTTTCACGTTTTGCGGAATCGGATGGATACCCAACGGGGCTGATTTGTGATTCTGGGTAGCGGTGCCAATGGCTGCGAGAATCGCCGATGGGCAAGCCCTATTCCCAGGATCTGCGTGAACGCGTGATTGCGACGGTCGATGCAGGAACGCGTGTCTGTGCGACGGCGCGGGTGCTTCTGGTCAGCGTATCCTACGTGTCCAAGGTCGTTGGCCGTCGGCGAACGACCGGTGAGACGACGGCGCGTTTGGGCCGAGCGGGACGCAAGCCGAAGCTCGCACCTCACGACGAAGCCATTCGCGCCCGCGTGGCGGCTCATCCGGATGCGACGCTCGAGGAGCTGCAGGTCTGGCTTGCGGACGAATGCAAGGTCAAGGTCAGCATCGGCTGCCTGTGGAACAGGCTGAAGTTTCTCAAATTGCCGCTCAAAAAAAGTCACTGCGCGCTTCCGAACAGGATCGGCCGGATGTCGCCGAGGCCCGCGATCGGTGGCGTGCGAACCAGCCCGAACTGAAGTCGGAACGCCTCGTCTTTATCGACGAAACCGGTGCGGCGACCGACATGGCGCGCCGCTACGGCCGCTGTCCGCGCGGCGAGCGCCTCGTTTGCAGCGTGCCGTGGGGACATTGGAAAACGACGACCTTCGTTGCCGCACTGCGGCTCGGCGAGGTCGCCGCGCCCTGTGTGCTGGACGGACCGATGGATGGGGAAAGCTTTCGCGCTTATGTCGAACAGTTCGTCGTCCCGATCCTTAAGCCTGGCGATATCGTGGTGATGGATAACCTTGCAAGCCACAAGGTCGCCGGCGTCCGCGAAGCGATCGAAGCCGCAGGCGCCGAGTTGCGCTACTTGCCGCCCTACAGTCCCGACTTCAATCCGATCGAGCAGTTCTTCGCCAAGCTCAAAGCCCTGCTGCGAAAGGCCGCCGCCAGAACCGTCGAAGCTCTGATCGCAGCGATTGCTGAAGTCCTCACCGAGGTCAGACCGCAAGAATGCGCAAACTACCTCGCCAACCAAGGCTATCGCCACGAATCATGAAAGTGCTCTAGCTTGCGGCTCAGCGGCAGGCCGACGCGCGCTTGAGCAAGAAGGCCTTCTCCCGCTCATTGCGGGTGAGCGCGGCGGCGTGCTCGAATTCGACCTTGGCTTCGGCGAGCCGGCCGGCGCGGAACAGAAAATCACCCCTGGCCGCCGGTAGCGGTGCGTAGTTGCGCAACGCCGCGGCGCGATCGATCTCGTCGAGGAGCGCGAGCCCGGCCTGCGGGCCGAACGCCATGCTGTGAGCCACCGCCCGGTTGAGATCGACCACCGGCGACCGCATCACCGCGCGCAGCGAGTTGTAGAGCGCCGCGATCCTCTTCCAGTCTGTGTCCTCGGCCTTGCGTGCCTTGGCATGGCAGGCAGCGAGCGCGGCCTGCAAAGCATATGCCCCGCTCTCGCCACCCAGCGCCTCCGCGCGTTCCAGCGCGGCAAGCCCGCGGCGGATCAGGAGCTGGTCCCAGCGGGCTCGATTCTGCTCGGGCAGCGGCACCAGCGAACCATCGGGGGCCGAGCGCGCGGCAAGGCGCGACGCCTGGATCTCCATTAACGCAAGGAGACCGAAGACCTCGGGCTCATCGGGCAGAACCCCGGCGAGAATGCGGCCCAGCCGCTGCGCCTCCGCGCACAACGCTGGACGGATCAGATCCTCGCCCGCGGTGGCCGCGTAGCCTTCGTTGAAGATCAGATAGATCACCTCCAGCACCGAGGCGAGGCGCTGCTGCCGCTCCTTGCCGCGCGGCACCTCGTAGCTCAGGCCGGCCTCGCCGAGCGTCTTCTTGGCGCGGACGATGCGCTGCGCGATAGTCGCTTCGTTCGCGAGGAACGCGCGGGCGATCTCGTCCGTGGTCAGCCCGGCGATCAGCCGCAACGTTAGCGCCGCGCGCGCCTCGGCAGACAAGACCGGGTGGCAGGCCGTAAAGATCAGACCCAGCAGCTCGTCGCCGAGGTCGTCGTCCATCGTCGCCTCGATGTCCTCGACACTCGTGTCGCGTTCGTCCTCAAGATCACGGCCGATCTCGGCGTGCTTGCGCGCGAGCATCTTGTCGCGGCGGAACACGTCGATGGCCCGCCGCTTGGCCGCGGCCATCAGCCACGCGCCCGGATTGGCCGGAACGCCGCCCTTCGGCCATTCGGACAGCGCGGCGATGAGCGCGTCCTGCGCCAGCTCTTCGGCGAGGCCGACATCGCGCGCCATGCGGACCAGCCCGGCGATCAGCCTCGCCTGCTCGATCCGGAAGACAGTCTCGATTGCCTGATGGGTTTCGCTTGCCGCCACACGCTCCGATTAAGGAGCCGTCCCGCGCAGCGCAAGCCGCGGCGGGGACGCGGGCAAGCCGCGCCCCCATAACCGGCGAACTTCAGCCTTTCGACAGCTTATCGCGCAACCGCTCCTCCTGCTCGGCGAGCGCCGGCGTCAGCGCCTCGCCGAAGTCGGCAGCTTCGAACACCGGCCGGATCTCGATCTCGCTCGGGCCAGGCATCGGATTGGGGCAGCGTTTCGCCCATTCGACCGCCTCGGCCATGTCCTTGACCTCCCACAGCCAGAAGCCGGCGACCAACTCGCGGGTCTCGGCGAACGGCCCATCGATCACGGTACGGCCGGGGCCATCGAAGGCCACGCGCTTGCCCTGCTTCGACGGCTTGAGCCCCTCGCCCGCCAGCATGACCCCGGCGTTGACCAGTTCCTCGTTGAACTTGCCCATGGCTTCGAGCAACTCGGTCGGGGGCATCGAGCCGGCTTCGCTGTCCTTCGTCGCCTTCACCATCACCATGACGCGCATTGTGTTTTCTCCTCTGATCGGCGGGGGCCACAACGGCCTCCCTGCTCGTACGACGAGCGAGCGCCGGCGGGATCGACATCCCGTCAAAACTTTTTTGTGAAAGCAGGGCTAGTTCAGTACAGCCCGCCGGTGCCGGAGCGAATTTGCCGGTTCGGCTGCGGCGGGATATAGCCCGGCGGCGCCGAGCCTTGATCCGGCCCCGGCCCAAGGCCTGGGTTGGAGGATCCCGCTTCCGGGTTATAGCCGATTACCGAATAGCTGTCGGGCGGCGCAGTGCCCGGCTTGAACGCTTCGAGGATGACCCGGCCGCCCTCGCCACCGGACACGCGCATGCCGGACCGGGAGTCGATGCGGATCAGCTTGATGCCGGCTGGCACGCGGAACGGCACCGCTGCCTTGTCCTTGAGCGCTTCCTTGAGAAACGCCGTGACGATCGGCGCGGCAAGGCCGCCACCGGTCGCACGGTTGCCAATCTGGCGCGGTTTGTCGTAACCGAGATAGAGACCCACCGCGATGTCGGGCGAGAAGCCTACGAACCAAACGTCCTTTTCGTCGTTGGTGGTGCCGGTCTTGCCGGCGACCGGCTTGCCAACCTGCTTCACCACCGTCGCGGTGCCGCGCTGCACCACGCCTTCCATCATCGAGGTGATCTGGTAGGCGGTCATCGGATCGATGACCTGCTCACGCTTGTCGACCAGGGTTGGCTCCGGCTGGTTCGCCCATTGCTTGGCGGTGCAGCCGCGGCATTCGAGCGACTCGTGCTTGTAAACGGTGCGGCCGTAGCGATCCTGGATGCGATCGATGAAGGTCGGCACGATCCGCTTGCCGCCGTTGTCGAACATCGAATAGGCCGAAACCATGCGCATCACCGTGGTCTCGCCAGCGCCGAGCGAATACGACAGATAGGTCGGCAGGGCGTCGTAAACGCCGAACCGCCGCGCGTATTCGGCAATCAACGGCATGCCGACGTCCTGCGCAAGCCGCACCGTCATGGTGTTGCGCGACAGTTCGATACCGGTGCGCAGCGTCGATGGGCCGTAGTACTTGCCGGTCGAATAGTTCTCCGGCCGCCACGGCGCAACGCCGGGACCCTGGTCGATCTCGATCGGCGCATCCATCACCACGGTCGACGGCGTGTAGCCATTGTCGAGCGCGGCCGCGTAGACGAACGGCTTGAACGAGGAGCCCGGCTGACGCATCGCCTGGGTCGCGCGGTTGAACTGGCTCTGGTCGAACGAGAAGCCGCCGACCATCGCGAGCACGCGTCCGGTCCACGGATCCATCACCACCATCGCGCCGGAAATCTCCGGCACCTGGCGCAGCCGCCAGGTGTTGGCTTCCTTGTTGAGCGGTTCGACGTAGACCACGTCGCCGACTTCGAGCACCTGGTTGACCCGCGCCGGCACGCGGCCGCGCTGCGGACCTTCCGCAGGCTTGGCCCACTTCACCGCGTCGAGCGGCACGATGCCGGTTGCGCGCTCCTTGCTGAGCGAACCGCCAATTTCACGCGGCGGATAGAGCCCGACTTGTGCCGACTGATCGCTGGTCGCCAGCACCACTGCGAGCCGCCACGGCGCAATGTCATTGAGCTGTTTGACCTCGGACAGCTTTACGCCCCAGTCGCCTTCCGGCTTGAGCTTGGTCACCGGCCCGCGCCAGCCCTGCGACTCGTCGAACTTGACAAGGCCTTCAATCAGCGCGGCGCGCGCCTGCACCTGCAGCTTGGGATCGAGCGTGGTGCGCACCGACAGACCGCCCTCGTAGAGCGTCTTCTCGCCGTACTTTTCGTAGATCCAGCGGCGCACCTCTTCGGCGAAATAGTCGGCGGCGAAAATATGAGCGCCAGTCGGCCGCGCGATGACGGTGAGCGGCTCCTTCTTGAATTTTTCGGCGTCGGCCTGCTTGACCACGCCGGTCAGCACCATCTGGTCGATTACGTAGTTGCGGCGCTCGATTGCACGCTCGCGGGCGCGGAACGGATGCAGGATGCTCGGCGCCTTGGGCAATGCGGCGAGATAGGCCGCTTCCGGCACCGTGAGTTCGTGTACCGACTTGTCGAAATAGAGCAGCGACGCCGCCGCAACACCGTATGCGCTGAAGCCGAGATAGATCTCGTTCAGATAGAGCTCGAGGATCTTGTCCTTCGAGTAGGTCCGCTCGATCTTCAGCGCGAGCAGCGCCTCCTTGATCTTGCGGGTGAACGACACCTCGTTGGTGAGCAGGAAGTTCTTCGCAACCTGCTGGGTGATGGTCGAGGCGCCCTGCGGGCGTCGGCTCGAGCCGTAGTTTTGCGCGTACACCACGCCGGCGCGCAGGATGCCCTGAAAGTCGAGGCCGTTGTGCTCGTAGAAATTCTTGTCCTCGGCGGCCAGGAAGGCGTTGATCACCATCTTCGGCACCGCCTGGATCGGGATATAGAGCCGCCGCTGCGTGGCATATTCGGCCATCAGCGAGCCGTCGCCCGCATGCACGCGGGTCATCACCGGCGGCTCGTAGTCCTGCAGCTGTGAGTAGTCCGGTAGGTCCTTGGAGAAGTGCCAGAGCAAGCCGGCACTGGCGCCGACCCCGACCAGAAACACGATCGTCCCGGCCGCGAACACGAACCCGAGAAACCGCAAGATCATTCTCATGGCCGACAATCCATCCCCGCCGCACCGCCCGGCGCTGGCTCGCCATTCCGCCAATATAGCAAATCCCGCCCCGGCGCGTCAGACCTCAGGATTCCCCGGTTTTTATGGTCAAACTGAGGCTTCATGCCCGTCACCGCGGCGGCGCCGGCGTTCCGGCCAGGCGGGTGCTGAAAAACGTATCAATCGCCTGGACGATCGAGCGCGCAGTGCGCACCCGCCAGGCGCCGGAGGTCAGCTGCTTGAGATCCTCCTTGTTCGACACATAGCCGAGTTCGACCAGCACTGAGGGCACGTCGGGCGCTCGCAGCACCTTGAAACCCGCCGCCTTGAGCGGGTTCTTGTGCAGCCGCGCCACGGTCTTGAGTTCGCCAACCAAGGCCTTGGCGAAATGCATCGAAAACGTCCGCGTCTCGCGCTGCGCCAAGTCGATCAGAATGTCGGCGACGTCGCCCGGCTCATGGGAGAGATCGATGCCGGCGATCACGTCGGCCCGGTTCTCGGCTTCGGCCAAGCGGGCGGCCTCGGCATCGGAGGCGGTGTCGGAGAGCGTGTAGACGGTCGCCCCCTGCGCGTCGCCCTCGACCTTGCGCAGCGCATCGGCGTGGATCGAGATGAACAGCGCGGCCTGGCGCTGCCGCGCCAACTGCATCCGCTCATTCAGCGCGACAAACGTGTCATCGGTGCGCGTCATTACCACCCGGTACTTGCCGGTTTTTTCGATCTGATCGCGCAACATCAGTCCGAATTCGAGCACCAGCGCCTTTTCGGTGATGTCGCCGCCGGCAGCCCTGGTGCCATGATCGATTCCGCCATGGCCAGGGTCGACTACGATCAGCGGACGCGGATCGCCCTTGGCCGCAGGATCGGGCGTGAACTTGCGCGGGGCCTGCAGCGCGGCCGGCGGCTTGGTGTCGAGCGCGAGCGCACGCATGAAGGTGTCGCGGTCGATTGCGACCAGGTCCAGCACCAACCGAGCGGGCTGGCCTTCGGCGGCGTCGAGCACAAACGCCTTGTCGATCCGTACCGGCTTGGACAGGTCGAGCACGATGCGCGAGCCGCCCTGCATGACGAGGCCAAACCGATAGGCCTTGACCAGCCCGCGCCCGGTCTCCCCTGCCCGCGCCGGCAGCTTGAAGATCACCTGGGGAATATCGACCACCACCCGATAGGGGTCGGCCAGGGTGAAGGCGCGCAGATCGATCTTGCGGGAGAAGTCCACGACGAAGCGGGCCTGATTCTCGTCGCCACCGAGCCTGGAATCGGTCGCGACCGGATAGAGGTCAGCCGCCGGGGCACGCGGCACCGCCCGCTCGGCGGCTGCGGGCCAGAGGCCCGAACCGACCAGCAGCATGCCTATCGCAGCGATTACAAGGTCCGTCGCACGTTTCGCCACGAATCCCGAGCCTCCGGGGCCCTGCTTACACCGTAGGATTGGCAGGGTGAATCGGAACTTAATCGGGCTGACCAAGTGCCCTGTTTGTGTGGTTTTTCAGCGACTAGCTTGCCATCAGCCGAGCGCAGCCGTAAGTAGGGGCTGTGTTCATGGTTGAGTATCCGGCTGTGCCGCGTTCGGGCCTCCGGCACGTCCGCCGATGATCGCTCCCTGCGGGGACCGGCTTGGCGGGCGCCAGCGACCACCCTCGTCTGCGCTGCGGCGCGGCGGTGGCCGGTCAGCGGGGACCCTTGTTGGACAACCGGATTGCGCGGCGGCGCGATAACGAAATCTTCCGCCGCCTAGCCACGGACACACACGACCGGCAACGCGTGGCGCTGCCGTCCGCCAACGGGTCGAGGTCATGCCCGAGCAAAGTTCAGTGTCCGGCCGAAGCGCAGCTTTGAGAAGAGCTGACGCAACCGCGCCGGTGCCAGCGCTTGGCGCTGCCTTGCGACCCGCCCTTTCCACGACAGATCAGGCAAGCCCGGCTCCGCGCCGACCCGCATTGGCGGCAGCGCGCCGGCATGCCCAAAAGAGACAGTTCAATGGCCAACAAAATGCTTATCGATGCGGCGCATCCGGAGGAGACCCGGGTCGTCGTTCTGCGCGGCAATCGAGTCGAAGAATTTGATTTCGAGACGGCGCAGCGCAAACAGCTTCGCGGCAATATCTATCTCGCCAAGGTAACCCGCGTTGAACCGTCGCTGCAGGCGGCGTTCGTCGAGTATGGCGGCAACCGCCACGGCTTCCTCGCCTTCAGCGAAATCCACCCCGACTATTACCAGATCCCGGTCGCCGACCGACAGGCGCTGATCGACGCGGACGCCCGCGCCGAACGTGACTACGACAGCGAAGAGGACGAGCGCGGCGGCCGCGGGCACGGCCGGCGCCGTAGTCGCGATCACCGCAGGCACCGCGAGCCCGATGACGTGGTGCGCAGCGAACCGCTTGGTGGCGAAGAGCCACCGGCCGCAGAGGAGACACCCCGCGAGATCGCGGAAACCGGCGAGGCCCTCACAGGCGATGCGCTGCCGCAATTGCCTTCCGATGCGCCGCCGCAGTTCGAGGCTGCGCCTGAAACGCATTACACTGAACCAACCGATGAAGCAGCTTCTCCTGCTCCTGCCCCTGCCACCGAGACAGTGCATGCGCCGGAGCCGGTGACGGCCGAAGCGGCCAACCCTCCGGTACCCGCCGAAATCGGCACTGATACGGTAGCGGCGGGCGAGCAGCCACTCGACGGTCACACCGACGTCCACGCCGGCGAAGGCGATGCCAGCGCCCCTGCTGGCGACGCCGTGCACGCCGATGATGGGTCCGCGCCCTCGCCTGAGGAAAGCAACGGCCACGCCGATGAAGAGGAAGAGGTTGTCGAATCAGTCGGCGGCGCTGACGCTATGGAGGAGGTGCGGGACCGTGCCCCTCGCTATCACCGCCGTCCTTACAAGATCCAGGAGGTCATCAAGCGTCGCCAGGTGATGCTGGTGCAGGTGGTGAAGGAAGAGCGTGGCACCAAGGGCGCGGCGTTGACCACCTACCTGTCGCTCGCCGGCCGGTACTGCGTGCTGATGCCCAATACGGCGCGCGGCGGCGGCATCAGCCGTAAGATCACCAGTGCCGAAGACCGCAAGAAGCTGCGCGAGATCGCCGAGGAGCTCGACGTGCCGGAGGGCATGGGCGTGATCCTGCGCACCGCCGGCGCCGCCCGCACCAAGCAGGAGGTCAGGCGCGACTTTGAATACCTGCTGCGGCTCTGGGAACAGGTGCGCGATCTCACGCTCAAGTCCACCGCCGCCACGCTGGTCTACGAGGAAGGCTCGCTTGCCAAGCGGTCGATCCGCGACCTCTATACCAAGGACATCGAAGAGATCGTCGTGGCCGGCGAAAGCGGTTACCGCGACGCCAAGGAATTCATGCGCATGCTCATGCCGAGCCATGCGAAGAACGTGAAGCACTACGCCGATACCCAGCCGATATTCACGCGCTACGGCATCGAGAGTCAGCTCGACGCCATGTTCTCGCCGACCGTGCAGCTGCGCTCGGGCGGCTACGTCGTGATCAATCAGACCGAGGCGCTGGTGTCGATCGACGTCAACTCCGGACGCTCGACACGCGAGCACCACATCGAGGACACCGCGCTCAAGACCAATTGCGAGGCGGCCGAAGAGGTGGCGCGGCAGCTTCGTCTGCGCGACCTCGCCGGTCTGATCGTCATCGACTTCATCGACATGGACGAAAAGCGCAACAACCGCACGGTTGAGCGGCGCATGAAGGACGCGCTGCGCAACGACCGGGCGCGCATCCAGGTCGGGCGCATCTCGCATTTCGGTCTGCTCGAAATGTCGCGCCAACGGATTCGCACCTCAGTGCTGGAGAGCTCAACCGAGAAGTGCCCGCATTGCGGCGGCACCGGTCACCTGCGCTCGGTGTCGTCGGTCGCGCTGCAACTGTTGCGATCGATCGAGGAAACACTGCTCAAGGGGGCGACGCACAACCAGATCGTCCGCACCCGCCCTGACATTGCGCTCTATGTGCTCAACCACAAACGTGCGCACCTGATGGCGCTGGAGCAGCGCTTCCAGATCTCGATTGCGGTGAACTCCGATTCGTTGATCGGCGGCCAGCCGGGCTTCGCCATCGAACGCGGCGACCAGGTGATGACGCCGGAGCAAGCCAAGGCCATCGCCGCACAGGCGCTCACCATGGCACCGCCCCAGCTGATCGAGGAGGAAGAACCCGAGTTCATCGAGGCGGACGCCGAGACGGCCTCCGAGGAAGCTCGCGGGGAACACGGCGAAACGCCACGCGACGTGCAGGAGCCGCACGACGCGCAAGAACCGATGGAAGCCGAAGGTGAATACGGCGGCAACGGTCGCGAAGGCGGCGCCCGTCGCGGCCGGCGGCGCCGCCGCGGTCGCGGTGGGCGCGGCGAAGGCCGTGAACCGCGGCCGTTGAACCACGAGCAACCCGCCGAACAGGGTGGCGAGCCGCAGGGCGGCTATGATCAGCCCTACGCGCATGCCGGCGAAGCGATGCCGACCGAAGGATTGGACGCCGCCGAGCAGCCCTTTGGCGAAGCCCTCCGCACTGACGAGCCGGGCGGCGAAGCGCGCCGGCGCCGGCGCGGTCGCCGCGGTGGCCGCCGCAACCGCCGCCACCGCGATGCCGCGAGCGAACCGCAATTCGGGCAACCCGCCGAGCCGGCGCGCGACGACGACACGTTCGTGAGCTTTGCCGGCAATGGTGGTGCCGCACCGCATTCGCCTGAGCCGGCACACGAGGTCGCGCCGCCGTCCGAAGCAGTGGGCAGCGAGCCGGCCGCTCCGCCGCCGCCGTCCCCTGCTCCGTTCACGCCGCCGCCAGAGCCGGCTGCAGCGGAGCCGCCGCGCCGCCGCTCGACGGTCCGCGAGCCGGCCCCGGTGCTCGGTCTTGGCAGCAGCTCGACTGACGCGCCGCCACCGCCGCCCCGGCCAGAACCGCCCTTGGTGATCACCGAGACGCCGTCGGGCGACGACACCAACAAGCCGCGCCGCACCGGTTGGTGGGCCAAGCGACTCTTGGGCGATAAGAGTTAGCAAACGAAGCGGATAGAGCGAGCGATGCAGAGCCGCTGGGTCGACCGCGACGCGCAGGCGGCCATCGAGCGCTACGCAAAGGCAGGCATCGCGGCCGACTTGGCGCTGCGCATCTACACCACGCGGCTGCTCGGCGGCGATCCGAAGCTGGTGCTGCACGGCGGCGGCAATACGTCAGTCAAGCTGCGCATGGTCGACCTCACCGGCGAAGCGACCGATGTGCTGTGCGTCAAAGGCTCGGGCGCCGACATGGCGGCGATCGAGCCTGCCGGCATGTCGGCGGTGCGGCTCGATGCGCTGCGCAAACTACGCTTGCTCGATGACATCGCCGACGACCAGATCGTGCGCGTGCTGCGCGCCAATCTGATCGATCCGGCGGCGCCCAATCCGTCCGTGGAAACGCTGCTGCACGCGCTCACGCCCCACAAGTTCACCGATCACACCCATCCGACCGCACTGCTCAGTCTGATCGACCAGCCCGATGGCGAGAAACGCGCACGCGACGCCTATGGCAACCGGCTCGGCATCGTGCCCTATCGCCGGCCTGGCTTCGGCCTCGCCAAGGCGGCTGCCGAAGTGTTTGACGCCAATCCGAAGGTCGCCGGTCTGATCCTGCACAAGCACGGCATCTTCATCTTTGGCGCCGAGGCGCGCGAAGCCTACGAAACCATGATCGAAATGGTGACGATCGCCGAACGCCAGCTCAAGGCCGGTCGCAAATCCGTGTTCGTCTCGACGCAACTGCCGAACCAGATCGCGCGTGCCGCCGAGGTCGCGCCACTCCTGCGCGGCGCCGCCAGCCGGCCTGACCCGCACACTGAAGGCGCCTGGCAGCGGCCTATCCTGGAGTTTCGCAGCAGCAAATTGATCCTCGAGTTCGTCAACGGCAAGGACGCCGCCCGCTATGCACGGGCCGGTGTGATCACGCCGGACCACACCATCCGAACCAAGCCCTGGCCGCTGATCGTACCGCCGCCCGCAAACGGCAGGCTCGACGAGTTCAAGCGCGCCGCCCGCGACGCGGTCGAAGACTACGTCGCGCACTATCGCGCCTATTTCGAGCGCCACAACAGTCGCTACAACGGCAGCAAAACGATGAGCGACGCTCTGCCTCGCGTCGTGCTGGTGCCGGGGCTCGGCCTCTACGGTCTGGGTGAAACCAAGAAAGACGCCATCATCGTGGCGGATCTCGCCGAGAATGCGATCGAAGCGATCACGGGCGCCGAAGCGACCGGCCGCTACGAGTCGATCAGCGAAGCCGATATGTTCGACTGCGAATATTGGCCGCTGGAGCGCGCCAAGCTCGGCGCGGCAAAGGGCCTGCCCCTCGCCGGCCAGGTTGCCGTCGTCACCGGCGCCGGCGGCACGATTGGGGCCGCCACCGCCCAGGCGTTCGCGGATGCCGGCGCGGCGGTGGCGCTCCTCGATGTCGACCAAGCCGCGGCGGCGGAAAAAGCCAGCGCGATCGGCCACGGCGCAGTTCCGGTTCATTGTGATGTGACGGACGCGGCGTCGGTGCGCATCGCGTTCGACGCGGTGGTCGAGACGTTCGGCGGCGTCGATATCGCCATCTCCAACGCCGGCGCGGCGTGGCAGGGCCGCATCGGCGAGGTCGACGAGGCGCTGCTGCGCAAGAGCTTCGAGCTCAACTTCTACGGCCACCAGCGCGTCGCGCAGAACGCGGTGCGCATCATGCTGGCGCAGGGCACCGGTGGATGTCTCCTGTTCAACGTGTCGAAGCAGGCAGTGAACCCGGGCAAGAATTTCGGCCCCTACGGCCTGCCGAAGGCCGCTACCTTCTTCCTGATGCGGCAGTACGTCGTGGACTACAGCGCCGACGGCATCCGCTCCAACGCGGTCAATGCCGACCGCATCCGCTCTGGTCTGCTCACCGATGATTTCGTCAAGCAGCGCGCTGCTGCGCGTGGCCTCAGTGAAAAGGACTATATGTCCGGCAACCTGCTCCGCCGCGAAGTGACCGCGGAGGATGTGGCGCAGGCGTTCCTGGCCCAGGCGCTGGCGCTCAAAACCACTGGCGACGTCACCACGGTCGACGGCGGCAACATCGAAGCGGCGCTGCGCTGAAACATTCTCCTGTTGGCCGCACGCAAAGCACGGCATGCTCTCGAAAGCCCGTGGCAGGGCAAGGCATCGCGGTGGGTCAAGTCCTCGTGACCCCCTTTCTCAGGCTGCGATGCGGCCCTAGCTTAAGCGGCAACGACCGAACCCTTCGTCCAGGAGTTCCACATGGCCCACGTGCTCGAACGCGACACCGCCCCCGAAGCCATCGATAAGGTTGAGGCAACGCTCAATTACATCGTCGACGACGGCAGCAAGATTTTCACCGTGACCGCCAATCCCGGCGGCACCGACGTGCGCTCCGGCGGCACGCCGGACCCGCGCCGCGTCACCGTTCACAATGGCCGACCCTATGCCAAGGAGTTGGCGCTGGAGCGCGACGGCTTCCGCTTCGTACAACACGACACCAAGGTCGCTGATTTCTTCGACGAGGCCGAGATCAAGCGCGTCTACTACCCGGAGATGGAGGCGTTGATTAAGCAGGAAAGCGGCGCCAAGCGCGTCGTGGTGTTCGACCACACGCTGCGCACCGCCAACGACGCGCTACGCGAATCGAAGCAGATCCGCGAGGTCGTGCGCCGCGTCCACAACGACTACACCGAATGGTCGGGCCCGCAGCGGGTGCGCGATCTGATGGGCGACGAGGCCGAAACGCTGCTGAAGGGCCGCTTCGCCATCATCCAGGTGTGGCGGCCGATCCGCCATCCGGTCGAAACCCATCCGCTCGCGATCGCCGATGCGCGCAGTATCTCGCCCGAAAACCTGGTGATCTCGGAACGCCGCTATCCCAACCGCGTCGGCCAGACCTATGCCATCACCTACAATGCGGCGCAAAAATGGTTCTGGTTCCCGCACCAGCGGCGTGAGGAGGCGATCGTCTTCAAGGTGTACGACTCGCTGAAGGACGGCCGCGCGCGCTGGACCGCCCACACCGCGTTCGACGACCCGACCACACCATCGAACGCCCGGCCTCGTGAGAGCATCGAGATCAGGACGCTGGCGTTTTTCTAGCGACCCTCCATCCCACTTCGTCCAATTGCCGTCCCCGCTTTCCGCGGGGGCGGTGGCCGTGTTATGGCCAGCCGACGAGGTGACGCATGCCGGAAGCCGACCAAGAAGGCGAACGCTACTCCGCCGATCAGCCGCAGAAATCGCCGGGCTTTTTCCTGAAAGGCTCGCACCAGCTTGACTGGGGAATGAAGAACCGCCTCGCCCGCACGTTCAACCCGGACAGCGGGCGCACTGTCATGCTGGCGATCGACCATGGCTACTTCCAGGGCCCGACCACCGGCCTTGAGCGCATCGATCTTTCGATCTTGCCGCTGCTGCCGTCCTGCGACGCGCTGTTCTGCACCCGCGGCGTGCTGCGTTCGATCGTTCCGGCATCCTCGCCAAAGCCGATGGTGCTGCGCGCCTCGGGCGGCCCGTCGATCCTGCGCGAAGAATTGTCCGACGAACAGATCGCGATGGACATGGACGACGCGGTGCGGCTCAACGCCGCCGGCGTCGGCATCCAGGTGTTCATCGGCGGCGAGCATGAGACGCGCTCGGTGCACAACATGACGCGGCTGGTCGATGCCGGGCTGCGCACCGGCATTCCGGTAATGGGCATCACCGCGGTCGGCAAGACCATGGTGCGCGACGCAAAATACTTCCGCCTCGCCTGCCGCATCATTGCCGAGCTCGGCGCGCAGTACGTCAAGACCTACTACGTGGAAGACGGCTTCGAGACTGTCACCGCCTCGTGCCCGGTGCCGATCGTGATGGCCGGCGGCAAGAAGCTGCCCGAGGTCGAGGCGCTGACCATGGCGTACAACGCCGTGCAGCAGGGCGCGGCGGGCGTCGACATGGGGCGCAACATCTTTCAGTCCGACGCGCCCAAGGCCATGATCGCCGCGGTCGGCGCGGTGGTGCACCAGAATATGAAGCCGAAAGAGGCGTTCGACCTGTTCCGCTCGCTCAGGACCAACAAATAGCCGCGGCTTCGATTGCTCTGCGCTCGATGACACCGACCTTCTCGTCCGGCGCGAACGCCGCGACGGTGCGCGGCGGATCGCAATCGGGGAAGTGATAGACCGCGCACACACTGCCGGGACCTTCGCCTGAATGTCCGAAGGCACGACCGAGCTGCGAAGCAATGTCGATCATCACGCCGAGCCCATAGCCGGCGCTGCCCCACGGCCTCCCGGTGCGCGGCACATCGAGCGCTCGGCGCTCCAGCATTTGGGCGAGCAAGCGCGGCGGCAGCAGGCGGCCGGTCATCAGCGCATGCATCCACATCGCCGCGTCGCGCGGCTTTCCCACCAAAAGGCCATGATAGACCCAGCCAGGATGGTAGTTGCCGGGATTGCCCCATGCCGTCGCGGCAAGATCAGCGGGCTCATGCGCGACGCGCACCTTGTCGACGCCGGCCGGCTCAAACACCAATGTTCGCAGCGCGGTTTCGAGGTCGGCACCGAACGCTGCTTCGATCAACTGGCGGACCAGGAGATAGCCGACGTTGGAATAGGTCCAGCCGACACCCGGCGCGTAGGCAAGCGTGTCGGCCTGAACCTGATTGAGCAATTCCGCTACCATCCAGGGCGGATCGCCTCGCTCAACGGCGGCGAAATATTCCGGCAGTTCCGCGTAATCCTGCAGACCTGCTTCGTGACGCAGCAACTGCCGCAGCGTGAACGCGCGGCCCGCGATCGGTTCGTCGAGCCTGAGCTTGCCGCGCTCAACCAAGATGAGCGCCGCGGCCGCCATGCAGGTCTTGGTGACGCTCCACCACGGCACCGCAGCCGCAGTCAGATCGCCGGAAAGCTTCCCATCGCCGACACACACGACGACCAACGGGCGATCTTGAAGCGCGGCGAATTCGGTCACGCCCGGTAGCTTAGGGGATTTATTCGCTGGACAGGATGGTGTTCTTCACCAGCGGATAGATCTGGTTCTCCCAGCGCTTGCCGCTGAACACGCCATAGTGCCCGACGCCAGCCTGCATGTGGTGGCGCTTGCGGTACTGCCGCAGCCCAGCGCAGAGATCATGCGCCGCGGCGGTCTGACCGACCGCGCAGATATCGTCCTTCTCGCCCTCCACGGTGAGCAGCATCGAGCGCTTGATCGCGCGCGGCTCGACCGGCTCGCCACGCCAGCGCAGCGTGCCCTTCGGCAGCTGATGCTCCTGGAACACTAGGCGCACGGTCTCCAGATAGAACTCGGCCGACAAATCGAGCACCGCGAAGTACTCATCGTAGAAGTCCTTCGTCACCTTCGCCTTCTCGACCTCGCCGTCGCTCAAGAGCTGGTACAGCGTCTGGTGCGCCTTCACGTGGCGGTCGATGTTCATGCTCATGAACGCGGCGAGTTGAACGAAGCCCGGATAGACCCGCCGATAAGCGCCGTCATAGCGGAACGGCACCCGCGCGATCAGGTTCTGCTCGAACCAGTCGATCGACTTGCTGTTGGCGAGTTCGTTCACTTTCGTCGGATTGACTCGCGTGTCGATCGGCCCTGCCATCAGCGTGAGGCTCCGCGGCTGCGCCGGATGGTTGTCCTGCGCCATCACGGCAGTCGCGACCAGCGCGGCTACGCAGGGCTGGCAGACGGCGACCACGTGGGCGCCCTCGCCCATCACCTCCAGGAAACTGACCAAGTGCTCGATATAGTCGTCAAAGCCGAACTGCCCGCCGCTGCGCGCGACATCGCGCATGTTGTGCCAGTCGGTGATGTAGACGTCGTGCTCGGGCAACATGGTCTTGACCGTGCCGCGCAGCAAGGTGGCGAAGTGCCCTGACAACGGCGCCACCACCAGGACGCGCGGCTGCGCGGCGTCGATGTCCTTTTGGAAATGCAGCAGCGTGCCAAACGGCGTGACATGCGCCGGCACCTCGTGCACCTCGACCTCGCGGTTGCCGACCGTGATCCGGTCGATGCCGAACGGCGGCCTGGTGTGGGTCAGGCCGGCGCGCGAAATGAGTTCGTAAGCCGCGGTGAGATTGCGCACCGCGCCGTGGCCACCCGCGCCGACCATCGGATGGCCGATCGCATGCGCCGCGATGCCGGCGAGCGTCCGCACCGGACCCATGATGTCGGTATGGGCCTGATAGGCCTGGTACAGCATTCCCCCATTCCGGCTGCCAATTTGGAAGCCGCCCCTTCGCACCGCAAAAAAGACTAGTGCATTCTATATTGCACTGCGAGATAATTCGCAGGGGGTGTGCGTTCCGGCTCACCCGAGGGGGTTGTGATGGCCGCGGCAACGCTGGCGATCGCCAGCAAGAATTATGGCTCGTGGTCGCTGCGCGGCTGGCTGATCTGCAAGCTGGCCGGTCTGGAATTCGACGAGATCACGGTGTCGAGCGATGACCCCTCGACCCGTGCCGAACTGCTGCTGCTGTCGCCGTCTTTCCTGGTGCCCTGCCTGACTCATAACGGCGTCAAGATCTGGGACACGCTGGCCATCGCCGGATACCTCAACGAGCTTTATCCGGATGCTGGCCTCTATCCAAAGGAACCTGCCGCGCGGGCGCGCTGCCGCTCCATCTCCGGCGAGATGCATTCCGGCTTCAGCAATCTACGCTCGGCGCTGCCGATGAACCTCAAGGCGCGCTATCCGGGCTTCAAGACCTGGGCAGGTGCGCAGCCCGACATCGACCGCATCACGACGATCTGGCGCGAATGCCTCGCTGAGCACAAGGGCCCCTACCTGTTCGGTCAGGCGCCGTGCCTCGCCGACGCGATGTTCGCTCCGGTGGTGACGCGCTTTCTCACCTACGACGTCAAGCTGGACGATGCCTGTGCGGCCTATTGCAAGACCGTGATGGCAATGCCGCAAATGCAAGAATGGCTCAAGGGCGCGATGGACGAGCCCGAGGAGTTGGAAGAGCTCGACGTCGAGTTCTAGCGCAGCACGCGTGACCTTGGGGCTACTGCATCTTGGCGCCGGAGCGCTTCACCACATCGCCCCACTTGGCGAGCTCGACGCGGATCGTTGTGGCGAACTCCTCTGGCGTGCCGCCGGCCGGTTCGTCGCCGATCTGGCCAAACCGCTCTTTGAACGCCGGCGTCGAAACCGCCTTGTTGAGCGCATCGTTGAGCTTGGCGAGCACATCGCGCGGCAGCCCGGCCGGCGCAATGATGCCGCTCCAGGTCGGCGCGCTGTAACCCGCCACGCCGGCGTCCGCCACGGTCGGCAGGTCCGGGAACGCCGGCGAGCGCCGGTCCCCGCTGACTGCCAGCGCAAGGACATTGCCGGATTTGGCGTGCGGCGAAATCGAATTGAGGCTCTCGAACATGAAGTCGACGCGGCCCGCGATCAGATCATTGATCGCCGAGACGCCGCCACGATAGGGCACGTGGACGATATCGGTCGCTGTCATGTGCTTGAACAGCTCGCCGCCGACGTGACCGGGCGAGCCGTTGGCGGACGAGGCATTGGTCAGCTTGCCGGGATTCTTCTTGGCCTTCTCGACCAGCTCCTTGACGGTGCGCGTGTCCGATTTCGGCGCGACCGCAAGCAGCAGATGCCCGCGGCTGATCAGTGCAATCGGCTGGAAGTCCTTCTGCAGATCGTAAGGCAGCCGCTCCACCATGTTGGGGCTGATGGCGAGCGCTCCGACCGGACCGATGCCGATCGTGTAACCGTCCGGCGCCGCCTTCGCGACCATGTCGAGGCCGATGGTGAAGGCGGCACCCGGCTTGTTCTCGATGATGATGTTCTGGTTGAGAATCTGCCCCATCTCGGCCGCGACCAGCCGCGCGATCGTATCGGTTGCGCTGCCGGGCGCCTGCGGGACGATCAAGCGGATCGGCTTGTTGGGGAATTGGCCTTGGGCCTGGGCGCCACTGGCGAACGCGAAAACCGATAGAGCCGTGGCCACGATAGCGTATCCGAACTGGCGCAACACTCCCGCCTCCCGATGTCGTCCGGCGGCGCGCCGGTTGCCGGCAGCGTAGCGTGCCGCTGCCGGTGGCGGCAATCGCCTGTGCAAGCCAGCGCGGCGCGCCACACCAAATTTGGCTGCCGTGCATAGTTTGGTCTTTTTCGAAGTATTGCGGCGCTTCGTGTGGCACCTTTGGCCGACACCAGGAGACCGCCATGACGATAACCTGCTGCATCCGTTACGTGCTCGATCCGTTCAAACGCGACGAATTCGAGGAATACGCCAAGCGCTGGAAGACTATCATTCCCAAATGCGGGGGCGACCTGCTCGGCTATTTCATGCCGCACGAAGGCACCAACAACATCGCGCTGGCGATGATCTCGTTCGAGAGCCTGGCGGCCTACGAGGCCTACCGTACGCGCCTCAAGGCCGACGCCGAGGGCGCGGCAAACTTCCGCTCCGCCGAACAAGGGCGCTTCATTCTCAGCGAAGAGCGGACGTTCCTGCGGCCGGTGTCATGAGCCGCGTTTGAGCCACGTGCCGATCCGCTGCACCGCTTCGCGCATGTCCTCGGCCGAGCGCGCATAGCAGAACCTCAGATAGCTCTTGCCGTGCAGCGGATCAAAGTCGATGCCCGGCGTTGCCGCGACGTGCGCCTCCTCCAGCATCCGCTTGGCGAAATCGAAACTGTCGTCGGTGAACCGCGATACGTCGGCGTAGAGATAGAACGCGCCGTCGACCGGGAAGAACGTGTCGAGGCCAGCCTGCGGTAGGCCTTGCACCAGGATACGGCGGTTCTCCTCGTAGCCGTGCTTAACCTCCTCCATCTCGGCGCGGCCGTCGAAGGCCGCCTGTGCCGCAATCTGCGACAACGTCGGCACCGAGATGGCGAGATTGCCCTGCAGGCGGTCGATCGGCCGCACCAGCGGTTCGGGCGCAACCATCCAGCCGACGCGCCAACCGGTCATGCAGAAATACTTCGAGAACGAATTGATCACGACCGCTCGCTCCGACAGCCGTACCGCGGTCTCTGCGGCTACCGCGTAATCGAGTCCGTGATAGATCTCATCCGAGATGACACGGATGCCGAGCCGTTCCGCCGTCTCGATCAATTCAGCTAACGCTTGCGGCGTCATCATCGTGCCGGTCGGGTTGGCCGGGCTCGCGATCAGCACACCGGCGAGCGGTGTGCGCGCGTGCTGTGCGCGCAACATGTCGCCGGTGATCGCCCAGCGGTTCTGCGCCTTGGTTTCGATCAGCACCGGCTCGCAGCCGAGCGCGGTCAGGATATGGCGGTACGGCGGATAGCCGGGCGACGCGATGGCAACACGATCGCCTGGCTCGAACATCGCTAGGAAGGCAAGGACGAAGCCCGCCGATGATCCGGTGGTGACGACGATGCGCTCGGCCGAAACGGTCGCACCATAGATCTCGGCGTAGTGCTGCGCGATGCGCTCGCGCAGCGGGCGGATGCCGAGCGTCTCGGTGTAGCGCAGCGGACCGGACAGCGCCGCTTGCGCGGCCGCGAGCGCTGCCTTCGGCGCGGGCGCGGCCGGCTGGCCTACCTCCATATGGATAACGTGGCCGCCCGCCGCCTCGATCCGCGCCGCCGCAGCCATCACGTCCATCACCATGAACGGCGGTACGTCGCTGCGCACCGAAGGCAAGACCAGCCGACGTGCGGTGTCGAGCATCATCGCGGCCTCGCCGCGTTTTCTCGCCCGCCCCGCTGTTGCCGCATTCGGTCGCTCATTTCGTCCATGCTCAAGCCGCAACCAGTTGTGATCGTGACCGCGTTGACCCTGTCAGGGCGCGCCCCTAGGTTGCGCCGAATAATGCCTTGCGAATCCAAGCGGACATGACCGAAGTCGACAGACCTACCAGGGTGCAATCGGCCACGCCAGCCACGCGTGCGATTGCGATCGGAGCGGCATGCGCGCTGGCGATCACAGCCGTTGCGCCCGCGCGTGCACAGGGCGGCCTGCCGGTGATCCGCGACGCCGAGATCGAGCAACTGCTGCGCGACTATACCCTCCCGATCCTGCGTGTGGCCGGACTGAGCAAGCAGAACATCCGGGTCGTCATCATCAACGATCGCAGCTTCAACGCGTTCGTGATGGACGGGCAGCGTATCTTCGTCAACGCCGGCGCTTTGATGGAAGCGCAGACGCCCAACCAGATCATTGGCGTTCTCGCCCACGAGACCGGCCACATCGCGGGCGGCCATCTCTCACGGCTTCGCGAACAGCTCGCGCAGGCGCAGACCCAGTCGATCATCGCAATGCTGCTCGGGCTCGGCGCCATGGTGGCGGCCGGCCGCTCCGGACGCGATGTCGGAAACCCGTCCGCCGCGATCCTCGGCCCGCAGGAAGCGATCCGCCGCTCCCTGCTCTCCTATCAGCGTTCGCAGGAGGAGCAGGCCGACCGCGCCGGCGTGAAGTTCCTCAACGAGACGAAGCAGTCGCCGAAGGGCATGCACGACACATTCAAGCGACTGGCCGATCAGCATCTGTTTGCCGCGCACGCCGCTGATCCCTATACGCAATCGCACCCCATGCCGGCCGAACGCGTGTCGGCGTTGCAGATCTACGCCCAGACCAGCCCTTACTGGGACAGCAAGGATTCCGCCGACCTGCAGCTGCGGCATGACCTGACACGCGCCAAGCTCTCCGGCTTTCTTGATCGGCGCGACACGGTGGCGCGCAAGTATCCGATGACCGACACCAGCCTGCCGGCGCGCTACGCCCGCGCCATCGCCACCTATCGCCACTCCGACCTGCGGGCCGCGGTCAGCCAGATCGACGGGCTGATCCAGGCGATGCCGAACGATCCATACTTCCATGAGCTCAAGGGCCAGGCCCTGCTTGAGGGCGGCAAGGCGAGCGAGGCGATCGAGCCGCTGCGCCGTGCCGTCAAGCTCGCCCCCCATCCGGCGCTGATCCAGGTCATGCTGGCGCAAGCCTTGATCGCCACCAATGACAAGAAATTGGCCGAAGAGGCGATCGGCATGCTGCGCCTTGCCCTCACTCGCGAGCCGGAGATCCCGGAGGGCTATGCCCAGCTCGCCATGGCCTACGGAAAAAAGGGTGATCTGGCCCAGGCCGACCTCGCCTCTGCTCAGGCGGCGTTTACCCGTGCCGACTATAAGACAGCGCGGGAGCTCGCTTCGCGGGCCAAGACGCGGTTCGCGGTCGGCTCCCCCGGCTGGGTCAAGGCGGACGACATTGCTTCCTTCAAGCCGCCCAACGCCCAACGAAACTGATCGAACAAGGACAAATCCATGCGCTTGCCGTCGCGCCTCGCCTTCGCCGCCATCTCCCTGCTCGCCTTTGGCGCAGCAGCCCCCGCGCAAACCATCACCGGAGCGCAGCGCGGCGAAATCGAGAAGATCATCCGCGAGTATCTCATCAACAATCCCGACGTGCTGCAGGAGGCGATTGCCGAACTGGAGAAGCGTCAAGCCAAGTTGGAGGCTGAGAAGCACAAATCCGCGGTCAAGGACAACGCCGAGGCGCTGTTCAATTCGCCGCGTCACGTGACGATTGGCAATCCAAAGGGTGACGTAACCTTCGTCGAGTTCTTCGACTACAACTGCGGCTACTGCAAGCGCGCGCTCGATGACATGATGGTGCTGATGAAGGCCGACTCCAATCTCAAGATCGTACTCAAGGAATTTCCGGTGCTTGGCCCCGGCTCACAGGATGCCGCGCGGGTCGGCGTCGCCGTGCGGATGCAGGACAAGACCGGCAAGAAATATCTCGAGTTCCACCAGAAACTGCTGACCGGCCGTGGCCAGATCGACAAGGCCCGCGCGCTCGCGGCCGCCAAAGATGTCGGCCTCGACGTCGCGCGGATCGAACGCGACATGGGCAGCGACGAGGTGCGCACAAGCCTTGAAGAAAGCTTCAAGCTTGCCGAGGCGCTGGGACTGAACGGCACGCCAAGCTACGTGATCGGCAATGACGTCGTGATCGGCGCTGTCGGTGTCTCGACGCTGCGCGAAAAAATCAACAACGCCCGCTGCGGCAAGGCGACCTGCTAGCGTATGTCTCGGCGAGTGGACACCGGTTCGCCGAAAAGGACATGCACCACTTCAAAAAGAATCTAGAGCCATCCCGGCGCAATTGAACCGGGATGGCTCTAGCGGGCCGCGGCCCATCCATGCTGGTGCGGCAGCTTGGGCTCTGGTCAGGGCCGGGCGATGACGCCAGGATGCGTCCGAATTCGACCAGGAGACTGACATGCAGGCTATCAAACATCTGATCGGCGCGGCCGCCGTGCTTGGCGCACTGGCGCTGCCGGCGACGCATTCGCAGGCGCAGAACTGGCCGCAACGGCCGGTCAAGCTGATCCTGCCGCTCGGCCCCGGCTCCGGCGTCGACATCACGGCACGCCTGGTGGGAGAGCGGCTCGCTGCCCGCTGGGGGCAGTCGGTGGTGATCGAGAACCGTGCCGGCGGCGACGGCGTGGTGGCGTTGACCTCCTTCATCGGCGGACGTGACGACCACTCGCTGCTGATGTCGCCGACCTCCTCGTTCACGCACCATCCGTGGACGCACGACAAGATGCCATACGATCCGAAGGAACTCGTTCCGGTCGTGCGCATGACCAACACGATTGTCGGCGTCGCCGTGCCGTCGTCGTTGCCGTTTCAATCATTCGGCGACCTTGTCAGCTATGCCAAGGCGAACCCGGGTAAGCTGAATTGGGCGACCATCACCGGCTTCTTCGATTTCGTGTTCGACGGATTCCAGAAGAAGGCCGGGCTGCAGATCGAGAAGGTGCCCTACCGCAACACGGTGCAGGCGGCGACCGATCTCGCCGAAGGGCGCATCCAGCTCATGATGTCGGCCTACGCGATCCTGCGCCCGCATGTGCAGTCCGGAAAGCTGAAGCTCCTGGCGGTAACCGCGTCACAGCGCGCGTCGATGCTGCCGGACGTGCCGACCACCGCGGAGGCAGGCTTTCCCGACACCACCATCGATGGCCTTGTTGGCATCTTCAGCTTGAAGGAGCTGCCGGCAGCAACGCGCGAGCGCATTGCCGCCGATGTCATCGCAGTGCTGCAGGATCCGACGATCCTGGAGCGGCTGACCGCCACCGGACAGGTGGTCAATCCGGGCGATCCGGCCGCGTTCACCGCGGCGATCGCCAAGCAGCAGGCCCAGGCCACCGAGGCCGGCAAAATACTCGGCATCAAGCCGGCGATGTGACGCTGACGACGATGATTGTGCGCGCCATGTCTCACTTGCTTCGGCTTGCTGCAGCGTTTGCCGCGCTCGCCCTCCCCGATTTTGCACTGGCCCAGCCACAGCCTTGGCCGCAGCGCTCGGTGAAGTTCATCTTGCCGCTTGGACCGGGCGCTGGCGCCGATATCGGCGCGCGGCTGTTTGCAGAGCGCCTGTCAGCAAAATGGGGGCAGCCGGTTGTGGTCGAAAACCGGCCCGGCGGCGACGGCTTCGTTGCGATCGGCGCGTTCACCTCCGCAAAGGACGATCACATCCTGCTGTGGGGCCCCGCCGCCGCGTTCACTGCGCATCCCTATCTGCACGCCAAGCTGCCCTACGATCCGAAGGACCTTGCTCCGATCGCGCGCGTCACCACCACGCTAGTCAGCGTCAATATCCCGACCACGATGAAGCCTAACTCGATGGCGGAGTTGGTCGCCGAGGCCAAGGCACAACCCGGCAAGCTCAACTGGGCGACCGTGACCGGCGCGACCGACTTCGTGTTCGCGGGCTGGCTGAAGAAGGACGGCCTCGAGATGGCGAAGGTGCCCTATCGCGATCCGGTTTCGGCACTGAACGATCTCACCGAGGGCCGAATCCACGTGTTTTCATCAGCCTATGCGATCGTGCGGGCGCAGGCTGAGGCCGGCCGGGTCAAGGTGCTGGCGATGCACAATCGGGAACGCGCGAAGGCCGTGCCGAATATCCCGACCGTCACCGAGGCTGGTGCGCCGGCGCTGATGTTCGATGGATTGGTCGGCCTCTACGGACCGCCGACCATGCCGGATACGTTGCGAGCGCGGATCGCGGCCGACATTCGCGAAGTGGCCAGCGACCCGGCGATCGTCACGCGAATGACCGCCACCGGGCAGGAGATGAAGCCGGGCAATCCCGCGGAGTTCGCCGCCTCGATCGAAGAGCAGCGCAATGGTCTGGAAGCAACCGCGCAAATCCTCGGCGTCAAGGCGGCGCGATAGAATCCAGGCCGCGTACCAGTTCGGGCGATGCGCTTCCCCTTTGCGGCCTAAGTGCCTATAACGCCTCGGAATGTCGCCGCGGGCACTCCGTCGGCACGACCCTCAAGGCTTGCCGATGGCGAAAACCATCTACGTGCTCAACGGCCCCAATATGAACCTGCTCGGCAGCCGCCAGCCGGAGATTTATGGCCGCGCCACCATCAAAGACGTCGAGAAGCTCTGCCGCGGCACCGGCAAGCGGTTGGGCTTTGCAATCGAATTCCACTGCTCGAACCACGAGGGCGTACTGGTCGACCTGATCCAAGAGGCGGGTGCGAAGAAGGCCGCCGGCATCATCATCAACGGGGCCGGCTTCACCACCACCTCGATCGCGATCCACGACGCCCTGAAGGCGGTGAACGTTCCAGCCGTTGAAGTGCACGTCACCAACATCTTTGCCCGCGAGTCATGGCGCCACGCTTCGGTGATCGCGCCGGTCGCGAAGGCCACCATGGCGGGCTTCGGCATCCACGGCTATGCGCTGGCGCTCGAAGCCATGGCGCAGATCGCCAGCAAGAAATCCAGGCGCTGAACGCGGGCACGCGCGAGCAGGACGAATGGCAAAGCAAAAGCCCGCGCCGAAAGCCGAGATCGACCGCGAGCTGATCCACGAGCTTGCCAAGCTGCTCGACGAGACTGGCCTGACTGAGATCGAGGTCGAGCGCGCGGGCGTTCGCGTGCGTGTCGCGCGCGGCCGCGAGATGAGCCACGTGGTTGGCGCGGCGCCGTCCGCCACCGCGGTGCCGGCTGCCACGCCTTCCGCCGCGGCAGTTCCGCCCGACCCCGCGAGCCACCCCGGCCTCGTCACCTCGCCAATGGTCGGCACCGCCTACCTCGGACCAGAGCCCGGCGCGATGCCGTTCGTCGACGTCGGCAGCAAGGTGGTCGCCGGCGATACGCTTCTCATCATCGAAGCGATGAAGACCATGAACCAGATCCCAGCGCCTCGCTCGGGCACGGTTACGCGCGTCCTGGTTGGGGACGCGCAGCCGGTCGAATTCGGCGAGCCGCTGATGATCATCGAGTGAGCAGCGGGGCGCGCCCCGGTATGTTCGACAAGATCCTGATCGCAAATCGCGGCGAGATCGCGCTCCGGGTGCTGCGTGCCTGCCAGGAGCTCGGCATCCCGACCGTTGCGGTGCATTCGACCGCGGACGCCAACGCCATGCACGTCCGGCTTGCCGATGAAAGCGTCTGCATCGGCCCGCCGCCCGCCAAGGACAGTTATCTCAACATTCCGGCCCTGCTTGCCGCATGCGAGATCACCGGCGCGGATGCCGTGCATCCCGGCTATGGGTTCCTGTCGGAGAACGCGCGCTTTGCTGAAATTCTTGCCGAGCATGGCATCCATTTCATCGGGCCGCGGCCGGACCACATCCGCCTGATGGGCGACAAGATCGAGGCGAAACGCACCGCCAAACGGCTGGGCATCCCAGTGGTGCCAGGTTCCGAGGGTGGCGTCAGCTCCGACCAGGAGGCGCTTGCGCTCGCCCGCGAGATCGGCTTTCCGGTGTTGGTGAAGGCCGCGGCTGGCGGCGGCGGCCGTGGCATGAAGGTCGCGCATGTCGAGGACGATCTCGCGATGGCGCTGTCGACCGCACGCGCGGAAGCGAAGGCGGCGTTCGGCGACGACGCGGTCTATCTGGAGAAATACCTGCAGCGGCCGCGTCACATCGAGATTCAGGTGCTCGGCGACGGCAAGGGCGACGCCATTCATCTCGGCGAACGCGACTGCTCGCTGCAGCGCCGCCATCAGAAGGTGATGGAGGAAAGCCCCTCACCTGCGCTCAACGTAGCGGCGCGCGACGGCGTCGGCGAAACGGTCGCCAAGGCGATGCAGGAGCTGAAGTATCTCGGCGCCGGCACCGTCGAGTTCCTGTTCGAGGATGGCCGGTTCTATTTCATCGAGATGAACACCCGTATCCAGGTCGAGCATCCGGTGACCGAGATGATCACCGACATCGATCTGGTGCTGGAGCAAATTCGGGTCGCGGCGGGCGGCGAGCTGCCGGCGCTGCAGAAAGACGTGCGGTTTCACGGCCACGCGATCGAATGCCGGATCAACGCGGAGAACCCGTCGACCTTCCTGCCGTCGCCGGGAAAAATCCTGTCATACCATCCCCCGGGCGGTCTTGGCGTGCGGGTGGATTCCGCCGTGTACCAGGGCTACACGATCCCGCCGTTCTACGATTCACTGGTCGGCAAATTGATCGTACACGGCAAGACGCGCACGGAGTGCCTCATGCGACTCAAGCGCGCGCTCGACGAATTCGTGGTGGATGGCATCGAGACGACGCTGCCGCTGTTCCGCAAGCTGGTGCGCGAGCAGGACATCATCGACGGCAACTATCACATTCACTGGCTGGAGCGTTTTCTCGCCGGCGGCGGCATGGATCGTTGATCGCTATGTCGCCGGGCTAGTGCTGCGTCGCGACGCGCTGCAGCAGCGTACAAATTTTCTCGGGGTCGTAGGGCTTGGGCACGAAGGTGGAGCCAGGTACCGCATTGAGCTGCTCGATCCCCGACACCAGACCAGAAGCGTACACCACCGGCAGGCCGGGCCGCAGCTTGCGGGCAAGTTGCGCCAGTACAGCGCCGTTAACGCCGCCGGGAAGATTGATGTCGGTGAACAACACATCGCATGGCGCCCCGCGAGTTAGGTGCTGCAGCGCGTCCTGCGCGTTCGCCGCAACGTGAACATCGCAGCCGTGCTCAACGAGGACCTCCGCAACCATCGCGCTGATCAGGAACTCATCCTCCACCAGCAAGACACGGGTTGTGCCTGTCGCGTCGGTTGTCTCGACCATTGGTTCCTCTTCGCCGCCTTTGTTCCGGGCATGCGGTAACGCGGGGAACCGCGATTGTTTGCATGTTTTCCGAAAATCACGCGCAATATGGCTAACGGCCGTTTAAGCAGCAGGCTGAGTGCGTTACACCGGAAGCCGTCTGCGCTAAGGTAAGCGAGCCCCGGGGGAACTCGCAGGAACCGACCGACACCATGGCCAACCGCGAAACCCTGGTAGAGATCACGCCCGAGGTGCTGCTCAAGGCCTATGCCTGCGGCATCTTTCCGATGGCGGAAAGTGCCGATGACCCGGCGCTCCACTGGGTGGAGCCGGACGAGCGCGGTATCGTGCCGCTTGAGCGGTTTCACGTGCCATCACGCCTCGCCCGCACCGTGCGTTCGGATCGTTTCGTGATCCACATCAACCGCGACTTCGAGGCGGTGCTTGACGGCTGCGCCGAGGAGCGCCCCGGCCGGCAGAAGACCTGGATCAACGCTCGTATCCGCTCGCTCTACCGCAAGCTCTACGACATCGGGCACTGCTACAGCGTCGAGGCCTATGACGGCGATGCCTTGGTCGGCGGACTTTATGGAGTCTCACTCGGCCGCGCGTTCTTCGGCGAAAGCATGTTCCATCGCGCACGCGACGCTTCGAAGGTCGCTCTGGTGCACTTGGTGGCGCGGCTCAACGCCGGCGGCTTTCAACTGCTCGACACGCAGTTCGTGACCGATCATCTCAAGACGTTCGGCGCGATTGAGGTGCCCAAATTCGAATATCACAAACTGCTCGAAGCGGCGCTGGTCGGCGAAGCAGACTTCGGGGCTTTGCCGATTGATCGGCCGGTCATCGGTATCGAAGCGCTGAGCTACGTGCGCAGCGGCACATTCGCTTGACGATCAACGCACCGGCGGCGGTGGCAATTGTTGCGCGGGCGGCGTGGTACGCCGCGGTGGTTGTTGCGGCTGGCGCTGGGTGCGCGGTGGCGGTTGTGCGGCCGGCGTAGGCTCGGCCGGCGCTTCCGCGACGGTTGGCGGTGTCGCGCCCCTACAATCGATCAGCCAGACATCGTAGATCGGGTGCTCGACCGCGTTGAGCCCCGGACTTGTCGCAAACATCCAGCCGGTAAAGATGCGACGCAACTCACCTTGGAGCGTGAGCTCATCGACCTCAATGAACCCGTCGGTGTTCGGCGAGGCCGTCGGCGGGCGCGTATAGCAGACTCGGGGCGTGACCTCGAGCGCGCCGAACCGCACCGTTTCGTTGATAGCCACATCGAACTGAATGATGCGGCCGGTGATCTTGTCGAGCCCGGAGAACACCGCGGTCGGGTTGTCAATCTTCTGTGCCGGCGGCTCCAAGATGATCTCGTCGCCTGGCTGTGGTGCGGTATTGGCGGGCTGCGGCGTGCCGCGCGGCTGGCGCTGACCTGGCGGCAGCCCCGGCACCGGCGATGCACCGGGCTGTGTCGTCGGCGGAGCACCGGCCGCACCCGGTGGCGGGGCCAAAGGCTGTTGCTGGATGCGGCCCGGCGGCGGACCGGGTGGCAGCCCGGCCTGCGGGCGCTGCGTGCCGGGCGGCGGCAACGGACGGCCGGGCAAATCAGCCGGCGGGCGCGGCGGCGGGACGCCGAACAATTGCTCGAATATGTTCGGGAATTGCGCGTTCGCCGGCGAGCCGGCGAGAAGCGCGGCTGCAGCAATCAACAAAGCTATGGAATAGGTTCGGGCCATCGGCGGCTTTGGTCGGCCACGCTGGTTCGCCGCCGCCGACATCTATCGAGTTAACACGTTGAATAAGGCGGGGAAAGGGCGCTGCCCCTGCGCCCGAAGCGCCTAGCGGCCGGGCGTCCAGGCCTTGTAGTCGCCGGTCGCCTTGGGGCGGCGCCCCTGCGCCAGCGTCGAGCCGCTCGGACGATGCGCGGCGGGGGTACCGGTGAGATTGGGTCGGTGCGGCTTCTGCCATGGCCGCGGCTTGTAGTTTTCCTCGGTCGGCGGCGTGTCGACGGTGTGATGCAGCCAGCCGTGCCAGGATGGCGGCACCATCGAGGGCTCCGCCACGCCGTTGTAGATCACCCAGCGGCGCTCCATCAGCAGCGTCGGATCGATCTTGCCGCCACGGGTGCGGTAGTAGCGGTTGCCGAATTCGTCCTGCCCGACCAATTCGCCATAGGCCCAGGTCCAGAACTGGGTGCCGAAGGTCTGGCTGTTCCACCAGGTGAAGAAGCGCAGGAAGAATGTCTTCATGGCGTGTTCTTGCCATCGCGCGGCCCCACCTGTCCAGCGCGCAGCGGGCAGAACAGCGCAACAATCGTACGGCTGAGGCGTTGGTTGTCGAGTGGCCTCCATGCCGAGCATGCCCCCCACAAAATCGAAACAAAAGTGACATGTTTGAGATGCTTGAGAGCGCCTGGATTCAACTCCGCACCACGCTGGAATTCGTTCCCGCGAGCGTTATCGCAGCGCTTGTCATCGCAGTGTCAGTCGCCGCCGCGGTGGTGTGGTGGTGGTGGTGGCGCGGATCGCCGACGTGGTGCTGCGACGTGCTTTCGCGGTCGGCCACTCGCTGCTGCTGCACCTGGAGGGCCCATTGCGCCTCGCATTGGTGCTGCTTGGGCTCAACGTTGCGGTCGCGGCCGCACCGCTCGAGCCCGAGATAGCATCCTTGTTGGGCTATCCGCTGCGGATCGCGTTCATCGCCATGGTCGGCTGGATGGCGCTGAGTGCGGTCAACATCGCCGCTGAAATCTATCTGCGCCGGTTCGACATCGCCACCGCAAACATCTCTTGGCACGCAAGCAGGTGACGCAAGTCCGTATCCTTAAAGGCGCCATCAACACGCTGATCATCACCGTTACCGTCGCGGCGGCGCTGATGACGATTGACGCGGTCCGCCAGTTCGGCGTCAGCCTGTTCGCGTCGGCTGGCATCGCCGGCATCATCGTCGGCCTGGCGGCCCGGCCGACGCTGTCGAACCTGATTGCCGGCTTGCAGCTCGCCATCACCCAGCCGATCCGGCTCGACGACGCCATCCGATCGAGCGCATCCGCGCCAAGGCAGAAGAGATCGTGCGCGCCTCTTAACTCTGGGACGGAAAAATCTTCAACGTGCAGATCACCGATGCCGATCGCCACAGCATAGAGATGCGCCTGCTGGCGAGCGCGGCAAGCTCCGGCGCGGCGTTCGACCTGCGCCGCGAGCTGCGGGAAAAGCTGATCGGTTTCCTGGCGCAGGAATATCCAGACTGTCTGCCGAGAAACCGCGAGGAATGGCCGAGCACCGGTCCGACGAAGCCCGACGAGCGCCGACAAGGGCCTACGTCGGCGCCCTCGGAAGCGCCAGAGCGTGGCGAGCGCCAGGCATTGCGATTCCCACCGCGCCCATCGTGACGCCGGCGCCGCGCGACTCATACACCGGCTAAATATTTGTCAGTTTTGTGAGAATTGGTGCGCGCTCATGTCAGCTGGATGACGGGAGGCTGCGTTTTCTGGGCATAGCCCACAGGCTGGAAGCAGTCGTGGTCGAGAGTGGCCCGAGCAGAGAAGGTAAAAAATTACCGGAAAAGCGCGCAGTCGGAGATTGACTGGGGATTTGTGACAACGCCGTTTCATGTTGATGAAGGTGGGGGCTTTCGGAATCCCTCCGCTTTGTCCGATACTTCCGTGGTCGCACTGAGTTGTCCCAGCAATCCCCAGAATTAACACCTGAGGCACAAGACTTAGTATTTGATTCAGTTTCGGCGTCTATTGCTTGACGGGTGCGACAAGTCTGTCATAGCGTTCTGACCGTGCGGCGTGGGTGGGTGTGGAGTCTCCGCCGGACCCCAGCATTACGACTTTCGATTGTCCTCCCGCCCAGAATTCAACCTTGGCGGGACGCGGGTAAGTGTTGCCTGGCCGGACTGACAGGTCCGGCAAGGCGTGCCCGAGGTACCGGTTCCCGGTCCTCTGCATATGTACGAGACGCGTCAAAAAGACTGAAAACGGACGGGCAAAAGAGCCCAGCCGAGGGATAAATTGTCGGGGCCTCGAAAGGGCGCTGACGCGCGCAACAAGGGGCAAGAAACATGCGGATTGAGCGGCGCTACACCAAGGACGGCCAGTCTCCCTACGCGGATATGACGTTCCGCCACACCACGAGTGAGATCCGCAACCCGGACGGCTCGGTGGTGTTTCGCGCCGACAATGTCGAGGTGCCGGAGTTCTGGAGCCAGGTCGCGTCCGACGTGCTGGCGCAGAAATATTTCCGCAAGGCCGGCGTCCCCGCCCGGCTGAAGAAATTCGAAGAGAATTCAGTGCCTTCGTTCCTGTGGCGATCCGTCGCCGACGAGGCCGCGCTGGCCGAACTGCCGGAGAACGAGCGCATGATCGGCGAGCGCTCGTCCAAGCAGGTGTTCGATCGGCTGGCCGGAACATGGACTTATTGGGGTTGGAAGGGCGGTTATTTCGACTCGTCGGACGATGCACGGGCCTTTTTTGACGAACTAAGGTTCATGCTCGCGAACCAGATGTGCGCGCCGAACTCGCCGCAATGGTTCAATACCGGCCTGCACTGGGCCTACGGCATCGACGGTCCGAGCCAGGGCCACCACTACGTCGACTTCCAGACCGGCAGGCTGACCAAGTCGAAGTCCTCTTACGAGCACCCGCAGCCGCACGCCTGCTTCATCCAGTCGATCGCCGACGACCTGGTCAACGACGGCGGCATCATGGACCTTTGGGTGCGCGAGGCGCGACTATTCAAGTACGGCTCCGGCACCGGCACCAACTTCTCGATGCTGCGCGCCGAGAACGAGAAGCTTGCCGGCGGCGGCAAGTCGTCCGGCCTGATGAGCTTCCTCAAGATCGGCGACCGCGCCGCGGGCGCGATCAAGTCGGGCGGCACCACGCGCCGCGCCGCCAAGATGGTGATCGTCGACACCGACCATCCAGACATCGAGGCCTTCATCGACTGGAAGGTGAAGGAGGAGCAGAAGGTCGCGGCGTTGGTCACCGGCTCCAAGATCAACCAGAAGCACCTCAAGGCCATCATCAAGGCCTGCGTGAACTGCGAAGGCTCGGGCGACGACTGCTTCCAGCCCGAGAAGAATCCCGCGCTCAAGCGCGAGATCAAGCTCGCCCGCCGCAACCACGTGCCGGATAACTATATCCAGCGCGTCATCCAATTCGCGCGCCAGGGCTACACCGACATCGACTTCGATTTCCCGATCTACGACACCGACTGGGATAGCGAGGCCTACCTCACCGTCTCCGGTCAGAACTCCAACAACTCGGTGCGCGTCACCGACGAGTTCCTCAAAGCCGTCGAAGCCGACGGCGAGTGGGACCTGACCTGGCGCACCCGCAACAAGGTCGCCAAGACCGTGAAGGCGCGAGAGCTGTGGGAGAAGATCGGCTTCGCCGCCTGGGCCTGCGCCGATCCCGGCCTGCAGTACCACACCACCGTCAACGACTGGCACACCTGCCCGGCGTCCGGCCCGATCCGCGCCAGCAATCCGTGCTCGGAGTACATGTTCCTCGACGACACGGCCTGCAATCTGGCTTCGCTCAATCTGCTGACGTTCCGCGACGAGAAGACCGGCACGTTCGACATCGAGGGCTATGAGCACACCGTCCGTCTCTGGACCATCGTGCTCGAAATCTCCGTGCTGATGGCGCAGTTCCCGTCCAAGCAGATCGCGCAGCTCTCCTACGAGTACCGCACGCTCGGCCTCGGCTACGCCAACATCGGCGGCCTGCTGATGTCGTCCGGCCTCGCCTATGACTCGGAGAACGCCCGCGCGATCGGCGGCGCGCTGACCGCGATCATGACCGGCGTCTCCTACGCGACCTCGGCCGAGATGGCGGGCCAGCTCGGCCCCTTCCCCGGCTACAAGAAGAACCGCGACCACATGCTGCGGGTGATGCGCAACCATCGCCGCGCGGCGTACGGCGAGAAGACCGGCTACGAGAAGGTCTCGCAGCCGCCGGTGCCGCTCGACCAGCGCGTGCTGGCCGACGTTCCGGCCGGCTACAAGGCGCTCTCCGAGCACGCCAAGCGCGCCTGGGATCGCGCCATCGCGCTCGGCGAGCAGAACGGCTACCGCAACGCGCAGTCGACCGTTATTGCCCCGACAGGGACAATAGGTCTGGTGATGGATTGCGACACCACCGGCATCGAGCCCGACTTCGCGCTGGTGAAGTTCAAGAAGCTCGCCGGCGGCGGCTACTTCAAGATCATCAACCGCGCGGTGCCCGCCGCGCTGCGCGCGCTCGGCTATTCCGAGAGCGACATTGCCGAGATCGAGGTCTATGCGGTCGGCCATGGCACGCTCAGTCAGGCGCCCGCCATCAACCACACCACGCTCAAGGCCAAGGGCTTCACTGACGACTTGATCGCCAAGATCGAGGACAAGCTTCCGACCGCCTTCGACATCAAGTTCGTGTTCAACAAGTGGACGGTCGGCGAGGACTTCCTCAAGACCACGCTGAACGTCCCGGCCGAGACGCTGGCGCAGCCGAACTTCGACCTGCTCGCGCACTTGGGCTTCTCCAAGCGCGAGATCGAGGCCGCCAACGTGCATGTCTGCGGCGCCATGACGGTCGAGGGGGCCCCTCACCTCAAGGCCGAGCACTACGGCGTGTTCGACTGCGCCAACCCATGCGGCAAGATCGGCAAGCGCTACCTCTCGGTCGACAGCCACATCCGCATGATGGCGGCGGCGCAGCCGTTCATCTCGGGCGCGATCAGCAAGACCATCAACATGCCGAACGACGCCACGGTAGAAGACTGCAAGGCGGCGTATCTGCTCTCCTGGAAACTGGCGCTGAAGGCCAACGCGCTCTACCGCGACGGCTCCAAGCTCTCGCAGCCGCTGCAGAGCCAGCTCATCGCCGACGAGGAGGACGAGGACGACGCGCTCGATACGTTCATCGAGAAGCCGCAGGCGGCGCGCGTAGCGGCTACGGCCGAACGCATCGTCGAGAAGATCGTCGAGCGTGTCACCGTGCTGCGCGAGCGCGAGAAGCTCCCTCAGCCGGCGCAAGGGCTACACCCAGAAGGCGGTGGTCGGTGGCCACAAGGTTTATCTTCGCACCGGCGAATACGAGGACGGCCGGCTCGGCGAGATCTTCGTCGACATGCACAAGGAGGGTGCGGCGCTGCGCTCCTTGCTCAACAACTTCGCGATCGCGATCTCGCTCGGCCTGCAGTACGGCGTGCCGCTCGAGGAATACGTCGACGCCTTCACCTTCACGCGCTTCGAGCCGCAGGGCCCGGTGCAGGGCAACGACACCATCAAGTACGCGACCTCGATCCTCGACTACGTGTTCCGCGAGCTCGCGATCTCCTACCTGGAGCGCTTCGACCTCGCGCATGTCGATCCGACCGAAGGCGGCTTCGACGCGCTCGGCAAGGGCGTCGAGGAAGGCCTGCGGCCGGCGGCGACGCAGTATGTGTCGAAGGGCCTGACCCGCTCGCGCACCGACAAGCTCTCGGTGGTGACCGGCGGCTCGCCGACCTCGGCGATCGCCAGTTCCGGCGGCAACATCACCGCGATCTCGTCGGGGGGCGGCACGCGAGCCGAAGCCGCCGGCGCAACCGCGCTCAAGGCCGAGCCGGAGGCCAAGCTCTCACCCGCGCAGGCGCTCGAAGCGCTGGCTTGGGAAAAGCCGAAGCCGACCGCGGCCGACCGCCGCGCCGAGGCGAAGGCCAAGGGCTACGAAGGAGAGATGTGCGGCGAATGCGGCAACTTCACGCTGGTGCGCAATGGCACGTGCATGAAGTGTGACACGTGCGGAAGCACGACTGGGTGCAGCTAACGCTCCACCCGCCTTTGGCCAGTAACGAAGTAAGGGACGGTGTTCGCGCCGTCCCTTTTTTGCCCGCCACTGAGCCGCAACCGCAAAGGCAAAGCATGACCGATCCTTATTGGCCGCCGATCCACATCGCGGCTGCCTTGATCGTCGACGGCGCCGGACGCGCGCTGCTGGTGCGCAAGCGCGGCACCCAGACGTTCATGCAGGCAGGCGGCAAGATCGAGCCGCATGAAAGTCCGGCCAGCGCGCTGGTCAGAGAACTGGAGGAAGAGCTGGGGTGGCGCATCGAGCCTCATCAGCCCGAATATCTTGGCCGCTTTGTCGCCCAAGCCGCGAACGAAACGAACCGCAAGGTGCACGCCGAGGTCTTCTACATTCAGGGGGATGTGCCTGTCGCTGCGGCCCGCGAGATTGAAGAGATAGCGTGGATCGCGCCCGACGACGACCGGCTCCCGCTCGCACCGCTCACCCGCGACCTGTTGCCGATTGCAAGGCAGCGGCGATTAGCGCCACGCTGAAGACCGGCGGGAGGGCAATCCCCCGCGGAATCCCTACCTTTCCGCCATGCCCTCGCCGCGCCTCACCAACAAGCAGTTCGCCCGCATCGCGCGCTCTCGCGAAGCACGTAGCCCGGATTCCCCCGCATTTTTCTTCGCTCAATGCGGGCGACGACTAGAGCACTTTCATAATTCGTGGCGATAGCCTTGGTTGGCGAGGTAGTTTGCGCATTCTTGCGGTCTGACCTCGGTGAGGACTTCAGCAATCGCTGCGATCAGAGCTTCGACGGTTCTGGCGGCGGCCTTTCGCAGCAGGGCTTTGAGCTTGGCGAAGAACTGCTCGATCGGATTGAAGTCGGGACTGTAGGGCGGCAAGTAGCGCAACTCGGCGCCTGCGGCTTCGATCGCTTCGCGGACGCCGGCGACCTTGTGGCTTGCAAGGTTATCCATCACCACGATATCGCCAGGCTTAAGGATCGGGACGACGAACTGTTCGACATAAGCGCGAAAGCTTTCCCCATCCATCGGTCCGTCCAGCACACAGGGCGCGGCGACCTCGCCGAGCCGCAGTGCGGCAACGAAGGTCGTCGTTTTCCAATGTCCCCACGGCACGCTGCAAACGAGGCGCTCGCCGCGCGGACAGCGGCCGTAGCGGCGCGCCATGTCGGTCGCCGCACCGGTTTCGTCGATAAAGACGAGGCGTTCCGACTTCAGTTCGGGCTGGTTCGCACGCCACCGATCGCGGGCCTCGGCGACATCCGGCCGATCCTGTTCGGAAGCGCGCAGTGACTTTTTTTGAGCGGCAATTTGAGAAACTTCAGCCTGTTCCACAGGCAGCCGATGCTGACCTTGACCTTGCATTCGTCCGCAAGCCAGACCTGCAGCTCCTCGAGCGTCGCATCCGGATGAGCCGCCACGCGGGCGCGAATGGCTTCGTCGTGAGGTGCGAGCTTCGGCTTGCGTCCCGCTCGGCCCAAACGCGCCGTCGTCTCACCGGTCGTTCGCCGACGGCCAACGACCTTGGACACGTAGGATACGCTGACCAGAAGCACCCGCGCCGTCGCACAGACACGCGTTCCTGCATCGACCGTCGCAATCACGCGTTCACGCAGATCCTGGGAATAGGGCTTGCCCATCGGCGATTTCTCGCAGCCATTGGCACCGCTACCCAAAATCACAAATCAGCCCCGTTGGGTATCCATCCGATTCCGCAAAACGTGAAAATGCTCTAGCCGCCGCGCATCGGAGACGCGCGACAGAGCAATCTCCTCGTCCGGTTGATCAAGGACTGCACCGCAGGCGTGGCCCGGATGAGCCAATCCAGCGCGCCGACATGCCGAAGCATCTCGATTTCGCCACGGCTGTCACGTTCGCGAGATTGGGCATCGCCAAAATAGTCGGGATTGGAGCGATACCAATTCAGCTTATGTGCGATCTCTTCCCGCAGCTCAGCACCAGCAGGGATTCGAGCGGCGAAAGCCAGTTCACGGCGAAGACAGATTTCTTCGATCCTGGCGCGAAGCTCCTCTCGATACGCAATGCCGCGCCGTTCGAGCCAGGCATGGGCAGCCTCGTGTATGATGGTCGACGCGATCTGCTCCACGCGCGTTGCCGGGTCTGCGACGTGTCGTTCGTCCAGAACACACGCTTTGAGTGAATGGTTGTATTCGGCAAGACCGTCAGGCAGCAGGTATATCCAAATTCGATGGAGATCCCGGAGAACGCGGGCGTGGTGCAAGGGACTGTGCCGCTTGATCAGAAGCAGCGCCTGTTCGACGCGCAACAAATCCTCTGGTGTGCGCCAGCTTCCAATCCAAATCCCATCGACCTGCCGCCCCGTCGACATGGCCAGCAGCAATTTGTCCATGATCCGCGGACCAACTTGAGACGGTTTGCAACGCTCCTTGAACATGGATCGTCGATAGGCACTTGGACTTTCGAGCGGCTTACCAGCACGCTCCGAAACCGGGGCGGCATCGTTAGGGTTCGCTAACGAAACCGGAGAGCAAGCAGCCCAGATTGAACGCAGCGAAATCCGGGATGGTGAGGAGCTCTCGCATTTCGCTCCGCCTGCGCTGGCCGATCGGTGTTGATCGCCGACGAACGCCCCCCTACCCTACGCTCGACCCGCGCATCGAGGCTGCATCATGCCTGACCAGATTGGCTGGTGGACGTTTGATGCGCCAACACAAACACTGATCAACCGCGCATCCGGCCAGCGCATCCGCTTCGAAAGCGCCGGGACCGATGCCGGCAGCCCGCCGCACCCGCCGGCGAGCGATCCCGCACGATTGCGCTTTTCGTATCAGGACACCGAGGTCCGCTATCCCGTGCTGGTGACCGCACGGTCCGAGACCTATGGCGGTGCGGGCTTCGATCACCGCGACAACAGCCGACACTCGCTCAGCTGGTCGATCGATCATCTCGGCTCGGCGGCGGAGTGGCGCCGCGCATCCGGCGCCGACACCGAAATTCCGCCTTACGGCCTGTGGCGGCGCGTCGACGACGCGATGTTCGACGCCCTGGCCTGCTGGCCGCCGGGCGAACAGACCGGGCCGCAGCCATCGCGCATCAATTCCTGGGGCGGCTGGCTGAACGGCGCGTGGTCAGCGCGGCTGCGGCGCGTCGGTGCGGGACACGTCGAGCCGAACAAGGCGATCGAACGCGGCCTCGAGCCGTTCCTCGAGCCGCTCGCGAGCGAGCCGCTGTCGTGGCGCTTCGTCGATGCGAAGAATGCGGTCGCCGGCGCGAGCCTTGCCGGCGTGCGCACGCTCCGGTCCGGGCTGCACTTCCTGCCGAGGGACGCTGCGCTCACCGGTTTCGAGACCGACATTCCACATTTGCGGCGCAGCGACGGGAAGGCGGTGATGTTTCCGCATCAGGTCCAAAGCACGCTCGACAAGGACGGCTGGTACACCGCCCGCGCACAATTCGCTTATGCGGATGATGACGTGTTCTTTCGGCTGTACGGCCGGCCTTGGGGGTGGAGGAAGGATGAGCCGGGCACCTGGGAGTTCGAGATCGACGAATTGCACGATCTCGGGGTGCGGCAGGATCCCGATTCAACCGAACTGCCTGCCGGGCTCGTCCGCAGCCGGCGAGTCCACGATTGGCGCGGCCCCAACCTGCAGCCGCTGCCGCGCCTGGCGCAGCGCGTGACAACAGCTTTGATCGACGGCTGGCTCGCCTGGAGCGGCTCGCGGCTGCGCCTGCTCGACGATCCGAAGCACCTGGCATGGCTGGCGTCGCAAGGCTCGCCGGAGCCGGTGCCGCCGCTCGCGAAGAGCGGTATCGATCTCAACGTGCAAGGCATCGTCACGGTCAAGGACGGGTACCACGGCGGTCGGTTCGTCCGCCGCAGCATGAGCGGCTATCTTCAACAGGACGGCTGGACCGAAGCCGGCTACCCGCTTTCTTGAGTGCGACCTGGCCGCGGCCAACAGCAGACAGACGAACACACAACGCGCCCTACGGTGCTGGCGCCGTTGCGTTCCAATCAGGATCGCGCCAACCCGAGCGCCCAGGCCGCCACCACCGGCGCACATTGATCGTGCTGGTAGATCGCGTGGCGCATGATCCCCTCCGACGCCGCCGTCGGCGGCAGCGTCACGACCTCGACGCCGGCGCGCGCATCGGGCGAGGAGTTCACCGCCACGTCGCAGCGCGACGCGCCGAGCATCAGCTCGCGGCTGAGCACACTGCGCGCCAGCGGGATCAGGATCAGGGCGGCGAGCATGACGACCATGATCAGAAACAGCGCATAGCCGGCCAGCGCCAGCAGCGAAAAACCGCCGCTCGGCGGCGCTTCGAGGAACGCGGTGGCGCAGGTCGCCAGGATTCCGGAGGCACCAACCAGCACCCGTCCCGCGCTGCCGAACAAGTTCAGCATCAGATGGTTGAGGCGGGCCACCAGCGATCCGATCGCGAGGGCGAACGACGCGTCGTCGTCGATGCCCCTGACGACCAGCACGCGCGCCTGCTGTCCGTTCACCGCATATTTGGCCGCGGCTTCGAGCCGGTACGCCTTGTCGGTCGCGGCGCTGTCGAGCGGCCAGGGCCTCAAGAGCAGATGGATCGCCAGAAAGCTCACGCCCAGCATGCCGGTACCGACGCCATAGGCGAGGAAGCCGTTGCCGAACTGGAACCACGCCACCACGAATATCCAGAGCAGGCAGCCGAACACAAAGGCGATGTTGAAATAGGCCTCGGAGCGGGACGAGTTTTCCGGCACGCGGTAGATCTGCAGGAACGGCGTCGCCAGCGTTGCGACGCCGATCGGCACGTCCATCGGGGTATCGGCCGCGCCCCGCGCTTCGAGATACTGCAGCGCCTTGAGCGCGATGTTGCCACCATGGCTGTGCGCGATGACGATCTGCTGTGCATCGCGCGACGCCTCACGTTGAGTTGCCAGCTTGTTGGCAAGCTCGGCCGCGGTTTGCTCGCGCTCAAACACTGAATTGGCGCCCGACCAGAGAAACGGCTTGATCTCATAGCGAGCGCCGCTCTCGGCGAGCGTACCGGTCAGCTTGTCATAGAACGACGAGCTGGCTTCGAACCAGCGCGGCCGCGATGACGGCCCAGGGAAAAATCCCCTGCCCCAGGTGCCGTGCACGAGCGTGACGACAAGCTCGCGGGATGTTTCTGCGGTCGGCATCGGCCCCCAGCCGAAACTGCGGCTCCGATGGTCAAACGGAACCGCCGGCGCAGAGTATCATGCCCAGGCTGCGCCCGCCTGGATCGCCCCAAGGAAGCACCGTGATGCATCGTCGCGTTTTCGCCGCCGGCTTGATCGGGCTCAGCAGCACGATCTCCGCCCTCGCCCAACAGTCCGCGCCCTACCTCGGCCGCTGGTCCGAGGAGCCCGCGTGGTGTGCCAACACCGGCCACACCGACGAAAAGCCGATCGTCATCACGGCGAGCGCGATCGAGACGTTCGCTTCATATTGCCGCGTGCTGTCGGTAACGCGCCAAGGCGCGGCACGGAGCGCAACGTGGCGCATCCGCACCAGCTGCCGCGACGAGGGCCAGATGGAGAACGAGCCGCGCACACGTGTCACCTTCGTGCTGCGGGTCGACGGCGACAAGCTCGCGATGCGCGATTCAACCGGCGTGCAGAACTACACTCGGTGCAAACGCTAGCCTTCATCCCAGGGAACAGCCCGACCCCACGACAGTGCTCTGATACCGCCCGCTTCCACGTTTCGATCACGCAATCGGCGAATTGGGGCCACACAAATCCTGAAGCTCCCTCGCACACGATCGTCACGGCCAGCCAGGAGGGCGAAGCATGAAACGAGTCGTTGCAGCCGTCGTCATTGCGCTCTGTTGTGCGCCATCCGGCGTGCGCGCCGACGAACGGATCGGTGGCGCGGCGGTGGGCGCATTGGCGGGCGCGGTCGTGCTCGGCCCGATTGGGGCGGTTGCCGGCGCTGCGATCGGCTATACCGCGGGTCGCGGCATTGCCAATTCGTGGGGCGCCAATCGAACAGCGCCGTCGCGTCAGGAACAAGCTGCAAAAGATCCGCGCAAGACCGCAGCCGATGCGGTGCCGCTGCCGAAACCCAAGCCGGCCACGGTGGCCGAAGCGCGAGCCGAGTCGTCCGCGCCACGGGCCGCGCGGCAGGCGCTGGGCAAGGAGCCTGCGCCACCCGCCAGGCCCACGACCCACAACGACGCCGTCGCGGCATTGCCGCACTAGCCTCGCCGCGAACGCAGGCGCGTTCGAGTTTCGGCGCGGGCCATTCCCAGACTATCGCTTGGACGAAAGGTCTGGCCCGGGCACACTTGGCTCGCCGCGCGCACGAATAACGCGGTCGATTGCATCGCGCGCGGCGATCAGGAGACGATCGCTCTCGGCGAAGCCGTCGCCGGCGATGCCGCGATCCTGCACCTGATGCACCGCGGCAAGCGTCATCATGATTTCAAGCAAAGGCGAGTTGGGCGGTACCGGCACCAGACCCTTGTCGGGTATCCATACATAGCCGCCCGCACCGACCGCCACACCGCCGATCAGAACACCCCAGACTTCGTCCGGTATTCCTGGTGGGCGCCGGAGGCTTACCTCAAGCGGCTCGTAAGTGATCTCGATCTCCGCCTCCTGCGCGACGGGATCGATGCGCCGGACCATCACCTTGATGTAAAGGTTCGGCGAGCGGACGAGGCTGCTTTCCCAGTAATCGCCAACCTTGAGCGCCTCCACCTGCGCGCCACCTGGATTCTTGCCCGGCATCAGGTAGGAGCACGGCCTCGCGTTGCCGGGATCAACTCCGCGATGGTGCAGCAACACAACGGGCGCCGGGAATGCTGCATCCCAGCGGTCGTTCATCCGGAATTCGATGTAGACCGAGCCGAGCCGAGCCGCGAGCCAGCCCGGCAGATCACGCCGATGCAGCGGACGCAGAACGACGCGAGAATCCGGGTCGCTCCCTGGCGCATAGACGCGCGCGTCGTCGAGCCAGCCCATGATCGCCATGTTGACCGCGTTAAGCCCCGGACCGAACGAATGATAGGGGCGAGGCGTCGTCGGCGGCACGGAGTTTGGATTGGCATAGTGGGTGTTCGCATAGGTACTCATCATGTCCCAGTTATCGGCGTACAAATCCTGAGACCCGTCGCGCCGTCAGTCCCACAGCAGGTAGGCGTGTCCCAGTTCATGGCTGGCGCCGGTGAGATCGACGGAAAAATAGTGGAGGCTGGCAGGATCGTGGCCGATCACCGCAACGCGATTGTCGCCGAAGTGTCCGATCGCGCGGTTGAAAACGACCATCGTGCCGTCAAACGCGGCAACCTCGTCCCCTCTCTTGGTGTCCGCGGCCGCCTCCTTGGCCCACGCATAGGCCAGCACCAAGCGACTTTCGCCGTTAGCGACCTTTTGCTCAAACTGCGCGGCGGAATGTTTCACCGGCCACCAGCCGAACACCTTGCTGTTCGACAAGTCGACTCGGCCATGAGAAATCGCGTCGTAGAAATCCACGATGTTGTCGGTGCCCTTGCCGGCGCCCGTGAACATCTGCTCCGCGTAGGATGGCGGAAACGGCTCCGAGGGATCGTCACTCCACTTGAGCAGCAAGATCGCCCAGTTCTTCCACATGTTCGCTCTCCCATGCAGCGACAGCTCCAGCAGCGTAAATCAGGGCGCTCTCGTCCGCGGCGCGAAAATGGCGTCGTGGTGAGCCAATCGACAAGAGGCCGGATAGCCGCGCGCCATCGCCAACGCTACAATGCAGCCATCCCTGCCGCCGTCATTAGACCGGAGGCACCGTGCGCAAGGCCGAAGCCATCCTCGCCCGATACCCGGGGCCGGTCACGCTCACCACGAGCCGGCTCAAGATGCTCGCACTGTTCCTGGTTTCGCTTGCCTTCGTGGCGGGCGGCCTGTGGGTGCAGATCGCGGCGCCGGACATCATCGAGTCCGGCGAAGGGTTCTTTCTATGGCTCGCCATCCTGTTCTTCGCCCTTTGCATGGCGGTCGGCGCGGTGTCGCTGCTTCCTGGCGCCGGCAACCTGACGCTCACCGCCGATGGCTTCGAGGTGTGCAACCTGTTCAAGCGCTTCAGCGTGCCGTGGGCTGACGCGAGCGGCTTCCGCGTCGAGGAGATCGACGACGGCGAAAGCGTGCGCAGCAGCAAGTTCGTCGGCTTCGACGTCCGCACCGCCGGGATCGGGCCGCAGCGCCGCGGCGCAACCAAGGTCGGCGGCGCGCTGCCGGACAACTACCGGCTGAGCTACGAGGAGCTAGCCGCCCTGATGACGCGGTGGCGGGCGAAGGCGCTCGGCGTGGTTGCTGCGCCGAAGCCTGCAGCAGACCTGCCGCACGGCGCGACAGCGGCACCGGGGCGCTCGGCGGTGCCGCACGTGCGCGCGGCGCCTCGGGACGCGGATTCCGCCGGATAAACCAGTCCGTGCTCGACGCGTCCATAGCCGCGCACCGCCCGCGGCCCTAGGATACGCGCCCGAACCCCGCCGCGATTGCACCGAAGCCACCGTGCGCAAAGCCGAAGCCATCCTCGCCCGCTTTCCGGGACCGGTCACGCTTCACGCGATCCGGCCCAAGGCCTACGTGCTGTTTGCCGCCTGTGTCGGCGGTCTCGCGATCGCCGCCTATATGCTGTTCGCGGCGGCGGACTATCGCGGCAACCTCGGGGGCATGCTGGCGGCGTGGTTTGCGATCCTGGTGTTCGGCTTCGGCGCCCTGGTCGGCGCGGTGGGGATGCTGCCCGGCTCGAGCAGCCTGACGCTCGCGGCCGACGGTTTCGAGTTGCGCAATCTGTTCCAGCGCAGCCGCACGTCGTGGCACGAGGTGACCGAATTTCGGGTCATGGAGCTCGACGAAGGCGCCGGCCGTTTCAGCGGCATGGGCCGCGTGGTCAGCTATGAGAGCCGCACCTCCGGTATCCGGCCCGGGCTCGAGCGCCGCGGGCCGACCATGGTCCGCACCATGCTGCCAGGCCAATACCGGCTGCCCAAGGAAGACCTCGCCTGGCTGATGACGCAGTGGCGCAGCCGGGCGCTGGCGCAGCGGCAGTGAACGGTGGTGATGCTGCGGTGCATTATCCTTCGGCGCGTCATCGTGCCCTGCGGTGCTGCCTTACCGCCGCCCATGTTGCAGCTAGACTGCCGCCGCTGGATTCGAGGCAACCTGGAACGAAAGGATTTCCGACTATGAAGACAAGATTGGCCTTTGCCGCCGCCGCGCTACTGGCTTCGCTCGGCGCCGCGCAGGCGCTGCCGGTCGCGCCGGTGCAGCAGGGATTTGATGCGTCCGACGTAACACTGATCGCGCAAGGCTGCGGCGCGGGCTGGTATCGCAACGCCTATGGCCAGTGCCGGCCGATGCGCCGCGGCGGCGGCGCCGTCGTGGTGTCGCCGGGCGTCGCGGTGGTGGCGCCGGGCGTCGCGGTGGTGGCGCCGGGTGTCGTGGTCGCGCCGCGCGTGCGCTCCTGCCCGCCCGGCATGTGGCGCAACCGCTACGGCCGCTGCGTGTATTAGAGCATTTTCACGTTTTGCGGAATCGGATGGATACCCAACGGGGCTGATTTGTGATTCTGGGTAGCGGTGCCAATGGCTGCGAGAATCGCCGATGGGCAAGCCCTATTCCCAGGATCTGCGTGAACGCGTGATTGCGACGGTCGATGCAGGAACGCGTGTCTGTGCGACGGCGCGGGTGCTTCTGGTCAGCGTATCCTACGTGTCCAAGGTCGTTGGCCGTCGGCGAACGACCGGTGAGACGACGGCGCGTTTGGGCCGAGCGGGACGCAAGCCGAAGCTCGCACCTCACGACGAAGCCATTCGCGCCCGCGTGGCGGCTCATCCGGATGCGACGCTCGAGGAGCTGCAGGTCTGGCTTGCGGACGAATGCAAGGTCAAGGTCAGCATCGGCTGCCTGTGGAACAGGCTGAAGTTTCTCAAATTGCCGCTCAAAAAAAGTCACTGCGCGCTTCCGAACAGGATCGGCCGGATGTCGCCGAGGCCCGCGATCGGTGGCGTGCGAACCAGCCCGAACTGAAGTCGGAACGCCTCGTCTTTATCGACGAAACCGGTGCGGCGACCGACATGGCGCGCCGCTACGGCCGCTGTCCGCGCGGCGAGCGCCTCGTTTGCAGCGTGCCGTGGGGACATTGGAAAACGACGACCTTCGTTGCCGCACTGCGGCTCGGCGAGGTCGCCGCGCCCTGTGTGCTGGACGGACCGATGGATGGGGAAAGCTTTCGCGCTTATGTCGAACAGTTCGTCGTCCCGATCCTTAAGCCTGGCGATATCGTGGTGATGGATAACCTTGCAAGCCACAAGGTCGCCGGCGTCCGCGAAGCGATCGAAGCCGCAGGCGCCGAGTTGCGCTACTTGCCGCCCTACAGTCCCGACTTCAATCCGATCGAGCAGTTCTTCGCCAAGCTCAAAGCCCTGCTGCGAAAGGCCGCCGCCAGAACCGTCGAAGCTCTGATCGCAGCGATTGCTGAAGTCCTCACCGAGGTCAGACCGCAAGAATGCGCAAACTACCTCGCCAACCAAGGCTATCGCCACGAATCATGAAAGTGCTCTAGTTCGAACGGACGCGCGGGCCGGGCCGGACATGATCGGCCCGCCGCTTGACGACAATTCCGTTGGGCCCGCTTCGGCGGGCCCTTTCGTTTTCGAGAATCGGACTCCGTCGCGTAAACGAGTGGTGAATCCCGGCAAAAATAGAGTTTAGGACTCTGCCGCGATTCTCGCTCAAGCTCCGCGCGTCGATTTTGGGAGCGGCGGATGCACGGATTGGTCGTGACGCTGGCATTGCTGCTCGCGGGCCTCGTCAATGTAGCATGTCTGATCTGCTATCTCTGAAATGTCATATTCCGTCTTAATTTGCGGGCTACGCTTAGTCCGCCGGCGGCTGCAAAACAGAACCCGCAAAGTCAACGCCTTGCCGCACCGCCGCGTGGCGCGTTTACTGCGCCCGGAATAAGGAATTGGAAATGCGTACCCTGGAAGTGACTCGCGAATTTCTCGAGAAGACCGAAGAGCTGGCCAAGCTGGCGCAGGTGCCCGACGTGAAGTTCCGGCTGACCCGGCTCGCCAGCGACTACCGGCGCAAGCTGAAAGAGCTGGAGCGCATCGAGTTGGAATTGATCGCGCCGAGATAGCTGCGCTCAACACAATCGCGCGATACTGAGTAGCCGCGGCGAGCTATTTCCGCGTGCCCCTTTTCACGCCGACGAGCGTCGCCTTCGGCACGCCGCCCTGCTGCGTGATCTTGAGCGTGACGTCGAGCCAGCGGTTGCTGGCGCCGCGCGGCACATAGAGCACGGTGCCGATCCGCAGTCGTCCGCCCTTCTCGAAGATCGCCGGACGGTCAGCGCGAACCCGCAGCACGTAACCGTCGCGGACCTGCTTCGGCACCGTCGCCTTGGTGGCCGGTAGCACCAACGCCAGCAGGTCCGCGGTTGCCGCCTTGTCGCTGTCGGCAATGACCACGTAGGTCAGCGCATAGGTGTCCCAGCGCCCGCTCGAGATCTCGACCACGGCGCGTTCATCCGCCGCCCAGGTCGCGATCGAATTGTACTGATTGGCGCGGTATTGCGCCCGCGTCCAGTAATTGCCGCCGAGCACGGCTAGCACCACGCCATCGTTGAGCCGCACCAGCACGTTCTCGACGCCTTCGGGGTCGGCATGCTCCTTCGGCAACGGCTTGCCGGCCTTCATGCGCCAGCCGAACGCATAGCGCTTCGATGGCGACATGGTGTCCTCGAACACGCGCACCGCGTCGCGGCCGTCGCCGCAGACCAGGTCCTTGTAGCGATCGATGGCGCAGGACTGCGCAGTTGCACTCGACACGAGCGCAAGCAGGATGGCGCTGGTGCCGATCGTCAATGCGAACGAAGGCATCGGCTTCGGCTACTCTTCCTTCTCCGTCGTGAAATACAGCGGGTAGCCGGCGCTCTTACCCATCTCGGTCGCCTCCTTGGCTTTGGTCTCGGCGACGTCCTTGGTATAGACCGCAATCACGCAGGCACCGCGCTGGTGCGCCGTCATCATCACGCGATAGGCTTGGCTCTCGTTCATGCGGAACACGGCTTTGAGCACCTCGACGACGAACTCGCGCGGCGTGTAGTCGTCGTTGAGCAAGATGACCTTCCAGAGCGGCGGCCGCTGCGTCTTGGTCTTCGTTTTGGTGCGCGGCTTCTCGGTCGTTTTGGTATTCATCTGGGTGATCATGGCAACGAGCCCCGAGCCCCGGCGAACGCATTATAGTGCGGTTTGCTGCCACGCGTGAACCGGCCCGGACCCCAGCACGACCAACGCGCATGCTCGGCAAGATCGTCACCACGCTGACCTTCCCGACCACCGCGCCGCCGGACGCGGTCTGGGCGGCGCTCGAAGCCACCGCGCGCTGGCCCGAGGTGCAGCCCGACATCATCTGCGCCACCATCGAACCGGATGGCGCGCTCACCGCCGGTGGAACGATCCGTACCTGGGCCAAGCCCGGCACGGCGGCTGTCGATATGGAGTACCGCGTGACCGAGGCGGAAATTCCGCGCCGCTTGGCCTTCGAAAGCGGCGGCGCGCCGCTCCATTTCCGCGCCCGCACCGAATACGACATTGTGGCCGATGGCACTGGTGCGCGCGTCACCCTCACGTGCAAGGTCGAACCTGTGCTCTGGCTGCACAAGTCGAAGGTTTGGCCGAAACCGTTTTTGTTCGTTTTATCAATATATTGCGCCATTTCACCCGGCGGGTGCGAAGGCTTGGGCTAACTACGGGTGAACCAGCCACCCCCCATGCGTTGCCGCGGCTGGCCGCTGTCGGACAAAGGCCCGCCGCGCAAAACGCGCCCACGGCCCGCTGTGGCAGCCTACGGTCGGTTCTGGATGCGTCAGCGCCACTGCTTGGATCGCCTGGCTAGGCTGCGACGATGGCCACAGCGCCCAGGGGAATGGCGACGACACTCGGTCGGCAACTCGGGATGCGGCTGCGCGAAATTCGCGAGCGGCGCGCCCTGACGCAGCGGGAACTCGCGAGCCTGCTCGGTGTCTCGACCAGCTTGGTAGCGCACTGGGAGAGAGGCACACGCGCGCTGGACGTTGTACAGGTCGCCAACCTGGCGAAGGCGCTGCGCGTTGCGCCCGGCGCGTTCGCGGATCGCTAATCCGCGCGACCTGCTGATGCTGACGCCCCCCCAACGCGCGGAACTGGAAACGCTTGGGCCTTACATAGTTCGGCTCAGGCTACAGGTTGCAGCCGGACGAGACGCACTAAGCCGGAATGCCCAGATGACCGGCTTTCGTAGCGGCTTGATGACACGAGGGGAGGTCGAGGATTGGCTCAGTCAAAGAGACCAAGAGGACGCCGAACGGGAGCAGGCGACGCGTAAATGGTGGGCTAGGATCGCTGGCTGGGCCGGTGTCGTCGGCGTGGTCGTAGCGATAGCGGGTGGCATTCTCGCAATCTGGCTACAACAATAGCAGGACCGTGCTCGGGGCATTGCGATGCGGGCCGAAACCGGCGCAACAGCGACTGCGGTCGTCGGCAACCTTGAACGGAATATGACTTTCAGAACGGGGACCGCAGGTTGCCTTTTTGAAATCCGAGCCGCACCTGCCCGAATGGAATGCTCCCCGTCCTGAATTGCTTGCAGATGGAATCCGGCAGCATGAGCAACAGCCCCGGAGGGGTGCGGCCCTCCGGGGCGGGGTGCGGGTAGGGAAGACACGCTTTCCCCGACACCTTAGGCAGCGAGATACGCGAGACCGCTGTGACGCGCTTGTTACCGTCTGCCAAAAGCTTGCTCGTTCATGCCAGGCGTTGCGAAGCAGAATCGGCGGGCCTTGCGGTGCGGGCCGCGGGCTGATCGAGGGCGGGTTTATGGTGTCGTGAAAGTGGCGGCAACGAACAAATGTTTGGCGCGAACCAACAAGTTCCACGCGCGGGCAGACCCTACAAAGAAGCGGAGACGGCAGCATGGCGAATTTCATGCGCCGCTTCGAGACCCTCAACGGGAAGCCAACACCATGCAAGGCCTGCAAGGCGGCCTGCCAACGTTCGTGGTCATTATCGCCGCGGCCGCATTCCTCGCTGGCCTTTACGGCGAACGCCTTCGCGCGGAGTTGGCACGTCAAGCGTGGCAGAAGAATTGGAACCGTTGGAAGCCGGCCGTCAAGCGTGGCAGAAGAAGCCTTGGAGGAGAGATGAAGGAGTGGTCCCTTCAAAACGGGAACAATTCCTGTCACCGATCCAGCAGAGCAGCTGCGCCTAGTCATAGGTGCTAGGTTTGCAAAACGCCGCCTCCTCTCATGGTCGGAGGCTCAGGTTTTGTACGCAGCCGAAAGAGCAATCAGCACTGAAGGACCTCAAGTGGCGTGTGATGGCGCAAGTAAGCTTAGGTGAGGTTCTCTCCTCCCCCGATGCGCGGGCCTACAGCGCGATCAACAGCAAGCGCGTTGACCTCCTCATAGTCTCCCGCAGTGGCGATCCGATTGCGGCCATTGAGTACCAAGGACACGGCCACTACCAAGGAATGGCCGCAGCGCGAGATGCTGTTAAGAAAGAGGCGCTGCGAAAGGCTGGGGTCCGGTACATCGAGGTCACACCCGAGAGCGGCACCGATGACTTGGCCCGAGAGATTTCGCGGATAGCGCAAGCGGAAAGGCTAAACTAAGCGGCGCAATAAAAACCCCGCGGCGGGAGGCCACCGCGGGGCTCGATCACAAACAGAACGCTGCGCGCGAGGCCAACCTACCGCTCGTGCACACCAACGGATCATCCACCGCCGCAATCCAACGCCACGCCCTCGAGGTCGCAGCCGCATTCGATCTCAAGGTCGGCCCCTTCCGAGCTGAAATCATCCCAAACAGCCACACCGTCCTGGCACATTGTCCGCACGGCACCAGGACGCGAGAACACCGCAGCCGAGCACCTCGAGCGCCGATGCGTCGGCGTCTTCCCGCCGCGCTTCGTCAAAGGCGCGCAGGATGATCGCTGCGCACACGGAGCTGATTGACTTCAGCGATCGGCTGATCTTCCCCGGCCGCGTGTTCGTCTTCGTTTGGGATGTGCTGGCGCACTGGCGCCGCATTACCGCGTGTCCGGGCGTGAGTGCGATCATGTGCGACGGCGCCGAGCGTCCGATCGTCGTGCCGGATGAACAGATAAACCGTATTCAGATCCTGCAGTTTGAGCTCTGCGTGGCCAGGCCCAAGCGGCGCAGGCGCTACGCGTCCGCTGACAACCGCATCGTCATTTCCACGGCCTCGCATTGGCATGTTGACGGCAACGAGCGCGCACCGCGGTAAGCGGCTTCACTGCAAGGTTTCACCGTCGCGTTGCAGCCAAGCTTGAAAACTCATTAGAGATTTCAGCAAACTTTTGTAGGCTCAAACCCCCGCCCCCTCCGCTAGCGCGCGAGAACTGCCAGCGGCCGGTGAACGCACAGAGAAGGCCCACTACCGTAGCCGTCCCGTGATCGAAGTAGGTTTACGCCCTCTCACGGCTGAAACACGGGTTCGAGTTCCCGTAGGGAGCGCCAATAAAATCAATCACATATAAGAAATTTCACATTTCATTTTTGTTGAGTGTCCCGGCTGTGTCCCGGCGACACTTCGCGTTTCGTTCCCAACTACCAAACCCAAATTGTTGTGGATACAGCACTCGGCTGGTGCAGGCACCGACCAAGTTCGAACTGGCGATCATCCAATGTCGCCCCCGAGCTTACGACCGCTTTAAGACGGCAGCAGATGTTCACTCGCGCTTCCGCTCACCGACAGGCGTCATATCTGCTCTGGGTCGGATGTCCGCTCAGTGCCAGATCAATCTGCGCGAACAGCGCCGCCATCCGATGAACTGCGCCTAGATCAGCGGCCGGAAAAGCGCCACGTGCGCCAACCAACTACTTTTGCTTCCAGCGGCTTAGTCTTCGCAGCCGCATACCATGAGCCGTCGCGCCACTCACAGCTAAACGGCAACAGGTACGTCCCACTCTTGTCTTCGCACAGTAGCTGTAGCGATCGGCCGGGCGGAGGCGGTTCCTGGCTGAACTCTGCGAGGCGGTATCCGCGGGTTGCCATTTCCTGAGATGCTTTCTGGGCGCCTCGAGCGTGCAACTATAAGCCGAGCTTGCTGAGGCGGCTAACTAAAATGATGCCGAGCGCCCTGGCGGTCTTGAGGTTGAGCACCAGCTCGAATCTCGCCGACTTCAAGACCGGCAGGGCGGCCGGCTTGTCGCCCTTTAAGATGCGACCGGAGTGCAAATGCGATAATATCTCAAGCGTTGATGCATGGTCAGCAGCGAACCTTGCGCACGCACTCTCATAGGGGAGGTACTAATGCCAACATTCATTTGCTTCCTGAATTGGACTGACCAAGGCGCTAAAAATGCAAAAGAATCTCCCAAACGCTATCAAGCCGCCAGAACGATGGCTGAGAAATTGGGCGGAAAGATCCTCAGCGCCTATGTGACGACCGGTCAATATGACGTTGTATCAACCGTTGAAATGCCCAACGGCGAGGCGATGGTGAAGTTCGCGACCGCCCTCTCGGCGACGGGTAATGTGCGCACGACTACGGTGCGCGCCTACACACCCGATGAGTTTGGCAAACTCGCTGCTGAGGCCCCGACGCCATAGCCCGCCGGAACATGCTGGCGCTCGCCCGCGCGCCGCGTGAGCGAGCGCATCGGCTATGCTAAAAGATTGGCCGTTGATGATCCTCGAGATCATCGGCAATTCGCCTAATCGAGCTTCAGACCGAGCTCTTTGACCACTGGGCTCCAAAGCGCAATGTCTTCAGAGAGTATACGCCGCAAGTTTTCTGGGCCTGGTGCAGCGATCGGCTCCATGGCTGCTTCCTTCAGCAGTTGCTGGTACGCCGGGTCCGCCAGCGCAGTCGTTGCAGCTCGCGTAATTTGCTCTACGACAGATCGTGGCGTCCCAGCTGGTGCCAGCAGCCCAATGGACCCCGTTACGATCATGCCGGCCACACCAGCTTCAACTGCGGTAGGCACGTCGGGCGCACTGGCAAGTCTCTTGGAGCTTGTCACCGCAATGATACGCAGCTTGCCCGCACGATGAAGTTCAAGGACCTGCCCCGTAATCCCTAAAATCCCAACGGGAATTTGTCCGCTAATAACATCGGTGATTACTGGTCCAGTGCCACGATACGGCACCTGGATCATTTCGCGCATTCCAGTCTGCGATTTCAGAAGCTCCCCCGTGAGGTGCTGGATGGAGCCAACACCAGCGTGCCCATAAGAGACCGTACCAGGATTAGCCTTCACATGAGCTTGAAGCTGTTGAAGCGTTTGCACCGCCAATGCTGGGTGCACAACGATAGCAAGAAAATAGGCGGCAACGCCGGTGACAGCGTCCAAATCCTTGGTCGGATCATAAAGTGGTCGGCTCTTGAGGAGAGCTTCGTTCACATGTGTTTGCGTTCCGCCTAGCAAGATTGTGTAGCCGTCAGCAGGCGAGCGCACGACAGCGGCTGCGCCAAGTGAACTTCCCCCTCCGCCTATGTTCTCGATGACGACTGTACCCAGCGACGATTTCACCTTTTCCGCCCAGGGCCGGCCGACGAAGTCAAACGCGCCCCCCGGTGGGAACGGAACGACGAGCCGTATTGGCCGCGTTGGATAGGCTTGAGCGATCGCCGAGTTGCTGCTGAGAAATAGCGGGGCAACGACTGCAGCCTTCAAAAGTCGTCGCCGCGAAAAGTTCATGTCAGCCCCCTTCCAAAATCAAAGGCTACGTCATCCTTCAAATGTGAGGCAACCGAAACCGCGCCTTTCAGCAGCGACCGAGCGAAACGCGTCGCGCTTGCTACCCATATAGCGGCAAGCGCCGTTTTCGCAGTAGCTGAAGCTCTAATGCGGATTTCGAAGTTCGAACTAGTAATGGTAACTCTGGCACAAATTTCACAACCACAAGTCTGGCTTCGAGCGCGCGTAGCTATTCGATCACCTCGTGCTGCACCCCGCTCTGCATGCGACCAGCCGGCGAAGGGTTCAGTCAAGTCGTCAATCATGGATTCTCACTGCGATCGCTGGTCCGATCTCAATCCTAATCCATGATGTGATAACCACCA
>CAWBFG010000042.1:0-238224 GCA_963787955.1 uncultured Alphaproteobacteria bacterium | reverse complement strand
GCCGGCGGTCACCGATCTGCTCGCCGCCCGCGTGTCGCTGATGCTGGGCGTGGCTTCAACGATCATGCCGCACGTCGAAGGCGGCCGCCTCAAGGCGCTCGCTTCGGGCTCGACGAAGCGCCCGCACATTGCGCCCAACATTCCGACCATCATCGAGGCCGGGCTGCCTGATTTCGATTCTGCCGTCTGGTTCGGCCTGGTGGCGCCGGCGGGCACGCCAAGTCCGGTGATCGACAAGCTGGCGGCCGCCGCCAACAAGGCGCTCCAGTCGGACGACGTCGTCACCAAGCTCAAGGCGTCGGGGTTCGAGCCGCTCGGCGGCCCGTCTGACGAGTTCGGGCGTTTCATCGCGCGCGAAACCGCCAAATGGAATGCGGCGGCCACAGCCGCCGGACTAAAGAAATAGCAAAGGCTGGACACGGACGCCAGACCGGCGAACCGATTCCACCGCGCCGCGCCATGCGCTAGAGCCATTCCCGGTTCAATTGAACCGGGAATGGCTCTAGATTCTTTCACTGGCGCATATCCTTTCGGCGAACCGGTCTCCACTTCGCCGGGACATGCGCTAGGGTCCGCAACAAACGGGCGGAGACACCATGACGCGGCTCAAACTTTCGATCGCAACAACCGACTACGATCACTTCCGCGACTTCCGGCTCGGCGCCGTCGAGGCCGCCGGCATTGAGGCGACCTGGTCGATGCTCGGCCATCACGAGATTTTCGCGCGCTTCACCTTCAATCGCGAGTGGGACGCCGCCGAGCTGTCGTTTGCGAAATTCTGCGCACAGGTGACGCGGAAGGATTCCGACATCATCGGCCTACCGGTGGTGTGCTCGCGGCTGTTCCGCTTCTCGTCGTTCTACGTCAACAAGAAGAGCAAGATCAAAACCGCCAAGGACCTCAAGGGCAAGAAGGTCGGCTCGCCGGAATGGGCGCACACCGCCGCGGTCTATATGCGCGGCTGGCTCCGCGACGAGCATGGCGTTGACCTGAAAGACATCGACTGGGTGCAGGCCGGTACCAACGAGGCCGGCCGCATCGAGAAAGTCGAATTGAGCCTGCCCAAGGGGGTCAAGCTCACCCGCGTGAAGGACAAGTCGCTCTCCGACATGCTGGCCAAGGGCGAGATCGACTGCGCGATCATCGCGCGGCCGCCCGACTGCTTCCGCAACAATCACCCTGACGTCGCGCGGCTCTATCCCGATTTCTGGGACATGGAGGAAAAGTATTACGCCGCTACCCAAGTTTGGCCGATCATGCACATCATCGCACTGCAGAAGCGCGTGCTCGAGCAAAACCCGTGGGTGGCGCGCAACCTCTACAACGCGTTCAACGAGTCGAAGCGGCGCAGCGTAGAGCGGCTGATGGACCCCGCGGTGTCGCGCTATCCGGTGGCATGGCTGCCGACCTACATGCGCAAGATGGCGGGCCAGTTCGGCGGCGAGACGTTCCCGTTCGGCATCGAGGAGAACCGCCCGACCTGGGAGCAGATGCTGCGCTACACCCACGAGCAGGGCATCGCGCACCGCCGCGCCAAGCCGGAGGAGATTTTTCCGAAGGGGATCATGACAGACGTGAGGATATGACCCGATGATGCGCGCCAAGACCGAGAACAAGGTGAAGCGCTGGCATGATCAGCGCTGGCTGCTCGACACGGTGATCCAGTCCGTCGGCATGGAATGGGACCAGCCGCGTCTCGGCTACACCATGTATCCGGCCGGCCCGGATGCGGTCGGCGACTTCCGCACGGTCGGCATGCGGGTGCGCAAGTTCGCCGACATGCACCGCGAGTTCGCGGCGGCGGCGCGGCGGCGCGAGGTCAAGGCGGAGAACTTCGAGAAGCAGGGCCGTAAGATAGCGGCGCGCGAAAGCTATTTCATCGCCGCGATGCTCTACTCCGCGGCGCGCTGGCCGATCTTCGAGAACAACGAAAAGTCGATCGGCTACAACACCCGCATGGTGGCCTGCTACGACAAGTTCGCAGGGCTGATGAATCGTCCGATCGAGCGGGTGGAAATTCCGTTCGGCGGCAAGCGCAAGTCACTGCCGGGTTATCTGCACCTGCCACGCCAGCCCAAGCCGGGCGAAAAATTCCCATGCGTGATCGGGATCGACGGCATGGATGGTTCCAAGGAAATCATGTGCTCGATGTACGGCGACAAGTTCCTCGAGCGCGGCATGGCCAACTTCATCTACGACGGTCCCGGACAGGGCGAGTGCACGATCCGGGAAATCTTCGTGACCGAGAAGAACCACATGGACGCCGCGGTCGCGGTCTACGATTGGCTGAGCAAGCACCCGCACATCGACAAGGACCGCATCGTGCTGTGGGGCATCAGCTTTGGCAGCTACTTCGGACTGCAGGCGGCGGCCGCGCTCGGCAACAGGATTCGCGGCGCGGCTGTGACCTTCGTCTGCCACGAGCCCGGCATGAACGCCCTGATGGATATGTCGGCGCCATCGTTCAAGATGCGCTTTATGTATATGTCCGGGCACGACGACGAAGTGGAGTTCGACCGCTTCAAGGAGACGTTCACGCTGCTGCCCTATGCCGGCAAGATCAAATGTCCGGTGCTGATCCAGGCCGGCGAGGACGACGAATTGTCGCCGATCGAGTTCAGCGACGCTCTGCTGACCAAGATCAAGGCCCCGAAGAAATTCGTGGTCTGGGAGGGCGAGCGGCACGCGATCGGCGGAAACAATCTGTCGTCCTATCTGGGCGAGAACTGGTTCACCATGCTGGCGGATTGGTGCCTGGACCGGATCGAAGGCCGGAAGCCGCCGAACGAGCGCGTGCTCATCAACGCGCTGGGCCAGGCCAATGCGGTGCCTTATGGGAAGACGCGCTGAAGCACGCACGCGCTCTGCAGCGTGGATATCATTTCAACCTGATGGCGAGGCGAGCCGGCCCGCCTCCCGTCCAGGCCGATCTTCCGCAACCGGCCGCCTCGTGCGATAGATAGGCGATGCGCACCTTGCGATTCTTGGACCGGATCAGAGCCGAACTGGAAGCGCCGACCGAGCAGCGCATGTTCGGCTCCGGCTGGATAGCGGGTTCGCTTGGAATCCTTGCCGGCCTGGTCGGCCTGGCGATGGTGATCATCCTGCGCAATCCGCAGCTCACCACGGTCCCCGAGCTTGCGATCATTAACAAGAGCGCGCTGTTCCGGCCCGCGCTTTATTTCATTCTGATCGCGGGCTTCTCGCTGGCGGCGCTCTCGCTGGTGCTGCGGAAGGACAAGACGCTCGGCACCGCGGCGATGATCGCAACGCTCGCCGCCACCATGGTCGGCAGCCTGCCGTCCAATCATCACATCAAGATCGAGGGCGTGTTCTTCGGCCTCGACTTTTTCGTGCTCAACGTGCTGTTCGTCGGCCTGTTGTTCATCCCGATCGAGCGCATCTTCGCGAAGAACAAAGATCAGTCGGTGTTCCGCGACGAATGGCGCGAGGACATTTTCTATTACCTTGTCTCATCGCTGCTCGTGCAGATCCTGACCTACCTGACGCTCGCACCGTCGAACTACGTCATTCACCACCACGACATCGGCGCGATCCGCGCCTGGGCGCGGGATCTGCCTTGGGTGGTGCAGCTCATCGCGATCATGCTGCTGACCGATTTCGCGCAGTACTGGGTGCACCGCGCGTTCCACCGCATCCCATTCCTGTGGGGTTTTCACGCCGTGCATCATTCGGCGAAGTCCATGGACTGGATCGCGGGCGCTCGGATGCATTTCCTGGAGATCATCGTGCTGCGCGCCGCGACCGCCACGCCGGCACTGCTGATTGGTTTCCAGGAGTCCGCGATCCAGGCCTATCTGCTGATCGTCTATATCTACTCGACGTTCATCCATGCCAACGTCGGCGGCAGCTTCGGCTTCGTCGAAAAAATTCTGGTCTTTCCGCGCTTCCATCACTGGCATCACGGCCTCGACAAGGAAGCGGTCGACGTTAATTTCGCGATTCACTTTCCCTTCCTGGACCGGCTGTTCGGCACGTATCACCTGCCGGACGGCAAATGGCCGAGCGGCTACGGCATCCCGGGTCATCCGGTGCCGAAAGGCTATTGGCAGCAGTTGCTCTACCCGTTCCGGCGGAAGGCTTCTTAGGTGGGCATGATCTGGTCCGAAAACCGGCTGCCACTTTTCGGGATCATGCCTAGCCGCCCTTAATCCCCGCCGCCTTGATGATCGGGAACCACTTGTCCATCTCGGACTTGTGAAACGCGGCAAGATACTCCGGCGTCATCTGCTCGCGTGCCGAGAGCACGTAGCTCTGCTCGGCGAACTTCTTGCTGATCACCGGATCGGTGAGCGCGCTGACGATTGCGCCGTTGAGCTTGGCGATGACGTCTTTCGGCGTGCCCTTCGGCGCCCAGATCGCCTGCCAGGGCTCGATGTAGACCCCGGGCGCGCCGCCCTCGTCCACGGTCGGAATGTCGAACGCGGTGGCGGTGCGGCTCTTCGCCATCAGCGCCAAGATCCTGATGCGGCCACCGCGGAACTGCGGCAGCGACGTGATCGGATCGAGGATCGCCATGTCGATCTGGCCGGACACCAGATCCGGAATCACCGGCGCGGTGCCGCGATAAGGGATGAGCTGAAAGCGTGTGCCGGTGGCGTTTTGGAACAGCACGCTGCCGATGTGCGACGGGCTGCCCTGTCCCGCGGTGCCGAACGTCGCCTTGTCCGGATTGGCCTTCAGCCAGGCGATCAATTCGCGCAGGTCCTTTACCGGCAGATCGTTCTTCACCGCAAACAGCCACGGCGTGTTGCCGATGAGCGCGATCGGCGCGAAATCGGCAACCACGTCGTAGTTGAGCTGCAGCACCGCCGCATTGAGCACATGCGTGACGTTGGCGCCGTAGATCAGGGTGTAGCCGTCCGGCGCCGAACGCGCGACCCGGCCGGTGCCGGTCGAGCCCGACGCACCGGTCACGTTCTCGATCACCACCGGCTGGCCGAGCGCCGCCCGCATGCCCTCGGCGATCAGACGAGCGTTGGTGTCGAGCGCTCCGCCGGCAGGCACCGGTACGACCATGGTGATGGTGCGATTCGGGAAGGCCTGCGCGCGTGCCACGCCCGGCAATGCAGTGCAGCTCACGACACCCGCTGCCATTTGTAGAACCCGACGGCGTCCGATCGTCATGTGACCTCCCGTGACGGCTGCGTGGCCAGCGCATGCCTCATTCTGATTTGGGCGTGCTGCAGCGGCTCGTTTCGGGGCATCATACCCGGCCAGGGAGCAAAGGAAACGCCAAGGACACATTATGCCGCTGCAATACGAGACCATCGTCGACATCAGCCTCGAACTCGATCCCAACAGCTACGCGATGCGCACGCCGGCTGGGTTCAAGAAGGACATGCAGTTCGAGATGGAGGTGCTCAAGGAGCACGATGCACCGGGCGGCGCCGGCCAGATCGTGCGCGGCGTCCATATGCGGCTGCACGCTGGCAGCCACGTCGATGCTCCGGAGCACAACGTGCGCGGCGGTACGCAAATTCATCAATTGCCGCTGGAGCTGTTCATCGGCGACGCCATCATCGCCGACCTGCGCGACAAAATGCCCGGCCAGGCGATCACCGAGAAGGACCTGGAGAAGCGGCTCGACAATCGCATCAAGAAGGGCGACCGCCTGCTGCTGCGGACCGATCACAACAACACGTACGACGGCGGCTCCGAAAAGTGGATGAAGGAATCGCCCTATCTCACCATCGGCGCCACTCGGTGGTGCATCGACAAGGGCGTGGTGATCGTCGGCTACGACTTCTATCACGGCAATGACGAGCCGGGCGCCCCGCGCGTGTTCCACAACTCGCGCACGCTCTCCGAGCACGGCATCATCACCATGCCGTATCTGAAGAACCTCGATCGCATCAGCAAGGACCGCTTCACGCTGATCGGCCTGCCGCTCAAGATGATCGGGGCCGAGGCGTCGCCGGTGCGCGCCGTGGCGCTGTGCTGAGCGGAACGCAGAACAGAGAATCGGGGAGGATTGAGTAATGACGTTCGCAAAGTTCGCCGGGTTGGCGTTGACAGCCGCCCTGCTCTCCTCGCCCGCACGAGCCCAGGAGCCATATCCGAGCCGGACGATCAACCTCGTCGCGCCGATCACACCGGGCACCGCGATCGACATCCTGGCGCGGCTCTATGCCGACAAGATCTCGAAGAGCCTCGGCCAGCAGGTCGTGGTCGCCAACCGCGCCGGCGCCGGCGGCATGATCGGCGCGCAGGCGGTCGCGACCGCGATCCCCGATGGCTACACGCTGATCTTCGTCAACTCGGGCCACGCCATCCTCGGCGGCATCAACAAGAACCTGACGTTCGATCCGGTCGCCGATTTCGCCGGTGTGTCGCTGGTCGGCGAAGCGCCCGGCGTGGTGGTGGTGCCGCCATCGCTCGGCGTCTCCAACCTGAAAGAATTCGTCGAGCTGGCAAGGGCGAAGCCCGGCACGATCAACTTCGGCTCCGCCGGTATCGGCACCTCGACACATCTTGCCGGCGCCTACTTCGCGCTGAAGACCAACACCGATCTCGTGCATGTGCCCTACACCGTGAGTGCGACGATCATCGCCGACCTGCTCGGGGGACGCATCCAGGCTTCGTTCGTCCCGATGGCGTTCGTGCTGCCGCTGCTGCAGGACGGGCGGCTGAAGGCGCTCGCGGTCGGCGCCAAGCAGCCGATCACCAATCCGATCCAGATACCGACCGCGCTGTCGCAAGGCATCGATTACGAATACGGCACCTGGTACGGCATGCTGGCGCCGGGCAAGACGCCAAAGCCGGTGCTCACGACGCTCAGTCAGGCCATGTCCGAGGCCGGCAAGGACGGCGACCTGCGCGCCAAGATGATGGCGCAGGGCATCATCCCGCAGGACACCGGCCTGGAAAAATTCGACGCCCACATCCGCAACGACATGGCCCGGCTGGCGCCACTGCTGAAGGAGATCGCGGACAAGAAGTAGCTTCGTGTGTATCGGCCTGCTGCCCGTGAGCGAACGAAACCGCGTCGTGAAGCGGCCGGTTACTGCCCGCTTGCAGCCTTGGCGAGAGCTTGCAGCGCGGCCGTCATGGCCTTGAAGGCCTCGTCGCGATCGTTGATGCCGTAACGGGCTTTGAGCGCATCCGGCGCTGCATAGCCAAGCCAAACCTTGCCGGTCTTGTCTTGCCAGGCCAACATTTTCATCGGCAGGTCGACACCGATCTTCGGATTCGACTGCATGAGCGGAGTACCGAGCTTGGGGTTACCGAACATCAGCACCTCGGTCGGCGGCAGCTCCATGCCGACCGCTTTTGCCCCAGCAGCGTGATCGACGCGGACAACAGACTTGATACCACGTTGGTCAAGCGCTGCAGTCAAACGATCAAGCGTCTCCTTGACGCTGAATTTGCTCTCGATCGTGACCAACTTCTCGGCATGCACTGAGATAGTGGCGAGCGATAGAACGAGAAGAGCGAAGATCAGACGCATGGGGCAACTCCCTGCCACGTGGCTGACGCGGTAGGCTAGTCCAGATCCACCGTCGGGACGCGCGTCTTTCGCAAATGCGCACGCGCTTGTGATCCGCGCACGCAGCGAACGTGGTTCCGGAGCCTGGATTTCGGGCCATCGTCCAGCGCTGGTCCGGAGTGACATTGCCGTGATGTCGTGTGCTATACTGCCTCGGACCGATTTGAGGAGCCCGACATGCCCCGCCACAAGACCTACGTCCCGCACGGCGTCATTCCGGCTGTGCTGCTGCCCTTCAACGAAGACCTGTCGATCGACGAGGCGGGCTTCCGCAAGCACCTGCGCGACGTGGCGGCGACCGACGGCATCTCGGCCATCACCATCAACGCTCATTCGACCGAAGTCGCCTCCTGCAGCTTCGACGAACAGAAGCGCGTCCACGCCATCGCGCAGGACGAGATCGGCGCCAAGCTGCCGATCGTGCACGGCATCTGGGCCGACGGCTCGCTCGAAGCCGCGCGCATCGCCAAGGCCGCGACCGAGGGCGGCGCCTCCGCGCTGCTGGTATTCCCGCCGGCGCCGTTCACGCTCGGCCAGAACGCCACGATGGCGATCGAGCACTTCAAGCGCATCGCCGACGCATCGGACCTGCCGATCATCGCGTTCCAGTATCCGCTGGCGACTGGCCAGGGCTATCCGAACGAGACCATCCTCAAGATGATCGAGGAAATCCCGACGCTGCAGGCGATCAAGGACTGGGCCGGCACGCCGCAGCAGCACGAGTGGCACGTCCGCACGCTGCAGAACCTGAACCGACCGTTCACTGTGCTGTCGACGCAGAGCTCCTGGCTGATGGCGTCGCTGAGTTTCGGCTGCAAGGGCCTACTGTCCGGATCCGGCAGCGTGATCCCGGACCTGCAGGCGCAATTGTTCAAGGCGATGCAGGCCGGCGACCTCAAGCAGGCGCAGGCGATCAACGACCGCATCTATCCGCTCGCGCAGATCTTCTACGCGCCGCCGTGGGTCGACATGCACAACCGCATGAAGGAAGCGCTGGTGCTGATGGGCAAGATGCAGCGCGCCGTGGTTCGGCCGCCGCTGGTCAAGATCGAACGCGCCGAGATCGAGCGCATTCGCGTTGCCCTGGTGCAGGCGGGACTGCTGCCGAAGGCGAACGTGCGGGCGGCGTGACGCCGACTGTCGTCCCCGCGTGATTCCCAAAGACCGCATCCTGCTCGCCGGCGTGATGGGCTGGCCGATCCATCAGTCGCGCTCGCCGATGCTGCACAACTACTGGTTCAAGCAGCACGGCATGAACGGCAACTATGTGCCGCTCGCGGTCAAGCCGGACGACATCCATACCGCGTTGCGCGCCCTGCCGGCGCTCGGCTTTTCCGGCGTCAACCTCACCATCCCGCACAAGCAGACCTCGATGCAGGACATGGCGGAGATCGACGCGGTCGGCCGCGGCATCGGCGCGATCAACCTGGTGGTGGTGCGGCTGGACGGCTCGCTGTTCGGCACCAACACCGATGCGTATGGCTGTATCCAGAACATCCGCCAGATGCAGCCGGAGTGGCAGCCCGACGCCGGGCCGATGGTGATGATCGGCGCCGGCGGCGCGTCGCGCACCGCGATCTGGGCGATGCTGGACGCCGGCGTGCGTGAAATTCGCCTCGCCAACCGCACCCACGAGCGCGCGCGGACCGTCGCCAAGGACATCGGCGGGCCGATCAAGGTCTATCGCTGGGAGGAGCGCCACGACATCCTCGAGGGCGCGGCGCTGCTGGTGAACGCCACCAACCAGGGCATGATCGGGCAGCCTCCGCTCGATCTCAAACTCGACAAGCTGCCGAAGCAGGCGTTCGTCTATGACATCGTCTACAACCCGATCGAGACGCCGCTCCTGGCCGCTGCCCGCGCACGCGGCCATCGCGTCGTCGCCGGGCTCGGCATGCTGCTCAACCAGGCGCCGCCGGCCTGGAAGGCGTGGTTCGGCATCGAGCCGCAGGTCACGCCGGAACTGCGCAAGATGATCGAGGCAACGTTGTAACGGTGGCGCGGGAAACCGGAACCGATCCCGGTCCCGGAACGTTCCACAGCCGCCGCGCCCACCGCCCTGCAAAGCGCCGCAATGATAATCTACCGGCACTTGTCCTGAGTCGTTCCCGGCTATCAGGAGTCGCCCATGCAGACATCCATCGCCACCGTCTCGCTCAGCGGCGGACTGGCCGAGAAGCTGGAGGCGATCGCGGCCGCCGGCTTCACCGGGGTCGAGATTTTCGAAAACGACCTGCTCTCCTTCAACGGCACCCCGAAAGACGTGGCGCGGACGGTGGCCTCGCTCGGACTCAAGACCGTCACGTTCCAGCCGTTCCGCGACTTCGAGGGCATGCCGGAGCCGCAACGGAGCCGCGCCTTCGCTCGTGCCGAACGCAAATTCGACGTTATGGCGGAGCTCGGCTGCGACCTGCTGATGGTCTGCAGCAACGTGTCGCCCGATTCGCTCGGCGGCATCGACCGCGCCGCCGCCGATTTCCATGAGCTTGGCGAGCGTGCGCAAAAGCGCGGCATGCGCGTCGGCTTCGAAGCGCTGGCCTGGGGCCGCCATATCAACGACTACCGCGACGCCTGGGAGGTGGTTCGCCGCGCCGATCATCCTTCGATCGGTGTGACGCTCGACAGCTTCCACATCCTGGCCCGCAGAACCGACCTCAACGCGATCCGCTCGATCCCATCCGACAAGATCATCCTGGTCCAGCTTGCGGACGCGCCGTGGCTCGAAATGGACGTGATCAACTGGAGCCGGCACTTCCGTTGCTTTCCCGGCCAGGGCGATTTTCCGATCACCGATTTCATGGATGCGGTGCTGGCCACCGGCTACGCAGGGCTGATTTCGCTCGAAGTGTTCAACGACCAGTTCCGCGCCGGCTCGCCGCGCAGCGTAGCGGTCGACGGCCAGCGCTCGCTGATCTATCTGCTCGACCAGATGCGCCGAGCTGCCGCTTCGCCGGCCGCATCTCAACTGCCGCCGCGCGCGCAATGCCTCGGCATCGAGTTTCTCGAATTCGCGGTTGATGAGCGTGCGGCTGCCGAGCTCAGCCAGCTGTTTGCCGGCCTTGGCTTCCGCAGGGTCGGCGTCCACAAGTCCAAGTCGGTGACGCATTGGTCGCAAGGCCAGATCAATCTGGTGCTCAATTGCGACCAGGAGGGCTTTGCACATGCCCACCAGATCACGCACGGCCCCTCGGTCTGCGCCATCGGACTGAAGGTGAACAGCGCGGCTGCCACGCTCAAGCGCGCACAGATGCTACGCGACACGCCGTTCCGCCAGCCAGTCGGACCCGGCGAGCTGGAAATCCCGGCGGTGTGCGGACTCGGCGGAAGTCTGCTCTACTTCGTCGACCCCGGCGAACTGGGCCAGCTCTGGGACGTCGACTTCGTTGCCGCGAAGGAGCCCAGCGACCACGGCGCCGGGCTGACCGTGATCGACCACATCTCGCAGTCCATGCACTACGAAGAAATGCTGTCTTGGCTGCTATTCTACGGATCGCTGTTTGACGTGACCAAGACGCCGCAGCTCGACGTCATCGATCCGGGCGGCATCGTGCGCAGCCAGGTGATCCAGACCGCAGACGGATCGTTGCGCATCGCGATGAACGCCTCGCAGAGTCAGCAGACCCTGTCGTCGCGCTTTCTGTCGCATTACCTCGGCTCCGGGGTCCAACACATCGCGTTTGCGAGCGGCGACATCGTCGCGACAGTCAAGGCGCTGAAGGCCAACGGCATCAAGATGCTGCCCATTCCAGAGAATTACTACGATGATCTGGATGCCCGCCTCGACCTCGCGCCCGAGCGGCTCGATGCGCTGCGTGCGAACGGCATTCTCTACGACCGCGACGAGGCCGGAGAGTACTTTCAGGCCTACACAGAAAGCGTGCGAGACCTGTTCTTTTTCGAGATCGTAGAACGGCGCGGCTACAAAGGCTTTGGCGCCGTCAACGCGCCGATCCGCCTCGCCGCCCAGACGCGGCAGCACCGCGACATCGCGGCGTGACCCCGCAAGCGGGCGGGTCGCTTGCTACAGTGATCCCGCCTGGCCGGCCTGCCGCACGATGTCGCCCCAGCGGCCCATCTCGGATTTCACGAACGCGGCAAGCTCTTGCGGCGGCGGGCTCACCACCGGGATCTGGCCGCGGTCGTTAAGCTGCTGCTGGATGTCGGGCAGCGCCATGACCGCGCGCAATTCGGCGTTGATCCGCGCCACGATCGGCGCCGGAGTCCCGGCAGGAGCCGCCAGCATTTCCCACGACTCGATTGCGAACGGCAGCCCGCCTTCCGAGATGGTCGGGATGTTCGGCGCCACCGGCAGCCGCGTCGCCGACGACACGCCGAGCGCGCGCACCTTACCGGCCTGCGCCTGCACGATGCCCGACGCAGGATCGGAGAACATCATCTGCACCTGCCCGGCGACCACATCCTGCAGTGCCGGCGCGCCGCCGCGGTAGCTGACCGGGACGATGTCGATCTTGGCGGTGAACTTCAGCAGTTCGCCGAGCAGCGACAGCGACGTGCCCGGGCCGGTCGTCGCAAACGAAACCTTGCCAGGGTTGTCCTTGGCGTATTTCACCAGATCGGCAACCGAATGCACCGGCAGCGAGGGATTGACCACCAGCAGCAGCGGATCGCGCGTGACCAGCGCCACCATGGTCAGGTCCTTGAGCGGATCGTAGGCGAGTTGCTTGTAGAGCGTCGGGTTGATGGCGAACGTGCCGCTCGGCGCGAACAGCAAGGTGTGGCCGTCGGGCGCGGATTTGGCGACCGCGGTCGTCGCGGTCGCGGTGCCGGCGCCGGGCCGGTTCTCGACGATGAAGGGCTTGCCCAGCCGCTCGGCGAGCTTCTGCGCCACCAGCCGGCCGACGATGTCCACCGATCCGCCCGCCGCGAACGGCACGACAATCGTCACTTGGCGGGCGGGATAGTCCTGCGCACGGGCCGCAATCGGCAGCGCCAGCACGGCAGCGGCGACGGATAGCAAACGCGCAAAACGCATGGCGCCCCTCCGGCCGGGTCTTGCCGCCTTGCGGCGCCCGGTTCGCGCAATGCTACACCGTTTCGGTGACGGAGGCAGATGGCAGGGCGTTATGTCGGCTTAGCGCGCAGCGGCGACCTTGACGCGCTTGCCGCCCGGCTTGGACTGATCCTTCGCCGATTTCGCCGGCTTGGCCGCGGGCTTCGCGGCGACCTTGGTCTTGTTTGCAGGCTTGGCCGCGGGCTTAGCTGCGCTCTTGGAGGCTGGCTTGGCGTCCTTCGCGGCGATCTTGGTTGCCGCAGGCTTCGCACCCTTTTCGGGCGCCATGATCTGCAGCTTGCCGTTGCTGATCACCGCGACCTTTTTGCCCGGCGCGGCCGCAGCAAGCGTGAACGATTTCGGCATCTTGGGACCGGCGGCCTTGGCGGCGGCGAGTTTCGGCAACTCCTTTGGAAGCTCTTTCGAAGCCGCAGCGACCTTCGTCTCGGCCTTGCCCTTTCCTTTTCCCTTGGCGACCTTGACCGGCGCTGCCTCGGGGATGTCGACCGCGATCTCCGGCATGCCGGGACAGCGCGCATGCGCAGGCAGGTGCGTCTCTTCGGTCTTGGCGTTGACGCGCGCCCAGCGCTCGGCGGGATGACCGGTGATGTTGCGCACGTAGTTGCGGGTCTCGTCCGGCAGCTTGCCGCGGCGCGCCATCCAATCCTGCACGCGCCTGGGACCGGCGTTGTAGGCCGCGGCGGCGAGGCCGATGTTGCCGAACTGGGCGAGCAGGTCGCGCAGCAGCTTGGCGGACGCCGACAGCGCATGGACCGGCTCGAATGGATTCTCCAGGCCGTAGGCGCGCGCCACGCGCGGCATGAACTGCGCGATGCCTTGCGCGCCGGCCGAACTCACCACGTGGGATTTGAACCCGCTCTCTTGGTGGATCAGATTGGCAAAGAACGGCACCGGAAGATCGTGCTCGGTGGCGGCCACGGCGGCGTGGCCACACAGCGCGGTGCGGCTCGGCACCGGCCGGGCGCTCTGCGCCGGCATCACCACAATCGGCTCGGCAACCTCGGTGCGGGGCAGATCGCGGTCATCGCCGGAGAACCACAACGCGCTCAGCGTCGTTTTCTCCAGCGGGGTCCAGCCATGCCGCGCGCGATAGGCAAACGAGGTCTTGGCCGGAGCAAGCTCCGGCTGCGTCAGAACTTCTTCCGTGGAACCCCACACTCCCGTGGGAAAAAGCAAGCAAATTGCCGTGCCGACGAGGAATTGTCGCATGCCCCAGTCCACCCGCCTCTGCAGGCGCGCGTCGAGCGACGCGCCCGCCCCTGTCAATTTTTTGAGGTTTGAAGTCCCCTCGACCGGCGAATCCTTGCCGATGAATCGCGACCAGAATGTGGAGAGAAAGCGATCAGGCGGGGGAAATGTCAGGAAATACGTGGGTTCGAGGGAACTTTTTCCACGTCACCCAATCGTCATACGATTTTCGACCGATAGTGATCCCAGGTTTTCTTGAACAGGCTCGGCGAGCGAAGTTTTTGCCGGCACGCCGCCTGCTCCTCATCGCTGAAGACATACGAATCGCCGACCTGCATCGCCATGTATTGGCGGCGTGCGTTCTCTTCGACGTAGGCCGCATAGGCGAAGCATTCGAGAATATTCTCGCCGGCCGCGACCACGCCGTGGGCTTTGAGCATCACCACCGGATTGTCACCCATGATGGCAACCATCTTCTCACCCATCTCGCGGGTGTTGACCGACATCGGCGAATTCATCACCGGCATATCGCCGAGCAGCGACGCCTGCGCATACACCACCTTCTGCTGCACCCCGGTCATGGTGAGGTAGGTCGACCATTGCGGATGGGTGTGGAACACCGCATTGACCTTCGGCCGCGCCCGATAGACTTCGGCATGGATCGGGAATTCCAGCGGCGGCTTGACGTTGCCGCCGTCGACCGGCTTGCCGTCGAGATCGACCGCGACGATATCCTCAACGGTCAGGCTCGCGCGCATCGACGCGCCGGAGTTGATGTAGAACGAGTTGGCGTCGCGGCGCACGCTGCAATGGCCGTTGTGGTCGATGTATTCCGCGTGCTCCAGCATGCGGATGGCGTCCACCAGCTCTTGTTTGGTCTCGTGTTGCGACCGCCCCGCCATGACGTGCTCCTGTCCCGCCAGTCTAACCTAATTTGATACCGGCGAACTTCACGACCTTGCCCCACCGCTCGATGTCTTCGGCGATCAGCTTGCCGAACGCGGCGGCCGTTCCGCCGATGGGGATCAAGCCCAAATCCGTATACTTCGCCTTGATGGTCGGACTCTCGATCCCGGCATTGATTTCCTTGTTGAGCCGCTCGACGACGTCGGCCGGTGTGTTCCTCGGCGCGCCGATGCCGCCCCAGGTGGTCACGTCGTAGCCCGGAACGGATTCGCTCAGCGTCGGGACCCCGGGCCATCCATGCGAGCGCGCGGCCGATGTGACCGCGAGCGCACGGAGCTGACCGTTCCTGGCGAACTCCATCGAACCGCTGGTGGTGGCGAATATCAGCTGGATCTGACCGCTCATCACGTCCGTCAAGGCCGGCCCCTCACCGCGATACGGGACGTGCTGCAGCTTGACGCCGGTCATCATGCCGAACATCTCGCCGGCGAGATGACCGGTGGCGCCGATGCCGTTCGATCCCATGTTGATCCGGCCGGGGTTCGCCTTGGCGTAGGCGATGAACTCCGGCACGGTCCTGGCCGGCAGCGATGGCGTCACCAGCATCACGTAGTGCGATCGGTAGAAGCCGGCGACCGGCGCGAGATCGCGGACCAGGTCGTAGCTGAGCTTCTCATAGGTCACTGCGTTAACGGCGTGGGCGGTACTCAGAAACACCAGCGTGTAGCCGTCGGCGGGCGAACGCACCACCGCCTCGGTCCCGATGTTGCCACTGGCGCCCGGCCGATTCTCGACCACGAAGGGCTGGCCCAGCCGCTCGGACAGCCATTGACCCATCAATCGGGCATGAATGTCATTCGCGCCGCCGGGCGGAAAGGTGACGACGATCCGCACCGGTCGCGCCGGATACGTTTGTGCCGCTGCGGTGCGCGGCATCGTGGGAGTAGCAACGGCGCCCGCTGCGAGATGCAGGAAACGACGGCGCGGAATCATCGCGTCCTCCTGAACAAGCTATTTTGTCACACGTCGCTTCCACAAATCCCAGGACCGGCCGACCGTCTGCACGTTGACTACATCGGCGAGGCGGCCCTCCTCGGCATCAAGCGCGGCGACCGGACCGCCGAGCGCCAGCGCCTGATGCTGGATGTTAGCGCTGGTCACCGTGAAGATCGCCCGGAAAACCGCGACCGGCAAACTCTCCGCCACCGTCACCATGCCATGGGCGCGCAGCAGCACCACCGGCTTGTCGGCCAGGACTGCGGCAAGCGCCGCGCCCTTTTCCTTCGAGCTGATGACGATGTCGGTCGCACCAAATTTCTCCCGGATATCGAACACCGGAACGCCGTCCGCAAGGAACGCGGCATTGTGATACATGGCCCGCATCGGCGTATTGGACAGGCCGAACGCGATCACCGACGGCGAATGCGAGTGCACCACTGCCATCACGTCGGACCGGGCACGGAAAATCTCGCCGTGTAGATAGCGCTCGATGAAGCCGTTGCGGCCCTTCGCCTCGCAGGGCTCGCAGTCGAGATCGAATTCCATGATGTCATCGGCGGCGATCAGTTGCGGCGCCAGCGAGCGCGACATCAGGAAGCGCTTCGCGTTTCCGGGATGACGCATCGACACATGGCCGGCGGCGTCGAACACGCCCTGATCGACCAGCATGCGGCTCGCCGCAGCGAGGTCTTCCAGCACGGCGCGATCGACAGGGCCGCCGGATGGGCTCGGCATTGAACTCTCCGCTCGTCATTCCTGAGCGCGGGCGAGGCCCGCGATGCCGGAATGACAGTCGCCTTGCGCGGCCATACGGTCAACCGTTAGCCTTCACCCTTCATGCCATCCCCTGCCAAGACCTACGATCACATCATTGTCGGCGCCGGGTCGGCCGGCTGCGTGCTGGCCAACCGCCTGACCGAGGACAAAGACGTCAAGGTTCTCGTGCTCGAGGCCGGCGGCTGGGATCACGACCCGTGGATCCACATTCCGCTCGGCTGGGGCCGCATCCTGACGCGGCGGCTGCACGACTGGATGTATTTCACCGAGCCGGAGCCGCAGATGAACGGCCGCCGCATCGAATGCGCGCGCGGCAAGGTGATCGGCGGCTCGTCGTCGATCAACGCCATGACCTATTCGCGCGGCCATCGCGGCGACTACGACCGCTGGGCGGAGCAGTACAAGCTGCCGATGTGGTCGTACGCGCATGCGCTGCCCTATTTCCGCAAGCAGGAAACCTGGGAGGGAACGCCGAGCCCCTATCGTGGCACTGACGGACCGCTCAGCGTGCGCGTCTCCACCTTCCAGGAGCCGCTGGTCGACGCTTACGTCACCGCGGCGCAGGATGCGGGGCTGAAGTGGAACGACGACTTCAATGGTCCCGACAACTCCGGCGTCGGCCGCACTCAGAACACCATCCGCAACGGCCGGCGCTGCAGCGCCGCGGTCGCCTACCTGCGACCCGCCGATGGCGCGCGGCAATCTCACCGTCGAGGTCGGCGCGCTGGTGACGCGCGTGCTGATCGAAGGCGGTATCGCGGTCGGCGTCGAATACCGCAAAGGGGGCGAGACGATCATCGCCCGCGCCAGCCGCGAGGTGCTGCTGGCGGGCGGCGTCATCAACTCGCCGCAGCTCCTGATGCTGTCCGGCGTCGGCGACCCCGACGCGTTGCGCGCGCATGGCATCAAGAGCCGTGTCGCACTCAAGGGCGTCGGAAAAAATCTGCAGGACCATGTCACCGTGCAGGTGATGCTGAAGCGCGCCGAGCCGCCGGGGGCGGTGCGCCAGGCGATGCGGCTTGATCGCATTGCCGTCGAACTGGCGAAGACTTATTTCGTCGGCGGCAAGGGCATCGCCGCCGATATCCCGGGCGGCGTCGCTTCGTTTGCTAAAGTAAACCCGGGCGCCGACGTGCCGGAGATTCAGCTGCTGCTGGCCGGCGCGCCACTCAGCGCCGGCCCTTATCTCAAGCCGTTCAAGCAGCCGTTCGAGGATGGCTTCGGCGGCCGCATCGTGATGCTGCATCCGGAAAGTCGCGGGGAGCTTTCGCTCGCTTCGTCCGATCCGGCGACACCGATCCGCATCACGCAGAATTTCATGTCGACCGATCGCGAGTGGCAGACGCTGCGCGCCGGGGTAAGGCTGATGCGTGAAATCCTGGGCAAGCCGAGCCTTGCGCCATTCGTCGCCAAGGAGATTGCGCCCGGCTCGTCATCGGACGCCGATATCGACGCGCATATCCGCAACACTGCGATCACGCTGCATCACCCGCTCGGCACCTGCAAAATGGGCCATGCGTCCGACGCGACGGCGGTGGTGGATCCGGAATGCCGGGTGCACGGCGTCGAGCGGCTGCGCGTCGTCGATGCTTCGGTGATGCCCGACCTGATCAGCGGCAACATCAACGCGCCGGTGATGATGATCGCGGAGAAGACGGCCGACATCATTCGCGGCTGCCCGACCTTGCCGCCGGTCAATATCTAGTCTGGAAATCCCCATGTCCCGCGTCCCGCCGCTCGACCCCACCACGCTCACGCCCGACCAGCAGCGCGTCGCCGCCGAAATCGCCGGCGCGCGCAAGAACGTGCGCGGGCCGTTCACCATCTGGCTGCGCAACCCGGCGTTGGCCGAGCACGCCAATCAATTTGGCGTGGCGCTGCGCGACAGCAAGGTGCTCGACCGCCGATTGTTCGAGCTTGTTGTCATCACCGTGTGCCGGGCCTGGTCGGTACAATATGCGTGGTCTTCGCATGCGCCGGCTGCCGAGGCGGCCGGCGTCGCACCCGAAGTGATCGCGGCGATCCGCGACAACCGCCACGCCGGACTTGAAGCGCGACGACGAGCACATTGCGTATGACGTCACCACCGAGATCATGCAGACCAGGGAGCTGAGCCAGGCGACCTATGACCGCGCCATCGCACAGTTCGGCGTCGAGGGCACGGTCGATCTGATCAGCACCGTCGGCTACTACGCCATGGTCGGGATTTTTCTGAAGAGTTTCGATGTGCCGACGCCGACCGGCGATCGGCCGCTGAAATAACAACTGGAGGAAATGCGTGGCCCGTCTCGAACCGCTCACGATGGAAGAGCTCACCCCCGAGCAGAAGTCGATCTATGCCCAGGTCAGTCGCAACCGCCCGCGCGTCAGCGGACCGTTCGGCGTCTGGCTGCGCACGCCGCCGATCGCCGAAGCTGCCAACAAGCTGGTCAATGCTGTGCGCGAGAACGGCAAGCTGGAGAAACGCCAGTACGAGCTGATCGTGATGACCGTGGCGAGCCATTGGACCGCCTCGTACGCCTGGGCGGCGCATGAAGGGACCGCAGTGGAAACAGGCGTCGCGCCGGAGGTGATCGAGGCGATCCGCACCAAGACGACGCCACCGTTTTCGCGTCCGGACGAGCGCATGATCCACGAGGCGGTGACGTCGCTGTTGGAAAAGCGGAAGCTGAGCGACGCCGCCTACCAGGGCCTGCTCAAGGAGTTCGGGCTCAAGAAGACCATCGAGATCATCACCATCGCCGGCATCTACAGCATGATCGCGACCGTGCTGAACGGCTTCGAGGTGCCGACACCGAACGGCGAGCGGCCGTTCCAGTAAGCCATGCCAAAGAAAGAGCTAGTCATGTTTGTCAAACTTTCCGCCGACAGCTCCGTTTCCCTGGAAGACCGTGACAACTTCCGCGCCTTCAAGCTGGTGGTGACCGGCAACCCAGCGAAGTTGGATGCTGCCCGCAAGACGCTCGCCGGGATCGCCGAGTTGCCCGACGACAAGACGGCCTGGATTTCGGAGGCGGCGCTGCGGCACTGGCCCGACGTCGCACGCGATCATGCCTGGCAGCAGAACCTGTCCGCCATGATCGAGAAGGCGAAGCCACACGGCTGGATCGACGAGGCTCGCCAGGCGATCAAGGCGCATATCGAGTGGCAGGAATGAGGGTTGAACCGAGCGGCCCGTGTTCCGGGCGACCCCGGCTTTGCCGGGGAGACCCGGGACCCCGGTTTGCTTTGCTTCGACGAACCGAGGTCCCGGCTCGCGCTCGCTGCGCTCGCTTGGCCGGGGCGCGCAATAGACAGAGCCGTGCATGACCCTCGAATTCGGCATCTTCGATCATCTCGACCGCAACGACCTGCCGCTCGCCGACTATTACGAGGAGCGGCTCAAGGTCATCGAAGCGTTCGACCGCGCGGGCTTCTTCGCCTATCACGTCGCCGAGCACCATTGCACGCCGCTCGGTCTGGCGCCCTCGCCCAGCGTGTTCCTCTCGGCGATCGCGCAGCGCACCAAACGGCTGCGCTTCGGCACCTTCGTCTATGCGCTGCCGATCCACCATCCGTTGCGGATGATGGAGGAAATCTGCATGCTCGATCACCTGAGCAACGGGCGGCTGGAGATCGGCTTCGGCCGCGGCTCGGTGCCGTACGAGATTTCGTACTACGGGCAGAATGCCGAGGAGCGCCAGCAGATCTATGCCGAGCGGCTTGAGCTGATCTTGCAGGCGTTTGGCTCGAAACAGCTGACCTTCAAGGGCAAGTACGACTCGTTCGACAACGTGCCGATCGAGATCGAGCCGTACCAGAAGCCGCATCCGCCGCTGTGGTACGGCGCGCATTCGCCGGACAGCGCCGAGCGCGCCGCGCGCAAGGGTCTGCACATTGTGACAAACGATATGCCCGCGGTCACCCGCTCCATCGTTGAGCGCTATCGCGAGGTGTGGCGCGAACTCAATGGTGCGTCCGCACCGCTGCCCAAGATGGGTATGGTGCGCTTCATTGTGGTGGCCGACACCGACGCCGCGGCGCTCGCCTTAGCCCGCCGCGCCTATCTGCGCTGGCGGGCGAGCTTCACCTATCTGCACGATAGGCACGGCACGCAGGTTGGCTCGCCGCTGCGTGCGGACAGCTTCGATGCGTTGATCAAGCAAGGCCAAGCCATCGCCGGCTCGCCACAGACGGTAGCCGCCTTCCTCAAACCGCAGCTTGCGGAATCCGGCGTCAACTACGTGGTTGGGCAGATGGCGTTCGGCGATCTCACGCTCGGTGAGATGCTGCGCTCGGTGGAGCTGTTCGGCCGCGAGGTGATGCCGGCGCTGCGCGCGTGAGAAAAATCATATAACCGTCGCCAGCAACGCCCAGATCACGATCGCGATACGCGCCAACCGGGCTCGCGCGGGCGGGCCGCGATAACGATCGGCGCTGCGCCACACCGCGACTACCGCGAGCACGGTATAGGGCGCCGGCAGCAGTGAAGATCGTCACCGCAAGCCATGCCGGCAGCCCGGCGACGATCGCCGCCAGAGCAAGCCCGGTCGCGATGGCATGGATCAGCGAACCGTACAGCAGGCCAAACTCCCAGAACGCGCGAACGAGGCCGACGTCGCCTCGCCAGAGGCGCGAAATAAGCTCGGACATGGTCGCCACCTGCGGTCGGGCCGCCCGGCCTCTCATACGCCACGCCACGATAGCGCGCCCGGTGTTTGCCTGACATGCTATGCTTGTCGAGAACAGTGACGCGACCGATGGTTTCGGAGCCTGCCGCGTGAGACGCCGCGAATTTCTTGCATTGGCGTTGCTTGGCAGCGCCATCGGGTTGCCGCTTCGCGCGCTGGCGCAGGCCTATCCGTCCCGTCCGATCAAGCTGGTCGTGCCGTTCCCACCCGGCGGGCCAACCGACGTGATGGCGCGGCTGGTCGCCGACCGGCTGTCGTCGGCGCTGGGGCAGCCGGCCGTGATCGAGAACCGTCCCGGTGGCGCGGGCGGCACGGTCGGCGCCAAATCCGTCGCAAGCTCCGACCCTGACGGGTACACGCTATTGGTTGCGTTCGTCGGCACGCTGACGATCGCTCCTGCGATCTACGCCGACAGCGGCTACAATCCGATCCGAAGCTTTGCTCCCGTCGCATTGCTTGCGACCGGTCCCCAAATCCTGGTGGTGAAGCCCGAGTTTCCAGCGAAGTCGCTGCAGGAACTCGTCGCCTACGCTAAGGCGAACCCGAAAGCGATCAACTTCGCGTCGCCGGGCCAAGGGACGCAGCCGCATCTGCTCGGCGAGATATTCAAGTCGGCGACCGGCGCCGAAATCACGCACATTCCATACCGCGGCAGCGCGCCGGCGATTACCGATCTGCTGGCCGGACAGGTGCACATGATGTTCGATACATCGGCCGTCCTGCTGCCGCACATCCAGTCCGGCAAAGTCAAGGCGTTGGCGGTGACGACCGCGAAGCGCGATCCGACCCATCCCGATGTGCCGACCGTGATCGAAGGCGGCGTTCCACAGCTCGAGGCCACGATCTGGGCGAGTGTGGTCGCCCCGGCCGGTACACCGGCTGGCGTGGTCGAACAATTGAACAGGACGATCAACGAAGGTCTTGGCTCAGGCGAGATGCGCGACCGCTTCGGCCGGCTCGGCCTCCAGCCGGCGCCAATGTCCCCGCAGGATTTTTCCGCCTTCGTCGCCGCCGAGACGAAAAAATGGGCTGCGGTCGTGGCGTCCGCTGGCATCAAGTAACACCCAAACTCAAGGATATGGCATGACGACCGTGGCTTCCCGTTCGGCGACGCGATCCAACACTGTTGCCTACAAGCGCATTGCGACCGAAGAGGCCTGGGCAACGCGCGAGTTGATCGATCTCTATCTGAAGATGATCGAAAACCGTTCCTCCAACGATCCGGGGTTCGACAGCTTGTGGGGGCACTATGGCGGCGGCCGCAGCGAGCGCGTCACCCAGGTGCTGGAACGGCTGTTGGATGTCGGCGAGCGGCGCATCGGCGACATGGATGCGGCCGGCATCGACAAGCAATTGCTGCTGCTGACGTCGCCCGGCGTCCAGCTGTTCGATACCGCCACCGCAGTGGCGGTGGCCGCGGCGAGCAATGACGAGGCTGCCGAAGCCGTCCGCAAGCACCCGGACCGCTTTGCCGCGCTTGCGGCGGTTGCCCCGCAGGACCCGCAGGCCGCCGCTAAGGAGCTCGAGCGGGGCGTGACACGGCTCAGCCTCAAGGGCGCGGTGATCAACTCGCACACCCGCGGCGAATTCCTCGACGACCCGAAGTTCTGGCCGATCTTCGAAGCAGCGGAAGCGCTGCGTGTGCCGCTCTACATCCATCCGACCACCCCGCCGCGCGACATGATCGAGCCCTTTCTGCAGCGCGGGCTTGACGGCGCGATCTACGGCTTCGCCGTAGAGTGCGGCATGCATCTGCTCACCATCATCACCAGCGGCGTGTTCGACCGCTTCCCCAAGCTCCAGCTCGTGGTGGGCCATCTCGGCGAGGCGCTGCCGTTCTGGATGTTCCGGCTCGACTTCATGCACCGCGCGCAGGTGTCGTCCAAGCGCTACGAATGTCTGAAACCGCTCAAGCGCAAGGTCAGCGACTATCTGCGCGAGAACGTCTATTTCACCACCAGCGGCATGGCGTGGGAGCCCGCCATCATGTTCACCCGCTCCGTGGTCGGGGCCGATCGCGTGCTTTATGCGATGGACTATCCCTATCAATATGCGCTCGAGGAAGTCCCGGCCATGGATCGCCTTCCGCTCGACGATCGAGACAAGAAGGCGTTCTTCCAAACCAACGCCGAAGCCCTGTTCCATCTCTGAGCTTCGGCGGAGCAATTCTGCATGAACACCCAGGTTCTCATCGTCGGCGCCGGGCCGGTCGGCTTGACCCTGGCGCTCGATCTCGGCCGGCGCGGTGTGCGCTGCATGCTGATCGAGCGCAAGGAAGCGCCGCAGCGGCTGCCCAAGATGGAGCGCTGCAACGCCCGCACCATGGAGATTTTCCGGCGCATCGGCCTCGCCGAGCGCGTGCGCGCCGCCGGCCTGCCGGCCGACGTGCCGATGGATGTTTTCATCGTCACGTCGCTGGTTGAGCCGCCGCTGCTGCACCTGCCCTATCCGTCTGTCACCGCGGCGAAGCGACAGATCGCGGCCAGCAACGACGGCACGTTGCCGCTCGAGCCCTACCAGCTCATATCGCAGTACACCTTGGAGCCGCTGTTCAAGTCGGTGGTGGACGCCGATCCCAACGTCACGGTGCGCTATAGCTGCGAATTCGTCTCGTTCACCCAGGACGCGCAGAGCGTCACCGTCGAGATCAAAAACGAGCGCGGCCAGAGCGAGACCATCACGGCGCAGTACATGGTCGGCTGCGACGGCGGCGCGAGCGCCGTGCGCAAGCAGCTCGGCATCGCGCTGCGGGGCGAAGGCAACATCCTGCAGCTGCGCCAGGCACTCTACCGGTGCGATGAGCTGTTCGAGCGTATCCCGATCGGCAAGGGCCGCCATTATCACGTCGTCGACACGCGGGCGACCCAGCTGATCCTGCAGGACGACACCAAGCACTTCACACTGCACTCCGTCGTCGAGCGCGACGAGGACATGGCCGCGATGTTCGAGAAGACCATTGCCATGCCGCTCCCATACGAGATGCAGTGGGTCGGCGAGTGGCGGCAAAACCTGCTGCTGGCCGACCGCTATGGCACGGACCGCGTGTTTCTCGCCGGCGACGCCGTGCACCTGATGATCCCGACCGGCGGCCTCGGCATGAACTCTGGCGTCGGCGACGCCATCGACCTGTCGTGGAAGCTGGCGGCGACGCTGCAGGGCTGGGGCGGACCGGGCCTGCTCGCCTCCTACGAGATCGAGCGCCGTCCGGTCGGTGAGAACAACGTCGCGGCATCGCGCTACGCCTCGACCGGCCGGCGCAAGTGGCGCTCGCAGATCCGGCCGGAGATCCGGGATTACACGCCGGCCGGCGCCGCGGCACGCGCGCACCTTGTCGATGTCGCCGACGTCGAGCAGCGCAAGTCCAACGAGATGATCGGCGCCGAGCTCGGCTACTTCTACGTTTCGCCGCTGATCGCCAGCGAGCCGAACCAACCGCCGCCCTATGACTTCATCGACTACACCCCATCGACACTGCCGGGCGTGCGGCTGCCGCACGTCTGGCTGGCCGATGGCAGCGCGATCGCGGACCGGATCGGCGACGGTTACACCATGCTGCGGCTCGGCGGCTCGCACGCCGATCTTTCGGGCTTGCAACAGGCGTTCGCGAAGCTCGGTGCGCCGTTCACGGTGCTGAGCCTGCCCGATGCCGCGCCACGCGACATCTACGGCTGCGATCTCCTGCTCATTCGCCCGGACCTGCACATCGCCTGGCGCGGCAACGGTGCGCCGGAGGCGCCGGACCGTCTCGCCGCGATGGCGACGGGCCACGCCACGACCTGACCAATCACAAGAGGAAACGACCATGGCATTTGACATCATCGAAGAGCTGGTCACCGCCAACCGCATTCTGGCCAACGAGAACATCGTCGATTCGTTCGGCCACATCAGCGTGCGGCACCCGGAGCGCAAGGACCGCTACCTGCTGTCACGCGCCCGAGCGCCGGAACGCATCGGGGCCGCCGACATCATGGAGTTCACCCTGGAAGGCGATCCGGTCGACGCCAAGGACCGCAGGCCCTATCTGGAGCGCTTCATCCATGGCGCGATCTATGAGGCCCGGCCGGACGTGGTTTCGGTGGTACACAACCACTCGCCCAGCGCGATCCCGTTCGGCATCACCGGCAAGAAGATGAAGCCGCTGCTGCACATGTGCGCCTCGATCGGGCACGAGGTGCCGCTGTGGGATTCGCACGACAAGTTCGGCAATACGGCACTGCTGGTGTCCGACATGAAGATGGGCCGCGACCTCGCCAAGCGCGTCGCCAAGGGCCGCACCGCGCTGATGCGCGGTCACGGCGCGGTAGTGGCCGGATTCTCGATCCGCCACGCGGTCTACGTTTCGATCTATCTCGAGCTCAATGCGAAGCTGCAGATGCAGGCCATGCAGATGGGCAAGATCAAGTTCCTCTACAAAGGCGAGGTTGACGCGGTGATCGCGCGCACCGGTCCCTACGGCATCAATCGCGCCTGGGAGAACTGGTGCCGCCGCGCGGGGCGCGAGATGCAGGGAGAGTGAGCGGCACTGCTCACTCCTTTTGCCACCAAACTCCGCTTTCGTCGATCGCCTTGATTTCGGGACGCAGGTTGCGCTGATCGAGAAAGGCGTGCACGGCGCGCTTGCAGTTCTTGAGGCCGCCGTAGTCGTCGATGATGACAAAACCCGAATTCGAGAGCCGGTCGTAAAGATTTGTGAGCGCGTCCATGGTCGACTGGTACATGTCGCCGTCGAGGCGGATCAGCGCGAAGCGCTGATTGCCAAGATGCGGCAACGTGTCCTTGAAGAAGCCCTTCAGGAACACGACCTGCTCGTCGAGCAGATCGTAGGCCTCGAAGTTCTGCCGCACCTCTTCGACCGACACCGCCAGTTCCTTGAACGTGAACAAGTGGTCGCGATTGTCGGCCGGATAGTTTTTGGCATCAGGCCGTGGCAGGCCCTCGAATAAATCGGCACAGACGACGCGACGGTCGCGAACGCCGTGCGCCTGCAGCACGCCGCGCATCATGATGCAGGCGCCGCCCCGCCACACCCCCGTCTCGATGTAGTCGCCCGGCACGTTCTCGCGCAGTGTCCGCTCCACCAGCTCGCGCGCGTTGCGCAGCCGCTTGGGTCCGATCATCGAATGGGCGCGCGACGGCCACAGCAGCGCGCCACGGCGGGTCAGATATGGATGGCGCAGCCGCTGCAGCACGCCTCGCCACCTCGTCTCCAGCGCGCTCTCGCCATAGATCGAGTTCAGGATCGACCGTTCGAGCAGGTCGAGGTATCGCGACCGGACGTGCTGGGTGAGATCGCCGCTCATTGGCCCTGATTTGACACTCCAAACTGTCACCCCCGGGCTGGACCCGGGGGTCCATCTTCACAGCACGATGGATTGCCGGGTCAAGCCCGGCAATGACACCGAGTGCGGCGCGAAGGCTGCGGCAGTTCCTACAGCGGCTTCTTGTCGATCTGCCCGGTACTGCGCACGTACCAGTGCTCGTTCGCCATCGGTTTGCCCGCGACGCGGTCGGCAAGCCAATCGGCCACCATGATCGGCGGGAACGGACCGAGATTGGCGGCCGAAACGTTGCCGACCGAGTGGCGCGATTCCTGATAGACCACCATGCGCTTGGGGCCCTTCAGCGCCTCGACCAGCCGGAACGAATGCTCGATCGGCGACAGCTCGTCGAACTCGCCGGCGACGCAGAGGTACGGACACTTGATCTTTTCGGCGTGACCCACCCACGTGATGCTCTGGCGGAACTTGTCGAATTCCGCTTCGTCGGTGATGCCCGACATGTACATGAAGCGCTTCTTGAAGGTCGGCGACGCCTCCTGAAAGATCGTATGGCAGCCCGGCTCGTGGCACACCGAGATGACCGCACAGGCCGAGACGCGCGGCTCGTGCGCGGTCAGCACGGTGCCGAACAGCGTGCCGAAGCTCGTGCCCGAGCACACCACCTTTGACATGTTGATCTCGGGCCGCTTGGCGAGCCAGTCGCACACCGCCTTGCCGGTCGCGACCCAGTTGTCCATCGAGAAATAGATGCCGAGCATCGGCGCTTCGTACTGGCCGGGACCGTCGATGTTGAGCACCGCGAAGCCGCGGTTGAGAAAGCGGTCGCCGTACAGCGCGCTCTGGATCTCCTTGTAGCTGTCCATGCCTGGAACGTTGATCACCACCGGAAGCTTGCCGCCCGTATAGCCGGGCGGCAGGTGGAACCAAGCTGGCAGCGCCGTATCTTTGAACGGAATCCAAGCCGCTTCGACCTTGTGGTCGGCCATCGCGGCGTACTTGGTGTAGCACTCGCGCTTTTTCAGATGGCATGCGACGTTGGGTTCGTCGTTTTGATCGTAGGGCCACTGCGCCGCGCCCCAGTACACCGCCGCCATAAAGAAGTTGTCGCGCGCCGTGACCATGTTGCCGGCTTCTTCCGCAGCTTTCGCCTTGGCTTCGCGGCGGCGCGCCACCGCTTCGAACGCTGGCGCGATGTCGCCCATCTTCTTGACCCGCTCGCGTACCCCGACGATGTCGGCGGTGCCCTCCGGCCCGCATGGCGAGCTGATGTAGATCGAGCGTGGCTGGTCCCAGTCGATGCCGTTCGCTCGGATGGTGTTGTCGAGCAGCCAGCGCTGCTCCTGGAAGCGGCGCATGTGCGGTTCGCCGCGCTTGTCCATGATCGGTTGCGGAATGCGCTCCATGGAAACCTCCCATCATCTGTTGTGCCGAACGCTATCGTGGTGCGTTGAAAGTCACAACATGGACGCAGGCTGCGGGAGCGGGCATGCTTGCTATGCGCGGCGCGCAACTTGGGCGGGCGCTGCCGGCACCGCAGGCGAACGAGGGGCAGATGGCCAACAATATCGATGGACCGCTGTACTACGAGCGGATGGGACGCAGCGGCCCGGTGATGGCATTCGTGCATCCCAATCCGATGGATCAGTCCTGCTGGATCTTCCAGACGGCGCAGATGTCGACCTGGTTCCGCTGCATCGCCATCGACGTGCCGGGCTACGGACGTTCACCCAAGTGTCGTAAGGGCGTCACCATGAACGACGTCGCGCAGGGCTGCTGGGAGGCGGTCGACGAAATCGCGCCGGGCGAGAAGACAATCCTGGTCGGCTGCTCGGTCGGCTCCGCCATCATCACGTACATGCACAATCTTTGCCCAGACAGAACGTCGGCGCTGATCCTGTCCGGCACCGGCTACAATCCGGGCAAGGAGTTCGCCCACCGCCGCATCGCGGATTACAAGCGATACGGCATCGACTTTCGCTGGCGCTACACGTTCGACGACCTGAGCCCGGCGTTTCGCGCCACGCCGCTCGCGACCTTCTTCGCGGACCTGTTCTGCGAGCGCAACGCCACCAGCGATCTACAAAGCATAATCCACCAATTCGAGGCGCACGCGCAGCCGAACCCGGACGATCACGAGGCGAAGGTCGCCTGCCCGTCGATCATCCTGACCGGCAGCGAAGACAGTACACACAAGAGCGCGTTTGCATTGCAGGAGCGGATCAAGCATTGCGAGCTGAAGGTGTTGCCAGGGGCTGGACACGCCTGCCAGATCGAGCAACCCTGGCTGTTCAACCGCCTGATGATCGAGTTCTTGCGCAAGCACGACCTGTTCCCGGGCGGTTGACGAAAGGGGCTGCCCGTGACCGTCGCGCGCCGCACGTTCCTGCAAACCGTCGCCGCGATGGCGACACTGACCGGCCTGCCGCGCGTCGCGCGGGCGCAGGCCTATCCGACCCGCACGGTTCGCATCATCGTCGCCACCTCGGCCGGTGGCACCACCGACATTATCGCCCGCGTGCTTGGGCAGTGGCTGAGCGACAAGCTCGGCCAGCCGTTCGTGGTCGAGAACCGCACCGGCGGTGGCAACAATATCGGCACCGAGGCGGCCGCACGTTCGCCGGCCGATGGCTACACGCTGTTCATGGCCAACACGGTCAACGCCATCAACACCACGCTTTACAAGAACCTGAACTACAACTTCACCACCGACCTGGTGCCGGTGGCGATCGTGATGCGCTCGCCGGTCGTGATGCAGGTCCATCCGTCGGTGCCGGTGAACAGCGTTCCCGAATTCATCGCCTACGCGAAGGCGAATTCCGGCAGGGTCAACATGGGCTCCGGCGGGGTCGGCGCCACCGGCCACATGGCCGGCGAGCTATTCCAGCTCATGAGCGGCCTCAAATTCACGCACGTGCCCTACCGCGGCGAAGCGATGGCATTGACCGATCTGATCGGCGGCCAGGTGCAATTATTGTTCGCAACCGTGGGCTCGTCGATCCAGTACATCAAGGCCGGCAAGGTCCGGCCGCTCGCAGTCGCCACTGCCAAGCGGATCGATCTGCTGCCGGAGCTGCCGCCGCTGGCGGACTTCCTGCCGGGCTACGAAGCAAGCTCATGGAACGGGCTCACCGCGCCGAAGAACACGCCGGTCGAAATCATCGACAGGCTCAACCGCGAGCTCAACACGGCGTTGGCCGACCCGAAGATCAAAGCGCGGATCGTCGATCTCGGCGGGCCGCCGATCATCGCCTCGCCCACCGATTTCGGCCGTATCATCGCGGAAGATACTGCGAAGTGGGCCAAGGTGATCGAATTCTCCGGGGCCAAGGCAGATTGATTCGAGTGGGGGGATGGTGATGCTGCAATTCCTGTTGATCCTCGCCGTTGCGCTGATCGCCAACGTCGGTAACGCGTTCGCACAGACCTATCCGTCGCGAACCGTCAAATTCATCCTGCCGTTCGGTCCCGCCAGCGGCACCGACACCGTCGCGCGGATGGTCGGAGACCAGTTGGCGAAGCGCTGGGGTCAGCCGGTGGTGATCGAGAACCGCCCCGGTGGCGACGGCCTGATCTCAATCAACGCTTTCACAGCCGCCAACGACGACCACACCCTGCTGTGGGTGCCGGTCGGCGTGTTCGCGGTTCATCCGTTCGAGCGCGAAAAGCTGCCCTATGATGCCGACCGCGACCTCTTGCCAATCGTCGGCGTCACTTCCCTGGCGCTCGCCGTCTCGGCTCCTGAATCGCTGAAGACGCCGACGCTGCGCGACTTCATCGCGCTGGTGAAAGCCAATCCCGGCAAGTTCAACGCCGCGGCGGCGAGCGGCAACGCCGACTTTCTGCTGGGCTTCTTCCTCAAGAGCATGGACCTGAATATCGCGAAGGTGCCGTACCGCGACATCATGCAAGGGCCGACCGACATCGCCGAAGGGCGCATCCAGTTGTTGTCCTCGTCGCTGGCGATCGTCGTGCCGCTGATGCAGGCCGGCAAGATCCGGGTGATGGCGGTCACCAGCAAGCAGCGCATGCCGAGCGCGCCCGACGTGCCGACCGTGCGCGAGGCCGGCTTTCCCGCGCTGGAGATGGACAGCCCCGGCGGCATCTTCGGACCGCGCGGCATGCCGCTCGCGACCCGTGAACGCATCGCCGAGGACGTACGCGCCGTCCTCGCCGCCGATCCGACCATCGCGAAGCGGCTGGAGGCCACCGGGCAGGTCGTGACCGGGCAACGGCCGGCGGAGTTCGCCGTCGGCATCAAGCAATTGCGCGATCAGCTCGCCGCGATCGCCAAGCTGCTCGACATGAAGGCGACAAAGTAGTTCTAGCTCTTGCCGGCGCCCGCCTTGATGATCGGCGTCCAACGCACCAACTCGTCCTGGAACACCTGTGCGGCTTGATCGCCACCGACGCCCACCATCGGTTCGAAGCCGACCCGCACCAGCTCACTCTGAAACGCCTCGTCAGTCATGACCTGCTGCGTCACCTGGTTGAGCCGCTCGATGACTGGCCGCGGCGTGCCGGCCGGCGCGAGAATGCCGAACGTGGTCTGCGCCACCATGCCCGGCAGCCCGCTTTCGATCGAGGTCGGGATGTGCGGCGCGCCCTTGAGCCGCGCATCCGCGTTCACTGCAACGATGCGCAGCTTACCGGCCCGCTCCAGCTCCAGATATTGCGCGGTGATATTCGCCGACAGCACCGGGATCTGCCCGCCAAGCAAGTCGGCCAGTCCCTGGGCCAAGCCCTTGTAGGGCACGTGCACAATGTCGAGCCCGCCGCCGAGCCGCTTGAACAATTCGCCCGCCATGTTGGTGCTCGAGCCATTGCCGGCGGAGCCATACGACAGCTTGCCAGGATTGCCCTTCGCGTACGCGATCAGCTCTTTGAGCGTCTGCGCGGGCACCGATGGGTTGATGATGATTGCGGTCGAGCTGAACGCGAACACCGTGGCCGCGGAGAAGCTCTTGGTCGGATCGTAGGGCGGGCTCGCCATCCCGGCGGGGGCGAGAACCTGCGTCGTCGTGCTGCCGAGCAGGATCACGTAGCCGTCGGGCGCTGCGTTGGCGACGTCGCTGGCGGCGATCACGCCGCCGCCGCCGCCGCGATTGTCGATCACAATGGCGCCGAAGTGCGGTCGCACGCGATCGGCCCACAAGCGGGCAATCACATCATGCACGCCGCCGGCGGTCGACGGGATCACCAGGCGCACGGGCCGCGCCGGATATCGCTCCTGCGCCAACGCCGGAAGCGCTGCTGCGACCGGCAGCGCCGCCAATCCGACAACCACATCGCGGCGTTTCATGCCGCCCTCCCTTGCCCGGCCTGCTTTCATGCGATGATATACGAAAGCCATGACGGACCGCAGCAACATCGCCGCCAAAATCGCTTACGACGATCTGCGCGGCTGGCTTGCCCGCGCCGAATTGCTCGGCGAGGTGCGCCACGTCAAAGGCGCGAGCTGGCAGGAGGACATCGGGCTTGCGGCGGAGGCGGTGCTGCGCGCCGAGGACGGCCCGTGCGTGGTGTTCGACGAGGTGCCGGGCTGTCCGCGCGGCTTCCGGCTGCTGATGAACATGTTCGCCGGCACGCGGCGCAACATGACGCTCGGCTTCCCCGATCACCTGACCAAGTGGGAGCTCAGCGACGAATACCGCAAGGCTTACCTGAGCGTGCCGAGGATCATCCCGCACGAGATCGTCGACGACGGCCCCGTGTTCCAGAACGTGATGATGGGCGACGACGTCGACGTGACCAAGTTTCCGTCGCCGATCTGGCACGAGAAGGATGGCGGCCGCTACATCGGCACCGGCACCTACAGCATCACCCGCGATCCGGAGGAGAACTGGCTCAACGCCGGCGCCTATCGCGCCCAGGTGTTCGACAAGAACACCGTCGGCATCCTGATGGCGCCGGGTCATCACGGCGCGATCCATTGCGCCAAGTATTTCAAGCGCGGTGAGCCGATGCCGGTCGTCATGGTGGTCGGCGGCGATCCGCTGGCGTTCTTCTACGGCGGGCTGGAGGTACCCTACGGCACGTTCGAGTTTGACGTGGTCGGCGGCATCCGTGGCCGGCCCGAGCAGATGGTACGCGGCAAGATCACCGGCCTGCCCATTCCGGCCGGCGCCGAGGTGGTGCTGGAAGGATACGTCTCGCCCGACAAACGCGTGGTCGAAGGCCCGTTCGGCGAATGGAGCGGCCACTACGCCGGCGGCGCCAAGGACTGCACGGTGCTCGACATCAAGGCAATCTACCACCGCAACGATCCGATCCTGGTCGGCGTACCGCCGATGGGCGCCGGACCCGACGAGATGGCGCGCTACCGCGCAGTGATGCGCTCTGCCACCATCAAGCAGAACATGACCAACGCGGGCGTGCCTGAGGTACAGCAGGTGTGGTGCCATGAGATCGGCGGCGCTCGGATGTTCCACGGCATCTCGATCAAGCAGCGCTATCCGGGGCACGCGGTGCAGGCTGGGCATATCGCCGCGCAGTGCGGCGCCTCCGCGTATGCGTCGAAATATATCGTGGTGGTCGATGACGACGTCGACGTGATCAACCTCGATTATCTGCTGTGGGCGATGCTGACCCGCACCGATCCCAAGGAATCGATCCAGTTCATCGAAGGCTCATGGGACTCGCCGGCCGACCCGCGGCTGCCGCCCGACAAGCGCGCCAAGGGCGACATGACCCACTCGGTCGCGATCATCGACGCCTGCCGGCCTTGGCACTGGCGCGACAAGTTCCCGCCGACCAATGCGCCGAGCGCCGAGGTCGCACGCAAGGCACGGGAAAAGTTTGGATGGTTGTTGAATGGAAAGTCCGACTAGCGGAGCGACAGCATGAGCACAGCGGAGTGGAACGTAGTCGGACTAATCCTGAACCTGGTCGGCGTGTTGACCTTGTTCCGGTACGGGTTGCCATTCGGCACACCGCAGCCGAACAGCACGCGCGGCTGGATCGGTCTTGTTCTGTTGATTGCCGGGACGCTTTGTCAGCTTTGGGCCAACATCCGCTGGGTAACCTGAGTGCCGGCGGGCGGTACGAACGCTATTCCGCCGCCGTCGCTGTCGCGGCCATCGCCTGCTCTTCCTTGTAGAGCCGGTCGACGATCCGCCGCGCCTGGATGCCGCCCGAATCCGCGTTGATGTCGGTCTGCGGCGCGTTCGGTAGCAGATTGAGGTTCTCCTGCTGCGCGGTGAACACCGCAACATCCTCCAGGAACGCCATCTTGATCTGCGCGAACACCCGCTCGGTCATCTCCGGGTTGCGCGGTTCGAAATCGTGCGCCTGGCCCCAGAAGTAGTGCGTGGTGGTCTCGGTCTCCGGCGTAATGGCGTTGAGATTGCGCATTTCGATGCCGCCGACGCGCTTGCCCTCCGGCGCACCGGTGCCGGTCGGCGTCGCGCCAACGTCGAGCCGCAGAAAGCCCGGCGGCAGGTAATCGATGATCTGCCAGCGGTCGACGTTGCCGGTGAACTTGCCGACCTTGACGAAGGTCGGCGGCGCCGGCTGGTCGATGATCCAGCGCGTCACCTGCACGCCGCCCGGCGTGCGCTGCACCCGCACCGCGGCATGCTCGACCAGCGCCATGTTGCCGATCGTGGTCTCGTGCACGAAGGCGAGATGGGTGAGATCAAGCAGGTTGTCGACCACGAGCTGCCAGTTGCACTGCGCGTGGAGGTAGTCCGACTTGGCGCCCCAGTTGGGATCGTCGAACCAATGGAAGTCGACGATCGTGTCGGGATCGGCGAGCGCCGGATCGCCCATCCAGATCCACAGCCACTTGTAGCGCTCGACCACCGGGTACTTCTTCACCCGCGCCGAGGCCGGGATCATGTCCTGGCCCGGCACCCGCACGCACTGGCCGTTGGTGTCGAAGCGCAGGCCGTGATAGTGGCACTGCAGCACGTCGTCGCCGATCAGCTTGCCCATCGACAGCGGCAGGTGCCGGTGCGGGCAGCGATCCTCCAGCGCGATCGGCGTGCCGTCGGCGGTGCGGAACAGCACGACCGGTTCGTTGAGGAAGATGCGCCGAAACGGCTTGTTCTTCACCTCGTCGCTTTTCGCGGCGACGTACCAGTGGTTGCGCAGGAACATGGCGGCCTCGTGGCTGCTCCGCAAAAATACGAAGCGCGAGGCCGAGGGTCAATTCAACTACAGCATTTCCTTGATGGCCCGGATCACCCTGCGGTCGACGCTGATCATCTCGGCCTCGGCGGGCAATTTCAGCTCGGCGCGCTCCTGCGCAGAGATGGCGCGGCCCTGCACGATCACCCGGCCATCGGTTGTGAGATAGAGCGACGAGGCGGCAGTGTCGTCGTCATCCTTCCAGACCAGCTCGACGCGGAACTTCACGGCCATGACAACGATCCCGCCAGCGCGTGAATGACGCTAGGACATGATCCGGAAAAGTGGAAGCCGGTTTTCCGATAAGATCATGCCCCAAGAGAAGCGGGCGTCGCGTGAGAATCTCCACGAAACGTGGCGCTAGCGCATCGTCCAAGCTTGTCCCTTAGCGGCTTTCGGCCTCTGTAATGGCTGCGGACGTATCTGATCGCGCCAACGTGGCCTAGATCGAATACTCGCGCACTCTGATGAGCGTGAAGAACACGGCCGAATCGACCGGACGGAGTCCGCCCGGAGTGTTGATGCCGACCACGATGACCGGGACGACCTGGAACGTGTGGGACTTGCTCCTGACCGTGCCAAGCACCTTGCCCTGAACATAGAGCGCATCCACCGCAGCGCAGGCCGTCGGGTCGTTGGCCTCGGTGTTGACGGCGCTGAGCGCAGCCTGGGGCGTCTTGTCGGAGAGTTCGCCGAGCCGCTCGACCTGCTTCTGAGTGTCGCAGATCATCAGAGCGCCTCGCTCGACCTCGTTGGCCTGCGCGGGCAGGCCGATGGCCAAGGATAGCAGGGCGATACGCAGCGCGGACTTCATGGCAGCCTCCTGGAGTAAGCGGGGCCCTTTCCTCCCCGTGGAGCGGTTTCGCTCCGGCCAGCACGACCATTTCGTCTATTGGTCTGAGGATGCGGCTGCCGGGTTCAATAGGAGCTGCGAGCTGATCCCGCGGCCGCGAGGGCCGCAGACGGATCAGCTTGCAAATGCTTGGCTTTTTGCCGCCCCGGTGCTCGCCCGGGATCAATTGCGCAAAAACGTGATGGCCGTCACACCGGCCAGCAAACCGATCTGCCCTTCAGGCAGCTATCACCGGGCGTCGCGGAGAGACGAGTGTCCCGAAAGGACCTACTTCGCGATCTCGTGGTTGATCGCGAACTCCTCCGGCGGGGTCGGTCCCCACACGTAGAACGAATCCTCGCCCGGATGATCCTGCGCCTGCCAGTCATAGTCGACCGGCACGTAGTCGATGTCGGAGGAGTATTCCGCGTAGGAGCCCCACGGGTCGCGCACGTAGTGGAAGAAGTTCGAGCCGAGCACGTGGCGGCCGAGCCCCCAGCCCTTCACAAAGCCCTTGTCGGCCATGTAGCTGGCGCCGAGCCCGATGTCGTTGATCGAGGCGACGTCCCAAGAGAGGTGGTGCAGGCCGGGCCCGTCCGACTTCACGAACGCGATCATGTGATGGTCGCTGCCGTGGATGCCATGCATGAAGGCGATCATGTCGCCGGAGCGATCGGACAGCCGCATGCCGAGCACGTTGCTGTACCACTCGATGGTCTTCGGAATATCGGTCGCGAACACCAACACATGCGCGAGCCGGCGGGGATGCACGCGCGGCGCCTTGCTGCGGTTCGGCGCGTTCTGGATTTTCGGCTTGCCGCCGAACGCATCGACCGCCGATTTCTCGTTGGGTGAGCTCTTCTCGGCGACGCGGATTTCCACCAGCATGCCGGAGGGGTCGCGGAGCCAGATGCCGTTCGACTCGAAGCCTTTCGGCGGATCGAGACGATCGAGCCGCATCTCTTGGATGCGCGCCTGGAACTTCGGCATGTCTTCTTCGTAGCAGCCGAATGACACGAACTGCATCTTCTTGCGCGGGCCTTCCGACACCGAGCCCCACTTGTGCGGGTGGCCGTGGGTGTAGAGCGAGATCGCGCCATTCTCTTCCTTCAGCTTGAGGCCGAACTCGCCGTAGAACTTCTCGGCCGCCGCCAGATCGGGAACCATGAAGTTGAAGGCGTCGAGCGAGTGGACGCCGAGCTCGCCGGGACGCTTCTGCACCGGCTGGGCCATCGAGCGGATCTGGGTCATGGCGGGCTCCTTGGAATTGGCTGCGCGCGGGGGGATGACCGCGCCCGTTCTGGACGCAAAAGTATGCGCAACCGGGGCGAAGCGCAAATGCCCGCGGCGCAGCAAAATCTCTCCGACCGGTGGGCCTGCCCACCGCTCAACGCGGGCCAGCGACCAGCCTGCGCTCCAGCGGAAACACCTGCCAGCCAAACCGGTCGGCCAGCAGGCCCCAGATGCCTTTGGGCGCCTTGAGCATGACCACGATGGCAACCAGCCCGAGGATCATCAGGTAGATCGCGCCCAAGTCGGCCAGCGTCTGCCGCAGCAGAAAGAACACCACTGTGCCGATGATCGGCCCTTCGATGCGGCCGATGCCGCCGATCACCACGATGAAAATAACGAAGGCGGTCCAGTCGTTGACGCTGAATGCGGTATCCGGCGAGATGCGGATTTTCTGCAGGAAGATCAGCGCACCGACCATGGCGGTGCCGAACGCGGTCGCCACGTAGACGAGGTATTTGATGCGCGCGACATCGACGCCATTCGATCGGGCGCCCAGCTCGCTGTCGCGGATGGCCGTCAACGCCAGCCCATACCGCGAGCGCAGCAGCAGCACGATCGAGCCGAGCACCGCGACGACAAGCGCCAGCGCGATCCAGTAGATGATGAACTCGCGCAGCTGACGCGTGGCGGCGATCGACAGCACGACGGCCGATGGCAGGCTGGTGCCGGAGCCGCCATCGAGCGCCGAGACCTGCGACGCGAGCAGCCGAAACACCTCGGCCACCACCCAGGTGCCGATCGCGAAGTAGTGGCCGCGCAGCCGGAAGATCAGCGCCGCCACCGGCACCGACACGATGGCAGCGGCGAAGCCTGCGATCGGAATCGCGACCAATGGGTGAACGCCGGCGAGCATCGCCAGCGCGAACAGCACATAGGCCCCGAGCCCGACATAGGCCTGCTGCCCGACCGAAACGAGGCCCGCGTATCCCGCCAGCAGATTCCACAGGCTGGCGAGCGCGACATAGGCGTAGATTTCCGCGAGCAAGCGCAAGCTGGCGCGGTCAGCCCACCAGGGCGCGGCGGCGAACGCGACCAAAGCCGCAGCGACGATCGCCATGCCGATGCGGCTCGACCGATTGGAGTGCTCGACGCGATAGCTGACTTGGCTCACCCTTGCACCTTGGGAAACAAGCCTTCGGGTTTCAGCGCCAGCACCAGCAGGAACGCGAGATGACCGGCGAGCAGATTCCAGCCCGGATCGATCTTGGCGCCGATCGCCTGCGCGACACCGAGGATGATGCCGCCGGCGAGCGTTCCCCACAGCGAACCGAGTCCACCGATGATGACGGCCTCGAATCCGAAGATCAGCCGTGCCGGCCCAATCGATGGATCGAAGTTGGCGCGCACCGCAAGCAGCACGCCGGCAATGGCGACAACCGCGAGCGACAGCGCCATCGCCAGCCCGAAGATGTGCGAGTTGTTCATCCCCATCAGCTGCGCGACGTTTTGATCGTCCGAGGTGGCGCGGAACGCCCGGCCAAGCGCGGTGCGATAGAACAGCCACTGCAACGCCGCGATCACCACGACAGCCAGCACAAACTGGATCAGCGGCAGCGTGCCGATTGCGAGGCCGCCGCCGATCTGGATACTGTCGATCTCGATTGCTCCCGCATTGAGCTTGCGGCTGTCGGCGGTAAACAGTTCCAACAGCCCATTCTGGATGATGATGGAGAGCCCAAACGTTACCAACAGTGGTGGCAGCAGATCGTCACCCAGCGTGCGGTTGAGCACGCCGCGCTGCAGGGCATAGCCGATCGCAGCCATCAGCGGCGCAACGGCAAGGATAGAGAGCAGCGGATTGACGCCAAGCGCTTCGGTAACGACCAGCGCCACGTAGGCCGCGAGCACGATCAGGTCGCCATGGGCGATATTGACCAGCCGCATCACGCCGAAGATGAGCGACAGCCCAGCGGCGAACATGGCGTAGAGGCCGCCGAGCAGGATGCCTTGGATGATGGTGTTGAGCCATTCCACCGTCACACTCCGAAATACGCCGCGGAGATTTTTTCGCGCGACATCGACTTCGCCTCGCCTTCGAGCGACACGCGGCCCTCCTGCAGGCAGATGACATGGCTTGCGGTTTTGAGCGCTTGCACGATGTCCTGTTCGACGATGATCAGCGAGATGCCTTCGGCCGCGATCTGCGGGATGCGTGCGTAGATGTCGCGAATGACGATCGGCGCCAGGCCAAGGCTGATCTCATCGCACAGCAGGAGCCTGGGATTGCTCATCAGCGCGCGGCCGATCGCGACCATCTGCTGCTGGCCGCCGGACAGCGATAGGCTTGGCATGGCGCGGCGTTCCGCCAGCATCGGGAACAGCGCGTAGATGCGGCGCAGATTCCACGGGCCCGGCCGGCCGAGTTGCCCGCCGATCAAGAGATTCTCTTCGACGGTCAGCGAGGGAAATAACCTTCTGCCTTCCGGCACCAGTGCGATCCCGCGCGCCACCATCTCGTGGGCCGGCCGGTCGCCGATCGGTTCGCCTTCGAACAGGATGGCATCACGGCGCGAGCGCATCGCGCCGGCAATGGACTTGAGCAGCGTCGACTTGCCGGCGCCGTTGGCGCCGATAACCGCCACGACCTGCCCCATCTCGACGCTCACCGAGACACCGAACAGCGCTTGGAAGTCGCCGTAGTGCGCATCGAGCGCGCGAACATCGAGCAGCCGCTCAGGCATCGGCCGCGATCCCCATGTAGATCTCCTCGACCGCCGGACGGCGGATCACTTCGGCGGGCGCACCTTCGGCAATCAACGCGCCGCCGTGCAGCACCACCAGGCGGTCGACCGCGGCGATCAGCGCGTGGACGATGTGCTCGATCCAGATGATCGACACGCCGCTCGCCCTCACCTCTTTCACCAATTCGACAAGCGCCGCGGTTTCGTGCTCGACCAGGCCGCCGGCGACCTCGTCAAGCAACAGGAGCCGTGGCTGTGTGGCCAGCGCGCGGGCGAGTTCCAGCCGCTTGCGATCGAGCAACGTCAGGCTGCCGGCTTGGCGGTTGGCTTTTTCCGCCAGCCCACATTGCTCGAGCAGCGCGGCGCAGCGACCGTAAACGTCACGCTCACGCTTGCCGCCGCCGAATGCCGCCGCAACCACCAGATTCTCGAACACCGTCATGCCGCCGAACGGCTGCGGAATCTGGAACGAGCGGGCGATGCCTCTCCGACAGCGCCGCTCCGGCGTTTCGCGCGTGATGTCGTTGCCCTCAAAGAGCACACGGCCTGAGTCCGGCGGCACTGTGCCGGTAACAATACCGAACAGCGTGGTTTTGCCGGCGCCGTTCGGCCCGATCACACCCAGCGCTTCGCCGGGTGCAAGCGCGAGGTCGATATCGTTCGCCACCACCACGGCGCCGAAGCGCTTGGAGATTTTTTCGAGCGTGAGGATCGCAACCATCGCAGCCCGTCATGCATTACTCAGGCTGCCATGCCCGCGAAGACAGCCGCGTGTGTTGCGCAATTCAGCTCAGCAACTCCAGCTTCCCACCCACCGGAACCGCCGGCGCGGGCTTGTTCGCGGTGATAACCAGCTCGAACTGATCGCCCTTGCGCTGCCACTGGCCGGCGACCAGCGGCGTTTTGGTGACGTTCTTCACCGGCTGGCCGGTCCAGCGCACCGGGCCGACCATCGAGTTGTAATTGGTGGCGACGATCGATTCGAGGATCGCCTTGGGATTGAGCGCCTTGGCGCGCTTCATCACGTCGATCGCCACCTCGAACAGCGCATGCTGATAGCCGATCGGCTGCGACCACGGCCGCTTGGTGGCAGCGGTGTAAGCATCGGCGAGTTGCTTCGCGCTCTGCCCTGTTAGGCCCGACTTGAACGGGTAATTCGGCGTCCACCAGATTTCCGTGGTGAGGCCGTTGCCACGCGCGCCGAGCGAGTTGATCACCGACGGGAACAACAGAGCCTTGCCGATGGTGACGATCTTCGGCTTGAAGCCTTGTTGTGCCGCCTGCGACCAGAATGTCGCGAAGTCAGGCGGGATCATGTTGCCAGTGACGATCTCCGCGTTGGCGGCCTTGAATGCCGCGATCTGCGACGAGAAATCGTTGTTCATCACCTGATAGCGGCCAGGATCGTGCAGCTTGTAGCCCGCGGCGGCGAGCGCCGGCGGCAAGCCACGCTCCTTGTCGCCCCAGGCGTTGCCATCGGCATCATTGGGGAACAGGCCGCCGACCACCTTGTTGGTCGGCGCGCCGTCCCACAGAGCGAGGAAGGAGGCGATGACGTCCTCCAGCCCCCAGAAGAAATGATAGGTCCAGTTGAAGCCCTTCTTGGGATCGCCCTTGCGGCCGAAGAAATACGGCTGCCACGGACAATTGGTGGTGACGCAGGGCATTTCGTTGACTTCGGCCTGGTCGGATACCGGATTGGTGGTGTCCGGCGTACCGGCGGCGACCAGCAGGTCCACCTTGTCGCCGAGGATCAGCTCGGAGGCGACCTCGGCGGCGCGGCTGCCGCTCGACTGGCTGTCCTTGCTGATGATCTGCACCGGATACTTGCGGCCACCGTTCTCCAGGCCGTCCTTGAGCAGGCCGCGCACTTGATCGATGACGAAATTGTCGGCTTCGCCGAAGCCAGCCAGCGGACCGGTTCGCGGGCTGACGTGGCCGATCTTGATCACCTTGCTCTGAGCGTTCGCCGGGATTGCACGCAGCACCGCCGGTGCGGCGATCGCCGCAGCGCCGGTCGTCACCAACGTGCGCCGATTGATGACGGAATGTTTCACGATGTCGTTCATGCTCGCCTCCCTTGCGTCAGGCGTCGTTCGCCCGCGCCTTCTTGAGATGTTGCAGAACCTTGGAACGCAGCGCGGCCTGCTCCTCCGCGCTCCATTTGCGGAAGCCCTCGCCCGACTTGAAGCCGAGCTTGCCGGACTTCACCAAGCCCTCGAGATAGGGTGACGGGCCCGGCCGGCTGTCGATCGCCGGCAGCACGGTCTGGTGGATCGCCAGCGACAGATCGGTGCCCACCAGGTCGGCGTTCTCCAATGGCCCCAGTACCGCAAGCCGCCGGCCGAACGACGCCTTGATGACGGCATCCACCGTTGCCGCGTCGCAGATGTCGTTCTCGACCAGCGAGATCGCCTCGCGCCACAGCGCGTGCTGCAGCCGGTTGCCGATGAAGCCCGGCACATCTTTCTTGACATGCGCCGGCGTCTTGCCGGCGTTGGCGTGCAATTTCATCGTGAAATCAATCGCACCCGGTGAAGTCCACTGCGTGCCGACCACCTCGACCAGCGGCACCAGGAACGGCGGATTCCACCAATGCGTCCCCAGCGCGCGTTCGCGATGCCTGAGCCCTTGCATGATCTGCGTGATCGGCATCACCGACGTGTTGCTGGCGAGGATGGTTTCCGGCCGCACGTGGCTTTCGATTTCGGCAAAGAGTTTCTGCTTGAGTGCCATGTCCTCGAGTACGGCCTCGACCACATAGTCGGCATCGCGCACGCAGTCGGCCAATGCAGCGATCGGCGTGACGCGCTCGACGGCTAGTTCGTCGTCGCCGAGATCACGCAGGTTGGTGGCGATGCGCTGCTTTGCGGTATCGAGGTTCGGCTTGTGCGAGTCCGTGATCGTCACGTCGTGGCCGGCGAGCGCGAACACCTGCGCAATGCCGTGGCCCATGAGGCCAGCGCCGACAACGGCGATGCGCGCCTTCGCCATGCTTATCCCGCTGTGTAGCCGCCGTCGGCGTAGAGGATGTGACCTGTGTAGAAATCCGAGGCCGGCGATGCCAGGAACAGCAGCGGTCCCGCGAGGTCGGAGGGCTCGCCCAGCCGGCCCTTCGGCACCCGCGTCAGGAAGCCGGCGCGCACCGTCTTGCCCTTTTCATCATCGGCGAACATCCATTCGGTCAGCGGGGAACGGAACACCGTCGGGCCCAACGCATTCACCGTGATGCCGTTGCCGCCGAGCTCGCAGCCGAGCGCCTTGGTGATGCCGTCGATCGCGGACTTCGACGCACAATAGGCCGTGTAGCCGGCCGGATGGCCGAGCAGCCCGCGCGCCGACGACGTCAGGATGACCTTGCCGCCGCGGCCCTGCTTGAGCATCTGCGCGACGGTCGCACGCGCCATCAGCCAGGACTGTGTGACGTTCGCATCCATCACGTCGAGGAAGTCTTCCGGCTTCTGGTCGACAATCTTCGAGACTTTGTTCTGGCCCGATGCAACAACGAGGATGTCGACGCCGCCGAACGCGTCAACCGCAGCTTTCACCATTGCCTCGCAGTTCGCCGTGGAGCTCGGCCGCTTGGCGACAATTTCCGTCTTGCCGCCAAGCTCGGCGCATTCCGCCGCGACCTTTTTCAACCCTTCGGCGTTGCTCGCCGCAATCACCACATTGGCGCCCGCGGCGGCGAACGTCTTCGCCGCGATGGCACCGAGCGCACCGGTCGCGCCGGTGACGATCGCGGTCTTGCCCTTGACGCTGAACAGAGAGAGCGGGTCTTTGAGGAAGGCTTCGGACATTGGATTCTCCAGCTTGCGGCACGATCTCTCCCGCTCATTCCCGCGAAAGCGGGAATCCAGGGCCACATGCGGCATCTCGCTTGGGGCTCTGGGTCCCCGCTTTCGCGGGGACGAGCGGATAGTGCATCACTTCGCCGGCGGCATCGTCACCGCAACTGCGATGGTGCACACCTCGTTGCTGCGGTTGATGATCTCGCGGTTCTCGTTCGGGCCGATGTAGCAGGTGTCGCCCGGCTTGATCACGGTCTCCTTGCCGCCGGTGATCACCGTGAGCTCGCCTGCCAGCACGTGATAGATCTTCTCCGGCGGCGAAGCGTCGGGCCCCGCGCCGCCACCCGGCAGGAAGTGCGAGATGCCGAAGATGAGCGCCTGCGAGCCGCCCATCTCGGCGCCGAACACGCGCAGCGACTTGTATTCGCGATGATTCGGCGCCTCGTAAGGCTTTGCCTCGGACAATTTGCGGACGATCATTTGAACGTCTCCCCTTTCTCGATCCGGTAGGTGCCTTTGGGATCGTGGATGGCGACCAGGCGGATGATGCAGCCGTCGCCGCGATCCCAGTTCCACGGAAAGAACGCGAAGGTCGAGCGCTTGCCGGTGACCTTGTCGAGGTCGCCGCCGACGTTCTCGATGCCCAGAATTCCGTTCTTGAACAGGATGCGGTGCACCGGCTCCCACTCCGGGAAGTCGTCCTTCCAGTCGCGGCCCTTGGACCACTTCTTGTATTCCTCGGCGAGATGCGGATGCAGCGGCCCGTTGCGCTGCGGACCGATCGCGGTGGCGAGCGGATGATCGTTCGCCTGGGTGTCGTGGCCGACCACCTTGACCTTCTTCTCGACGAACCACTCACCCGCCGACTTCACGAAGCCGGGCGCGTAGCAGAAGTACTCCTCGCTGTCGTCGTACTTGTGATGCCAGCCGGTGTTGATGATGACGACGTCGCGCGGCCGCACGATTTTGCCGGCGGCCTTCTCCAGATCGTCGTAGGTGATCGGCTCCCACTTCTTCTTCGGCAGCGATACCACGATGCCGGAGCCGAAGAAGTGCGGCAGCGGCACCTCGTCGATGAACGGCGTGCCCTGCACCACGTGGGCGGGCGCGTCGATGTGCGTGGTGTTGTGCATCGACGTCGTGATGCGCTGCGACAGCACGCCCGACTTCGCCATGTAGTGGATGCGCTCGATCTTGACGTCTTCGAAGTAGGGCCAGTTCGGGGATTGGTAACCGAACCGATGGGACAGGTTGTAGAACTGCAGCCCCATGTCGTTGTTGAGGTTCTCCTCGAACGTCACCCCACGGATTTTCTTCGCCAAGGCCTGTCCTCCCTTATCGTCGCACTTGTGCGCCTGTTTCATTCGCCGGCATGCGCCGGGGCGAGATGCGTTATGCCGCCATCGCTCGCATGTCTGCCTCCATGGCGTGCTTGGTCGCGAGCAGGCGTTCGGCAATGACCGAGCGTTGCGCCTGAAAGCGCTGCGTCGGCACCGGCACCGAGATTGCCACCGGATTGCCGAACGGATCCTGCAGCGCGATGCCGACGGCACAGATGCCGACGGTGTGCTCCTCGCGGTCGTAGGCGATACCGGTCTTGCGCGCGAGGCGCAGGTCGGCGAGCAATGCGTTCAGCTTGGTGAGTGTGTTGGGTGTGCGCGCCTCAAAGCTCTTGCCGATCAGCCGCTCGATCGCGGCAGGGTCGATCCCCGCGAGATAGGCCTTGCCGTTGGCGGTACAGTGCAACGGAAAGGTCTCGCCGACCGCCGACACGGTGCGCAGCCGGTGTGATCCGATCACCTGGTCGATGAACACCAGATGGTCGTGCCGCACCGAGGCAAGATCGACCGTCTCGCGCAGCTCATGCGACAGCCTGGTGATGAACGGCCGCGCCTTGGCGACGAAGTTGCTGCGCACCGACGCGGCAAGCCGCAACAGCGTCGGCCCGAGCCGCACGCGGCCGTTGGGTGACGCGGCGACCACCAATTTCTCAGTTTCGAGCGAGGCAACGATGCGCTGCACGGTCGAGCGCGCCAAGCCGACCCGCTTGGCGATGTCGCCGAGGCTGAGCCCCGCATCCTCGCCTTCCAGCGCGCGCAGGATCTGCGCGGCGCGGGCGATGACCTGGACCTGGCTCTTCTCGCTGGGCGAACTCATGACGCAACCACCGGCGACCGCACGTCGCTTGCATGCCGGGACAGGCTAGCCCAATATCCGGTACAGCAGAAAGAGAAAAGTTGCCGCGGCACGGGTGCGCGACCGCCGCAGGGAGGAATGCGTGGTCAAAAAAATCGCACTCGAAGAGCATTTCCTTTGTCCGGGCTTCATCGAGTACTGGAATCCGACCGTCGCGCAGATGCCCACAGCGAAGCGCGAGGGCCTGCTTAGCCGCTGCACCGATTTCGGCGAGCTGCGGCTCGCGTCGATGGACAAGGGCGGCATCGCGCGGGCTGTGCTGAGCCTTGCGGGGCCCGGCGTCCAGGCCGAACCCGACGCGCGCATTGCGATCCGCCGCGCACGCGATGCCAACGATTTCCTGGCGCGTGAAATCCAGCGCCGGCCGGATCGCTACTCGGGCTTCGCGCATCTGCCGATGCAGGATGCCAAGGCCGCGGCGGACGAGCTGGAACGCTGTGTCAGCGAGCTGAAGTTCTGCGGCGCCATGATCAACGGGCACACCAACGGCCAGTATCTCGACCATCCGTCGTTGTTTCCGTTCTGGGAGCGCGCCGAAGCGCTGAACACGCTGATCTATATTCATCCGACCGATCCGGTTTCGGTCGCGCCAGTGCTGGAGGGTCACAACGGGCTGCGCCGCGCCACCTGGGAATGGACGTTCGAGACCGGCTCGCACGCGCTGCGGCTGATCTTCGGCGGGGTGTTCGACCGCTATCCGAAAGCGCGGCTCGGACTTGGCCACCTCGGCGAGACGCTGCCGTTCCTGCTGTGGCGGTTCGACAGCCGCGCCGGGCCGGACTTCTACAACGTGCCGCTGAAGAAACCGCCGTCGCAGTACATCAAGGAGAATGTCTACGTCACAACGTCAGGCATGTGCTCGGCGGAGCCGCTGAACTGCACCATCGCGGCACTCGGCCACGAGCGCATCATGTTCGGCGCCGACTATCCGTTCGAGAAGGCGGAAGAGGCCGGCCACTGGTTCGACAACGAGAAGATCGATGAGAAGGTTCGCGCCGACATCGCGCACAACAATGCGATGAAGCATTTGGGATTGGCGGGGTAGGTTCGCAGTCTCTCCCGGCCTCATCCTGAGGAGCGCACGAAGTGCGCGTCTCGAAGGATCGAGGCCGCCCCATCCTTCGAGACGCGGCCATTGGCCGCTCCTCAGGATGAGGCGGAGAGAGAGCTACTTCTTCATCCCCGCTTCCTGCGCCACCGGCGCCCAGCGCTTGATCTCGGACTCGAAATACGCGGTGAGCTGCTCCGGCGTAAATTCCTTCGGATCGAACGCGTCCTGGTCGCGCCGCTTCTGGATCTCCGGCATCCTGAAGATGCGGATTGTTTCCGCATTGAGCCGCCGCACGATCGTGTCCGGCGTACCCTTCGGTGCGGCAAATGAGAACCAGGTCGAGGCAACAAGGTCGTAGCCCAACTCCTTGAAGGTCGGCACATCCGGCGCCTCGGGCCGCCGCGTCTCGGTCGTCACCGCCAGACCGCGCAGCGTCTTTCCTTGAATTTGGCCGAGCGCCGCGCCCCAGGTGAACGAGCCGAGCGGCACGCGCCCCGCAATGATGTCGGCGAACGCCGCAGTGTTGTAGGGGATGTGATTGAGCTTCAAGCCCTCGCGCTTGGCGACGTACTCGACCACGAGATGCCCCAGCGTGCCGACACCGGACGTCGCATAGCCCGACAGCTTGTCGGCTTTCGCCGCTGCGATCACATCTTTCACCGAACGCAGTTCATTTTTCGGATCGGCCACCCAGACCATCGGCGGCCCGCCGATGTAGGCGATGTGCACGAAATCGCGCAGCGTATCGAAGCCGGGATTGGCCGCAAGCGATGGCGAGATGATCTGCGGCGCGAGCCCGCCGACCAGGATGGTGTAGCCGTCCGGTTCTGCGCGCGCGACCTGCTGCGCTGCGATCATACCGCCGCTGCCGCCGCGGTTCTCGATCACCACGCTCTGCTTGAGCGCCACAGACAGCGGCTCGGCGATCAGGCGCGCCCAGACGTCCGCCGCGCCGCCCGGCGCGAACGGCACCACGATGCGGATGGGTTTGGATGGCCAGTCCTGGGCGGCGACGGGTCCGGCGCAGAGCCCGGCGACCAGAACACCAAGCAGGAGGCGCATCGCCCTACTTCTCAGCGAAGTAATGCGTCTCCAACAGATAACACCCGGTCTTCGACGTGAACGGCCCGTGATAGACGCCGGGCGGACGCACGCAGTAGGTCGGGCCCTTGAACTGCTCGCCGCCCTGTCCCTTGTCGTCCGAGCCGCACACCAGATCGCCCGACACCAGGAACACCTCTTCCCAATACTCGTGCACGAACGGCACGATGGAGTACGCGCCGGGATCGATGCGCAGGATGCGGGTGCGGTTGCCGACCTTGTTCTTCTCGTCGAGCGAGCCGGCGAGAATCCGCTCGCGGAAGCCGGGCGGATAGCCGGGCACGTCGTGGAAACCCTCGTTCAGGTCGAGGGTGGTGAACTCCATGTGGCCTTTGTTGAAACCCATTGCTGGCTCCTTCTGTCGAGGCATTCTAGCGCGGAGGCCCGGTGACCAGCAGCACGCCGACCCGTGGCATTTTCTGTTGCGCGGACGCGATCAGCGGCGACGATGTCGCCGCGCCACCAAGCAGCGTCAGAAATTCACGACGTCTCATTGCGAAATTCCACTACGCCGGCGGTTTCACGCCGAGCTTTGCCGCCGTCTTGGCGATACGCTGCCACGTTCCGCGTGGAACAGGAATACCGGACTTCTCGCGCTCGGCGCGGATCGCGTCGCCGCGCTCGCCCGGCAGCGTGATCTTGTCGACGCCGTCGGCGCGGGCGAGGCCGGCGATCGCAGCGCCCAGCCGCTCGGCCTCGCGTTCAAATGTCGCGGCGTCGCCGAACGCATTGACATTGATGGCGATCAGCGAGCCATTGAGGAACGGGTCGTCGCCGATTGCCCAGCTCTCCAGGTCCGGCGCGATGCGCGGCTCCGACAAGAGCAGGCTGGTCAGGCATTCGATCATAAACGAGAGCCCCGCGCCCTTGATCCCAGCCATTGGCAGCACGTTCTCGACCGCCTTCGGATCGGTGGTGTCGCGGCCGTCCTTGTCAACGCCCCAGCCGATTGGAATTTCCTCGCCGCGGTCGGCGGCGCCCATGATCCTGCCGTTGGCGACCACGCCGGTCGAGAAATCAAGGAGATACGGTCGGCCGTTGCGGCGCGGCACCGCGAAGGCGATCGGATTGGACGATACCGCCGCGACCTTGGTACCCGGATAGATCATCATCGGGCCCGACGCGCTCATGGCGATGCCGGCGAAGCCCTGCTCCGCCGCCTGCACCGCGAAATAGCCGATCGCGCCGGTGTGGGTGGTGTGGCGCGCCGAGCACCAGCCGACCCCGGCGGTCTTGGCGCATTCCATCGCTTCTTTCATGGCGCGCGTCATACCGACCGCGGCCGGCGCGCGGTCGGTCTCCAGCACCACCGCGGCGGCGGTCCTGCGCTCGACGCGGATGTTGGGCGCCGCGTTGATCGACTTGGCGTTGATCAGGTCGATGTAGCGCGGGATGCGGATGACGCCATGCGAGTCGGTGCCGCGCAGGTTGGCCCAGACCAGCATCTTGGCCCATTCGTTGGCGTGCTCGGGCGTGAGGCCAGCGGCGACGAAGATCGCGGCGGTGAAGGCATGGAGATCGGCGGGGGATATGCGGAGGGAATTCTCGCTCATTTCAGCTTGTCGCCCGCCACCGACTTGTACCAGTCGAGGATCTGCACGCCGTTCCAGTGCAGCACGCCCTCGAACCTGTTCACGTAGTCGTAGATCGCCTCGAGGTACTTGATCCGGTGCGGCTGGCCGCTGATGTACGGGTGGATCGCCAGCGCCATCACCTTGGCGCGGTGCGCGCCCTCGGCATAGAGCCGGTCGAACTGATCGATGGTGCGTTTGAGCAGATAGTCGCTCTGGTGATACTGCACGATCATCATCGGGATGTCGTTGAGTTCGACCGTGTAAGGCAGCGTGACCAGCGGCCCCTTCTCGGTCTTGATGACGGTCGGCTCGTCGTCATAGACCCAGTCGCCGATGTACTGCACGCCCGCGGCCTTCAGGAGTTCCGGCGTATCCAGCGTCTGCGTCAGGCCGGGCCCGAGCCAGCCGACCGGCCGCGTACCGGTGAAGCGCTCGATCACGTCCATCGACTTGTTGATCATCGCTTCCTGGTTTTCGTTCTTGTGGATCGGCATCTGGTCATAGGCGTGTCCCATGAACTCCCAGCCGTCCTTCTTGGCCTGCTCGGCGACACGCGGGTAGTCCTCGCAGATGCGCGCGTTGGCGGCGAGCGTCGGCTTGATGTTCAGCCGCTCGAACAATTCGTAGAATCGCCAGGCGCCGACCCGCATGCCGTATTCATGCCAGCTCCAGTTCGGCACATCGGGCAAGAGCGCCTGCCCGGTTGGCGCCGGGATCACCTGCCGCGCCATCGGCCGCGAGATGTCCCAGACTTCGTAATTGACGATGGTCCAGAAGATCAGCCGCGCGTTCCCCGGCAGCTTCAGCGGCGGACGATCGACGATTGCAGAATATTCCGCGCGCTGACTGGGAATCATTGGAGCCACGGCAGGATCCTTTGCACTTGAACTAAATTGCGCGCAGAGCGTCGCTCATTCCGCCGCGCGCTTCAACCCAAAGCATGATCCGAAAAGTGGCCCCGGTTTTCGGAAACGATCATGCTCAAACCAAGGACCGGTCACCGCGTCCGCGCCAGCGCGAGCCAGGCGCCGCCGCCGATCAGGCAGAGCCCGCCGACGCGGTTGACCAGGCGAACACGGCTCTTCGACATCATGGTGCGCGCACTGCCGGCGAGCACCGCATAGGCGCCATCCGAAACCGCCGCGGTCGCCATCGCGGTCAGACCGAGCAGCACAACCTGCGACACATAGTTCGTGGTCGGATCGACGAACTGGGGAATGAATGCACCGAACCACAGCAGCGCCTTCGGATTGCCGAGCAGCACCAGAAAGCCCTGCATGAAGAACCCGCCGCGCGGTGGGGCCGCCTTGTGAAGCGCGCTGTCCGGGCCCTCAAGCGAGCCGGTGGAGCGCAGCAGCTTCCAGCCGAGCCAGATCAGATAGGCCGCGCCGATGAAGCGCAGCCAGTCGAACCACACGCCCATAGTGGCGATGATAGAGGACAGGCCGACGATCAGCACCAGCATCATCAGGCCGAGGCCGAGCTGCGTGCCGGCGACGTTAAGCAGGCCGGAGCGAGTGCCATGCGCCAGGCTGTTGGCGACAATCAGCGTCACCGTCGGGCCGGGAATGATGGTGATGACGAAACAGGCGAGCACATATGCCAGATAGAGTTCAACGGACATTTGCATTGCTCCTTACAGCACCATTCTATCCGCTCATCCCCGCAAAAGCGGGAATCCTTCGCCAAACACATCGCTTGATTTTGCAGCCCTGGGTCCCCGCTTTCGCGGGGACGAAATGGACGAAGTCTCAAATCCGGATCAGCAACAACAGCCCCGATACCACCAAAAGCCCGGCGAACACCTGTTGGAAACGACGTTCGTCGAGTTTGCCGTAGATCATCCAGCCGACCCAGCCGCCGAGCGCGATGGCCGGCACCGCCAGCAGAAACAACAGAACACCGACGCGATCGAGCGCCACCACGCCGATCAGCAGCAGCGACGCAATGTGCGCGACCAGGATGAACGGCTGATAGATGCCGCGCGCCACGTCTTTCGGCCAGCCGCGCAGCTGCGTCCAGATCGCGGGCAGCACGCCGGAAAATCCGCCGAGGCCGCCGAGGATGCCGCCGAAAAAGCCGACCACGGCGTCAGCTGCGGTGCCGCCGCCGGACACATGCGGCAAACGCGGCGCCAAGATCGCGTAGAGGCCGTACACAACGAGAAAGATCGCGATGGCGAACCGGATGGTGCCGGCATCAGTCTTCACCACCAGCGCAACGCCGATCGGAACGCCCAACAGGCCGGCGATGACAAATGGCGCGAGCCGCGGCCAGTCCAGCGCGCGGCGCATCTTGAGCACCAGGCTGGACTGGATGATCAGCCCGCCGGCCACCACCAGCACGGCCGCGTGCAGCGGCGCAATGGCATGCAGCCAGATCGAAGTCGCCACGATGCCATAGGCGAAGCCGGCGGCGCCGGTCGCCATGCCGCCGAGGAAGCCGCCGAGCCATACGATGGACAGGGTTTTCAGCGACAATACCGCTGCGAGCGCGGGATCGGAGAGCATCGGCATTCTATACGTCGTCATGGCCGGGCTTGTCCCGGCCACCCACGACTTGCTTTGCTAGACCAAAGACATGGTTGCCCGGCACCATAGGCGAGCGAAGCGACGCCGTCCTTCGAACGGCTATGGCCGGGCATGACGACGGAGAGATTATGCCCGACCCAAACACCGCAAGAGCCATTGCTGACGCCCTCCACGCCCGGTTCGGCGAGACGTTACCCATCGACGAAAACCTCTTGGGCCTGGACGCCCTCACCCGCATCGCCAGCCGCAAGGTGCATCGCCGCTATCTCGATCGCGCGGTCGACCCCGCGTTGTTGCGGCTGCTGTGTGCCTGCGCGCTGTCGGCGCCGAGCAAGAGCGACCTGCAGCAGGCCGACATCGTGATCCTCGACAAGCCCGAGCAGTTGGTGATCGCCGATCTCATTCCCGATCAGCCGTTCATCCGCACCGCGCCGGCGTTCCTCGTATTCCTGGCGAACGGCCGCCGGCTGCTGGAAATCTCCAAGCTGCGGGGCAAGCCGTTCCCCAACGACCATCTCGATCAGTTCTTCAACGCCGCGGTCGATGCCGGGATCGTGCTGGCGACGTTTCTCGCAGCCGCCGACGCGGTGGGCCTGGGCACGTGCCCGATCAGCGTGATCCGCGATCACTCGCAGAAGGTCAGCGATATGCTCAAGCTGCCGCAGCGGGTCATTCCGGTCGCCGGAATGTGCGTCGGCTGGCCGTCCGAGCAAGGCCACATCAGCCCGCGGCTCGGTCTGGAGAGCACGCTGCATCAGGGCGGCCATGACGAGGGGAATCTCGCCGAGCGCATCGATGCCTACGATAAGCGCCGCGCCGCGATCCATCCGTACAAGCCACGCGACCCTGCGCGCTGGGGCGAGGTGCCGTTCTATGGCTGGTCGGAGGACAAGGCACGGCAATACGGCGTGCCGCAACGCGCCGACTTCGGCGCGTTCGTGCGGAAGAAGGGATTTAACCTCGACTAAGCGAGCGCATGTCCGTTCGACGAACCACCGCTACTTTTTTACATACTTCTGCACGCGCCAGTTCAGTGTATCGGCGACGAACACTTCGTCGCGCGGGCTGACCGCGATGTAATGCGCCTCTCCGTACTTGCCGAGCGTCTTGCCTTGCCCGGAGCCGGCGATCATGCCCAGCACCTTGCCGTTGAGATCGAGCTTCATAATCTGGCCGGTGTGGCCGTGCGCCAGCCAGAGTTGCTGATCGGACGTCATGAACAATCCGCACGGAGTGCCGGGCTGGCTCCATTCGCGGATGTAGTTGCCGTCAGCGTCGAACACCTGGATGCGCTGATTGCTGCGGTCGGCGATGTAGAGCAGTCCCTTGGCGTCGAACACCAGCGAATGCGGAATATCGAACTCGCCGGGGCCCTTGCCCTTCTTACCCCACGTCTTGATGAAGTTGCCGTCCTTGTCGAACTTGAGGACCTGCGATGGCCCCTTGCCGTGCCCCTGCAACACGAAGATATCGCCGCTCGGCCCGACCACCGCCTCGTTCGGCTCGTTGAACAGGCGGAGGTGACCGAAGTCGTGCATCTCGCCGGGGCGGCCTTTGACGCCCAGCACCATCTCCAGCCGGCCCGACGGATTGAACTTGTAGACCACGTGAGACGCGACGTCGGTCGCCCAGATGTTGCCCTGCGGATCGGTCCGCAGGCCGTGCGGCCGGTCGAATAGACCGTCACCCCAGCCGCGGATGAAATTGCCGTCGGCGTCGAATTCCATCAACGGCATCGGGCCGCGGTGCAGCACGAACAGATGGCCCTTCGGGTTGATCGCGATGCCGGACGTACCGCCGAAGTTCGCCCCGGCCGGTAACTTGAACAACTCGGGCACTGCGACGTAGTCGAGCGGTGGAGGAGCCATTTGCGCCATCCCCGGAGGGGAGAAAAACCAACCGAACAGCAGGATCGCCAGTGTCCGCATCCGCGCCCCCTTGACCCGGCCGAAGGGCTTGCCCGCAAAGCATAGGCCATTTCCCGAGGTTCGCCAGCGGGCCGCTCGACTCTCTCCACGGCGGAGTCCTATAGATATGAAGAAAGTTTCAGCGTTCCTGGGGAGGACCATGGCCGTTCCGCAGCTTCTCGTTCACGAAAAAAAGGACACCGTCGGCGTCGTGGTCGTCGAGGGCCTGAAGAAAGGCACCGACATGCTGTGCGTGGTCACGGCGGACAATTCGTCGTTCAAGCTCAAGGCCAAGATGGACGTGCCGATCGGCCACAAGGTCGCGCTCACCGACATCAAGAAGGGCGACACGGTGTGGAAGTACGGCCAGGACATCGGCGTCGCCAAGGCCAAGATCGACAAGGGCGAGCACGTGCATGTGCACAATGTGAAAACGAAGCGGTGGTGACACAACTCTCGTGTCCCGGGCGCGGCACAGCACCATAGCGCGCGAAGACGCGCGTAAACGCGCTTATGGTGATGCGCAGCAGACCCGGGACCCCGATTTAGTGGCAACAACATAAGAAGCTGGGTCCCGGGTCTCGCTTCGCTCGCCCGGGACACGAGTGGAGAGGATGATCGCGATGGCAAAGAAATCTAAGAAAAACGGCAAGGCTGTAACGAAGAAAAACGTCAGCGCCACGTTCTGGGGCTGGCGCCGCGAGAACGGCCGCGTCGGCGTGCGCAACCACGTCATCATCCTGCCGCTCGACGACCTATCGAATTCCGCCTGCGAAGCCGTTGCCAACAACATCAAGGGCACGCTGGCGCTGCCGCATGCCTACGGACGGCTGCAGTTCGGCGAGGACCTCGACCTGCATTTCCGCACCCTGATTGGCACCGGCGCCAATCCGAATGTCGCGGCAGTTGTCGTCATCGGCATCGAGGACCAATGGACCAAGATCGTGGTCGACGGCATCAAGAAAACCGGCAAGCCGGTCACCGGCTTCGGCATCGAAGGCCACGGCGATATCGCCACCATTGCGAAGGCAGCCCACGTCGCGAAGGACTATCTGCAGTGGGCGTCCGAGCTGCCCCGTGAGCAGTGCGACATTTCCGAGCTGTGGGTCTCGACCAAGTGCGGCGAGAGCGACACCACCACCGGGCTCGCGTCCTGCCCGACGGTCGGCAACATGTACGACAAGCTGATCCCGCGCGGCATCTACGGCGTGTTCGGTGAGACCTCCGAGATCACCGGCGCCGAACATCTCGCCCGCGCCCGCGCGATCAACAAGACGATTGGCGACAAGTGGATGAAGGTCTGGCAGTCCTACCAGGACGACGTCATCGAGGCGCACAAGACCAGCGATCTCTCCGACTCGCAGCCGACCAAGGGCAACATCGCAGGCGGGCTGACCACCATCGAGGAGAAGGCGCTCGGCAACCTCGAGAAGATCGGGCGCGAATGCCGGTACGTCGATGTGCTCCTGCCCGCCGAAGCGCCGAAGAAAGGTCCCGGGCTCTATTACATGGACACCTCGTCGGCCGCCGCCGAGTGCGTGACCTTGATGGCGGCGGGCGGCTACGCGGTGCACACCTTCCCGACCGGGCAGGGCAACGTGATCGGCAATCCGATCGTGCCGGTGATCAAGATCAGCGGCAATCCGAGGACCATCCGCACCATGGGCGAGCATGTCGACGTCGACGTGTCGGGCATCCTGCGCCGCGACATGACGATCCCGCAGGCCGGTGACGCGCTGATCGACATGATCGTGCGAACGGCAAACGGGCGGCTTACTGCGGCGGAGGCGCTGGGCCACCGCGAGTTTGTGATGACAAAATTGTACCGGAGCGCGTAGCACACCACCTCATGCCGACGCTGACGCTCGGACAGGCGGAGAATCTCGTCGTTGCAGCTTTGGCGCGCGCCCGCACCAGCGAGAGCAACGCCAAGAGCGTGGGGCGTGCTTTGGTGCAGGCGGAGGCAGACGGGCTGAAAGGACACGGGCTGTCGCGGGTGCCGATGTACGCAGCCCAGGCGAAAGTGGGGAAGGTTGACGGCAACGCCACGCCCACATCGAAGAAAAAGAAGCCCGCCCTGATCGCGGTCGATGCCGCCAATGGCTTCGCCTATCCCGCAATCGAATTGGCCGAAACCGCGCTGCCCGGCATCGCAAAGAGCGAAGGCATCGCCGCTGCCGCAATCCATCGCTCGCATCATTGCGGTGCGGCAGGTCACCCGGTCGAGCGGCTGGCCGAAGCGGGCCTCGTCGCCATCATGTTCGTCAACACGCCAGCTGGCATCGCGCCGTGGGGCGGCTCGAAGGCAGTATTCGGCACTAACCCGGTCGCGTTCGCCTGTCCCCTGCCCGGCCACGCCCCGCTCACGATCGACCTGTCGCTCTCCAAGGTGGCGCGCGGCAACATCATGACGGCGAAGCAGCGCGGCGAAAAAATCCCGGAAGGCTGGGCGCTCGACGCCGCAGGCAGGCCGACCACCGATCCCGACGCAGCGCTCGGCGGCACCATGGTGCCGATGGGCGACGCCAAGGGTACCGCACTCGCGCTGATGGTGGAGTTGCTCGCTGCCGGCCTCACCGGCGCGAATTTCGCTGCCGAGGCGTCGTCGTTCCTCGATGCGGACGGCCCGCCGCCGGGCACGGGACAGCTGATCGTAGCGTTCGATCCGGCGGCGTTCGGCGGCAATGCGGTGGCGCGCTTCGCCGCATTGGCGCAGTCGATCGAGGCGCAGCAGGGCGCGAGGCTGCCGGGGTCGCGGCGGCTCGCGGCGCGTGCGAACGCGAAAGCCGAAGGACTGACGATTTCGGACGCCCTGATGAAAGAGATCGAGAGCATCTAGCCCGCCCGCCAAATTCGGTGTCATCGCCTGCGAAGGCGGGCGAACCAGCAACCACTGACAGGACTGGGTGCACTGGATGCCCGCTTTCGCGGGGCACGTCAGCCGTTGCTAACGCGCGCCCTGCAACGGCAGCGGCTGATCGCCCAGCATGCCGTTGACGATCACCTTGCGCGCGGTGTCGAGATTGACGCCGTGTTGTTTCAGGAGATCGCCGGTGTCGGCGATGATCGCGTCGACGTCCTGCTTGATCTTCAGGTTCTTGTAGTGGTCTTCCTGGCGGAAGCCCATGCTCTCGCCGACCACCTCCAGAATGTTCATGATCCGGAACGGCCAGTCGCGCTCGTGCGCGCACAATTCGCGATGGTCGGAGTGGTAGACCGCGACCAGGGCGTCAACGCCGGCCGCGCGCGCGGCTTCAAGCTCCTTCAGCTGCAGCTCGGCCTTGAACTTCGGTAAGGTCGCAAGATTGACGCTCTGCAGGCCGACATGGGGGACATCGAGCTTGACGAGCTCGATGCCCGGTACCGCGAGCAGCAGCTCTTCCGCCGCTTCCATCACGCCGGCGATGCCGGGATGCCGATGCAGCGCTACTTTCATCTCGACGCGATCCTTGAGAAACGGCCGCAGCACGTCGAGCTTGGAGTGCAGGAACCGCATGAACGGCGTCATGTCGAACGGCATCTGCCCGGTCAGCCGCTCCACGGTCGGCAGCACGGTCTCGCCGAACTGCATCATGCAGCTCGGACACCACGCCAGCACCTGCCCGGTCTTCGACTGCGACAGCTTGTTGATGGTGTTGTTGGCAAAGCGCCCCAATGTGTCGATGTCGCCGGCGCGAAGCTGGGCGGTGCCACAGCAATGCGTCGGCCCGCCCATCACCTGATAGTCGGTGCCGATCCGGTCCATGATGTCGAGGCAGAGCAGCGCGATGTGGGGCGTCTTGAGCACGTTGCAGCCGGTGTAGAACACCACGTCCGGCAAGTCCGCCCGAGGGGCCTGCTTGGACGGCTTCTGGCCGAGCCGGATCAGATCGTTTTCGGAAAGCTGCAACCGCGACAGAACGCTTACGTCCTCGCCGACCTTGCGGAACTGGGTGACGCCGGCCTTGCGCCGTTCCGACACTTCCTTCGCCGACCGCAGCATCGAGAGCCGCGCCATGGTGAGCAGGAAGCGCGGATTGACGCCGTAGTCACAGGCCTTGATGCACTCGCCGCTGGCCATGCAGGCCTTGGCCCACTTCTCGGATTCTTCCGGGCCCTTGCCGAGCCGCAGGATGTCGAGCACGCCGGAAATCAGCGCTTCCGGATTGGCGCCGCCGAGGCCGGCGGGCTCTGCGATCGGGCATGCCGTGAAGCAGGCGCCGCACTTGGTGCAGGCGTCGAGCATTTCATCGACGCGCGTGTTGAGGGCGGCTTCGAATCCGACGTTTTCCATGGCGATTAGAATAGCCCAAGAAAGCGGCAGCCGCGAGGCATCCAATGACTGTCGTCCCCGCGAAAGCGGGACCCCATCATGCAAAGAATGCGCTGTGTTGCGTCGCCGGTGAGCGGCTAACGCGTCTCCGGAATCTTCACCAGCTCGAACTCGATGCTGGTCACCAGATCCTCCACCTGCGCACGCGACAGCCACATCGCGGTCCAGCCGAGCCCCGGATGCTGCGTTGCGAATTGGATCGCCGCCCGGTCCGGCGCGGCACGCACGCGCCACAGCAGATTGTCGCTTTGATGCACCCGCGTTGAATCATCCGGCGGGTCGGCGGGATGCACCGGCGACATCTGCGCGCGGCAATCGGCGAGATGCTTGATGAGGCGATCGACACCCTCGGCGGTGAGCTCGGTTTCCTCCTCGCCCACGCCCAGCAACAGCCGCGTGGTGTCGCGCGAAACATCCAGCTTGATGGGAAGCATGCGAGCCTCCGGCTAACTCTTGAGAGGAACTTGATGAGCGAGTTCGACCGCCTTGCCGCTCTTGGACGACTCGATGGCGGCCAGACAAATCTCCAGATTGGCGAGCCCCCAGCGGCCGTCGTGAATGGGCGCAGCCTTGCCGGAAATCGCCGCGGCAAATTCATCGAGCACCAGGTCACGGGGGCTGCGGTCGCTCGGCAACGCGATCGCCTCGCGGCCCTTATCCGAATAGACGAACAGTCCGTCGGGCGACTGCCGGATATCGCCGCGCTCACAGCTTACCAGCGTCAGCCCGAAGTGCGGCAGGTGCGGTGCGCTGGTCGGAATTGCGCTGCCGGCGCGCTTGCGTTTGGCCGCCAATTCATCAGCCGCGCTGCCCGCCGAGCGCCGTACCGGCGCGCGCTTGTCGAGCGGCTCGGTGAAGCCCCACTCGGTCACGTCGGCGATCAGCTCCATGGTCGAGAAATAGCCGTAGCCGTTGTAGACCGCGGTCGCCGCGGCGCCGTCGGCGAACTGCATGAACACGGTGTGGGCGCCGATCGAGCGCCGCGCCACATCCCAGTCGAATGTGGTGGCATGCACGCTCTTCACCAAGCCACCGCCGATCAGCCGGACGATGTCGAACTGATGCGAACCCTGGCGGAACGTCACGCCGCCACCGAGTGATATGTCCAGCTCGTCCGGCCGGCGCGGCCGGTAGATCCAATCGGTGAAATTCCAGGTGTGGATCATGCGGACGCGGCCAAGCGTCCCCGACGCCACGATCTCGCGCATCTTCGCAATCGGCAGATCGTAGCTGTGCGAATGGCCTACCAGCAGCACGACGCCAGCGCGGTCCGCCGCGTCGATCATGGTGCGGCCCTGTTCGATCGTGACCGCCATCGGCTTTTCGGTAAGCACGTGCTTCTTCGCTGCGAAGGCAAGCGCAGCGTGCTCGGGATGCAGTTCCGTCGGCGTAGCGATATAGACAGCGTCGAGCGCAGCGCCGGACATCATCGACGGCAGGTCGGCAAAGGCCGCAGCGCCGGTGTCGCTGGCAATGCTTTCACGCGTGTCCACCGCCGGCTCCGCGACGGCAACGAGCTCGAACGCTGAATGCCCCCGAATCGCCGGCAGGAACGCGCGGCCCGCCGCGCCCAGCCCGACGATCCCGATGCGAATCCTGGCCGTCATTGGCGTTCCGCGCCTTCCCTGGTCTTGGTCGCGCAGCGAGAGTAAACTGCGGCAAAGCTGCTGAACAGGAGACGGACGAATGCTGACAGCGGAGCAAAACGAACTGCTCACGCGCATCGGCCCCGGCACGCCGGCCGGCAACCTGATGCGGCGCTACTGGCACCCAATCGCGGCAACGTCCGAGCTCGAAGGCACAAGCTGGAACAAGCGCGTCCGCGTGCTTGGCGAGGACCTCGTGCTGTTCAAGGATCGCGAGGGCCGGCTTGGCCTGATCACCGAGCAGTGCCCGCACCGGCGCGCTTCGCTGGCCTACGGCATCCCGACCAAGGACGGCATCCGCTGCCCGTATCACGGCTGGGAATTCGCGAGAAACGGCGAATGTCTGGCCCAGCCGAACGAACCGGAGAAGAGTTCGTTCCGCCACAAGGTGAAGACGCCCGCTTACGCCGTCGAGGAGATGGGTGGTGTGGTCTGGGCCTACCTCGGCCCGGCAGAAAGCAAGCCGCTGCTACCGCGCATCGACGGTTTTGTCGCCGAAGGCGCGGTCCGCATGCTCGGCCGCACGCTCGTACCGTGCAACTGGCTGCAGATCATGGAAAACTCGCTCGACCCGATTCACACCGAATGGCTGCACGGCCACACCTGGGAGTTCGTCAAGGAGCAGCAGGGCAAGGGCACCAAAGTCGCGATCAGCGCGCGGCACGAAAAGATCGCATTCCGCGAGTTCGCGCATGGCATCACCAAGCACCGGCTGCTCGCCGGGCATTCGGAGGATTCCGACGACTGGAAGATCGGCCACCCGATCGTGTTTCCGAACATCCTGTCGGTCGGGGCCGGCGACGAGGGTTCGAACTCGCGCTACTACGCATTCCAGATCCGCATGCCGGTGGACGACACCCACACGCTGCACCTCTGGTACACCGCGTACATTCCGCCGAAGGGTGCGAAGGTCGCGCCGCATCTGCTCGATAAGGTCCACACTTACGAGGTGCCGTACCGGAACGAGAAGGACGAGTTCATCCTGGACAACATCGACGCCCAGGACATCATGGCGTGGATCACGCAGGGACCGATCGCCGACCGCACCCAGGAAAACCTCGGCGCGTCGGACAACGGCATCGCACTCTTTCGTCGTGTGCTCCGCCGCGAGATCAAGAAAGTCGAGGAAGGGGTCGACCCGATGTTCACCTTCCGCGATCCGGCCAAGAACGTTTGCATCGATCTCCCGAACGAACGCGACAAGCACCACAACAGCGATGGCGTGCGGAGCTGGATCATGCGAACGCATGCCGCCCATTCGCCGATCGCAGAAGACGTCATCCAGATGTACGAGGCGCATAAGCCGCCGAAGCCGACCGTGCGGCTTGTGGGCTGACGCTCGATCCCCCTAGGATGGCCGCAAGGCAAGTCCCGGGGGTCATCATGGACAAATCGACTGATTTGGTGAGCGCGCTGGCCGAACAGCACGGCCTCAAGCGCGCGCTGGAACTGTTTCCCGATGGCGTGAAGGCTGGTGCCGAGCGCGGCCTGCGGCCGGTGGGCGCAATGCCGGCTGGCAATTCGCCGATCACGCATCCCGCCCCCATCTTCCATCCCGAACAGTACGAGCACGGCAAATGACCGACCTCGCGTATCTTTCCGTTGCCGAAGGTGCCCAGCTCCTGCGCAGCCGCAAGCTCTCGCCGGTGGAGTGGACCAAGGCGCTGCTGGATCGCATCGCCGCGGTCGATCCTGCCATCAACGCGTTTCTGCTCGTCGCCGCGGAGCGCGCGCTGGCACAGGCCAAGACCGCCGAGGCAGAGATCTCTGCCGGGCAATGGCGTGGCCCAATGCACGGCGTGCCCTACGCGGCGAAGGACATTTTTGACATCGCCGGCATGGCGACGACCTGCCACTCGAAAACCCGGATCAACCACCGCGCCGCCACCGACGCCTTCGTGATCCGCAAGCTGCACGACGCCGGTTCCATCCTGCTCGGCAAGCTGGCGCTGCACGAGTTCGCGACCGGCGGGCCGGCGTTCGACCTGCCCTGGCCGCCGGCGCGCAATCCGTGGAACCGCGATCTGCATCCCGGCGGCTCGTCGAGCGGCTCGGGCGCCGCGCTCGCAGCCGGCCTGGTGCCGGCGGCGCTCGGCACCGACACCGGCGGCTCGGTGCGCAATCCCGCGACCTGCTGCGGAATCATCGGCATCAAGCCGACCTACGGCGCGATCAGTCTCGGCGGCGTGTTTCCGCTGACCTATTCGCTCGACCACGTCGGACCGATGACGCGCAACGTGGAGGACAACGCGATCTTCCTGCACGCCATTGCCGGCCATGATCCCGAAGATCCGACCAGTGCAACGCGGCCGCTCGCCGATTGCCTCAAGGACATGAAGACCGGCCTCAAGGGCGTGAAGATCGGCGTCATCGAGCACTTCTACACCAAGGACGCGCCGGCCGACGCCGACCAGGTGCGCGGCATCGAGCAGGCAATCGAAATTCTGCGCAAGCTCGGCGCCGAGGTGCGCACGGTCCAAGTATCGCCGCTGTCATTGTGGACCGACTGCAACCGCACCATCCATGCCTCCGAGGCCTACGCCATCCATGAGCGGGACATGCAAGAGCGTCCGGAGGATTTCGCGATGCTGACCCGCAACCGCATCATGCCCGGCGCGTTCGTCTCGGCCGCGAAGTACATCAAGGCGCAGCAGTTGCGCGCCGCGCTGTGCAAGGAGATGGCCGAGGCGACGCGCGGCCTCGACGCGGTGATCACGCTGTCCAGCCTGCTGCTGCCCTGCAAGGTCGACGATACCGCCGAGGTGCTCAAGACCTACGATCAGCAATGCCGGCTGGTGTTCAATGTCACCGGCGCACCCGCGATCTCGGTACCGACCGGGTTCTCCAAGAGCAGCATGCCGCTCGCCATGCAGATCGCCGGCCATTCGTTCGACGAGCCGATGGTCTATCGCATCGCGCACGCCTATTGCGAAGCCGCGGGCACGCTGATCACCAGCGATCCGAAGACGCAGCCGCGATTGATTTCAGCGCCGCGAACGGCGGCAGCCGAATAAACTTCAATCCGCCTCATCCTGAAGAGCCGCCGAAGGCGGCGTCTCGAAGGATGGGGCGGCCCCATGCTTCGAGACGCGGCTACGCCGCGCTCCTCAGCATGAGGCCGAGAGAAACAGGAGACCTCGCATGCCCACCTACCCGCGCGACCGGTTCAGCTATTCGTCGCCGTTCACGCGGCCGCCGCTCAAACTGCCCGGCAAGGGCAAGATGATCGTGTGGTCCGTCGTCAACATCGAGGAATGGGAGATCACGCGGCCGATGGCGCGGCAGCTTTCGATCGCGCCGCAGGGGCAGAGCGCGATCCCCGACATGCCGAACTGGACCTGGTACGAGTACGGCATGCGAGTCGGATTCTGGCGGCTGATGAAGGCGCTGGAGAAGGCCAAGGTGACGCCGACCATGTCGCTCAACGCCAAGGTCTGCGAAACCTATCCGGAAGCGACGGCCGCCGCGCGCGACGCCGACTGGGAGTTCATGGCGCATTCCTATGTGCAGATGCCGATCCAGCAGATCGCCGACAAGCAGCGCGAGGTGATGGATCAGTCGATCGAGATCCTTGAGAAATTCACCGGCAAGAAACCGACCGGCTGGCTCGGACCGGGCCGCGGTCAGATGTACGACACCCTCGATCACGCCACCGCGGCGGGCTTTACCTGGTTCGGCGACTGGGTGCTCGATGACCAGCCGCTTTGGGTCAAGACCGCGAACGGCCCGATCCTGTCGATCCCCTACAGCGCCGAGATCAACGACATCACCATGATGGTGTCGCATCACCATGAGTTCGAGGTGTTCTTCACCCGCACCAAGGACGCGTTCGACCGGCTCTACCTGGAGAGCAAGCAGTCGCCGCGCATCCTGGCGATCGGCGTGCACCCTTACGTTACCGGCCAGGCGCACCGCATCAAATATTTCGAGTGGCTCTACGCCTACATCAACAAGCACGCCGGCGTGGTGCACTGGACCGGCCAGGAGATTTACGACTGGTACGTGAAGCAGGTGCCGGCGCCGTAAGATTAGGGCGTGACTCATTAACGCGCAGCCATAGCCTGATCGACGCAAGCTGGATGAAGGCAAGGTAGTTGGCGGCGAGTTTGTCGTAGCGCGTTGCGACCCGACGGCACTGCTTGATCCTGTTGAAGAACCGCTCAACCAAGTTGCGGGCACGGTAGGGTAGTCGGTGAGTTCGTAGCGCATGATTCGGTTTAGGGGCTTGAATTACGGCCACGCCAGCAAGTCTCAGCTCAGTCACTGGCGCTTTGGTCGCTATCCCTCCGAAACGGACCAATTATGCTCACCTCGAGTTTTGTTGGTCATGACCCTTAGCCGACTTCTGCGCTAGAGCCCGGCCGGAGCCCGAGCTGTCACAACCCACGTCGCTGCATTGAGCCTGACCCCATCAGGTCCATCGTGTGCCGCAAGCGCGGATCGCACGGCCGGTAGCGTCGCGGTCCGAAGCTCGGGATTTTCCCGAAGAATCTTGCCGAGAGCTCCGACCCGCGAACAAACCGCCAACATCGTATCGAGGTCGCCGCTTCCAACCGGCTCGTCATGGGCAGTGATCTCGATCTCCCTGAAGCCGGCTCTTTCCAGAATGCCGCGCACGCGCTCGGGGTTGGCGAACGCGAACGAGCCGGGTGCGTGCGATCGTGAGCAGGCTGCGGCGGCAAATGAGGCGACGCGGCCCGAAGCGGCAGAAGGTCGAGCGGGTTCTCCTCCAGCGCTCGCCAGCAGACGAAGGCGAGCCGCCCATTCGGCCTGAGGCTACGACGAATGTTGATGAACGCCGCAGTCGGGTCGGCGAAGAACATCACCCCAAACCGCGAGAAGGCGGCGTCGAACGAGGCCGGTTCGAATAGGAACACCTGGGCATCTGCTTGGACGAAGCGTACTCGCTCGCACCCTTTGGCCGCGCGCCGCGCGAACACCAGCACCGCAGCCGACAGATCGACCCCCACGACGGTGCCGTCCGGGGCGACGGAACGGGCAAGGTCCAGCGCCGTCTCACCCCCGCCACAGCCGATGTCCAGGACGCTCTCACCCGGGCTCGGCGCCAGCGCCGCCAAAGCGCGCCGACCAAGCGGAGCAAGTTGTCGTTCCAACGGCTCGCGCACCTCCGCCCACGCGCCGACCCGTATTTCGTCTTCGGTCAGCGCGGGCAGAGGGGAAACCTGGTCCATCTGAGATCATTGCCTGACGATCAGGGACTGTCGAGGTCGCCTTGCAAGCCGCCACTGTACGTTCTCAACGGCGGCGCTGGTAGCTTTTGGCACTTCTCGGACCCGCGACATCCGCTTCTGCGCCGCTGTTGGCGACTAAGCGGACATCAGCCCGCGAGTTGCGCTATTCCGATTTATGAGTACACGCCCTAGGCTCTCTCTCCGTCACCTCTCCCCGCTTGCGGGGAGAGGTCGACACGTGACGCGTGTCGGGTGAGGGAGAGTCGCAACAACTCCGTCACCGATCAGTCCCTCACCCCGATTCTCTCGCCGCTGAAGCGGGGAGAGGGAGGCCAGCGCCGACGCCGCACCATCGCGTGCTGGCTGATCTGCCGCATGGGATCGGCTACGATCTTGCCTATGCTTGCAAGAAAGCAACGGGGAAAGGGCAGATGAAACCGACCTGGCTCACCATCGCATCGCTTGCGCTGGCAATCGCGTCGAGCGGCGCCCTCGCCCAATCCGACTACCCGAACAAGCCCGTCCGCATCGTCGTCGACTCCGCGGCCGGCAGCGCCAACGATGTGGCGCTGCGCATTCTCGCCGACAAGCTCAGCAAGATCTGGAACCAGCAGGTGTTGACCTTGAACCATCCCGGCGCTGGCGGCGGCATTTCCGCGCGCGTGGCGTCGGAGGCACCGAACGACGGCTACACGCTCTACATGCCAGCGACCTCGCCGTTCTTGTCGCTCGCCGGAGCGCCGGGCGTCGCGCCCAATCTGCCGATCGAACTGCCGCGCGACTTCGCCGCCATCAGCATCATCCTGGAGCAGCCGCTCTACATCGGCGCCTCGCACAAGTCCGGCATCGGCACCGTCGCAGACGTCATCCGGATAGCCAAGGAAAAGCCCGGCGAAGTATCATACGCGGCAACCGGCCGCGGACGGCTCACCCATCTGACCATGCTGCTGCTGGAGCAGCGCGCGGGCATCAGGCTTCAACTCATCCCCTACGCCGGCGGTCCGGCCCAGGCGATGAACGACGTGATGAGCGGTCGTGTTCCGCTTGTGCTCGACGGCTACGCGGGACTCGCCCCTGCGATCAAGGGCGATCTGATCAAGGGGCTTGCGTCTACGGCGCTCAAGCGGCCACCTGGATTTGAGAATCTGCCGACCATCGCCGAGACCATTCCAGGCTTTTTTGTTGGCGCCTGGAACGTGATGCTGGCGCCGCTCGGCACGCCGGCGCCGATTATCCGGAAGGTCAACGCCGATCTGCGCGTCGCGCTGGCCGATGCGGAGGTCAGCGCCAAGCTTGCAGCCAACGGCGGCTTTGTACGCCACTCGACGCCGGAAGAGGTCGTCGCGTTCGTGCAGAACGAGCAAAAGACCTGGCGGCCGATCCTGGAGCAGGTGGCGAAGGAAGCAGAAAAGAAGTAGGCGCAATTGGCACCGCACAATGCTTGTAGCGCCGCCCCCACCGCAGGCGCAAAGCTGGTTGCGGCTCGTTGCCGGCACCTGCTGCGGTTGGTTGGATACCGCCGATGAACGCGCCTTGATGCGGCGCAGCGTCTCGGCGTTCGACTGCAGGATCGACTTGCGGCGATCCTCCTGCACGCGGATGACCGCGCTGTTGTTGGCCGCGCTCCAGAAGTTTTTTGGCCTGACGAAATCGAGCACCCGGTTGATGTAGATGGGATAGAACCAGCCGAGCGTGCCGTCGCCGATGCGCTCCAACTGCGTCGCGTCGTAGAGGCTGAAGCCCCTCTCCACCAGCGCCGCGTTGATGGTCTGAAAGTCGGCGATATCGGCCTCGCAGATCACCACATGCGTGTCGGCGAGCACCTTCGCCGCGCCGCGCAGCACGCTCTCCTCGGCGCCCTGCACATCCAGCTTGAGCAGGAACGGCGGCTTCAGGTCCAGCTCCTTGCCCAAGGCGTCGAGCGTCTTGCGCCTTTGTCTTGTGTGCTGACTATTGCGCGTCAAATTTGGTGTCTTCGCCCCCGAAGCGAGCGATCCAGTAGCGATCGATGGTCTTGTGAGTACTGGATGCTCGCTTTCGCGGGCCAGGACAGCCGTAACTAAGCGAAAAGCTTTCACCCTACCTTCTCGATGTTCAACGCTCGCCCCTAACACCACCTCCAGCAACATCAGAAGAATGCCGTCGCGCAGCCCACGTCGATCACTGATACCGCACGCCCTTGCCGAACAGGACTTGCGCGATTCACCTCGTGCCGCCTGCGCGCGCCTCCCTGCCGCCGGCTAGCCACAGGCCCTCGCCTCTTCGGCCGCCTGCTCCATGGTCAGGAACACCGCGCCCTCTTTGGCAAGCTGATCGCACAGCCACTCCAACGCCAGCATGCGGTAGCCGCGGCCGATTACGTACGGGTGCATGGTGTAGGTCAACACGCCCCAGTCCACCGTCTTCTTCATGTAGAGGAATTCGTCGAGCCAGCTCTGCATCACCGCGCGCGCCGGCTGCAATCCCGGCGCCACGGTCTGCGGCGTGCGGACGAACTCGAAATGCGGATGGTCGTCGAGCGACCAGGAGATCGGCATTTCGATCAGATCCGTCACCTGTCCAAATTGAAAGGGCTTGCCCAACTCCGCCACGTCACCGCGCCGCGCGCGATATGGGATGTAGTCCGAACCCATCATGCTGGAGTCGTAGAGAAAGCCGTGTTTCAGCAGCAGGTCGATGGTGTGCTCGCTGAGGTCCCATGACGGCGAGCGGTAGCCCCGCGCGGGCTGTCCGGTCAGCCTGCGGATGCTCTCATTGGCGCGGACCAGGTCGGCCTCCTCCTCATCACGGGTCTGGTTCGCATTCGGGATATGCGCCCAGGAATGGTGGCCGATCTCGTGCCCGGCGTCCGCCACCGCGGCGCTCTCCATCGGCCAGCTCTGAATGGTGAAACCGGGCGTGAACCAGGTCGCCTTGATGTTGCGCTCATTCAAGAACTTCAGGATGCGTCCGCACGCCACAGCGCCTCCGAACTCGCCGCGCGACAGCGGCGTCGGCGTGGTCATGCCGCGCGCAATGAAGCCGGATTGAGTGTCGAAGTCGAAGGTGAGGCAGACGATATGGCGGGGCATGGCCGCCATTATACTGGATTGCCCGCTCGCGCGCGCAATGACAAAGATAAGCGCATGGCCATCCACACCGTCGGCATCATCATTCACGGCGCGACCGGCCGCATTGGCGGCACGCAGCATCTCGCCAACACGCTGGCGCCGATCCGCGATGAGGGCGGCCTGCCGGCCGGCAATGACCGCATCGTGCCGCGCTTGATGGTGGTCGGGCGCGACGCCGTCCGCCTCGAGGCGGTAGCGAAGAAGCACAACGTGGAGTGGACGACCGATCTCGACGCGGCGCTGGCCAATCCGGACTACTCCGTGTTGTTCGACGCCGCCGCCACGCATCAGCGCGAAGCGACACTCGAAAAGGCGATCGCTGCCGGCAAGCACGTCTATTCGGAGAAGCCGGTGACGCTGTCGGTCGACCATGGCCTGGCGCTGCTGCGCGCCGCGAACGCCCGCAACCTCAAGCATGGCGCGGTCGAGGATAAGCTCGGTCTGCCGGGACTGCAGAAGCTCATGCACGTCGTCAAATCCGGCGCGCTCGGCCGCGTGGTCGGCTTTCGCATCGAATTCGGCTGGTGGGTGTTCGACGGCACCGCGGTGCCGTGCCAGCGGCCGAGCTGGAACTACAAACGAAACAGCGGCGGCGGCCTGATCCTCGACATGTATCCACACTGGCGCTACGTGATCGAAGGCCTGCTCGGGCCGATGCGCCGCGTGGTCTGCGCACTCTCCACCGCAACGCCGGAGCGCATCGACGAGCAGGGTGCGCGCTACACCGTCGACGTCGAGGATACTGCGTCCACCATTGTCGAACTTCAAAGTGGTGCCACCGGCACCATTCTCTCATCGTGGGCGACGCGGGTGCGCCGCGACGACCTGCTCACCTTCCAGATCGACGGCGTCAACGGCTCTGCCATCGCCGGGCTGCACCGCTGCTGGATGCAGCCCAAAGCGCAAACGCCGAAGACCGCACACTTCAGCATCACCAACGACCTCAACATCGACTATCGCGCCCACTGGAGCGAGGTCACGGCCGGCGTCTCGCCGGTGAACCCCTATCGTGTCGGCTGGGAGAATTTCCTGCGCCACGTCGTGACCGGCGCGCCGATGCAGGCCGATTTCGCCGCCGGCATCCGCGACGTCCAGTTCGCGCAAGCCTGCTATCAAAGCATGAAGGACGCTCGATGGATCGACCTCGAATAAAGCTGTCGGGAGATGGAGTGCCGAACGCACTCGTAACCGGAACCTCGACCGGCATCGGTCAGGCCATCGCCATCGCGCTGGCGCGCGAAGGCTACGATCTCGCGCTGACCGAGATCGACCTATCGCAGATGAAGGAAACGCTGGCCCATCCCGACATCGCCAAACGCCGGGTGGTGCCGATCGAGCTCGACCTGCGCTCGCGGCAAAGCATCGCCACCGTGTTCGCCGACACCCGCGCGCGGCTCGGCGACGTCGACGTGCTGGTCAACAATGCCGGGCGCGCGCTGGTGAAGGCCGCCGTCGACGTCACCGACGCGGACTGGGACGACGTGATCAACACCAATCTCAAAGGCGCGTTCTTCCTGTCGCAGCTGTTCGGCCGCGCCTGCATCAATGACAAGCGGCCCGGCTGCATCGTCAGCATGGCTTCGACCCATGGCATGATCGGCATCGCCGAGCGATCGATCTACGGCATCTCCAAGGCCGGGATCATCCAGATGACGCGCATGCTGGCGGTCGAGTGGGCCGACAAGGGCATCCGCGTCAACGCCGTCGCGCCGGCGACGGTGATGACGCCGTCGCGCCAGAAGATGCTGAGCGACCCCGCGGTGCGGGCCGGCATGCTGGCGCGCATCCCGATCGGCCGCTTCGTCACGCCGGAGGAGGTTGCCGCCGCGGTGGTCTATCTGGCGAGCCCCGGCGCGGCAGCGGTGACCGGACATACGCTGATGGTCGACGGCGCGGTGACGGCGATTTGAGTTCCCTCACCCCTCCATAAACACAATGCAGTCCTCCGGGCGGATCGTAACTTCGACCCTGTCGCCGGCAACAACGCCGCTCGGCTCCGCCACCGCGCGCAATTCGACGCCGCCGACCACCACGACGTATTCCTCCTCGACCCCGAGGAACGACGCGGCACGGACTTCGCCGACCTGCGCGCCGGAGGCCGGCGCGGCGCCGTTGGCGAGCTTGCGGATTGTGACGTGCTCCTTGCGCACGCAGGCGAGCACCGGCGTGCCGGCCGGCATCGGCGTCATGTCGCCGACCAGCCCGCGCAAGGTCAGCGCGTCCGACAGCGCGACCTCGGCGTAACAGGGGCCCGCCGCCCAGTCGCCAGTCCGCGTCGCCTTGCCGCCGAGCACATTGAGGCCGAGAAAGCGCGCAGTGAACGGCGTCGGCGGGCGATGCGAAACCTCGCGCGGCGCACCCGTGGTCTCGATCCGGCCGCGGTTCATCAGCACGACGTTCTCGGCAAGCGCGAACGCCTCGGCCTGGTCGTGCGTCACATAGATCGCGGTGAAGCCGAGCCGGTTCTGCAGAACTTTGAGTTCGATGCGCATCTGGTCGCGCAGTTGCGCATCGAGGTTCGACATCGGCTCATCGAACAACATCAGCCGCGGCTCATAGACCAGCGCGCGGGCGAGCGCGACACGCTGCTGCTGGCCGCCCGACAATTGCGTCGCCGGCTTGTCGTGCCAGGCGGCGAGGCCGACCACTTCGAGGATGCGCGCGACGCGGTCCCGCTGCTCGTCGCTCGGTCGCTTTCGCACCTTGAGCGGAAAGCCGACGTTCTGCTCAACCGTCATGTGCGGCCAGACCGCGTAGGACTGGAACACCACGCCGAGCTCGCGCTGCTCCGGCATCAGGTTGATGCCGCTCGCGCGGTCGAACGCGACCCGGCCGGCGATCGAGATGTGGCCCGCGTCGGGTGTCTCCAGGCCGGCGATGCAGCGCAGGATGGTGGTCTTGCCGCAGCCGCTCGGGCCGAGCAGCGCCAGCGTATGCCCCTCCCCGACCGCGAGCGAGACATCATCGACGGCAACGAGATCGCCGAACCGCTTGGTCAGGTTGCGGATCGAGACGAAGGGTTCGGGCCTGGTGCCGTCGGTGCCCATGAGTGACTTGTACGGGCAACGCCCTTCCAGATCAAAGCCACTGCACCGGCCGCCTCGAAGAACAGCGGCCGAAGGCCGCCTACCCCCTTTCAGAGGGCGTATTCACGCCGCGGCCGACTTGCCGATCGCCGCATTGACGCGCGGCATCACCTGCTCGGCCATCAGCGTCATGGAGCGTTTCTCCAGCGCCGGGTCGACCCAATCCATGCCAGCATAGACCATCTCGCCGAAATCGCCGATCTCCTCGCGCAGCGCCAGGATACGATCGACGATCTTGTTGACGCTGCCGTGGATCATGCAGTGGTCGAGCACGTAATCGAGCGTGATCTCGTCGTCCGGCTGGTCCTTGTGGCTCTTGAACACATATAGCCGCTTGCCGCGCTTCATCTTGGACCACATCTGGTACCAGTAGAACCTGTACGGGCTGTTGCCGTCGTCGCGGCCATAGCGCGCCGCGACCTTGTCGTCGTCGGCGACGCAGATGGTGCGCGCGACGCGCCAGTCGGTGGTGTTCGGTTCGACGCCGGCATCGGCCTTGCCCTTGCAGTAATTCGTCCAATGCGACTTCAGATGCGCCGAGAGCAGGAAGTTGGCGGACAGCGGGTGGAAGTCGCGCCGCCCCATGTGCACCACGCCGGGCGAGAAGGGCGCCACCACGGTGCCGACGATCTCGGGCCGCGGCTTCTGATAGGGCTTGAACATGTAGCCGATGCCAAGCGGCAGATCGATGGTCCGGCTGGTCGAGACCTTGTAACGGTTGTCGGGAAAGTCGATGTCGTACGGCGGATCGCGCTCCCAGATCGCCAGGATGACGTCGATCGACTCGGCGAACATCTTGTTGCGGTCCTGGTCGAGGATGCCCAGTGCTTCGGCATCGGAGGTGAGCGCACCGGGGCTCACGCCGAAGATGAAGCGGCCCGCGGCGAGGTGGTCGAACATCGCCGCGTGCTGGGCGATCACCACCGGGTGGATGTGCGAGAGATTGCTGGTGCCGGTCGCGAGCTTGATGGTCTTCGTCTCGGGGATCAGCGAGCTGAGGAACATCATGCTGTTGGTGATGGTCTCGCACTTGTCGGTGAGGTGCTCCCCGACGAACGCATCATAGAAGCCAAGCTTGTCGGCCAGGATGATGGCCTCGCGATCCTCGCGCAGCGTTTCGGCCAGGTCCCGGTGCATCGGATGCACCGGCATGGTGAAGTACCCCAGTCTCATTCCTCGATCTCCGCCGCCATTTCTCGTCATTTCGGGTTCGCTGCCACACCGCGTCCCCAGAATGACAGTATGCCTGACCAACTGATACGCTTGTCTACCTTATTTTCCGGCATTTGTTCCTTTGTGTGATTCAAAGTGGTGGCCTATTCGAGGAGGGTCACCGATGTGGACAGCGAGAACCGCGGACGTTACGACCGCGGTAAGTTACGATACCCGAGTGATCTAACCGACGATGAATGGGCGCTTGTCGAACCGTTGATCCCGCCGGCCAGGCGCGGCGGCAACAAGCGCCACGTCGATGTGCGCGAAGTGATGAACGGGATCATGTACGTTTTGAGTACGGGATGCCAGTGCGAGCGATCCCGAAAGACCTTCCGCCGCGCAGTACGGTGCACGACTATCTCGACTTGTGGAGCTACGACGGCACACTCGATCGCATCCATCACGCGCTTTATGTGGAGTGCCGCGAGCAAGGCGAACGCGAAGTCAGCCCGACCGCCGCCATCATCGATAGCCAAAGCGTCAAGAGCGCTGAAAAAGGGGGCGCTGTATCGATCCGCATGCTATATGCGGCAAGAAGATCAAAGGCAAGAAGCGTCACCTTCTTGTAGATACGTTGGGTTTGCTGCCACGCTATCGTTCATCCCGCCGATATCCAGATCGCGACGGCGGCATCCTGCTGCTTGCCACTCTTCGATGTATCCGTTCCTGAAGAAGTTGTTTGCCACGCGCTATCAACCAATTCCAGAAGCGCTCCAACAATCCTGCCCAAGCTAAAAACTAAATCGTCAAACTTCTATCACGCCAAAGATTTGTATATGCCACGCCTTTTGTCAGCCACAATTCTGGCTCAACCGCTGTCAAGCTCCAAATAAAACCTCAATCCAACGCTCATTCTTCTCTCCACAATCCCCTCATCTCCAAAACTTGTAATCCAGCTTGATGTTTCCGGACGGACTCTTACGCTTGGTTCCAGCCCAAGAGTGTTCTGTGAGTGGTCTGCCATGAAAATGCGATGCGGTGCGGCCCTGGCCGCTGCTCTCGTCTTGGCTGCCGGTCCTGCGGTGGCCGCCGAACCAACACTGGTGCGGCTCAACACCTTCCCGACCGCGCGTTCGCTGCCGTTCTTCGTCGGGGTCGAGAAGGGCATTTTCGCCAAGCACGGCATCAAGCTGGAGTTCGAATTCACTGAAAGCTCGCGAGCGCAACGCGAGGGCTTGGCCCAGGGCAAATTTGAGGTCGTGCATTCGGCAGTCGACAACGCGCTGGCGATGATCGAGGTCGCCAAGGTCGACGTTGTGATCGTGTCCGGTGGCGACGGCGGCACCAACGAGTTCATCGTCGGCAAGGGCCTCACGTCCTACGCCGATATCCGTGGCAAGGCGCTGGTCACCGACGCGCCGAACACCGCCTATGCGCTGCAGGCCAAGAAGATCCTCACGCGGCACGGCCTGCTCGAAGGCATCGACTACCGCATCAACGCGGTCGGCGCCGGCCCCTTCCGGCTCAAGGCGATGATGGAGGGCGGCGACAACGCCGCCGCGATCATGAACCTGCCGTTCTCGGCGCAGGCGATCGAAGCCGGCATGACGAGCCTTGGCCGCACTGTCGATCTGCTCGGCCCGTATCAAGCCGGCGGCGCTTTCGTGCTGCGCGCCTGGGCAAACGCAAACCCTGACGTGCTGGAACGCTACCTCGCGGGCTACGTGGAAACGCTGCGCTGGGTGCTCGACAAGGCGAACCGCGATGAAGCGATTGCGATCCTGATGGACAAGCGCAAGCTGTCGCGTTCGCTCGCCACCCGCAGCTACGACCTGATGATCGAGCCGGGATTCGGCTTCAATCCCGACGCCAAACTCAACGCGGAAGGATTCGACAATGTGCTGAAGCTGCGGCGAGAAGTCGAAGGCGGGCCGGTGCCGAACCCGGCGAAATATCTCGATCTGTCCTACTACGATCGCGCGATGAAGCGGCTGGCGCGCTGACATCAAGCGCGTTTGCATGATACGTTTTAATGCTCGGTCAACGTACAAATCTCCGCATCAGATAACGGGAATTGCCATGCGCTCGTTCTTAACGTTTGGCGTCGCCGCACTGGCCCTCCTCGCGACGACGCCTCCGCTTGTGGCGCAGACGCCACCCGAGCCGATCGTCAGGGTCGAGGGACTGCGCCAGATTTCTCCCCGCGTCCACATCATCCCCGACAACAGCGTCCCCGCAGTGCCCAACGTCGGCTACATCGTCGGTGAAAGCGCTGTGCTCGTGATCGACACCGGTCTCGGCCCACGCAACGGTGCTGCCGTATACGAGGTGGCGAAAAAACTCGCTGGCACGAAAACGCTCTATCTTGTGACCACCCACGTTCATCCCGAACACGACCTCGGCGCCCAGGCCTTTCCGGACACCACCAAACTGATCCGCTCGACCGATCAGTTGAAAGACATCGCCGAGTCGGGCCTGCGGCTCGCCAAGGTCTTCGCCAGCCGCTCCGCACTTCACGCCGATCTGCTCAAGGACGCGGATTTCCGCAAGGCCGACATTACGTTCGAGCGCGAATACGATCTCGATCTCGGTGGTGCGCGCGTAAAGCTCATGGCCATGGGCCCCAACCACACGGTCGGCGATACGGCTATCTGGATCGAGGCCGAGCGCGTCCTGTTTTCCGGCGATGTCGCCATGCGCCCTCAACCGGTCTTTGCTAGCCCGCATTCAAGCCGTCGTCAGTGGCTCGCGAGCCTTGACCGGCTCGAGACACTCAAGCCCTCCATTATCGTGCCGAGCCATGGCCCGACCGGCGACGGCACCGCCTTCATCTCCGGCTATCGCGCCTATCTGATCGAGGTTCGCGATCGCACGGAGGCTGAAAAGAGAGCCGGCCGCAGCGTCGAACAGGCGGTGGAGGCGGTCACTGCCGCCTTCGGCGACCGCGCCCCGGACAAGGGCCGCCTCGCCGGTGCGATCAGGGCGGCTTACGCCGAGGCGCCATGACCTGCCGGCGCCATAATGTGCGATCCAAATCTTTCCTCATGGCTTGCGAATGCCGCGGCCATAGGAGAGCGAAGCGACGCCGTCCTTTGAACGGCTATGGCCAGGCATGACGCGGCAAGTCCGGAGTAAACAAGTCAATGCCCAACAACATGCTCGATGGCGCGCAGGTCATCGTCGACTACCTGATCCGCCAGAAGGTGCCCTACGCGTTCGGTCTGTGCGGCCACGGCAACATCCAGTTCATCGACGCGCTGTTCGAGCGCCAGAGCGACATCAAGACGATCTCGACGCATCATGAGAGCGTCTGCGGCTTCATGGCCGACGTGTACTACCGCGTCTCCGGCCAGCCGGTGGCAACCTTCACCTCGTGCGGGCCCGGCTCGGTCAATCTCCCGATCTCGCTCGCCACCGCCTACCTCGACGCAGTGCCGTTCCTGGCCGTCACCGGCAACGTGCCGACCACGCCAGTTCGGCCGCGGCGCGTTCCAGGAATTGCATCGCCATCATCAGGCCGACTTCCCGTCCAGCGTCCGCACCTTGTGCAAGCGGGTGTACCAGCCGACCCGCGGCGAGCAGGTGCCGATGATGGTGCGGCAGGCGTGGAAGACCATGGTGACCGGACGGCCCGGCCCTGTGGTGCTCGACGTTCCGTTCGACGTGTTCGAGGAGGCCGCCGCCGAGGAAACGCCGAAGCCCGAGGAATGGAGCGCCAACATCTCGTCGCGCTGCGGCGCCGACCCCGAGGGCGTGGTCAAGGCGGTCGACATGCTGCTCGCCGCCGAGCGCCCGGTGATCCTGATCGGACAGGGCCTGAAATATTCGCAAGCGACCGAAGAATTGAAAGCGCTGGCCGAGAAGCTGCAAATCCCGGTGGCGCATTCGATGTGCGGCATCGGCGGCATCGATACCCTGCATCCCCTGTCGCTCGGCCTGGTGTCACGCGCGGGCGCCTTGCAAGCCAACAGCGCGACGCGGCAGGCCGACGTGCTCCTTGCATTGGGCGTGAGTTTCGACGACCGCACATCGTCGTCATGGATTCAGGGCTACTCGTTCACGATCCCGCCGACCCGGCTCATCCACGTCGACATCGACCCTGAGGAGATCGGCCGCAACTATCCGGTCGCGCTCGGCCTGATGGCGGACGTGCGGACGTTCCTGCGGCAGGTGCTGGCGGAGCTGGACCGGCGCAACGCGCTCGACGCGAAAGCCGAGGCCCGCACGAAGTGGCTCAAGACCATCGACGGCTGGCGCAAGGAGTGGGAAGCCTTTGTCGCGCCGGGCTTCAAGGACGACGCCACGCCGATCAATCCGCAGCGCGCCGCCTTCGAGATCGACAAGGCGCTGCCCGGCGACGCCATCATGGTCAGCGACATCGGCGTGCACCACAACTGGTTGCTGCAATACTGCAAGCCGCGGCGGCCGGATTCGCAGGTCGGCTGCATGGGCTTCGGCGCCATGGGCTTCGGCGTCGCCGGCGTGCTTGGGCGCGAAGTTCGCCGCGCCGGACCGGCCGTGCGTGTCGGTGTCCGGCGACGGCGCGTTCTTCATGCATGCCAACGTGCTCGGCACCGCAGTCGAGTACAATCTGCCGGTCGTCTGGGTGGTGTGGAACAATTACGCCTACGGCTCGATCCGCGGGCTGCAGCGCGGCTACCTCGGCGGCCGCGAGCTGGCGACCGACTTCAAGCATCCGGACACCAACAAGCCATATAACCCGGCCTTCGCCGCGATGGCGCGTTCCGCCGGTGTCGAGGGCGTCAGCGTCGACAAGCCCGCCGATCTCAACGACGCGGTGAAGATGGCGATTGCCGCCAACAAGCCGTTCCTGATCGACGCCAACATCGGCGGCGACCTGAATCCCGGCGGCGCCGGCGTGTGGGAATTGCCCGGCACCGGCGTGAGCAAGCCGGCGATCGGGGGACGGTTTCAGCCGTAGCGATTGTTCTCTACCATGCAGTCCGAAACGCCAGCCTCGTGTCCCGGGCGCAATGCAGCACGCAGTGGTGCATTGCAGACCCCGGACCCAGCTCGCTTTGGGAAACCGGGGTCCCGGCTGCGCTCGCTGCGCTCGCTTGGCCGGGACAAGAAATTCAGGGAGTTGACAACGAATGCCCGACCAGATCCCCGAAGAAGCCAAAAACTTCAAACTGCTCGGCCACGATCCCTCCGCCGCGTGGGGCGGCGGCTCGATCGTCGAGATCAACAAGGGCTACGCCTACGTCGGCGCGGTCGGCTCAGCGAGCTACAACGGGCCGGAGGGCTTCACCGTTCACGACGTGCGCGACCCGCGCAGTCCGAAAAAGGTAGCCGAGGTGAAATCGCCGCCCGGCGTGCATTCCCACAAGCTGCGCGTGGTCGACGGCGACATCCTCTACGTCAATTCCGAGCGGCTCGGCGGTGAGAAGGGACTGAACGCGCGCACCGGCCTGTTCATCTTCGACATCAGCAAGGGCGGCGAACCGAAGCAGATCGGCTTCTACGACACGCCCGGCACCGGGCCGCACCGCTTCGGCGTCGACAACAAGCGCAAGCTGGCGTTCCTGCCGAACGATGCGCCTGGCTGGAACAAGCGCGTGATCTGGACGCTCGACATCAAGAACCCGGAAAAGCCCGAGGTCATCAGCCAGTGGGGCCTGCCGTGGATGAAGGCGGCCGACGGCGTCGGCGAGTTCGGCAGCGCGCAGCCGCACGAGGAAGCCGTCACGCTGCACGGCCCGCCGATGATCCGCGGCAACCGCATGTATGCAGCGTGGTGGGGCGGCGGCATCTCGGTGATCGATTGCACCGATCTCTCCAACATGAAGCTCGCCGGGCATCTGGCCTGGGCGCCGCCGTTCCCCGGCTCTAACCACACCTGCTGGCCGATCGGCGACAAGCCCTACCTCGTGGTCACCGACGAGGCGCGCGCCAAGCAGAAATACTGGGACGCGCAGTTCATGTGGATCATCGACGCGCGCAAGGAAGACCGGCTGACGCCGATCGCTACCTTCATGCCGGACCGCGAGAAATACTTTAACCGGCCGGGCCGCTACGGCGCCCACAACATCCTAGAGCGCGAAATCGCGTCCGACGGGCCATGGAAGGACATCGTGTTCCTCACCTACTTCAACGCCGGGCTGCGCGCGGTCAACGTCAGCGATCCGTTCCATCCCAAGGAGGTCGGCTGCTATGTGCCGGCGCTGGAGGACGGGCGTCCGGCGGTGCAGTCGAACGACATCGGCACCGACGAGCACGGCCGGCTCTATCTGATCGACCGCGCCGGCGCCGGCATGCATATTCTGGAGTACACGGGGTAGGTCACGCACCCTCTCCATCGTCATCACCGGGCCGCGCCGAAGGCGCGTGACCCGGTGATCCATCTCTTGCAAGAAGGGATGGATCGCCGGGTCAAGCCCGGCGATGACGCCAAGGCAACAAAGGAAGCAACACCATGGACCTCGGCCTCACCAACCGCGTCGCCGTCGTCACCGGCGGCAATCGCGGCATCGGCTACGCGGTGTCCGCCGCGTTGCTGACGGAGGGCGCGCACGTCGTGGTGGCGAGCCTCGATCCCGCGCGCAACGCCAAAGCGATCGAAACGCTGAAGACCAAGTCGAACGCCCGCGTCATCGGCGTGCCGACCGATCTCAACGATGCAGCTGCCGTCGATGCACTGTTCAAGCGAACGCTGGCGGAGTTCGGCCGGCTCGACATCCTGGTCAACAACGCCACCAACGTCTCGCAGGGCAGCTTCTTCCAGATGGATGAGGCGGCCTGGGACCACGCCTTCGATCACAAGCTGCGCGGCACCGTGCGCTGTATCCGCCACGCGGTGCCGCCGATGCGCGAGCGCAAATGGGGCCGCATCGTCAACATCTCCGGCGGCGCGGCCTGGACGCCGCAGCTCGGCGCCATTACCACGGGGATCAACAACGCCGCGGTGCAGAACCTGACCGTGGCGCTCGCCAACGAGCTCGGCAAGGACGGCATCCTTGTGAATGCCGTGGTGCCGACCGCGATCCGCACCGACCGGCACGACAAGAACATCAAGGACACCATGGCCAAGACCGGCCAATCGGAGGCTGAGGTGCTCAAGCCGCGAGTCGCCAGGATCCCTCTCGGCCGTATGGCCTCGGCCGAGGAGGTCGCGGCCGTCGTTGCGTTCCTGTCGTCCGAGCGGGCTAGTTTCGTGACCGGCAGCGCCTGGGCGGTCGACGGCGGCGTATCTGCGAGACTCTAGGTTTTTGCCTAGCTGGTGTAACGAACGCGGATACCCCCTCCCCTTGTGGGAGAGCGTGGCGGGTGCGAAGCACGAGCCGCGTGAGGGGTTATACTGCGGCCGTTACCGACGTGGGAGAATGGAGAAAGACGTGCTGAGAAAGTTTTCGGTCGGTTTCGCGTCCCTGACCGCCGCGCTGCTGCTGACGTTCGCGCCGGCAATGTCGCAATCGGGCGCCTATCCGAACCGGCCGGTCACCATCCTCGTCGCCTTCACACCCGGCGGCCCGAGCGACGTGCTCTCCCGCATCATCGGGAAACGGCTCAACGAAATCCTGCACCAGCCCTTCATCATCGAGAACCGCCCCGGCGCCGGCGGCAACATCGCCGCCGAGCAGGTCGCGCGCGCGACACCTGACGGCTACACGCTGCTGATGGGCAACAACAGCATCCTCGCCACCAACGCCGCGCTCTACAGGAAATTGAATTACGACGCCGAGAAGGACTTCATCCCGATCAGCCTGGTCGGCACGCAGGCCAATATCCTGGTGGTGAATCCTTCCGTGCCGGCGAATTCCATGGCGGAGCTGATCGCGCTCAGCCAGGGCGAACCCCGGAACGATCAACTTCGCCTCCTCCGGTCACGGCGCGGCCGCGCATCTCGCCGGCGAGCTGTTCAGGTCGGAGGCCAAGGTCAACGTCGTGCATGTCGCCTACAAGGGCGCCGCGCCGGCGCTGCAGGACGTGATCGGCGGCCATGTGCAGATGATGTTCGCCACCGCAGCGTCCGTCATTGGTCTGATCAAGGAGAACAAGGTGCGCGCGCTCGCCGTCACCACGCCAAAGCGCACCGCGCTGCTGCCGGAGCTGCCGACCGTGGACGAACTCGGCATCAAGGGCTTCGATGCCACCACGTGGCACGGCCTGGTCGCGCCCGCGGGTACGCCGAAAGACGTGATCGATACGCTCAGCTTCGCCATCATGACGGCGCTCAAGGACCCGGCCACGCAAAAAGCGCTAATCGAACTCGGCGTCGATATCGTCGGCGGCACGCCGAAGGAGTTCGAGGCCTACATCAAAGCCGAAATCCCGAAATGGACCGCCGTGGTGAAAAACTCGGGCGCGAAAATCGAATGACATCGACGGCAGGCTCGATCCGTTTGCCAAGTCTCGCATCAAGTGCCTTGCTGCTGGCGCTCGGCACGGCTCCTGCTGCCGGGCTCGACTACCCGACCAGGCCGATCACCCTGATCGTCGCGCACAAGCCGGGCGGGCCGAGCGACGTGATCGGCCGCATTGTTGGCCGGCTGCTCGCATCGACTCTGCGTCAGCCGCTGATGATCGAGAACCGGCAGGGCGCCAGCGGCAATATCGCCGGCGAGCATGTCGCCCATGCCACACCCGACGGCTACACGCTGCTGATGGGCAACACCGGCATCCTCGCGGCCAATCCAGCGCGGCGAAAAGACATCGGATTCGATCCGCAGCTCGATTTCACGCCGATCACGCTGATCGGCACGCAGGCCAATGCGCTGGTGGTCAATCCCGCGCTCCCTGCGCAGACGCTGACGCAACTGATCGAGATCGCGAAGGCCAAGCCTGGCGCCGTCACCTTCGCGTCGGCGGGTCACGGCAGCGCGTCCCATCTCGCCGGCGAACTGTTCAAAGCGGAAGCCAAGGTCAATCTCGTTCACGTCGCGTACAAAAAGCCGGCGCCGGCGCTGCAGGACGTGGTCGGCGGCCATGTGCAGATGATGTTCGCGCCCACCGCGCTGGTCGCCAGCCATGTACGCCAAGGACGGTTGCGCGCGCTCGGATTGGCGACGCGCAGCCGCAGCGAGCTGTTGCCGGGCGTCCCCACCATCGACGAGCGCGGGCTGACGGGGTTTGACGCGACCACCTGGTATGGGCTGGTTGCGCCGGCCGGCACGCCGAAAGAGATCATCGACGTGCTGTATCATTCGACCGCGGCGGCGCTGGAAGACCCGGCCGCGCGCCGGATCATGGCCGGGCTCGGCATCGACGTGGTCGGCAGCTCGCCGCGGGCCTTCGAGGCCTACATTGCGACGCAAATCCCAAATGGTCGGCGGTCATCAAGTCACTCGCCTATCCGCACTGAAATGAGCGACACCGCACCCGACTACGCGCCGCTCTGCGCGCCGCCCGACCGCGAGTCCGCGGCCGCCACGCACCGCGTTCCCTGCGCTCGCCTGCGACACCCACGCGCATGTTTTCGAGGCGCGCTTTCCCTAATCAAGGAACGCCTCTATACGCCGCCGGATTCCAATCTCGATGACTACAAGAAGCTGCTGAAGACATTCGGCTGCGAGCGCGCCGTCTTGGTGCAGCCAAGCGTCTATGGCGCGGACAATGCGGCGATGTTGATTCGCTAAAGCGCGCCGGACCAGGCTTTCGTGCCGTGGCGGTGACCGCCCCCGATATTTCGGCGAGACGGAATCGATCGCTGCATGGCACCGGCGTGCGTGGCCTGCGCTTCAACGTGGTCGACGTGCGCAGCAACAAGAACCAGGTCCCTACCGACATGCTGCGCGACGTGGCGAAGCGGATCGCGCCGCACGGCTGGCACATCGAGCTGCTGGTCAATCTCGACGAGGCCGGCGACTTTGCGCCGCTGCTCGGCACGCTCGGCGTGCCGGTGGTGCTCGGCCACCTCGGCTATCCCAAGGGTGGCGCCGCGATCATGGACACAGACACGGGCGTTCGCCGACCTGCTGCAGCCTCATCGACCGCGGACAATGCTGGATCAAGCTGACTGGACCCTATCGGATCACCACGGCACCAGACCTGCCCTACGCCGACGTCGACGAACCGGCGCGCCAGCTCGTCGCCGCGAACCCGAGCGGATGATCTGGGGCACCGACTGGCCGCACGTGATGAAGAAGAAGCCGATGGCCAACGACGGCGACATGGCTGATCTGCTGGCACGCTGGGTTCCCGACGCCGCCACGCGCAAGCGCATCCTGGTCGACAATCCGGCCGCGTTTTACGGATTCGAGCCGGGTGAGAAGATCGCCTTCTAATCTAGCGCCGTCACCCTGAGGTGCGAGCGGTGCAGCCGCGAGCCTTGAAGGGCGACGGCCCGGCTGCTGCAACACGTGGCCGTCCATCCTTCGAGGCTCGGCCTTTGGCCTCACACCTCAGGATGACGGATCAGGAATGCGCAGGCCGGGTATTGGTCGCGCCCCTGTCATGCTAGTTTTGTGCGCGACCATCAGCGAAAGCACCCCATGGCAGGCAACATCAATCCCAATCCCTTCACCACACGCCCTGAGATCGAAGGCACGTTCGGCGTCGTTGCCTCGACGCACTGGATCGCGACCGCCGTGGGCATGGCGGCGCTGGAGAAGGGCGGCAACGCGTTCGATGCTGCCTGCGCCACCGCGTTCACGCTGCAGGTGGTCGAGCCGCATCTCAACGGCCCGGGCGGCGATGTCCCGGTGGTGCTCTACGACGTGAAGCGCGGCAAGCCGGAGCTCATCTGCGGCCAGGGCCCTGCGCCGGCCGGCGCGACCATCGCGCATTACAGGAACGAAGGCCTCGACATGGTGCCGGGCACCGGCCTGCTCGCCGCTTGTATCCCCGGCATGTTCGACACCTGGATGACGCTGCTGCGCGACTACGGCACCATGAAGCTTGCCGACGTGCTCGTTCCGGCGATCAGCTACGCGCAGAACGGCCACCCGCTGGTCGAGCGCGCCAGCGCCACCATCGCCACCGTGCAGAAGCTGTTCCGCGAGCACTGGCCAACCTCGGCCGCGGTCTATCTGCCGAACGGCAAGGTGCCAGAGCCGGGCGTGCTGTTCACCAACCGCAAGCTCGCCGCGACTTATGCGCGCGTGCTGAAAGAGGCCGAAAGCGCCGGCGGCGACCGCGTCGCGCAGATCGAGAAAGCGCGCAAGGTGTGGTCGCAGGGCTTCGTCGCCGAGGCGATCGACAAATTCTGCCGCACCCAAGCGGTCATGGACGTGAGCGGCACGCCGCACAAGGGTGTGCTCACCGGCGACGACATGGCGAAGTGGCAGGCGCATGTCGAAGCGCCGCTCACCTACGACTATCGCAATTATACGGTCTGCAAGGCGCCCTGGAGCCAGGGCCCGGTGACCTTGCAACAGCTCGCGCTACTCAAAGGCTTCAACCTCGACGCCCTCGATGTGGTCGGCCCGGACTTTATCCACCTCTTGGTCGAATGCTCGAAGCTCGCCTACGCCGACCGCGAGAAGTTCTACGGCGATCCGGACTTCGTCGAGGTGCCGTTCGCGACACTGCTGTCCGACGCCTATAACAACGACCGCCGCAAGCTGGTCACCGACACCGCGTCGCTCGAGCTGCGGCCAGGCTCGGTCGATGGTTTCGGCGCCGTGGTCAAGCTCAAGCCCGGCGCCAAGCTCATCGCCGGCATGGGCGCCGGCGAACCGACCGTTGGCCGCATGGGCGAAGTGATCGGCGACACCGTGCATTTCGACATCGTCGACCAGGCCGGCAACATGGTCTCGTCGACGCCGTCCGGCGGCTGGCTGCAATCCTCGCCGGTCATTCCGGAACTCGGCTTCGGGCTCGGCACCCGCGGCCAGATGTTCTGGCTGGAAGAAGGCCACCCGGCCTCGCTGGCGCCGGGCAAGCGGCCTCGCACCACGCTGTCGCCGACCCTGGCCCTGAGGGACGGCGTGCCCTATCTCGCCTGGGGCTCGCCCGGCGGCGATCAGCAGGACCAGTGGATCACGCAGTTCTTCCTGCGCCATGTCCATGCCGGCATGAACCTGCAGGAGGCGATCGACGCGCCGGCCTGGCACTCCGAGCATTTCCCGATCTCGTTCTGGCCGCGCACCGCGCGGCCCGGCGTGCTGCAGATCGAGAAGCGCGTCCCGCAGGAGTCACGCGACGAGCTCGCCCGCCGCGGCCACAAGATCGAGGTCGAGCCGGAATGGTCGGAAGGCCGCCTCACCGCCGCGTCGCGGCTCGATCCGCGTCGGCGCGCCGCAGCCACGCCGCGCGGAATGCAGGGGTACGCGGCGGGACGGTAGCGATATCAGGATTGAGCCGGCGGCGGCGGAATTCCGACCGCCGGCATGTCGTCCTGGCGGCTGCGCCAGACCAATGGCGCGACGATCGCGACGACAACCAAGACCACCAGTAAGATGAAGAGCGCGGACTGTTCGAGCCACGCAATCCCGGGAACGCCGATCCCAAGGATGAGCCCGACAAGACCAATCCGCCATGACCCATGGACACCGGCGGTGAAGTGCCAAGCGCCAGCAGCGTAAGCGCGGCGAGCCCGCGCCATCCGCGTTCATCATTCGCGCAACGTCGGCCACGAACATCAGGTGCATCGCCAGCAGCACCGCGGCCCAGTGCAAAGCTTGGGTCCACAGCAGGCGCAACCGGTCATCCTTGCCGGAGATCTCCCGCCAGCGGCTGACCACGCAGATCACGCCGATCACTGGCGCCAGCACGATCCAGTAGATCGCCATCGGAGATCGCGACAGGCTGGTGTAGGCAACGCCGAACAGCGCAAACACCAGCACCAGCAAATACGGCCACTCGTTTTTCAGGATCGCGCGCGCGGTGAAGGGGGAGGCCTCCCGCGGCGATTGCCCTTCTGAGGGATAGTCCATGGCTGCCAATCCCAAAATCAGGTCAATGATATCGCCCTGACGGAACAATCGAAAGCGCCCTTCCCGCAGCAGCAAACAGGCCTGCTGACTCCCGTCTGCGGCGCGCTATGATCGCCTCAGAACAGGAAGCGCGGCGAGGAGAGACCCGGTGGCCGACAGTTCCATGATCGTCGCAGAGAACGCGTCGAAAATGTTTCTCGACGGCGCCGTGATCGCGTTCCGCCAGCTCAATCTGCCGATCGCACGCAATGAGATCATGTGCGTGGTCGGCCCCTCGGGCTGCGGCAAGACAACGCTGCTGCGCTGCATCGCCGGCCTCACCGATATTTCGTCGGGCCGCCTAACCGTCGACGGCAAGCCGGTCGCCGGCCCGCCGGACAACGTCGCCATGGTGTTCCAGCACTTCGGCCTGCTGCCGTGGAAGACGGTCTATGAGAACGGCGCGTTCGGCCTCGCCATGGCCGGCCGGCCCAGCGCGGAAATCAAGGAACGGGTCGGACATTATCTCGACGTGGTCGGCCTCACTGGCTTCGAAGGCCATTATCCGTATCAGCTCTCCGGCGGCATGCAGCAGCGCGTCGGTCTGGTTCGCGCGCTGGCGATGAACCCGCAGGTGCTGCTGATGGATGAGCCATTTGCTGCTCTCGATGCGCAGACGCGCGAGGTGCTGCAGGAGGAATTGCTCGCGCTGATGCAACGCCCGGAGGAACGCAAGACCATGGTGTTCATCACCCATTCGATCGACGAAGCGATCCTGCTCGGCGATCGCATCGCGGTGATGAGCGCGCGTCCCGGCCGCATCAAGGAAATCCTCGACATGCCGTTCGGCCGGCCGCGCAACGTCGATGCGATGCGGCTCGATCCGCGTTTCGGCGAATTGCGCCAGCACATCTGGCATCAGCTTCACACGGTCTCGGCCGAAGCGCGCCCAGGCGCCGCGGGAGGTCGCGTGAGCACAATCGACCAAGCGCAAGCCGAAACCCTGTCGGAAGCCGCGGTCCAGCGCGCGCTCGACGACGACCGCGCGCGGGCCGAGCACGTCGCGGCCGCGCGGCGCCGCCGCACCGCCGTGCAGAATACGATCATCCGCGTAGTGTCGCTCGCGATCTTCCTGACGCTGTGGCAGATCGCCGGCGCCAGCATCGATCCGGTGCTGTTCACCACCCCGATCAAAGTGTCAGTCGCGGCCGTGCAAATGGTCGCGAGCGGCGAGCTGTGGTCGGCGCTGTGGCCGAGCCTGATCGTGCTGGCGGCGGGACTGACGCTCGCGATCATCTTCGGCACGCTGCTCGGCCTGGTGCTGGCGCGCTTCCACATCCTCGACGTCGGCCTCACCGTCTACATCACGTTCCTCTATTCGATCCCGTCGGTCGCGCTGGTGCCTCTGATCGTACTGTGGGCCGGCTACGAGACCACCGCCAAGATCATCATCCTGTTCATGTTTGCGTTCTTCCCGATGGTGATCAACACCTACCAGGGCGTGAAATCGGTCGATCCCAAGCTGCTCGAAGTCGGCCGCGCGTTCCGCTGCTCGGAGCGCCAGCTCTGGAACAACATCGTGCTGCCCGCCGCGCTGCCGTTCATCGTCACCGGCATCCGCCTTGCGGTCGGCCGCGGCATGATCGGCATGGTGCTCGCCGACCTCTACACCGCGATCTCCGGCATCGGCTATCTGATCGTCCGCACCGCCTCGACCTTCCAGGTCGACAAGATGTTCGTGCCGATCGTCACGCTGGGCCTGCTCGGCGTGACGCTGACCGCGATCTTGCGCATGGTGGAGAAGAAGGTGGCGCCGTGGACCGCGGCGGGGCAGGAGGACTAAGGCTCGATCACTCCGGCTTGATGCCCGCCGCCGCGACCACCTTGCCCCATTTCTCGTATTCGTCGCGGATGATCTTCGCGTATTGCGCGGGCGTGGTGCCGACCACTTCGACCCCGATCGCGGCCATGCGCTGGTGGAAGCCGGGCGTGGCGATGATCTCGGCGCAGGCGCGGTTGAGCGTATCGACGATTGTCCCCGGCGTGCCGGCCGGGGCCACCAGGCCGACGCCCGAGCCGACCTCGAAACCGGCAAAGGTCTCGGCCATGGTCGGAACGTCCGGCAGCGAGGGAATGCGCTTGGAGCCCGCCGCAGCCAGCGCGTAGAGCTTGCCCTCCTTGATCAGCGGCAGCAGCGAATTGATCGCGCCGATGAACATCTGGACGCGTCCGGCCACTAGGTCCGGGATGGCGGCGATGGCGCCGCGGAACGGCACATGGATCAGGTCGACGCCGGCGTGCATCTTGAACAGCTCGGCGCCGAGATGCTGCGGCGTGCCGACGCCGACCGACGCATAGCTCATCTGGCCCGGCGCGGCCTTGGCGAGCGCGATGAACTCCTTCACCGTCCGCGCCGGCACGCTCGACGGCACCACCATGACAAACGGCACGTCGGCGACCATGTTGATCGGCGCATAGTCGGTGAGCGGATTGAACCCCGGGCTGCGCGACATATGCGGCGTGATGGTGAACGACACCGGCGCGATCAGCTGCAGGTAGCCGTCCGGCGGCGATTTCGCGACCTGCGAATAGGCGATGGTGCCGCCGCCGCCCGGCCGGTTCTCGACCACCGCATTCTGGCTCCACTTCGCCTGGAAGCCGGCTCGCCAGCTCGCGCGCCACCACGTCGTTGGAGCCGCCGGGCGTGAACGGCACGACGATCTTGATCAGCCTGTTGGGAAAGTCCTGCGCGCTGGCCGGCGGGTTAAGTCCCAGCAGCGCGGCGATGCAGAAGGCGAGAAGATATCGCATGGTTCCTCCCGGTCGGCCAAAACCATAGCGGTCTTGCGGCGTCCCTGAAAGCCGCCAGGGCCGATTGGCGCGCGCGGAAAATGCTCTAGTATCATTGCAACAAGCGCAGGGAGAGCACCATGGCCGAGAGGAAAGTGCCGTACCAGCTCAACGGCCGGCAGTTCGAAGGCATGATCGTGTATGACGACAGCGTGAAAACGAAGCGTCCGGTCATCTTCGATCAACCCGACTGGAAGGGTATCGACAAGGACACCATTGGCCAGGCGCGCACGGTCGCGGGCAAGGACTATGTCGTGCTGATGGCCGATATGTTCGGCGCGGGTTACGGCGACAAGATTAAGACGGTCGACCAGTTGCGAGCCGGCATGCTCGCCGTGCACAAGGACCGCGACTTCACGCTCGCCTGCGGCAACGCGGCCTATTCGGCGCTGATGGCCGAGGCCGACAAGCTCGGCCTGATCGATCCGAACAAGAATGCCGCGATCGGCTTCTGCGCGGGCGGCGGCTTCGCGCTCGAGCAGGCGCGCGCCGGCGCGGACTTCAAGGCGGTGGTGGTGTTCCACGTCACCAATCCGAATCCGGTCGTGTCCGGGCACGCCCTGCAACATCAAGGGCCGCGTGCTGGCGATCCACGGCCGGGCCGACCCGGTGACGCCCAAGCCGATGATGGATGCGTTGGAGGACGAACTCACCAAGGCCAAGGTCGATTGGCACATCGTGACGTTCGGCCGCGGCGTGCACTCGTTCTGCGATCCGACCGCCAACAATCCTGCGGCGACGCAGTACGACGAGAAGCTCTGCCGCACGTCCTACATGCTGATGCGGGACTTCTTCGCAGAGACGCTGTAAGTCGATGGCCGGGACACGCCCGGCCACGACGATCGGGCTTAGTAGCAGTCCCGGACCATGCGTCCGTCGCGGCCCCGAATCCAATGGCACACCGTCGGCGGGCGGCTGCGGTCGATCCAGCACTGGCGGCGGCTGGTCCACATATTGTGCCGGCAGACGCGGACCACCTGCTCGATAGCGCTGGTGCTGGCGATGCCCTGATGAATGCCTGGCGCGGTGCCGACCGTCATGGCGTTAGCGCCCGGCGCCAATAGCATGGAGAATGAGACGGTCGCGGCAGCGGCCGTCAGTGCGGAAAGTCGTTGCATGGAGCAACCTCATCCGGTTGTGGGCCTGAGCCACTTAGGTCCGGTTGCGAAAGCCGCGCAACGCTTTGCGCAAAGCAACCTTAATGGGCCCGCCGTTCTGCATTGCAAACGCGAGAATTGGCCGCCTATGCTGGCGCTAACCAAGACATGCCAATGCAAAGGAAACGGACAATGGCGCAAATTTCGGGCAAGCCGCCGATCCTGATTGCCGCGGCCGCAGTATTCGTCGCAGCGTCGGCGATCGGAGCGTCCGCCCAGTCCGCTCCCAATTGCCCGACCATGCGCAAGGTCAACGTCGGCGTGTCGGTCGCGCCGCCGAACGTGGTGCACACCTCGCCCTATGTGGCAAAGGCGCTCGGCTTCTTCGCCAAGCGCTGTATCGACGCCAACATCGTGCAGTTCGAGGGCGGGCAGTCGCAGACCGCCAACGTCGCCGCCGCGCAAGGCACCGCGCTGGTCAGCGTCAGCGACGTCTCGATCGGCCGCGGCCTCAAGGTGCAGCAGATCTGGGGCCTCGCCCCGCGCATGCCGCAGGCCTACATGGTGCAGGAAGGCATCACCAAAGCGGCCGACCTCAAGGGCAAGCGGCTGTCCGCCACCGGCGGCGGCGTCGGCGGCTTCAACTGGCGGATGGGCCGCGAGGTGCTGAAGTCCGCCGGCCTGACCGAGAGCGATGCGCAGTTCATCCCCTCGCCCACTGCGGGCCGCCTGCCCGGCCTGGTCGCCAACCAGATCGACGGCGTCGCGCTGCATCCCGAGGACGTCTTCCTGGCGAAGCAGCAGAAGCCGACGCTGAACAATCTCATCCAACTCGTCGAGCTGATGCCGAACTACATGTTCAACGCGTACGGCGCCTCGCTGGAGTGGATCGCGCGCGACCGCGATCTGTTGCGCGACACCGTCGCGGCGATGATCGAAGCGAACCGCGCGATCTACCGCGACAAGGACAAGGTGATCCCGATCATCGTCGATGCCACCAAGAAGCCGAAGGAGGCGGTCGAGTTCGCCTGGAAGGTCGAGACCGACAACTGCGTGTGGTCGGTCAACACCGGCTTCAACCCGCAGCGCACGCAATGGTCGATCGACAACAGCGCGGCGAACGGCGACATCGAGGCGGCCAAGAAGCCGATCGGTGGAGCAGGTCGCCAACGTCAAGCTCGCCGAGGAGGCGGTCGCCGCGGCCGGCGGGCGTGTGACAATCGGAAAATGCACAGAGTAGTGATCACCGGTTGGGGCGTCGGTGTGCGAAATGTCACGGAGCCGGTGGTAGATTGGTGATAGGCGGACATGCCACCATCGAGATCGAAGCAACTTCTGGAACTCGTCATGCAGCCAAGGGCTCGGATCGAAACTCAATTCGCTGTCGTAGTCGTGCTGCTGACGAGTGACGCTGACACTTGGCGCGCACGCGCAGAGCGCCCCGGAGAAACGCGAAGGCAAAATTGTATGCGGCTCGTTCTCGGGCGATCCGAAAAAGTTTCCGGCCTGGACCGATGACGTGACGATTGCGATGGATCGCGGCGCGCTGGTCGCGACCCCGTCCCGACCGCAGGGCCAGGTGATGCGCGGCGTCGTGGCGCCGTCCGGCGCGATCCTGCTCGCTGGCGAAGGCGGCATGGTCGACGGCGTCCCCGAGTGGACCTACGAGTTCGCTGGCAAGCTCAACCCGAAAGGCCCGACCGTGATCCGCGGCCAGCTTGCCGACATCAAAGGCGGTCCCGCCAAGCGGCAGTGCTCGATCTCGTTCTAGGACTATTTTCATCACATTTTCGTGAGAACATATTCCCATAGACGATAGGCAGGCTTATAGTCCTATCGTCTCGATCCACGTGAGGGGCGCGGCCGCGTCAGTCGTTGCGGATCGGGGGCGGTGGCCGGGGAATGCGAACGAAGGGGTGCCAGACGTACACCCCGCCCCGGCGGCCCAAGCCGTGAGGTCCCGTAGCGACAGCTTCGCGTCACTGGGGCCCTTGGAGGCATCGGGGGTACGGCGGTTCCAACCGTTACGCCGGTGCAGCGGTCCCCAAAGCGGTGGGTAGGCCCTGAGGAAGCTGCAATGGCGGCGAGGGGTTCTGAAAAGTCAGCCCACCGGGGGTCTCACGGAGCAAGCCTCGAAACACCGCGCGCGGGACGCTGGACGAACGGCGGACTTGCGGAAGTTGCCATCCGGACTGCCTCGGTGCGGCGACGCATCGAGGTCCGTGGGTCCTCCCGGACCCCGGCGTCCCGCGCCTCCCTCACACTTTCGGGAAGCGCAAATGAACGGAAGGCGGGCCCGGCGCCTCTCAAATCCGGGCGGCGTAGCGTTGGCTGAATTGCTAAGGTCGCCGCAACGATCAAGCGAAACGAAAATCAGGAAGGAACGCCGCCATGAACGAACAACCGCGCCGGCCGCTCGGCCCGCAGCCCTGGGATATCGTCCGCAACAAGCTCGACCAGTCGCTGCCGTTCGCCAACATGCGCGACACGCCGTATTACCGCGACTGCGTGTGGGAGCAGTTCTCCGCGGCCGAGTACCAGCGCCGCTACGCCTCGCTGCGCGCCAAGATGAAGGAGGCGAAGCTCGATGCCGTGGTCGTTCCGGGCGGGCCGAGCCACTGGAGCTTCGGCGCCGGCATGACCTGGCTCACCGGCCACTGGGAATGGCACGCGCTGTGCTGCTACGTGCTGGTGCCGCTCGATGGCGAACCGACCATGATCTACTCGATGGGCGGCACCCACGCCGAGGCGGTGCGCCGGCATGTCTCGGTCGCGATCAAGGACGTGCGGCATTCGCGCAACGGCCAGTACGCCATGGTGATGGTGGAGCGGCTGCGCGAACTGAAGCTGGAGAAGGGCCGCATCGGCCTGATGGAGATTGACCCGCGGCACGGCGATTACCTGCCGGTCAATCAGTACAACACGCTGCGCAAGGAATTGCCGGACGCCGAGCTCGTCTTCACCAAGAACTTCCTGCACGACCTCGTCGTGATCCATTCCAAGGAGGAGCTCGACTGTGTGCGCAAGGCTGGCGTGCTGTGCGAGCGCGCCATGGAGGCGATGGTTGAGCGCGCCAAGCCCGGCGTGAAGGAATACGAACTGAAAGCCGCCGCGGCCTCCGCCATCATGGACGGCGGCGGCGACATCGATTTCCTCATCATCGGCAGTACGCCGATGGACAATCCGGCGCTGATCTTCGGCAACCCCCGTCCCTCTTCGCGCGTGCTCAAGACAGGCGACCTGGTCAACATGGAGCTCGCCGCCGGCTATCGGGGGTACACGGCGCAGATCGGCTCGCCGATCACGCTCGGCCCGCCGACCGACATGGTGCGCAAGTTCTGGGAGGAAATCACGCTACCGGGTTACAACAAGATCGTCGCGCAGATGCTGCCCGGCAAGAACGTCGAGGAGATGCGCAGGGCGAGCGAGTTCTTCCGCGAGAAAGGCTGCCAATCGCGGCCGACGCAGTGTCACGGCATCGACATCGTCACCGACAATCCGCACATCACCTCGGACCACATCGGCGGCGTCGAGAGCGACATGATCCTCAAACCCGGCATGATCATCATGGCGGAGCCGAACCCGATCACCGCGGACGGGATGTTCGGCATCTTCCTCGGCCACACCTACATCATCACCGACACCGGCCACGAGATCGTCGACCAGTTCCCGTTTGAAATCGCGGTGGCAGGCTGATTTCCGGCATTTTTCGCGTACAGCCGCAGGCCAAAGTTAACCAATTCCTAGTAGGCCATGACGTGAGGCACCATGGCCCTGACCGAAACGAAAGCCCTGCCCGAGCGGCGCGCGCTGTTCCAGGTTGCGGCGCGCATCCGGGCCTGGCTCGCCAGCGAGCACGGCGCCGTTCATCGCTTCGCCGGAACTGCCTTCCTCATCCGCGTCGCCAGCGCCGCGGTTGTATTTCTGTCGCAGATCCTGCTGGCACGCTGGATGGGCAGCTTCGAGTTCGGCACCTACGTCTATGTGTGGACCTGGGTGCTGTTGCTCGGCGATGTCGTCCATCTCGGTGTGCCGCTGACGGCGCAACGCTTCATTCCGGAATATACGCAACGTCAGTCGTTCGACGATCTGCGCGGCTTCCTGATCGGGAGCCGCTGGCTCACGTTCGGAGTAACGACCGTTGCGGCGCTGATCGGCGCGCTGCTGGTGCATGCGGCGGAGCCTGTACTCGACCGCAACGTTGTGATGCCGCTCTATCTCGCCTGCGCGGCGCTGCCGTTCTACGCGCTGTCGTTCATGCTCGACGGCATCGCGCGCGCCTACAACTGGATCGCGATCGGACTGATGCCGCATTCGCTGTGGCGACCGGTCGTCATGCTGGCCCTGATGGCCGGCATTTACGCGGCCGGCTATCCGATGAACGCCACCACCGCCATGGCGGCGATCGTCGCCGCGATCTGGCTGACGACACTGGTGCAGCTTGTGCTGGTCGGCCGCCGTCTTGCCAGGACAGTCGAGGCGGGCCCCAAACGCTACGAAGTGCGCGCGTGGGTGGTAACCTCACTGCCGATGCTCGCGGTGTGGGGCTTTTACACGCTGCTGACCACGACCGACGTGCTGGTGCTGCAGCAATTCCGTCCGGCCGACGAGGTTGCCCATTACTTCGCTGCATCGAAGACACTGACGCTCGTCACGTTCGTCTATTTCGCGGTCTCGGCATCGGCCGCGCACCGCTTCGCCGCCTACCATGTCGCCGGCGACCGCGACGGTCTGGCCACCTTGGTGGCCAGCTCGGTGCGCTGGATCTTCTGGCCGTCGCTCGCCGCGACGCTGCTGATCTTGGCGTTCGGCAAGCCGATGCTGTGGCTGTTCGGGCCGGGTTTCACCGACGCCTATCCGGTGATGTTCACCCTCGCAGTGGGCCTGCTGGCGCGCGCCGCGATCGGCCCGGCCGAGCGGCTGATCACCATGGTCGGCCAGCAGCGCATCTGCGCGCTGGCCTATGCGGTGGCCTTCACGGTCAACCTCGCGGGCTGCGTCGCGCTGGCAAAGCCGCTCGGCGGGATCGGCGTCGCGATGGCGACGTCAGCGGCCTTCGTGGTCGAATCGATGCTGCTCTACCTGATCGCCAAGCGCCGGCTGGACCTGCACCTGTTCGTCTTGCGGCCGCGCAGCTAATCGTCCGCCTTCGTGGTCGGCTTTTCGCGCAGCGACCCACGCCAGGCACGCATCTTGGTAACGGCGTTCCAGATCACCGGGGTCTGCTTGATCCAGCGCTTGACGGCGCCAGCGACCAGCAGCGGCCCAGCGGCGACCGCGCCGCGCGCCGTCGCCAACGCAATGTGGTCGTAGAGCTTGAGCTCGCCGTCGCACCAGTCGCGCTTGTAGCGCTCGTCGCCGATGGTGAAATCGAACATCTGGCAGCCCTGCTTGATGGCGTAGCTCATCAGGTCGTGCAGGTGTGCCGCGCCCGGACCATACTTGGACATCTCGTGGTCGGTGTAGCTCGCCAGCACGTGATAGTAGCAGCCGCGGAACGTCAGCCCGTAATTGACGGCTGCCGGCATGGCGCCGACGTCAACCCGGCTGATGTGCACCAAGCCCTGCGTCGTGGCCGCAACCTCGCGGTAGAATTCCGGATAACCCAGCCGTGCAAAGATATTGGGCACGCCCATGCGCGCGAACTGCAGGGTCTTTTGCTGCATCAGAATTTCGAACGAAGCGGCGACGTCCGCTGCGCTCGCCGGATTGACGAACTTGACCTCACCGAACTCTGCAAGCTTCTTGCGCTTGGTACGATCGCGGCGGCGTGTCGCCGACGAGCGTTTGGCCGCGTAGAACGTCTCCCAGTCGCCGCCGAGCTGCGTTTGGTAGGCGTTGCTCGGGTTCAGAGTGACGGGAAAGCCCAGCATCGGGTTGGCTTGCCCGCCGACCTTCTCCGGCATCTTCTCGAACCGGATCAGGTCATAACGATAGGCTGGATGGCTCTGCAGACGCTCGACGAGCTCGCACCACAGCTCCAGGAAGCACGCAGGGTTGATCCGCCGCGAAAAGTCCGGCGCCAGCAGCGGCGCGTTGTAGTCGCAAAGATCGGTGGCGAGCCAGGTGAGCCGTCGCACGAAGCTGCGCGCCTCAATCGCGAGCGGAACAATGAACAGCAACTCGCCCCCCGCATCGCGGCCAAGCACCACGATCGGCGTGGTGCCTTTGCGGACGCCGATGTTGCGCTGCCACGCCGACATCCAGCCGTAGGTCTGGAACACGGTGCAGTCGGCATGGCGTTCGAATGCACGCCAATCCGACTCGATTTCGGCCAGGTCGCCATGAATCGACAGATGGACGTCAGCCTTCACCGCTGCCGAACCATGCAAGCGATCCGGTGTGGTGCGAACTTCGACGTCGGGTCGCGTGTCGAACGCAGCGTGAGTCGCCTGTGCCATGATCGCCTGTCTGCTTAGCCCGCGTTTGCGCAGGCACCCTGCATTAAACATAGCGAGAGCGCGACAACAGAAGGGTGAACCGCCGCGCGCGATCCGGAAAATCGTGAGAGTTACGTGCACAAACCGTTAACTTGATGACCCGTGTTCGGGCGCCATGTCGCCAATCTGAGACGCGGCTCGCAGCCGAGCGAAGCGATTAACCTTAATGGCTTTGACTTTACGGAAGCCGCGTAACGGGTTGTGAAACCCTCTTCTCTATGACTCACTCCACAACAAACCGCATAAAGTTTTCAAAATGAGCGACGCTCAGGTTCTCACCGCTGGCGGCATCCCCGACGTTGCTGTTCCAAGTACGACGCCAAGCGCTCAGCGCGCCGCGTTCGGCCTGACCGTCGAGATCGTCAGCGTGGCACGATTGGCCGAGGTGCGCCCGTACTGGAGCGACCTGCTGCTCCGTGCCGACGTGCCGAATGTCCTGATGGACCCGGTGATCGTACACGCCGCTGCGGAGGTTTTCCCGCGCACACGATGCCAGGCATTGCTGGCTTGGAAGTCGGCCGGCGACGGCCAGCGCCAGCTGGCCGGCATCTGGGCGTTCTCGATCGGGCGTCCGCACCAGTCGGCGTTTCCGATGCGCGTGCTCACCATGCCGCCGGGGCCGCATCGCTATCTCGCGACGCCGGTTATCGATCGCGGCTGCCTCGACGAAACGCTTGCAGCGATGCTGGACGCGATCGCCGCTGATCCGCATTTGTCGAAGATCGTCGCGCTCGATGCGATGAGCATCGACAGCCCGACCATGGACGCGCTCAAGCGTGTACTCGCCGCGCGTCTCAGCCGGCTGTGCATTCTTGAGCAATTTCGCCGCCCCAAGCTCACCTCCGGGCTGGACGGCAAAAGCTATCTTGAAAAGGCGTTATCGAGCTCCAGCCGTAAGAAATTGCGCCAGCATCGCCGCCGGCTCGCAGAAAAGGGCGCACTGACCTCGATTGTCGCGACTGATCCAGAGGCGGTGCGCAACGCACTCGAAGACTTCATGCAGATGGAGGCCTCGGGTTGGAAGGGCCGTCAGGGCACGGCGCTGCTCTGCCATCCAGGCGATGCGGCGTTCATGCGCAAGGCCATCGTCGAGATGGCGATGCGCGGTTGCGCCTCCATCCACGCGCTCTACCTCGACAAGAAGCCGGTCAGCATGCAGATTGTCGTGCGCGCCGGCGCCGCAGCATTCACCTGGAAGACCGCCTACGACGAGCAATTCCACGATTTCTCGCCCGGAATGCTGCTGCTCGAGGACTACACGACGGCGTTTCTCGCCGACAAGTCGATCGCGTACGTCGATTCTTGCGCCCACGACGACAGTGGCTACATGTCGGCCTGGACCGAGCGGCAGACGGTGGCCGATCTGTGGTTCGATGCGCGGCGCGAAGGCTCGCTCACGTTCGACATCTTGAGCGCGCTGCAGAAGCGTTACCGCGAGCTGCGGGCGGCGGCCAAGACCGCCTATCTGCGGCTGCAAGCGTGGCGCAAGTCGTAAACGCGCGACGGTTAAGGATTTAAGTATTAACAGCGAATCCCCGTGTCGCCGCGGGCCGATCGAGTAATGTCCTTGTCATTGCGACAGCTTGAGGCGGAGCAGTCCAATGCGGCACACGGATATTGCAATCGTCGGCGGAGGTCTTGCCGGATCGACCGTCGCTGCGATGCTTGGACGATCTGGTCTTGATGTGGTTCTGGTCGACCCGCATCCGATCTATCCGCCTGACTTCCGCTGCGAAAAGCTCGACGGGCCTCAACTCGCCATTCTTGAGAAGGCTGGTTTGGCCGACGCCGTCCGGCGCGCTTCAACCCATGACCGCGAGTCCTGGGTGTCGCGTTTCGGCCATGTCGTGGAGAAGCGGCCCGGCGATCAGCAGGGCATCCTCTACGACACTCTGGTCAACACCATACGCGCGGAGATTCCCGGCAGCGCTGCGTTCATCGACGCAAAGGCCCAGGACATCTCCGTCAGCAGCGAGCGGCAGCTCATCACATTGTCAAACGGCTGGCAGATCTCCGCCCGACTGGTGGTGTTGGCGAACGGTCTGAATATCGGCATTCGTCACAAACTCGGCATGACGCGTCATGTGCTGAGCGAATGCCATTCAATTTCGATCGGCTTTGATGTGAAGCCGGTAGGCCGGCCGAAGTTCGCGTTCCCTGCGCTCACGCACTACTCCGAGTCACCCGCCGCGCGGATCTCGTACCTGACGCTGTTCCCGATCGGCGCGACCATGCGCGCCAACCTGTTCTGCTACTGCACTATGGATGATCCATGGCTGCGCGAGTTCCGTCACACACCGCAGCAGGCGTTGTTCGCGGCGATGCCGGGCCTGCGCAGGCAAATGGGTGATTTCGAAGCCAGTGGTCGCATTCAGATCCGCCCGGTCGATCTCTATGTCACCGAGGGCATCCGGAAACCCGGTCTTGTGCTGATCGGAGACGCCTTCGCAACGTCCTGCCCGGCGGCTGGCACGGGCGCCCGCAAGGCGCTCAACGATGCCGAGCGGCTGGGCAATGTCCACATCCCGCACTGGCTTGCGACACCTGGCATGGGCGTGGACAAGATTGCCAATTTCTACGAGGATCCGGTCAAGCAAGCCTGCGACGAATTCTCCTTAGCCAAAGCCTACGACCTGCGCTCCCTCACTGTCGATCCCGGCCCCTCCTGGGCGGCGCGGCGGTGGCTCAAGTTCGGCGGACAATTGGCGCGCGGCTCGCTGCGTCAAGCCCGCACCCGGCTGGCCGCGCGGGTGCCGCAGCGGCACACCACCATGGCAACCGGTCAAGCCGGGCGCTAGCACTCCAGTCGGATCCATCTTCCATTGCCTGCGCGCCCGGCCGATACTGGCCTGATGGGTGCAAAGCATTTTGGTGCGCGCGTCAAGCGCCTGGAGGATCCGGCGCTGCTGGTGGGCCGAGGCCGGTTCGTCGACGACATCCCGCTGCCGGGGACGCTGCACGCCTGTTTCGTGCGCAGCCCTCATAGCCATGCCAGAGTTCGATCGATCGACGCCAGCGCGGCCTTGGCACAACCGGGCGTCCATGCGGTGCTCACCGCCGCTGACTTGCCGGGCCCGATGCAGGACTCACGGATCCCGATGATCCTGCCGGTTGCCGACAATCGCACAATGCGCACGCAACATTGCCTCGCGCTCGATGAAGTGAATTATGCTGGCCAGGCCATCGCTGTCGTGATCGCAAATAGCCGGCCTATCGCTGAAGACGCGGCGGCAATAGTGGCGATCGACTTCGAGGTGCTGCCGGCCGCGAGCGACGCACGCGAGGCAATCGCACCGGGTGCTCCGCAGGCCCACACCGATATTCCAACCAACGTCGCCCTGGTTGTACCCACGTCATATGGCGATGTCGACGCCGCCTTCGCCCGCGCAACACATGTGTTCGAGGAAGAAATCTGGGCGCACCGCGGCGGTGGCATGGCGATGGAGGCGCGCGCGGTGCTCGCGAGCCATGACCCGGTCACCGACATGCTGACGGTATGGTCGTCAACACAAACTCCGCATCTCGGACGCCGCACGCTGGCTGATCTGCTCGAACGCGATCTCGAATCGATCCGCATGATCGCGCCCGACGTCGGCGGCGGCTTCGGGCCGAAGGCGCCGTTCTACGCCGAGGAGGCGGTGATTCCGGCCGCGGCGATGAAACTTGGCCGTCCTGTAAAATGGTTCGAGGATCGCCGCGAACACTTCCTGTGCGCGATCCAGGAGCGTGACCAGTATTGGAAGGTCGCGGTTGCAGTCGATGCAGACGGCAAGTTGCTGGCGTTCCGCGGCAGCATGTTGCACGATACCGGCGCGTTCACGCCTTGGGGCATTGTCATGCCCTATATCGCTGCGGTGACGGTGCCGGGACCCTACGTGATGCCGGCCTACAAGCTCGACGTCACGGTCGTGCTCACCAACAAGGTGCCGACCGCTCCAGTGCGCGGCGCTGGCCGGCCACAAGCGGTGTTCATCATGGAGCGGCTAATGGACCGCATCGCGCGCGAGTTGAAGCTCGACCGCGTCGAGGTGCGCCGCCGCAACATGATCAAGCTTGAGCAGATGCCGTACGAGATTCCGCTGATCTTCCGGGACGGCAAGCCGATCGTCTATCACGGCGGCGACTTCCCGAAGAGCCAGGATACCGCGGTCGAACAGTCGCGCTATGAAACGTTTCGCGCGCGCCAGGCCGAAGCGCTCAAGCAGGGGCGCTACATTGGCATCGGGATTGCCAACTATGTCGAAGGCACCGGCCTCGGTCCGTTCGAGGGCGTCACCGTCCGCGTGCTGACAAATGGCAAGGTTGCGGTCGCGACGGGCGCCACCAATCAGGGTCAGGGCACGCGTACGACACTGTCGCAGATTGTCGCTGACCAAATCGGCTGCCGCATCGAAGACATTGTGATGACCATCGCCGACACCGGCGCCATCTCGCAAGGCGTCGGCGGCTTCGCCAGCCGGCAGGCGGTCAATGCCGGCTCGTCGGCACAAGTCGCCGGTAGCGTTGTGCGCAAGCAGATCGTCACGCTTGCTGCCCGCGCCCTCGGCGTCGCGGAGAGCGAGATCGACCTTGATGACAGCGAGGCCATCGCGCGCGGCGGCAACAAACCCAAGCTGACGTTCGCCGAGCTGGCACGAATGGCTCAGGGCGTGCCGGGCTCGGCGTTTCCGGAAGGCCAGACCGCGGGGCTAGAGCATACTGCCTACTTCGCACCGCCACAGGCTTCGTATTGCAACGGCACCCACGTGGTCGAAGTCGAGGTTGACCCGATGACGGGCGCCATTTCAATTCTCAACTACACGGTGGCGCACGACAGCGGCGTCGTCATCAATCCGATGATTGTTGATGGCCAGGTGCAGGGCGGTGTGGCTCACGGTATCGGCAATGCACTGTTCGAGCACATGCGCTACGACGCAGATGCCAACCCGCTGACGACAACGTTCCAGGATTATCTGCTGCCGGGCTCCACCGATGTACCCGGTTGCAAGATTATTCATGTCGAGACGCTTAATCCGCTCAATCCGATCGGCGTTAAGGGCGCGGGCGAAGGCGGCACCATCCCGGCGCCGGCCGCAATCGTGGCAGCAATTGAGGACGCGCTGTCGCCGTTTGGCGTGCACTTTGCCGAGATGCCGCTCAAGCCGGAGCGCATTGTCGCTGCGCTGCAGGAGGCCGGCGCCTACGACAAGCTTTCGGCAGCATGAGCGCGACCGAAACACCGGTCAACAAGTCGCCGTTCTGGCGCTTCTCGGTGAAGTTCTATGCCGAGCCGGGCGTGGCGCAGGCCTGCATCGACCTGCAGGACCAGGCCGGCGTCGACGTCAACATCTTGTTCTTCCTGCTCTGGAACGCCGCGCAGAGCCGCGCGCTGAGCAGCGCCGAGGTGGCCGAGGTTGAACGCGACGTCGGCGCATGGCGCGACTTGGCCGTGGTGCCGCTACGCAACGTTCGGCGCGCTCTGAAGACGCCGCCGCCAGTGATGGCGCCGCAAGACGCCGAAGGCTTCCGCACCCGCATCAAGGCGGTCGAGCTCGAAGCCGAGCGATTGCAGCAGGAGGCAATGTACACCCTGGCTCAATCGGGCCGGATCGGCCAGCCGGCCGAGTCGGCTATCGATGCGGCCAACGCCAGCATCGCGGCCTACCAGGCCGTCCTGCGGCCATTCCCGCGCAAGCCGCTCGAACTGGTGCTTGCGGCATTTGCAAAGGCTGAAACGCCCGCTAGGAAGAAGGCGGATTGACCCCTGCGACGGAAAATGGCCGAGGATCAGCCAGCGATAGGACAACAGGAGATGTTGCGCCACGGCGTGCTCGCAGTGGCCGGCGTGGAGACACTCTTCTGGCTTTACACCGTCGCTCTCACGGCCATGACGCCGAAATTGCCCGAACGGCAAGTTTCCGGATCGGCCATGGTCTTGTCGCTGGCGTCGGTGGCCTTTGTCCTCTTCACTCTGCCGGCTCTTGGATTTGCCATCTGGGGCAGCGGCATTGTTTTCGCGGCTATTGCCGCCGGCATCGCCTTGATCCTGCAGGTGGTGACGCTGTTTTTGCTGATATCATGAGGCCGCAGGAAGCCAAGGCAGGAAACCGATGACCAGCAAGACACCGCGGCGTCTCGTCGTCGGCATTTCCGGCGCCTCCGGAGCCATTTACGGCGTCCGCATTCTGGAGGCGCTGAAGAAGACCGACGTCGAGACCCATCTGGTGATGAGCAAGTCGGCGGAGATGACGCTGGTTTACGAGACCAAGTACAAGCCGAAGGACGTGCGGGCGCTGGCCTCGGTGAGCCACGCGGTGGCGGACATCGGCGCGTCGATCTCCTCGGGCTCGTTCCAGACCATGGGCATGATCGTCGCGCCGTGCTCGATCAAGACCATGAGCGAGATCGCGACTGGCGTGACCAGTTCGCTGCTCTCCCGCGCGGCCGACGTCGTGCTGAAGGAAAAGCGCCGCCTCGTCCTGGCCGTGCGAGAGACGCCGCTGCACGGCGGCCACCTGCGGACCATGGCGACACTCGCCGACATCGGTACCGTGGTCGCTCCGATCGTGCCGGCGTTCTACAACAAGCCGAAGACGGTGGACGACATCGTCAACCACACGGTCGGGCGGCTGCTCGACATGTTCGAGATCGAAACCAAGCTGGTCAAACGCTGGAAAGGCGGACCGGAAGAAGACTGAAACGTGGATCGGGAGGATCGCTCATGGACCAGAAAACCTACGACATCGGCATGAAGATGCGCCGCCAGGTTGCCGGCGACGAATACGTCGACAAGGCGATGGCGAACCTCGACGACTTCAACCGCGACTTTCAGCGCATCGTCACGCAATATTGCTGGGGCGAGGCATGGGGCGACGACACGCTGAAACCCCGCGAGCGCTCGATCCTCAATCTCGGCATGATCGCGTGCCTCGGCCGGATGGAAGAGTTCCAGACCCACGTGCGGGGCGCGCTCAACAACGGCATGACGCCGGACGAAATCCGCGCGGTGCTGATCCAGATCGCGGTGTATTGCGGCATTCCGGCCGGAGTCGACTGCTTCCGGCACGCCCGGCCGGTGATCGAGGCGCACCAGAAGAAGAAATAACGCAACCAATGCTTGAGCGATCCGATTCGCGTGGCGCCAAGGCTCAAGCCGAAGGGCCCGCGCTCGACTTTCAGAAGCACCTCGCCAAGCTTGAGGCGCAGGGTCTTGTCGTTCGCGTCGATCGACCGATCAATAAGGATACCGAACTCCATCCGCTGGTGCGCTGGCAGTTCCAGGGCAGCCTGCCGGAAGACGAGCGGCGCGCGTTCCTGTTCACCAACGTGGTGGACGGCAGCGGCAAGAAATACGACATGCCGGTCGTGGTCGGGGCGCTGTCGGCTTCGCCGGGTATTTACGCAATCGGCATGGGCAAGTCTCTGGAGGATATCGGTCCGGCGTGGCTCGACGCGATCGCCAATCCGATCGCGCCGGTGCGCGTGACCGCCGCGCCCTGTCAGGAAATCGTGATCAAAGGCGACGAGCTAAAGAAGCCGGACGGTGGTCTGAAGCTTCTGCCCGTGCCGATCTCGACGCCGGGCTTCGACGCCGCGCCGTATCTCACTGCCACGCTGTGCGTCACCAAGGATCCGGAGACCGGCATCCAGAACATGGGCACGTATCGGGGCCAGCTAAAAGCCACCGACCGGCTTGGTGTGCGGATGGCATCGCGGATCGGCGGTGCCGGCGGCTATCAGCACTGGCGCAAGTATCAAAAACTGAAGAAGCCGATGCCCTGCGCCATCGTCGTAGGGGCTGCGCCGGTGGTGGTGTTCACCGGGCCGCAAAAGCTTGCGCTTGATCAGGACGAAATTGGCGTCGCCGGGGCGCTGGCCGGTGCGCCGATCCGCACAACCAAATGCGTGACCATCGACCTTGATGTGCCCGCCAACTCCGAAATCGTCATCGAAGGGCTGGTTGATCCTGAGTTGCTGGAGCCGGAGGGACCGTTTGGCGAAAGCCACGGCTATGTCGCACTCGAAGACTACAACATGTCGATGCAGGTGACGGCGATCACGCATAAGAAGAAGCCGGTGTTCGTTTCCATCATCAGCCAGGTCACACCGAGCGAATCGAGCGTGATCAAAAAGGTGGCCTACGAGCCGATGTTCTTGTCGCACCTGCGCGACCAGCTTGCGATCCGGGGCATCCGCCGGGTGTCGCTGCATGAACCGCTGAGCAACGTCCGGCCCGTGATCTTCCTGCAATTCGCTCCGGGCGCGGCACGCACCGAGGTGTGGCGCGGCTTGCACGGCGCGTCAACGTTCCGGGCCGATTGCGGCAAGATCGTCATCGCTGTGAGCGAGGACATCGATCCGACCAACACCAACGCGGTGTTCTGGTCGATGGCCTATCGAGCCAATCCGGTTCACGATGTTCATATTGCTCCGCACCGCTCCTCGGGCCACGGACCAAAATCCGGCCGGCAACCCGATAACTCCTCGCTGCTGATCGACGCGACACTGAAGCAGGCGTTCCCGCCGCTTGCGCTGCCGACGCGCGAGTACATGGAGCGCGCGCGGAAAATCTGGGACGAACTCGGCATGCCGCCGCTGTCGCCGCAGCCGCCTTGGCACGGATACACGCTGGGCGACTGGGCCGAGGATTGGGAAAGCTACGCACAGCGCGCCGTCAAGGGCGATTGGGAAAAAAGCGGCAAGGAAACCTTCGTGCGCCGTCGCGGCGGGCTGACGCCCGAGACGCCGATGCGCGACATTATTGATCCCACCAAGGAGGACCGATGACACTCGCGGCGACGCGCTCCACCCCACAGGACCAAGCTGAACCGGCGACCGGGCTGCGCACCTATGTCTCGCTGGCCCGCGATCTGCGCGCCGGCATAGTAACGCCGCGGGCCTACCTCGAGGACTGTCTCGACCGCATCGCCAAGCATGATCCGCGGATCGGCGCGTTCGTCGCGCTGAACGTCGAGGGCGCACGCCAGGCCGCCGACGCCGCATCGGCGCGCTGGCGCGACGGCAAGCCGCTTTCCGCCATCGACGGCATGCCGCTCGCGGTGAAGGACGTGATCGAAACCGCCGACATGCCGACCGGCCAGGGCTCGCCGATGTGGGAAGGCAGCGTGACGCGACGCGATTCCGCAGCCGTGCGGGCGCTGCGCGAGGCTGGCGGCGTCATCCTCGGCAAGACCACGACGACGGAATTTGCCGCCACGCATCCCTGGCACAAGACGCAGAATCCGCACGACGGCACGCGCACGCCGGGCGGCTCGTCGAGCGGCTCGGCCGCGGCGGTCGGCGCCGGCATGGTGCCGGTCGGGCTCGGCACCCAGGTGGTCGGTTCGATTCTGCGGCCATCAAGCTTCTGCGGCTGCGTCGGCTACAAGCCGAGCGTCGGCGGCGTCAACCGCAGCGGCTCGTACGATCATTTCAGCCAGAGTTGCCAAGGCGCGATCGGGGCCACGGTTGCGGACGTGTGGGCGACCATCATCACCATCACCGAGCGCACCGGCGGCGATCCCGGCAAGGTCGGCGTTTCCGGGCGCGTAAATTTCGCCACGCCCAGCGAAACCGAAGCGTCTTGCGATCCTGGAGACTGGAGGCTGGAGCGCCACCACAGAAGGAGCGCGGAAGACGTTCGCCGCCGCCAGGGATACGCTCGCCGCGACGGGCGTCGAGCTGAAATCCCGCGCCGACGATCCCGATCTCGAAGCGGCGGAACAGCATCTGGTGGATGCGCTGCCGCTCACCCAGAGCATCAACGCATTCGAGGGCCGCTGGCCGCTCAACACCTATGCCGCACTCGACGCTGGCACACTCAGCGGACCGGCATTGGACCGCCTGAAGACAGCCAACGCGATGACACAGCGCGACTACGCCGAATTGCTCAAGCGTCGAGACGCCGCACGTGCGGCATATGGCAAAGCCGCGCAGCGTTACGACGCTTTTGTCACGCTCGGCGCCTGCGGCGCCGCGCCGAAGGGCCTTGGCTCGACCGGCAACACCATCATGAACGTCGCCGCCTCGCTGCTCGGCTGCCCGGCGATCACGCTGCCGCTGCTCTCCGACGAGAACTTGCCGCTCGGCCTGCAACTGATGGGCGGTGCCGATCGTGACGCCGCGCTGTTCGAAGCTGCGGTTTGGGTACTCGCCGCCGCGTTCGGGCGGAGCGATCTGGTCGGCTCTCTCGAAGTCCTGACGCGCGCATGGCGGGGAAGCTCAAGAGCGAGATTCTCGACCGCTACCGCGACACCGAGCGCCTGTCGCGCAGCTACCCCGACCTGCACGATCACGTCCTCGCGCTTGCCGCGGCGGACAAGCTCGTCATCGTCGACGAGCCAGTGAACAAAGACACCGAGATGCACCCGCTGGTGCGCTGGCAATACCGCGGCGGCATCGAGGAGCCGGACCGCAAGGCGTTTCTCTTCACCAAGCCCATCGATTCGAAAGGCCACGAGTACGCGCATCCCGTGCTGATCGCGGGTCTTGCCGGCAGCCGCGACATCTACCGCATCGGCTTCGGCAAGCCGTTGGACCAGGTCGGCGAAACCTGGGTGAAGGCGCTGGCCGCTCCGCTGCCGCCGCATGCCGTCGCGCAGCACGAAGCGCCATGCCAGGAGGTCGTGGTGCTCGGCGATGCATTGAACGAGTCCGGCCTGGGACTCGATGGCCTGCCGGTTCCGATCTCGACGCCGGGCTGGGACAACGCGCCGTATCTCGCGTCGGCGCATTACATCACCAAGGACCCCGACACCGGCATCCAGAATGTCGGCAACTACCGCGGCCAGCTCAAGACGCCGCGGCGGCTCGGCATGAATCCTTCGGTCGAGTTGCGCGCCGGCATCTACGCGCATTGGGAAAAGTGCCGGGCGCGGCAGCAGCCGCTGCCCTGCGCCGTCGTGCTCGGCTGCCCGCCGGCCATCTCCTACGCGGCGGTGCAGAAGATGCCGGAGAACCTCGACGAGATCGCGGTCGCTGGCGCGCTGGTCGGTGGACCTATCAACGTGGTCAAGGCGCGCACCGTCGATCTGATGGTGCCGGCTGAGGCGGAGATCGTCATCGAAGGCCTGATCGACACGCAATGGCTCGAGCCGGAGGCGCCGTTCGGCGAGTCGCACGGCTACGTCAATCTGCAGGAATATAATGCCTTCATGGAGGTCACCGCCATCACGCGGCGGCGCAACCCGATCCTGACCTCGTTCATCAGCCAGGTGACGCCGAGCGAATCCAGCGTGATCCGCAAGGTGGCGATGGAGCCGGTGTTCCTCAACCACCTCAAGTCGGTGCTGTCGATCCGCGGCATCAAGCGCGTGGCGATGCACGAGCCCCTGACCAGCCTTTACGCCGTGATCGCGCTGCAATTCGAGCGCGGCGCGCCGGACAGCGAAATCTGGCGCGCGCTCAACGGAGCGGCGGCACTGCACCGCTTCGCCGGCAAGTGGATCGTCGCGGTCGACGAGGATATCGACCCGGAGAACGCCGACTCGCTGTTCTGGGCGATGTCGTATCGCTGCCAGCCCCAGTACGATCTGCATGTGGTCGAACGCAAGGACCCGGGCCATGGCCCGCGCGGGCCGCGCGACGGCGGCGAAACCGCCTCGGTGCTGATCAACGCGACGCTCAAGGGCGTCTATTCGCCGGTCGCGCTGCCGAAGCGCGAGTTCATGGAGCAGGCGCGTAAGCTGTGGGAGAGGCTCGGCCTGCCGCCGCTGAAGCCACAGCCGCCGTGGCACGGCTACGACCTCGGGCACTGGCCCAAGTCACTGGAAGAGCAGGCGCAGCGTGCGGTGCGCAGCGAATATTTCAAGACCGGTGAGGAAGCAGCCAAGCGCCGGCGCGACGACGTGGCGATGAACGATCCGGTGCCGCAACCGGGCGAGAACCGGCCCGCGAAGCTGCGCGACGATTACGATTAACCGATTCAATTTTCAAACAGCCAATTCGCATCGCGCGTCGAGCGTAGTCCGCGCGCGCCGCGCAAACAGCTAACGCTCCGCCCGCCGGTTGTTTAGAGACGTTCGGCGCCCGTCTTTCCCTTCTTCCGTTTCCCCGATGAGGGGATGGAGCGCCGGGAGGCGCCAGGGCGGAGCTGCGCCGCCCTTGAGTAGCAGGCTGACGAGGCCTGCCGGGCGGACCTCGCGGCCCGCCAACGCACTCACGGCGATATCCCCGTTACCAGGGATCGCCGCTTTCGGAGTGCGCGCGGCCAGTGACGCAGGCCGCTGCGCCTCCCGGCGCGCTATTCGGCCTCCAATATGAGGGAGGCCGGCCCCGCTCCGTCATCAAGCATCGCGATCGACGAGGCCCTCGATTGAACGTGGCGCGATCAATATGGGGGCAGATTCAGGGGCGGTGATAAGTTTTTTTGAGCGGCCAGATTGGCTTTGGTGCGGAGCGTCGTCTCACGGTCATCCATCCACCGGAAGCCGTGCCAATATCGGACTCATTCGCTCTGTGCGTGAACAGAACGAAATATTGCAAAACATTAATTCCACCGAAATCTGGCGGCAATGCACCCGGCACTATCTAACAGCCTAACCGTCTGGATTGCTGGAAAAGAACATCACTGATGCGGTCGGAAGTCAGACGGCGCCACGGAATTCGCGGCCATCCCCAATCGCGCGCCTGATTGCCGTGGCGCGAGCAACTTCCAAATCGAAGTAGAAAGTCATGACCAAGTTGGAGAATCGCTGCGAAAACTGTGGGGGAAGGTTTGGTCTTGTCTCCCACCAGCATTGGGGGCTCCGCTTCTGCCGCAAGGCCTGCAAGGCCAACTACCTTGCTAAAACGGCGAAGGACCATGCGCGAATGAGAAAGTGGTTAGGCAGCCTACTCCCGGGGCGACACAGCCGGTACTTGCTTGGATAAGCGGATGCCAACCTCCGCTCCCCGACAACTTCAACGCCCACTGCAACTCGCCTACTTTGATGAAGGGAGCAAACAGCGTCAGTTCTTCCACAAATTGGCGTACTGCGTCGCCACCACGTCCTCGTATTTGCCAACACCCTTGGTCAGGCCGACGGTCTGCGCAAACTTGCACATGCTGTCGAACGCGCCCTGGGAGATCGCCGGGTCGTAATACGGCAGATCGCGCTCGACCAGCTTCGCAATCAGGCTCGCCTCGAAAGCCGGGAACCACTTCTCGCCGACCTTGGTCGCGCGGTTCGGGTCTTCCTTCAGCGCCTTCTGGGTCTTGATCAGCGCGCGCACCGCGGCCGCCGCCTTCTCCGGCTCCTTCTCAACCCAATCGGCGCGCGCCGCCAGAACGCCAAACGTATAGCCGCGAAGGTTCGCAGGCCCGTCGCCGCGCCGCGCGTCGAGCACCAGCGTGCCAAGGCCGCGCTGGACGGCAACTTCCGCCCCCATGCCGTTGGCCCAGAAGCCATCGATTTTTCCGTCAGCCATCGCCTGCGCGGCGTTGACGCCGAACGAAACATTGGGAGTCGCGGGCATCGGCGGCGGCGCGATCTGCACGCCATCCCGTTTGGGATCGATGCCGCTCTCTTTCAGCAGTTCGATGAGCCCGATGTCGATCAGCGGCGCGGCACCGATTCTCTTGCCTTTGACGGCGGAGATGTCGCCGCGCTTTACCTTGAGGTCCGCGCGCATGATCAAGAACCAGTAGGTGTGCTGGGCAAGCGCACCGAGGAATTTCACGCCCTGCCATTCCGGGAATGCCGTCGGCGCCGAATGCGACGAGCCACCGACGAAATCGGCCTTGCCGTCCCGCAACGCGTCGTAGCACTTGCCGACCGGATAGATCAGCTCAAGCTCCGCATCGATGCCTTCCTGCTTAAAAAAACCCATCTCCACCGCGGCGATGGCGGGGAAGTACGAATTGGACACGAGATCCGGAATGACGACTTTCATGAACTAACTCCTTGCCTGCGTTCCTTCTCCGCCCTCATCCTGAGGAGCACGCAATTGCGTGCGTCTCGAAGGATGGGGCGGCCATGGGGCGGCCTCGTGCTTCGAGACGCCCGCTTCGCGGGCTCCTCAGCATGAGGCCGATTGAGATTTGCTACGGCGTCACCAACTACCCCTCATCCGGCAGCGGCTCGATCCGGTAGCTGTGCGTGAGCTTCCTCCCGAGCACCGGGTCGTCCAGCTCCATGTCGAACGTGCCCGACGACGAAATGCCGCCGTGCACTGCGAACGTGCCGCAGAACATTGCCGTGCCAACCGCAAGCTTGTCGCCGCCGGTGTAGAGTTTGATCAGCTCCTCGGGCGCACGCATGTTGGTGACCGGCCCCTCCTGGTAGAGTCGCCGCCCGCCGCCGTCCCCGGAACGAATGAACGCAGCGTCAGCTTGTCCCAATGCGGCTTCACCTCGTCGTAGCGCCACAGCGCCGGTCCGACCGGCTTGCCGCACATCTGCTTCGACAGCGTGACGTTGATGGTCTCGGCCTTGCGGTCGGTGTGGTCGGAGCCGACCCCGACCCACATGCCATCGTCGAGCGCATACAGAACGAACTCGACCTCGCCGCTCGACTTGTCGCCCATCACCTGGATGTTGTCGGCGGTGGTGAGCAGCGACACCGCGTTGCGATAGAAGATCGGCACGCTTTTCGGCCGCTTCACGCCGACCGCCTCGAGCTCCTTGATATGCGCTTCGAGCGCGGCAGTGTTGCGGCCGGTCCAGCCGGCCACCACCAGATTCTTGATGGCGGATAGATCGAGCTTCTTTTCGGCCGGCACGTTCGCGTCTCCCGCTGGTCAATTCCGCTTTTTCACTTTACAGACTAGGCCTCCACCAACGCAACGAACCCGCCAGCTTTCGTATCAGGAGTACTTCCTATGAGCCGCAGCTACGCCGCCAACAAGATCAAGGGCCAGGAGCACTGGACCAAGAAGGGCAGCGACGTAAACCTGTTCATGTGGGAGAAGCGCGCGCCGGGCGGCGCCAAGAACGGCACCGTGCTGTTCGTGCACGGCTCTTCGATGGCCTCGCAGCCGGTGTTCGACCTGCACGTCGAGGGCGTGCTGAACTCGTCCGCGATGGAATATTTCGCCGAACGCGGCTTCGACACCTGGTGCATCGACGTCGAGGGCTACGGCCGCTCCACCAAAGATCGCGGCACCGAAGCCTTCATCTCCGAGGGCGCCGACGACCTTGCCGCCGGCTCCGAATACATTCAGAAGACCCGCAACTGCGGCCCGTTGATGGTCTATGGCATCTCGTCCGGCGCGCTGCGCGCCGCGGCGTTCGCGCAGCGCCATCCGGAGCGTGTGAAGCAACTCGCGCTCGACGCCCATGTTTGGACCGGCGAAGGCTCGCCGACGCTGGCGCAGCGCAAGAAGAAGCTGCCGGAGTATCTCAAGACCAAGCGCCGCCCGATCGACAAGGCGTTCGTGCGCTCGATCTTCGAGCGCGATCACCCCGGCACCGCCGACGACAGGACGATCGCGGCGTTCGCGGACTACATCCTGGAGCTCGACAGCTCGATCCCGAACGGCACCTACATCGACATGTGCAACAACCTGCCGGTGGTCGATCCAACCAAGATCGTGGTGCCGACCATCATCATGCGCGGCGAGTACGACGGCATCGCCGCGCTGCCCGACCTGATCAAGTTTTTCGAGCTGTTGCCGAACCCGGACAAGCAGTTCGCCATCATGCCGGGCATCGCGCACGCCTCGTTACAGCAGAAGAACTACATGATCGCGCTGCACATCATGCACGCGTTCTTTACCCAGCCGGAGCCGGTGTACCGGACGTACAAGCCTTGAGCTTGAACTACGTTTCGCTCTGGAAGATAGCACCGCGCCCGATTGAAGCTGACGCAGCAGGTGACAAGGCGTAAACTCGTACCTCGGCAACCGAGCCGTCGTACGAGGGACGCCCCATGAAGCGGATCACGCTGACAATCGGGGTGCTGGTTTTTGCCGTATCGGTCCCAACTGAGCCGAGCCACGGATACGAAGGACCATGGTGCGCTTACGAAGCGTCCGGAAGCAACTCGCACGCGACCCGTTGCGACCTGCCGAATTATGAAGCGTGCCGAGACTGGATCAGATCGCAGGCGGGGACCTGGTGCACGCAAAATCCACGCTATGTCCCATCTGAACCGCGAAGGGCGCCGCGCCAGCGCCGACCATAGACACTGGCCGCAAACCCAACCCGTGAGTTGCCCGCGGTGCGGAGGAGGTGCTCTCGCCTTAGAGCGAGGGATGCGACGAAAACGAGGGGCCGGATTTCTCCGGCCCCGTCTGCTTTCTCTAAACCTGCTGGTTACTTCGCCAGCGGATCGGGCCGCAGCTGGAAGTGCGCCGCCAGCGGCTTCGTGCCCTTGCCGCCTTCGATCAGCCACGGCGTGCGGTCGCCGTTCGCCGCCCACAGGCCGCGTCCCTTCCAGCCGGCGTTCGGATCGTCGATGCGGCCGTCGAAGCCCTTGGCGTAGAAGCCGAGCGGATAGGGCACGATCATCGAGATCATCTTGCCGTCCTTGAACGCGACGAGGCCGTCCATCAGATTGGCGGTCGACATCGGGATGTCGTCGCCGAGCCCGAAGGTGTTGTGCTGGTCGACCCACGAGTAGTAGCTCGACTCTGCGCTGTTCTCGCCGATGTCCTTGAAGCCCGGGCCGGGATACTGGTGGAACGTCCAGCCTTCCGGGCAGTGGTTGCCGGTCGCCTTCGGGCCGTTGAGCGGTCCCTTGCACAAGCGGCGGTCGAACACGCCCATGTGGCCGCTCGCCAGCGAGACCACGACACGGCCCTGCTTGTCGATGTCGCCGCCGCGCGGGCCGAAGCCGGGCAACGGCACGTTGTAGATTTCCGCCAGCGACCGGTGCGGATTCTTGGTCGGATCGATGCGCACGACGGCGCCCGGGTTGCCGCGCAGCGTGCCCCACACCGAGCCGTCGGTCGGGCTCGGCATCACGGCATAGAAGGTCGCGCCGAGCCGCATGTCCTTGTCCGGCTCCTGCGGCTTGCCGGGCTCGGTGTACCCGTCGTCGCGCTGGCCGTTGCCGTTGGTGTCGACCACAAGCGCCGTCCAGCCCTGCGATTTTTCAATGTCGCCGGTCTCATCCAGCATCTTGGTGTTGATCCAGCCGACGTTGCCGCCGCCGCCGCCGGTCGACATCCACAGCGTCTCGTTGGCGTCGTAGCCGAACTGCAGATGGTGCGAGCCGAAGCAGGTCTGGTAGGCGGTGTACTTGCCGGTCTTGGGATCGTACATCGTCACCCGGCGGTTTGTGCTGTTGAGCGGGAACTCGACGGCCGACGGATGGCTTGAGCCTTTCTTGCAGAATGCCGGATTGTCCGGCACGTGTCCGGTCGCGGCGAGCCACAGGCGGCCCTTCCGGTCGAACATTGAGTTGTGATTGTTCGCCCTGCTGTTCCAGATGTTCTCCTCGCCCCAATAGGCCGAGGGTCCCAGAATCTTGATCGAGCCGGCGTTGCCGGGCCCGAGCGCCAGCGGCATGTCGGGCGTGGTCGGCAGCACGAAGTTCGTTGCCACATTCTTCACCGGATCGAGCATCGGCATGTCGTCGCAGGCGTGCTCGCACTGCCCGTACAGCGGCCCGTAGGCGTTGACGGTCGGATAGCGCCGGTCGCTGGCGATCAGATCGTGCAGGTATTGCTTGTCGTTGTGCCAGTCCCGCAGCGTCACCACGATGTTGCGCTCGACGCCCTGCGGCCGCTCCGGCTTGGCAAACGGCAGCTCGCCCTTGGCGACGCGCTCGGTCCAGTCGGCGAGATACTTGAACGGCATGCCGCCGAGCTGGCCGGCGGCCTGGTTGATCATGTTCTCACCGGCCTGCCCGGACGAAATGCGCCGCATCCAGGCTTCCTCGTGGTTCTTGACCGCGTCGAGGTGGAATTTCGGGATCGTGCGGGTCGACAATTGACCGATCTGGTGGCAGCCGATGCAGCCGTTGTTCTTCATCAGGTTGAGGTAGTCGGTCATCTTGATCTTTTGCGGCGCCTGGTCGGTGCCGAAGATCTCGGCGGGCGGGATCTTCATCATCGAGTACCAGTAGATCGCCGGGTAATACTGCGCGGCGTCTTTCTCACTGGCCGCAGGCACCGCGGTCAGGTTGAGCTGCTTGCCAGGCTCGCTCTTCACCTTCGGTGAATCGACCAGGCCGTAGCCGCGCACCCACACGTCGTAATTGGCTTTCGGCAGATCCGGGATCACGTAGCGGCCCTGGTCGTCGGTGACGACGATCCTGATGAAGCGCACCGGCAGATCGCGCGTTTCCGCAATCACCCAGACGCCGGCCTCAGGACCCTTGGGACCGCGCACGACGCCACCGATGTCGTCGTTGTCGATCGCCACCGCCGCAGCGGGCGCCTGCTGCGCGCCGGCCGGCATCGCGGCGAACGCAATCCAGGCGGCAAAGGCCGCCGCAACGCCAAATCGAAGGTGGTGGGTTCGCATGGCTCGTTTCTCCCATTGTTGGCACGGCAGCCGTGTGGCGGCTGCTCGTCGAAGCTGGCCACAGGGTAGTCCCAACCTCAAGCTCCGCGCAATAACCGTTGCCAGGGAAAGGGGAGGCGAGGTGTGCCGTGCCGCCCGCTCCACCTCTGCCGGTCCGAACGCAGCTTATCGTGGTTGTTCGCTCGCTCCGATTGGCTAACCTAGAAGGATGCCGTCGCGTCGCAGCCGTGGAGATGGCGGCTGATCGCGACCGAAGCTTGTAGAGGAACAGAATGACAAGTCAGACGCTCGTCGAGCAGTTTCGCCAGGACATCGGCCAGGTCAGTTCGACGGTCGATGAGCGTCAGATCCGGCAGAAGTCTCACGACTTTCACTGGTACAGCCCGGTGCTGACCCCGCAGCTGCAGAATTGCATGGCCGATGTGGTGGTGGAGCCGCGCAGCGAGGACGAAATCGCAGCCATGGTGGCGGCCGCCGTCAAGCATCGCATGCCGCTGACGCTGCGGGGCGGCGGCACCGGCAACTACGGGCAATCGGTGCCGCTCAAAGGCGGCGTGCTGGTCGACATGACCGGCTTCAACAAGGTGGTGGCCGTAGAACCCGGCAGCATCCGCGTGCAGTCCGGGACGGTGATCGGCAGCGCGCTCGAAGCGGCTCTGGCTTCGGGTCAGCAGCTGATGATGTATCCCTCCACCATGCGCTCCGCCACGATCGGCGGTTATCTCGGCGGCGGCTTTGCCGGCATCGGCTCGGTCCGTCACGGCATCATTCGCGACTCCGGGATGATCCTGTCGCTCCGAGTCATGACCATCGAGGAGACCCCGCGGATTCTGACGCTCGCCGGTGATGACGTGAGCTTCGTGTTTCACTCCTGGGGCACCACCGGGATCATCCTCGAGGCTCAGCTCAAGCTGGTGCCGGCAGAAAAATGGATCGACTGCATCGCGACCTTCCCGAGCTATGCCGATGTCATCGCCTTCGGCAACGCGGCATTCGACAGCGACCTCGACATCTTCCTCTTGAGCGCGGTCGAGCGCCGGTTTGCGCCGTTCTACAAGCGGCTGAACCAGTATTTCGACGGCAGCCGCGACGCGATGTTTTCAATGGTCAAGGAGGCCGACGTCGATCGCTACTTCGAGCTTGCCGCCACGTTCAACGGCCATCGCTCGATGGCGGTCAGCGACACCGAAAGCGCCGCCGCCAAGCTGCGGCGCATCCACGAAACCGCGTTCAATCATACGACCCTGATGGCCCTGCAAGTCGATCCAGGCTGGACCTATCTTCAGGTCGTGATGCCGAACCCGTACGAACCGAAGCTGGTGGAGGAACAGATGCGGCGCTTCGGCGACGAAGTGCTGATGCATCACGAATATACCAAGGAGAAAGGCCGGGTCCGGATCGGCGGCCTGCCGCTTATCCGATATACCACGGAGCAGCGCCTGAATGAGATCATGCGCTCGTTCGAGGCCGACGGCTGCTTCATCAACAACCCGCACATCTTCAAGCTCGAAGACGGCGGCCGCTTCGATCCAGAAGGGCGCAAGATGGCGTTTCGAGCCTCCGTCGACCCGATGGGGCTGTTGAATCCGGGCAAGCTGCGCTCGGTGTCCTGATCGCTTCGACCTTCGCTTCACGACAACGATGGTGGCTGGCGCGACCGCGCGAAGCGCTTGCCGGATGCCCGCCCCGGTATGCGTCGCTATCCTGAAATTCAGCAGCCAGTGCATAAGATTGCGACAAATGCTCCCGTCGCCTGCCGCTGCGTTTGCGCCGCGAAATAAGGTGTGAGATCGTCGAAAGCGCCGGATCCAGGACTTCGAGGGGCCAAGTCATGAAACCGAAAGCAAAGGTGCTGAAGGCCGCGGTGGCGGCGGGTCTGCTGGCAACGCTCACGATCGCCGGCGCGCCGCAAGATGCCTCTGCGCAGGAAAAGCTGACGGTGCGCTTCACCTGGAAGCTCAAGGGTGAGTATGCGCCGCTCTTCGTCGCGCTGGAGAAGGGTTACTACAAGGCCGAGGGCCTCGATGTGCAACTGTCCGAAGGCAACGGCGCGCAGAACGTGCTCAAGGCGCTGGCCGCCGGCAACGAGAAATTCGGTTACGGACCGGGCGTCGCCGCCGCGCAGGCGGTGACCCAGGGTCTGCCCGTGAAGGTGGTCGCGCTCTATCAGACCAAAGCGCCGATGGGCGTGATCGCGTTCCCCGACACGCCGCTCAAAGGCCCGAAGGACCTCGAGGGCAAGCGGCTGGCGATTTCGGTCGGCGAGACGTTCGGCGACATGATCCGTCCCTTCACCCGGGTCAACAACGTCGACCTCAGCAAGATCCAGCTCATTCAGATGGACGCGTCGGCGCGCACCATCCAGTTCCTCACCCGCAAGATCGACGTGATGTCGGTTTATCTCAGCAACGAACTGCCGCAGATCGAAAAACGCGCGGGCGTGAAGTTCAACGTGATCAGGGTCACCGACTACGGCCTCAACGTGCTCGGCTCATCGATGTACGTGAGCAACGCCTTCGCCGAACAGAATCCTGACGCAGTGAAGAAGCTGCTGCGCGCCACCGCCAAGGGCTATCGCGACGCCATGGCGAACCCGAAGGAAGCGGCCAAGATCATTGCCAAGCACATGCAGGTGCCGGAGCAGCCGGATGTGCTCGATCAGCAGGTCGAGGCCACCATGGTCTCCACCAACGCGCCGGCCGGCAAGCCGATCGGCTGGCAGGCCGACGCCGACTGGCAGGCCAACCTGAACCTGTTGAAGGAGACCGGCGCCATCACCGAGGCCAAGGCGCTGAACGTGTACTTCAGCAACGACTATCTACAGTAACAGGCCGAACGGCGAGCAAGCGACGCAAGCGAGCGAACGAACGGCGGCCCACCGGCGCCGCCGCGGCCGCCACGCGGGGTAGCCATGACAATTGCAGCAACGACAGCAGCGCCGGCCAAGGTCGGCAAGGTCCGGGCGTGGTTCGCCAACAACGGCCCGGTGCTGGGCATCTTCATTGCCATCTTCCTGTTGTGGGAGCTGTGCTGCCGGCTGTTCCGGGTGCCGGATTTCATCTTGCCGAGCCCGTCGGTGATCATCGACAAGATCATTTCATCGTGGTGGCTGCTGCTGATGAACGGCCTCGTCACTGCGCAGGAGATCGTGCTGGGCTTCGGCATGAGCGTCGCGGTCGGCATTCCGCTTGCCGTGCTGGTGGTCTATTCGCGCATCTTCGAGCGCGTCGCATTCCCCTTCATGGTGTCGCTGCAGACCATTCCGAAGGTCGCGCTGGCACCCATCCTGGTGATGTGGCTCGGCTACGGCATTCTGCCGAAGGTGATGGTGGCGTTCCTCATCTCGTTCTTTCCGATCGTCATCGCCGCGGTGGTCGGGATGCGCTCCGCCGAGAAGGAGATGATCTATCTCGTACAGTCGATGGGCGCGAATGAGCTCACCACCTTCCTCAAGATCCGGCTGCCGCGGGCGCTGCCGAGCATCTTCGGCGGCCTCAAGGTCGGCATGGGCCAGGCGGTGGTGGGGGCGACCGTGGGCGAATTCATCGCCGCGGAACATGGGCTCGGCTACCTGCAGCTGATTTCGCAGGTCCGGCTCGACACCGCACTGCTTGTTCGCGGCCGTGGTGGTGCTGTCGCTCCTCGGCGTGCTCCTGTTCAACATCGTCGCCTGGATCGAGCGGCTGGTGCTGCCGTGGAACCGGTTGCGCACCGAGATGATCGAGTAGCGCCGATGGCGACGGGTTCCGGCGCTCCGATCGCGCTGCGCGGCGTTTCGAAGCGCTACATGACGGCGAGCGGCGACGCCGTCGATGCACTCGCAGAGATCGATCTCGACATCGCGGCAGGCGAGTTCGTCTCGATCGTCGGCCCGAGCGGCTGCGGCAAGAGCACGCTGATGATGCTGGTGTCGGGACTGATCCCGGCGACAACCGGCGCAATCACGGTCGGCGGTACCCAGGTCAAAGGCGCGGTCAGCAAGGCCGGCGTGGTGTTTCAGCGCGACGTCCTGCTCGACTGGCGCACCGTGCTGGGCAACGTGCTGCTGCCGGTGGAGATCAAGAAGCTCGATCGCGAAACGCATCTGAAAAAAGCGCGCGACCTGCTGCGCTCAGTCGGCCTGGCCGAATTCGAGGAGAAGTATCCGGCGGAGCTGTCGGGCGGCATGCGCCAGCGCGTGGCGATCTGCCGGGCGCTGGTGCAGGACCCGGGCCTGCTGCTCATGGACGAGCCGTTCGGCGCACTCGATGCGCTGACCCGCGAGCAGATGAACCTCGACCTGCAGCGCATCTGGCTGCGCGATCGCAACACGGTGATCTTCATCACCCACAGCATCGAGGAGGCGGTGCTGCTGTCCGACCGAGTCGTGGTGATGACGTCGCGACCGGGCCGCATCGCCGACATTCTCAGTCTCGACCTGCCGCGGCCGCGCGGCGCGCAGACCCGCAGTGAAAAGGTCTTCGTTGACAGCGTCGAGCGAATCCGGCGCCATTTCATGGCGCTCGGGGTGCTGTCGGAGACTTAGCGCGTGATCCCGAAAAGTGGAACCGGTTTTCGGAAAAGATCAAGCGCAAAACAATTTAGGAACTCGCGGGCCCAGCGACCTGCCGGCCGGCCTTGAATACCATGCGCCCTGCCGGGCGGCGCGCCAATGCGTCCTCGATGGACGACGCCGGCACCAGCACGAAATCCGCCGGCTCGCCCGGCGCAAGCGCCGCGCGACCGTTGCACAGGCCGGCGAGCAGGCTCGCGTCGTCATCGACGCCGGCAGAAACCGCCGCGAACAGTGCAGTGTCGAGCATGTCGCCATCGCCGAATGGGAAGAACCAGTCGCGCACGTTGTCGGTGCCGAGGCGGACGTTGACCCCCGCGGAAATCAGCTCGCGCACCAGCGTGAGGCCGCGCCGGCGTGGCGTCGCGTCGCCACGGTCTTGCAGGAACAGGTTCGTCTCCGGCAGCGCGATCACGGTGATGCCTGCCTTGGCGATGTCGTCGATCAGCGCGTACGCAGGCTTGGGTTCGAGCGTCGCCAGCGCGCAGAGATGGCTGAACGTGACGCGGGAGCCGAGACTGCGCGCGGCGGCAGCTTTGACGACCATCGGCGCCAGCATCGCGCCGGCGTCGAGATGCTCGTCAATGTGCAGATCAACCGGCAGGCCCGATTGCTCGGTGAGGTCGAACAGCGACGCGATAGCCCGCGGTGGATCGGCGCTGGAATTGATGCTGAGCCCGAGAAAATCGGGCTGCATCGCCATCGCGTCCGTCAGGCGCGCAACCGCCTCAGCATCGGCCAAGTCATTACGCGAGGTCGAGAATGCGATGATGTCAACGTCGATCCGGCCGGCCAACTCGCGCTTCGCCGCCAACACACCCTCCATCGATTTCATCCCGACCACCGGATCAACATCGGTGTGCGTGCGAACGCGCGTCACGCCGTGGGCCAGCGAGCGCTCCAGGAACAGCGTCGCACGGCGCTGCACGTCCGCGCTGGTGAAGCCGGCGCGCGCTTTGGCGGAGGCTGCCAGCGCATCGGCGAACGAGCGCGGCCGGAACGAGGTGACCGTGAAGGCGCGGTCGGCGTGGGCATGCAGGTTGGCGAAAGCGGGAAGAGCGAGCCAAGACGCAGCAGCGTCGCGCACCGCCGGCACGATGTCCGAGATCAACCCATCGCGCAACGTGATGCGGTAGGTACCCTCACGGCCCGGCAGCGTGACGGAGGCGAGCGGCGACGACAATGCGGCCTCAATAGCCCTGCGGCCCAAACACCGTGATGCCGAACCGCTTCTCCAGCGCGCGGCCAAAGCGGTACTTCATCTCCGGCCCTTCGTAAGTCATCGGCGGCGTGCGCAGGAAGCCGGCCTCCGCCGCGACCCGCAGCAAGGTGAACGAGGGACCGTCTTCCGCAGCGATACCCGGCATCGCCTTCTCCAGCTCGTCGAGCGTCTCGATCGTCCTCGCCCGCGCAATTCCGGCGCCGCGGGCGATGGCGGCATAGTCGGTGCGGCCCTGGTTGACCATCGGCAGCGCGCCGACGGTCTGGTAGACCTGATTGTCGATCACGAAGTGCTTCAGGTTCTTCGGCGCTTGTGCGGCCTCCGTCAGCAGGCAGCCGAGGTTCATGCAGAGCGAGCCGTCGGCGTTGATCAGCCAGATCGGCGCCTTCGGCAGCGATAACGCAAGCCCGAGCGCGAAACTGGCAGCGAACCCCATCGCACCGTGCATGTAGAAGGCATCTTCACCCTTGGTGATCGCCCACCATTCATTCGCCGCCATGCCGAGCGCGCAAACCGCGACCGCGTCGCCGCGATGCTTCGCCACCACTTCGATCGCCTCGCGCGCCCTCATGCGCCGTGTCCCTTCATCAGCTTGCGCGTGAGGAACAGGACGAACGGCCGCTTCTGCAGCCGGCAGGTTTCGTAAGCGTCCGGAATGGACGAGAGCTCATCGGGCTTGCTCACGATGTGGTAGGGAAAATCGTAGGCCTGAAGCAGCGGGAGGGTGCGGCGGCCCTGCACCTCCTGATAGATGCGGTGGTCATCGATCGTGCCACGCTGGCTGACGATCAGAAACACCGGGATCTGATGACGGAGGTTGAGCGTCGCCAATTCGCCGGTGCAGGTCAGAAGCCCGGTCCCGCCCATCAGCGCTGCCGAGCGCACGCCACCGAAGAAAGCCCCGCTGCAAACCGCAATCGCTTCGGCTTCGCGCGCGACGCGGACGTGACGCATGGTGTTGTCGGTGGCGATACGGTTGATCAGCGGCGCCACGAAGTCATCCGGCAGCGACGCCGCCAGCGTGACGCCGGCTTTCTTGAGTTGTTCGTGGATTGCCTCGTTGACGTCCATGATCTGCGCGCGCACTTTCCTCAGGCCGCGGGCCCGGCCGCAATAACCTCGACTTCGACGAGGAATTCAGGACGAGAGAAGCCGCTGACGACCATCAGCGTCGACGCCGGCGGCGGATCGCTGACGAACTGGTCGCGCGCCGCCATATAGCCTTTCAGGTGCTCGCGTCCGGTGACGAAGGCATTGATCCGCACGATGTTGGCGAACCCCATGCCGGCGTCCTGGAGGACCGCCTCGATATTGCGAAAGCAAAGCTGCGTCTGCTCTTCCACGGTCGCCGGCACGCGGCCGGCCGGATCGATCCCGAGCTGGCCCGAGCAGACCAGGATGCGATGTCCCGGCGGGATTTCGACGCCATAGCTGTAGCGCGCGAATGGTGGACGGATGGCCTTGGGGGTGATGTGTCGCATGACGATGATGCTATACGATGACGCCACGGCCTGAAAGTAAAGCCATGCCGCGAAAGCGATTCTGGGGCGAGCTGAAGTCGAGCGAGTTTTCCGAGCTCGATCCGACCGTGACGGTGGCCGTGCTCCCCGTCGCGGCGATTGAGCAGCATGGCCCGCATCTGCCGGTGATGACCGACACCGCGATCATGCAGGGCATGATCGACACGGTCCTGGCCCGGCTGCCTGACGAGCTCGCGGTGCTGTTCCTGCCGATCCAGACGATCGGCAAGTCCAACGAGCACGTGCGTTCAAAAGGCACCATCACATTCTCGGCAGAAAATCTGCTGCGCGTCTGGTTCGAGATCGGCGAGGCGGTTCATCGCACCGGTCTGCGCAAACTGGTGATCGTCAACTCACATGGCGGCAATGCCGAGCTGATCGCCGTCCTGGCGCGAGAGCTTCGCGTGCGCCTCGACATGCTGGCGGTGACCAGCCAATGGCGCCGCTTCGGCCTGCCGCCAAACACGTATTCGGCCTACGACGCGACCTATGGCATCCATGCCGGAGACATCGAGGCCTCGCTGATGCTGCACTTCCGTCCGGACCTGGTCGACATGTCGAAGGCAAAGCTATTTCCCTCCAAGGCGGCGGAGATCGAAAAGCAGTTCACGCATTTGCGGCCGATCGGCACCCATGCGTTCGGATGGATCGCGACCGACCTCAATCCCGATGGCGCGGTGGGCGACGCCTCGGCCGGCACCGCGGAAAAGGGCCGGCTCACCGCGGAATTTCAGGCCGATGGATTTATCGCGCTGCTACGCGACGTGACGCGATTTTCGGTGGATGACTGGCTACGCGCCGCAGACTAACGCCGCCATCCAGGACTTGGGCAGGCTTACGATGTGGACGGCCTCGGTTCAGCACCAGCCGCTGCTTCATCCCGTCCCCTGCCCCACAGCCGGTGGTGCAACCGATCCAGCAGCAGGTAGATCGCCGGCGTCGTGTACAACGTCAAAATTTGCGACACCAGCAAGCCACCAATGATGGTGATGCCAAGCGGACGCCGCAGCTCGGAGCCCGGGCCGGTCGCGATCACCAGCGGCAATGCGCCGAGCATGGCGGCGAGCGTGGTCATCATGATCGGCCGGAACCGCTCGCGGCAAGCTTCGAGGATCGCCTGCGCGGGTGACATGCCCTGCTCCCGCTCGGCGGCAAGCGCAAAGTCCACCATCATGATGCCGTTCTTCTTCACGATGCCGATCAGGAGGATGATGCCGATAAATGCAATGACGGTGAGCTCGGCCTGGAATGCCTGCAAAGCCAGTAGCGCACCCAAACCTGCAGGCGGCAGCGTAGAGATGATAGTCAGCGGGTGCGCCAGGCTCTCGTAAAGCACGCCGAGGATGATGTAGACGGTGAGCAACGCCGCCAGGATCACCAACGGCTGCGCGCTGCCGCCCATCCGCGCGAGGCGCGCGTCGCCAGCAGGCTCGGCGCGCACCGATTGCGGCAGATGCAATTCGGCGACCGCGTTGTCGATCGCCGCTTGCGCCTGCGACAGCGTCATGTTCGGCGCGAGGTTGTAGGTGATGGTGACCGAGGGGAACGAGCCCTGGTGGTTGATTACCAGCGGCGCCAGGCCGCGCTCGATCTTCGCCACGCCCGACAACGGCACCTGGGTGTTGTTCGCACCGGCGACGTAAAGCCGTGTCAGGTCGGACGGATCGCGCTGGAATTGCGGATCGACTTCGAGGACGACGCGGTACTGGTTGCGTGCGCTGTAGATGGTCGAGATTTGGCGCTGGGCGAACGCGTTGTTGAGCGCGTTGTCGATATCCTGGATGCGCACGCCATAACGCGAGGCCGCCTGGCGGTCGATGATCACATTGACCTGCAGGCCGTTCTGCTCGCGGTCGGTGGTGACGTCGGTAAGCTCTGGCAACGACTGCACTTTGGTGACCACGCGTGGAACGTTCGCCAACAATTCGTCGAGGTTCGGGCTCCACAGCGTGTACTGATAGGACGAGCTTGACTGGCGGCCGCCGCCGCGCACGTCCTGCGCCGGAAACATGAACACCCGCATGCCCCCGACGTCGAGCAGCTTCGGCCGTAAGCGGTTGATCACCATCTGCGACGACACCCCCGGGCGCTGCGATGGCGGCTTCAGGCTGATGAACAGCCGGCCGTTGTTGACCGACGCGTTCCAGCCGGACGCGCCGACCGACGATCCCACGTAAGCCACCGCCGGATCGGACAGCACGATCCGGGTGGCGCGCTGCTGCAGCTCCTTCATCGCCTCGAATGAGATGTCGGGTGCGGCCCGCGTGCCGCCGAAGATCAGGCCGGTGTCGTCCTGCGGGAAATAGCCCTTTGGCGTCTTGATATAGAGAAAGACGGTGGCCGCTATGGTGGCGACGAAAACGAGCAGTGTCAGCCAACGAAAGCGCAGCACATAGTCGAGGCTTCTCATGTAGGCCGATATGGTGGGGCGCAGCACGCCCTCGACCGCGCGATCGAGCCAGGTTGCGTTGGGGCTCGGCGCTGCACGGACAAAATGCGCGCAGATCATCGGCGTGAGCGACAGCGAGACCACCGTCGAGATCACGATCGCAAACGCCAAGGTCATCGCGAACTCGGTGAACAGCCGGCCGACCACGCCGCCCATGAAGAACAGCGGGATGAAGGCGGCGATCAGCGAAGCGCTGATCGAGATCACCGTGAACCCGATCTGGCGCGCGCCTTCGATGGTGGCGCGCAGCGGCGTCATGCCCTTTTCCAGGTTGCGGAATACGTTCTCGATCATGACGATCGCATCGTCGACCACGAAACCGACCGCCACCGCCAGCGCCATCAGCGAGATGTTGTCGATCGAGAAGCCAGCCACCCACATCAGCGCGAAGGTGCCCGACAGCGAGAGCGGCACGGTGACGCCAGCGGCAACAGTCGCCGCCAGGCGGCGCAGGAACAGGAACACCACCATCATCACCAGCGCGATGGTCGCGACCAGCGTGAGCTGCATGTCGAGCACGCTGGCGCGGATGGTCTGGGTGCGGTCGGACAGGACGTGAATCTCGGTGTCGGCCGGGATCCAGCGCTTAAGCTCCGGCAGCAATTCGAGAATGCGGTCAACCGTGTCGATGACGTTGGCGTCGGCCTGCTTGGTGATGACCAGCAGCACCGAGGGCTGCAGGTTGAACCATGCTGCGGAGCGGGCGTTGCGCACGCCCGCCTCGACCGCCGCAATATCGCCAAGCCGCACAACGTTGCCGTTGATGGATTTGACGACGATCGCGCGGTACTGGCTGGGCGCGCGCAGCTGATCGTTGGTGGCGATGGTGCGCGCGAAATCCGGTCCGTCGAACGTGCCGAGCGGGCTGTAAGCGTTGGCATTGGCGATAGCGGTGCGCACGTCCTCCGTGCTGACGCCCATCGACGCGATGGCGACCGGATTGACGCGCACGCGAATCGCCGGCTGCTCCGCGCCGTTGACGGTGACCTCGGCGACGCCGTCGATCTGGGAGATGCGCTGCGCAATGATCGAGTTGGCGACGTCGTAAAGGTAGCTCGGCAGCGTATGCTTCGAAGTCAGCGCCAGGATCAGGATCGGTGTCGCCGACGGGTTGACCTTGCGGAAGGTCGGCAAGGTCGGCAGGTCGCCGGGCAGGTCGGTCAGCGCCGCGTTGAGTGCCGCCTGCACGTCGCGCGCCGCCCCGTCGATGCTGCGCTTGAGGTCGAACTGGATGGTGATGTTTGTCGAGCCGAGCGAAGAGGTAGACGTGATCTCGGTGACGCCGGCGATCTCGCCGAGCCGCCGCTCCAGCGGCGCCGCCACGGTCGCGGCCATGATGGCAGGATCGGCACCCGGCCGACTGGCAGAGACTCGGATGGTCGGGAACTCAATGGTCGGCATGCTGGCGACCGGAAGGAAGCGGTAAGCAACGAGGCCGACCAGCAGCAGGCCGAGTGCTAAAAGCGTGGTGCCAACCGGCCGACGGATGAACGGGTAGGAGAAGTTCATCGCCCTACTCCGCCGGGCCAGCCGCGGCGTCCGGTGTGCGACGCACAGGCGGGACAAAGCCCTTGGGGCGATTGAAGCGCTGCTTCAAGCGCTCCATCTGCAAATAGATAACCGGCGTGGTGTAGAGCGTGAGCAGCTGGCTGAGCAGCAGACCGCCGATGATGGTGACGCCCAGCGGATTGCGCAGCTCCGAGCCGGTTCCACTTTCAACAGCAAGAGGGATCGCGCCGAACAGGGCGGCGAGCGTCGTCATCATGATCGGCCGGAAGCGCAGCAACGCCGCCTGCACGATCGAATCGCGCGGCGACATGCCATGCCCCCGCTCGGCCTCCAGCGCGAAGTCGATCATCATGATTGCGTTTTTCTTGACGATGCCCATCAACAGGATAATGCCAATCAGTGCGATGACCGAGAGGTCGTAGCCGAGCAGCATCAAGGCCAGCAGCGCGCCGACACCGGCGGACGGCAGCGTGGTCAGGATCGTGAAGGGGTGGATGAAGCTTTCGTACAGCACGCCGAGCACGATGTAGATCGCGATGATGGCGGCGAGCACTAGCCACGGCTGGCCTGCCAGTGACTTGGCGAACTCGGCGGCATCGCCGGAAAACGTGCCGGTCACCGAAGTGGGCATCTCGATATATTGTTCAGCCTCGTTCACCGCGCGCACGGCGTCGCTCAACGCGGCATGCGTCGCCAGGTTGAAGCTGATCGTGACCGATGGGAACTGCTCTTGATGTGCGACCGAGAGCGGCGCCGAGACGTGCTCGAAGCGCGCGATCGACCCCAGCGGAACCTGAACATTGTTGGCGCCGGGGACATAGAGCTTGGACAGCGCCGCTGGATCCTGCTGGTAGACGGGCAGGGCTTCGAGGATCACCCGATATTGGTTGGCCTGGCCGTAAATGGTCGAGATCTGGCGCTGTCCGAACGCGCTGTTGAGCGCATCGTTCACCGCCTGCATCGACACGCCGAGCCGGCCTGCGGTTTCGCGGTCGATGTGCACCATCATACGCAGGCCGCCCTCCTGCGCTTCGGAGGCGACGTCGCGCAGCACCGAATCGCGCCGCAGTTCGTCGGTCAGCCGCTCCGACCACATCAGCACCTCGGCGGCGTTGGTGCCGACCAGCGTGTACTGATACTGCGCGCGGCTTGCCCGGGTACTGATCTGGATATCCTGCACCGGCTGGAAGTACACCGTGATGCCGGGGATCGGCGCGACCGCCTGCTTGAGCCGTTCGACGATTTGATCGACGCTGGCGCGGCGCTCGTCTCGCGCGCGTAAGGTGATGGCAAGCCGGCCAGCATTGGGGGTCGGGTTCATGCGGCTGACGCCGAGGATCGAGACCACGCCCGTGACGTCGGGATCAGGCCGGATCGCCGCTTCCACCTGCGCCTGCAGCCGCTGCATCTGCGCAAACGACACTTCGGTGCCGGCCTCGGACACGCCAAAGATCAGCCCGGTGTCCTGCGGCGGCAGGAAGCCTTTGGGGATAATGACGTAGAGCCAGACCGTGGCGATAAGCGTTGCGACCGTGGTGAGCAGCGTCAGGTTCTGGTGGCGCAGCACCCACTGCAGGCTTCGCCCGTATTGCTCGACCGTCCAGTCGACTGACCGGTTGAAGAAGCGCGTTAGCGCGTTGCCCGCGCTCGCCGTCTGATGACGCAGAATCTTGCTGCACATCATCGGCGTCAGCGTCAGCGAGACGATGGCCGAGACCACCACCGCGATGGTCAGTGTGAGCGCGAACTCGCGGAACATGCGGCCCACCAGGCCAGTCATGAACAGAAGCGGAATGAACACCGCGATCAGCGACAGCGTCAGCGAGATAACGGTGAAGCCGATCTCGCGCGCGCCGCGCAGCGCCGCGTCGAGCGGCGTTTCCCCGTTCTCGATGTGGCGGACGATGTTTTCGATCATGACGATCGCATCGTCGACCACGAAGCCGGTGCCGATGGTCAGCGCCATCAGCGACAGGTTGTCGAGCGAGAAGCCGGCGAACCACATCACGCCGAAGGTTGCGATCAGCGACAGCGGCAGCGCCACCGCGGCAATGATGGTGGCGCGGATGGTGCGCAGGAACAGCAGCACCACCAGGACCACCAGCACGACGCTGAGCACCAGCGTGAACTGAACGTCGCGGATCGAAGCGCGGATGGTGGTGGTGCGGTCGTGCACGATGGTGAGGTCGATGCCGACCGGCATGGCGCGCTGCAGCCGCGGCAGCTCGTGCTTGATGCGGGCCACGGTGTCGATCACGTTGGCGCCGGGCTGCCGCTGGATGTCGATGACGATTGCCGGCGTACCCTGGTACCAGCCACCGACCTTGGCGTTCTCCAGGCCGTCCACCACCTGGGCGACCTCGCCGAGCAGCACTGGGGCGTTGTTGCGATAGGCCACGATCAGCGAGCGGTAGGCCTCGGCATTGTTGAGCTGATCGTTGGTGGCGATGGTGTAGGACTGATGCGCGCCGTCGAGCGCTCCTTTCGGGCCGGAGACGTTGGCGCCGACGATCGCCAGGCGCAAATCCTCAAGCCCGATGCCATAGGCGGCGAGCCGGGATAGGTCCGCCTGGACGCGCACCGCAGGCCGGATGCCGCCTTGGATCGAGACGCGGCCGACGCCGGAAATTTCGCTCAGCCGCTGCGCCATCAGCGTGTCGGCAAGGTCGCTGAGTTGGCGCAGCGCGATCGTCTCGGAGGTGAGCGCCAGCGTGATGATCGGCGCGTCCGCCGGGTTCACCTTGGCGTAGGTCGGCGGATAAGGGAGGTTTCGCGGCAGCGTCGAGCCGGCCGCGTTGATCGCCTGCTGCACGTCCTGAGCGGCGCCGTCGATGTCGCGGTTGAGATCAAACTGCAGCGTCACCTGGCTGATGCCGAACGAGCTCGACGACGTCATCACCGACAGTGACGGAATCTGGCCGAACTGACGTTCTAGCGGCGCCGTCACCAGCGCGGCGATGGTGTCGGGGCTGGCGCCCGGCAGCTGCGTCGTGACCTGGATGGTCGGAAAGTCGACCTGCGGCAGCGAGGAAACTGGCAATTGCCAGTAGCCCAGCCAGCCGCCGAGCATGACGGCGAAACCAAGGAGCGAGGTTGCGATCGGACGCCGGATAAACGGTGTCGAGACACTCATAACTGCGCGTCGTTCGACGACACGTGCGAACGCCTCTCGCGCCGCCCTTCCGGCCGCGGCGCGCGCCGCGGCGTCGCCGCCGGCTCACTGCCGGGCGGCGGCACCTGCTCGGCGTTGGTCACGATCACGTCGCTGCCGGCGGTGAGACGCGCGAAGCCGGTCGTCACTACGCGTTCACCGGGCTGCAGGCCGGTCGCCACGACCGCCTGCGTCTCGTTCTGCTGGGTTACCGTCACCGGGCGAACCGCAACCGTATTGTCGGACTGCACCACGAACACGAAGATTCCAGTCGGTCCGCGCTGCACTGCCGCGGTCGGCGCCACCACAACCTGTTGGAGCGTATCGACCAGCAATCGAACGTTGACGAACTGGCCCGGCCAGAGTTGCAGGTTGGCGTTGGGAAATTCTGCCTTGAGCTTGATCGTGCCGGTGGTCTGATCGACCTGATTGTCGACCACCTGCAACGTGCCTTTGTCGATCACGGTCTTGTTGTCGGCACCGAACACCTCGACCACAGGCGGTCCTTTCGCCAGCGCGCGTGTGACATCGGAGAGCTGCTGCTGCGGCAGCGTGAACAGAACTGAGATCGGCCGGAGCTGCGTGAGAACGACAATGCCAGTCGCATCCGAACCGCGGACGATGTTGCCCTCATCGACCTGCCGGATGCCGGTGCGCCCATCAATCGGAGAGGTAATGGTGGTGTACTGCAGGATGGCTCTGACATTGTCGATCGCAGCCTGGTCGAGCTTCACCTGTGCCTCGAGCTGCGCCACCAGTGCGTTCTGCGTGTCGAGCTGCTGACGCGCAACCGAATTGGTCGCAACCAGCCGCGTGTAGCGATCGAGATCGATGCGAGCGTTGGCCAACGTGGCTTCGTCCTGCGCCTTCTTGGCAATCGCCTGATCAAGCTGCGCCTGGAAGGTGGTGGGATCGATCCGCGCCAGCACCTGGCCGCGCTTGACGTCCTGCCCTTCCTTGTACGCCACCTCGATGAGCTTGCCCTCGACCTGCGCCCGCACCGTAACGGTGTTAAGCGCGCGCACGGTGCCGACGCCGTCGAGATAGACCGGCACGTCCGCGCGGTTCGACGCGGCAGCAATGACCGGGACCGGCCCATCGCTGGCAAAGCCGCCGCGACCCGGACGGATCTGTTGCGGTCGTTGAATTTGCGACCAGACAGCGGCAGCACCGCCCACAACCACGACGGTTATGATGGCAATTGCCAGAAATCGCCGTTTGCTCATCCGGTCCTGCCAGAATCGATCCCGGATAAAATAACGGCGTAGGCGGCCGATTCACAGCACATTACAGAGATTTCATATGCCCGGTCTGGGGCTTAGCCGGCTGCGAAAGCCGCGTCAGGGGGCCTGAGCGACCCGTTTCGGTGCAACGGGCCAGCCGCCGCCCAGCGCCTGGAACAGGCTGACAACCGCCTGCAGGCGGGCAAGCCGGGCCTGTGCGAGATTGTCATCGGCCTGAAACAGCGCCTGCTGGGTGTTGAGCACGGTAACCAGGTCGACCGCACCTTCCCGCAACCGAGTCTCGGAGATCTCGAACGCGCGGCGCGAGCTTCGCACTACTTCGCGCTGCAACCGCTCGCGTTCTGCGGATTGCTGCACTGCGATCAGGGCGCGTTCAACATCGCCGAAGGCGCTGACCACCGACTTGCGATAGAGCTGCAGCAATTCGTCCTGCCGGCCTTTCTGCAAATCCAACTGGCCTTGCAGCCGCCACCCATCAAGGATCGGTTGCACCAGGCCGCCCGCGACATTGAAGAACGCCGATTCCGGCCTCAACAGCGTCCGCAGCGCCGCGCTCGAATAACCACCCTCCCCGGTCAGCGTGATGGTCGGAAGCATCGCTGCGCGTGCCGACTCGACGCTGGCGTTGGCCGATGCAAGCAGCGCCTCCGCTTCCCGAATGTCGGGCCGCTGCACCACCAAGTCGGACGGCAGGCCTGGCGTGACCGGCGGAAGGGCAATCGGTCCCATGCCGGTGGTGCGAACCTTGATGTTGGCCGGCGCCCGCCCGATCAGCACCGCGAGCGTGGCGATATTCTCTCGCAACTGTTGCTCGAGCAGCGGCAGCGCAGCACGCACCTGATTGACCACGCTCTCCTGTTGAGCGGTGTCGAGCGCCGAGGCGGTGCCGACTTTGAATCGTTCATCAACCAGGTTGTAGACGCGAACCGCCGCTGCCAGATTGTTCTTCGCGGTGTTGAGCCGGTCGTACGAAGCCTGCACCAGGAAGTACGAATTCGCGACCGCGACCACGGTGGCTAGGGCCACCACCTCACGATCGAACCGGCTGGCCACGGCAGCATCCTCCGCAGCGCGCAACGCCGCCCGGTTCTTGCCCCAGAAATCGAGCTCGTAGCTCGCACTCAGCGATGTGCTGTAACTGGTGCGTTCTACGCTTCCGCTGAAACCGCTGGACGTGGTGATGGTGGTAGATGAGGACCGCGAGCGCGACGCACTGGCGTTGAAATCGATCGCCGGTATCAGCGGTGCGCCGGCAATTCGAGCCAACGCATCGGCCTGCAGGATGCGCGCGACAGCCGCAGCGATATCGAGGTTCGAGGTCAGCGCCTCCTCGATCAGCTCGGTGAGCTGCTTCGACCGGAAGCCGCGCCACCAGATGACCGCGGGGAGCGCCGCGTCCTGGTTGTGCGGCGCCATGCGGTAGCGCGCCGGCACATCGAGGGCGGCATCGGGCTTTTCAGTGCCGAGAAAGCAGCCTGCCAACAGCGGGGCCAGGCCGAGACAAGCGAAGAGCCGCACGCCGCGGCGGACGCGCCTCATCAACGCAGAACGCTGCGACTCGGACTGACGCATACCGGCACGGACAATTGGACACCGCGAACATCGCGGGTAAGCCACGGAAGGAAAAAGGCTATCAACCAATCCGCAGCGGACCCAACTAAATTAGCGGCAATGTTCGGGCGCTGTGGAAAGCTGTGCACGGCGGCGTCGAATTGGCGTGTCGTCATGTCATCGGCCGCGCAACTCCTGCAACCGCTTCAAGGGCTTAGGATCCGCCTTATTTCGCAGGCGGCCAATAGACGATGTCAATCATGCTCTCGACGTCCTTCACAGTCGTTGGCGCGCGTCGCCGTCACCCGGCACGCGGTTCTTACGCCGTTTCATCGACGATGCGCGTGCGCAGGACACCGATGTGGCTGATCTCGACCTCCAGCACGTCGCCGGCCTTCATCCAGAGCGGGGGCTTCCGGCCGTGGCCAACACCTTCCGGCGTGCCGGTGGCGATCACGTCGCCCGGATGCAACTGCGTGAACTGCGAGCAGAACGAAATGATCTGCGGCACCGAATAGATCAACTGATCAGTACCGGAATGCTGTACCTGTTGGCCGTTCAAACGCGTCGTCAGCGTCAACTTGGCCGGATCAGGGATTTCGTCCGTGGTCACGATCCAAGGACCCAGCGGCCCGGTGCCAGGCCAGTTCTTGCCGGAGGTGACGGAGAACTTCTGATAGTCGCGCACGCTACCGTCGACGAAGCAGGTGTATCCGGCGACGTGGTCGAGCGCGCGGGCGGTGGGGATGTCCCGGCCGCCCTCGCCGATCACGACCGTGAACTCGCCCTCGAAATCAAAGTTGTCGGAGAGCCTCGGCCGGACCATTTCGCCATCGTGGCCGACCAGCGTGTCCGTGAAACGGATAAACATGCTCGGCTGCTTCGGCAACTCGCGGCCAACCTCGGCGGCGTGGGAGCGATAGTTGATGCCGGCGCAGAGAATTTTCTGCGGATTGGGTATGACCGGCAAGAACCGGATGTCGGCGAGCTTGCAGTCGGGCTGCGCACTCTTGGCAAGGTCGCGAATCTCCTCAAGCGCGCCGGCGGCCAGCGCGTCGCGCAACGTCGCGGCGCCGCTGAGCAGCCGGCCGCTCATGGTGATGACGTTGTCGTCCGTCACGACGCCAAACGCCGGCTTGCCGCCGACAACATAGCTGGCCAGTTTCATTTCGATCCCGCGAACGCTGGTGACAATTAACTCAATGCGCGCCGTGGACCGGCACGAACAGATCGTCGATGCGCGGCGCCTTGGCAATGATGCCTTGTTCAGCGAGATAGCGCACCAGCGCTTCCAGGGTCGGGCGGTTAGGCTCGACGCCATACGGCCAGGGATCGCCGCCGAACACCGCGTCGATGTCGTCGACCTCCGCATGCATCCACGGCAACATGGCGCGCAGCGTGCCGCGATACCGCAGCTTGCGAAACTCGATGTCCTTTGCCTGGGTGAAGGCGCTGTAGAGATTATTCGCGACCGACGGGTGCCGGTCGTGCAGGTCGCGCCGGATCACGACGAGATGCATGATCGGAAAAATTTTGGTACGCCGGTAATATTCCATCTCGGCGGCGCGGTAGTCGGGGTATAGCCGCACGATATCGGGATTGCGGCCGAACGCCTCGGGTATGCCGGTGCCGATGATGGCCTGCAGCTCGCCGGCCTCGAGCAACTGACTCAACGATTGCCCGGACCGGTTGGCGCTGATCGCAAGTTTCCTCACCGTCGGCAGGATGGTGGGGTTGCCGTGCGGCTTCGCGCTGTTGATGTCGCCCTCGACCCACTCCGATTTCGAGAGGTCGATGCCGTGCTCGTCGCTGAGCAGCCCGCGGATGAACACCGCCGCGGTCATGGTGTAGACCGGCACGCCGATCCGCGCTCCCTGCAGGTCTTTCGGACTCTTGATCAGCTTGCGATTGACGAAGATGAAGCTGTGCCGAAACACCCGCGACGGAAACACTGGCAGCGCGACGAACGGACACTGTCCGGCGACGAACCGCGAGATGTATTCCGACGACGAAAACTCGGAAGCGCCGTAGGCAAGCTTGCCGGCCATGTTGTCGAAGATGACGCGCGGATTGTCTTCAACCCGGAAATCCAACTCGACGCCTTCGACCGGGACTTCGCCCGTGTAGAGCGGCAGCATGCGGTCATAGAGGCCGCAAGCGAACGTGACTGGCACTGTTGACATCCCGACCTCCAACTGACGACGCCGGCCAGACCCGACAGCCGCAGTCTAACAGGTGGCTAGGCTCCCGCGGCAAGCGACGCACCGACGACTTGCCAAGAACGCTGGCAAATCAAGGCGATCGCTGCGGGGCTGGATTCTTATCCACAGCGTCCACAGCAATTCACAACGCAAAGCGCGACATTTGGTTGCTGCTCAGGAACCGGATACGGACACGTCGCATTGGCGTCGCATCCGGTCCTTAGGTTGGCCGACGTTACAGGAGTGAGTGTCATGGGCAGATCTCAATACTACGTGTTATTCGACGGTGGCGCGTGGAAGATCCAGTGCGACGGCGAAAATTCGGAGCCGTACGCAGAGCGGCGCGACGCATTCAAGGATGCGGTTGCGCTCGCCCATCTGGACGACACCAATGGCCGCGCGGCTGCGGTGATCGTGCAGGGTGAGGACGCCATGTTCCGCCCGGCATGGGATTCCAGCAAGGACGTCTATCCGCCGCCGCTGGTACCGGAACTCTGAGCGGACGAACGCCCGAAGCGGTTATGCGGACGACTTGAACGGATGTCCGCGGCCCCGCTGACGCGGAGCCGAAAAATCACTACAATATGACGAAACGCAAGAAGGCGTTCGTCATGACCCTGGCACCGCGATCGGCGACCCAGCCAGCACCCGAGACCGGACGTGCGCCTCGCGTGTTGATCGCCGAGGACGAATTGCTGGTGGCCTGGCATCTGGAATCCCTGGTGCGCGAACAGAATCTCGAGGTGTGCGGCCTGGTGCCTGATGGCGAGGGCGCCATCGAACAGGCCGGCGACCTCGACGTCGACCTCATCCTGATGGACATTCGCCTCGCCGGCCGCATGGACGGCATCGAGGCGGCGCGGCGCATCCGCGAAGCGCGCGGCACGCCCGTCATCTTCATCACCGCGCACGGCGATCAGACGACGCGCGAGCACATCGAGCGCGTGCTGCCCGGCGCGCCCGTGCTGGCCAAGCCGATCACCGGCGAGCGATTGCGCGAAGCGATCGCGTCGGTGTTGAAGACGAAATAGTTCACTCCGCTATGTAACCGCGACCGGCGCCAGCGCATCGATATCGGTAACCACGTCGATCACCGCCGGGCGGTTGGCGGCGAGCGCCTGTGCCAGTGCGCTTTCGATTCCGCTCGGATGCTCGACCCGAATGCCGAGCGCGCCCATCTCTTCGGCGATGCGAGCGAAGTTCGTCTTGCGGAAGGTCCACAGCTCGCGCGCCTGCTCGGTCTGCGTGCCGCCGTAGACCCGGTCAAAGCCCCGCTTCGACTGGTTGCCGCCGCCGTTGTTGTTGACGACGGTGACGGCGTTGATCTTCCAGCGCACCGCGGTTTCGACGTCGCCGATGTGGTACCAAAAGCCCGCGTCGCCGGTGAACGTCACCACCGGCCGCTCGGGCGCGCCGCACTTGGCGCCAAGCCCCGCCGGGAACGCCCAGCCGAGATGGCCGGCCGAGCGCATGTAGCTCTGGCTCGGTTTCTTGAGATCGTACATGCCGCCCATCCACATGCCGGCATGGCCGGTGTCGACCACGACGATGGCGTTGTCTGGCACATGCTTGCTCAATTCATGGCAGATGCGCTCGGGCCGGATCGGCACTGCATCGGATTCCAGTGCGCTCTTGTACTTGGCGTACCATTCCTTGCAGATGCCCTGCGCCTGCTCGACCCACGCTTTGCGCTTCCCGGCGCTCGACTTGTCGCACGCCCCCAGCATCTTCGCCAGCGTGACCTTGGCGTCGCCATTGACCCGCGCCTGGAGGGGATAGTTCATCCCCAGCGCCTCCGGATCGATGTCGATCTGGATCGCCGGCGTGCCGATCTTCGGCACCGCCCAGAAGTGCGTGGTCATGCCGCCGGTCGTGGTGCCGATAAAACAAATGAGATCGGCGGCGTTGACGACCTTGTTCGCGCTTTCGCGCGAATAGGTGCCGACCACCCCGCAGCACAGCGGATGGCTGCCGGGGATCGAGTCCTTGCCGTTGAGCGAGGTCGCGACCGGGATCTGCAGTGCTTCCGCGAGCGCGACCAGCTCGCGTCCCGCACCCGAATGGTGCACGCCGCCGCCGGCCACGATCACCGGCCGCTGCGCATCCTGCAGCACCTTCAGCGCCGCCAGCACGCTCGCCTGATCGGGCTCCGGCCGAAACGGTGGCACGAGCGCGAACTCCGGCTCGATCAACGGTTCCATCTCGCCTTCCTCGCCGTCGACCTGGCCCTCGTTGCCGCGGAATTGCAGATGCACCGGCCCCGGCCTTCCGCTCGTCGCGACGCGAAAAGCCTGCCGCACCATGTCGGGAAAACGGTTCACGTCGTCGACCGTGGCATTCCACTTGGTCACCGGCTCGAACGCCGGCACGTCGTCGACCTCCTGGTACACTTGGCGGAACTTGGTCTTCGGCTCGCGGCCCCCGGTGAAGGCGATCACCGGCGAGTGCGCCAGCCACGCGTCGCGCAGGCCAGCGGCGAGATTGAGCGCACCGATCACCTGCGCCATGCAGATACCGGGCTTACCGGAGGCGCGCGCATAGCCGTCGGCCATGTAGGCCGCGGTCGCCTCGCTGTGCACGTGCAACCGCTTGATCTTGGTGCGGCTCTCCATCACGGCGAAAGTCTTGCGCAGCACTGCGGGCACGTGAAACACGTGCGTCACGCCGTAGGCCTGCAGCATGTCGGCCATGCACTCGGCGCCCAGCATTTTTCGGTTGTGTCCCAGAGTCGTCATTTCATTGGTCCTGTTGGCGGGCGGAGGATGGCATGGGCGGATTGCGCCGCAAAGAGCCGGACACGTCCAAATGCGGAGCCGAACGGAGAACTGAGCCGTCTTGGCCACTCTGCATTATGTCCTTACAAAGGATCACCCGGTGCGGTTCGCGGCGAATGGCATGCCGTCAGGAGAGACACGTTGCAGCAACGCGTAACACCTGCGCAGACGCATGGGTACTGACGGCGCTTTCCACGCCGAGAATGGGCCGTCACGGACCAGTCGCACTGCAGCCTCCTCAATGCGCATATGGTATCGTCGTCACAGCGACTTGCGTTGCCGGTTCAGTCGAAGTCCCCGGCAGCATCTGCCGCCAGTCAAGCGGCACACATCGACACCAGGATTGGCTTCATCAAGGATGACTTCCGCGAACCCGTCATCGGAACAGCCAGCCGGCGGTGCCATGGGGCCTGAACCACCGGACGGCCGCAACGCGCGGCGCTGGCATCACAGCATCGGCGGCAAGCTGCTGATCGCCTTCGGCCTGATCGCTGTCCTTGCCATCGGCTCGACCTTTCTTTCGCTGATCCGCTTCAACCAGATCGAGGGCGTCTTGCACGGGCTGGTCGATGTCAGCATTCCAGCGCTGAAGCTTTCGATGGAGGTGCAGAGCCGAGCGTCCGACGTCATCAACACTGCGGACGACGTCGGCAATGCGCAAGACGAGGTCGAGCGTTTCAACGGGATGGCCACGGCGACCGAACGCATCGGCAACCTGTGGCAGGCGATTGGAAACCTGCGCGCCGTCGTGCCGGAAGAACGCACGATGGCGCCGATTGAGGCGCTGATCGCGCGCATCGATTCGCAAGTCGGCGATCTCAACAGGACCGTTGGGGAGGGCCTCGCGGCCAGTACGGCGCCGGTCAAAGTGTTCCAGCAGCTTGCGTCCACGACAGCGGATGTAAACAGAACGATCGCCTCGATACTTGATCGGGTGAATGCCGCTGCAACGACGGCCGACACGGCGGCGAACCGCCAGATCAGCGTCTGGCTAAGCCAACTCCATGGCCTGCGCAGCGACTTCAATGACGCGAACTCGAATTCTGGTCAGCGTCCGGCAAGCCACCAACAGCGAAGCCCTCAACTCGTTGCGCACACAATTTGACGGCATTTTCAATCGCATTCAGTCGGGTATCGCCAAGCTGGGACAAAGTCCGCAGTTTGCTTCGGACATTGGCGCGCTGGCGACAGCGGCGCAGAGGCTGACGGCCTATTCCACCGGCGAGGCCGGCATCTTTGTGCTGCGCGAGCGATTCTTGCGCGTCAGGGCATCGATTGCTTCGATCACCGCCTCCCTCAAGGAGGATGGCGCGCAGCTGCGCCAGAGGGTGGCGGCGATTGTCGCCGACGCTGAGAATGGCGCCGCAGAATCCCAACGGCTTTCCGCAAGCGCCATTGCGGCCAGCCGCATCTGGCTGCTGTTGATTGCGATATCAACCCTTGTCATCGCGGGTCTGATCGTCTGGCTGTTCGTGCATCGCTACGTCGTATCGAGGCTCGATGCGCTGGCCGAAAGCATGCTTGGCCTTGCCCGAGGCAATCTCGCGGTGCCGATCCCCGCCGCCGGACCGGACGAGCTCGGCGAGATGAGCCGCGCCTTGCTCGTGTTCCGCGACAATGCACGCGACATTCAGGCCGCCAGGGATCAAGCCATCGAGGCCCGCGCCGAGGCCGAGGCCGCCTCGCGCGCCAAGTCGACCTTCCTTGCCAACATGAGTCACGAGCTGCGGACGCCGCTGAACGCTGTCATCGGCTACAGCGAAATCCTGGCCGAGGACGCCACTGATCGTGGCGACGAAGCAAGCGTACGGGACCTGCAGAAAATCCAATCCGCTGGAAAGCATCTGCTCGGGCTGATCAACAGCGTCCTCGACCTGTCCAAGATCGAGGCCGGCCGGATGGACATCTATCTGGAGCAGGTCAATCTCAGCCACTTGACCGAGGAAGTGCGCGTTATCATCCAGCCGCTGATCGAGAAGAACGGCAACCGGCTGGTGATCGAGCATGCGGCGAACGCCGGTTCGATGCGGACCGATTTGACCAAGCTCAAACAGGCTCTGATCAACCTGCTGAGCAACGCTGCGAAGTTCACCGAGAAGGGCGAAGTTCGGCTTGCTGTGGAGCGTCAAACCGGCGCCGAGGGCGAGTCGCAGGTGTTGTTCAAGGTTTCCGACAGCGGCATCGGCATGACGGACGAGCAGCTGGGTCGGCTGTTCGAAGCTTTCGCGCAGGCCGATTCCTCGACGACCCGGAACTTCGGCGGCACCGGGCTCGGTCTTGCCATCACCAGGCGCTTTGCAATCCTGCTCGGCGGCTCGATCGACGTCGTCAGCAAGCCAGGCGTGGGATCGACCTTCTTGCTGAGTCTTCCTGACCAGGCGGTCAAAGCGGCGTCTGCGGATTTTGGGCCGATGAGTGTGCCCGAAAGCGTAAATGCATCGGCCTTGACCGTTCTCATCGTCGACGATGATCCGGTCGTGCACGAGGTGCTTGCTCCGACGCTAGCGAAAAAGGGGTATCGCGTCATTCATGCGCGGGACGGCGCCGAGGCACTCGACATCGTGCGCAAGACCCCGCCGGATATCGTAACACTCGACGTCATGATGCCGAACGTCGATGGCTGGACCGTGCTGGGAGCGATGAAATCCGATCCCGCCTTGGCGCACATCCCGGTCATCATGCTGACCATCGTCGACGATCGTAATCTCGGCTGGTCGCTCGGCGCCTCCGAATACATTACGAAGCCAATCGATCGTGAAAGGTTGGTGGCGCTGGTGGGCCGCTTTACCAGCCGCAATGCGGACGCTGTCGTGTTGGTCGTCGACGATGATCCGGAAATCCGAAACGTGGTCAGCGCTACGTTACGCAATGCCGGTTTGAAAACTGCCGAGGCGGTCAATGGTCAGGCCGCGTGCGACTGGCTAAGCCGCAATCCTCCGCCGGATCTCATTCTGCTCGATCTCATGATGCCCGAGATGGACGGCTTCCAGTTCCTTGAGCGCATGCGTGAGCACCCGGATTGGCTCAAGATTCCAGTCGTTGTGCTGACCGCAAAGGACCTGACGACCGAGGAGCGAGTACAACTCGCGGAGCGGACCGTGCTGGTGCTGGGCAAGTCCGCACAACCGATCGCCAGCCTCGGCACCGCGCTGGCCGCGATCGCCGCCCGGCGGCAAAGCGCTGAAAAATCCGGCAGACGTGCGTAGCAGTAAACCAACCTGGGTGATCAATGGCGAAGATCCTTCTGGTAGAAGACAACGAGATGAATCGGGACATGCTGTCGCGCCGACTCGCCCGCAGCGGTTTCGAGGTGGTGATCGCAATCGACGGCGGCCAAGGCGTGGCGATGGCATCAAGCGAAAAGCCCGATCTGATCCTGATGGACATGAGCCTTCCCGTCCTGGACGGGTGGGAAGCCACGCGACGGGTCAAGGCCGATCCGGCCACGCAGGCCATCCCGGTAATCGCGCTGACCGCCCATGCGATGGTGGAGGACAAGGAAAAGTCGATGGCCGCCGGCTGCGACGACTTCGACACCAAACCGGTTGAATTGCCGCGACTGCTCGCGAAAATCCAGGCGCTGCTCGCCAAATAGGCGCCGCAAGGTGGATGCCGCATGACGGATGTCGACGGAAGCGAGGATGCAAAGCGTGTTCAGCGCGCCCTCCTGGCTCATCTTCGGCAGGAATTTACCGCACCGGCCCTTGCGATGATCGGATACACCGACATTCTTATCGAGGATGCCAAGCGCCTATCGCTGGACTCCTACCTCGCCGACTTGGAGCGCATCCGCAGCGCAGGTGATTCCTTACAATCCATTCTGCAGACAGTTTTGGCCCATGAGCAGGGCGACGGCTCGGTCATTTTCAACCAGTCGAAACTCAGGCACGACCTGCGCACGCCGATCAACGCCATCAAGGGCTATGGCGAGATGCTGGCCGAAGACGCGGCCGACGGTCACGACGCGCTACTCGCGGACATTGGGAAGTTGCTGGGCGCGGCGGACGGCATGCTCAAGCGCATCGACGCCCTGGTCGATTTCGGAGCCGATTCGGCCGCAGGTGCCGGAATCAAGCCGCCGACTGGCATGGGCGGCGTCGCCGAGGCGGTCCGGGCCATCCGGGCCGTCGTCGCGGCGCCGGTCGGTCTCGACGTTCGCGGCCGCATCCTCATCGTGGATGACACCGCTTCGAACCGCGACCTGCTTGCACGTCAATTGACGCGCGCCGGCCATACCGTGGTCGAAGCAGAAGGCGGACACGCCGCCCTCGCCATGGTTGTTGACGAGAGATTCGACCTCATTCTGCTCGACATGATGATGCCGGACATCAGCGGTTACGAAGTCCTCTGCCGGCTGAAAGAGCAACCCGGCATGTCCGACGTTCCGGTCATCATGATTTCGGCGCTGGATGACCTCGGCAGCGTAACCCGTTGCATCGAGGCCGGCGCAGTCGACTATCTGCTCAAGCCGTTCGATCCAACACTGTTGCGGGCGCGCATCAGATCGAGCGTGGAGAACAAGATCCTGCGGGATCGCGAGAAGATGATGGTGGAGCAGCTCCGCCGCGAGAAGGCCCGGTCCGAGGACTTGTTGCTGTCGATCCTGCCGCGCTCCGTGGTCGAGCGCATCAACGCCGGCGAGACCATGATCGCCGACCAGGTCGACGAAGTCAGTATCTTGTTTGCCGACATTGTCGGCTTCACGCAGATGGCCAGCCGCCAGAAGCCCAGCGACCTCGTTCAATACCTCAACACCATCTTCACCGCGTTTGACGGGCTCTCGGCCAGGTTCGGCGGAGAAAAAATCAAGACAATCGGGGATGCGTATATGGTGGCATTCGGGCTGCCCGATCCGCTCAAGGGCCACGCCGAGGCAGCCGCGTCTCAGGCCCTGTCCATGATCGAAGAGATCCGCCGTCTTCGAACCAGCGATGGCATCAAGATCGATTTGCGCATCGGCATCCATACTGGCGCAGCGGTCGCCGGCGTCATTGGCCAACGCAAGTTCTCGTTCGACGTCTGGGGCACGACGGTAAACATCGCAAGCCGCATGGAATCGCACGGCGAGCCGGGAAAGGTGCACGTAAGCGAAGCCGTCGCGCACGCGCTAGCCGGCAAGTTCTCGTTGGTCGACCGCGGATTGATCGACGTGAAAGGAGCCGGCCAAATGCGGACGTATTTCCTCAGCAATCCGGTCCAGGCATAGACCCGCGCTGCGCGCTACCTTCGCCCCAAACGCAGGGAGTTTTGCGCAAGCGCCGCGCCTCTCGGAACGACACCAGCCGCCGCTGCACCTCGTCCCAAAGCACGAGCCGTACCGAACGCACGCTCTGGCTCAGCGTCAGCCTGTTGACGTTGACCAGATCAGGATGGTTGAGGAGCACGATCGGCAACCGGTAATATGGGATGCGGCTGCAAAGATGATGCACGTGGTGCACGCCGATATTCGCCGTGAACCAGCGCAGAACCCCTGGCAACACGTAGTGCGAGCTGCCGCGCAATGCAGCTTCGGGCAAGCTCCATTCGGCGTTGCGCGCCCAGAACGTGTCTTCAAATTGATGCTGCACGTAGAACAGCCAAACGCCGGCGGATGCCGCCAGCAGCGCGATGGGAAGATGCACAAGGAAAAATGTGCCAACCCCGACGAGCCAGATCAGCAGGCCGGCAATGACGGCAATCGCCACATTGGTCAACATCGCGCTCATCCAACTCTGCCATCCATCTTTAGTCGGCCGCGACGGAAATCTGTTCTGCAGGAGAAACAGATAGGCGGGACCAATCCCGAACATGACCAGCGGATGCCGATAAAGGCGGTACTGCGCACGTCCCCAGGCAGAACGCGCGTTGAATTCCTCCACGGTCAGGGTGTCGATGTCGCCGATTCCGCGCCGGTCGAGATGGCCAGAGCTGGCGTGGTGACTGGCGTGGGCGCGACGCCAGGCATCGTAGGGCGTCAACGTCAACACGCTGATGACGCGGCCTATCGCGTCGTTCGCCAGGCGATTGCGGAAGAACGATCCATGTCCGCAGTCGTGCTGGATCATGAACAGTCGCACCAGAAAGCCCGCGGCCGGGATCGCCAGCAGCAGCGACAACTGCCAATGCCCGAGATGTACCGCAACCCAGCTCAGCACCCATAGCGCCGTGAACGGCACCAGGGTGACGGCGATCTCAACAACGCTGCGGGTGTGGCTCGGCTCGCGGTAACGAGCCAACAGGCGAATCCAACGACGGCCTTGTTCCGATCCACTATATGCAGTGAAGTCCAATTGGCAGAGCCTCTTGTGGCTATACGGCAGCCGGTTTTTTCTTCAGGCGGAAAAGCTGGAAGCCCTGGTTCGCGATCGCCTGTTCAATGGCATCGCGCTTGAAATTGTAGGGTGGATCGGCTTCCGGGCGGACAACGCCAACGGCATGCCATGGGCCGTGATTTGACGGCAGCACACGCGTGTCCGAGTCTCCGGCAAACGCGCGCAGCCCGCCGCCCGCTTCGGATTTGAAGATAAAGATGCGCATGCGGTCTCAATCTCCGGTTTGAGACGCCGCCGTTATGGCGGCGTCTCAGCTTTGGCGTCACGCGATCTCGATCGTGCCGACGGCGACCTTGCCGCTGCGCGGATCGTTCTGCGTGTCAAACTTCACCTTTTGGCCTTCACGCAGGCCCTGGATGCCGGCACGCTCCAAGGCGGTGGCATGGACAAACACGTCCTTGGCGCCGTCGTCCGGCTGGATGAAGCCGAAGCCTTTTTGGTCGTTATAGAACTTCACAGTACCCGTATTCATTGAAAATGTCCTTTCACTTACGGTGTGCGCACGGGATCTGGCAGCACGAGCATCGTGGCCATTTTCCCAGTTCGTCGATTTGGTAAGAAGGTCTGAACGTGCGCGCCGTCAGTGACGAGGCGAAGCGGCCCAGTTGTCCGGCCATATCGATCCCGCCTTATAGGAGTGAAGTGAGTCAATTACAAGGCGCAGCGCGAATACCGGCGTAGGCGCTGGCGCAGATAAGGAGCCAAGCGGCAAGCCGCTCGTCATCTCCTGGGCCCTACCGCCGTTGTGATCCGCCCGCGCCGCGCGCTACCCTCAGCTTCCTGAGACACAGGGAGGCACGCGTGGGTAAAAAGATTGCCATCATGGGAACAGGCGCTGTCGGCGGCTATGCCGGCGCCCATATGGTGCAGGCCGGCGAGGACGTCACCTTCATCGACCCCTGGCCCGCCCATGTCGAGCACATGCGCAACCATGGCCTGCGCGTCACGCACGCCATGAAGGAGCCGGAGTTCACGGTGCCAGTGCGTGCGCTGCATGTGACCGACGCGCAGCAACTCGCCAAGGAGAAGCCGATCGATATCGCCTTCGTGTGCATGAAGTCGTATGACACGGCCTGGGCGACAATGCTGATCAAGCAATATCTGGCGCCCGACGGCTACGTGGTCTCGCTGCAGAACTGCATGAACGAGGAGACCATCGCCAGCGTCGTCGGCTGGGGCAAGACGCTCGGCTGCATCGCCTCGTCGATCACCGTCAACCTGCCGGAGCCCGGCCTGGTCCATCGCGGCGCCGCCAAGCACCGCGACGCGCACACGGTGTTCCGTGCCGGCGAGCCGCACGGCCGCATCACACCGCGCGCCGAGGAGGTCTGCCGCCTGGTCGCCTACGCCGATAGTGCCAAGGTGACCAACAATCTGTGGGGCGAGCGCTGGTCGAAGCTGGTCGCCAACTCGATGGCGAACGGGCTTTCCGCCTGCACCGGTCTCGGCGGCGGCGCCATGCTGAAAGACGATGCGCTGCGCCGCTTCTCAACTCGGCTCGGCAGCGAGGCAATCCGGGTCGGCCAGGCGCTTGGGTTTCAGCTTGAGGAAATCCTGCACCTGCCGCCCGAAACCATCGCGCGCGCGGGCGAGGGTGACGAGGCGGCGATGAAGGCATGCGACGAGCAGCGCTTCAAGGACTCAGGCCGCACCGCCGACGGAAAGCGCCCTTCGATGGGTCAGGACATGCAGAAAGGCCGGCGTACCGAGATCGAGTTCCTCAACGGCCTGGTGGCGCGCGAAGGCGAAAGGCTCGGCGTCGCGTGCCGGGCCAACGCGGTGCTGACCGACATTGTGAAGAAGGTCGAGCGCGGCGAGCTCAAGCCCGACCCTAAGCACATCACGGAATTGAGGTTGAACTGATGCCCTCCCCTCCCTTCCGCGCCGACACCGTCGGCAGCTTGCTTCGCCCGAAGCGCCTGCTCGATGCGCGGGCGGCAAACCAAGCCGGGAAGATGCCTGACACCGAACTGCGCGGCATCGAGGATGACGAGATCAAACGTGCCGCCGCCCTGCACAAAGAATGCGGCTTCCAGCACACCACCGACGGCGATTTCCGGCGGCGCCACTGGTTCATGGATTTCATCGAACGGATCGACGGGCTCAAGTTTGGCGAGCCGCTGGCCGTGCGCTTCAAGAGCGCTGACGGCAGCGTGTCGTTCTCGCCGCCGCGCATGGAGCTGCATTCCCGCCTCAAGCGCACGCAGAGCCTGACCCGCACCGATTTCGCGCAGCTCAGGCCGATCGCGGACGCCGCCGGGCTCGTCGCCAAGGGGTGCATCCCGTCGCCGACCCTGCTGCATTTCCGCTCGACACGCTCGCGCATGCACAGCAAGGTCTATCCCGACGTTGAGCTGCTCTATCAGGACATCGCGCAGGTCTATCGCGAGGAGATCGCCGCGCTTTACGCCGCAGGCTGCCGCTATCTGCAGATCGACGAGACCAACATCCCGGGTCACCTGTCGGACCCGACGCTGCGCGCGGCGGCGCAGAAAGAGGGCGAGGACCCCGACGCGTTGGTTGAGCGCTACGCGAAACTGATCAACGACTGCGTGCACGAGGCGCCGGACGACATGACGATCTGTGTGCACATGTGCCGCGGCAATCACGCCGGCGGCTGGTTCGCCGAGGGCGGCTACGACCCCGTCGCGGTGTCATTCCGGGAAATCGACGTCGACGGCTTCTTCCTCGAATACGACACGCCACGCGCAGGCTCGTTTGCGCCGCTCGCTCATCTCGGCAAAGGCAAGGTCGCTGTGCTCGGTCTCGTCACCACCAAGTCGCCGGCGCTGGAGAAGAAGGACGAATTGAAACGCCGAATCGACGAGGCCGCAAAATACGTTTCGTTGGAGTTTCTGGCGCTGAGCCCGCAATGCGGCTTCGCCTCGACGATCGAGGGCAATCCGCTCAGCGAGGACGACCAGAAGCGCAAGCTCGAGCTGGTCGTTGCGACCGCACGCGAGGTGTGGGGTTCATAGCGCGGTTTTGCGCTGGCCAATTCTCGGCCGGCTGGTGCATCATGCACTTTTCCGCGTGAAAGCCTGACATGTCGAACACACCTCAATCGCAACGCAGCGCCGCCGACGTCGCGCGCGCGGTGGCCGATGTCCTGCATCGCGAAAATGCCAGCTTGGTCGCCAGCCTGCCCGACAACTGGATTGCGCCGATGATTCGGCACTTCGATGGCGACAACCGGTTCCGGCATGTCTCGGTCAATCGCGAAGAGGCCGCCGTCGGCCTGTGCTCCGGCGCATTCTTCACCGGCAACCCGGGCGTCGCGCTGATGGGCGCCTCGGGCTTCCTCACCTGCATCTACGCCATCACCAAGATCAACTACACCTACCAGATCCCGATGCTGTTCTTGATCACGCTGCGCGGCGCGCCAGGCGACACAGCGCGTTTTCACGTCTCGAACGGCCTTTATCTGCGCTCGGTGATCGATGCCATCGACATGCCCGCCACCTACGTCGAGACGTTCGAGGAGCTGGACAAGATCGGCACCGCTTACCGGCACATGTCGGTGATCGGGCGGCCGTGCGTGGTGGCGCTCGGCCGCGACCTCCTGAAGGGGCAGCGCTGATGCCGATGCCGATCGAGCAATGCTTTGCCGTGCTGGCGGCGCGCCGCACTGACGAGCTTGTGGTCACGTCGGCCGGAAACTCGTCGGAGGCCTGGTGGGAGACCACGAGTGACACCGAGCAGACCTTCTATCTCGAAGCCTCCATGAGCCTGTCGACCATGTTCGCGGCGGGCATCGCGATGGGCTATCCAGAGGCGCGGGTCTGGGCCTTCCTCGGCGATGGCGCTTTTGTGATGAATACAGGCCTGCTGTTCGTCGAGCGCGATCTCGCCTTGCCGAACATGGTCTCCATCATCGTCGCCAACCGCTGCTACGGCTCGACCGACGCGGTGGCGCTGCCGAACGGCCGCGCGATCGATTTCGCCGGCGTGGCCCGCGCGGCGGGCATTCCCCGCGTGTTCCGGTTCAGCTCTACCACCGAGCTCGAGGCGGGATTTGCGGCTGCGTTCCGCGACAGTGGACCAACCACGGTGGTGCTCGAACTTGAGCCGCCGTCGCGCCACTTCGAGAGCCCGCCGTTTGATGGTCCCGAACTGAAGTATCGGTTCGGACGTGCGCTGGAAAAAAGATTCGGCCGACAGGTGCTGCCGTAGCCGACGCGCAAATCGGACTATCTCGCCACCAAGACACGTGACTCATCGGCATGTGTCTTGCATGCTGCGCGCTTCCACTCTCCAAGCGCATGGAGATTGTCGTGTCGCTAACCCGTCGCCGGTTTCTCGCCACCGCCGCTGCTGCGAGCGTCGCTCCAACGCCGAGCTTCGCCGCATACCCGGATCAGGAGTTGGTCTGGTTGATCTATCAATCGCCCGGCGGAACGGTCGATGTGTCGACCCGCATCGTGCAACCCTATATGGAAAAGGCGGGCTTTAAGGTCCGGCTCGAATACGCCACCGGTGCAGGCGGCCGCATCGCCCGCAACAAGCTGTTCGCGGCAAAACCCGACGGCTACACGGTGATGACCGAGGTGGCGCCCGGCGCGATCGTGGATGAGCTCGCCTACAGCGTCCCGTACAAGGCCGATAGCTTCGAGCCGATCTACGGCTGGTCGAGCACTGGCTTCCAGTATTGCGTGCGCAGCGATTCCCCGATCAAGACGTTCGCGGACCTTGTCGCCGAGACCAAGAAACGCCGCGTCACGTTCGCGTCGATCGGGCGCGGCGGGGCGCAGCACCTGCACATCGTGTCGATGCGCAAGAAGCTCGGACTCAGCTTTGACATCGTGCACTTCGACGGCGCCTCGCCGGCCTACGCGGCCGTGCTCGGCGGCCACGTCGACGTAGGCGGCGGCGGACCGGCCTCGGGCCGGCGCCAAGGCGGCGATCGGCTTCGCTTCCTCGCCGTCACCAGCGACGCACGCGAATTTCCGCTCGATGAGGTGCCGACGCTGAAGGAGCTTGGTTACAATGTGCCGCCGGGTCAATCAGCTGTTCTTCGCCAGCACGTCGCCCGGCGTCCCCGCCGACCGGGTGGCACTGCTGCGGAAGACCGTCGCCGACGCAGTCGCGCAGCCGGATTTTGCCGAGAAGATGAAGATGCTCGGCAATTCGGTGACGCCACTCACGCCGGAGCGCATCAAGGAAGAACACAACGGACACCGCGCGATGATCCTCGAGTTCAAAGAGGACCTCAAAAGATGAGCGTCGAGCCGGTCGCCACGGATCGCAACGAAATCGGCGCTTGGCCGCATGCGATCGGATCGGCTGTGCTTGCCACGATCGGCCTTATTGGCTTTGCGCTGATCCTGTTGGAGACCGGAACGTTCAGCCCCGAGGCGCGGCCCTTTCCGAGACTGATCGCAATCGTCGGTCTGCTGGGCGCCGCGGTCGCACTCGCACAGTCCTGCCGCGTGGCGTTCAGCGCGCAGCGGTTTGGTCGCGCGTCCAACCGAGACGACGCGGGCCCGGCCTGGCACAGCATCGCGGTGAGTTACACCGCGCCACCGATCTACGGCGCGCTTCTGCTGGCGCTTGGATTCTGGGTTGCTTCACTGATCTTTCTCACTGGACTGCTCGCCGTGCTGGGCGAACGCAGGCCTGCCGTGATCGGCGTGATCGCCGGTGGCACGCTCGGCGCGATCTATCTCGTGTTTGAAATGGGATTCAGCATCCGTCTTCCGGGCAGCCTGCTGCTGCAGGCGCTCGGGACATAGGACCTTCGCCGATGCTGGAAAACCTCGCGGCCGGTCTGTGGACTGTCCTGGCGTGGAACCACCTGTCCATCATGTTCCTCGCCACGCTCGCAGGGCTGTTCGTCGGCGTCATTCCGGGCCTTGGGCCGATCACGGCCATGGCGCTGCTGATCCCGTTCACATTCTCCATGCATCCCTTGTCGGCGCTGCTGGCGCTGGCTTCGATCTCCGTGGCAGCCAATTGCAGCGGCTCGTTCACGTCGATCCTGCTCAATGTGCCGGGTGAAACCAGCGCGGCAGCGACCTGCTACGACGGCCACCCGATGGCGCGGCAGGGCCGCGCTACTGTGGCGATCGGACTGTCGATCGGCGCCTCGTTCTTCGCTGCGGTGTTCGGTGTCGTCGGTGTGATGGCGATTGCGGAACCGCTGATCGACGTGGCGCTGGCGTTCGGTCCGCCGGAGTATTTCGCGCTGGCCGCCATCGGCATCGCGTTCGTCGCCTCGCTGTCGCAGAAGTCGATCAGCAAAGGCTTGGTGATGGCGGCGCTCGGCCTCTGGCTGTCCTGCATCGGCGTCGATGCCGTGGTCGGCGAGATGCGCTTCACGTTTGGAGTGCTTGAGCTGCAGGATGGCATCGGTCTGGTGCCGGTGATGACCGGAATTTTTGCCATCACCGAAATCATGCTCTGGATCCAGGAGCGCGGCACCATCTCCAAAATCGGCCGGCTGGAAGGATCGGTCTGGCAGGGCATTTTCGACACATTCCGCTATCCCGTGGCGCTCATTCGCTCCACCCTGGTCGGGGCCTGGATCGGCATCGTACCAGGCGTCGGCGCCACCGCCGCGAGCTTCCTCGCCTACGAGGTCGAGAAGCGCGCTGCCGCGGAGCCGGATCGCTTCGGCAAGGGCGCGCCGGAAGGCGTGATCGCGCCGGAAGCCGCGAACAATTCCGCGATCTCGGCGAGTCTCGCCCCCGCTTTGATGCTCGGCATTCCCGGCGGCGCCACCACTGCACTGTTGCTGGTGGCCCTGACGGTGCACGGCATCCGGTCCGGCACGCTGCTGTTCAGCAGCCAGCCCGGCCTGGTTTACGGCTTCCTGATCGGCCTTCTGTTCGGAGCGATCATGTTCATGATGGTCAGCGTGCTCTGCGCGCGGCTGCTGGCGATGGTGACGCTGGTCCGCGCCGAACTGCTGGCGCCAATTTTCCTTGTGATCTCGTTCGCCGGCGTGTTCGCGCAGGATCAGAAGTTCAGCGACATTGTTATCGCGGTACTGTTCGGACTGCTCGGTTGTGCCGCGCAAATGTTCGGCTTTCCGACGGTGCCGCTGGTACTCGGTCTGGTGCTCGGCAAGATGCTGGAGACGTCGTTCTATCAGTCGCTGGCGATTTCAGGCGGCGATTGGACGATCTTCTTCACGCGCCCGCTCAGCGCGTTCCTGATCGCGATCCTGGTGATCTTCATGCCGGTGCTGAGGACTGCCGTCGCCGCAGGGCGGTCGCGCTTCACGGGCCGATCCGTCAGGCCCGGCTAGCCCGGAGCGCGCCCCGTCAGGCGATCCCATCGCCGAATTTCGCTGATAGTCTTGTCATCGGCTTGCGCTACAATTGCGCGCCACTGACACGAGAAGGCGTTGAACCTTGACCGATTCATCCAACAGCCGTGGCCTGATCGCGGTCGACAAGATGGGGACGAAGGTCCTGTTCCTCGATCCTGTCACCTACCAGACCGAGGTCGTGCTCGACGGCTTCGAGCGCACCGTGCATGAGCTGCTGGTGGTGCATGAGACTGGCCGCGCCTATGTGCCGATCTTCGGCGACGGCATCCACGGCCGCAATCCGAACCCGCAGCATCACCTGTGCGTGTTCGACCTGCACAAGCGCGCGCTGATCGATACCATCGATCTGCAGCCCTACATCGCGCCGCACACGTTGAAGCTCGGGCCCGACGGGATGATCTACATCACCTGCGAGAACAGCGCGGTGGTCGCGGTGATCGATCCCAAGACCAACAACGTGGTCGGGGCAATCGATTCCGGTTCGACCAACGGACACCGCCTGATCATCTCGCCGGACGGGCAGCGGCTCTACACCGAGAACGAGGAGGACGCGACGATCTCGGTGATCGACCTGCCGAACCGGAAACTGCTTGGCAAGATCAAGACGCCCCGCGCGCTCGCCGGCATCGCGATCTCGGCCGACAGCCGCACGCTGGTGGTGGTCGACGACGAAAAGCCTGCGCTGTTCCTGGCCGACACGATAAGCCAGCGCGTCACCGCCGAGATCCGGCTCGAAGGATTGCCCAAGCCCGCGCAGATCGCCCGCTACAGTCCGGACTTCAGTCTGCTGTGTGTGACCAGCGTGCATTCCGGCACGGTCAGCCTGATCGACCCGTGGTTCCGCAGCCAGACCGCGATCAAGGTCGGCGAACAGGCGATGGACATGGCGTTCCGCGGCGACGAATTGTTCGTCGCCTGCCAGGGCGACGGCTCGGTGCATGTCATCGACATTCCGAGCCGCAAGCACAAGACCAGTTTCCAGGCCGGAACGGGCTGCGAGTCGCTGGACTTCTTCTGATCGCTCGCGCGAGTGCTGCAGCCGACGTCACGCCGCCGCTGCGGTCGCCCTCAGCTTGCGGGCGACCTTGCCCAACATGGCGCCGAGTTCCTGCGGATCGACCGCGTCGGCCCGCATCACCGCTGTGACGATCGGATCAGACAAGATCTCGTCCAACGTCGGCTCGTGAAAGCGGCCTGGCTCGCCGATCGGGATGACGACAGTGGCTGTGTTGCGGTGTTTCATTCTGCGGCAATCCGTAGGTGTGCGAGTTGCGGGTCGAGTGGTTCCATGGCTTGGTCGGGTGCGGTGACCGGCTGCGGCTCGTTCTCCCGCACGCGGAACCACAGCGCGTAGAGCGCCGGCACCACCAGCAGCGTCAGGATCGTCGCGACGAACAATCCGCCCATGATGGTGATCGCCATCGGCCCCCAGAACAGGCTGCCCGCAAGCGGGACCATGCCGAAGATCGCGGCAAGCGCGGTGAGAACAACCGGGCGGGCGCGGCGTACGGTGGCATCGATGATGGCGCGATGCCGGGTGTGGCCAGCCGCGATATCGCGGTCAATCTGATCGACCAGGATGACGGTGTTGCGCATGATCATGCCGGCGAGCGCGATCATGCCGAGCAGCGCCACGAAGCCGAACGGCCGGTTGGCGATCAGGAGCGCACCGGTCGCGCCGATGATGCCGAGCGGGGCGGTCGCGAACACCAACGCAAGCCGCATGAAGCTCTGCAGCTGGATCATCAGGATGGCGAGCATCGCCACCGCCATGGCCGGGAACACCGCGGCGAGCGAGGCGTTCGCCTTGGCGCTTTCCTCGATCGCACCGCCGGTCTCGATGCGGTAGCCGTAGGGCAGCGCATCCTTGATCGGCTGCAGTTTCGGCGCGATCTCGTTGCTCACGTCCGGCGCCTGCACGCGGTCGATGATGTCGCCACGCACGGTGAGCACGAGGTCGCGGTTGCGCCGCCAAAGGATCGGCTCTTCGTACTGGTATTTGATCCGCGCGATCTGCGACAGCGGCACCGCGACGCCGTTGCGCGTGGAGATGGTGAGGCTCGGCAGGCGGTCGAGATCGAGCCGTTCGGCGGGCGTGGCCCGCGCCACCACCGCGATCGAACTCGATGCCCTCGCGGTACTGCGTCACGGTGAGACCGGTGAGCAGCGTCTGCAGCGTCTGCGCCACGTCCTGCGGGGTCAGGCCAATCGCGCGGGCGCGGTCCTGGTCGACCTCGAGCTGGATCGACTTGGCCTGCTCATTCCAGTCGAGGTGCGGATCGACAAGCTTGCGATTGGCCGCCATGACCTTGCGTACGTCGTCGGCGATCTCGCGCACCTTCAGCGGATCAGGCCCGATGACGCGGAACTGCACCGGATATCCGACCGGAGGACCGAACACGAAGCGGTCGACGCGCGTGCGCGCCTCCGGCAGGGCGCCGTCGGCGAGCGCCGTTTCGAGCCGCGCCTTGATGCGCTCGCGGGCTTCGAGGTCCTTCGCGACAATGACGATCTGCGCGAAGTTCGGGTTGGGCAGCACGACATTGAGGCCGAGCCAAAACCGCGGCGCGCCCTGACCGACATAGCTCGTGTAGGTCGCGATGTCGGGGTCGCCGGCAAGCATGCTCTCGGCCTTCTTCGCGGTCGCGTGGGTCACGCCGATAGCGGTGCCTTCCGGCAGCTGCATCTCGAAGAACAGCTCGGTGCGCGTCGAAGTGGGAAAGAACTGCTGCTGCACCAGGCCGAACGCCGCGATTGCCGCGACGAACATGAAGATGGTCGCGGCGACGACGCTCTTGCGCCAACGCAGGCAAAGCGCGATGACGCGGCGCAGCGTGCGATAGACGCGTGTGTCATAGATCGCCTCGGGATCGTGACGCGCATGGCCAGCAGAGTTGGCTTTGGCGAAGTCCGGCAGCAGCTTCAGGCCGAGGTAGGGTGTGAACAGCACCGCCACGAACCAGGACGCGATCAGCGCGAGGCCGACGACCCAGAAGATGCCGCCGGCGTATTCGCCGGTGCTCGAATTGGCAAAGCCGACTGGGAGGAAGCCCGCGGCCGTGACCAGCGTGCCGGTCAGCATCGGGAATGCGGTGGAGCTCCAGGCGAAGGTCGCGGCCTGCGCGCGCGAGAAGCCTTGCTCCATCTTCACCACCATCATCTCGATGGCGATGATGGCGTCGTCGACCAGCAGCCCAAGCGCGATGATCAGCGCGCCGAGCGTGATGCGGTGCAGGTCAAGCCCGCCCGCGTACATGACGACGAATACAATCGCCAACACCAGTGGCACCGACAGTGCGACCACGATACCGGTCCGCCAGCCGAGCGCAATGAAGCTCACCAGCAGCACGATGCCGAGCGCTTCGACGAACGTTTTGAGAAATTCCGACACCGAGCCGTCGACGACGTGCGGCTGGTCGGCGACCTGCGTGATCTCGATGCCGACGGGAAGCTCGGCGGTGATCGCCTTCATCGCCTTCTTGAGGTTTTCCCCGAGCGACAGAATATTGCCGCCGTCCTGCATGGAGACGCCGAGCCCGAGTGCGGGGCGGCCGCCCTCGCGCACCAGGAAGCTCGGCGGGTCCTCATAGCCGCGCTTGACGGTCGCGATGTCGCCGAGGCGGAACACGCGGCCGTCCGCCTGCACCGGCACCGCGGCGATCGCCTCGGCACCGGAGAACGCGCCGGTCACGCGCACATGGATGCGGTCGGCGGAGGTGTCGACCGAGCCTCCGGCGGTGACGGCATTCTGCCGCGCCACGCTGTCGAAGATCTGTTGCGGGGTAATGCCGAGCGTGGCGAGCTTGGCATGACTGAATTCGATGAAGATCTTTTCCGGCTGAACCCCGATGAGATCAACCTTGTTGACGGCAGGAACCCGCAGCAAGCGCTGGCGGATGTCCTCGGCGACCTTCTTGAGATCGGCTAGGCCCATGCCGTCGGCCGTCATCATGTAGAGCGCCGAATAGACGTCGCCGAACTCGTCGTTGAAGTTCGGGCCGATGATGCCGGCCGGCAGATCGCCACGGATGTCGCCGACCTTCTTGCGCGCCTGGTACCAAAGCTCCTTGACTTTGCGAGGCGGGGTGGTGTCGGAGAGGTTGACCCGGATGAAGGCGACGCCGGGCTGCGAGTAGCTTTCGACGCGATCGAGATGGGGCAGATCCTGCAGCTTCTTCTCGATTTTGTCGACGACTTGCGCCTGTAGCTCGGCGGCGGTGGCGCCAGGCCAGGCCACCTGGATGGTCATGACCTTGATGGTGAACGATGGGTCCTCGGCCCGGCCGAGCTTGAAATAGGAGAACAGCCCAGCGGCGCCGATCAACAGGATCATGAACAGCACCAGCGCGCGGTGGGTGATGGCCCATTCCGAGAGATTGAAACGTTTCATCGCGTCGCTCCTACGCTGCGGCTGAACTAGTTGCGGGCGGTCATTGGGCGGACCTTGAAGCCCGCCTCGAGCTTCTGGACGCCGAGGGTGACGACGGTATCGCCGTCCTTGACGCCGGATGTCACAAGCGCAGCATCCTCGGTGAAGGCGGTGACCGTCACCGGCTGGAGCAGCAATGCGCCGCCGTCGCCGACCACGTAGACCGACGGGCCGTGGCCACGATTGAGGACCGCCGCAAGCGGAAGCCGAGCGGTCGGCACTTCGCGCGCACGCTCCAACGTCACGGTCGCGGTCATACCGAACGCAACGCCGTCGTTCGCATCGAGAATTGTAAATCGTGCCGCATAGGTGCGAGTGGCGGCGTCAGCCTGTGGCGAGAGCTCGCGCAGCTTGGCCTGGAAGCGGCGATCACTGTCCGACCACAGCCGCATCGTCGCCTTTGCCTGGCGCGCCTCTTCAAGCCAAGTCTCCGGCAGCGCGATTACCGCCTCCTTCTCGCCGCGGTGCGCAAGTCGCGCCACGGGTTGGCCAATGGCAACGACCTGGCCGGGCTCGGCGAGGGTCGCGGTGATCACGCCATCGGCGTCAGCCTTGAGTTCGGCATAAGCGAATTGATTGCGGACGAGCTCGAGCGAGCGCTGCGCGCGGGCGAGCCGACCCAAGGCTTCATCGTTGGCCGACTTCTTGAGATCGAACTGCGCTATCGGCGCAAAGCCGCGCTCTTTCAAAGTGGTGTAGCGTTCGAGATCAGCCGCGGCCTGCGACCGGTTCGATGTCGCAGCGGCAAGCTCAGCCTCGGCGCTCTCGACCTGCAGCTTCAGGTCCTGCGGATCGAGCCGCGCGATGACATCGCCGGCGCGCACCCGGTCGCCGACGTTGACGACGCGGGCCACGATCTTGCCACCGACCCGGAACGCGAGGTCAGTCTCGTAGCGGGCGCGCACCACGCCGACGAACTCGCGGGCCGCGCCCGTGGTTTCGAAGCTGACGCGCTGGACCTGAACCGGACGCTCCAGCCGGGGCACCGGCGCCGTTTCCGCCTGACAGGCGGCGAGGAGGAGCGACGCACCGATCGCTGCTAGGGGGACTCGCAAACGGCGGCGCGGCGCCACCGGGGTCTCCACCCCGGTCGGGGAGACCGTATTCGAATGATGGCTGATGACTGACGAAAATACGAAATCGTCACTTTTTGGTCGCAGTCCGGCGTGCTGGGATTTGGACATGGCCGTTCACTTTCGGGGGGTGATGGCGCGCAGCAAGAAGCGGATCAACGAACTGGCCTCGGTTTCGAGGTCCTGGCCTTCCCGAACGCTCTGCGCGAGCAGGATCGGGTGGCAGTAGCCAACGAATGCCTTCATGATCAGCAGCGAGGTTTCCTTCGGCTCCACCGTCTCGAACTCGCCCGCTTCGATACCGTCCCGCAGGATCAGCTCGATGGCGGTGCGGATGCGCTCTTTGTGCGCCACGATGGCGTCCCAGCTCTCCTCCATCGCCACTTCGACGATGTCGCTGACCCTCTGATCTACCAGCAGATTTTCCTTGTGATAAGCAAGGACTTCGAGCTCCAGTCGCTCCAGGCGCTGGCTCGCCGGGCCGCGCGAGCGCGCAATCTGCCAAATCTTCTCCTCAAGCTCGTTGAGGCAGCGCTGGCACATCGCCTGCACGATCGCGGCCTTGGACGGGAAGAAGCGATAAATATTGGCGGGCGACATGCCGAGCTCCGCGGCGATGTCGGCGACAGCTGTTTTCGCAAAGCCAAGCCGCCTGAACAGGGTCTCCGCAGTCTCCATGATCCGCGCCCTGGTATCGTCGGGCCTGATCTTGGTTTGAACGGTCATCGCTATACCTCGGCAGCGAGTGAACTGTGACGATTATTGTAATTCGTCAGTCGAAAGAGTCAAGGGGTATTCGGCAAGGCTGCTCAAGATCGCGTGAAGCCGCTGAAGGCATTGCAAGATAATGGTTTTTTAGCGTGTCAGCTATCGCGGTGCGCCGGAGCCTATCGTCGCCGGTGGCGATTGGATCGGTTTCGGTATGGTGACGCCCTGTTGTGCGCTGGCCTTTTCGTCCGTTCGCGGACTGCCCTGATAATTGTAGGCGAGCGAGCCCAGCACGACGGCGGCAAGCACTACAACGGTAAGCACATACGTCCCGGTCACCGGGTCGTATTCGAAGCGCCCAAATTTGTTTCGATATGGGACTGGCTCTCGCACGCGATGCTCCTTGAGCGTACTAACGCGCAGGAGTGCATCCATGTTCCGCGCAGCTGTGGGTAGCTGCAATAGAGGCGGCCGCGCACCCTACTCCACCTTAATGCCCGCGCGCTTGACCACCTCGGCCCACTTGGCGATCTCGGCCTTCACGAACGGATCGATATCCTTGCGCGCCATGGTGGATGGCGCGCCAGCGCCGGCGGCAATCTTCTGCTGAATGCCAGGATCGGCAAGCGCCTTTCTCACCTCAGCGTCGAGCTTGTCGATCACCGTCTGCGGCGTCCCCTTCGGCGCCCAGAAGCCAAACCAGGTGTGGTACTCGTAGCCCGGCACGCCGGCTTCCTCCATCGTCGGCAATTCGGGCATCAGCGGCGAGCGCGTCTTCGACGTAATCGCGAGCGCGCGCACCTTGCCTTGCTTCGCCAAGCTCATCGCGGTCGACATGTTGTCGAAGAACACCGGCACGCGCCCGGAGATCACATCGAGATAGGCAGGCTGAGCGCCCTTGTAGTGGATCGGCTTCATGTCCGTGCCGGTCATCATCTTGAACAGCTCGGGCGCCAGATGCTGCCCGGTGCCGTTGCCGGCCGAGGCGTAGTCGACCTTGCCGGCGTTCGCCTTGAGATGCGCGATCAGCTCCTTGATCGACTTCACCGGCAGATCGCTGTTCACCACCACCAGGAACGGATAGTTGGCGAGCATCGCGACCGGCACGAAATCTCCGAGTGGATCGTACGGCAGCTTTGCGAACAGGCTGGAGTTGACCGACATGTTGCCGGTCAACCCGACCAGCAGCGTGTAGCCGTCCGGTGCAGCCTTCGCCACTGCCGCGGTACCGACCAGCATGCCGGCGCCGGTGCGGTTTTCGACCACGAAGCCCTGACCGAGCTGCTTGGAAAGCTGATCGCCGATCAGCCGCGCGATAGTGTCGGTCCCACCGCCGGCGGCGGAGGGAACCACCAGCGTCACCGAACGGGCCGGATAGGTCTGGGCGTCAATCGCCTGCGGCGCGGCGACGATGGCCGCGACAGCGGCGGCCGCCAGAATGCGGATGGTCATGTCGGTCCTCCCTGTTTTCGATAGTCTAGAGCATTTTCACGTTTTGCGGAATCGGATGGATACCCAACGGGGCTGATTTGTGATTCTGGGTAGCGGTGCCAATGGCTGCGAGAATCGCCGATGGGCAAGCCCTATTCCCAGGATCTGCGTGAACGCGTGATTGCGACGGTCGATGCAGGAACGCGTGTCTGTGCGACGGCGCGGGTGCTTCTGGTCAGCGTATCCTACGTGTCCAAGGTCGTTGGCCGTCGGCGAACGACCGGTGAGACGACGGCGCGTTTGGGCCGAGCGGGACGCAAGCCGAAGCTCGCACCTCACGACGAAGCCATTCGCGCCCGCGTGGCGGCTCATCCGGATGCGACGCTCGAGGAGCTGCAGGTCTGGCTTGCGGACGAATGCAAGGTCAAGGTCAGCATCGGCTGCCTGTGGAACAGGCTGAAGTTTCTCAAATTGCCGCTCAAAAAAAGTCACTGCGCGCTTCCGAACAGGATCGGCCGGATGTCGCCGAGGCCCGCGATCGGTGGCGTGCGAACCAGCCCGAACTGAAGTCGGAACGCCTCGTCTTTATCGACGAAACCGGTGCGGCGACCGACATGGCGCGCCGCTACGGCCGCTGTCCGCGCGGCGAGCGCCTCGTTTGCAGCGTGCCGTGGGGACATTGGAAAACGACGACCTTCGTTGCCGCACTGCGGCTCGGCGAGGTCGCCGCGCCCTGTGTGCTGGACGGACCGATGGATGGGGAAAGCTTTCGCGCTTATGTCGAACAGTTCGTCGTCCCGATCCTTAAGCCTGGCGATATCGTGGTGATGGATAACCTTGCAAGCCACAAGGTCGCCGGCGTCCGCGAAGCGATCGAAGCCGCAGGCGCCGAGTTGCGCTACTTGCCGCCCTACAGTCCCGACTTCAATCCGATCGAGCAGTTCTTCGCCAAGCTCAAAGCCCTGCTGCGAAAGGCCGCCGCCAGAACCGTCGAAGCTCTGATCGCAGCGATTGCTGAAGTCCTCACCGAGGTCAGACCGCAAGAATGCGCAAACTACCTCGCCAACCAAGGCTATCGCCACGAATCATGAAAGTGCTCTAGTTCAAATCCGCCCGAATGCGATCGTACTCGCGACGGATTTCGTCCTTGCCGTAGATGCGCTCCAGCCGACGCACGGTGAAGTGGCCACGGGCCACGTCCTGGAAGTGGTCGATGAACGCGTAGTTGACCACCGCACCGCCGAACGCGCCGATTACCGGCACGGCTTGCGCGGCGAACTTCTGCGTCACCACGATGCCAAACCGCGCGGCGACCTGCGTGAGGAACCGCACCAACAGCGGCGCGCCCTCCTCGACCAGGCTGCGCTCCGCGATGTAGCGCGCGGCCTCCGCGGTCGACTTCGCCAAGATGCCGCGCACCGCGAAATAAGTGCTTTCCGCGGCGTCATCGCCCGGCGTGCCGCCACCCAGCGCGAACACCTGCAGGCACGACAGCGCAGTGTCCGGATCGTGCAGATTTTCACCTTCAGAGCGAGCAATATCAGCGATCGAGCGCAGCATGATGATGGTGGAGACCGGGAGTTCGACCGGCAGTGTCATCAGGCCAAAGGCGCCGCCGAACGCGCCCGATGCAACGGCAAGGCTTTTGTGCAGTAACCGCGAGCCCGCGGCAGGCGTGTCCTTCATGGTGAGCACCGCAACCTTTAGCGCAGCCTCAAGGCCCTTCTGCGTGGCGGCTGAGATGACTTGCGTGGCGCCGGGCGGCAGCGCCTGCGCCAGCAGGTCGAGCGGCCGGCCGACCATGCCGGCCAGCCGCGCAGGCAGTCCGGGATGCTCCAGCGATCGGACCGCTTCGCGGAGCGCCTGCAGGTCATGATCGGCGAGCGGCACTGATGCGGCCCTCAAGCGTGAAATGAGGAAACGCCGCGCTGCCCGCAAGCGTTCCGGCGCCTGGTCAACGTCATGTTGGAGGCGGGCTGCGGCCGATCAGCAACCGGTCGGAATCATCCTTGAGCGCGACGCCCGAGACGCGCCGCTCGCGCATCGCGCGCAGCAGGTGCAGGAGCTTGAACGCGGCGTCGGCATAACCGATGCCTTCGGGACGGATGTTGGAGATACAATTGCGCTCCGCGTCGGTGGTCTGCGGTTGGGGCTGCCAGGTCAGGTACGCGCCCATGCTGTCGGGCGCGGTCAGGCCGGGGCGCTCGCCGATCAGGACCGCGACGCAGCCGGCGCCCAACAGCCCGGCCACGGTGTCGCCGAGCGCAACCCGGCCATGACGAACGACGACACAGGGGGCGATGCGCCAGTTGTCGGTACGCAGCGCCGGTAGCGTGGCGGCAAGCACCGGCGCCGCGTGCATCTGCACGGCACGGGCCGACAAACCATCTGCGACAACGAACACAACTTCATAGGACGCGGCGCGCGGGGCCAGCACAGTTTCGCTGTCGGGCGCCAGCCGGCGGCCGAGGTCCGGACGCATCAGATGACGCTGGCGGTCCTCGGCTGCGCTCGCGGCCTGCAGCACCGGAATGCCGAGGCTGGCGATGTCGGCGGCAAGGAGTGGTATGTCGAGGGGCTCATGCACCGCATCACGCGCACGGGCATGGGCGAGCCGAACGTCAAGGAGCGGTCCGGTGGCAAGCGATGCGCCGGCCCTGGCAAGGCCGATGCGCGCCGCAGTGAGACTGCGCAGCGCAGCCCATGGTCCCTCGTCGGGAAGACCAGCAGGCAGCGCGACGTGATCCGTTGCCATGACTTTTATGCCGGCAACAGCGCGCGGAAATGCGCGGGCAGACTGCGCGGCCGGATGCGGCTTGCGTCATCCAGCAAGCCCTGACGCGCCAGCCACTCCTCGAATTCCGGCGCCGGACGGCGGCCGAACAGACCGCGCATCGCCAGCACGTCATGAAACGAGGTGCTCTGGTAGCCGAGCATGATGTCGTCTGCGCCGGGCACGCCCATCACGAAGTTGACGCCGGCCGCTGTAAGCAGCGCCAGCAATGCATCCATATCGTCTTGATCGGCCTCGGCGTGATTGGTGTAGCAGACGTCGACGCCCATCGGCAGGCCGAGCAGCTTGCCGCAGAAATGATCCTCCAGTCCGGCGCGGGCGATCTGCTTGCCGTCGTAGAGATATTCCGGCCCGATAAAGCCCACCACGGTGTTGACCAGGAGCGGCTTGTAGCGGCGCGCCACCGCGTAGGCGCGTGCCTCCAGCGTCTGCTGATCGACGCCGTGATGCGCGTTGGCCGAGAGCGCACTGCCTTGGCCGGTCTCGAAATACATCACGTTGTCGCCGATCGTACCGCGCTTGAGCGCCAATGCGGCTTCTCGTGCCTCATCAAGCAGCACGAGATCGATGCCGAAGGCCCGATTGGCCGCCTCGGTTCCTGCAATGGACTGAAACACCAGGTCGACCGGCGAGCCGCGGCGGATCAGATCGAGCGTGGTCGTGACATGCGCCAGAACGCAGCTCTGCGTCGGGATGTCGAGCTTGCTGCGGATATCATCGAGCATCGACAGCAATTGATGCACCCGATCCGGGCTGTCGGACGCCGGGTTGATGCCGATCACCGCGTCGCCGGCGCCGAGCAGCAGGCCGTCGAGAATGCTGGCAGCGATGCCGCGCGGATCATCAGTCGGATGGTTGGGCTGCAGCCGCACCGACAGCCGGCCGGGCAGACCGACGGTATTGCGGAAGCGCGTCACCACTGAGCACTTCGACGCCATCACCATCAGATCCTGCACGCCACCGATCTTGCTGACCGCGGCTGCCATTTCCGGCGTGATGCCGGGCGCCAGCGCGGCGAGCACCGGCGTGGTCGCCGCGTCCGAAAGCAGCCAATCGCGGAAGCCGCCGACGGTCAGGTGCGCGACCGGCTCGAAGGCCGCTTCGTCGTGGTTGTCAGCGATCAGGCGCGTCACCGCATCGGTTTCGTAGGCGACGACGTGTTCACTCAGAAACGTTTTGAGCGGCAAATCCGCCAGAGCAAATTGCGCGGCGACGCGCTCCTCCCCGGCCTCCGCTGCTACACCGGCAAGCTGGTCGCCACTGCGCAGCGGCGACGCCTTGGCGAGCAGCGTCTTGAGATCGCCGAACGTGTAACGGCAGGCTCCGACCGTGGCTGAGTACATTGCAGGCCCCGAAGGCCGTTGCTTCCGGGATGGAAGCAGGAAGCGTGCGCGCTACTCCGGCTGAAACTTGAGTGCGACGCCATTGATACAATACCGCAGATGGGTCGGCGGCGGGCCATCGTCGAACACATGGCCGAGATGGCTGCCGCAACGGCTGCAATGCACTTCGGTCCGCGCCATGCCGTAGCTGCGGTCGGTCGTGGTCTCGACCGAACCCTGGACCGGATCGTTGAAGCTCGGCCAGCCGGTCCCGCTCTCGAACTTCATCTTGGAGACGAACAGCGGCTGATCGCAACCCACGCAGGAGAACGTGCCGGCGCGCTTCTCATAGAGTAGTGCGCAGCTTCCCGGCCGTTCGGTGCCGTGGCCCCGCATGATGTCGTATTGCTCCGGGGTGAGCAGCTTGCGCCATTCTGCCTCGGTGTGGGTGACGGGGTAGGTTTTGGTGTCCATAGAACGCTCCATTCCTTGCGACCGCGATGCTCCTGCAACGGAGCCACGCGGGCTCCGCAGGAACAGTGAGGCAATCAACTCGCCGATACTCATTTAATAGCGAGCGGGTTGACCGGCGAGCCCACCGCGCCGGTGATCGGGATGGCCGGCGCGACGAATAAAAACTCATAGATTTTATCCGCCGCGCAATCCTCGCCCAGTTCCTTCAGCTCGAAGATCTCGCCCATGGTCATGCCCATGATCGGGATGGTGATCCAGTGCCAGGGCTGGTTGATGCCCTCCTCGGTCTCGTTCGGCCGCACCTCGCAGCCCCAGGTGTCGCTGGCGAGCGCGGCAAGCTCGACGCGCTTGATCCACTCCAGCGTCTCGAACGCAAAGCCCGGCGCGTCGCCGCCCGGATAGCCGTCCCAGCTGCCGAGCGTCTGGCAGCGCTGCATCATGCCGGTGCGGACGATCACGTAATCGCCGCGCTTCATCTCGACCTTCTGCGCCTTGGCGCAATCGTCGAGGTCCTTGCAGGTGATGCCGTAGCCGTCGTCGAGCGACTCCACGCCCTTGAAGCGCGCCACGTCGAGCAGCACGCCGCGGCCGACCATCTTGTTCTTGGTCTTCTCGATGCCGCACTTCTGCGCGCCGGCCGTCGTGACCTCGCGGCAGTCGTAGCCGTTCCACATGTTGTTCTCATAGAACACGTGGCCGAGCCCGTCCCATTGGGTGCCGCACTGGAGCGGCATCACCACCATGTCGTCGGCGGCGCGGATGCCGCGCTTGTCGAGCACGCCGGAATACGCATCGGTGCCGGTGCGCAGCATGGTGTGGATCGGATTGGTGCGCCCCATTGAGGGATATTTGCTCTTGGCGCCCTGCGGTCCGGTGTGATCGAAGTTCAGTGCCAGCGAGATCACCTTGCCCTTCTTCACCAACTTGGCGGCGTTGACGATGTCCTCAGCCGTGGTGAAGTTGAGCGTGCCGATTTCGTCGTTCGGCCCCCACTTGCCCCAGTTCTTGTATTTCTCCGCGGCATCGCGAAGGTCCTGACGCGTGTACTTTTTGGCAGGCATGGCATTTCCTCTTCAGGGTGTGATAGCCGCAATGGAGCGCATAACGGACTGAAACTTGAACCTCCCGTCAAGGCTAGAAAAACCCAGCAGGCCACGAGAACGGCAAACCGCTGCACGCTTCGCCGGAACATGCTCTAATGAATTGATGTCGCGACAGCAGTGCATCTTCTCGAAGCTCTGACAGCTATGGCCGCCGCACCCCCATCATCGAACCCCACTTCGGCCCCGTCGGGCACCGGCCAAATCGGCATGGTCGCGGCCGTCTCGATCGGCATCGGCGGCATGGTCGGCGCCGGCATCTTCTCGATCCTGGGCGTCGTTGCGCAGGCAGCCGGCAACGCGATGTGGCTGGCGTTCGCGATCGGGGGTGTGGTGGCGCTGCTGTCCACCTATTCCTACGCCAAGCTCGGCGCAACGTTCCCGTCAGCGGGCGGCGCCGTGCATTTCCTGGTGAAGGGCTTCGGCGACGGCGTGCCCGCCGGCGGCCTCAACCTCTTCATGTGGGCCGGCTACATCATTTCGCTGGCGCTCTACGCGACTGCGTTCGGCAGTTACGCCGCGACATTCATCACGTCGGCGCCCGCGCCTGTGCTGATCAAGTCGCTCGCCATCGGCGCAGTCCTGCTGCTGACGGCGATGAACGCGTTCGGCGCGAAGATCATGGGGCGCGGCGAAACCATCATTGTCGCGGTCAAGGTGGCGATCCTCGTGCTGTTCGCCGTCGCGGGTCTCACGTTCATCAAGCCCGGCAACCTGGCGCCGGCGCTGTGGCCGGAGGCGAGCGCGATCCTGTTCGCCGCGGGCGTGCTGTTCATCGGCTACGAGGGTTTCGGACTGGTGACCAATGCGGCCGGCGACATGCGCAATCCCCGGACAATGCTGCCACGCGCGCTCTACATCAGTGTGATCCTGGTGATTGCGATCTATCTCGCAGTGGCGATCACCGTGACTGGCAATCTGTCCAATGCCGAGATCGAGCGGGCGCGTGACTATGCGCTCGCCGAGGCCGCAAAGCCGTTTCTGGGCGAGTTCGGCTTCCGGCTGATCGCGATCGCCGCCTTGTTCTCGACCGCCTCGGCGATCAACGCGACGCTGTTTGGCTCCGCCAACGTCTGCTACATGATCGCCCGCGACGGCGAGTTGCCGGCCGGGCTTGTCGCGCCGACGAATGGAAGCAGGCGACCGGCGGGCTTCTGCTCACGTCGGCCTTGGTCGTTCTGGTGACATTGTGCTTCGACCTGTCGGGCATCGCCATGATGGGCAGCGCCGCATTTCTCCTGGTCTATGCGGCGGTGAATGCAGCCCATTTGCGCGTGCTCGAACAAACCGGAGCGAACGCTGTCATCGTGTGGCTGTCGCTCATCACATGTCTGGTGATGTTCGTCATCCTCGGCGTGTACACCTACCGGCAGCAGCCCGCCGCCATTGCAGCGCTGGCCATCATCGCAGCCGCTTCGTTTCTGGCCGAATGGGCCTACCGGCAATGGACCGGACGCAGGCTTAAGGTTGCCGACTGAATTTCACGCACCGCGACGAGGCGATCGCCGGATCGGTTACGGTGCTAGGCTCGCGCGAGATGGAAATGCAGGGAGGCGACAGATGCGTGCATTGATCGGGCTGATCGTCGGCGCAGTGGTCCTTGTAGGCGGCAATACCAGCTACGCACAGAGCACGAGCGGCTACCCGAACAAACCGGTACGCCTGCTCGTTCCGTTTGCTCCTGGCGGTCCAGCCGACCTGATCGCCCGCATCATCGGCCAGAAATTTTCCGAGGCGTTCGGCAAGCAATTCTACGTCGAGACCCAAGCCGGCGCCGGCGGCAACATCGGTACCGCCGCTCTGGCGCGCGCGCCGGCCGACGGCTACTCCCTGCTGGTCAACAGCCAGGCGCTGGTCATCAACGCGAGCCTGTACAAGTCGCTGCCCTACGATCCGGAGAAAGATCTCGTCGCCATTACGCGGATCGCGACCACGCCCAACGTCTTGATCGTCAATCCGTCCGTGCCGGCCAGGACCGTCAAGGAGCTGGTCGACCTGATGCGGGCTAGTCCGGACAAGTATCATGCCTATGCGCACCCGGGCGTCGGTACGCCAGCGAACCTCTCCGGCGAGCTATTCCGGCTTTCGCAGCAGCTCACGCTGACCGCGATCCCGTTCGGCGGCGGTGGTCCCCTGGCGCAGTCCGTGCTCGCGGGCCACACGCCGGTCGCATTCGCCTCGCTGCCACCGTCGGTGGCTCACATCCAGTCCGGTGGAATCCGTGCGCTCGCCGTAACCGGCGAGAGGCGCGTGGAAGGCTTACCGAACGTGCCGACCATGGAAGAGGCCGGCTACCCTGGACAGATCGGTGAGACGCCGATCGGCATTCTGGCGCCCGCGGGCACACCAAAGGACATCGTCGATCTCCTGCATCGCAAGGTGGTGGAATTCGTCGCCACGCTCGACGTGAAGACCAAGCTCGCCGCGATCGGATTCTCGCCGATCGGCGACACGCCGGCGGAGTTCGCTGCCTACCTGAAGGCGGAAAACGCAAAATGGGCGCGGGTCATAGCGAAGCCGGCATCAAGCTGCCGTGAGATGGGTTGTCAGGCCGGCCGCCGCAGCCCCGCACGCTCCAGCCGCGGCAGCACCTCGGCAACGAGATAGGGCAGCTCGTCAGCGTAGTTGACCAGCGACACCGCAATGCCGGTGAGCCCTGCCTGGCTCAGCTCGATCAGCATGCCGGCTACGCGATCGGGATCGCCGATGATCGGCAGCCCGCTGTTGCCGTGCGCAAAGTGCATGCGCTGGGTTTGGAATTCGGCCTCGGTCATGTCCTGAGCGCGGACGCCGCGCTTGGCCAGAATGCTGTCGACCGCCGACCAGTCGGCATTCTCGACCACGGCGCGGTGGTGGTAGTCGTCGGCCTCCTTCTGGGTCGGCCGGCAGGTGATGACTCCCACGGTATAGACACCAATGTCGCGACCGTGCGTGCTCGCCGCTTGCTTCACTGCCGCGACCCGCTGCGCGGTCTCGCCGACCGACACCCGCGAAGCCTGCATGAAGAACGCGTCGCAGTTCTTCACCGCAAAGGCGCGGCCGACCGGTGACGCGCCAGCGTTCATGATGATCGGCTGCGTGCCGCCATAAGGCTTCGGCTTGGCGCGAACTTTGTTGAGCTTGATGAACGCGCCGTCGAAATCGAAGTCTTCGCGGTCCGACCACATCAGTTTGATGGCGTCGATCCATTCCTGCGCGAAGGCGTAGCGGTTTTCGTGATCGCGCTGCTGCACACCGAACATCTCGAATTCGTCCTCGTTCCAGCCAACCACGATGTTCAGCCCGAAGCGGCCTTCGCCGATGTGATCGGCGGTGACCATCTCCTTGGCCGCGATCACCGGGTGGAACAACGGCGCGTGCACGGTACCGAATACAGTGAGCCGTTCGGTGGACTGCAGCAGACCGCAGGCCCAGGTGATGGTTTCGAGCGTGGCGCCTTGGTAGTCGGTCTCGCCGCCATAGCCCTTCCAGCGCCCGATCGGCAGCATGAACTCGATGCCGGCCTCGTCAGCCATCCGCGCCAGCTTCAGATTGTCGGGCCAGGTGCCGGACCAGCGCTCAGGCACCTTGGTGACGGCGCGGCCGGACGAGCAGTTGGCTCCGAACAGCCCAATTTTCAGGGCATTGCCGCCAGACAGCGACATTCGGCTGCGGCCTGTCAGGTTTGCATTCGACACGTTTATCCCTCAGGCTTGGTGGAGCCCGTCAGCAATCGATAACAGGGCGGCAGCCTTGGGGGGAAGCCGCGCCGCGCATGGTGACGATGAGCCATTCGCAACGCAGGTCAGCATCTTCTGTTTGCTGCGGTCGAATCGCTGATGAAAGGGAAGCTACCAATGACAACGATGGTCCGACTGATCGCGCTCTGCACGGCACTGCTCTTCCCGAGCTTGGTCCACGCCCAGCAATATCCGACCAAGCCTGTGAAGATCATCATTCCGTTTCCGGCGGGCGGCGTGACCGACATCGCCACCCGCCTGATCGCGCAGAAGCTCTCGGAGCGCAATGGCCAACAATTCTACGTCGAGAATATCCCCGGCGCCGGCGGCAACACCGGCACCGGCAACGCGGCGCGGCAGCCTGGCGATGGCTACACGGTTCTGATCACGTCATCAGCCATTGTGGTGAACCCGAACCTCTACGCCAAGGTGCCTTACGATCTGGAGAAGGACTTCATCCCGATCACCAAGGCCGGCGGCACGCCGAACTCCTGGGTGGTCAACGCTGGCCATCCGTCGAAGACGATGAAGGAGCTGATTGACCTCTTCAAGAAAGAACCCGGCAAGCACAGCGTCGGCTCGCCCGGCACTGGCACCACGCCGTCGCTGTCGATCGAGATGTTCAGGCTGGCGCTCAACCTCGACTTCGTCACCGTGCCGTTCGCGGGAGGCGGGCCAATGACGCAATCGCTGCTCGGCGGCCATACGCCGGTGGTCTGCTCCGCGCTTGGCAACTACGTCAACCTGCTCAAGGAGGGCAAGCTGCGCGGGCTTGCGGTCACCGCCAAGAAACGTTCGGCGGCGATGCCCGACATTCCGACGCTCGAAGAGCTCGGCGTGAAGGGCCAAGAGGCCGAGACCATGACCGGCGTGTTTGTGCCGGCCGGCACCCCGAAGGCGATCGTCGACAAGCTGCACAGCGAATTCGTCGCGGTGGTGAACGACCCCGACATCAAGGCCAAGCTGCTGCAGGCCGGCGTCGAGGCCGAGGGCAACTCGCAGGCCGACTTCGCCGCTTACAACAAGGCCGAGGTCGCCAAGTGGAAGAAGGTGATCGAGGACGCCAAGATCCAGAAGATCGGAAGCTGAACAGCCTGCACGCCATCATGCCCCGCGAAAGCATGGCTTCCGTCCCGCAGAATCCGACCTCCTAAACCGGCACGATATGCCATAGAGTTCGCGCGCTGCCGATCAAAGCGGCGCGCGAATTCGTCGGGAGGAATTTGGAATGAAGCTGTTCATCGGGATTCTGACGGCCGGCCTTGCGCTCTGCAGTGCGGCTCACGCGCAGGGTTCGGGCCCAGGCGGCTATCCCAACAAGCCGGTCAAGATTATCGTGCCGTTCGCGCCCGCCGGCCCGACTGACATCGCCGCGCGGCTGATCGCCGCCAAGCTGACCGACAGTTTGAAGCAGCAGTTCTTCGTCGAGAATGTCGCCGGCGGCGGCGGGAACATCGGCATGGGCCAAGCCGCGAAGGCTGCACCGGACGGCTACACCATCCTGTTTGTGTCATCGAGCTACGTCGTCAATCCGAGCTTCTACGACAAGGTGCCGTACGATCCGTACAAGGATTTCCGGCCGCTGACCGTGGCCGCCACCGCGGCCAACGTGCTGCTGGTCAATCCGAAGGTCATCCCGGTTGAAAACGCCAAGGGCCTCGCCGACCACGTCAAGGCGAATCCCGGCAAGTACACCTTCGCGTCGGCCGGCACCGGCACCACGCCGCACCTGTCGGGCGAACTGTTCAAGCTCACCTTCAAGCTCGACACCGTACACGTGCCGTTCGGCGGCGCCGGTCCGGCGATCCAGTCGATTATCGCCGGCCATACGCCGCTCGCTTTTACCTCGCTGCCGCCCGCGGTGCCCCACATCAAGGCTGGCTCGTTGCGCGCGCTCGCTGTCGCCAACAGGTCGCGGGTCGCCGTGCTGCCGGAGGTGCCGACGCTGGCCGAGGCCGGCATTCCCGGTCAGGAGGCCGACACGTTCCAGGCCGTGCTGGTGCCCGCCGGCGTGCCGAATGAGATCGCCGACTTCATCTACGGCGAGGTCGTCAAGGCGGTGAAGTCGCCGGACGTTACCGGGAAGATGGAGCAGCTTGGTTTGGAGATCATCTGCAACACGCCCGAGCAGTTCACCCAGCAGATCAAGGATGAGATCGCCAAGTGGGGCAAGGTGATCAAGGACGCGAACATCAAGCAGCAGTGACCCTCTCTCGGCCTCACCCTGAGGAGGCGGCGAAGCCGCCGTCTCGAAGGGCGAGGCCGCCCCATCCTTCGAGACGCCGCGCTACGCGCGGCTCCTCAGGATGAGGGCGGAGCAAAAACATGCGTATCGTTGACATCCGCGAAACCGCGATCCCACTGAAGTCGTCGCTCGCCAATTCGCGCGGCGACTTCTCCGAAATGACAACCTCGGTGGTCGCGGTCATCACCGACGTGGTCCGCGGCGGCAAGCCGGTCGCGGGCTTCGCCTTCAACTCGACCGGACGCTACGCCTGCGGCGCGCAGATGCGCGACCGCTTCATTCCCCGCATTCTCAAGACCAAGCCGGAAGCCCTGCTGGATGAGCGCGGCAATCTCGATCCGCAAAAAATTCTCGCCGTCATGATGCGCAACGAAAAGGCCGGCGGCCACAGCGAACGATCGGTTGGTATCGGCACCATCGAAACCGCGATCTGGGATACCGTCGCCAAGGTCGAAGACAAGCCGCTGCACCGCGTGCTGGCCGACCGTTACAACGGCGGCAAGCTCGCCGACACGGTGTTCTGCTACGTCGGCGGCGGCTGGTATCTGCCGGGCGAGACCCACAAGACCGTGCAGGACGAGATGCGCCGGCACATGGATGCCGGCTACACCATGCTGAAGATGAAGGTCGGCGGGCTGCCGCTCGCCGATGACATGAAGCGCGTCGAGGCAGTGAAGTCGATCCTGCCGGCCGGGACGCAGCTCGCGGTCGACGCCAACTGCAAGTTCACCCGCGACGAAGCGCTGGCCTATGCCAAGGCGCTCAGCCCGTTCAAGCTGCGTTGGTTCGAGGAGCCCTGCGATCCGCTCGACTACGCGGCGCTGGCCGAGATCAGCTCGGTCTATGACGGCGCGCTGTCGACCGGTGAGAACCTGTTCTCGACCCAGGACGTCGAGAATCTGGTGCGGTTCGGCGGGCTGAAGGCCGAACGCAACGATGTGATCCAGGTCGACCCACCGCAAGCCTATGGCATCACGCAATACGCCCACACTGTGGAAATGCTGGCGCGGCACAGCTGGCCGCGCAGCGGCTTGTTTCCGCACGGCGGCAACCTGATGTCGCTGGCGATCGCCGCCGGTTTCGGGCTCGGCGGCGCGGAGTCATACCCCGGCGTTTTCGGCCCATTTGCGGGCTATGCCGACGACCACCGGGTGGAAAATGGTTACCTCAAGCTTTCCGACCGGCCCGGCATTGGCTTCGAGGCGCAATCGGCGCTCTACGCCATCATGCGCGATCTGGTGGTGTAGCCAAGCAGATGGACGGGCCTTACCCCAGCCCGCTATGGTTCATTCCATGAGCGGGGGACGTCGGCCCACCTGGAAGGCGCTGCTCGAGCGCGGCAAGCCGCTGCTGCTGCCTGGCGCGCACGATGCGCTGTCGGCGCGGCTGATCGAGCGCGCTGGCTTCGACGCCTTTACGGTCGGCGGCTACGCGCTGGTCGGCTCGCGCTATGCCATTCCTGATATCGGGCTCGCTGCCTTCGGCGAGATCAGCGCGGGCATCCGCGACATCATGGGCGCAACCCGTCTTCCCATCCTGGTCGATTGCGACACCGGCTACGGCGACGTGAAGAATGTCGCCCACACCATCCAGGGCTACGAGCGCATGGGCGTGTCGGCGATCTTCATGGAGGATCAGGTCGCGCCGAAGCGCTGCGGCCACATGGCCGGCAAGGACGTGATCCCGGCGGACGAGATGGTGCGGAAGATCCGCGCCGCCGCAGCCGCACGGGCGAGCCGCGATTTGTACATCATCGCGCGCACCGATGCGCGTGCAGTCCACGGCCTCGATGATGCACTGCGGCGCGGCGAGATGTATCTCGAGGCCGGCGCCGACGGCCTGTTCATCGAGGCGCCGGAGACCGTGCAGGAGCTTGAGCGGGTCGGGAAATCGTTCCAGGGCGTCGGTCAGATGGCCAACATGGTGGAAGGCGGCGGGCAGACGCCGGTGCTGCCGCCAGAAGAGCTTTATCGGCTCGGCTTCAACATGGTGGCCTATCCCACCACGCTGATCTTCCGGATCGCGCGCACGATGGAGAAAGCGCTCGCCGACATGAAGGCGGGCAAGCCCTTTGCCGCGAATGAAGCGGTGGATTTCACCGGCTTCAAGGACATCACCAATTTTGGCGAGTGGGCGCGGATCGACGAGACATACGGCCTGGGACGCGGCAAACCGTCATGATCCGCCGCGCATTCCTGGCGGTGCTCGCGGCGAGCATCTGGGCAAGCAGCGCAAGCGCGCAAACGAACGTGCGGCTCGCCGTCGGCGGCAAGCCCGCGCTGTTCTACCTGCCGCTCACCGTCACTGAGCGGCTTGGCTACTTCAGGGACGAAGGACTCAACGTCGAGATTTCCGATTTCGCCGGTGGCGCCCGCGCGCTGCAGGCGCTGATCGGCGGCAGCGCCGACGTCGTCACCGGTGCGTTCGACCACACCATCCAGATGCACGCCAAAGGCCAGCCGATTGTCGCAGTGGCGGAACTCGGCCACTACCCAGGCTTCGTGCTGGGCGTGCTGGCGTCGAAGGCCGCCGCATATCGCGGCCCGGCCGACCTGAAGGGCATGAAGATCGGCATCACAGCACCGGGCTCGAGCACGCATTTCATGGCGCGCTACCTCTTGGCGCGGCACGGCTTCAAGACCGAGGACGCATCCTATATCGGCATTGGCGCCGGCCAGACCGCTGTCGCAGCGGTGAAGCGCGGCGAGATCGATGCGCTGATCAACGCCGATCCGGTGATCAGCCTGCTGGAGGCCGACGGCTCGATCAAAGTTGTGATCGACACGCGAACCGCCGAGGGCACGCGGCAGGTCTATGGCGGCGCCTATCCCGCCGCGGTGCTCTATGCCACGCCGGCCTACCTGCAGAACAATCCGAAGGCCGTACAATCGTTGGTGAACGCGTTCGTGCGTGGCTTGCGCTGGATCTCCGCCAATCCGCCAGACAAGATTGCCGACCTGATGCCGCCGGAATATGCGCTGGGCAACAAGGACGTCTACGTCCGGGCGATCCGGGCCAGCATTCCGATGTATTCCCCCGACGGCATGATCGAGCGCGAGGCCGCCGAAACCGCCCTCAAGGTGCTGAGCCAGTTCGACCCGGACGTGCAGAAGGCCAAGGTCAACCTCGCCGCGACCTACGACAACGCCTTCGTGGCCAAAGTCCCGGCGCGCCAATAAGCTAGCCTCGCAACAATCCGGGGAGCGCCCGCGCCGATGAGCGTTGAGCCGCAAATCGTCATCGATGGGGTAAGCCACGTGTACCGGCCGCCGCACGGCCGCCCGGTGCTGGCGCTCGAAGACGTTTCGCTCAAGGTCGGCGCGCGCGAATTCCTGGCGCTGCTCGGTCCGTCCGGCTGCGGCAAGTCGACGCTGCTCTATCTGCTTGGCGGCTTTTTTCCGATCGAAAAGGGTGCGATCTCGGTCGACGGCAAGCCGGTCGCCGCGCCGGGACCGGACCGTGGCATCGTGTTCCAGCATTTCGCGCTGTTTCCCTGGAAGACCGTGCGCGCCAATATCGCCTACGGGCTCGAGCGCCAAAGCATGCCGAAGGCGGAGCGCGACATGCGCGTGCAAGGGCTGGTCGATCTCGTCGGCCTGTCCGGATTCGAGGACAGCTATCCCTCCCAACTCTCCGGCGGCATGAAGCAGCGCACCGCGCTCGCCCGCACACTGGCGTTCGATCCCTCGATCCTGCTGATGGACGAGCCGTTCGGCGCGCTCGATGCACAGACCCGCCACCTGATGCAGGACGAATTGCTCGGCATCTGGCGCCGCACGCCGAAGACTGTGATTTTCGTCACCCACGACGTGCAGGAGGCGGTCTATCTTGCCGACCGCGTCGCAGTGATGTCGGCGCGGCCGGGCCGCATCAAGAGCTTGGTCGACATCAGGCTCGACAAGCGCGACCCAGCGCTGCTGAAAAGCCCGGCGTTCGTCGACAAGGTCGACGAGATCTGGAACCTGGTGCGCGACGAGGCGATCAAGGCGCAGGGAGCCAGGGGAACATGAGCGTCCTGTTCCGCTATCTCCCCCTCCTCCTGCTCCTCATGTTCTGGGAAGTCGCGGCGCGGTTCGAGCTGATCTCGTCGTCGGCGCTGCCCTCGCTCACCGAAGTCGGCAAGGCCTGGATCGATCTGGTCAAGGACGGCGAGTTGATCGACAATGGCGCCGCTTCGCTCTACCGCGCGGGCGTCGGGCTGTTCCTGTCGATCGTGATCGGCGCCGCGCTCGGCATCTTCATGGCGTGGTGGCGGCCGCTCAACCTCGCGCTCTCGCCGCTGGTCGAGATGTTCTATCCCATGCCGAAGTCGGCGCTGATCCCGGTTACCGTGATCTGGCTCGGCTTCGGCGACGGCTCGAAGATCCTGCTGATCTTCCTCGGCTGCATGCTGCCGGTGACGATCGGCGCCTTCAACGGCGCGCGCGGTGCCGACCGCACGCTGGTCTGGTCGGCGCGCAGCATGGGCGCCAACCGGCTGCGCATGCTGTGGGACGTGGTGGTGCCAAGCGCCATGCCGGAACTGCTCAACGGCATTCGCACTGCGCTCGCGCTCTCCTTCATCCTGCTGGTGAGCTCCGAGCTGATCGTCGCGCAGAAAGGGCTTCGGCTATCTGATCGGCTTCCTCGGCGCCAACGGCTCCTACGAAGGCATGTACGCCGTGGTGCTCACCGTCGCGCTGCTCGGCTTTGCCGCCGACCGCATCTACCAGGCCGCTCATGCAGCGGGCGCTGCGATGGCAGCAATAGACCAGGCTGAACCGGCCGGATGTCGCGCTCGCTGCGCGCCATCGGCCTGGGGTCTCGCGCGTGCGCTGCCCGTCATCCTGCTGTTCGATCGCCTGGGAATTGTTCGCGCGGTCCGGCGCCGTCACCATGTTCATCCTGCCACCGCTCTCCGCCGTACTGGCGCGTATCTGGGAGAACGCGGTCGGCGGCGAGCTTTGGATCAACACTGCGGTGACGCTCTACCGCGCCATCGTCGGCTTCCTGATCGCGACCGCTGGCGGCATCGTGCTTGGCCTAGCGATGTCGCGCAGCGCCTTGGCGCGCTGGTTCTTCGACCCGATCATCTCGGTCGGCTTCCCGATGCCGAAGATCGCGTTCCTGCCGATCGTGATCCTGTGGCTTGGTCTCTATGATCTATCGAAGATTTCCATGGTGGTGTTCGACGCGATCTTTCCAGTGGTGACCGCGACCATCATCGGTATCCGCGGCGTCGAAAAGGAATTGATCTGGTCGGCGCGCAACATGGGCGCCAGCGATCGCGAGGTGCTCTGGCAGGTCGTGCTGCCCGCCGCGCTGCCGCAAATTCTCACCGGCCTGCAGGTCGCACTGCCGATCGCACTGATTGTCGCGGTCGTATGCGAAATGGCGATGGGCGGCTACGGACTTGGCGGCGCCATGATGACGGCATCGCGCTTTGCCGATTCGCGCGGTGTGTTTGCCGGAATCGTCGAGATCGCGGTGGTCGGCTACGTGCTGGTCAAGGGCATGGCACTGCTGCGCCGGCGGCTGCTGATCTGGCACCAAGAGGCCAACGAGCCGGCGACGGTGTGAAGCTTTTGTTCCTGCAGTGCTTTTCTACGGCTTATGTGCCTCGTCTCTCACGCCAAGGCTGTGTTCAGGAAGAACGGGTCCCACTCGCTCCAGACGGTGCCGTCGAAGCCGCGCACCCACATCAGCTCGGTGCCAGGAACCGTGCCGCCGTGCAGTTCGACGCCGGCAAGATCGGCGGCAGCGACATTGATGTACGTGTCCGCCGCGCGCTGCGTGCCGTTGGTGGAGAAGTAGCCGCTGTTGGCCGCTGATCCCGGCATCGTAGAACTGATACTGGCTAATGGCGTCGCCATCGGCGTCGGTGATGCTGATGAAGCTGGTCACCGCAGCCGTGCCATTGATCTGCAGGCTCTGAACGTCGATCGTCACGACTGGCGCGGTGTTCGGGCCGTCCTGTGTGACCAGCGTGAACGCGTCCCACGCGCTCCAGGCGACGCCGTCGAACGCGCGTAGCCACATCAGCTCGCTGCCGGTGGCCTGCCCGCCGCGCAACTCAATTGCGTCGAGCTCGGCGGCGGCGATCGGTGATGTACTCGCCCGCCGGACGTTGCCCACCATTGGTCGAGAAGAAGTAGCCGCTGTCGGCCGCCGTGCCGGAATCGTAGAGCTGATACTGGGTGATGGTATCGCCGTCGGCATCGCTGACGCTGATGAGAGTTTCCAGACCGATCGCCTCGTCGATTTGCACGGTCTGATCATTGATGGTCGCGACCGGCGCGGTGTTCGGGCCGGGCGCGGCATCCGAGGTGGTCAGTGTGAACGGATCCCAATCGCTCCAGGTGGTGCCGTTGAAGGCGCGCACCCACATCAGCTCACCGCCGGTGACCGCTCCACCGCGCACCCAGGTGGTGCCCAGATCGGCGGCATCGATCGTGATGTAAGTGTTCGCCGCCCGCAGGCCAGCATCAGCGGTCCAGAAGTAACCGCTGCCCGCGTCCGCGCCGGCATCGTAGAACTGATATTGGGTGATGGCATCGTCGCTATCCCGGGCGCCGACCCGGCCCTGCAGTTGGGCCCACTCGTTGGTCTGCAGGGACAGATTGGACATCGCCGCCACCGGCGCGTCGTCAGCGCCGTTGAAGGCAATGACGAAGTTCTGGCTGGCGCTCGCCGAGCCGGCGCTCACCGTGAAGGTGAAGCTCTGCGTCGTCGCGGTCTTCAGCGCCTCGATCGCCGTATCGCGCGGCATGAAGATGTAATCACCGCTGGCGCTCGCGACATGCAGCGTGCCGAAGTTCGAGATGCGCGCGACGTCATAGACCGTGCCACCGATCGTGGTGCTGAGGCCGGTGGTCCCGCCATTGATGCCGTAGATGAGGGGACTGCTGTCGGGGTCGTCGCCGTCGAGCATGCCGCTCACGGCCGTGAACATGTCGTTGCCGACCGTGTCCGTGTAGGTCGCGCCCACCACCGCCGCCAGCATCGGCGCATCGTCGGCGTTGTCTTCGAGCACCGTGTCCTCGCGCACAGCGAGGTTCTGGATCCGCTCGTCGCCGCTCTGCGGCGTGTCGACCTCCTGATATGGCGTCACCGAGTATTTGGCAGCAAGGTACTCGGCGAACGCGTCCTGCTCGCGGCCGTTGTCGGTGAAGGTGGCAGCGCCGGTTCGCGCCGCAACGTCGTCCGCACCCGACGCGTCGCCGTCGAGGTCGACGCGGTTGGCAAAGGACGGGTTGGCCGCGATGTATTCCGCGAACTTGAAGCCGTCGGGGCGGTTGAAGCCGCCCGGCTGCATCGCGTTCGGGGCGCCGATGAGGAAGGTGAGGGTCACCATGCGGATCGCCGCAGGCGCGTCGGCCACCACATCGCCGTTCTGGACGACGACAGCCGTGACCTGATCATTCTCATCGACCAGGGCCACCGTTTGCACCCGGTTGCCGGCAGGCAAGGACGAGTCGTAGCTGAACCGTAACCCGCCCACGTGAGCGAAGATGCCGCCAGGATTCGAGACGCCGTTCTCGAGCGCTTCGAGCAGTTGCTGCGGGGTCAGCGTGACCAGGCTCAAGGCGTTGTTGAAGCGCAGCGAATTCTCGATGTCGAGCTGGCTGACCTCGCCGGCTTGCTTGTTGGCGTCGGGATTGGCCGTCGGCGGCTGCTCGCTGCCATCGGGAGCGATCGAGCCGATCGAATCGCGGATGCCGCCGCCATTCTTGATCGAAATCGTCACGCCCGCATCGGTCTGCTGGGCGTAGTACAGGTTGGCATCGGCGGAGAGGTTGCCGAGATTGGTCTCCTGCGAGCGCATGGTGGCGCGGCGGCCTTCGAGATAGACGTCGGTGCTGCCGAACTGCACGCCGTCCTTCACGCTGATGATGCCGTCGATCACCGTCGTCAGGTCGCGCACCGTATCGCCTCTCGACCCTTCGGCGAACGGATCAATACCGGTGCCCTGATAGACACGGTCGAGGCCCGCCTGGTCGGTCGCGTAGGCGCCGTTGATGTTGGGATCGAGGCTCGCCGGGATGATGTGGCCTTGGTCGTCGAATTCGACCACCAGACGGCCGACGTACTTGTAGTTGCCGTCGGTGTTGACCAGAACCGTCTGATCGCCTCCGCCGTTTGTGAATATTTGGGCGTATGGTCCGTCGCTGGTGTCGCCGGTACGCAACACGTCCGTGCCGTCGGACAGCAATGTGTTGGACCCGCCGCCGACGACGACGTCGACGTCTTCGAGGAACGAGATCAGGTGCTGCTCGTTCTCCAGCTCCTGGAGCTGGGACACGATGACGATCTTGTTGATGCCCTGCCCAGTCAGGACGTCGATCTGGTCCTGCACGATCTGTGCGAGCGCGATGAAGTCGGAATCATCGCCGTCGTTAGCGTCGAGCGTGCGCGGGCCGATGATGCGCACGCCGCCGGGTGTCGTGATGTCCTCGAACACGGGTGTGGTCACGCCGACCACGCCGATCAATTCCCCATTCTCCTCCAGGATCATGGACGGCCCGAGGCGCCGTCCGCCGCTGGCGCCCGTCCCGAAGGTCGCTTCGGTAATTGGCGTCGTGCCAGCATTGGGCGCGAGGTCCGGCTCACCCGCGAAGTTCAGGTTGGCGGCGAGATAGCCGAACTGGGTGCCTTCGTAGGCGCCGCCGCCGTCAGCTCCGGGGCCGACCGGACGGATTAGGTTCTGCACCTCGCGCGGCCCGGCATCGAACTCATGGTTGCCGATGACCGACGCCTCGATACCGATCGTGTTCAGGATACGGATGTCGCCGCGGCCGATGCTCTCCTCGAAGAACGGATCGAGCGCAGGGTCGCTGCTCGCGTTGAAGAACGGGCTCGGGATGTAGTTGTCGCCCGATGCAAGCGTGATGGAGTTGATCTTCCAGGTCCTCCAGCCGGTCGACGATCGCGGCGAAGCGTGGCGCATCGTCGATCGCGGCGAGCCCGGCCTCGAAGTCCGAGCCGTGCAGGATCTGCAGCCTGAACACCGGCTGCTCGACGAGGTCGAGCCCCACCAGCAGCGGATCGTGATCGGACACGCGCGCCAAGGCTTCAGCATCGAAGATCGCTGGATCGCGGCCGAAGTCGAGGTTGTAATCGAGCGCGTCGGCTTCGTCCGAGTTGATGTGCCATTCGGTCACGCCGGTGACCTGGTCCGCCATGCTGCCGTTGCCGAGGATGTAGTCGAGCGCACCGACCTGGCCGTCAAACACGAACGAGTACGGATCGCTCAGCGTCTCCTGCAGGTTCTCGAAGCCCGCACCCTTGATGATGTCGATCGTGTCTTCCATGAAGTAAGCGTTGAGGTCGCCGATAATGAGGAAATCATCGTCGCCCGAACCGGTGGGATCGGTCTCGATCCATTCGGTTAGCGCGGTGGCGGCGAACTCGCGCTGCTGCTGCCAGTTGCCCTGGCCGTCGAGCTGATCGGCGTCGTTGCCGGTGCCGGTGCCGCTCTTGGACTTGAGGTGGTTGACCACCGCGGTGAACTCGCCGCCGGTTGCGACCTCCTCGAAGGTCACCGCCACCGCCGCGCGGCTGGTGTTCACTCCGTTGAACACGCCGCCAACCGTGCTGTTGGTGATCAGGTTGCCAAGGCCGAGCCCGGGCAAGTCGCTATCGTCGAGGATCTGGATCGTGGTGCCGACAGAGATCTCCACCACGCTCGGCTTGTAGATGAAGCCGACTGCGATGGCGTCGCCGCCGACGAACTGTTGGCCGGGATTGACCCACGCGTAGGTGCCGGCGCCCAGCTCAGCGTTGAGCTCGTTGACCAGGAACTCGATGGCATTGCCGGAGGCGCTCGGCAGGAAGTTGTTCTCCAGCTCGATCAGACCGAGCACGTCGGCATCGAGCGTGGTCAACACGTTGACCAGCTTGTCGACCTGGCGTTCGAACTCCGCGGTGGTGTTGGCACCGCGCGGCTCGAGGCCGTTCGCCGTCATGCTGCCGTCGTTGAGCGTGCGGAAGAAGTTGAGGACGTTGAAGCTGCCGATCTGGATGGTGCCGCCGACGTCGTCCGGCTCCGCCTGGCGCGGATTGGCGTCCGCAAAGACGTTGCTGCCGTCCTCGACCGAGCGCACCCGGTAGGTGTTGAATGCGAAATCGAGAACGCCCGTCAAGTTGGTGACGGTGTCGCCCATGCGCGGCGCGTTGGCAGTGTCGTAGGTGGGCCCGAAGCCGTCGAGATTTCCGATCAGCGCATTCTGCGAGCCTAGTCCGTCGTCGTAAGTGATGGTGCGGCTGGCGACGTCCTGCAGATGCGCGGCGTTGCCGGCCACGTCCGGCTCGTTCTCGTGGGTGAAGGTGACCGGGCGGTCGCCGGCGGCGAGCCGGATCTCGTTGAAACGGTCGAGGTCGAACTGCTCGGTAATCGTCAAGACCTCCGGGAATTTCACCAGCATGCCCTCGTAGGCTTCCAGGTCCGGATAGAACGAGGTCGACGAGCTCGCGACCGTTCCCGGCCGCTGGATGACGCCGGCCGCGGGCAGATCGACAGCGACAGCAAGCGTGTCGATGTCGGCGACCGCGTCGGCCTGAAGCAGCGATACGCTGCTGGCGGTGAGCTGGGTCGAGCCGTTGAACTCGTTCACCGTGCCGGTGACCCGCACGCGGTCGCCGATTCCAACGTCCATCGCACCAGGCAGGCTGCCAAGGAACACAAACATGCCTTCCGAGGTCAGCGCGTTGCCGTCCTGATCGGCGCCCTCCTCCTGCAGATAGAAGCCGTTGAGGCTGCGCTTGTCGTCAGCATCGCCGTTCTGGAAATCGCCGATCACGATCGCCTCGACGGTGACGGTCTGGCCCACCATGCTGCTCGTGGCGCCAGCGCCCTGAATGACGTTGATCGCAATCACATCCGAGACGTCGTAGACCGTCACCGAGCCGGTGATCTCGTTCGCGGTGAGAACGAACGGCTTTCCGGTCGGACTGTCCGCCGCGCTGACGAACTTGATGACTTCCGGCCCGAAATCAGCGCTGGTCGGGGGAACGTAGCGCACGAACTGCGCATTCGCCGGGTCGCTGATGTTCCAGACCATAAGGCCGCCGATGCGCTCGAGCGCGACGAATGCGTAGGTCTGGCCGTTGATTTCGCCGACGGCGACACCTTCAGGTTCAGCCGCCTTGTTGTCGGAGCGTGTATCGAAGCCGCCGCCGTTCTCGCCGTTGAACACGGTGCTGGCATTCGGCAACGCGGCGATGATCTGTTCAAAGTCGCCGCCGGTCTCCTCGACCTTGGTGATGCTGCCATCGGCATTTTGCCTGAAGATCGAGAAGCCGCGTCCGCCGAACGCGTAGAGGTCGGTGCCGCTCGACCAAACGGTATCGACATTGAGGCGCGCATAGTCGGCGGTTGCGCCGGAGCCGGGGATCGCGCTGGCGCGGGCCTCGTTGACAGCCGGATCGGCAAACGCTGCGTCCTGCAGGATGCGGCTGTCGCCCTCGTTCGCGGTAATGAAGTAGGTTTGGCCGCCAACCTCGAATGAGGCAATCGCGTCGGGCTGCAGCAGGCTCTTGACCGGTGAATTGCCGACCGAGATGGACGTGCTGTTGCTGGGGCCGTCGCGGTCGGAGAAGTCGCCTTCGTTTCCGGTCAGACTGAAGTCCACGAAGCCGGCCGGCAAGATCGACACCGGCCGGTCGGCAGTCGGATTGGTCAGATCGATGACCGCGATCGCGTTCACCTCCTGAAGGGTGACATAGGCCTTGGTGCCATCCGGGGAGACCGTGATGTATTCGGGCTCGATGTCCTCCGACACCGTCGAATCGGGCACCACGACCGTGTCGGGCGTGCCGCTGTCCGGGTTGATCGTGCCGCCGTCGTAGATCTTGATCCCCAGGGTGTCGAGCAGCGCCTCGTCGCCGTCGAGCGCGGAGAAGCCGATGGTGTTGCGCACCGCCGCGGTCGCAGCACCGCCCGAGACGTCGATGATTGTCACCGTGCCCGGCGCATTCTCCACCGTCGGCGTCCCGGACCGGTCGAAGAAGCGCTCGGCCTCGTTCGCGACCAGCAGCAGGCTGCCATCGGGGCTGAAGGTGAGCTGATCCGGCAGAACGCCAACGGTGATGACATTGAGCGGCGCGCCGCCGCCGCTGGCGTAGAGCGCAACCACGCCAGGCGAGCCGCCATCGGCGTTCTGCACGGCGACCGCGACCAGGCCGTTGTGGACGGCCACCGAGTTGACGTTGCCGTAGTTCGGCAGGGTGGTGAGATCGATGAAGCCGACCTCGGTCGGCGCGAACGGATTGCTCAGGTCGAGGATCTCGATGCGCTCCAGCGTGGCATTGGTCACATAGGCGCGGTCGGTGCTGGGATCGAATGCGATCGAACTCGGCGCCGCCGGCGCCGTCGCCGGAGAGCCAGCCGCCCGCGCGCGTGACGTTGAGCGTGTTCGTTGCGACCGGCGTCGTGGTCGAGCCCTGCAGCGATGGCGCCATGTCGAGGATATTGATGCCGCCGACGACGGTGCCGCCCGCGGACATCGGTGCGCTGGTGATGTTAATGTCGTCGATGCCGACCCATTCGTCGCTGTTGACAGCATTGGTGGTCAGGACACGGACCTGCACCTGCGCCTGGTTGTCGGCGGCGTCCGGCAGCGTCACGTCGACGGCGGTGACTTGCGTGGCGGTGCCCGCAGTGGTGGCGTCGGCAACGAAGCCACTGGGCAGATTGGTCCAACTGCCGGAATCACCGATGCGGTACTGCACGGCGATCTGCTGAATGGCGTTGTCGGCCGAGCCATCGATATCGCGGACATTGAATTGCACGCGTACGTCCTGCTGCCCGCTGGCGTCGAGATAGAAGACCAAGCTCGGGGCATCGGCAGTGCCGGAACCATTGAGGGCCACGACGTCATCGGTGAGGTCAAATTCGGCGACTCCGCCTGTCGCGAATGTGTTCGGAGCAGTTTGATTCGCGTTGACATCAACTGCGCCGAGCGCCGACCCGGTGACCGTCTGCGGGTCGACGCCAGTGGGCGAACCGGCGTCGATATCGCCAAGATAACCTTGAATGCTGGGCACGCCCGACCAATCGTCGTTGGCCGAGATCGCTCCCGGATTGCTCCAATTCTGGGTCAAAGCGCCGCCGGCGAGCGAATGATAAACGGTCGTCATGGGGTTCCACCTTCCTGGTGTCGTTGCGCTGAAGTGAGTCCGGTCCGATCGAGAGCCGAAGCCGCTGACCGGCGGGATGCAATCTCAAGCGAGGCGCGCGCGAGTGGCGGCCTCGCCGTTCGTCTAGCCGAGACCACGCAAGTGGCCGATCTGCTTGCAACCGCGCGCCGGTGCAACGACGCAGTCGCCTTGCAGATTGCGTCCGGTGAAAGTGATGGAGCCTGGTCCGAGTGCCATGTCTGTATCTCCCTGCTTTTGAGGACGCTTGCGGCATGCGAAATATGCAACGTGTGGAAGGTGGGAACAGTCGAGGCGGCGGGACGAGACGTGAAGCGATCACCGGCCTTCGGATCGCGCGTGGCGGAACGCTAGCGGCGTTTTTTTTCAGTCCGATGACACAAATGTCATCGTCGCCACACGGGCGCATACCGACCCATTTGATAGGTCGCGTCCCCTTATGTGCGTGCGCGGTCGCGTCGCATTGCTTTACGAAAAACTTCGCAACGCCAATGGCCGGCACCGAAGCCATACTTGTCTTGATGACAGCCGGATGATCTAATTTTTACGGATTTGCGACCGTCACCGATTTCCACGGGAGGAATTTCATGCGTTTACGTCACGGCGTGCTGGCGGCATTGGCCGCAGTTCTCACGCTCGGCAGCGACAGCGTCGCCAATGCTCAGGGCACTCCAGTCAACATCCGTCTTGCCTGGGTCGCGCCGCTTTCCAACTGGGCGTCGATCTGGATGGAAAAGAAGGACCTCGCCAAGCACCTCGGCAAGTCCTACACGCTGGAAACGATCCGCTTCGCCGGCACCCCGCCGATGGTCACTGCAATGGCGAACAATGCGGTCGACATCGGCAATCTCGCTTATTCCACGCTGCCGATCGCGGTGCAGAACGCCGGGCTCGACGATCTGCGGGTGATCTCCGACGAGTTCCAGGACGGCGCGCCCGGCTATTACACCAACGAGTTCTACGTGCTCAAAGACGGCCCGGTGCAGAAGGTTACCGACCTCAAGGGCAAGATCGTCGCCACCAACGCGGCCGGCAGCGCGATCGACATCGCGGCGCGCGCCATGCTCAAGAAGAACGGCCTCGAGGACAAGCGCGACTACACGCTGATCGAGGCACCGTTCCCAACTATGCGCGCCATGCTCGGCGAGAAGAAGGTCGATCTCATTCCCGCCGTGCTGCCGTTCTCGCTCGATCCCGCGCTGAAACAGATCTCGCGGCCGCTGTTCTCCAGCCGCGACGCCATCGGCCTCTCCCAGTTCATCATGTGGACCGCGCGCAAGCCGTTCCTCGACAAGAACCGCGCCGCGATGGTCGACTTCATGGAGGACACGCTGCGGATCGTGCGATGGTACATCGACCCGAAGAACCAGAAGGAAGTGATGGAAATCGCCGGCAAGGTGACCAAGCAGCCGCCCGAGCGTTTCACCTGGCTGTTCACCAAGCAGGACTATTTCCGCGATTACAACATGCTGCCCAACCTCGCCGCGTTGCAATCCAATGTCGACATGACGCGCGACCTCGGCTTCGTGAAGGGCAGCATGGATGTGAAAAAATACACCGATCTCAGCATCGTCGAAGAAGCGGCGAAGCGGATCAAGTGACGCTGGCAAGCCGCATTCGCAAGCTGTCATGCGCCCGCGAAAGCGAGGCATCCAGTACGCGCCGCTGGTTACTGGATCGCCCGCTTTCGCGGGCGATGACATCGTGTGATGCTGGTGGCCTTCAGTCCACGCTGACGAGTTTGCAATGCCCCGCCTCCTGATCCTCCTCACGCTGCCGCCCGACGTTACCGAGCAATATCGTGCGCGGCTGAGCAAGCTGTTCCCCGAACTCGCCATCGACGTGGTGTCGCAGCGCGACAAGGCGGAAACGGCGATCAAAGAGGCTGACATCCTGCTCACGTTCGGGCAGATGATGAAGAACCTCAACCTCGGGCTCGAAGGGGCCGGCAAGCTCCAATGGGTGCAGGCGCTCGGCACCGGGCTCGACGGCATCACCGACCAGTCCGCGCTCAAGCCGTCCGTCACCGTCACCAGCCTCCACGGCGTGCATGGCGCGCCGGTGTCGGAAGCCGCGATGGCTGGCATGCTGGCGTTGTCGCGCGACATTCCGCGGTTCGCGCGCAATCAGGACGCCCAGACCTGGGGCCGCTGGCCGGCCAAGCTGTTGCACCAGAAGACGGTCGGCATTCTCGGCATTGGCGTGATTGCCGAGGCGCTGGCGCCGAAGTGCAAGGCGTTCGGCATGACATGTGGTCGGCATCACCTCGGCGAAACGCGCCGTTCCGGGTTTCGACGGCGTGCACGGCATGGACGAGCTGCACAGCGTGCTGCCGCAGCTCGACTACCTGGTGCTGCTCACGCCCTACTCGCCCGCGACCCACCACATGATCGACGCCAAGGTGTTCGCCGCGATGAAACCGACCAGCTATCTCATCAACGTGGCGCGGGGCGGCGTGGTCGATGAGGACGCCATGGTCGCGGCGTTGCGCGACGGCAAGATCGCCGGCGCCGCGCTCGACGTGTTCGAGCACGAACCGCTGCCGCCCGACCATCCGCTGTGGTCGATGAAGAACGTCATCATCACCACGCATCAGGGCGGCTTCTGCGACACTTACGTCGACCTCGCCATGCCGATCCTGGAGCAGAACATGCGCTGCTTCCTATCCGGCGATCTCAAGGGCATGGTCAACGTCGCGAGGCCGGCAGCCGCCTGACTGGAAGAGGTCATCGTCGTGGCGAATCCAGATTGGAGCACTTCCCGCCGGTCCGCCGTGTCGTCACCGGACATGACGACAACGACCTCGCCAAGGTGCTGATCGACGGGCCGGCCACCAATCACAAGGGGACTGAAGGGCGATCCACCTTGATGTGGATCACTGACCGGAATCCGGCCGACATCGCGGCGGGCGAGACGATCGAGGACATGGGCGCGCGCATCGTCGGCACGCCGCCGCCGGCCAATGGCACACGATTTTGCGTCATCGACTTCCCACCCGGCAACCATCCGCACATGCATCGCACCGAGACGGTCGACTACGTCATCGTCATCGAAGGCGAGATCGAGATGGACATGGACAACTCGACGGTCAAGCTGAAGGCCGGCGACATCATGATCCAGCGCGGCACCAATCATGCCTGGGCCAACCGCAGCAACGTACGGGCGCGCGTTGCCTTCGTGCTGGTGGACGCCAAGCCGCTCGGCATCGGCAAGCCGGTGCTCGGCATGGCCAGCGCGCGCTGAGAAGAGAGCCCGCGATGCTGCCTCTCGCACAAGCGTTCCGCGCCGGCGCGTTGCTGGCCGCCCTCACCGTCGCCGGTGGCACGGCAGACGCGCAGACCTATCCGAACGGCCAAGTGCGGCTGATCGTGCCGACCTCGCCTGGCGGCGTCACCGACACGATGGCGCGCATCGTGGCGCAGCGATTGACCGAGCAGATCAGTCAGACCGTCATCGTCGACAACCGCCCGGGCGGCAACAGCACCATCGGCGCCCAGGCGGTGGCGCGCGCGCCGGCCGATGGGCTTACCTTGCTCGTCACATCGGATGCGACCATCACGGCCAACCCGCACCTCAGCAAGCTGCCCTACAGTGCGAAGGACTTCACCCCGATCATGGTGCTGTGCCGCGGCACGCCGGTGCTGGTGGTGAACGCGGCGGTGCAGGCGAACAGCACACAAGAATTGATCGCGCTCGCCAAGGCCAAGCCCGGCGCGATGAACTACGGCTCCTATGGCGTCGGCACGTACGCGCATCTGAGCATGGAGGACTTCAAGCAGCGCACCGGCACCGACATCGTGCACATCCCCTACCGCGGCGCGGCGCCCGCCGCACAGGCGCTGCTCGCGGGCGACGTCTCCATGCTGCTGCTCAATCTCTCCAGCATCGAAGCGCACGAGAAGATCGGCAAGGTCAAGATTCTCGCTAGCGCCGGCGCGAGACGCGCGGCGGTGCGCGCTGATCTGCCGACCATCGCAGAAGCCGGCGTACCGGGCTTCGCGACCTCGGTATGGTTCGCATTGCTCGGCCCCGCCAACATGGCGCCGGAACTCACCGCGAAAATTCACGCCGATGTCAGTAACGTGCTCGACCTGCCGCAGACCCGAGAGTTCTTCCAGAAGAACAGCTTTGAGCGAGTGACGCTGTCGCCTGCGGGGTTCGGCAAGTTGATCGACGATGATTCCAGGCATTGGGAGAAACTGATCAAGTCGGTTGGTGCGAAGCTCGAGTGAGCGTGGCTGACGACCGACTTAGCCAACGCTCCGCTGCCGGTTGTTTAGAGACGCCCGGCGCGCGTCTTTCCCGTTTTCCTTCTTCCCCATCGAGGGGATGGAGCGCCGGGAGGCGCCAGGGGCGGAGCGCCGCCCCTCGTACAGCAGGCTGACGAGGCCTGCCGGGCGGGCCTCGCGGCCCGCCATCGCACCCACGGCGATGTCCCCGTTACCGGGGGTCGCCGCTTACGGGGTGCGCGCGGCCAGTGACGTAGGCCGCTGCGCCTCCCGGGGCTCCACCGCGGCAGCAATATGTGGCCGCCGCACCTTGGCTCCGTCATCAAACGCCGCGATCGACGACGCCCTCGATTGAGCATGGCATGTGCATGATAAGGCCGTTTCGGAGACCGGGGATAAGTGCGTTTTCGGCCGGAAACGCAGGATTTTCGCCTGCGCGTGGCAGCAGAGCCGCAAATTGCGGATGGCGGCACGACGCTGCGAATGTCGAGCGCAATCAGCTCAACGACGCAACCACGGCCTTCGCCTCCGGTACCACGTCGTAGGCATAGAGGTGCTTCCGGAAATCAGCGTGCGCGACGAGCTCCGCGTCGCGGACACCAAGATCGGTGTAAGCAGAATCAACTCGCAGTCCATTCTGGCGCGCGCCAAGCTGGACCTCTGCGACGCGCTCGCGGCGCAGCCGCTCGTAAGCGAGCAGCGCCGCCGGGACGGCAGCGTTGTCCGTCTGCGCGAGGATCGTCGCCAGCGCCATGCCGTCCTCGATCGACTGATTGGCGCCCTGGCCGAGATGGGGGAGCATCGGGTGCGCGGCATCACCGAGCAGAGTGAGCCGGCCCTTGCTCCAGGTCGGTAGCGGCTCTCGGTCGTACAGCGCCCAGCGGAAACAATTGTCAACCTGCTTCAACACATTCCTGATCCGCGGATCCCATCCTTCGAACTCCGCACGCAACGTGTCGGGATTGCCAGGCGCTGACCAGGACTCTTTCATCTCCTCGTCGGTCGGTACGAAGCCGACGTAGTTGACCATCTCACCGTGGCGAACCGGGAAGACGAGAAAGTGCTTGGACGGGCCCGCCCACATCTGCCAGCGATCCATCGGCCAATCTGGCAGGCGTTCGCGCGAGACCAGGCCGCGATAGGAAATGGTGCCGTGAAACACCGGCTTGGAGGGCGGGAAGACGTAGGGCCGCAGCTCCGAGTGGATGCCGTCCGCGGCAACCACGACATCGGCTTCCGCCGTGGCGCCGTTGGCGAACTTGACGCGGGCAGCATAGCCGTCCTGCTCGAAACCGGTGGCGCAGTGGCCGCAATGGACGACGCCAGCTGGCAGGTTGGCCGCGAGGAAATCGACCAGATCGGCGCGGTGCATGCCGAACGTGGCGTTCCAGCCGTGCAGGTCGGTGACCTGCACCGGCGCGATCGGCGCGCCGTCGTGGCGGAAGTACTGGGATTTTGGCCCAACCCGGGCGCCCCATTTCTCCACGGCTGGGCCAAGACCCACGCGCTCCAGATGGCGCACCGCGTTCGGAGTGAGATAGACGCCAGCGCCGACCTCACCGAGGGCAGGTGCCTGCTCATAGACCGCCACTCGCACGTCATGCGCGATCAGCGCGTTGGCGGCAAACAAGCCACCGATTCCGCCGCCAACAATCGCCACGCTGGGTTGCGCCGTCATTCCGTCCTCTCAGCGGCATTTTGCATATACGATCGGCGCGGGCAACGGAGCGAACTGACGCGATGAGTGACGGGAATGCCAGTTATGATGTGATCGTGATCGGCGGCGGCCTCGCCGGCCTGATCGCCGCCAACCGCGCCGCCGAGTTCGGCAAGCGCGTGGCGGTGCTGGAGAAGAGCGCGGAGGAGCAGCATCTCTGCAACTCGCGCTACACCTACGGCACGTTTCATATTCATTTCACCGACGTCGGCGCCGACGAAGACGCGCTCTACCAGAAGATCGAGGCTTGCACCGAAGGCTTCGCCCGCCAGGACCTGGCGCGCTCCATCGCCAGGAATGGCCGCCGGCTGATGCAGTGGCTCAGGGATGAAGGGGTCGGACTCACCAATCTCGGCGATTACCAGACCAACGTGCTGGCGCCGCCGTGGCGCAAGGGCTTCGGCCTGACCTGGCGGGGCTTTGCCGGCGACGTCGCGCTGCAACAGCTCGAGGCCAACTTCCGAGGACGCCAGGGTCGCATCCTGCGCGGCATTCGTGCGCAGGCGTTGAAGCTGACCGCGAGCGGCATCGAGCTTGAGTCCGAAAAGGAAAAGTTTCGCGCCGCCGCGGTGGTGATCGCCGATGGCGGCTTCCAGGCCAATCTCGACATGATCCGCGAGCACATCACGCCTGCAGCCGACAAGCTCTTGCAGCGCAACGGCGGCACCGCGACCGGCGACGGGCTGCGCATGGCGCAAGCGCTCGGCGCCGCGGTCACCGGCCTGCGGAATTTCTACGGTCATCTGCACAGCCGCGACGCGATGCAGACCATCAAGCTGTGGCCGCGGCCCTATGCCGACGAGCTGGCCGCCGCCGGAATTGTGATCGATGCGGACGGCAACCGCATCGCCGACGAGGGGCGCGGCGGCGTCTATCTGTCGAACGCGATCGCCCGTCTCGCCGATCCGCTTGGCACCATCGCTGTGTTCGATCAGACCATCTGGGATGGACCGCCCGGCCGTAACCATGCGCAGCCGCCCAATCCGCTGATGTTGGAAGCTGGCGCCACGCTGCATCGCGCCGAGACGGTTGCGGAGCTGGCTGGAAAGGCCGGCCTCCCGCCGCAACGCCTGCAGACGACGATCGATCAGTACAACGCCGCGCTCGACGCCGGGTCACTGGACAAGCTGTCGCCGCCGCGCACCACGCAGAACAAGCCATGGTCCATCAAGGCGCCGCCGTTCTACGCCCTGCCAATGTGTGCGGCCATCACCAACACCATGGGCGGCATCGTGGTGGACGGCGACGGCGCGGTGCTCGACACCAACGACAGGCCGATCCCCGGTCTCTACGCCGCGGGATCGACCATCGGCGGGCTCAACGGCGGCCCGCACGCCGGCTACGTCGGCGGACTGATCAATGCCACCATTGGATTGTGCGTGGCGGAAAGGATTGCGAGTCGTCAGGTCCGACCGTGACTAGGACCGGATTACCACTCGACAAAAGCCGGCGGGCTCTGCCGACCTAAGGAACGACAAGGAGGTTCTCGCGATTGACCTATGTTCAATGCGCGCCGCCGGGGTGGCGACTGTTTCGAGGCCTGTAACAGGGAGCCAACAAATGCGGGAAATAGAGATTCAGGAGTACGCTCGCCAGCTACTGGAAGCGCACGGTGATAAAGCCGTCGTCGAAGCAGCCCAAAAGGCCTGTTCGTTTGAAAACCGAGGCGATCAAGAAGAGGCCAAGACGTGGCGACACGTCGAGGCGGCGCTGAAAATGATGCGTGGGCCGCATCAAGGCTGAAGTATCCTGGCGGCCTCGCCTATTCTCTACGCTGCGTTGCCGCATCGGTTGCAACGCCTGGCGCGCACGCCGTGGCTTGCCGTATCACTGCGGCTGGGCCCCGGTGGGTTTGATCACCCTGGCCTACGTACCGGTATCGCTGCCTCGTGCCATCGGACCGAGCGCGTTGTATAGTCGAGGTCACAGGCGGGGGGCGCTGTACCGAATGCACCCAACTCTAAAACGGAGGTCCGCCATGAAAGTCAAAGAGGTCATGCACAAGGGCGTTGAGTGGGTTGGTCCGGATACTCCCGTCATCGAACTCGCGAAATTGATGAACAGGCATGATGTGGGCGCCATTCCGATTGGAGACAACGATCGGCTGATCGGCATGGTGACCGACCGAGACATCGTCTGCAAAGGACTGGCAAACGATAGCTTCGATGCGCGCCGCGCGACGGCACGGGATGTCATGACGCCAGGCATCCATTGCTGTCGGGAGGACGACGACCTCGGCAGGGCCATTCGACACATGGAAACGCTGAAGGTCCGCAGGCTGCCGGTGATCAACAAGAGCAAGCGGATGACCGGTATCCTCAGCCTGGGCGACATCAGCCAATCAACATCCGTCGATCTGTTGTCCGAGTACGTGAAGAGTATTTCGACGCACCATCACTGAAACGGACATGATGCGGCGCGCCTGGCGATCCGCCCGGCGCGCCAGGGTTCATGTCCGCGCCATCACTCCGGCTTGATGCCGGCGCGCTCGATCACTTTGGCCCACTTGTCGGCATCGCTTGCGACCCGGGCGCTTGCCTCCGCCGGCGTGAAGCGGACCGGCACCGCGCCGACGTCGGCGAAGCGTGACCGCATGCCCGGGTCCGAGAGCCCAGCGTTGATCTCGCGGTTGAGCCGCGCGACGACGTCGTCCGGCGTACCGCGCGGCACACCGATGCCGGTCCAGCCGCTGACCTCGAACCCGGCGATGGTTTCGCCGACGGTGGGCACATCCGGCAGTGTCGGGGTCCGCGCGGCCTGACAGCACCGCCAGGGCCCGCACCGCGCCGGCGCGGATGTGCGGCAGCGAGTTCTGGCAAAGCATCGACCGATGCCTCGATGCGGCCGGGGATGAGGTCGGCCATGATCTGCGGTCCGCCCGCATAAGGCACGTGGACCACGTCGATGCCGGTTGCGCCCTTGAGCAGTTCGATTGCGAGATGACTGATGGTGCGGGCGCCGAACGACGCCACGTTGACTTTGCCCGGATCGGCTTTCACGTGCGCGACAAATTCTGTGGCGGTCTTGGCAGGAAACTTTGGGTTCACCATCAGCAGGAGCGGCAGTTCGGCCAGCCCCGACACCGGCACAATGTCGCGCCTGAAATCGAATGGCAGCGACTTGTAGAGCGATAGGTTGAGAACGTTGGTGGTCACCGTCAGCAGCAGCGTGTAGCCGTCCGGCGGCGAATTGACGACCTGCTGGACCGCGATGTTGGTGCCGCCGCCCGGCCGATTCTCGATCACCACCGGCTGTCCGAGCCGTTCCGTCAGCCATTGGCCCATGATCCGCGCCAGCAGATCGGTGGTGCCGCCGGCCGGAAAGGGAACGACCCAGCGGACCGGCCGCGACGGATAGGCTTGCGCGAAGGCGGCGCGCGATGTGGCGGGGGCGGCGGCAGCGGCGCCGGCGAGACGCAGAAATTGGCGACGCGGAAGTTTCATGGTCGTTCCTCCCCAGGATGCGCGACCTTCAACTCTTCAAGAGTGGGATGGATTGAGCGCAGCGAATCCCATCACTCCCACTCTCGCCGTGACAGGCGGGTTTCGCTGCACTCAACCACCCTATTCTGCCGCTTGCCTCGCACTCTGCGGCAGCCGTTCGCGGAAATGCGGCAGAATTTCCTGGGCGATCGCCACCATGTTGGCGCGCGTCATGTCGTCCGGCAGCGTGCCGAACTGCGTCTTGGTGAGCGAGGTGTTGAAGCCGGCCAGGTCCTGATACTCGGCAAGCTTCTCGCGCACCGTGTTCGGGCTGCCGACGATCACCACCCCGGCCCTGACCAGGTCGTCGAGCGTCTGCGGCTTGCCGGTCACCTTGGCGGCGCGGATGCGCTTGAGCGAATTGATGTTGGTGTACCCAGGTGGCAGCAGCATCTCGGTCGGCATCTTGAGGAAGCGGTTGGCCAGCGCTTCGAGATGCGGCCGTGCTTCGCGCATCGCCTTCTCGTCGGTGTCGGCGACGTAGATGGTGTTCGACCATGCGAGCTGGTCCGGCGAGGCCTGGTAGCCCGCTTTCTCGGCTTCGTCCCGGTAGAGCTGGAAGAAGCGCGCCACCGCCGCGATCGGCGACAGCGTCTGCGCATAGGTGTAGCGCATCTGCGCCGCCCAGCGGATCGTGCTGCTTGAGCCCTGCGAAGGAATCCAGATCGGCGGGTGCGGCGTCTGATAGGGCCGCGGCCAGGTGTTCACGTAGTTGAAGTGGTAGTGCTTGCCGACATACTGGAACGGCCCCGGCTCGCTCCAGGCCCGCACCACCAGGTCGTGCGCCTCCGTGAAACGCTCCTGCGAATGCGTCGGGTTGATCCCCATGGCGTGGTATTCGGCGCCGATGCCGCGCACCAGCCCGGCGATGAAGCGGCCGCGCGTCAGGTTGTCGAGCATGGCGTATTCCTCGGCGACCATCAGCGGGTTGTTGAGCAGCGGCAGCGCGCGGCCGAGGATCGCGAGCTTGGCGCGCTTGACCGAGCGCGCCAGTGCGCCCGCCAGCACGCCCGGGATCGGCATCATGCCGTAGGCGGTCTGGTGGTGCTCGTTGAGACAGACGCCGTCGAAGCCGAGCGCGTCGGCATATTCCATCTGATCGAGATATTCGTGGTAGAGGCCGGCGCCTTTCTCGGGGTCATAGTCGCGGTTCGAATACGTGACCCAGGCCGTGCCGTGCTTCTCGATCGCGTCGAGGTCGGCATGCCGGTACGGCATCAGGTGGAAGTTGAAGAACTTCATGCGGCGACCCTCTGCTCGTCGAGGAAACCTTCGAGCGCGGCGACGAACGCCGCCCGCTGCTCGACTTGCGGAACATGCCCGCACTCCGGAATGATCGTGAGCTTGGAGCCGGGGATAAGGCCCTGATAGGCGCGCGCGTAGTCCGGCGGAAAGAGCCGGTCGTTGGCGCCCCAGATAATCAGCGTCGGCACGTCGATCCGGTGCAGCCACTTGTGCAGGTGGGGATCGTAGGCGCGCGGTTGCCAGCTTAGGCGGGCAGTCGTGGACCGGTTCCTCAGCAGCACGTCCTCCACCTCCGGGCGGTTCAGTGCAGCCAGCATGGGCCCTGTCCACTTCGGGTCATGGAACAGCTCGCGAACGAGCTGCTCATCGCTGATCAGGAAGGTATCGACCTGAGGCACGCCCGGCACATGAATGCCGGCCGCGTCAACCAGCGTCAGCGAGTTGAGCCGCTGGGTGTTGCGCACGGCAAGCTCCGCCGCGATCCAGCCGCCGAGCGAAAAGCCGACCAGATCGACGTTGTCCAGGTCGAGCTGGTCGAGGAAGTCGAGATAGAAGTTGGCCAGATCGGAGATGGTGTCGAGCCAGCCCGGCGTGTCGGACGCGCCGTATCCCGGATGCTCGGGCACGATCACGTCATGGCGCGCCGCCAGGTCCGCCATGAACGGCAGCCATTGGCCCGCACCGTTGCCGCCGTGCAGGAACAACAGCGGCCGGCCAACGCCGCCGCGCATGACGTTGATGTTGCAGCCTCGAACGGCGATTTTTGTGATCGTTGGGTCCGGCATCACCTGCATTTAATACCTCGCCCGCACCGACCGCACCATCGCGCTGATGATCGGTGCGTTCGCCCTGTTCGGCGTCGTCTCGGCGCTGATGGTGTTGATGTAGATGGTCCGCTGGCCGGACCGACTTCTGACAAGCCCTGCGCGCGCGTAAGCCCTGCCCCGACGGCTTGGCTTGCGCGCCCGCCCTCTCCCCGCAAGCAGGGAGAGGGCGGCTGCATCGACTGATCGACTACCGTTGGCCCGTGTGCCGCAGAGAGGGCCGCCGGCGCTCAGGTCGGTCGGTGGTGCAATCGGAAGGCGAACCGTCGCCTCGCCTTGCTCACTTGCTGCTTCTGCTCTCCTGCAGGCGGTGCCGGCTTAGCCGCTCGCTCAATACCAGCGACCGCGGCCATACCAGCCGCCTCCGCCGAGGAGGAGAATTATCAGCAAGATGATAAGGAGCGTGGTTGTGTCCATGACGAAATCCCAGTTGTTGAAGTGCCGGCAATCCAACCGCGCAGGGGCGGTGTTTGTTCCTTATTTGCGAGCCTTATGAGCGGCAGCACACGGGCATTTCCGCACGCTTATCGATCATCCATGGTCGGGTTGTAGGGCAACGAGCTACGGCGCTGCTTGCCTTGCGTCATCCCGGCGCCCGGCGCTAGATTCGCGCTGCAAGAGGGAAAGTGCGATGTCGCGGCCAAAAGCCCAACTCCGGCTCGGCGCCTTTTTCAATCCAACCGGGCACCACGTCGCGTCCTGGCGCCACCCCAATGCGCAGGCCGATGCCGGCATCAACTTCAAGCACTACGTCGAGATCGCGCAGACCGCGGAGCGCGCCAAGTTCGACATGGTGTTTCTCGCCGATAACATCGGCGTGCGCGAAGCGAAGATGGAGGCGCTGTCGCGCTCGGCGCAGTACATCGCCAACTTCGAGCCGATCACGCTGATCTCGGCGCTCGCGGCTGTGACGAGCCGGATCGGCCTGACCTGCACCGCCTCGACCAGCTACAACGAGCCGTTCCACATCGCACGCAAGTTCGCTTCGCTCGATCACATCACCGGCGGGCGCGCCGGCTGGAACCTAGTGACGTCGGGCCAAGACGTCGAGGCCTACAACTTCAACCGCGAGGCCCATTACGGGCACGCCGAGCGCTACGAGCGCGCCAACGAGTTCGCGGAGATTGTGAAAGCGCTGTGGGACTCCTGGGACGACGACGCCTTCATGCGCGACAAGACGAGCGGGCAGTTCTTCGATCCGGCCAAGATGCATTTCCTGCATCACAAGGGAAAGCACTTCCAGGTGCGCGGCCCGCTCAACATTCCGCGCTCGCCGCAGGGCCACCCGGTGATCGTGCAGGCCGGCACGTCCGACGACGGCATGGACGTCGCGGCGCGTTTTGCCGAAGTGATCTTCAGCGCCAACCTGACGATCGAGTCCTGCCAGAAATACTTCAGGGAGGTGAAGACGCGCGCCGCTGACAAGTTCGGCCGCAACCCGGATCACCTCAAGGTGATGCCGGGGCTGTCCGTGTACGTGGGGCGCACCGAAGAAGAGGCGAACGAAAAATACGACTATCAGAACTCATTGATGCATCCGGTGGTGGCGCGGGAAATCCTTTCGACCGTGCTGGGCGGCGTCGACCTCACACCCTATCCGTTCGACGGCCCGCTGCCGGACAATCTGCCGATGTCAAATGCGAGCCAAAGTACGTTCAAGTACGTCACCGGGCTCGCCAAAGAGAAGAACATGACGATGCGCCAGATCGCGCAGGTGGTAGCCGGTGCGCGGGCCAAGCTGGTGATCAAGGGCTCACCGCAGCAGGTCGCCGACATGATGGAGCAATGGTATGTCGAGGAAGCCGCCGACGGCTTCAACATCATGCCGCCGTACCTGCCCGGCGCGCTCGATGATTTCGTCGAGCTGGTGATCCCGGAGTTGCAACGCCGCGGCCTGTTCCGCACCGAGTATGTCGGGCGGACGCTGCGCGAGCATCTCGGCCTGCCGCGTCCGCCGAGCCGCTATACGACGCGCGCCGACGTGGCGGCGGAATAGCACCCGGCGCATGACCGATACGCCGCTGATCGTTCCCGCGCTCGGCGCGCTCTACCAGACGCTGGCGCCGTGGGCCGAAGCGCTGCTGCGCTTTGCGGTCGGCGCCGCCATGGTGCCGCACGGGCTGCGCATGTGCCTCGGCTATTTCAAGGGCACCGGCGGACCGGTTGATAGCGTGCCGAAGGTCGCCGCGTTCTATGACAGCCGCGGCTACAAGCCGGGCTGGCTGTGGGCCTACGGCACGGTGCTGACGCAATTCGTCGCGGCGCCGTGCGTCGCGCTCGGCCTGCTGACGCGGCCGATGGCGCTGGTGCTGTTCGTGCTGCTGGCGCTGTCGGCCTACGACCACGCCAAATACGACGGCTATTTCTGGAACAGGATCGGGCTCGAATATCCCGCCATGTGGGCGATCGGGGTGCTGTATTTCGTCATTCACGGTGGCGGGCCGGTCTCGCTCGATCATCTCTTGATCGGCCGGGCATTCTAGCAAAGGAGAAACCGATGGCAGACGCTCTCGCGCAAGCGCGGCTCGATCTTGCGGTGGCGAACCGCATCTGCGCGCTGGAAGGCATTATCGATGCCTTCGGCCATGTCAGCATGCGCCACCCGACCAGGAAGGATCGCTACTTGCTGGCGCGCTCGCGGTCGCCCGAAGTGGTCGAGCCCGGCGACGTCTATGAGTACGACCTCGACAGCGAGCCGGTGACGCTGCTGCCGAAGGGCGTGATGGGCTATGGCGAGCGGGTGATCCACGGCGAGATCTACCGGGCCCGGCCCGACGTCAACGCGGTGGCGCATCATCACGGCATGGCGTTCCTGCCGTTCTGCAATTCCGGCACGCCGCTGTTGCCGCTCTATCACATGGGCGCGCAGATCGGCGAGAAGGTGCCATTCTGGGATTCGCGCGACGAGTTCGGCGACACGTCGCTGCTCATCATCACGCCGGAGGAAGGCCGCTCCTGCGCCAAGTCGTTGGGCCCGCACTGGCTGCAGCTGTTGCGCCGGCATGGCGTCAACGTGGTCGGCACCAACCTCATCAATCTGGTGTTCCGCACCATCTACAGCTACCGCAACGCCGAGCTTCAGCTGTCGATCCAGCAAGGCGGCATGACGCCAAGCCCGCTCACCGCCGGCGAGGCCAAAAAGGCCTGGGACCGCAATCAGGAACCGCGGCCGCAGGCCCGCGCCTGGGAATATTGGGTGACCCGGCTCAGAAAAGCGGGCGAGTATCCCAAGCCGGTCAAAGCCGCGAAGCCCCGCGCCAAGTCACGTCGCAGGCGGTAGGCGCCAGTTCTCCACCGCCTTTCACAGGCTCCGGCCGGCCGCAGAGCTTCAAATTGAGCGCGCATTTGCCTTAGGTATTGGGTCTGAACCCCTACTGCAGGAATCGTGTCGTGGACGCCCGAACGGAAGATCGTCCTACCCAAAGCTATTCAGCCGGCGCTCTCATCGCCGAGGGCAAGACCAAGAAAATCCATCAGGTGGCCGGCCGCGCCGATCTGGTCGCGCTCGTCGCCAAGGACGACATCACCGCGGGCGACGGCGCCAAGCACGACATCATCCCCGACAAGGGCCGGCTCGCCACCGCGACCACCTGCAACGTGTTCCGTCTGCTCAAGGCCTGCGGCCTGCCGGTGGCGTTCGAGGTGCAGGACAGCGCGACCTCGTTCATCGCGCCGGGCTGCACCATGCTGCCTTACGAGGTGGTGGTGCGGCGCGAGGCGCACGGCTCGTATCTCAAGCGCACGCCGCACTTCGCTAAGGGCCAGCTGTTCCCCAAGCTGATCGTCGAGTTCTTCCTCAAGACCAAGGACAAGAACTGGAAGGGCAAGCCGCTGCTCGCCGACGATCCGCTGATGCTGCACAAGGAAGCCTCGTCGCAGATCGAACTCTATATTCCCTCCAAGCCGGTGCACGAGCAGAAACCGTTCCTGACGCTGGCCACCTCCGAGGTGTTCACCCGCCCCGACGAGGCGAAGCTCTATCCGGAGATGTCTCGCCTTGCCCGCTTCGCATTCCTGGTGCTGGAGAAAGCCTGGCAGCTCGAAGGCCGCACGCTGGTCGACTTCAAGGTCGAGTTTGGCTTCGACACCAAGAACCGTCTGCTGCTCGCCGATGTGATCGACAACGATTCATGGCGGGTGCTCGACAACGGCGCCTATATCGACAAGCAGGTCTATCGCGACGGCGGCGCGCTCGACGACGTTGCCGCGACCTACCGCCGGGTGGCGGAGATCACCGGAAGCTTCCGGGTGCCGCAGCAGCGCATCATCTTGTGGCGCGGCTCGGAGAGCGACAATCCCGAGCCGTTCACCAAGGCGCTCGGCAATCTCGCCGACCTGATGCAGGTGGTGACCTGCTCGGTGCATAAGGAGCCGGTGGCCGCGGCAGGCATCCTGCACAGGATGATCCAGGAGGTGCCGGACAGCGTGGTGGTGGCCTACATCGGCCGCTCGAACGGCGCCGGTCCGACCATCTCCGCCATGTCGACCATCCCGGTCATCACCGTGCCGGCCAGCGCGAAAGAATTCCCGGAGGACATCTGGTCGTCGCTGCGCGCGCCCAGCAAGGTGCCGGTGATGACGGTGCTCGAGCCGTCGAATGCGATCCTGGCGGCGTTGCAGATTCTCTCGGCCCGTAGCCCGCGCATCTATGCGCAGGTGCGCAGCGAGATCGAGGACCGGACGGTCAACGTCGTTCCGATCTGACGCATCCAATTTCCCCGCTCCGCCATGCACCGGGTCAAACCCGGCGATGCTGTTTGCGACGATTGCGCGTCCTGCGGCACGTGCCAGAATGGGCCGCAACGCGGACACACGCGAACAATCGGGAGGATGGCGATGATCACGCGTAGAGGCTTCTTCAAGGGCGGCGCGGCGAGCGGCATCATGTTCTGCAGCTGCGGGCTCCTCGATCACGCCCGCGCGCGCGAGCCGGCCCGCCAGCGGCTGCCGGTCAAGATCCGCGGCAAGCGCATCAAGACCATCGACGTCCACGCCCACTGCAACATTCGCGAAGCAGTCGACATGATGGGCGAGGATGCGAAGGGTGTGATTCCGAACACCCGGATCGTGGAAAAGTCGCGCTTCATCGAAATCGATGAGCGGCTCAAGAGCATGGATGAGATGGCGATCGACATGGAGGTGCTGTCGATCAATCCATTCTGGTATCGCAAGGACCGCGACACCGCGGCGGCCATATGCAAGCTGCAGAATGAGAAGTTGGCCGAGCTGTGCGCGGCCAAGCCGGACCGCTTCGCGGCGTTCGCTTCGCTGACGCTGCAACATCCCGACCTCGCGGTGCAGGAACTCGAAATCACGATGAAGAAGCAGGGTCTGCGCGGCGCCGCGATCGGCGGCAGCGTGGTGGGCGAGGATTTCTCCTCGGCGCGCTTTCATCCGGTCTGGGCGAAAGCGGAAGAGCTCGGCGCAACGCTGTTCATTCATCCGCAGAGCACGCCGCAACTCGCGGCCCGCTTCCGCGGCAACGGCTGGCTGTCGAACACCATCGGCAACCCGCTCGACACCACCATCGCGCTGCAGAAGCTGATCTTCGAGGGCACGCTGGACAAATTCCCGCGCCTCAAAATCATCGCCGCGCATGGCGGCGGCTACCTGCCGTCCTACGCGCCGCGGTCCGACCACGCCTGCACGGTGTCGCCGCTGCAGTGCAATCCGGACATCAAGCTCAAGAAGAAGCCGACCGAATACCTCAACGACCTCTATTTCGACTCCCTGGTGTTCACCGCCGAGGGACTGCGCCACCTGGTGGCGCAGGTCGGCGCCAGCCAGGTGATGATCGGCACCGATCATCCGATCCCATGGTCACAGCAGCCGGTGGAGCACGTCTTCTCCACCAAGGCGCTGAGCGACAAGGAGAAGGCCGCGATCCTCGGTCTCAACGCGGCGCGGGTGCTCGGGCTGCAGACAGCGTAGCCGGCGCGACTACAATTTCAAAAGCTTGGCTGCGGTCTCGCCCAGCATGCCACGCTTGTCGTCGTCGCTCAGGCCGGACGTGTTGAGGATGTGATCCACCGCCACCTTGGTCCACGGGAACGGGAAATCCGTGCCCATCACGATCTGGCTCGCGCCGACCTGTTGCGCCAGATAGCGCAACGCCTCCGGCGTGAACATGATCGAGTTGTAATAGAGCGTCTTGAGATACTCGGTCGGCTTCAGCTTGATCGGCACCGCGGCGCAGCGGTCCGGAAACGTGACGCAGCCGGCGTCGGAGCGCGCCGAATACGACGGCAGATAGCCGCCGCCGTGCGCGGCGCAGATTTTCAGCCCGGGGAAGCGATCCAGCGTTCCTTCGAAGATCAGATGCGAGAGCGCAATCGTGGTTTCGAGCGGATTGCCAATCACGTTGATCAGCCCGCCGTTGCCAACAAGCCGCTTGCGGAAGTCCGGATTGGCCTGCGGATGGATGAAGACCAGGCAGCCGAGCTCCTCGGCCTTGGCCCAGAACGGATGGAATTTCGGATTGGCAAGTTCCTCGCCCTCGACGCTGCCGCCGATCGCGGCGCCGCGCAGGCCGAGTTGCTTGACCGCATGATCGAGCTGGCGCGCGGCCATATCGGGATGCTGCAATGCGACTGAGGCGAAGGCGACGAAGCGGTCCGGCTGCGCCGCACACAGTTCGGCGAGCTTCTGGTTCTGTGTGCTGATCAGCTTGTCGGCCAGATCGCGGTCGGCCTTGTACCAGAACGCGTTGATGCTGAGCGCCTCGACGTCGATGCCCTGCTCGTCCATCGCCTTGAGGCGATCCGCCATGGTGGTCTGCGTCGGCGGATTGGGCTTCTCGCCCAACATCGCGTTGGTTTCCGCAAACGCCACATGGGCGTGAATGTCGACCGTCCTCACCCGGCGGCCGTTCACCACCACCTGACGCCGCGGTGCCGGCTGGGCATGGGCGATGCGCTGATCGAGCAGGTGGCAGCTACAGAACACCGCACCGGTTGCTGCAGCGCCGCCGAGGAACTGCCTGCGCGTCGTCATCGTATCCTCCCTGCAATGTTGATGTTGCGGGGAGTCTAGAGCCATTCCCGGTTCAATTGAACCGGGAATGGCTCCAGGTCTTTTGATTGGCGCATGTCCTTTTCGGCGAACCGGGATTCACTTCGCCAGGAGGACGCGCGGCAGGGTTTGACGCCACGGCCATCAATCCTCCCAACCGCGCGGCGCGATCAGCTGCCGCGGTCGGGCTTGTCGCCGCGCGCCATCGCCGCGGCAGTCGCCGGGCTGTAGCCGCCAAGGATGCGCGCGTCGACCACTGCGACGCCGCCTTTCTCGACCACCGCGATCGCTTCCTTGAGCGCCTTCTCCAGTTCGCCCGGATTCCAGCACGGACCGAAGCCGCTGGCGCCCTGGCCGCGAGCGACCATGGCCATGTCGATATCGGGGTCGGCGATGCGCTGGCCGATCCACTTGTTGTCGACGGGGCGGTTGCGTGCCACCGCCACCCGCTCCTGATGGACCTCGTCGTTGTAGAACGAGCGATTGTTGGCCACCACGATGAGCAGCGGAATACGGTAGTGCACCGCAGTCCAGACCGCGGTACAGCCCATCATGAAGTCGCCGTCACCGCACACCGCGATCGGCAGCCGATCCGAACCCTTGAGCGCGAGCGCCGCGCCGACCGAAATGCCGGGACCGCCGCCGACGCCGCCGCCGCCATCGGAGCCGACGTAGTCGAGCGGATGTCGGAACTCCCAGAAGTTGCCGTGCCAGGACAGCGACACGTGAGTCAGACAGGTCTTGCGGTCGCCGACCACGTGACGCAGCACGTTGGCCATGTCGGCCGCCGCCATTTTGCCGTCGGCCGGAGGCTTCGCCGGCAGGCTGCGGACCAGCCTCGGCTTAGCCGGCTTGTTGCTCGGGCCGATCTCGGCGAGCAGCGCCTCGACAGTGGCGTCGGTCTCCGCCGGGATGAACAGGTCGACCGCCGGCAGGCCCTCGTAGTCCATGCTCCAGCCGTTGTGCAGGTTCTGATCAAGCGTGACCTGGATGACGGTGCCGGACGGCGGGCCGCCCGCAGCCTTGAAGGTACCGGCGAGATCGACCCAATCGAGGCTGAGGATCACGTCGGCATCTTTTAACGCGACGATCAGGTCGTCGGTGGCGAAGGTCGCCGGATTGCCGTGATGCAGCGGATGGTCGGTCGGGAACGACGCCCCGATCTTGAGATTGGTGCAGACCTTCGCGTCGAGCGCCTCGGCGAGTTGCACGCGCTGATTCCAGGCTTCGACGCTGCGCGACACGCGGCCGGCCAGGATGAGAGGTTTTTTGGCGCCCTTGAGTATCGCCGCCGCCTGCTTGATCACGGCGACGGACGGCCCGGTGACGGTCGACGGCATGTAGCGCTTGGCGTCGATCGACGGCAGCGGCGCGGGCAGCTTGCCTTCCTGCACCTCGGCGTCGAGGTTGATGTAGGTCGGGCCGCACGGCGCGGTGTTCGACATCCAGTAGGCGCGCAGCACCGCCTCGCGGGCGGCGCCGGCGGATGCCGGCTGATCGTCCCATTTGGTAAAGTTGCGGACGATCGCGCCCTGGTCGGCGGCGGTGTGGATCCAGTCGATCCAGGGACGCCGCTTCATTGCGTCGACCGGGCCGGTCGCGCCCAGAATCAAGATCGGCATGCGGTCGCACCAAGCGTTGAAGATCGCCATGGTGGCGTGGAACAGACCGACGTTGGAGTGCACTGCGGCGGCCATCGCTTTGCCGGTCACCTTGGCGTAGCCGTGCGCAATCGCGACCGCCGCCTCCTCGTGCAGGCACAAGAGCATCTGCGGCTGTTCGTTACCGAGGAAATTTACGATCGAGTCGTGCAGGCCGCGATAGCTCGCGCCGGGATTGAGCGCGATGTAGGGGATGTCGAGTTGGCTCAGAGTTTCGGCGACGACGTCGCTGCCGAAGGCCGGCGCGTTGGTGCCGTAAGGCACGCTGAGCCGCTCCACCTTTGCGACATCGGGATCGGCCTTGAGAGCCGTACTGGATTTCGGTGCCATTGGCGTTGAGTCCCCGTTGCGGCCGGCGCTCCGAACGGGCGCCGGTCACTCGGGACGCACGCTTGCGGACGCGGCAAATGCGCCCAAAAAAGACCATAGGGCGCAACGCCCGTCAAACGCATTCTGGCACGGCAGCCATTCTGCGGATGCAGCGGAAAGCCTTGAATTCTGTGCAGTTCTAGGAACGCGTCAGGCCGCGCGTACGCGGGTAAAGAAGCGGGTCACCTTGGTCTCGAGATCCTGCGCGCGCGCCGACAACCGGGTGGTCCAGCCGCTGATCTCGCCCACCGCGGTGACCGCGCGGCTGGCGGCCTGCTCAACCGACTGAATCTCCTCCGAAGCGTGCGCGGTGTGCCCCGCCGCCTTTTGGATGCTGTGAGCGATCTCGCGCGTCGTCGCGGCCTGCTGGTCCACCGCCGAAGCAACCGAGGTCGAGACCGCGGTGAGTTCATGAATGCCGCGCGCGATCGATGCGATCTCGTTGACGGCGCCCTTGGTGGCTTCTTGGATCGCGGCGACCTGCGCGGAAATCTCGCCGGTCGCTTTCGCGGTCTGGTTGGCCAGCGCCTTCACCTCGGCGGCGACCACGGCAAACCCCTTGCCGGCCTCGCCGGCGCGGGCTGCTTCGATGGTCGCGTTGAGCGCGAGCAGATTGGTCTGCGCGGCAATCTTGGAAATCAGTCCGACCACCGAACCGATGCGCTCGGCCGCATCATCGAGCGAGCGGATGGTCTGGTTGGTGCGCTCGGTGTCGGCCACCGCCGAACGGGCCATTTCGAGGCCACGCGCGGTCTGCTGGCCGATCTCCTGGATCGAGCCGGACAACTGCTCGGTGGCCGCAACCGTCTCGTTGACGCCTTCGGTCGTCTCTTCCGAGGCCGCCGACGCCGACTTCATGCGCCGCTGGGTGTCCTCGGTGATCTCGTGCATGGTCGAAGCGGTCTCGGTGAGCAGGCCGGACGCCTCCTTGATGGCTTCGATCACACCGCCGATTGCGCCGTCGAACTCGCCGATCGCCTCGTCGATCTCCTTGCGGCGCACCGACGTCGCCTGCTCGACGCGCTCCAGAAAGATGGTGGAAGTGTTGGCGATGTCGAAGAAGATGCCCTGCGACAGCGCGCGGGCGCGCTCGGTGAGCGCGCGCGGCGAAAGCCTGTGCCGGCGTGCAAGCTCTGCGATCGCGACGCGGAACACGGCAGCGCCGGCGTTGATGCGGGCACGGCCTTCAAAACCGAGCTCCGTCTCCTCCTCCACCGTCTTGCGGCAGCATTCGAGGTAGCTCGCATCGAAGTCCGCGCGCAGCATGGCGCGGAACTGGGTGACTTCGATCCGTTTGATGTTGGCCGCGTGCTTGGCATAGATTGCGGCGACGCGCGGCAGGCGGACCGCACCGGCGATGACCTGGTCAAGCGCCTCGTTCAGTTGCGCATCGATCAGCGGACCGATCTCCCGCAGCAAACTGCGGTTGTGATCATCCAGGGTGTAGTTTGCCAGCCGGGCCACCAGCTCGGGAGCGACTTGCGCCAGGGACATCGGGAAACCGTCTATTGACCATAGATGATGCTGATATAGGGCCCGAAAGGTTGTTTGAGCCTTAATGAGCTGGGCTGTGTGCGCTGCAATATGAGGCAGCCGCCGCGCTATTAACACGACCGATATGTGATTTAAGCGTCGCCTGGGTTGTGCGGGCGCCGGCGCGGCTGGCTGCATCAGCCTGCGTTGCCCACCCTCGCCAGCGCGCATAAGCTTCCTCAAAACAACAAACCTGTTGTCAGCGGAAGCGTGGGGACATGGCGGCGGTGGAGGATCGCGTCGGGCAGCTCACCAAGGGGATGCTTCGCAAGAAGCTTTACGTGGTGCTGTCCAAGGGTGACGCGACGCCGGAGCAGCTCGGGGCGGTGCTGCCCGAGCACCTCGAATACATGGTTGGGCTGGAGCAGCAGGGCGTATTGTTCGCGTCCGGGCCGCTCAGCACTTCACCGGGCCAGCCCGTTGGCGATGGCCTGACTATCTTGCGCGCAGCTGGCGAAGACGAGGCTCACAAGATCGCGTCGGCCGATCCATTCGTGGTGAACAAGGTCCGCACCTTCGAACTGCGCGAATGGACCGTAATGGAAGGCTCGTTCGGCGTGCGGCTGAATTTCTCGGATCAAACGCTGGAGATCGCTTAGGCTTCAATCGCCTTGGAGTGGGTATGCAGACAGTTGGTTTCGTTGGCGTTGGCAAGATCGGGCTGCCGATCTCGGAGAATTTGATCGAGAGCGGCTTTCGCGTGCTGGGCTATCGGCGTAGCTCGCTCGCTGACTTTGAGAAGATCGGCGGTGTGCCGGCGAAATCGCCCGCCGACATCGGCGCGCAGTGCGACGTGGTGCTGTCCTGCCTGCCCTCGACGGAGGCGATGGACGACGCGATCAACGGGCCGCACGGGCTGATGAAAACTGCGCGTTCGGGACAGATCATCGTCGAGCTCGGCTCCCACCCGGTACCCGACAAGGAGAAGCACGTCGCGCCGTTTGCCGCGAAGGGCGCTGCCTACATCGACGGCGAGGTCAGTGGCACGCCCGGCATGGTGTCGGCGCGCAAGGCGGTGGTCTATCTCGGCGGCGATGCCACGGCCTGCAAAACGGTCGAGCCCGTCATCAAAGGCTTCGCCGACATGTGCCTCTACTTCGGGCCGTTCGGCGCCGCCAGCAAGGTGAAGCTGGTCAACAATCTGCTGGTCGCGATCCACATCGCCGCGACCGCGGAGGCGATGGCACTTGGCCTCAAGGCCGGCGTCGACGTTGACATGATGATCAAGGCGATCGCGTCGGGCTCCGGTGGCTCGACCCAGTTCGGCATCCGCGCGCCGTGGATGGCGCAGCGCAAGTTCCTGCCTGTGCAGGGCGCGGCCTCACAGCTGTTCCATTACTTCGACATGATCGGCGACTGGGCGGATTCCACGGGCACGGCGACACCGCTGCTCGACCGTGCCACCGAGGTTTACAAGAAATGCGTTGAGATGGGGCTCGGCGACACCCAGGATGTCGCTGTGCTGGTCGACGTCATCAACGCCATGCCAAGGAAGCAATGATGATTCAAAAAGACACCCGACAAATGATCCGCGTGAAGAAGATCGCGCACGCCACCTACGAGACGCCCGATCTCGACCAGCAGACCGAGTACTACATTGACGTTCTCGGCTTGAACCTCGTCGCCAAGGACAAGGACGCCGCCTATCTCGCCTCGACCGTCGATCATCATTCGGTCGTGCTGCGCAGGGGCAGCGCGGCGCAATGCGTGCGGCTCGGCTTCCAGATCGGGCCGGACGACGATCTCGATGCGTTCGAGAAGCAGACCACGGCGCACGGCGTCAAAACGCGGCGCTTGAAGGATGCAGAGCCGACCATCGCCGACATGGTCGCGTTCGAGGATCCGAAGGGCACTGTGATAGAGGTGTTCAAGCGCCCCGAACCGCAGAGCCAGACATTCCCGAAGAAGGGCATCGTCCCGCACAAGATCGGCCACGTCGCGTTCCATTGCGCCGACGTGAAGCTCGTCACCAAGTTCTATCTGGACGTGCTGGGTTTCCGCGAGTCCGACTGGATGGGTGACTTCTTCTCATTCCTGCGTTGCGGCGTCGATCACCACACCATCAACTTGATGGGCACCGGCAGCAACCGGCACTTCCACACCGCGTTCGAGTTGCGCGACTGGGGCCATATGCAGACGGCCTGCGATTTCCTCAGCCTCAACGGCTACAAGCTGCTGTGGGGTCCGGGCCGGCACGGCATTGGCCACAACCTGTTCGCCTATCATCGCGCGCCGAACGGGCTGATCACCGAGCTGTTTGCCGAACTGGACCGCATGAACGAGGAGCTCGGCTATTTCGAACCGCGGCCCTGGCATCGTGACCGGCCGCAGCGGCCGAAGGTCTGGGCGAAGGATCCCAACGCATCGAATTATTGGGGCATCGCGCCGACCGAAGAGATGATGAAATAGAACCCGGGAGCGCGAAGCTCAATCGCGCCCAAAGATGGAAGGGACAACCAAGGGAGGTCCGCATGTTTGGGACGTGGAACATCGGCGGCGCGTTGCGCGCGCTGGCGATGGTTGTGGTGGCGGCACTGCTTTCGATTTCCGGTGCGTCGGCGCAGTCGGGCAATCCGATCAAGGTTGGGGTCGGCCTGGCGTTGACCGGCGCCGGCGCGTCGCCCAGCAAAGTCATCCTCACCTCGCTCGAAATCTGGCGCGACGACGTCAATGCCAAGGGAGGCATCCTGGGCCGGCCGGTGCAGCTCATCGTCCTCGATGACCAGAGCAACCCAGCGAATGTGCCGGGTGTCTACACCAAGCTCATCTCGGTCGATAAAGTCGATCTGCTGCTCGGACCCTACGGCACCAACTTCGTGGCGCCCGCCATGCCGACCATCATCCAGCACAACAAGCTGACCATCAGCTTCACCGCCATCGGCATCAACCGGCATTTCAACTATGACAAGTACTTCTCGATGGTGTCGGTCGGGCCGGACGGGGTGAACGCCTTCTCCAAGGGCTTCTTCGAGCTGGCCGCGGCGCAGCAGCCGAAGCCGCAGACAGTCGCGATCCTCGCCGCCGACGCCGAGTTCGCACGCAGCGCCGCGGACGGCGCCCGCGAGGAGCTGAAAAAGCACGGCTTCAAGGTGGTGTACGACCAGAGCTATCCACCGCCGACCACCGACTTCGCACCGGTAATGCGCGCGATCCAGGCCGCGAACCCCGACATCCTCTTCATCGGCGCCTATCCGCCCGACAATGTCGGCATCATCCGCGCCGCCAACGAGATCGGGCTGTCGCCGAAGATGTTCGGCGGCGCGATGATCGGCATGCTGGTCACGCCGATCAAGGTGCAGCTTGGGCCGATCGCCAATGGCCTGATCGTCAGCGAGAACTTCGCCGCGGCAGGGGCGCACAGCTATACCGGCACCGCTGATTTTCTGAAGCGCTACAACGCCAAAGCGTCAGCCGCGGGCATCGACCCGCTCGGCTTCGCCTGGGGGCCGTTCGCCTATGCGGCCGGGCAGGTACTGGACAAGGCGGTGACCGAGACCAAGAGCCTCGACCACAACAAGCTCGCCGACTACATGCACAAGGCGAAGTTCGAAACCGTGGCGGGCAACTTCTCGTTCGCCAAGGACGGTGAATGGTCGCAGACTCGCCAGGTCTTTACCCAGGTCCAGAATGCGCAGCCCAACAACCTCGACCAGTTCCGCGACGGCAAGGCGATGCCGATCCTGTGGCCGGCAGAGATGAAGACCGGAACCATGATTTATCCCTACGCCGACGCGCGGAAGAAGTAATCGCTTAACCAACGAGCGAAGCCGCCGCCGCGGATGCGGCGGCTTTCGCATTTCTCGCGCATCGTGGACCCGATTCGCACCGGATAATTTTCTGTTAGCGAGATCGCTCCGATCGCACGCTTGCTGTTAAGCCGCGACGCGCGTTCTGTTCTGCAAAACGTCTTGCTTCGTTCTGGTTCCGCGAATCGGTTCCCGAGTCGGAACTCGATTCGAGCGCAAAAATTTTCCGTTAACGCGACAAGACTTTTGTGAAAACTATTTCGCTATCGCGGGCGCTCGGCTCGTCGCGGCGAGAAATTCCGGGCGCATGTCCATGGTGGTCGCCTTGTCCTGAATCGGCGCGCGCGGCAGCACCGCTTTGCCCTTCTCCATGTGGAACGTGTAGTCCAGCGTGTACCACGGCGCCTTCACACCTGGCGCCGGCGGCGTGCCGCCGTCGTGACGCACATAGTTGCCAAGCAGCGCCTTGGTGACACCGAACTGCACGTCGGTGTCGATGTGCGGGTCCTCCGGCACATAAACCTGCGAGATATGCGTTTTCATCCCCTCCTTGAAGATCAGAAAGTGCAGATGCGCCGGCCGCATGTTGTGGCGGCCCTGCGCGCGCAACAGATCGCCAACCGGACCGTTGATCGGAATCGGATAGCCGGCCGGCAGAATGCTGCGGAATGAGAACTGGCCCTGCGCATCTGTGGTGAACTTGCCGCGCAGATTCATGTCGGCCTGGGTCGGGTCCTGGTTCTCGTAGAGGCCTTCGGTCGAGGACTGCCAGATGTCGACCTCTGCGTCCGCAACCGGCTTGCCGTCCGGGCCTTGGACCGTCGCGGTGACGAACAACTCCGGCCCCGGCGTCGGCGAGCGCACGATCGAGCCGCCGTTCTCGGTGCGCGGCGAATCCAACCGCCAGAACGGGCCGAGCAGGTTCGCGGTGGTGTCGGTCTGGCCGTTGTTGCCGTTGTTGAGGAGGCACACCAGCGTCGAGACGCCAAGCGAGCCGGACATCAGCACCGCCTCGTTGTGGAACGCGTTGGTGTTCTGGCCGATTGCATTGATGTAGGCAGCGGCTTGGTGGAACTCCGCCTCGCTCAGCTTCACTTCGCGGATAAAGCCGTGCAGATGGCGCACCAGCGCCGACATCACCTCGCGAAAGCGCGGATCGGGCGCGTGCTCGATCTCGCTCAGCACCGCCTTGCTGACCGAATCCGGTCCGTCGATGATCATAAGCCAATCTCCCGGCGGCTGTTCTGCCCGCTACTTTCGTGCCCGAATTGATATGCTCCGGACCGCGTTTGCTCAATCCCCCGCTGGTGTCCAGGACCCGAAGTTCGCACGATTGCTCTGCAGGCACTTTTGCGAACTTCGGGTCCAAAGGGACACCAGAACCATAAAGTTGCTAGTGTCGCTTTGGTTCGGAAGCTCGCTTCGGAGCAAGCTTAAGTATTCGGGCGAACTTCCGAACCACGACACCAGCCCACGAGTGAGCCATGGCCCCGCATCGCATCGACACCCACCACCATCCCTACCCGCCGGTCTACGTCGAGAAGACCCGCGATATCCTCAAGCGCACCACCCACGCCTTCTACGACCGGCTGACGAAATGGCAGCCAAGCCAGGCGGTGGAGGCGATGGACAAGGACGGCATCGCCGTCTCGGTGCTGTCGATCGGCACGCCGAGCGTTTGGCTCGGCGACGCACAAGCGTCGCGCACGCTGGCCCGCGAGTGCAACGACGCCTCCGCCAGGATGCAGTCCGACTACAAGGGCCGGTTTGGGCACTTCGCGACCATCCCGCTGCCGGACGTGGACGGCAGCCTGCGCGAGATCGAATACCTCTATGACACGCTCAATGCCGACGGCATCGCACTGACCACCAACTATGACGACAAATATCCGGGCGAGGACGCGTTCGCGCCGGTGTTCGACGAGCTCAACCGCCGCAAGGCGGTGGTTTATTTCCATCCAACCGCAGCAAGCTTCGCCTTCAACCGGGTCAAGGACATTCCGCCTCCGACCATCGAATTCCCATTCGACACCACGCGGACCATCACCAGTCTGTTGTTCAGCGGCACGTTCTCGCGCTGCCCGAACATCAAGTGGATTTTCTCGCACGGCGGCGGCGCGCTCGGCATGGTGGCGAACCGGCTCGCCGGGCTGGCAAAGAACCGGCCCGAACTCGCCGCGCGCGTGCCTGGCGGCGTGAAGCAGGAGCTGAGCAAGCTCTATCTCGACGTGGTCGGCGTCGCCACGCCGGGTGCGCTCGCGGCGGTGCTCGACATCGTGCCGGTGTCGCAGCTGCTGTTCGGCACTGACTATCCATTCTGGGCGCCGGATATCACCGTGAACGGCCTCGCCGCGCTCAAGCTGCCTGCCGCCGACCTCGCCGCGATCGAGCGCGGCAATGCGCTGAATCTGATGCCGGGGTTAGTGAAGTAGCGCGGCCATCAAAGCGCCGTCCGCAGAGGCGTCTGCTCCAATAATTCCTGCAACTGCTGCTTCCAGAACTTCGCATTCGCCGTGGTGCCATGCCCGCGCGTCTCGTCGCTCGCCGGGATCATGTAAAGCTTGCCGTTCCTCACCCGCTTGATCTCGCGCTCCATGATGCCAAGCTCCACCGGGTTGCGCTCGTCGTCCATGGCGTTGATTGCGAGCAGCGCGGCGGTGATGCGCCCCAGCCTCGGCGACGGATTGTAGTCGCGCGACGAGTCATATTGATAAATGAAGTCGTTGGCGTCGGCCGGGCGGTCGCGCGGCCAGCATTTCATCGACCGCCTTGTCCGCCGCTTCCCGGTTCGGCGCGCGCTTCTGAAGCCGCAGCGTGCCGCCGTTGGTGGCGACGCTGAAGAACGCATTGGCGAGGCTTGAAGCGAACGCGGCTGCGTCGTGTAGTTGCCATCGTTCCACTCGGGATCGCTGCGGATCAATTCGATCATCATCCGCCGCGTCATCCAGTTGCGGCCTGACATCTCGGTCGGCTGCGCCGCCATCGGCACCAGGATGTCCATGACATCGGGATATTTCACGCCCCACAGCCAGGTGTGCATGCCGCCCATGGAATTGCCCATCACCAGGCGCAAGCGCCGGATGCCGAGTCCTTCGGTCACCAGCCGATAATGTGCATCGATCATGTCGTCGTAGTTGTAGCGCGGAAACTTGGCGCGCATGCCGTCCGACGGTTTCGACGATTTTCCGGCGCCGACGTTGTCCGGCAGAATGATGAAGTACTTGGTGGCGTCGAGCGGCTGGCCGGGTCCGAACAGTTCGCCGGCGAACGCGGGATTGAGGAAGCCGGCGCCCGATCCCGAGGTGCCATGCAGGATCAGCACCGGCTGTCCGGACGGCTCGCCGATCGTCCGGTAGTGCAGACGCACCTCCGGCATCACCTCGCCGGTGTGGAAGCGGAAGTCCTTCGCGATAAAGGTGCCTTCCTTCGGCGCGGGATAGTTCTGAGCGAATGCTGGCAGGGCGAACGCTGACAGAACGGTGCTGAGCACGACACGCCAGATTGTCCTCATGACCATGCGCGGCCTATTTGCCGCCCTCTTCCTTGTCCTTGAGCGTCTTGAGCATCGAGCCACCATTGTTGGCGGCCCACAGCGCGCCGGTCGCCGCGGCAAGTTCCATCACGGTGTGCAACTCTTCCCATGACGCGCCGGCACGGCGCGCCGCCGCAGCGTGGGCCTGCGCCCCTACCGGATTGTGCTCGGCGAGCAGCATGCCAAACAAAATGAGCTGCGTGGTCTTGACGTCGATGTGCTTGGAATAGAATGCGCCGGCCCGAAGTTGCTCCGACACGCGCAGGAAATCCGGGTTGACCTCGCCGGAAAACTCGAAGCGCGCCGACGGCAACGGCGGCAGCGTGCCGAACAATTCGACGTAGCTGTCACGGAATTTCACCAGGTCGGCAGGAAGTTCTTTGTTGGCCATGTCGGACGTGCTCACTCCACCTTGATCTTGGCGTCGGTGATGATCTTGCGCCACTTCGGCTCCTCAGCCTTGATGTACTTCGTCAGGTCCTCCGGCGCTCCGGCGATCGACTGGAAATAATAGCGATCGAGGAAGCCCTTCTGGAACTCGGGGTCGGCATGCATGGCCCGGATCTCGCCGTTGATCTTGACGACCACGTCGGCCGGCATGCCGGCCGGACCGAACAGCCCGAACCAGGACACCGCCTCGTAGCCCGGAACGCCGCTTTCCGACACCGTCGCGATTTCCGGCAGTTGCGGCATTCGCCTGGCAGAGCTGACCCCGATGAACTTCACCTTGTCGGCCTTCCATTGCGGCACCGCAGTCCCGACGCTGACGAACATCATCTGGATATGGCCGGCGATCACGTCGGTCAGCGCGGGCGTCGCGCCCTTGTAATGCACCGCCTGGAACTTCGCCCCCGACATGTTCTGCAGCAGCTCCATGTTCATGTGGCCGCTGGAGCCAATGCCGAAGGTGCCGTAGTTGATGGTGCCGGGCTTCTGCCTGGCAAGCTCCAGCAACTCCTTCACGCTGTGGACCGCCACCGAAGGATGCGTGATCAGTGCGTGATTGATGACGACGAGACCGGTGATCGGCGTGAAGCTCTTGTCCGGATCGTAGGGCAGCTTGGGATAGAGACTTGGGTTAGCGACGAACGTGCCGTCCGGCCCGACAAAAATCGTGTGGCCGTCCGGCGCCGACTTGGCGACGTATTCGGCGGCGATCGAATTGTTAGCGCCGGGCCGGTTCTCGACCACGGCCTGCTGGCCCCACCGCTCGGTGAGGCGCTGCGCCAGCTGCCGGGCCAGCGTGTCGGTGACGCCGCCGGGCGACGCCGGGACCACGATGGTGATGGCCTTGGAGGGATAGGCGGTTTGCGCAGCGGCCGGGACGGCGGCCAGCAGGCTGAACGCGAGTACTGCGCTGAGCGTTTTGGTCATGTCGGGCCTCCCTCCACCGCAAGGCTTGTTGTTTCGACGCAGTATCATGCATTTCGCGGCGGCTGCCTACGCCCTGCGCGCTTGATCGCCCAACGCCAGCGACCCTAGAGTGCCGGGCAACGTTCTTGTGTGAGTAGCCGGGAGTTGCGTGAATGAGCGCCAATGGAAATCGACCGCCGGTGCTGGTGGTCGGCGGCGGCATCGGCGGTCTCGGCACCGCGCTTGCGTTGTCGCGCAAGGGCATTCCGGTCCACGTCATCGAGCAGGCGCCCGAATTCAAGGAGATTGGCGCCGGCATCCAGCTCGGCCCCAATGTGTTCCGCATGTTTGAGTTCCTCGACCTGACCGCCGATATGAACAAGTGGGCGGTGTTTCCCGAGGGGCTGGAGATGCGGGACTCCATCACCGGAGAGACCTTCATCAATCTTCCGGTCGATCATCGGTTTTATGAGAAGTACCACGCGCCCTATGCGGTGATTTATCGCGCGGACATGCTCAATGTCATCTACGAGGCGTGCAAGAAGTCCAATCTCATCACATTGACAACGTCGCAGAAGGTCGTCGCGTCGATCAAACCTCAACTGGCGTCACCGCGCGCACGGAAAGCGGACAAGCATTCACAGGCTCAGCCTCTGATCGGCTGCGATGGACTGTGGTCGACCATCCGCCAGATGATCGTCGGCGACGGCAAGCCGGTCGTGTCCGGCCATATCGCCTATCGCGCCGTGCTGCCCACCGCGGAGTGGCCGAAGGAACACCGCATCAACCGGATGGTCGTCTGGGCCGGCGAGAAGACACATCTGGTGCATTACCCAATGCGTCGCGGCGAATTGTTTAACCTCGTCGTGGTGTTCCACTCCGATCGTTACGAGGAGGGCTGGGACACCTACGGCGACCCTGACGAGCTGCACAAGAAGTTCGCCGAAAAATGCGAACCGGTTCGCATGCTGCTGCAGAAGGTCAACGCCTGGAAGATGTGGGTGCTGTGCGACCGGCCGGCGATCAAGGAATGGACCAAGGGCCGAATGACGTTGCTCGGCGACGCTGCGCATCCGATGCTGCAGTACCTTGCGCAAGGCGGCAACATGGCGCTCGAAGACGCGGTGTGTCTCGCCGAGCAGGTGGTGGCGCACGGCGAGGACTACGAAGCCGCGTTCAAGGCGTATCAGCAACTGCGCTACCTGCGCACGGCCCGCGTGCAGCTGATGGCCCGCGTGTTCGGCGAGATCTATCACGCCTCCGGCGTCAACCGCGAACTGCGCAACCAGGTGATCGGCGATTGGACCGCGCAGGGCGGCGTCGACATGTCGTGGCTCTATGGCCATCAGCCGGGCCTGCCGCGTGTCGAAACGGTTGCGGTGCCGAAGCAGGAATTGAAGTTCTGAACAGCAACGTCAGGGGAAACGCCGCAATGGCAACGATTGCCGAACTGATCGAAGACCTTGTCACCGCCAACCGCATCCTCGCCACGCAAGGTATCGTGGATTTGTTTGGCCATGTGAGCATTCGGAATCCCGAAAATCCCAAAACTTACTTCCTGTCGCGATCGCGCGCGCCCGAGCGCGTCGAGACCGCCGACATCATGGAGTTCACGCTCGAAGGCGACCCGGTCGATGCGAAAGGCCGAAAACCCTACCTTGAACGCTTCATCCATGGCGCGGCCTACGAGAAGCGCCCCGACGTGATGGCCTGCATCCACAACCACAGCCCCGGCGTGATCCCGTATGGCGTCACCGGCCACAAGATGCGACCGATCATGCACATGTGCGGCACCATCGGCCACGAGGTGCCGATCTGGGATCAGCGCAAGAAGTTCGGCGACACGGATCTGCTCGTTACCAACATGGCGATGGGCCGCGATCTGGTGAAAACGCTCGGCAAAGGTCGCACCGCGCTGATGCGTGGCCACGGCTGCGTGGTGGCCGGACCGGATTTGCGGCAGACCGTTTACACCGCGGTTTATCTCGAGCTCAACGCCAAGCTGCAGATGCAAGCGGAGGCGATGGGCAAGGTGAAATTCCTGTCGAAGGGCGAGGTTGCGAAGGTGACGGCCACGACCACGCCGACGAACGTCAACCGCGCCTGGGAGAACTGGTGCCGCAAGGCGGAGCGGCCGTTCCGCGAATAGCAGGCTTGCTCTACCGCACGGCGTGAAGATCGCGCATCGCGATCACCGGGCGGAACTTGGCAGCAGCAACGTGCCGGACCGGCCGCACACGCGCTGGCGGTAGCGGCACATCGCTCGCCGTCGTTTCATCTGCGGGTGCAGCCGCCGCCATAGCCTCGCTCGATGAGCCCGTGGTAGCGCGCGGGACTGCCGCCATAACGCGCGGCCAGCCCTCGTTTCCGGCGGACGCCACTAGCGTCGGCTTCGGCAGCACCGGCCGCTCGCCCTCAGGAACCACATGAACGATCTTGAAGCCGCGTCGCTTCAATTCCGACAGCAGGGTCGGCAGCATCAGGACCGTCCGGGGCTGGATGTCGTGCAACAGCAGCACGCCCCTGCCCTTTTTCTGCAAACGCGACAGCGCGAGACGAAGCACCTGATCGGCGCTGATCTTTCTCCAGTCGTCTGCCAGCGTGTCGGAACTCCACACCACGAGGTCGCGCGCCTTGGCCTGTGCCTCGATATGCGGCGTCCGCAACAGTCCGGGGATGCGGAAGAACGGCGCCAGCGCCTTGGCGTCACCCAGAGCAGCCGTGATGGACTCGATGCCGTCGTCGATTTCGCGCTCGGCGCGCGCCTGCGACATCGTTCGCAACGGATGGCTCTGGCTGTGGGTGCCGATGGTGTGGCCCGCGCCGTAGATGCGGCGCACTGCGGCGGGATAGGCCCGCGCATGGCGGCCAACCAGGAAGAACGTCGCCTTGACGCACTCCGCCGCCAGGATATCCAAGACCCGATCGGAGTACGGCAGCAAAGGCCCGTCATCGAAGGTGAGTACGACCTCCCGCTCGGCCAACGGCAGAGTCTGGCGGTATTGCATCTTACCGAGCAGAGGATAGTCCGCGGCGCTGACCACCAGCTCGCGGCTTGTGCCGAGCGCGTCCGGGTTGCGGCGACACGACGTTTCCGCCGCTGCCGCCCCGCACACCAATGCGAACGCGACACCGAGAATAATACGTTTCATTTCTGGTTGCCCCCGAGTTGGGCAAATCACCCATACGCAAGATATCGATGCGGGCCACGCTGACACCTGTCAGGTTGGTGCGTGGCGCAGTTGTGAACAGATTTTTGCAAGTGCCCGCGTGCGCCAAAATTGCTCAAGGCCCATGCAGCGGCAGACCAAGATCTCGGCTTTCGACCCCCGCCGATTGCCGATATCGTCGATCTGCCGGCCACCCTTCGAAGGAAGAGGCGCGATGAAAAAACTCTCAATCTGTGTGGCCTTCGCCACCCTCGCATTCACCGGCCCGGTTGCCGCGCAGGGCTATCCGTCACGCCCCATCACCTTCATCGTGCCTTACGGCGCGGGTGGTCCGGTCGACGTGCTAGCGCGGCTCTTGATCGAGCCAATGCGGCAGGTGCTGGGCCAGCCGATCGTGCTCGAGAACGTGACGGGTGCGAACGGCACCATCGGCGTCGGTCGCGCCGTGCGCGCCTCCCCCGATGGCTACACGGTGAGCATCGGCAACTGGCCGTCGCACATCACCAACGGCGCGATCTACAACCTGAGCTACGACATCCAGCGCGATTTCGAGCCGGTCGCGCGGCTGTCGGCCAATCCGTATGTCATCGTCACGCGCAAGGACCTGCCTGCGAAGGACGTCAAGGAGATGGTGGCCTGGCTCAAGGCCAATCCGGACAAGGCATCGCAAGGCACCGCCGGGCCCGGTTCCGGCCAGCACATCAGCGGCGTCTATTTCCAAAAGGTCACCGGCACCAAGTTCCAGTTCGTGCCGTACAAGACCGGCTCGGCCGAAATCATGCGCGACATCGTGGCCGGCCACATCGATCTGACCTTTGACCAGGCCATTACGTCGTTGCCTCATGTACGAAGCGGCAACGTGCGCGGCTTTGCCGTCACCTCCGACAAGCGCCTCGATGCCGCCCCCGATATCCCGACCGTCGATGAGGCGGGGGCGCCCGGCAGTGTACATCCATACGTGGTATGGCCTGTGGCTGCCGAAGGGCTCGCCCAAGGAGGCGATCGAAAAAATCGGCGACGCCGCGCGCGCAGCGCTCGCCGATCCCGCCGTGCGGGCCCGTCTGGCCGCGCTGGGCCAACAGATTCCGCCGCCGGAACAACAGACTGCCGCGGCACTCGCCGCGCACCAAAAGGCCGAGATCGAGAAGTGGCATCCTTTGATCAAGGAAGCCGGCATCAAGGTGGAGTGAGATGGATCTAATCGTCCGCAACGCCAGGCTCTCCGACCGTCCGGCCGGGGAGCCCTTCGATATCGGCATCGACAAGGGCCGGATCGTCGCGATCGAGCGCAATCTCGCTACGGAGGGCCAAGTTTACGACGCCAAGGGCAAGCTTGCCTGCCCCGGGCTAATCGAAACGCACATTCATCTCGACAAGTCGCGCATCATCGACCGCTGCGCGCTGCAGGAGCGTAGCAAGTACAGCGGCGTCACGATCATCACGCCGGTCAAGCCGGCGATGACGGTCGAGGACGTGTACACACGCGCCAAGAAGACCCTCGAAGAATGCATCAAGCACGGCACCACGCGGATGCGCACACAGTTGGAGGTAGACCCTGGCATCGGCATGCGCGGTTTCGAGGGCGTGTGGGCGCTGATCGACGAGTACAAATGGGCGATCGATATCGAGATCTGCGTGTTCCCGCAGGAAGGCTTGGCCAGTTATCCCGGCACCGAAGAACTTGTGATCGAGGGCCTCAAGCGCGGCGCAAAGCTGATCGGCGGCGCGCCGCGCTACGACAAGGACGAGTACGATCAGATCCGGCGCATCTTCGAGTTGGCCCGCGAATTCGATGTCGACATCGACATGCACCTCGACGTCGGGCCGACGCCGGACGACATGAACATCTATCTGCTTCAGGAGTTGACCGACAAATACAAGCGCGGCGGGCGCGTTGTCGCCGGTCACATGGCCAAGCTGTCGCTAATGCCGCCGAACGACGTGGCAAAACTGGCCAAGAGTCTCGCCAACTCGGGCATCGGCATCACGGTGCTGCCGACCACCGACATGTTCCTGATGGGCCGCGACCGCGACCATTCGGTGGTGCGCGGTGTCGCCGACGCCAATCATCTCTGCGAGCACGGCGTGAACTGCTCGCTGTCCTCCAACAACATCCTCAATCCGGCGACGCCCTACGGCGACTGCTCGCTGCTGCGTATCGCCAACCTTTACGCCAACGTGGTGCAGCTCGACCGGCCGCACCAGATCCGCGAATGCTTCAACATGCTGACCGAGCGCTCGGCGCGGCTGCTCAACCTCAAGGACTATGGGTTCAAGCCCGGCAACCCGGGCGACATCGTCGTCATCAATGCGGAAACGCCCGAACAGGCGGTCGCCGAAATCGCCCAACCGCTCGCGGCGTTCAAGAATGGGCGGCAGACCATGGCGTGGGATCCGCCCAAGCTGTTGCGGCCGAATTAGAAATTCCCGCGCAGGAAGACCGCCTTAATTGACAAAGCGCCCTTGTTCCCGGATTTGTTTCCGGTCGGCGGGAGAACGGCAGCGTGGCGAGGCGCTTCCAGGTCATTGTCGTGGGCGGCGGACCGGTGGGCGTGGCGCTCGCAGTGGACCTTGGGCTGCGCGGTGTCACCTGCGCGCTGGTTGAAACGCGCGTCGGGCTCTCCAGCATCCCCAAGGGGCAGAACCTCACTCAGCGGACGATGGAGCATTTCCAGTTCTGGGGCGTCGTCGAGCAGATCCGCGCCGCGCGTACCGCGCCTGAGGGCTATCCCATCGGCGAGGTCACCTTCTACAAGAGCCTGAACAGCGAATACTGGCACGCGCCGCCCGGACGCGAGATGGTGCGCGCGTTTTATTCGCAAGCGAACGACCGGCTGCCGCAGTACCAGACCGAGAAGGTGCTGCGAGCCAAAATGGACACGCTGCCCAACGTCACGTCCTACTTCGGTTGGACCGCGAAGTCGGTCAAGCAGGACGACCATGGCGTGCAAATCGCGATCGAGCAGCACGACGGACCGGGGCGCGAGGTGCTGGAGTCCGACTACGCCGTCGGCTGCGACGGCCCGCGCTCCATGGTCCGCGATCAGATCGGCATCGAGCGCAGCGGCACCCATTTCGATCAGCTCATGGTGCTGCTGGTGTTCCGTTCGCGCGATCTGCATGAGGCGCTGGAGAAATTTCCACCGCGCTCGACCTATCGGGTGATGCACCCGGACCTGCAGGGCTATTGGCAATTCTTCGGCCGCATCGACGTCGGCCAGGGCTGGTTCTTCCATTCGCCGGTGCCCGCCGACAGCACGCGCGAGAATTTCGATTTCCATGGCCTGTTGGAGAAGGTCTGCGGCTTCAAGGTGAAATGCGAGTACGATCACGTCGGCTTCTGGGACCTGCGCGTGTCGGTCGCCAAGCGCTATCGCGTCGGCCGGGTCTTCATCGCCGGCGACGCCGCGCACAGCCACCCGCCCTATGGCGGGTTTGGCCTCAACAACGGGCTGGAGGACGCGACCAACCTCGGCTGGAAGATCACGGCGCGACTGCAGGGCTGGGGCGGCGACGGCTTGCTGCGCTCCTACGGCGAGGAGCGCCGGCCCGTATTCGAGGAAACCGCCGAGGATTTCATCGCCGCGCGGATCAAACGCGAGGGCGAGCTGCTGCATCGCGCCAGTCCGGAGAGCAACAGGGCCGCATTCGAAGCCAACTGGAAGCAGTTCGGCACCGACATCGGCTGGCGGGTGCAGCACTACGAGCCGAACTACGAAGGCTCATCGGTGGTGATCGGCCCGCCGGGAGGCGTATGCAGCGCGCACGGCGATCATTTGATCGTGGCGCGCCCCGGCCATCATCTCACCCCGCTGCCGCTGTCCAAAGGCGGCAACACGTTCGACGAGCTGGCCTTCCAGGGCTTCACGCTGCTGGCGTTCGGCGCCGACGAAGCAGGTGTTGCGACGATCGAGCGGGCCGCGAAATCGCTTGGTGCGCCGCTCAAGGTGGTGCGCGACACGTTCGATGGCGGCCGCGAGGCTTACGAGGCGCGGATGATCCTGGTACGGCCGGACCAATACGTGGTTTGGACCGGCGATGCTGCGCCGGGCGATCCAGCCGCGTTGATGCGCAAGGTGACGGGACAGGATTGACCGCTCCGTTCGTCCCCGCGAAAGCGGGACTCAGAGCGCCAAGTACGAAAGATCATGTGTCTCTGGATACCCGCTTGCACGAACGGAGCGGTCAATCCTGTCCCGTCACCTTGCGCATCAACGCGGCTGGTATGAGCGGATAGAACTCGCACGACGTTGGACGACTACGGCAACGGCCCGAACGCCGGCGGCGGGATGCGACGCTTGCTTGCCGCCTCGTACGCCGACGCAATTTTGAGAACGATGTCCTCCTTGCCGGGCTCGCAGCGGAACACCAGCGAGAACGGCAAACCCGGCTCTGGAATCTTTGTCGGCCTGTCGGAGGCCTGCGAGACGTAGCGCCTGCCATCCGGCGTCAGCTTGTACACGGGGTCGTACACGGTGGTGACGTAGCCCGCCGGGACCAGCACTTCGGTCAGGCCGGCATTCGGACCTGAAAGCGACTCCGGCCGCAGGTTGCTGGCGATGTCGTATTGATAGGCATGGCCGATCAGCCCTGGCGGCCATGGCGTGTGCAGGCGCACCAGCGCGTCGAGCTTGTTCTCCAGGATCACCATCATGTCGGCGCGGCGCAGCAGTTCGCGCAGCATGATACGCTCGTTGACGCCCTGCCGTGACCCGAGTGGATTACGTGGGTCGGTGACCTCCTCCCAATTCTTGAACGCCGCGCGCTGGTCGTCGCCCCAGAACTTGGAGCGCGCATTGAGCGACGCCCAGTCGGCCAGCGTCTCGACGTAAAACCCTTGGCCTTCCAGTCGGCGGCGCGCCGCGACAGATACTGCGAGATGTGAAAGCGGAACGTATTCGCCATCTCCTGGTTCTGGATGGTGGCGAGGTCGAAGTTCGATGGCGGCTCGATGCGGCCCTCGGCCAGTGCGACGCAATAGTCGATCGGCGCCATGGTGCCGGAGCCGAACACCTTGCCCGGCATGAATTCGGTCGGCGTGATCGCGGCGGCGAACTCCTCGAACACTGGCGTGCCGTCGCGGCGCAGCCGGAACAGTAAATCCGGCATGAATACCGGAACGAGCCGGGCCAGCGCGCGGCGGAAATCCACCGTCATCTGTTCGCAGTCCGGATCGCGCTGCCACAGCGGGTCGGACGATTCGACCAGCGTCGCGCCCAGCCGGCGGCCGAGCACATCCTTGATCTCCTTCTTGGCGGCATCGACGATCGGCTGCTCGGTCTTGGAGTCCTTCGGATAGACCATCGACTCGCGGATCACGCCGAGCCGCACGCCGGCAAGCGCATTCGGCACGCCGGGCATCTTGGCTTGCGCAGCGTAAGACGCGCTCAGCACGGAGGAGCGCGGCACCGTGGTGAACACGTCCCGCGGATCGTAGTAGCCTTCGACCGGATCCTTCAGTGCATCGAGAATTTTCGCGCAATCCTGGATGGTGCGGGCATGAATGCCGCTGCGGTCGCAGTATATGTCGGCGCCGATCGCACCGCCGTCGAAGCCCAGCATCGCCTTGTGCGGCAGGATTAACGCCACTGCATTGTGGTTGGATGGGCCACGGCAAGAAGCGCGCGTTTCCTCGCCCAGGCTCGCCATCACCATGTTGACGCTCACCGACAGCGCCGAGCCGGAGCTCGAGCCGAGCGATGCCGAGCGCGTGGTGTCGTAAGGGTTGGATGGATTGCCGGCCCAGGTGCTGCGCTGGTAGCCCAGCGTCGAGGGCAGCACCTTGCCCGGCTTGTTGCGGCCGCCGGGATCGCCGGCGCGGCCGTTGTATTCGGTGTTGACCGCCTTGGCGAAGATGATCGCGCCCTTGTTGCGCAGTTGCTCGACCAGCACGTGATCGCGCGCCGGAAAGTCGATGTCGTAGGCGCGCGTCGCCGCCGCCCGTTGAGCGCATGTCCTTGGTGTCGAACGGATCCTTGAACGAAAACACCACGCCGTACATCGGCATCTTCCCGAGGTCGGGATTGCGGCCGAATTGCGCATCGAGCTCAGCGGCGCGCTCCAGCGCATCGGGTAGCTGGCGGAAGTTTTCGCACATCGGCGGCGCGCCCGGAGGCAGCGGGCCGAGCGAAGGATGCTTATCGAACTCGCCGCGGCAGGTGACGGAGCGCTCGCCACGGATGTTCAGCGTGCCAATCGCGTTGACCTGTCCGGCGTTGGGGATGCCGACGATCATCCCGAACTGCTGGTGCACGTTCGGATCTGACGCGGTCGCCTCCATGCGGCCGTATTCGATCGGCGGGCCCTGGTACTTGTCGAGATCGGGGAGGATCGCCGAGGCTTTCACGGTCTGGGTCGGAAAGCGCAGTGGCGCGCCGGCGCGAACGGCGTCCCTTTGCCCTCAGCAACCGGCCGCGCCATCCTCGGTCACCAGCATGCTGGCGACGCCGTTGAAGGCGCGCACCCGCTCGATGTACCGCTTCACCACGTCGACGAGGTGGTCTCGCCCGCCTGGATCGCGCGGTGCAGATCGTCGATGGTCGCCTCTTCAAGGCGGAATTCTGCCGCACGCTGCTCGCGTCGTTCATCGCCGGTTACCCTTTTGGAACTATCTCGGATAGTCGCTCCGTCCCGTCACCAGCAATGTCGAAAAAAGGAACCCGGACCGCAAGGAGCCGCGCAATGAAGGTGGACGGAAGTTGCCATTGCGCCCGCATCACCTACGAAGCGGAGATCGATCCCGAAAAGGTCCTGATCTGCCACTGCACCGATTGCCAGTCGCTGTCCGGTCGGCATTCCGCACGGTGGTTCGCGTTCCAGAAAACGCGTTCAAGCTCCTGTCGGGAGAGCCCAAGCGGTATGTCAAGCAGGCCGACAGCGGCAACAAACTGGTCATGGCTTTCTGCGGCGATTGCGGAAGCCCGATCTACGGCGCGCACACCGGCGATCATCCGCCGTTCTATGGCATCCGCGTCGGCACGCTGCGCCAGCGCGACCAGCTGCCGCCGAAGCTGCAGATCTGGTGCCGCTCGGAGCTGGACTGGGTCGAGCACATCGCTCCCATTCCCAAGGTCGAGCGCCACGGCTGAATCATCACGCCGACGGTGTCGCGGGCTTTGGACGCTGCGCGGCCCAGTCCAACAGCGAGTCGAGCGCGGGACACATCGCCTGCCCCCACTCGGTCAGATCGTATTCGACCTTCGGCGGCACCTGCAGATAGACGGTGGTCTGACGTCACCGTGCTCAAGTTCGCGGAGCTGTTGAATCAGCATTTTCTGCGACACGCCCGGGATCGCGCGCTCCAGCTCCGAGAAGCGCACGTGCCGCGCGCGAAAAGGTGAAAGATGATGACCATTTTCCAGCGTCCCTCCAGGATCGGAACGCGTCGTCGATGCCGCGTGCCGCCATGTCGGGCGTCACGTCCGCGAGCTTACCTGTCGGTGAGTACCTTACTTTTTTGTAGGTTCTTGCCATTTTGGCAGTATAGCCGCACATCAATGCCCGTTGCTGCAGCAATCTTTTTGCGAGGCGGACCTATGAACAGCATGGCGGAATTTCAGGGCCTGCGGGCGCTGGTCACCGGGAGCACCCAGGGCATTGGCGCCGCGGTGGCGGCGCGGCTGCGCGAGGGCGGCGCGACCGTCCTTACGGTCGCCCGTACGCGGCCGGACGAGATCGACCGGACCGATCTGTTTGTCGCCGCCGACGTCGCCACCGCGGAGGGCTGCGCCGCTGTCGCCGATGCCGTGACCCGGCTGGTCGGCGGCATCGACATCGCGGTCCATGTGGTTGGCGGCTCCTCAGCTCCGGGAGGCGGCTTCGCGGCGCTCGACGATGACGAGTGGCGGCGCGCACTTGACCTCAATCTCCTGTCGGCGGTTCGGCTGGACCGCTGTTGCTGCCGGCGATGCTGAAGCAAAGCTCCGGCGTGATCATTCATGTCACCTCGATTCAGAGCCGGATGCCATTGCCCGAATCCACCCTCGCCTATGCCGCCGCAAAGGCCGCGCTCGCGAACTACAGCAAGGGCTTGTCCAAGGAAGTCAGCCCTAAGGGCATTCGAGTCGTCAGGGTCTCGCCGGGCTGGGTCGAAACGGAAGCGGCGGTGGCCATGGTCGAGCGGCTCGCGAAAGCCGGCGGAACCGGTTATGAAGGCGCCCGCCAGGGACTGATGGCGTCGCTCGGCGGCATCCCAATCGGGCGTCCGGCCAAGCCGGCCGAAGTGGCTGATCTGGTCGCTTTCCTCGCCTCGCCGCGCGCGGGCTCCATCACCGGCGCCGAATATACTATCGACGGCGGCACTATTCCGACGGCGTAGGTTCCGATCAGAGTTTGTTGACCGCCGCCTGCGCCCTCTCCCCCAAAGCGTGAGGGCGCAATAGAATCGGCTCATGGCTGACAGAACCGCCGCAACGATCTCCCCCGTCGACCTCGCCATCCTCGGCGAGCTGGAGCGCAAGGTGCTGTGGCTGGCGAGCTGGACCATCCACAACGCCAACCACCTGCGCGAGAGCGATGACGGCATCAAGGTCGGCGGCCACCAGGCCTCGTCCGCTTCGCTCGCCGCCATCATGACCGCACTCTATTTCAACGTGCTGCGGCCGCAGGACCGCGTCGCGGTGAAGCCGCACGCCTCGCCGAACTTCCACGCCATTCAATATCTGCTCGGCAAGCAGACGCGTGAGAAGCTCGAGAACTTCCGCGGTTACAAGGGCGCGCAGTCCTATCCCTCGCGCACCAAGGACAGCGACGACGTCGATTTCTCCACCGGCTCGGTGGGGCTGGGCGTGGCGCAGACGCTGTTCTCCTCGCTCGTGCAGGACTATGTGCGCGCGCATGGCTGGGGCACTGATCGCCCCGAGGGCCGCATGGTCGCGCTGGTTGGCGACGCGGAGCTCGATGAGGGCAACATCTTCGAAGCGCTGCTCGAAGGCTGGAAGCAGGGCCTGCGCAATTGCTGGTGGGTGATCGACTACAACCGGCAGAGCCTCGATGCGGTGGTGCGCGAGGGCCTATGGGAGCGCTACGAGCACCTGTTCAAGAATTTCGGCTGGGACGTGGTGATCCTGAAGTACGGCTCGCTCCAGCAGGCCGCGTTCCGCGAGCCGGGCGGCGAGCGGCTCCGCGAATGGATCGACACCTGCCCGAACCAGCTCTACTCGGCGCTGGTCTTTCAGGGCGGCGCGGCGTGGCGCAAGCGCCTCAACGACGACATCGGCGACCAGGGTGCGGTGTCGAAGCTGATCGAGAAGTACAGCGACGACGAGCTGGCGCGCCTGATGAACAACCTCGGCGGCCACGACCTGCCGTCGCTGCTCGAAGCGTTCGGCAAGGTCCAGCACGACCGGCCGACCTGCTTCATTTGCTACACCGTGAAGGGCTTCGGCCTGCCGTTCGCCGGCCACAAGGACAATCACGCCGGGTTAATGACGCCGGCGCAGATGGAAACCGTCCGTCAGGCCATGAACATCCGGCCTGGACACGAGTGGGACCGGTTCGAAGGACTCGAAACACCGGAAGACATGCTGCAGGCGTTCGTCGATCGCGTGCCGTTCGCGCAAGGCGGCGAGCGCCGTCTCAGGGCGCCGCAAGTTGCCGTGCCGGATATCCTGCCGGTCACCATCCAGCGCACCATGTCGACCCAGACCGGGTTTGGTGCACTGCTCAACGAACTTGCGCGCGAAAAGACCGAACTGGCGGAACGCATCGTCACCACCTCGCCCGATGTCACGGTGTCGACCAACCTCGGACCCTGGGTAAACCGCCGCGGCCTGTTCGCGCGCGAGACCATGGCGGACACGTTCAAGAGCGAACGCATTCCCTCGACCTTCAGTTGGGAGTTCTCGCCCAAGGGGCAACACATCGAGCTCGGCATTGCCGAGATGAACCTGTTCATCCTGCTGTCAGCGCTCGGACTGTCGCACCAGATCAACGGCGTGCGGCTGCTGCCGATCGGAACGCTGTACGACCCGTTCATCGCGCGGGGCCTCGATGCGCTCAACTACGCCTGCTACCAGGAGGCGCGCTTCTTCCTGGTGGCAACGCCGTCCGGCATCACGCTGGCGCCGGAGGGCGGCGCGCACCAGTCGATCGCCCAGCCGCTGATCGGCCTAGCGCAGGACGGCCTCGCAGCGTTCGAGCCGGCGTTCGTCGACGAGCTGGCCGCGATCATGGCGTTCGCGCTCGACTACATCCAGAAGGACGGTGACGGCGCAGCTTCGGAGCGCAATTGGCTGCGCGACGAAACCGGCGGCTCCGTCTATCTGCGCCTCTCGACCCGGCCGATCGAGCAGATCAAGCGCGACATGACGCCCGAGCTGCGCCAAGGCATCGTCGATGGCGCGTACTGGCTGCGCAGGCCCGGGCCGAACTGTCAGGTGGTTGTCGCCTACACCGGCGCGATCGCGCCCGAGGCGATCCAGGCGATCGGCCTGATGGGCGAGGATCGCCGCGACGTCGGGCTGCTCGCCGTCACCTCGGCCGACCGGCTCAATGCCGGCTGGACCGCGGCACAGCGCGCCCGCGAGCGCGGTCTCGTCCACGCCCGCTCGCACGTCGAGCGACTGTTGGCGGACGTGCCCGCCAACTGCGGCATCGTCAGTGTGATCGACGGCCACCCGGCGACGCTCGCCTGGCTCGGCGCGGTGCACGGCCATCGCGTGCGGCCGCTCGGCGTCGAGCACTTTGGCCAGACCGGATCGCTTCCCGACCTCTACCGGCACTACGGCATCGACGCCAACGCCATCGTGGCAGCGGCGGAAAGCATTGCGCCAGGCCGGCCGATCCGGCATCTGCGCGCGCTCAATTGATTCGCTGACCCGCGTATGCATGGCATGCGCGACACCGCTGCAAATTGACTTTTCGGCCCTAGCCCGGCAATCAGAACACCTCCCTGAGAACCGCCAAGGATCGTTGAGATGTCGAAGCATTTGGCCCTGACCGCAGCCGCCGCGCTCGCGATCGCGGTCTCGCCGGCCGCCGCCCAGAGCGTCGCGGACTATCCCAACAAGCCGGTGCGGGTTCTCGTCACCGTACCGCCCGGCGGCGGCGTCGATACCGTGACGCGGCTGGTCACCGGGCGGATGGCGGCCAAGCTCGGCCAGACCTTTGTGGTCGAAAACCGTGGCGGCGCTGGCGGCAGTCTCGCCGCCGAAGCGGTCTACAAGGCCGATCCCGACGGTTATCAGTTGATGGCGTCGCAACCTGCGCCGATCACCACTAACGTGGCGCTCTACAAGTCGCTGAACTATGACCCGACCAAGTTCCAGTTCGTCGGCATCATGTCGACGATCCCGAACGTGCTGCTGGTGAAGAACGACTTCCCCGCCAAGACGGCGAAGGAGTTCATGGATTACGTGAAGGCCAATCCTGGCAAAGTTAATTACGCGTCACAGGGACCGGGAACGACGTCGCACCTGACGGCCGAGCTCTACAACAAGCTGACCGGCGCGACGATGACACACGTTCCCTACAAGGGCACCGGCCCCGCACTGAACGATCTCGTGGCGGGCCATGTCGACCTGATTTTCATGCAGCTTGAATCGGCGATCAAACTGCACGAGGGCGGCAAGGCGCGCATCCTGGCGGTGACGACCACCAAGCGCATTCCGGAGGTGCCGGACGCGCCGACGATGGTCGAGCTCGGCTTCCCGGGTTTGATCTCCGACACCTGGAACGCCATCACGGCGCCGCCGAACACGCCCGCGCTGATCGTCACCAAGCTCAACGCCACGCTCAACGAGGTGCTCAGGGAGCCGGAGCTGGCGGCGCGTTTCAAACAGCTGCTGCTCACGCCTGGCAGCGGCAACGTGGCCGAGACCCGCGCCTTCATCGAAGAAGACACCAAGCGCTGGATCGACGTGATCAAGGAAGCGAATATTCCGAAGATCTAAGATTGTGAGGGTGTGTCCTGCTGTGCCGCACACACCCAATTCCATCTAGCCGCCAAACCCGGCGCCGCCGGTGCCCATACCCTTCATGAAGCTGGCGCGGATCGCGATCGGATCACGCGGGTCTGCACCGGCCCCGCTTTGTCGTCGATCTTAACGGCCAGCAGAATCCGACTAGGCCATGCGCCGCAGCCTCCCGCACAAAGAGGCGTTTATCTATCATGCGGAATGCGCGACAGTAACCCGGTGGCCGGCACATGCGCCGGATCGAGCAGCGAACGGAGGGCCCGGATGAGACACTTCAAAGCCTTCTTGATCGCGCTTGTCGTACTGACGTGTGGGATTGGTCCGGCGGCGGCTCAACAGGACTACCCCAACCGGCCGATCACGCTCGTTGTCCCGCTACCGCCGGGCGGCACCGTCGACATCATGGCCCGCGCGGTGGCCGACAAGCTCGGCGCGGCACTCGGCCAGCAGGTGGTGGTGGAAAACCGCGCGGCGGGCGGGAGCGGCACGGTGACGACCCGCGCGGTGGCGAAAGGTCCCGCCGATGGCTACACGATTCTGCTCGCCTACACCTCGACGCTCGCCACCGGGCCGCACATGTTCGACAACGTCGGCTACGATGTGCGGAAAGACTTCGCACCGATCGGACTGATCGGCTCGGCGCCGGCGCTGCTGCTGGTGCATCCCAGCGTGACCTACCGCAACGTCGGCGATCTGATTGCGGACATGCGCGCCGCCAAAGAGCCGTTCCAGCTCGCCACGCCCGGGGTGAGCACGGTCAATCACCTGGCCGCAGTGATGCTGGCGCAGCAGGTCGGCGTCAAAGCCTCATACATTCCGTACAAGGGCTCGCAGCCGCTGATCACCGATCTGGTCGGCGGCCACGTCAAGGTCGGCTTCAATCCAATTCCGGTGTCGCGCGCCGCCCTAGACAGCAAACTCATTCGCGCGCTGGCTGCCACCTCGATGAAACGATCGAGCATGTTCCCCGACCTGCCGACCATCGCGGAGTCCGGGCTGCCGGGATTCGACGCCGTGTTGACCTACGGGATCGTCGCGCCCGCGGGCACGCCGCGCGCGATCGTCGAGCGGCTCAACAAGGAGCTGCGCGCTGCGCTCACAACCGACGAGGTGAAGCGCCGGCTCACCCAGGAGGGCGCCGAGCCGATGCCGACGACGCCGGACGAGCATGCCGCGGTCATCGACATCGAGGAAACCAAATGGTCCGCCATCATCAAATCGATGGGCGCCAAGCACTGAACAACCTGCAGCGCATCCCGAGGTTCGCAATGCATTTCCGGTTGATTGCCGTCGCTCTCCTTACCGCCGTCGCGTTCTTGTCTCCCGTGGCCGCGCAGGACTATCCGAGCCGCCCGATCACGCTGGTGGTTCCTTACCCTCCGGGCGGCGGCAACGACGTGATGGCGCGATCTGTGGCGGAGCGGATGACCAAGACGCTCGGCCAGAGCATTGTGGTCGAGAACCGCGCCGGCGCGGGCGGTTCGATCGCGACGCGGCAGGTCGCGCGCGCCGCCCCCGATGGCTACACGCTGGTGCTCGGCGGCACCGGCACGCTGGCGGTCAATCCGACTCTCTACGACAATGTCGGCTACGATCCGCGCAAGGATTTCGCGCCGGTTGGCCTGATCGGCACCGGCCAGCTCATCGTGGTGATCAATCCAAACGTGCCGGCGAAGACAATTCCAGAGCTAATCGCACTGGCGAAGGCACAGCCCGGCAAGCTCAGCTACGCGTCGTCCGGCGTCGGCAGCGGCATCCATCTCGGTGCCGCGCTGTTCGAGCAGATGGCCGGCATCCAACTCACCCACGTGCCTTACCGTGGCACCGCGCCGGCACTGACCGACCTGATCGGCGGCCACGTGCAGATTTTCTTCTCGTCGCTGCCCCCGGCCGTGGCGGTCGCCAAGGAGGGGAAGGTACGACCGCTCGCCGTGACCGGCCCGAGTCGTTCGCCGGTATTTTCCGACCTGCCGACCGTTGCGGAGACTTTGCCGGGCTTCGAAGCCGTATTGCACTACGGTATCGTCGCCCCGGCGGGCACGCCGGATGCGATTATCCGCAAGCTCAATGCGGCGCTGCGCGAAGCCGTCAATTCGCCGGAAACCAAAATGCGCATGGCTGCTGATGGCACCGAGCCCTTGCCATCGACGCCGGAGGAATACGCCACGGACATCGACAAGGAGGAGAAGAAGTGGTCGGCGATCGTGCGGAAGTCGGGCGCCAAGGCGCAATAGGCCCGATCCGGCGTGGTAGAGTAGAGCCATGAACTTCGACTTCACCGAAGAGCAGAAGCTGTTCGCGAACTCGGTGCGCAAGTTCGCCCAGGCGCATCTGGAGAAGGACGCGCTCAAGCGCGCGCACGATCCGCGCTTTCCGTTCGACGTCGCCAAGCTGATGCACCAGCAGGGCCTGATGGGCATCACCATCCCTGAACAGGATGGCGGCATTGGCGGCACGCTGATGGATGCGGTGATCGCGATCGAGCAAATCGCCGCGGTGTGCCCGCGCTCCGCCGACGTGGTGCAATTCGGCAACTTCGGCCCGATTCGCACCTTCGCCGAATACGGCAGCGACTATCACAAGAAGAAATGGCTCGGCGATCTGCTGGCCGGCAACACGGTGATCAGCCTCGGCATCTCGGAGCCGGACGCGGGCTCCGCCGCAACCGAACTGAAAACCTCCGCAAAGCAGGACGGCTCTCACTACATCCTCAATGGCAGCAAGGTGTTCTCCACCTTCAGCCCAGACGCTGCGATTTTTCTGGTTTATGTGCGCTACGGTCCCGGCACGGCCAGCATCGGCTCGGTGATCGTCGAGCGCGACGCGCCCGGCTTCCTGATCGGCCCGCCGCAGGAATTCATGAGCGGCGAGCAATGGAGCGAGCTGCATTTCGATAACTGCCGCATCCCGGCGGAAAACGTACTGCTCGGCCCCGGCGGTTTCCAGAAGCAGATGGCCGGCTTCAACGTCGAGCGCATCGGCAACACGGCCCGTTCGCTGGCCTTCGGCCGCTACGCCTACGAACGGGCGCGCGAGCATGCCCTGGTTCGCAAACAGTTTGGCCGGCCGCTGTGCGAATTCCAGGGCCTGCAATGGAAATTTGCCGACATGGCGATCAAGCTTGAGAGCGCGCAGCTGCTGCTCTATCGCGCCGCCGTCAACGCCGATCATAGCCTGCCCTCGGCCTACGAGACGGCGGTGGCGAAGGCGGCCTGTAACCAGGCCGGCTTCGAGGTGGCGCACGAGGCGATCCAGATCATGGGCGCTACGGGCTACAGCAAGTCGGCACTGGTCGAATACTGCATGCGGCGCTGCCGCGGCTGGATGATCGCCGGCGGCTCGGTGGAGATTCTGAAGAACCGCATCGCCGAGCATGTGTTCGACCGGCGCTTCGACCAGCGCCCGCCGAAGCCGAAATCCGCCGAGGCCGCGGAATGAATCTCGCGCGGGCGCTGCTGGCGCCGCAGTCGGTCGCGATCGTCGGCCAGTCGAACGATGCCACCAAGACCGCCGGCCGGCCGCTGAAGTATCTGCGCCAGGCCGGCTATGCCGGGCACATCTACCCGGTCAACGCGCGCCGCGACGAAGTGCTGGGCGAGCGCGCCTGGCCTTCGCTCGTTGCGCTGCCCGAAGTGCCGGAGCACGTCTACGTGGTCGCCAACACCCAGGCGACAATCGAGACCATCGAGGAATGCTGCCGGCTCGGCGTCCCGGTGGTCACCGCGCTCGCCAATGGCTTCGCCGAGGTCGGCGCCGAAGGCATCGCGCGCGAGACACGGCTGCGCGACATCGTCGCAAAATCGAAGACACGGATTGTCGGCCCTTCCAGCCTCGGCGTGGTCGACCTGCGGCACAAAACCTTCCTCACCGCCAACGCCGCGTTCGACGAGAAGGACCTGCCAGTCGGCCGCATTTTCGCTGCGTCACACTCCGGGGGCATGATCGGCACGCTGCTCTCCCGCGGCAAAGCCCGAGGTATCGGCTTCGCCGGACTGGTGTCGGTCGGCAACGAGGTCGATCTCTCGATCGGCGAGATCTGCGCGGCGACGCTCGATGACCCGGGCATCGACGGCTACGTGTTGTTTCTCGAGACCATGCGCAAGGCGCAACATCTGCGTGCCTTCGCGCTCGAGGCCGCCAAGCGCGGCAAACCGGTCATGGGCTACAAGCTTGGCCGCTCGGATACGGCGCGCGAGCTCGCCGTGTCGCACACCGGGGCACTCGCCGGCGAGGACGATGTCGCCGATGTGTTCCTCGCCGAATGCGGAATCGCGCGCGTTCATACGCTGGAAGGGCTGATCGAAGGGTTTCCGATCGTTGCCCGCGTGCCGGCGCTGCCGCGCGGCAGCAAGCGCGGCGCGGTCGCGGTGGTGACGACCACCGCCGGCGGCGCAGCCACGGTGGTCGATCCCCTGGCGAGCCGCGGTGTTGCCGTGCAGGCGCCGAGTGCCGACACCTTGGCGCGCCTGAAAACCGCCACCGGCGTCGACGTCGCGCCAGCCGGGATCGTCGACCTGACCCTGACCGGAACCCAATACAATGCGATGAAGGCCGCGCTCGAGGTGCTCACGTCGGCGCCGGAGTTCGACATGGTCGTCCCAGTCATCGGATCGTCCGCGCGCTTCTATCCGGATCTGGCGGTGAAGCCGATCATCGACAGCGCGAACCTGCCGAAGCCGATCGCCACCTTCCTGGTCCCCGAAGCGCCCGATGCCCTGGCGCGGCTCTCCGCCGCCGGCGTGCCGAACTTTCACACCCCGGAAGCCTGTGCCGATGCGGTCGCGGCAGCGCTTCGCCGCCGCGTCCCGCGAGCGATCGAAACGCGAGACAAGCCGTCAAGCGGCGCAGGGCGAATGCTCGATGAGCTTGAGGCCTACGCAATGCTCGACAAGCTCGGCGTGCCGCGTGCGCCATCGGTTGCGCTCGATGCTGAGCATGGCAAGTGCGCCTGCCCTGCCCTTTTCCTACCCGGTCGCGGTCAAAGCTCTGTCGGCAGCGATCGCGCACAAGTCGGACGTTGGTGGCGTCGTCCTCAATGTCCGGGACGAGACGGCGCTGCTTGCGGCGGCGAAGCAGATCGCCCAGTCCACTAAAGCCGTCCGCGTTCTAGTGCAGCCCATGACCGCGGGACTCGGCGAGGTGTTGATCGGCTATCGCGTCGACCGCGACGTCGGGCCTTTGGTGATGATCGCGGCCGGCGGGGTACTGGCTGAAATCTATCGCGACCGTAGCCTGCGCCTCGCGCCGATCGATCTCGCCACCGCGCAGGAGATGATCGGCGAGGTTGCCGCGCTCAAGGCGCTGGCCGGCTATCGCGGCCGGCCAGCCGGCGACCTCGAGGCGCTGGCGAATGCGCTGGTCGCGCTGTCGCAGCTTGCAGTGACGGATGGCCCCGCGGTTGCGGAAGCCGAGATCAATCCGCTGATGGTGCGGGCCAAGGGCCAAGGCGTCGTGGCGGTCGACGCGCTGGTGAAGTTTGCGTAAGGGGACAACATGATCGAGCGTATTGCCGAACTGGTCAACGCCAACGCCGAACTGGTGCGGCGCGGCCGCTTTCTCTCCACCACATTCCTCGTCGAGGTCGGCGACAAGGGCTATCTCGTCAAAATCCAGGAAGGCCGTGTCGCCGCGATCACGCCCGGACCATTCGTCACACCGAACTACAGCTTTGCGCTGCGCGCGCCACGTGACGAATGGGAGATGTTCTGGACCGAGTTGCCGCCGCCCGGCCATCACGACATTTTCGCGCTGTTCAAGCGCGGCAAGCTGAAGATCGAGGGCGACCTGCGGCCGTTCATGGCAAACCTGCTCTACATCAAGGACGTGCTCGCCACGCCGCGCAAGGCCGCACCGGGCAAGCGAAGTGACGCCGTCCCGACGAGCCCGCAGTTCGAGCCCATTGTCGGCCGCTACCTCAATTTCGAGTTGCTCGGCCGGCCACACCGCCTCTACCTCGAGGAGGCCGGCCAAGGCATCCCGCTGCTTTGCCTGCACACCGCCGGCTCCGACGGCCGGCAATATCGCGGCCTGCTCAACGACAAGCGCATCACCGACAACTATCGCGTCATCGTGTTCGACATGCCGTGGCACGGCAAATCCTCGCCGCCGGAGGGCTACCAGCACGAAGAATACAAGCTCACCTCGCGCGACTACGTGCGCATGATCCTGGAGGTCGCTGACGCACTGCAGCTCGACAAGCCGGTGGTGATGGGCTGCTCGATCGGCGGACGCATCGTGCTCTATCTCGCGCATCAGCACGCCAAGCGCTTCCGCGCCATCATCGGGCTGGAGACCGCGGCGCATGTCGCGCCCTACTACGACGTGGAATGGCTGCACCGGGGCGACGTACACGGCGGCGAGGTGTCGGCCGGGGTGGTGTCCGGATTGGTGGCGCCGACCGCTCCCGACAATCATCGCTGGGAGACGCTGTGGCACTATCTGCAGAGCGGTCCCGGCGTGTTCAAGGGCGATCTCCATTTTTACAAGGTCGACGGCGACATCCGCGGCAAGGTCGACGAGATCGACGGCCGCACCACGCCGCTCTATCTGCTCACTGGCGAATATGACTATTCCTGCACCAGCGAGGGCACGCTCGACGTGGCGAAGCGCACCGGCGCCGAAGCGGTGATCATGAAAGGGCTCGGCCACTTCCCGATGAGCGAGGACCCGCCGAAGTTCATTGAATATCTGTTGCCGGTGCTGGAGAAGATAAGGCGGGCGTGACGAGCGTTGCGCGCACGCCGCGCCATCGGGATCACCGTCTTGAGATATGTCAAAAGATATTCTGGATTTGAGACCTATCCTGCGGTGTCCGTCCCCCGAACGACGGGCGCAACAGGCTGCGGCTCCGATTGGGCTACCCGGTCGGGGCCGTGGTCATCTTTGAAATGTTACCGCTGCGGCTGCGACAATCCCGCCTTCGTTCGCATCGCTTCATGGCTGCGCTTGAACGCGGCTGCGACCTGATCCAGATCGACGGCTTGGCCGCTGATCGGGACGTCCGGCATCTGTGGACATAAACAGTCGGAGTGTCGCGCGAGCGCTCGCCATTGCGCAGCTAATTTTGCCGCGTACCCTGACGAGATTTGGACGTTGAGATGTGCTCGAGAGCGGCACGGTTGCGCAATGTGACATGGCGCGAGCTCGGCAGCTCAATTGCGGCAACGGCTTCAAACTTTGCGAAAGTGCGTGAAACGGTTTCAATCGTCAGGCCAAGATGGTCCGCAATTTCCTGCCGTGACATCGGCAACTCGATCTCATTCGCTTTTGGCGAGCGGTCAGCCATTTCCAAGAGAAAGTCAGCAACACGCTCGCTGGACGTCTTGATCAACAGTGTGACATGGGCCTGAGCGCGCCGGAGCTCGCCAACCATCATCTCCCTGAGACGGCGCGCGATGTCCTTATCGTGCTCAGCCAAAACCGCCAGTACACTGTGCTTGATAACAAGAATTTTTGAGTTGCAAATGGCCTCGGCGGACAGCGCGTGCCTGCTGTTGCCTTCAAGACCGAAAAAATCTCCAGCCAGATAAAACCCGGGTATGTGTCGGCGGCCATCGCGAAGCACGCTAAACGTCCGCACTGCGCCGCTGACAACTTTGTAAAGGCAGTCGGCTGGCTCCTGCTGGCCGAATATCTCAACGTCGCGACCGTAAGCTCTTGGTGCGGCTGCAAGTATTTGAGCCCAACTTGGCAAAGAGAAAGGGCGCTCTGAATCCGCAACGGCGCCGATCACTTCGGGAGAGGTCTTGGTATGCACGCCCATCAGACACCTCCTATGTCTGACAACGTACATAATTGTTTGCCGCTTTGACATCCATCAAAGCGCGCATAAGTGCAATCAGCCATATTGCAGCGCAGCGTCTTTGCGTAGAAGGTATTGGGATAAGGTTAAATGCAGATGACGCTCGCTACTGCGGCGGTATTTAGAGCAGATGTCCAACGCGCTAGCAGATCACATTCGAGCTTGCTTAGACCGCGCGGCAGAAGCAGAGCGGCTGGCTTCGTGTGAAGTCGATCCAGTGGCCAAGACCGAGCTTCTAGATTTGGCCAGCGGTTGGCGTCAGGTCGCCGTCAGTTACGAATATGTCCAAAAGCTCGAGAATTTCTTGAAAACTCACAAAGCGTCCGAAGGGCCGCTGCCTGCGCACTGACCTTGTTACCGAAAAGGCAAAATTAGTGTCCTTGATGTGGACGGACTGCGAGAGGCTGTTGCGAATGCTACGGCGTGGTCAAAGCTCTTTACGATAGGCTGCTTTCACCTTGACCAACTTGGCCTCGGTAACGCGCGGCGGGTCGGTTTTGCCTCCCATTTATCTTGCTGCTGCACGACGAGCGGCGCGACGTAGTGCGGCTCGGTGCTGATGCACGCGCGATGTACGGCAGCGATATCGCGACGTGACGCGGTTGGCCATTGGGACCGTAGATCGTCGCGACGTGGCCAGCGTTGCTGTGGTGTGCACGCGGAGCGCCCGTGATAGGCTCTGGGCGTTGATGTGAGGGCGACGAAGAGAGGCCCGCGCGGTGCACTGCGCGCGGGCCTTTTCTATCCCTGGCTGCGGCTCACAACAAGAAGGCCCAGTGTCCATGGGGCCTTCAAGAGCCGCCCCAGTCCAAGTTTGCGAGACCTGTCCGGAGAGACCGCACCTCGCTCCACCAGCATGACGCCTCGCGGCAGGCCCCTCGACTGAGCAAGGCGTGAGAATGACACGCCAGCTTTTGAGGGCGGGGATAAGTGCGTTTTGGGCCAAAAACGCACAGATTCGCTTGCCGCCCGGACAAGGTGACCGCACCCGCGGCCCGGTGTAATTTTCCGTCCCAGCACGGAGTTCCCCCATGTCCCACGCCGAAGCCGTTCACACCCTGCAGCCCGCCGCAGGCGCGACCGAAGCGTTGATCGCATTCAACCGCGACCTGCGCTACGACGCGATCCCCGCGGAGGCACGGCACTACGCCAGGCGGCATCTGCTCGACACCGTGGGGGTGATGATCGCCGGCGCGCCCGGCGAGATCGCAAGCCGAGCCGAAGCGATGATCGCCAGCGTGCGACCCACCGGAAAAATCCCGGTGCCGGGCCGCGCGCGGCGCGCTGATCTGCTTGATGCGGCATTTCTCGGCGGCACCGCGGCGCACGGCATAGAGCTCGACGACGGCTACCGCAACGGCTCGGCGCACTGCGGCTGCGTGATCGTGCCGACCATTCTCAGCGTGGGTTACGAGCGCCGCGCGTCCGGCGCCGCGCTGATCGAGGCGATGGTTGCAGGCTACGAGACCAACATTTCGCTCGCCCGCGCCTGCGCACCCGACTTGCGTCACCGCGGCTTCCATCCGACCAGCGCGGTCGGTCCGTTCGGAGCCGCGATGGCAACGGCGAAGCTGCGAGCCCTCCCCGCCGACAAGCTGGGCAATGCGCTCGGCATCGCCGCATCGAGCGCCGCCGGTCTGTTCGCCTTCGTCAACGGCGGCGGCGACATCAAGCGGCTGCACGCCGGCCACGCATCACGTGAAGGCATGCAGGCGGCGCTGCTGGCCGAGCAGGGCGTCGAGGGTCCGCCACAGGTGATCGAGGCGCGCGACGGCTTCATGCAGGCGTTCGCGTTCGGGCGGATCGACAAGGCGCGGCCGATCACGCTGCCGCCGCAGGCCGAGTACGGCATCACCGATTGCTACATCAAGCCGTATGCCTGCTGCCGTCACATCCAGCCCGCGGTCGAGGCGGCGTTCGGCCTGCTCAACGATGAGATGATCGCGTTCGACGACATCAGAAAGGTTGACGTCGAAACCTACAAGATCGCGGCTGAGCACGCTGATGTGCCATGGGATGACTTCGCCAGCGCGCAGTTGAGCTTTCCCTATCTGATGGGGCTCGCAGCGCGCTATCGCGGCGTCAAGTTCGAGCACTTCGACGAAACGCGCAAGGACCCTGCGTTCGTCGATTCGCCAACAAACTGTCCATTACCGCGCCCGAAGAAATCGACCAGCTGTACCCGAAGCTGCGGCCGGGCGCGTCACTGTGCATACGTCGAAGGGCAAGTTCGTCCGCCAGGCCGATGAGGCCTGGATCGCGTCAGGTGCCGCTCGACGATGAGGCGCGGATCGCGAAGTTCGAAGGCTTGGTCGCGCCAATCTATGGCGACAGCCGCGCCAAGGAATCGTTGGAGCGGCTGTGGAGCATCGAGACGCTCAAGGACGCTACGCCACTGATCGAAGCGCTGGCGAGGTAGGATTGCGTTGCGCGTAGCCTCTAATCACCTCTCCCGACTGCGGGTAGAGGAGCGCACGACGATGCCAGATCCTGATGGACTCCTCGGCATAACGCACTATGTCGCGAAACATCCGGGGGAATGAACGTACGTCGCCGATACCAAGCGCCTGACGAACGAGGCGCGAAGAGATGATGGCCACTGCGATCGCCGGCGCCGAGATCGCCGGCGTCGCCGTTCCGGTGGCGATCGCCGACGCCGGCGGGTACCTGATCTGCTCGAGCGCATGAACGGCTGGCGCTTGCACACCGTGCACGCATCGACCGCGCAAGGCGGTCGTCGCCGCCTCGAACAAACGGCCGACCTCGGCCAAGGGCGCGGTCGGCCAGAGCCTCGACGTGCTCAACGCCATCGGCCTGACGCTGCGGCCGGGCGGCAGCGATGGACCGCGACGCAGGGCGGGCTGCCCCGTTCTGGTCGGCGGCGATGCTTCGGCGGCATCGGCGTCGCCGGCGGCGACTGGCAGACCGACCT
>CAWBFG010000041.1:0-225096 GCA_963787955.1 uncultured Alphaproteobacteria bacterium | reverse complement strand
CGGTGCTCGGCAGCGAAATCGCCGGCCCGCCGGGCTGGGCGCGCGGCACCGGGCGCCGCTCCAGCAATTGCTCGCGCTCGCGGCCCGGCTGCACGATGTTGGGAACCAATTGCGCAAGCGCAGCCTCTGTCACGGCGAGCATCGCCAGCACGACCAGCAGGACACAAGCCGCCATGCCCCGGAGGACGCGAACGTCCGGGCCGCACGAGCCGCAGATGGGAAGACGCCAATTCACTGGTTACGGACCCAACAGCTTTGCTTGTTACTCGGCCGCGGCAAGGCCTTTCTGTACGTTCCGCTTGAGGCAATCGATCGCGAAGTCAGTCGACATGATGTCGCCGAAGATCAGGTAGAAGCCGATCAACGAGGCATTGTGATCGTCGTCGGTGACAGCCGCGTTGCCGTCCGTCACCATGATGGTCTTGAAATTCAGCATCATGGCGTCGCGCGCGGTCGATTCGCAGCACACGTTGGTCACCGTGCCGGTGATCAGCACCGTGTCGAGACCGCGCGAGCGCAGCACGTCGGCGAGGTTGGACGAGTTCTGGATGAAGGCGCTGTAGCGGTTTTTCTCGACTGTCAGGTCTTCGGCGTCGACCTCGAGTTCGGGCCACAGCTCGTAACCCTTGCTGCCGCGGGTCAGCGCCTTCGCGCGCCGCTCAGTTCCACCCGGGCCGAGCATGCCGTAAAGCGTCGACCAATTTTCGAGCGTGTCGTCGGTGTAGGCGGTCTTGATCCAGACCACGGTGCCGCCGGTGTCCCGCACCGCCTGCGCCAGCCGATTGATATTGGGAACGATGTCCTGCGCCATCAGGCAGGGCGAGTGCGCCACCCCCGGCAGCATGAACGCGTTCTGCATGTCCACCACCACCAGGGCGGTCTTGGCAGGGTCGAGGTCGGCATGGACGTGCTCGCGGCCGTGCCGGGCCACCACGCGGTCGATAACCGATTGTGGGATAGACACTTTATGCATTGCACACTCCCCCAGAGAAGCGCGAATTATGCCGTCCGAACAAGCGATTCAGCAACCGCCGGACTCCGCTTTCAGGGGACCTGTGGCTTCGATGTCCACCACGAAAAATCACGCAAAAATCAACGATAGGGGGCGATTTGCGGCCGTTAACCGGCTCGACAAGTAGCGTGGAAGGCTTCTAAAACATGCGAAGCAACTGCTCCCGTCCCTCCGCCGAGGCCCCTTGCCCATGGAATACGACGCCTTTTTCACCCAGGCCCTCGGCAGGCTGCACGAGGAACGGCGCTACCGGGTATTCGCCGAGTTGGAGCGCGTCGCCGGCCGATTCCCGCATGCGATCTGGCATACCCCCGAGGGGCCCCGGGATGTGGTGATCTGGTGCTCCAACGACTACCTCGGCATGGGCCAGCACCCCAAGGTGATCGGCGCCATGGTCGAGACCGCAACCCGCATGGGCACCGGGGCTGGCGGCACCCGCAACATCGCCGGCACCAACCATCCCCTGGTCGCGCTGGAGCGCGAGCTGGCGGATCTGCATGGCAAGCAGGCGGCGCTGGTCTTCACCTCGGGCTACATCTCGAACGAGACCGGCATCTCCACCATCGCGCGGCTGATCCCGGACTGCCTGATCCTGTCCGACGCCTACAACCACAATTCGATGATCGCGGGCATCCGCAACGCGGGCCGCGACAAGCAGATCTTCCGCCACAACGACATGGCGCATCTCGAAGAGCTGCTGATCGCCGCCCGCGCGCGACCGAAGTTGATCGCGTTCGAGAGCATCTACTCCATGGATGGCGACGTCGCGCCGATCAACACCATCTGCGACCTCGCGCAGCGCTATGGCGCCATGACCTATCTCGACGAGGTGCACGCGGTCGGCATGTACGGGCCGCGCGGCGCTGGCGTAGCCGAGCGGGACGGCGCGATGCACCGGGTCGACGTGATCGAGGGCACGCTGGGCAAGGCGTTCGGCGGGCTCGGCGGCTATATCGCGGCCAGCGCCGCGTTGTGCGACGCGGTCCGCTCATACGCGCCGGGCTTCATCTTCACCACCGCGCTGCCGCCGGCGGTGTGCGCCGCGGCGACCGCCGCGATCAAGCACCTCAAGACGTCGAACTGGGAGCGCGAGCGGCACCAGGACCGCGCCGCGCGGGTCAAGGCTGTGCTCACCGCCGCCGGCCTGCCGGTGATGGAGACCCCGACCCACATCGTGCCGGTCATGGTCGGCGATCCGGAGAAGTGCAAGGCGGCGAGCGATCGCCTCCTCACCGAGCACGGCATCTACATCCAGCCGATCAACTATCCAACCGTTCCGATGGGCACCGAGCGGCTGCGCATCGCACCCTCGCCCTATCACGATGACGCCCTGGTCGACGCGCTGGCGGAAGCGCTGGTGGAGGTCTGGGACAGCCTTGGCCTGCCGCTCAAGGAGCGGCCGCTCGCGGCGGAATAGCCTTCAATCCTTGTCGGACGGCCGCGTCTCCATCGTCATCGGCGGCGGCGGCGGCCCGAGCCAGTGCCCGACCAGCGGAACCGAGACCGACACCAGGAGGTAGCGCGCAAGGTGGTGCGCACCGATGAAGATCGGGTCAAGGTGCAGCGCTAGAGCCAGCACCATCATGGTGTCCTGTGCGCCGGGCGAGAACGCGACCACCACGTCGGCGATCCGCAGTGGCAAAAATGCCGTCAAAACAAACACAAACGCGGAGGCAATCGAAATCGCCACCGCGAACGAGCCGAGCGCCGCGCCGAGATATCGCAGCAACGTGAACGGATCCGTGTTGGCGAACCGCGAGCCGGTCACCGCGCCGATCCCGATCACGGCGATGGCCACAATCCACCACGGCAGCAACGCCTCGATCGCCCCGGTGCCGTGCAACACCGCGGACGCGATCATCGCCCCGAACATCAGGCCGCCAGGAAACCGGATGGCGCGCAGGAACACCGCGACAGCGGTGGACACGCCAACCAGGATCGCCAATTCCGATGGCGAAGCGATCCCCGTGCTCGACTTCGGCAGAAAAATCCCGGTGGCGGTCAATCCGAAATAGGCAAGTCCGACCGGTATCCCGATGGCGAGGATGACAACGCGCATCACCTGCACGATCGCGATGGCGCGCAGATCGGCGCGATACTCGGCCGCCAGCATCATGACCTGCGCAAGCGCGCCCGGACTGGCGCCAAACAGGGCCGATTGCCAAGACCAACCATGAATAAGATGCAGGTACGAGGTGGTCGCGACGGTCATGATCACGGTCGCGACCAACAGCACCGCGATGCTGACCGGGAAGGCGGCAAGCCCTTTCAGCGTTTCCGGCGTCGCCACCGCGCCCAGCGAAATGCCCACCAGCACGGAAATCACGCGGGACAGCGGCTCCGGGATCATCATCGGCCGCCCCATCAGGGCGGCAGCGGCGACCGAGAGCAGCGAGCCTGAAATCAGCCCGGCCGGAAAGCCGATCAGCGTGAAGGCCGCGCCGCCGACGGCCGCGATCAGCAGCGTTTCGGTCGTGCGCAGCAGCAGTCGCCGCGTCGGCATGGAGGGCGCCATCGGCGCGATCAATGCCGCGCCGCTGCGAAGCCGTCAAATCGCCAATTCAGCGCCCACGATCCTGGCCGAGCACAATCCGAACCAAGTCGGCGGCGTTCTTCGCGCCGAGCTTGGCCATGATGCGGGCACGGTGCACCTCGACGGTGCGGGGACTGACACCAAGCTTGCGCCCAGCTTCCTTGTTGGAGAACCCGCCAACGATCTGCCGGAGCACGTCGCGCTCGCGCGGCGTCAGTAGTACGTGATTTGCAAACGGCATGCCGACCCGTTTCCCCTCGCTCGCCGCACAGCGCGGTGTTGCCGCAACATTTCACACCGGGGAAATTATTTTTTCAACAAATCGCGAATCTCTTCGAGCAACTTTTCCGAGCGTGTCGGCGGAGCAGCCGGCGCTGCCTCTTCTTTCTGCTTCAGCTTCTGCATCGCATTGACCACCAGGAACAGCACGCCGGCGATGATGATGAAGTTGATCGTGATGGTGATGAAATTGCCCCACGCCAGCACCGCGCCTTGCTTCTTGGCGTCGGCGAGCGTGTCCGCGGTTACCGCTTTCGACAGCCCGGTGAAATAGTTCGAAAAATCGAGCCCGCCGGTGATGGCGCCGATCACGGGCATGAAGATGTCGCCGACCAGCGAGTCGATGATCCTGCCGAACGCGACGCCGATGATGACGCCGATCGCTAGATCGACGGCGTTGCCGCGCATCGCAAAATCCCGGAATTTCTTCAGCATGGAGCCCTCCCGTCGTGATGTTCGTGGCCTCGGGACGGCATTCTAGCCCGGACGCAATGACTCGTGCCAAAGCGCGGACGTCTCAAATATCCCCTTTGTTTTCAGGAGCTTGCTCTGCCGCGCCGCAAGGTGGACAAGACCCGACGATCATGGTCCCCTGCGGGGCTTTGAGGTGCGGTTCAAGGTCGGTGCAGGAGACGGCATGCTGCAAGGCTGGGTCGTCGTCGCAGTGGCGCTCGGCTACATCGGGCTCTTGTTCGTCGTCGCGAGCTACGGCGACCGAATGCGGGTGGCGGGCCGCGCGCGGCTGCTGATCTATCCGCTGTCACTCGCGATCTACTGCACCTCGTGGACATTCTTCGGCTCGGTCGGCCTGGCATCACGGACCGGCTATGACTTCCTGACCATCTATGTCGGCCCGATGCTGATGATTGGGCTCGGCCTGCCGCTCATCTTGCGCATCGTGCGGCTCGCCAAGGCACAGAACATCACGTCGATCGCCGACTTCATCGCCGCACGCTACGGCAAGGGCCAAGCGGTTGCGGCCACCGTCGCGCTGATCGCCATCCTTGGCACCATCCCGTACATCGCGCTGCAACTCAAGGCGGTGTCGTCATCGCTCAGCACCATCCTGGCGCACACCGCGACCGACATGAGCATGTCGCAACCTGTGCTCGGCGACATCGCGCTGTTCGTCGCGCTGTCGATGGCGGCCTTCGCCGTGCTGTTCGGAACGCGCCACATCGACGCCACCGAGCATCAGGATGGCTTGATGTTGGCGATCGCTGCCGAGTTGATCGTCAAGCTCATTGCCTTCGTCGCGGTCGGCGTGTTCGTCACGTTCTGGATGTTCGACGGCCCGACCGCGCTGTTCTCGCAGGCGATGGAACGACCCGCCACCGCGGCCGTGCTGACCCGCGAGCCGGCGATCGCCACACTGAGCGCCATGACACTGCTGTCGTTTGTCGCGATCGTGCTGCTGCCGCGTCAGTTCCATGTCACCGTGGTGGAGAACAACAGCGAAGCCGAAATCCGGCGCGCGTCGTGGCTGTTCCCGCTCTATCTCGTGCTGATCAATCTGTTCGTGTTGCCGATCGCAATGGCCGGACTGCTGACGTTCCCGGCCGGCGGCGTCGACAGCGACATGTTCGTGCTGGCGCTGCCGCTGGTCGCCAAATCCGATACGTTCACGTTGATCGCCTTCATCGGCGGACTGTCCGCCGCCACCGCGATGGTGATCGTGGAGACGGTCGCGCTCGCCATCATGGTGTCGAACGATATCGTGATGCCGTGGGTGCTGCAGCGCCGCGAAACCCTGCTCACCAGCCGCGCCGACGTTGGCGGCCTGCTGCTCAAGGTGCGCCGCACCGCGATCGTGGTCATCCTGCTGCTCGCCTACGTCTATTACCGCTCCGCCGGCGAGGCGCAGCTCGCGGCGATCGGCCTCCTCGCCTTTGCCGCGGTGGCGCAGCTCGCGCCGGCTTTCTTCGGCGGAATGTTCTGGCGTCGCGCTACTGCGCGCGGCGCGATCGCCGGCATGACACTCGGCATCCTGACGTGGGGCTACACCCTGCTGCTGCCCAGCATTGCCGACATCGGCATCATCGGCCGCCAAATCCTCACCGACGGGCCCTGGGGCTTCGTCATGTTGAGGCCGCAGGGGCTGTTCGGCCTCGAGCTGCATCCGCTGGTCCACGGCGTGATCTGGAGCCTGACGCTCAACGTCCTCGCGTACATCGGGTTCTCGCTGCGCTGGCAGCCGACCTCGATCGAACGGATGCAGGCCGACGTGTTCGTGCCATCCCATCTCGCGCCGACGCCGAGCTTCCGGCTGTGGCGGTCTTCGATAACGGTCGAGGAGCTGACCACCACGGTGGCCCGCTACCTGGGCCAGGAGCGCACCCGCTCGTCGTTCGAGAGCTTCGCCGCCGCGCGGCGCATCAGCCTCGATCCGCAGCACGAGGCGGACTTCCAACTCTTGCGCTACGCCGAGCACCTGCTCGCCTCGGCAATCGGCGCGGCTTCGTCGCGTCTCGTGCTGTCGCTCCTGCTGCGCAAGCGGACGGTGTCGACCAAGGCGGCGCTGAAGCTGCTCGATGACGCCAGCGCCGCGATCCACTACAACCGCGAGATCCTGCAGACCGCACTCGACCACGTGCGCCAGGGCATCGCGGTGTTCGACAAGGACCTGCGCCTGGTGTGCTGGAACCGTCAGTTCGGCGACATCCTCGACTTGCCGACCGATCTCACCCGGGTCGGCATCGGCCTCGACGAGATTGTCCGCTGCAACGCCAGGCAGGGCGCGCTCGGCCCGGGCCCGGTCGAGGCGCTCGTGATCGACCGCATCACCCGCTACACGGAATGCAACGAGCCGGTGCTGGAGCGTTTTGCGGAGCGCGGGCTGGTCGTCGAGGTCCGCTCCAACCGCATGCCAGACGGTGGTCTGGTCACCACCATCACCGACACCACGCCGAGCGTAGAAGCGGCCGAGCAGCTCGAACGCGCCAACACCACGCTGGAGCGCCGCGTGCGCGACCGCACTGCCGAGCTGACCAGGCTCAACGCCGAGCTCGCTCGCGCCAAGGCCGACGCGGAGGAAGCCAACATCTCCAAGACGCGCTTCCTCGCCGCGGCCAGCCACGACATCCTGCAGCCGCTCAACGCCGCACGGCTCTACGTGACCTCGCTGATCGAGCGGCAGGGTTCGGGCGAGGATGGCCGTTTGATCGGCAACGTCGATGCCTCGCTCGAGGCGGTCGAGGAGATTTTCGGCGCACTCGCTCGAAATCTCGCGGCTCGATGCGGGCGCGATGCGGCCGGAGCTGGTCAGCTTCCGGATCGACGAATTGCTGCGTCAGCTCGAGGTCGAATTCACGCCGCTGGCGCGCGAGAAGGGCCTGACGCTGACGTTCGTGCCCTGCTCGCTCAGCGCGCGTTCGGACCGCCGGCTGCTCCGACGTCTGTTGCAAAATCTGGTGTCGAATGCAGTCAAATACACGCCGAAGGGCCGCGTCCTGATCGGCTGCCGGCGGATGCGCGGCAAACTGCGCATCGATGTCCACGACACCGGGCTTGGCATTCCCCAGTCCAAGAAGCGCGTCATCTTCCGCGAATTTCAGCGGCTTGACGAAGGCGCCAAGGTGGCGCGCGGCTTGGGCCTCGGCCTCTCGATCGTGGAGCGTATCGCGCGCGTGCTTGGCCACAAGCTCGACGTGCGCTCGGCCGCGGGACGCGGCTCGCGGTTCTCGGTTGAGGTGCCGATTTCCACCGCTGCGCCGGTGAGCCAGCCACAGCAGGGCCTCATCAAGGTCGACCGCGGTCAGTTGCTGGGCATGACCGTACTGTGCATCGACAACGAGCCGAAGATCCTGGACGGCATGGAGACGCTGCTCGGCGGCTGGGGCTGCCGCGTGCTTAAGGCGCCGGACCTACCACTGGCGATCGCCGCGATCGCAGAATCGCAGCTTTCGCCGAACGGGCTTCTGATCGACTACCATCTGGACAAAGGCAACGGCATCGACGCGATCGTCGACCTGCGCCGCCGCTTCGGCACCGATCTGCCCGCCATTCTGATCACAGCCGACCGTTCGCCGCGCGTCCGCGACGAGGCGCGGGCGCACGACATTCAGGTGCTCAACAAGCCGATCAAGCCGGCAGCGCTGCGCGCGCTAATGGCGCAGTGGCGGGTCCAGCGGGTGGCCGCTGCGGAATAGCCGCGTCGCGTGTTGTGCGCACTTTGCCTCGCACCTAAAGTCAATGAAGCGCCGCGTTCAACGGGAGAGGTTTCATGGCCAAGCGCACCACGCACCGCAGCTCGAAGGGCACGAAGCTCTACGCCGTCCGCGACAAGTCCGGCAAGTTCAAGGATATCCAGACCTACAAGCGCGCACACGGCGCGGATCTTAAGCGCAAGAGCAAGAAAGAAGACTAGCCGGCGTCCATCGCACCCTGGCTGGCGCGCCGCAAGGCGACGGCGTCAGCGTTCCCAGGTAAAGAATTCCGGGCTTTCCTGCCGCCAGCGTTCGCGGCGCTCCCAATTGCGGCCGATTGCAATTCCGAACCGGATGCAGGCCCGTCGGTCGCCGTCGTCACAGTCCGTGCGCAACTGGCGCATCTCGCTGCGCGCGTCATCGTACGTGCGCGGCGGCGGTCCACCCATCTGTGGACCGCGTGGCAAAGGTCCGGATGGCTCGCCGAAGTCTCTCGGCCGGCCTGGGCCGTTGAACTGTTGCCGGCCAGGACCGTCAAACTGCTGACGCCCTGGTCCCGGTCCGGCGCGGCCCGCTTCCACCGAAACCGACGAGACGCGGTCGTTAAATCCGACGTCGCTCAGATTCGTAACCGTGCGGTCAATCGGCACGCAACGGCCGGCGAAGTTCGCGTGCTCGCAAATCGTTACTTGCACCCCCGGCGGCACCTGCACCGATGAAACCTTGTCGTTCATCGACGGATCGACCATAGGGACGCGCTGGCCGACGTTGAAGCACATCCGCCTGCCCTGGAAGTTGGCGTGCTCGAAGAAGCAGGCCGCCGCCTGCCCTTGCGCTGCGGCGGGCGATCCGAGCAGAACGATCATGGGCCCGAGCGCGAAAAGCAGGTTGGCTGGTCGCATCAAAAATCCCCGTATGAAATGGATGGAGGAACGCAATACTTACGCAGAGTCGGCTGGCATTGAGGCGGCTTGGTGGCGTGTAAAGTTCGTTGGCGACCAACCGACACCGATTTTCGTTTGGATCCGAAGCCCGACTTCCGGCTATTCCGGACGGTGGCCTAACTTCCCAGCGGCGCGCTTTGCGGCCATTGTCCCACTTCGATCTTGGCCGCCGCGATCACCGCCTGGGTACGACTCTCCACGCCGAGCTTCTGCAGGATCGCGGACACGTGCGCCTTCACGGTCGCTTCGGACACCGAGAGTTCGTAGGCGATCTGTTTGTTGAGCAGCCCTTCGGACAGCATCATCAGCACTCGCACCTGCTGCGGAGTGAGCGTGGCGAGCCGCGCCATCAGCTCTGCCGCTTCGGCGTCAGAACCTGTTTCGAGATCGACGTCGGGCGGCGTCCAGACCCCACCCTTGAGCACACGCATGATGGCGTTGCGCATCTCTTCGATGCCGAGCGTTTTCGGAATAAAGCCGGATGCACCGAAGCTCATGCAGCGGCGGATCACCGCGGGGTCATCGTTGGCGGATACCACCACCACCGGAACGCTCGGATATTGCGCGCGCAGATACATCAGGCCGGAGAAACCCCGCACGCCGGGCATGGTCAGATCAAGGAGGATCAGATCGACGTCGCCGCCCTTGTCGAGCAGCTTCGAAACATCATCAAACGTGCCGGCCTCGGCGACCTCGGCGCTGCCGAACAGGCCGGAAACCGCTTCGCGGAGCGCGCCGCGAAACAGTGGATGATCGTCTGCGATCACAAGACGATAGAGAGTGTCGGTCAAGGCGTCCTCCCGACCAAACTCTATCGCACTTCGCCCCCGCAATGCACCGGGCGCTTTCTTACCTCCCCCTTAAATGGGGAGGTCGACGCGCCATAAGCACGTTGACGCGCGTCTTCGACGCGCTTTGGCGCGTCGGCTGGGGGCCTACCGCAATATCGAGATCGAGGTGACCCCCAACCCCAACCCTCCCCCTTTCAGGTGGAGGGAGAGGCACCACTGGTGTGCGGTGCACGCTCATCGACGGCTGCCGACAAATTGCAGGACGATCTCGCGCCGGTGCGGCCTGGCGCGATGCTCCACCAAGTACAGGCCCTGCCAGGTGCCTAACGCGAGCGCGCCGGCGCGCACCGGAATGTGGACCGAGACGCCGGTCAACATGCCCTTGACGTGGGCCGGCATGTCGTCCGGCCCTTCGACGGTGTGGATCCAGCCGGCGTCCGCAGGGGCCAATTTCCGCAATGCAGCCGTCAGATCAGTCTGAACGTCGGGATCGGCGTTCTCCTGGATGATGAGCGACGCGGAGGTGTGCCGCAGATAGGCGAATAGCGCGCCGTCACGCGCACCACTCTGCTCGACGAACCGTGCCGCCTCTCGCGTGATCTCGGTGAATCCTTCACCGGGTGTCTCGACCACCAGTTCGGCGGTGGCTACGAGCTCGGGTGTCGCGCTCTGGATCGCTGATAGGCGGCCAGGCACGGCGCGCCTCCGTTCAGCTCTTGCGCTGCATGTCGCGTTGGAAATCGACCATCATCTCGACCAGCCGCTTCCAGACCTTCTCGATGAAGGCCATGACGCGATCGAGCTCGGCATCGCTGGGAACCTTCGGAGCCGGGCTCGCCTCGGCCGGCTTGTCGGGCTCCTTGGCGGGCGGGGGATCGGGCTTGACCCCGCTCGGCAACGGCAGACCGCGCGCTAGCAGGTCCTTCTTGAGGGTAGCGTTGTCGCCCTGCAGCCGGCCAATGGCTTCCTCGAGCGCCTCGCGTTCGTCCGGCACCGCCCGGCAGGCCCAGCCGGAGGTCTCGCGGCCGCACACCGACACTTGGCCGGTCCGGCCATCGAGCCGAACGAAACTGTCCAGCACGCGGTGGAATGAAAAACGGCTGTCGTCGGCGCCGGGCGTCGACGGTGCGGACGCATCCTGAGCCACCGCCGCGCCCATCAGGACGAGACCGGCAGCCAGGGCGGCAAGAGCGACGCGTGTCATCGTGGTCTCCATGCGAACTCAGTACGCCGACTCCATCACGGGTTTGCGGCAGCTCTGCGAAGCCGCCCCTCCGGCGCCAAACCGTTCGAATCTAGCATCGTGGTGCAATGCGGCGAAGCGCGCGCGAACGACTGCTCGTGGGCCATGTGGATTCGGCGGAAAGCCTTGATGGCACTGCGTTTTCAAGCCCTTGCCGAAGCCCGAGCGATTCTTGACTTGCAGGAACCCCATCAGTATGGTCCGCGCGGCTTTGAGGACGATTGGAAATATCTGGAATCGCAACGTCGCGGTGTCGACAGCATGGCCCAGCAGCGATGGCCGAAGACAACCGCAACGAGGGCAAGGACAGCAACCGGTCAGCCGAAGAAGCCGCTCTCTCTGCGAGGCTCCAGCGTCTCGGCGAACGGCTCGGCCAGCAGGCTCGGAGCCGCAAAGACGAGGCTGGTCCACCTAACAGGACACGGGTCAAAACGCTTCGGCGATGGCCCGCGGTTTTCGGCTCTCGACCGAGCTAGTCGCCGGCGTCCTGGTCGGCGCCTTCATCGGCTGGGCGTTGGACAAGTGGCTCGGAATCTCGCCGTGGGGGATGATGGTTTTTCTCTTGCTCGGCTTCGCCGCCGGAGTGTTCAACGTGGTGCGCGCGGCGGGGGTTTCCAGCGGACCGGGCTCAAGGCGGTAACCAGACGGAAAGCGACCGGCAATGGCCGATCCAATTCATCAATTTGAGATTACGAAGTTCGCCACGCTCGGCCACGTCGGCGGGCACGAGATTGCGATCACCAATTCCGCGCTGTTCATGGCGATCACTGTCGTTAGCATTGCCGCGCTGCTGATCGGCGGCAGCTCCGCCCGCGCGCTGGTGCCGGGCCGGATGCAGTCTTTCACCGAACTCACATACGAGTTCGTGGCTAACATGATTCAAAGTACAGCCGGCACGGCCGGCATGAAATTCTTTCCCCTCGTGTTCACGCTGTTCATGTTCATCCTGATGGCGAACATGATCGGCATCATCCCGTACACGTTCACGGTTACGAGCCACATCATCATCACCGCCTCGATGGCGTTGCTGGTATTCTTCACCGTCATCATTTACGGCTTCTACAAGAACGGCCTGAAGTTTTTCCGGCTTTTCGTGCCGAGTGGCATTCCGATCTTTATCCTGCCGCTGATCGTGTTCATCGAAGTGCTGTCCTTCCTGTCGCGGCCGCTGTCGCATAGCGTACGTCTGTTCGCCAACATGCTGGCGGGCCACATCACGCTGAAGGTGCTGGCCGGCTTCATCACCATGATGGGCGGGTTCGGCATTGCCGGCTGGCTTGGAGCGGTGCTGCCGCTCGGCCTGGTGGTGGCGATCACCGCGCTCGAAGTGCTGGTCGCGTTCCTGCAGGCCTACGTGTTCGCGATCCTCACCTGCATCTATCTCAACGACGCCATTCACCCGGGCCACTGACGGCCTCAACCGTTCCATCTCAACAGGAGTTCATCATGGATCCAGTCGCAGCCAAGTACATCGGTGCCGGCATCGCCTGCATCGGCATGGGCGGCGCCGGCGCCGGCGTCGGCATCATCTTCGGCAACTATCTCGCCGCCGCGCTGCGCAATCCATCGGCCGCACAGGGCCAGTTCGGCAACCTGATCTTCGGGTTCGCCGTGACCGAGGCGCTCGGCATCTTCTCGCTGCTGATCGCGCTGCTGCTCTTGTTCGCGCTCTAAGCGAGCTGACAGGCCAAGGCGATGGCAACGAGCGCGCATACGTCGGTACCGGGTGGCGCAAAGCCCCCGTTCCCGCCGTTCAACAAGGACTACTTCGCGTCCCAGTTTATCTGGTTCGCGATCTTCTTTGTTGCGCTCTATCTGATCATCGCCAAGCTCGCAATTCCGCAGATCGGCGGCATCATGGCGGCGCGCAGCAAGCACGTCGCCGACGACCTCGCCGAGGCCAACTCCCTCAAGGAGCAGTCGGACGCTGCGCTCGGCGCCTACGAGAAGGCGCTCGCCGACGCGCGGGGCCGGGCGCAAGCGCTGGCGAACGAGACGCGCGACAAGCTCAACGCAGAAGCCGAGAAGACCCGCAAGGTGCTGGAGGGCAACCTCAACACCAAGCTGGCCGAGGCCGAGAAGACCATCGCTTCGACCAAAGCGTCGGCCATGGCCAACATCGAAGCGGCTGCGACCGACACCGCAATTGCAATTGTCGAGCGATTGATCGGCACCGCACCCAGCACCCAAGCGGCCCAGCAGGCGGTCGCTGAAGTGTTGAAGCGCTAAGGGGGGCGCGATGTTCGAAGCCGAGTTCTGGGTCGCCGTCGCATTCCTCCTCTTCGTGCTCGTGCTGATTTATGTTGGCGCCCACAAGAAGCTCCTGGAGGCGCTCGATCAACGCAGCGCCAAGATCAAGGCCGAGCTCGACGAGGCACGCCGGCTGCGTGACGAAGCCGAAAAGCTGCTCACCGATTACAAGCGCAAGCAGACCGAAGCTGAGCGCGAGGCGGAAGCGATCGTTACCGAAGCCAAGGCCGAGGCCGAGCGGATCGCCGCCGAGGCGAAAAGCAAGGTGGAAGACTTCGTGGCGCGGCGCACCAAGATGGCCGAGACCAAGATCGGCCAAGCCGAAGCACAGGCTCTTGCCGACGTGCGCGCTGCTGCGGCCGAAGCCGCGGTCGCCGCTGCGGGAAAAATTCTCGCCGTCGCCGCGAAGGGCAAGATCGCCGAAGACCTGATCGCCCGCGGCATCGAGGACGTGAAGGCGAAGCTGAATTAGTTCAAAGTACTTCCGCGATTCTATCTACGTTATGCCCGAGGCATGAACCGAGGGAGCGCTTGTAGGCTGGATGGAGCGAAGCGACATCCAGGGAAACTGCGGGTGCAATTCCGGATTTCGCTTCACTCAATCCGGGCTACGTGCGCTCACCCGGAGCGGCGCGTAGAAGGTCCCTTCGACCTCGAAAATATCGTCCTGATTGAGCCGCGCCACCTCAACGATGGTGCGCGGCGGATACGGACCGCTCGCCCACAGTTCCTCTTGGATCTTGTTCACCAGCGGGCGGAGCCGGCCCATGTCGGTGACATAGACCACCAGGCGGACCGCATCCCGCAAGCTGGCGCCCTCCGATTCCGCGATAAGCTTCATGTTCATGAAGGCTTGGCGGATGCGCGCTTCATCGCCTGCGACCAGCCCATTCGTTTTCGGGTCGATGCCGCGCATGCCGGCAACGAACACGAAATCGCCGGCGCGCGCGCCGACGCTCCACGGTCCGGTCGGGGCGATGGCGCCGGGCGGCGCGAGCATCGTCACTGCATCAGGCGAGGTCGGTTGAGCCATGGCCGCGAGACTATACCGCAGCGGCCCGCTTTCGGGATTTGATTCCTCGGGTGCAGCGGCCGACACCGCGCGTTTCGGCATGGCGCCTGACGATGCTTGCAAAAGCCTGTGCAGAATTTGTGGAACGGGCTTCGCGTTCGAGCCCCAAGCTTCGTGATCGTTGGTCCCGCGTCCATAATCTGGCCACGCGAATCACCTTACGCGGGATGTGATCGCCATAAGGCGGCCGATCGGGGGCCTCCCGTGCTGATTTTTGATTGTAACGGTGTCCTGGTAGACAGCGAGGCAATCGCTGCGACCGTCGCGTCGCAGGAGTTGACGCGCGCCGGCTTCAAGGTCTCGCCGGAGATCGTGTCGCGCTTCTTCGCCGGCCGCCGGCCAGCCGACATGGTCGCTGACATCGAGACGGCAACGAAGCGAAAACTGCCAGCGGATTTTCCCGAAAAGCTGGCGGAGGCGACGATGCGGCGGCTGCGTGCCGAGCTGCGTCCTACACCGCATATGGAATATGCGCTGACCTGGTTGCGCGGACCGAAATGCGTTGCCTCGTCGTCGCCACACAACCGAGTCCGCATGAGCCTGGAAAGCTGCGGCCTGTTCCGTTTCTTCGATACTCACGTGTTCTCGGCGAGCGATGTAGCAAAGGGCAAGCCGTCGCCCGACCTCTTCCTCCACGCGGCACGCAAGATGGGCATACAGCCGGCCGACTGCATCGTGGTCGAGGATTTGCCGGCCGGCATTTCCGCTGCGACGGCGGCCGGCATGATGTCGATCGGCTTTGTTGGCGGCAGCCATGCCGGCCCCAACCTCGGCGCCTACCTGACCAGCGCCGGCGCCAGGGTGGTGATCGCGGACATGCGGGCGCTCAAGAGCACCGTCGTCGCGCTGCGGGGCTGGTAGCCCGATTGCTGCAAGGATCAGGCGGGCGGCCGTCGAGACGGCGTGCGCTGTGGCCGCTTGGCGGGTTCCCGCGCACCCTGCGGATCGAACCCGACATAGATAATATATTCGTCGATGAGCCCGGCGCGCGGCATCGGAAAGCTCAGCCCCTCCTCGATCATCGTGAACTGAATGTTGGCGTTGTCCGCCGGGACCGTGACCGCGACGCGATTGAGCTTGGTCATGATGGTCTTTGGTTCGGGCCCTTCGTGCACCACCGCCAGGCGCAATGGGAGCTCGATCTGCCCTGGGCCGCCGGCCGGGCCAAGGATCACGCGACCCTGCACGCCCACCCTGATCGTCAATGTCGTGCCATTGAGTTTGCACTCACGCGCAGTCTGGCCGATGCCAACCTGATAGCGCAGATTCATCGCAGCGTCTTCGGCCGCGCCAGCGGACATGCTCAGCGTGCCCGCGCCGGCGCGAACGCTGACGCCGGGACATTCGAAATCGGGCGTCGTGCCGGTCGAACCGCTGGCGGTACTCGTCGCTGCGGTCGCTTGATTGAAGAAGGCCGACATCGTCGGCGCGGGCGTACTTAATGGAGATGAGGACGAGCAGCCCGCAACGACGGCCGCAAGCAACGCGACGAGCGACGCAGGCACTGTGCAAGTCTTACGCATCCCCACCCCAGTCATGCCCAACAATTAAGGTCCGGATTGGCTAATGGCCGGTAAATCGCCTGTTTGTATAGCAGGGCGACCGTGGCAGCCCGAAGGCAGCCAATCCTGGCTACGGGTTTGGATCGGTGCGCACCCGCGCGTACAGTAGATGATCCTGCCAGATACCATTGATGCAGAGATACGAGCGTGCATAACCCTCGCGCTGAAAGCCGGTCTTCTCCAACAATCGGATCGAAGCGATATTGGTCGGGATACAGGCGGCTTCGACACGATGCAGACGCAGCAAGTCGAACGCGACCGGGACCATGGCGCGCACCGCCGCCGTCATATAGCCCCGCCGCACATAGGGCGCGCCGATCCAATAGCCGAGACTGCCGGCCTGGGCGACGCCGCGCCGCACGTTGGCCAGCGCCAGTCCGCCGACCAAGGCGTTGTCCTCCTGCCTGAACAGGAAGAACGGGTAGGCTTGATCAGTGCGCAGGTCCTCGGCGTAACGGCGGATGCGTTGGCGAAACGCGGCGCGCGTCAGATCGTCGGCGGGCCAGATCGGCTCCCAGGGCGTCAGGAACGCGCGACTCGCCTCCCGGATCGCCGCCCATGCGGCATGATCGGACATCTGCGGCGTCCGCAGCACCACGCCGTCGCCGACAATCGGCGGCAACGGCTCGGGCGAATTGATGGTGCGGAACAGCGCCATGGCGAGATCTAGGCGGCGCGGCGGGCCAAGCTGTCAATGATTGTCACTGCGCCTTCGAGGCCGCGGCCGGGACCGAGCGCGGCGACCGCCGGCCGGCTGCGCCCGATCAGTGCGCGGCCGGCGGCGCGCGCGCTCTCGACCGTGACCGCTTCGACCTTGGCGACGATCTCGGCGAGTGGAATTGGACGGCCATAGGTCAGGATCTGGTTGGCAAGCTGGCGCGCGCGTGCCCCGGAGCTTTCCAGCGCCATCAGCAATCCTACCTTCATCTGCGCCTTGGCCTTGTCGACCTCGGCCTCGGTGATGTCGGCGGCGGCGCGCGCGGTTTCCTCGATCGACACCCGCACCAGTTCATCGACGTCTTCGGCGTCGGTCCCGGCATAGATGCCGAACATGCCGGTGTCCGAATAAGGCGCGTGGAACGACGAGATGGTGTAGCAGAGCCCGCGCTTCTCGCGGACCTCCTGGAACAGCCGGGACGACATGCCGCCGCCGAGAATGCTGGTGAAGACCTGCAGGCTGTAAAGCCCTGGATCGCGCTGCGGCACGCCTTCAAGTGCGAACGCAATGTGGACCTGCTCCAGGTCGCGCGCTTCGAGCTTCGAGCCGCCGCCGAACTTCGCCGCCTGCGGCGCCGGCTTGGCGGGTCCGTCGAAATGGCCGAACAGCCGTTCGATCTCGCCGACCATCGCCGCATGCTCGATCGCGCCGGCCGCCGAGATCACCATCCCGGTGCCGCGATAGTTGCGCGAGAGATAAGCGCGCAGGTTCTCGTCCTTGAACGAGCAGACCGTCGAGCGTGTGCCCAGGATCGAACGGCCCATCGGCTGATCGGGGAATGCGGTCGATTGCAGGAAGTCGAACACCAGATCGTCGGGCGCGTCCTCGGTGGCGCCGATCTCCTGCACGATAACGTTCTGTTCGCGCTTAAGCTCGCTCGGATCGAATTTCGGGTGCGACAGGATGTCGGACAGAACGTCGAGCGCCAGTGGAATATCGGTCTTCAGCACGCTGGCGAAATAGGCCGTGGTCTCGAAGCTGGTCGCGGCGTTGATGTCGCCACCCACCGCCTCGATCGACTCGGCGATCTGGCGCGAGGTGCGGCGCTCCGTGCCTTTGAACGCCATGTGTTCCAGCAGATGAGAAATGCCGTGTTCGTGCGGCTGCTCGTCGCGGCTGCCGGCGCCAATCCAGACGCCCAGCGTGGCGGTCTGCAGATGCGGCATGCTGTCGGTCACCACGGTGAGACCGGACGGGAGTTTGGTCACTTCCACGCTCATGCCGCTGCTCCTTCACGTGCGGCACGGCTCGCCGCCAAAATGAACCGTTCAACTGCGCCTTGCTCAGCCGCGAGCGAGGTGACCCGCTCGGGCCGCTCATTCAGATCGTCAAGCCAATCCGGCAGATCGGGCCGCTCCCCGCACGCCGCCTCGACCGCGTCGGGAAACTTGGCCGGGTGCGCGGTGCCGAGCACGATCATCGGCACCGAAGGGTCGCGCGGCTCCTTCTCCGCGACCGCGATGCCAACCGCGGTGTGGGGATCGACGCAGCGGCCGGTTTCGCGCAACACGGTGCGGATGCATGCCGAAACCTCCTGCTCGTCGGCGCGGGCGGCGCTGAACGATGTCCGGATTTCGGCGAGCGCGCGGCTCGAGATGGTGAAGCTTCCCGACTGCGCCAGCGACGCCATCATGGCGCGCACCGCCTTGCCGTCGCGGCCGCTCGCTTCGAACAGCAATCGTTCGAAGTTCGAGGACACCTGAATGTCCATCGAGGGTGACGAGGTCGCCACCACCTCGCGCGGCTCGTAGCTGCCGGTCGCCAGCGTTCGCACCAGGATGTCGTTGACGTTGGTCGCGACCACCAGGCGGTCGACCGGCAGCCCCATGCGTTCGGCGACGTAGCCCGCAAACACATCGCCAAAGTTTCCGGTCGGCACAGTGAACGCAACCTTGCGATGCGGCGCGCCAAGAGTGGCTGCGGCGGTAAAGTAGTACACCGTCTGCGCCACGATCCGCGCCCAATTGATGGAGTTGACCCCGGACAGCCGCACCTTGTCGCGGAAGGCGTGATGGTTGAACAGGCCCTTCACGATCGCCTGGCAATCGTCGAACGTGCCCTCGATGGCGATGGCATGGACGTTATCCGCGGCGGCTGTGGTCATCATCCGCCGTTGCACGTCGGAGATCCGGCCGTGTGGAAACAGCACGAACAAATCGGCGCGCGCGCGTCCGCGAAACGCCTCGACCGCGGCGCCGCCGGTGTCACCCGAGGTCGCGACCGCGACGGTGGTACGCTCGCCGCGCGCAGCGAGCGCATGGTCCATCAGCCGCGCCAGCAACTGCATGGCGACGTCCTTGAACGCCAGCGTCGGCCCATGGAACAGTTCGAGCAGAAAGCTCGCCGGTCCGAGTTGGGTCAGCGGCACGACAGCGGGATGGCGGAAGGTGCCGTAGGCCTCGCGCGCCATGCGCGACAGCTCGGTGTCGGAAATGCTGTTGCCGACAAAAAGCCGGATCACCTCGACCGCCACTTCGGCGTAGGGCCGCCCGGCGAAGCCCGCCACCGCGTCGGGCGTCAGCCGCGGCCAAGCCTCCGGCACATAGAGCCCACCGTCGCGGGCAAGGCCCGCGAGTGTGACATCGATGAAGCCGAGCGGCGGAGCTTCGCCGCGGGTGGAAACGTAATGCACGAGCCGTTCCTTGAGCGCCGCACGGGACACTAGAGGCAAGGCTTCGCTTTAACAAGGAACGCTGTATCGCCCGGCTAAATCGTCTAACTACCTGATTTCACGACCAGAATGGCCGGCGGCCGCGCAGTTTCAGGACCCCGCCGGACGCCCGCGATGGACCACCCAAGCCGCGAACACAGCGACCAGAACCAGCGCAAGTCCATACCAGGTGAGCGCATATTGCAGGTGGTGGTTCGGCAGGTTGACGTGCAATGGGGCCGGGTGGGGAGCGCCGCCGGGCGGCACCGGCGCCTCCTGTTCCACGTAGAACGGCGCCACCTCGCCCCAGCCGCGCGTCCGTGCCATTAGGCGATGGTCTCGCACATACCAGAGGTCAGCCCGCGTATCGTGGTCGGCGACGAACCAGGACGAAGGCTCGGGCCAGCGCAACACGCCGACGATTTCCTCAGGACCAGAGCGAACCGGGTAGGACCGTTCCTTGGTATAGCCGCGGTTCACGACCACGTGCTGGCCGCCGACAAGCCGCGCCGCCGAGAACACGAAGTAGCCCGGCGACTTCACGTCATCGCGCAGCGCTGAGCCGCTGGTGTAGGCCAGCGCATCGTCGGCGCGGAAATCGGCCTGCAATCTGACGCGGCGGAATTCAGCGTTGTCCGGCGTGAGACTGCCCCATTGCGCCGGCGGCGGCAGCGCGACCGGCGCAGCGGCAAGCCGCTCCGTCAGATTTGCGATCAGCGCGTCCTTCCAGCTCTTGCGCTGGAGCTGCCAGGTGCCCAGCGCGATGAGCACGGCAAGGCTGGCGAGCGTGAACACGGCCGGGATGAGCATGGGCCGACGCGCGGATGTCACACCTGGCTCCGGTCGAGCCGACCTTCGGCAGCCTTGTGATGATATTGCAGCGCGATCAACAGGCCCTTGAGCAAGCGCAGCGGCAGCAGGGTCGTCAGCAAGATCAGCGGCGCCCACAGCAACGCGTGCAGCCACAACGGCGGCGCATACACCACCTCGACAACCAGCGCGCAACCGACCACGACGAAGCCTGCCAGCAGGATCACGAAGACCGCCGGCCCATCGCCCGCGTCAGCGAAACCATAGTCCAGTCCGCACGCCTCGCAGCGCGGCCTGATGGTGAGGAAGCCTTGCAGCAGCGGTCCCCGGCCGCAGCGGGGACAGCGACAGGCGAGCCCGGTGCGGAACGGCGACAGCGGCGGATAGACTTCGGACATGTCGTCTCTCTAAAGCAAAAAGGGGCGGCCTGCGCCGCCCCTTTTCGACAATTTCGCGCCGCTCAGTGCGGCAGCGGCGTCCCGCCACCCCATACGTAAATGCAGGCGAACAGGAACAGCCATACCACGTCGACGAAATGCCAGTACCAGGCGGCGAACTCGAAACCGAGGTGCTGGGTCGGGGTGAAGTGACCAGCGTAGGCGCGCACCAGGCATACGATCAGGAAAATCGTTCCGATCAGCACATGGGCGCCGTGGAAGCCGGTCGCCATGAAGAAGGTGGCGCCGTAGATGTGGCCGGAATAGGTAAACGCGGCGTGGGCGTATTCGTAGGCCTGCACGCAGGTGAACAGCGCGCCGAGCCCGACGGTCAGCCACAGGCCGTTGATCAAGCCCTTGCGGTCGCCGTGCAGCAGCGCGTGATGTGCCCATGTCACGGTGGTGCCTGAGGTGAGCAGGATCAGCGTGTTGAGGAGCGGCAGGTGCCATGGATCGAACGTGCCGCGGAACTTCACGCCGTCAGCGCTCGGCGTCGGCGGCCATTGATGGCCGATCAGATCGCTCCGTGCGATCTGGTGCGCGTCGTTGGGAAACAGGGCGACGTCAAAATAGGCCCAGAACCAGGCGACGAAGAACATCACCTCGGAGGCGATGAACAGGATCATGCCGTAGCGGTGGGAAATCTGCACCACGCGGGTGTGATAGCCATCGTGCTCGGCCTCGCGGATCACGTCGCGCCACCAGCTCGCCATGGTGTACAAGACGCCGATGACACCCGCGCCGAACAAGAGCGGCGCCAGCGCGAACATGTGGTGCATCCAGCCGATCAGACCGACCGCGAGCGCGAACGCGGAGATCGATCCGATGATCGGCCAAGGACTCGGATCGACCAGGTGGTAGTCGTGTTGCGGCTTGGCGTGCGCGTCGGCCATTTCCCGTCTCCGTTAGATTAGATTCGCCCCGGCTGGCCCGGAGCGCTGTCCGCTACCGGCCGCCGCGTCTCGCGTTGCGGATGAAAGGTGTAGGACAGAGTGATGGTGTTGACGTCGGCGCCGTCGGCATCCTTGACCATGGCCGGATCGATATAGAAGACCACCGTCATGTCGCGCGTCTCGCCGGGCCTCAGCGTCTGATCAGTGAAACAGAAGCAATTGATCTTCTGGAAGAAGATTCCCATGCTGAGCGGCGTCACGTTGTAGCCCGCGATGCCGTGGGTCTCGCGCGCGGTGAGATTGACGGCTCGATAATTGACGGTAACGACCTCGCCGAGCCTGGCCTCGATCGAGGTGACCTCGGGCTCGAAGCGCCACGGCAGGCCGGGGTTGATGTTGGCGTCGAACCGGATCGTGATCTTGCGGTCCAACACCTCGCCGGGCGCGGCGGTCGCGACCTGAGTGGTGCCGCCGAACCCGGTGGTGCGGCAGAACCAGTCATAGAGAGGCACTGCCGCATAGGCCATGCCGACCATGAACGCAGCGAACGCGGCGGCGCTACCGGCGACCACGATGTCGCGACGACGAACCGATGATGGTGCGTGGTCGGTCATGTTGCTCACAGCGGACGATTCAATACGCCGGGGCCGAGTTTGACCACGGTCACCACGTAGATCAGCAGCACCAGCGCGCCAAGCACCAGCGCCAGCGCAACCGAGCGGTTGCGACGCTGGCGCTTTTGCTCGTCAGTCAGAACGATGCCCGGCTCGGTCGGTTTTTCGGCCATGAGCAATCTCATGCGAATGCACGGCCGATCAGGCCGCCCAGCGTCTGCTCGGCCAGCAGAACGGCGAACAGGACGAACAGATAGACGATCGAGAAACCGAACAGGCGTTTGGCCGTCTGATCGGACCGCGCGCGCCACAATTGCCAGGACAGCGCGATCATCGCCGCGCCGCTAACGATCGCGACGATGCCATAGGCGAGGCCCGCATAGCCCAACAGCCACGGTGCCGCGCCAATCGGCGCCAGCACCAGCGAATAGATCAGGATCTGCCGCCGCGTCTCTTCGGCGCCGGCCACCACCGGTAGCATCGGCACCCCGGCGCGCGCGTATTCATCGGCGCGCAACAGCGACAGCGCCCAGAAATGCGGCGGCGTCCAGAAGAAGATGATCAGCACGAGCAATACCGACTCGATGCCAATGCCGCCGGTCGCGGCGGCCCAGCCGATCATCGGTGGAAAGGCGCCGGCGGCGCCGCCGATCACGATGTTCTGCGGCGTCCAGCGTTTCAGCCACATTGTGTAGATCGCGACGTAGAAGAAAATGGTGAAGGCGAGCAGCCCGGCCGCCAGCAGATTGATCATCAGGCCGAGCATCACGACCGACCCGACCGCGAGCGTCATGCCGAAGCCGAGTGCTTCGCTCGGCTGGATGCGGCCGGCAGGGATCGGACGTCCGGCGGTGCGCGTCATCACCGCGTCGATGTCGGCGTCGTACCACATGTTGAGAGCGCCGGCGGCGCCCGCACCGACCGCGATGCAAAGCAATGCCGTGAAGGCGAGCACCGGGTGCAGATGCCCGGGCGCTACAAGAAGCCCGACCAGCGCGGTGAACACCACCAGCGACATCACCCGCGGCTTCATCAGCGCGAGATAGTCGCCGACGCCCGCCATGCTCGGCTCGGCGCGAGCGATCTCCCCCGGCAACGGACGGGCGAGATCGGCGCCTTCGCTCAGCAGCGACATTTACTTGATCCGCGGCAACACGTTGAACTGATGGAACGGCGGCGGTGACGGCAGCGTCCACTCCAGCGTCGTGGCGCCGGCGCCCCACGGATTGTCGGCGGCCTTCTCCTTGCGGACGAAAGCGTAAACCAGCCCGATGAAGAAGGTGATCAGGCCGAGCGTGGAGATGTATGCGCCGACCGACGACACATAGTTCCAGCCCGCAAAGGCGTCTGGATAGTCGACGATGCGACGCGGCATGCCGGCGAGGCCGAGGAAATGCTGCGGGAAGAAGACGATGTTGACGCCGATGAAGGTCAGCCAGAAGTGCAGCTTGCCCCAGAACTCGGAGTACATGTAGCCGGTGATTTTCGGGAACCAGTAGTACCAGCCGGCAAACACCGCGAACACCGCGCCAAGCGACAGCACGTAGTGGAAGTGTGCGACGACGTAGTAGGTGTCCTGCATGACGCGGTCGACGCCCGCGTTTGCCAGCACCACGCCGGTGACGCCGCCGACGGTGAACAGGAAGATCAAACCGATCGCGAACAACATCGGCGTTCGGAACTCGATCGAGCCGCCCCACATGGTGGCGATCCACGAAAAGATCTTCACGCCGGTCGGCACCGCGATCACCATGGTCGCGGCGATGAAATAGGCCTGCGCGCCGGTCGACATGCCGACCGTGTACATGTGGTGCGCCCACACCACGAAGCCGATGCCGCCGATCGCGACCATGGCGTAGGCCATGCCGAGATAGCCGAACACCGGCTTGCTTGGAGAACGTCGCCACCACCTGACTGACGATGCCGAAGCCCGGCAGGATCAGGATGTACACTTCGGGGTGGCCGAAGAACCAGAACAGATGCTGGAACAGGATCGGGTCGCCGCCGCCGTCGGCCGAGAAGAACGTGGTGCCGAAGTTGCGGTCGGTGAGCAGCATGGTGATGGCGCCGGCAAGCACGGGCAGCGACAACAGCAGCAGGAACACCGTCACCAGCTGCGACCACACGAACAGCGGCATCTTGTGCAGCGTCATGCCGGGCGCGCGCATGTTGAAGATGGTGGTGATGAAGTTGATGGCGCCGAGGATCGACGAGGCGCCCGCGAGGTGCAGCGAAAGGATCGCAAAGTCGACCGCCGGGCCCTTGTGGCCGGTGGTCGATAGCGGCGCGTAGATCGTCCAGCCGGCGCCGACGCCCGGCTCGGTAGCGCTCTCGCCCGGCACGAATGCCGACGTCAGCAGCAAGATAAATGAGGCCGGCAGCAGCCAGAACGAGATGTTGTTCATGCGCGGGAACGCCATGTCGGGCGCTCCGATCATCAGCGGCACGATCCAGTTGCCGAAGCCGCCGATCAGCGCGGGCATGACCATGAAGAAGATCATGATCAGGCCGTGCGCGGTGGTGAACACGTTGAACTGGTGGGGATCGTGGAAAATCTGCACGCCGGGGAATTGCAATTCCATCCGGATGGCGATCGACATGAATGCGCCGATCACGCCGCCGACCATGGCGAACACCAAGTACATCGTGCCGATGTCCTTGTGGTTGGTCGAATAAACGAAGCGGCGCCACCCGGTCGGGGTGTGATGCGCATGATCATCGTGTGCGTGGTCGCCGTGTGCGCCGTGAGCCGTTGCCATCGTCAAACCCTTCGACGTTGCCGTTGTCGCCCGCTGATATCCTTATTCCGCCGCCGCAGCGACCGCGATGGGCCGCGTGTCGTCGGTGCTGGCGTATTTCTTCTTCGCCTGTTCGAGCCAGGCCGCGTAGTCCTTTTCGCTGACCACGCGCACCGCAATCGGCATATAGGCGTGGTCCTTGCCGCAAAGCTCCGAGCATTGCCCGTAGTAGACGCCCTCACGGGTCGCCTTGAACCAGGTCTCGTTGAGCCGCCCAGGCACTGCGTCGATCTTGATGCCGAACGCCGGCACCGCGAACGCGTGGATCACACCGATCGCATCGGCGGTGACCTGCACGCGCACCACTTTGTTGACCGGCACCACCAAGTCGTTGTCGACCGCGAGCAGACGCGGCGGTTCGCACTTGACGCGTTGCTGGTCACAGGCGAGCACCGAGTCGAACTCGAACTTGCTGTCCGGGTAGCCGTAGGTCCAGTACCACTGCTTGCCGACCGCTTTCACAGTGACGTCGGACGGCGGGATGGTCTGCTGCAGGAACAAGAGTTTGAACGACGGGATGGCGATCGCGAGGAGGATGAACACCGGAACGACCGTCCAGATCACCTCGATCAGGGTGTTGTGAGTGGTCCTGGACGGCACCGGGTTGGCGCGCGCGTTGAAGCGGAAGATCACGATCAGCAGCAGCACCAGGACGAACAGCGTAATCGCCGTGATGAGATAGAGCAGAAAGTCATGGAACCAGACGATGTTTTCCATGACGGGCGTTACGGCCGGTTGCAGGCCCAATTGCCAGGGCGAAGGCTGCCCGCTCGCAGCAATGGCCGCGCTGCCGGCCGCAACAAGAACCATCATCGCAGCCGACACGGCCGCCAACCGCTTGAGCATCCGCATCGTCGTCTTCGCTCCTTCGGCGAAATCAGTCGCGTCCGAGCCGCACCGGCCAGCGTTGATTCAGGTCAATACCGCTTCCGATCAGGCGCCCGTCGGGGGCCGCGCTCCTCGGCAGGCGGTGCGGCGGGAGGGGGTTTCCCGGGCTTCTCAAACCATAATTCCGTCGCACTCGCAATGTGCCTAGATAGTTGTTCGATGCGACAATCTGTTTATACCGGCAAACCGGCTTCCCGGGCCGCGGACCATTGAAAAACCGTGCGTCCTTGACATGGCATGCCTGCCATGTACGGACAATGACACCTCGCAGATTCGGAGGCGGCCGCCACCCGTGCCGCCCTCGGAATCCGACCAGCCAGGGACCGGATGATGGAAAAATTGGGTCGGCAGTTGGCGCGATGGGCCCCTTGGGCGGTGCCGTGCGCCTGCGCGGTCGCCATGCTGTGGGGACAAGCCGACCAAGCCGGCGCGCAGGGCGCGGTGCGCTCTGTCCACAACGACTGGCAGATCCGCTGCGACACCCCGCCCGGTGCCCAGGGCGAACAGTGCGCACTTATCCAGAGCGTCACCGCCGAGGATCGGCCCAATATCGGTCTGACCGTCATCGTCCTGAAAACCGCCGACCGTAAGACTCGCCTGATGCGCGTCATCGCCCCACCGGGCGTGCTGCTGCCATCCGGTCTGGGGCTGAAGATCGACAACGCCGAAGTGGGCCGGGCCGGCTTTGTGCGTTGTGTGCCGAATGGCTGCGTCGCCGAAGTCATCATGGACGACACCTTGATCGGCAAGCTGCGCAGCGGGCAGACCGCCACCTACATCATCTTCCAGACGCCGGAAGAGGGTATCGGCTTCCCAATGAGCCTGAAGGGCTTCGGCGAAGGCTTCGACAAGCTGCCGTGACGCGATGGGCTCTGGCCCGCACACAAGCTTCGGTAGGCAGCGCACCCCGTATCAACGTCATGGCCCGGCCTTGTGCCGGGCATCCACGTCTTGCTTAGCTACTCACATCATCAAGAAAGGCGTGGATGGCCGGGGACAAGCCCGGCCATGACAGCGCGCCGGGTGGAGAGAGCAATCGTGAATCTCGGATTTATCGGCCTCGGCGCCATGGGCGAGTTGATCGTGCCGCGACTGATGGCGGCCGGACACAAGGTCACCGGCTGGAACCGCACCCGTGCGAAGGCCGAACCGCTGATCGCGGCCGGCATGGCATTCGCCAACACGCCCCGCGAAGTAGCGCAACAATCCGAGATCGTGTTCTCGATCGTCACCGACTTGCCCGCTGTGAAGACGGTGGCTCTGGGCCCGGACGGCATCATCTCCGGCCTGAAGAAGGGCGGCATCTACATTGACATGAGCACCATCGAGCCGGACGCGAGCCGTGAGATCGCTGCTGAGTTCGTCAAGGCCGGTTCGATCATGCTGGACGGACCGCTGTCGGGCAGCCCGGTCACGGTGAAGGCCGGCAACGCGTCGGTGATGGTCGGCGGCGATGAAGCGGCGTTCGAGCGCGCCAAGCCGGTGCTGCTGGCGATCGGTCCCAAGGTGACGCGGATCGGCGGCAACGGGCTCGCCTGTCAGATGAAGATCGCGGTGAATTTGCTGCTGATGGTCGAGGTGATCTGCTTCGGTGAGGCGGTCGCGCTCGCGGAGAAAGGCGGGGTGTCGCGCGACGTCGCCGTCGACGCTATCCTGAAGAGCGTCGCGGCCTCGCCGGTGCTCGGCTATCGCGGCCCGTTCATCCTAGACGGCAAGATGCCCGCGGTGCCGCTCGCGGATGTGACCTTGCAGCAGAAGGACATGGTCCTGGCGCTCAACCTCGGCCGCAAGCTCGGCAGCCCGGTGCCGCTGGCCGCCGCGGCCAACGAGATGATGAACGCATGCCGTGGCCTCGGCATCGACGCAAATGACTTCGTTGTCGCGCATCAGGTCTATCGGAAGCTCGGAGGACAATCATGACATCCAGGGGCGAAAAGATCGGCTTCGCACTCGCCAAGGCCGTGAAAGCGGCGACCGGCATCACCTCGGCCACGCTCGGCGCCAAGATGTACCGGACCAACATCAAGGATGTACCGAAGGTCGAGGGCCTCAAGCGCGACGACGGCTGGATCGATATGCAGGTGCAACTCCTGATCGACAAGAAATCGGCCGGCGCGGATCACGTGGTCGGCTGGACGGTGCTGCGGCCGGGCGCCAGCCATGAATGCCATCGGCACCGCAACTGCGATGAGTTCTTCATCGTGCTCAAGGGCAAGGGCCACATCATCACAGAGAAGGGACTCGAGCCGTCCGGCGAAGGCGACGTGGTCTATTCGCCGCGCAATTGCTGGCACGGCTTCAACAACACGTCGCAAGAGGATGTCGTGCTGGTGTGGGGCTGGATGGGCGCCGGCTCGATCGACGCCTCGGGCTACGAGGTGCCTGAGGGAGGCCACACGTCGTGAGCACGACGCTCAACGACCCGCGCATCGCCAATGGCATGCGCAAGCAATTCGAGCTGCGGCGTCAGCGTCTCGACGCCGGCGCCAAACAGATCGGCTGGAAGGTCGGCATGGGTGCGCCGGCGATACAAGAGCGCAACAAGTTGACCGCGCCGGTGGTCGGCTTCCTGCTGGACAGTGCACAGCTCGCCTCGGGCGCGACCATATCGCTCAACGGCTGGACCAAACCCGCAGCCGAGGCAGAGATCGCGGCTTATATCAGCCGCGACCTACCTGCCAGCGCCGAGCGCGACACGGTGCGCGCGGCGATCGGCGCGCTTGGCCCCGCGATCGAGCTCGCGGATGTCACCAGCCCGATGGACGACGTGGAAGGCGCGCTCGCCGGCGATATCTGGCAGCGCCACGTCCTGCTCGGGCCGAAGGATGCCTCGCGCGCCGGCGCCAAGCTTGATGGCTTGTCCGGCCGCGTTACCCGCAGCGGCAACGATGTCCCCGTCCCTGCCGACCTCGAAACCAACATCGGCAAGATCCTCGACATTGTCCGGCATGTGGCCGACGTCACGGCAGCAATGGGCGACGGCCTCCGTGCCGGCCAGTTTATCATCTGCGGCTCGTTGACGACGCCCATGTTCCTCGAACCGGATGAAATCGGCATCGACTTTACGCTCGATCCTTTAGGCTCGGTCGCGGTGCGATTCGCCTGACGGGACTCGGGGACGTCTGGCAATGCTGCCCGATCAACAGCTGCTGATCACGCAACTGATCACGCTGTGGGTGGTGCTCGATCCGATCAGCCACCTCTCGTTGTTCATGGCGGCGGATCATGGGCCTGCTGCTTTCGGCCCTGGCAGTCAATCTGGTGCTGAGCGCCACTGCCACCTGGCTCAGCCTGCCCCCGATCTGAGGGCAGCAAGCAACGCCTCGATTTGCGGGCGACCGCGTCCTAAAAGAAGCCGCACCGGCCCCTATCTATGGGGTAGCCAAGGAGCCCCTTCATGAATCCTAATGCCTCTCTGATCGATCGCGCCGGCCTGGACCGTGTTCGGGTTGGCAAGCTGATGGAGCGCGGGCTCGAAGGCGCCGACGACGGAGAATTGTTCCTCGAATACAAGCAGTCGGAAATGCTGGTGTTCGATAACGGCCGCCTCAAGCAGGCGACCTACGACACCAACCAGGGTTTCGGGCTGCGGGCGGTGAAGGACGAGGCGGTGGGCTACGCGCATGCCTCCGACGTATCGGACGCCGCGATCAGCCGCGCCGCCGAAGCTGTGCGCGCGGTCAAGGGCGGCTACGCCGGCAGCTTCGCCGCGGCCCCTGCCCGCACCAACCGCAAGCTCTACGGCGACGACAACCCCATGGAGGCCCCAGGCTTCGACGCCAAGGTGAAGCTGCTGGAGACGATCGACGCCTATGCCCGCGGCAAAGACGAGCGAGTTAGGCAGGTGACCGCGAGCCTCGGTGCATCCTGGCAGGTGGTCGAGATCGTCCGGCCCGATGGCGAGATCTACCGGGACATCCGGCCGCTGGTCCGCGTCAACGTCAGTGTGGTCGCGGGCTCGGGAGACCGGCAGGAAACGGGATCGTATGGCTTCGGCGGGCGCGAGGGTTATCAGCGTTTCATCGAAGCGAAGTCCTGGCAGCACGCGGCCGACGAGGCGGTGCGTCAGGCGCTGATCAATCTGGAATCGATTCCTGCCCCGGCTGGCGAGATGGACGTGGTGCTGGGTGCCGGCTGGCCCGGCGTGATGCTGCATGAAGCCGTTGGCCATGGCCTCGAAGGCGACTTCAACCGCAAGGGATCATCGGCCTTTGCCGGCTTGATGGGCCAGCAGGTGGCGGCGAAGGGCGTCAATGTGGTCGACGACGGCACCATCGCGAGCCGCCGCGGCTCGTTGTCGATCGACGACGAAGGCACGCCGACCAACCGCACCGTGCTGATCGAGGACGGCATCCTGGTTGGCTACATGCAGGACCGGCAGAACGCGCGGCTGATGAACATGAAGCCGACCGGCAACGGCCGGCGTGAAAGTCACGCGCATGTTCCGATGCCGCGCATGACCAACACCTACATGCTGGCGGGCGACCGCGATCCGGCCGAAATCCTGGCCTCGGTGAAGAACGGCATCTACGCCGTCAACTTCGGCGGCGGCCAAGTCGACATCACGTCGGGCAAGTATGTGTTCCAGGTCACCGAGGCGTACAAGATCGAGGACGGCAAGCTCGGGCCGGCACTCAAGGGCGCCATGCTGATCGGCAACGGGCCGACCGACCTCAACCGCATCAGCATGGTGGGCAACGATCTCGCGCTCGACACCGGGATTGGCACCTGTGGCAAGAACGGTCAGGGCGTGCCGGTTGGCGTCGGGCAGCCGACGCTCCGCATGGACAAGATCACCGTCGGCGGAACGGCGTAACTCAGAAATACGCGATGCTGCGGCCGCAAGCCGCGACAGCGAGCCAGATCGTGATGGACGCAATGCCGGCTGCGCGCGCCGCGACCGGCATTTTTGTGAGCGGCGGCAGATCCCGCACCTTCTGCGCCACCAGGAATTCGAACAGGGCGACATTGACGACGCCGAGCGCGATCAGCCCGAGCTTGAGCTGAAATACCGGATTCATAATGACGTGGCTGGCCTCGGCGATGAACAGGGTTGCGCCGGTAAGCACCAACGCAAGCAGCGCGGCCGTCACCACCCACCGCGCATTGCGCAGCACCTTGCCGGGCGACGTCGCAGCAAGCGCGCCGGCCATTCGCAAGTCCATTACCGCAATCGCACCGGCGAATACGGCAAGCGCCACGATGTGCCCGACGTTGGCCGTCATATAGGCCCACGTCGATTGTCGGATGGCGGCGCCTAGGCCCGAGCCTTCGAGCGCGACAAAAATCCCGGGCGCGGCTTCGTTCATCAGCGCATTTCGTAGGATTTTCCGTCCACGGTGATGCGTTCGGCGCGCATCTCGTCCTTCTCGACGGTTGAGGCGTAACCATAGGCCGAAACAGTCTTGCCGGCCGCAACGACCGAGGCATTGGCGCCGCGCGAGGTCATCCGCGATGTGGGCGCAAGCGTGATGGTCCAGACCTTGTCACGGCCGCGCACCGAAATCGTGGCGTGAGGATTCTCGAACTTCGAGCTGACAATCGGGCCTGCCACGGTAATGGGATTGGCGGCGTCGTAACTGCCCCAGCCGTGGTGAGCGAGCGCGGCTCCGCTCAACAGGACGACTGCACCAATCGTTGCGAAGGTCCTGGCCATCGGGTACTCCGTTTTTCCAAGCCCATCCAATCCGCCCCGCATGATCAGCTAGGCATCGATTCGGCCGCAAGCAACTGTTCACCGGACCACGCCGGACATGCAGCACGGCTTGCGCCGCGGCTGGGTGATCCTGTCCTTGAGATAGCAGCGCGAAATCCCGGGGCCCAGATAACCCGGCCGCACGTAGGTCCAGGCCCGGCAACGGTTCTCCTCTTCGCACGCCTTCTTGCAGGTTGCTCCGCTCGGATCGGATGGCAGGTCGAACTGGCGATAGTCGCCGCCGGTGCGGTCGATCGACGTTTCGACCGGTCCGCTTTTCTTCTCCACCAGTCCGGCGCCCTTGATGCCGGATACGCAGCACGGGTTTTCGACAGCCGGCTTCACCTCGCTCTTGAGCCAGCACATCGCGCTGGTCCCTCCTCCGGTCCCCGGATAGGAGAACGCCCAGGCGCGGCATCGTGCTTCGCGTTCACAACGCGCCATGCAGGCTGCGGGATCGCCGGATGGCACGACGAAGCGCGCATAGTCTCCGCCCGGCCGGTCAAAGCCCTGTCCCCACGCGGCCGCGGCAGCGCACGCGACCAGCATCGAGACCAGGACTCGAACGCCGCAGGGCTTGGCGGAGAAATCGCATCAATGCTGCTGCCTTCCGATCGATGCGAGGGGCTCGTGTCCATCTTAATGAAGGCTGGTGATAGAGGCGAGCAGTTCGGCGGCAATGCCGCTGTCCAGCGCTACATGCATGCGGCCTGTGGTCGCGGCAGCGCGAGGTAAACAGCCGTTCAGCGAAGGAAGCGCTCATGCCGCATGTCCAAAGCTCCTGCACCGCGCAAAATACGAACAATCTGCGCGGTGGAGCTATGCCGGGCCGCTGATGTCAATACAGACTCGCGATCTCCGCCGCGAATACGCGACACGACCCATTTGATCTCGCGTCATTGCTGCTGATCGTTGCGTTGCTCGCGCTGGCGTTGCTGACGTTCCGCGACTACGCCATTTCCAACGACGAGGAGGTGCAGCATCGCTATGGTGAGCTGATCCTGACCTACTACGTCAGCGGCCTGACCGATCGCGCAGTCTTCGCATACAAGAACCTCTATCTCTACGGCGGGCTGTTCGACGTCGTCGCGATCTTGATTGGCCGTGTCGTCCCGGCGGACATTTTCGTCATTCGACACGTGCTCTGCGCATTATTCGGCATCGGCGGGCTGGCCGCGGTTTGGGCCACCGCGCGGCTGGTTGCGGGACCCAGGGCCGGGCTGCTTGCGCTCCTTGCGCTCGCGATCTGCGGCACCTGGTTCGGCTCGATGTTCAACCACACCAAGGACATTCCGTTTGCGGCGGCGCTGATAGCCGCGATCTATTTCATGTTAAAGGCAGCGCGCGAATTGCCGCGGCCGCGTCTGTCGGATCTCGTGTTGTTCGGGCTCTCGCTCGGTGTAGCGCTCGGCTTGCGCGCGCTTGCGCTGCTGCTCCTGTTCTATCTGCCGATCGCCATCGTGATGCACCTGCCGCGGCCGGCGAAACCAGCCATGACGGCGCGATTTATCGCCCAATCGCTGCTACTATTCGTACCGGCGTTCGCGCTCGGCTACCTGATCATGATTGCGGCCTGGCCGTGGGCGGCGCTGAGCCTGTTCAATCCGGTGCGCGGTCTGTTCGCGTTCGCCCACTTCCATTACCCGATCAAGACGCTGTTGTTTGGCCAAGTCTATCTGATGGCCGACGTGCCGCGCTGGTACATCCCGGTCTACCTGGCGATCAAACTGCCGCTGGCCGTGCTGTTCGGCGCGGGGCTCGGTCTTGGGGTGGCAGCGGGAATCGCGCGCCGATCCGCAACGCTGCGGGCGCGCGAGACCGCATTGATCGCATTCACCGCCGTGTTCCCGGTCGCCTGCCAGGTTGCGTCGCACGGACCGTCGTTCAGTGGTGCTCGGCACTTTCTATTCGTGCTGCCGCCGATCGCGGTGCTCGCCGGCGTCGGCCTTGATGCCGCGCTGGCGCGGCTCGAGGCACAGCGCCGGGCGTTCGCGGTGGCGGCCTATGTCGGGCTCGCTGCCTGGATGGCGTGGCCAGCGAGTGTGATGGTCCGGCTGCACCCTTACGAATATCTGTTCTTCAATCCGCTGGTCGGCGGATTGCGCGGCGCGGCCGCGCGCTACGACACCGACTACTGGGTCAACACCATGCATGAAATGGTGGTCGAACTGGAGAAGTACATCGACCGCGAACCCGCCCGCCCGGGGCGAACGTATTTCGTCGCGGTCTGCGGCGAACGGTTGTCGTTCGAGAAGGAAGCCGAAGCCCGCCATGGGCGGCTGAAGTGGGCCACCGACAGCGATCCCGCGGATTTCTTCATCGCGCCGACCCACGATGGCTGCGACAACGCCATCGACGGCAAGGTGATCTTCAAGATCGAACGGCTGGGCGTACCGATCGCCGTGGTCAAGGACCGGCGCGGCATCACGCAGCCGGAGGTCGTTCGCGGCAATTGATAGCCAAAAACGAGAGCGCCCGCCGGGGGGCCGGCGGGCGCTGCATCCGGAGCGCGAGAGGGGAATCGCTGAACCGGACGGGGACTTGTTTGTGGTTACCGGCAGGCGGCTGATTTCGCGGCCGAGCCAACGCGGCGGCTCATCGTTCGATTGCACCAGTGCAGAGCGCCGGCGCCTCAGGCGCCGCTCCGCGGCGCGGCCCGCCAGCACGTCGGTCGGGTCGTGCCACAGCGGCTCGGCGTAGGCGTCGCGCAGATCGCTGCGGGTGATGCCGATATCGGCCAGCATGTGATCGTCGAGGCCGGCGAGTGTGGTGGCGGCACGGCGATTTCGTACGGCGCGACCGAATTGACCCAGACGCCGCGTCAGGCTGTCGCCCGCTGCGGCGAGCCGGCGTCCGACACCGGCGGTTCCCACCATCGCATAACTCAAGATCGTCGCCATTGTGGCCTCCAAGTCTCTGATAAATCGAACGAAACCGGCACCCATAACCGCGGAACTGCCGCGGCGTGACGTCGCTACCGTGCTCGATTTGAACTAACGATAAGGAATATGGGCCCCACCAATTGATAAGTGAAACGAATGTTTGTAATCTTATCAATCACCAATGATGATGTAATGCCCCCGGCAGTTGGGGGCAAAGGGGACTGACATGAGCGCCCTGATGGACGTCGACCAGCTTCGCACCTTCATCGCGATTGTGGAGACCGGCAGCTTCACCAAGGCCGCCGAAGTCGTTCACAAGACGCAGTCTGCGGTGTCGATGCAGATGAAGCGGCTCGAGGAACGGCTCGATCGGGCGATCTTTGCGCGCGACGGCCGCGCCTCCAAGCTCACCGAGGACGGTGAGCGGCTGCTCGACTATGCCCGCCGCATCGTCAAGCTCAACATCGAGGCGCTGTCCGCGTTCGACGATGCCGAGTTCACCGGCCGGGTGCGCCTCGGTCTGCCGGACGACTACGCTGACCGGTATCTCCCCGAAATCATGGCGCGGTTTTCGCGCGCCTATCCCAACGTCGAACTGACGATCATGTGCGAGCCCTCGATCGAATTGACCGAGCGGATCGATTCCAACGAGCTCGATCTTGCCATCATTACCAATTGCGAAACCAGTCGCGCTTCGGAAACCTTCCGCCGCGAACGGCTGCTGTGGGTGACGTCGAACCGGCATTCCATCCATCTTTCGGAGCCCCTGCCGCTCGCGCTCGGCCGGCCGTCATGCGGTTGGCGCCGGGCGGCGATCGAGTGCCTGGAGACGATCGGCCGGCCGCATCACGTGCTCTACACCAGCGCCAACTCCGGTGCGGTCGCCGCCGCCGTGCTGGCCGGCATGGCGGTTTCGGTGTTTCCGGAATCGGGACTGCGGCCCGGCATGCGGGTGCTCAATCCCAGTGACGGCTTCGCGGAACTGCCCTCCTGCCGGATTGGCCTCATCCGCAACCCGCATGAAAGCTCAGCGCTAGCCGACGCGCTCGCCGAGCACATCATCTCGTCGCTCGACAACCTGTCGGAAGCAAGCCGCGCGGCGGAGTGATCACAACTCGACTGGCGTGGCGTTCAGCACTCGGACCAAGTCCGCGGGTGCGACCTCGATCTGCAAGCCGCGCCGTCCACCATTGACGATGACGGTTGGATGTTCGAGCGCTGCCGCTGCGATGAAGACTGCAGCGTGCCTGCGCTGGCCGAACGCCGAAATCCCGCCGACATGATAGCCGGTGAAGCGCTCGGCCTCGGCGGCCGGGAGCATCATCGCAGCCTTGGTGCCGGCTGCGGCGGCCAGCTTCTTCAGGCTGACCTCGCGGTCGCTGGCGATCAACACGCAGACCACCGCGCCGCCTGTCTCGCCGTCAAGGTCTTGAGCAGGCGCGACGGCGACATGCCCAGCGCCCCAGCAGCCTGCATGCCGATGCGTTCCGCATTTGGATCGTAATCGTATTCGTGCAGCTTGAACGAAACGCCGGCTTTCTCCAGCGCCACGGTGGCGGGTGTGCCTCGCGCCATGGCTAGTAGGCGTATTCGGCGTAGATCGGATCAACCGAGCCGTCCCACTCCTCCTTGTATTTCGCCAGCATCGTCTCCGCCGGCGTGATACCGCGGGCGACGATCTCCTCCAGCGGCCGGAGATAGCGCGTCTCGTCGCGGCCATTCGGGTCGAGCCGCTTGCGGCGTTCCAGACCCTTCCGCGCAATGCGCAGCAGCTCGATGGCGATATTGAGCACGTCGCGATCGCGGATCGTCGCCCGGAAGCCGAGCCTGGGGACGTCGTCGCGCAGCTTCTGGCGTTCCTCCGCGGTCCAGCCCTTGGCGAGGTCCCAGGTAGCGCTGAGGCAATCCTCATCGTAAAGAATGCCGCACCAGAACGCGGGCAACGACGGCAGCACCCGCCACGGTCCGCCGTCGGAACCGCGCATTTCGAGGTAGCGCTTCAGCCGCACCTCCGGAAAAATCGTGGAAACGTGGTTCGCCCAATCCGAAATCGTCGCGCGCTCGCCGGGCACCAGTTTCCCCGTCAGGTGGTCGCGGAACGAGCGGCCCGACACATTGATGTAGCTGTCGCCGCGCTTGAGGAAATACATCGGCACGTCGAGCGCATAGTCGACGTACCGCTCGAAACCCATTCCAGCTTCGAACGCCCACGGCAGCATGCCGGCCCGTGCGTTGTCGGTGTCGCGCCAGATTTCCGAACGGAACGACACAAAACCGTTGGGCTTGCCCTCGGTGAACGGCGAATTGGCGAACAGCGCGGTCGCAATCGGCTGCAGAGCGAGGCCGACCCGCAGCTTCTTCACCATGTCGGCCTCGGAGCAGAAGTCGTGGTTGGTCTGCACCGTGCAGGTCCGGTACATCATGTCGAGACCGAGCGTGCCGACCTTCGGCATGTATTGCGTCATGATCTTGTAGCGGCCCTTGGGCATCACCGGCATGTCGGCGCGCGACCAGTTCGGCGTCAGGCCGATGCCGAGGAAGCCGATGCGCAGCGGCCGCGCCACCTCGCGCAATTGCGCCAGATGCGCCATCAGCTCGCTGCAGGTCTGGTGCACGTTGTCGAGCGGCGCGCCCGATAGCTCGAATTGGCCGCCTGGTTCGAGCGAGATCGCGCCGCCGCCGGTGACGTCGGCGAGACCGATGATGTTCTCGCCCTCCATGATCGGTTCCCAGCCGAGCAGGTGCTGCATACCGTCGAGCAGAGCGCGGATGCCGCGCGGGCCGGCATAGGGCACCGGCCGATGGCCATCGACAGTGAATGCAAATTTTTCGTGCTCGGTGCCGACGCGGAATTTTTCCTTCGGCTTGCAACCCGCGGCGAACCACGCGACCAGTTCGTCGCGCGTCTCGATCGGCGTCATGTCAACTTGGTCGCGGGCCATCAGTGTTCCGGCAAAAAGGTCGCGACCTTAACCACGGGCCGGGTGAAAGGGCAATGATGGGCAACGCATGGGGAACGCACGATGAAATCAGCAACCAATCGCGATGCTAGGCAGCCTTCTTGCCCGGTGCGAAGCGGCGATAGAACCGGTCATCGGTTTTGGCCATCTCGACCAGTAGTTTTGAGGGCTTGAAACGCGGCCCGTGCTTCTTTTCGAGCTGCTCGCACAGCGTGACGAACGCCTTCGTTCCCATCATGTCGATATAGGACAGCGTGCCGCCGGAATAGGGGGCGAAGCCGAACCCCAGGATCGATCCGACATCTGCCTCGCGCACATCGGTGACCACGCCCTCTTCGAACGTGCGCGCGGCCTCGACCGCCATCACCACCAGAATACGATGCTTGAGCTCATTGACATCAATCGCCTCGACTTCTTCGCGGCTGAGTTTCTTTGGCAGGAGATCGGCAAGGCCGGGCCACAGCCGTTTGGTCGCGCCTTGCGGATAGTCATAGAAGCCCTTGCCGTTCTTGCGGCCCAGCCGACCATTTTTTTCGACCAAATCCTCCAGGAGCTTTTTCTGCCCCGGGTTTACAACGCCGGCGCCAAGGTCCGCTTCGGTGGCGCGCACGATCTTCAGCCCGAGGTCGAGCGCGGTTTCATCGTTGAGCGAGAGGGGCCCGACCGGCATGCCAGCCATCTTCGCCGCATTCTCGACCATCGCGGCGGGGATGCCCTCCAAGAGCATCAGGTGGCCTTCCTGGATGTAGTTCAGCACGCAGCGGTTGGCGTAAAAGCCGCGGGTGTCGTTGACCACGATCGGGGTCTTGCGGATCGCGCGCACAAAATCGAGCGCCGTTGCGAGCGCCTGGTCGCCGGTCTTCTTGCCCAAAATAATCTCGACCAGCATCATGCGCTCGACCGGCGAGAAGAAGTGAATGCCGATGAACTTCGCCGCATCTTTTGCGGTTTCGGCCAATGACGTGATCGGCAGCGTCGACGTGTTGGAGCCGAACGCCACGTCCGGCACCACGGCCTGCGCCTTGGCGGTCACATCGGCCTTCACCTTGCGGTCTTCGAACACGGCCTCGACCACGAGGTCGCAGCCGGCGAGCGCCGCGTAGTCCGCGGTGGCCGTCACGCGCGCAACGACGGCGTCGCGCGCGGCGCCTGCCATGCGGCCCTTGTTGACCTGGTCGGTCAGGCTTTTCTGGATATACGCCTTGCCTTTGTCGGCGCTCTCCTGATCGCGGTCGATCAGCACCACATGGATGCCGGCCTGCGCGCTCACCGACGCGATGCCTGCACCCATGAAGCCTGCACCGATGATGCCGACCTTCTTGATCTCGACTTGCGGCACGCCCGCGGGGCGCCGCGCACCGCGATTGAGGTCCTGCATCGAGACGAACAGCGAGCGGATCATCGCCGCCGCCTCGGGCGTCTGCAGGATCTTCGCGAAATGGCGCGACTCCACGGTGAGCGCGCGATCGAACGGCAGCAGCAGGCCTTCGTACACGACCTGCATAATGGCTCGCGCTGCCGGATAGTTGTCGTAGGTCTCGCGGCGATAGATCGCATTCGCGGCCGGGAACGTCATCATGCCGGCCTTGGAATAGACCGCGCCACCCGGCAGGCGGAAGCCTTCAACGTCCCAGGGCGCCTTGGCTTTGCCGTTGGCCTTCACCCAGTCCTTGGCGGTCTTGATGAGATCGGCCGCAGGCACCACCGCGTCAACGAGCTTCATCGCCTTGGCGCGGTTGAGTTGGAGTTGATCGCCCTTGAGCAGGAATTGCAGTGCGTCGCCCGGCTGCATCATGCGCGCCACCCGCTGCGTCCCGCCGGCGCCCGGAAACAGGCCGATCTTGACCTCCGGCAACCCGACGCGGGTGCGATCGTTGTCGGCGGCGATGCGCTGATGACAGGCGAGGCAAAGCTCGAAGCCGCCACCGAGCGCGGTGCCGTTGATCGCCGCGGCCCAGGGCTTGCCGCTGGTCTCCAGCCGCCGGTAGAGCTGCGACAGCTTGCGGCTCTCCTCGAACAGCTTGGCGATCGCAGCATCCTGTCCCTGCGCCTTGGCAAGCTGCGCGAACGTGCGGCCCAAGCTTTCCAGTAAGGTCAGATCAGCGCCGCCACTGAACGTCTCCTTGGCCGAAGTGACGACCGCGCCCTTGATCGCGGCGTCGGACGCGACCTTTTCGACGATGGCGGCAAGCTCCGTGATCGCCGCCACGTCGATCAGGTTCATCGAGCGGTCTGGCATGTCCCAAGTGACCAGCGCGATACCATCGCTGTCGATGTCGAATTTGAAGTGATCGGCCATGGCGGGACTCCCCTGCTCTATTCCTTGATCAGCTCGCCGTTCTTGCGCATCCAGCGGCGGGACGTGTCGTCGCGCTCCATGGCGAAATCGACGTCCGGATAATGCACGCGCTCGGCCATGGAGCGTGTGCCGACTTCGAGATAGACCGCGTCTCGGGTGCCGCGATTGATCAGGCAATGGCCGATGCCACCGTTGGCACGCCAGCCGGCCGCGTCGCCGGGCCGGAGCTTGACCTCGCCATCGTTCTCCTGCAGCACCAACTCGCCTTCGAGCACGAAGATGAACTCGTCCTCGGTTTCATGCCAGTGCCGCAGCGCCGACGCGCCGCCGGCCTTGATGCGCGCGATGTTCACGCCGAACTGGGTGAGACCGACGGCGTCGCCGATCTTTTGCTTCTCGCGGCCGGCAATGGCGTAGGCGAACTCCTTGGGATAGGAGGCGAAGTTCGTCCAGGGGACCTTTGCGATGTCGATCTTCGGCATGTCTTTCTCGCCTAGCGCGTGATCCCGAAAAGTGGACACCGGTTTTCGGAAAAGATCACGCGCAAACTCCTAGTACGGCTCGCCGGATTTGTGCAGATAGCGCCGGTCGCTGCCGTTGCGTTCTAGTCGCATGTCGACGTCGGAATACGTCACCGTATCACGCGCGGCGCGCGTACCGACCTCGAGATAGCGCGCAACGCGCGGCGAGCGGTTGATCAAGCAATGGCCGTTCCCGGAGTTTGCCTTGAAGCCGGCCGCGTCGCCCGGCTTCAGCACGATCTCCCCATCGTCCTCAACCAGCACGATTTCACCTTCAAGCACGTAGATGAATTCGTCCTCGTTGGCGTGCCAGTGCCGCTGCGACGACCACACGCCGGGCGGCAGCGTCGCAATGTTGACGCCAAACTGCGTTAGCCCGATTGCGTCGCCAAGCTTGCTTTTCTCACGGCCCTTCAGTGGATCGGACAGCGCTCCCGGATAGCGCATCGACCTGTCTACTTCGGCCTTTGCAATGTCGATCTTAGGCATCAGGCCGGCCCGCCCGATTTGGTCCAGAAGCGCACGCCCCGCTCGGTCTTCTCGCCAGCGAGGTCAACGTCTGGATAGTGGTAGCGGTCTGTCGCGGCGCGGGTACCGACCTCAAGGAACAGCACATCGCGCTGCGTTTTGTTCACCAGGCAATGTGCGTTGGAATTGTTGGCTTTGAACCCGGCACAATCGCCCGCTTTCAAGACGGTTTCACCGCCGTTCTCGATCAGCGTCGCCTCGCCTTCGAGAATGTAGACGAATTCGTCCTCCGTCTCGTGCCAGTGCCGGTGCGCTGAAGCAGCACCCGGCCTGAGCCGTGTCAGGTTTACGCCGAACTGCGTGAGCCCCACGACATCGCCCAGCACCATCTTCTCACGACCCTGCGTGACCTTTTCAAAGGCGCCGGGATAGGCCGATCGCATCCGCATCGCGGCTTTAGCTGTGTCGATCTTGGGCATTTCTCGCTCTCGTGTCCCGGGCGAGCGAAGCGATACCCGGGGCCCAGCTTTCTATCTTGTTAACCGGGGTGGCTACACCCTCTCGATGATCGTTGCCGTGCCCATCCCGACGCCGATGCAGAGCGTCACCAGCGCCGTGTTGAGATTGCGCCGCTCCAATTCGTCCAGCACGGTGCCCAGGATCATCGCGCCGGTGGCGCCGAGCGGATGGCCCATGGCGATGGCGCCGCCGTTGACGTTGATCTTGTCGTGCGCAATGTCGAGCGCCTGCATGTAGCGCAGCACCACCGAGGCGAACGCCTCGTTGAGCTCCCACAGATCGATGTCCTTCTTGGTCATGCCGGCCCTCTTGAGCACCTTCTCGGTCACCGGGATCGGCCCGGTCAGCATGATCGAAGGCTCGGAGCCGATGTTGGCGAATTGCCGGATGCGGGCGCGCGGCTTCAGCCCGGCCGCCTTGCCGGCCTCCTTGTTGCCGATCAGCACCGCGGCGGCGCCGTCGACGATGCCGGACGAGTTGCCCGGCGTGTGGACATGGTTGATCGCCTCGAACTCAGGGTAGCGCTGCACCGCCACCGCGTCGAAGCCGGCCATCTCGCCCATCTGCACGAACGACGCATTGAGCTGCGCCAGATTCTGCATGGTCGTGGTCGGACGCATGTGCTCATCCTTGGCGAGCAGGGTGAGCCCGTTGACATCCTTCACCGCCATGACCGAATTCTTGAAGCGGCCCTCCTCCCAGGCCTTGCCGGCGCGCTTCTGGCTCTCGACCGCATAGGCATCGACGTCGTCACGCGAAAAGCCATATTTGGTCGCAATCAGGTCCGCCGAGATGCCCTGCGGCACGAAATAGGACTTCAGCGCGATCGACGGATCGACCGGCCAGGCGCCGCCAGCGGCGCCGATGCCGACGCGGCTCATCGATTCAGCGCCGCCGCCGATGGTCATGTCGTGCTGGCCGGACATCACCTCCGCGGCGGCGAAATTCACCGCATCGAGGCCGGAGGCGCAGAACCGGTTGATCTGCACGCCGGGGACCTCATCGCCATATCCCGCCATGATCGCGGCAACGCGCGCGATGTCGCCGCCCGCCTCGCCGACCGGATCGACGCAGCCCAGCACGACGTCGTCGACCAGCTTGGGATCGAGCTTGTTGCGCTCCCTGATCGCGGTAAGCGGCTGCGCCGCCAGATTGAGCGCTGTGACCTCGTGCAGCGAGCCGTCGGCCTTGCCGCGGCCACGCGGGGTGCGAACGTGGTCGTAGATGAAGGCGTCGGTCATAGTATCCTCCAGACTTGCCGCACTCTGCGTTGTCGTCCCCGCGAAAGCCGGGACCCAGTAGCCACCGACCACATCTGTGTTTACTGGATGCCCGCATTTCCGGGCATGACAGTCGAGAGCGTCACAAACTCCTCGCAATCACCAGCTTCATGATCTCATTCGTCCCCGCATAGATGCGCATCACCCGCGCGTCGCGGTAGAGCCGCGAGATCGGATATTCGTCCATAAAACCATAGCCGCCGAACAATTGCAGGCAGCGGTCGGCGACCTTGCCGAGCATATCGGTGGCCCAGGTCTTCGCCATCGAGGCCGTCACGGTGTCGAGCTGGCCAGCGACGTGGCGCTCGATGCAATAGTCGATGAAGACCTTGCCGACCGCGGTCTCGGTTTTGCAATCAGCGAGCTCGAACTGGGTGTTCTGGAACTCGATGATCGCCTTGCCGAATGCCTTGCGCTGCTTGACGTAGTCGACAGTGAGCGCCAGCGCGCGCTCCATCATGGCGACCGCGTGCAGCGCCACGATCAAGCGCTCTTGCGGCAACTCGTTCATCAATTGGGTAAAGCCCTGCCCCTCCTCGGTACCGAGCAGGTTCTCGGTCGGCAGCGACACGTCGTCGAAGAACAACTCCGACGTGTCGGCCGAATCCATGCCGAGCTTCTTGAGCTTGCGGCCACGGCGGAAGCCCTGGGCGTCGTCGGTCTCCACCACCATCAGCGAAATTCCCTTGGCCCGCTCCTTTGGGTCGGTCTTGGCGACCACGACAATCAGGTTGGCATGCTGGCCGTTGGTGATGAAGGTCTTGGCTCCGTTGAGAACGTAGCGGTTGCCTTTCTTTATCGCGGTGGTGCGTACGCCCTGCAGGTCGGAGCCGGTGCCGGGCTCGGTCATGGCGATGGCGCCGATCAGCTCGCCGGTCGCAAGCTTCGGCAGCCAGCGCGTCTTCTGCTCCTCGGTGCCGTAGTGCAGGATGTAGGGCGCGACGATGCCGGAATGCAGCGGTGCACCGAACGTGTCGAAGCCGGCGAGGCTGTATTCGCGGTTGATAATCGCTTCGTGCGCGAATGTGCCGCCGGCGCCACCGTATTCCTCGGGCATCGAAGCGCAAAGCAATCCCGCTTCACCCGCCTTGGTCCAGACCTCGCGCGGGTACATGTGCTCGTCGTGCCACGTGTCGAGGTGCGGCACGAACTCGGCTTGGAGAAAACGCCGCGCCTGATCCTCGAGCAGCACGAGGTCCTCGGTCATCCAGGCGGGGCGTGGGAGGTTGAGGGCGTCCATTGGCTCGTCTTGGGCGCTTCTTTGGGCGAATCTGCCACCAAGATAGGCTGGAGCACTTGGCGGCGCGAGGGCCAAGTTACGATCGGTGCGGGTATTCGCTAGCCCTCGCCGTCGTACACAAAGCGATAAGCTGTCCCGTCGCGCTCGATCCGGCCGCCGGTCGGGCTCGGGAAGTGCGTCGGAAAAATCAGCCGCCCGCTGTTGGCGTTGGCTTTGAGAAAATTCATACGCGTCTGCCGCGCCATGTTCGGATCGATGCAGTACTGCGTGCTCCATTCCGGGTAGCGCAGCTGCAACGGGTGATGCATCAGGTCGGCGGTGAGCAGTGCCTCCTGCCCGCCGGAGCCAAGCCGCAGCATCTTCTGGCCGGGCGTGTGGCCATGCGCCGGCTCGATCGAGATGTCGCCCTTGAGCGCGTGAGACTCGCCGATCAGCTCGGCCTGCCCGCTGTCGATGATCGGCAGCACGCTGTCGGTGAGGAAGTCGCCGGTGCGCTCCAGCGCCTTGGGTCCGGCGTTGCGCCAGAAATCCCATTCGCGCTGCGCGATCAGGTAGCGCGCATTGGGAAAGGTCGGCACCCAGTGGCCGTTGTCGAGCCGCGTATTCCAGCCGATGTGATCGACGTGCAGATGGGTGCACAGCACCACGTCGATGTCCTCCGGCTCGGCACCGGCGGCGCGCAGCGTGTCGAGCCAGGGGTGCTTCTGCCGATGGAACTGTGGCCGCTTGCGTTCTTTGTCGTTGCCGGCACAGCAGTCGACCAGCACGGTGAGGTCCGCCTGCTTGATGAGAAAACTCTGGATCGTGATGGTGAGCAGGCCGCTGACCGGATCCTGGAAGCGCGGCATCAGCCAGTCGCGGTTGGCATCGAGATGCTCCTGCCGGCAATCGCCGAAGATCTCGAACGGGGGCAGCAGCGGTCCCTCGGATTCGACAACCCGGTGCAAGGAGGATGCACCAATCGTCCAGTGGAGTTGAGAGCTCATCGGAGGCTACCCCTGCGGATCGACGGGCAGCCTAGAATGCCCTGGCCAATACTTCCATCATGCCTGCCATGCCCACCCCGCCTGCCGGCAGGCCAAAGTCGGGCGGATACCTCGTTGTCACGGCCAGCCGATCTGTCAGGATGGTGGCAGCGCATCAGGCGGTGGGAGGGCGACCCATGACCGACGTGCCAATTGGTAAAGCCAGCGAAGCCAGCACAACAGCCGAGCCGAGCCTTCACCGTGTGATGGGACCGTGGCTGCTGCTCCTCTTCATCGTCGGCGACATTCTCGGCACCGGCATCTATGCGCTGACCGGACAGGTGGCCAAGCAGGTGGGCGGCGCGGTCTGGATGCCGTTCGTCGTCGCATTCGTCGTCGCGCTGATCACCGCGTTCAGTTACCTCGAGCTGGTCACCAAGTATCCGCGCGCCGCCGGTGCCGCGCTCTATACGCACCGCGCGTTCGGCATTCACTTCATCACGTTCATCGTTGCGTTCGCGGTGATGTGCTCTGGTATCACCTCCGCGTCGACCGCGTCGCGTGCCTTCGCCGCCAACATGTCGCATGCCTTCGACCTCAACATGACGACCGTCGGCATCACAACCGTTGGCCTCGTGTTCATGACCGCCGTTGCCATCATCAACTTCCGTGGCGTCGGCGAAAGCGTGAAGATGAACGTCGTTCTCACCTGCGTCGAACTGACCGGGCTCCTGATCATCATCTTCATCGGCCTGTGGGCGATCGGCCTTGGCCAGGGCGACGTGTCGCGCGTGATGCAGTTCAAGACGACGGTGGATGGCGGCATCTTCTGGCCGGTCATCGCCGCGACCACGCTCGCCTTCTTTGCCATGGTCGGCTTCGAGGACTCGGTGAACATGGCCGAGGAAACCAAGGACCCGATCAACACCTTTCCGAAAATCCTGCTCACGGGCCTGTTCATCACTGGCGTGATCTACGTGCTGGTTTCAATCTCGTCCATCACGCTGGTGTCACCCGAAGAACTCGGCACAGGCGAGACGCCGCTGCTTAAGGTGGTGCAAGCGGGCGCGCCCAACTTTCCGCTCGAGATTTTCGGGTTCATCACCATGTTCGCCGTTGCCAACAGCGCGCTGATCAACATGCTGATGGCAAGCCGCCTGGTCTACGGCATGAGCCGCGAGCGCGTGCTGCCGGCGGTGCTCGGCAAAGTCCACGCCGGACGCCGCACGCCTTACATCGCGATCGGTTTCACGACGCTGCTGGCGTTCGGCCTGATCACCTTCGTCGGTGCGGTGCCCGCGCTTGGCGGCACCACCGCGCTGCTGCTGTTGTGCGTCTTCTCGGTGGTGAACGTCGCCGTGCTGGTGTTGCGCAGCGACAAAGTCGAGCACAAGCACTTCTATACGCCGACCATTCTGCCGGTGCTGGGCGCGATCACCTGCGCGTTCCTGGCCGGGCCGTGGACCGGCCGCGACCCGGTGCAATACAAGGTCGCGGGCGTCCTGATCGGCCTCGGTGTCGTGCTGTGGGTGGTGACGGTATTCGTCAACCGCGCCACCGGCCTGACCGCGGAAGAGCCGGATGCACGCATGGGCACCCGTGGACCGGTGAATTGAGATCGTTTTTCGCGAGACGGCCATGGCGAAGGCGGCTGCCACGCTACTGAAGGTCGCGGGCATCCTGCTCGCGCTCACCGCCACCGTCATCGCGCAGGATTATCCGACCAAACCGGTGCGCCTGATCGTTCCGTTCGCGCCGGGCGGCAGCGTCGACGTCATCGCGCGCAGCATTGCGATGCAGCTCGGCGAGCGGCTCGGCAGACAGGTGGTGGTGGACAACCGGCCGGGCGCCAGCGGCATCATTGCAACCGAGCTTGCGGTAAACGCTGCACCGGACGGCCACACGCTGCTCATGCTTTCGTTCACGCATGCGCCATCAGTCCATGGCTTCACAAGACACCCTATGATCCCCGCCGCGCCTTTGTCCGGGTCGCCCTGCTCGCCAAGAGCGTCAGCGTGCTCAGCGTCAATCCAGCGGTGCCGGCCGGTTCGGTGAAGGAGTTGATCGCGCTGGCCAAAAGCAAACCGAAGCGACTGTATTTTGCGAACGCGGGCATCGGCACCTACACGCACACGTCGTCGGTCCTGTTTGCGATGATGGCGGGCATCGAGGTCGAGCACGTGCCATTCAAGGGCACGGGACCGGCGATGATCGACGTCATCGGCGGCCACACCCAGGCACTGCTGACCTCTATCGTGACGTCGCTGCCGCACGTGCGCTCGGGCAAGCTCAAGCCGTTAGGGCTCAGCGACACCAAGCGCGCGACCCTCCTTCCGGACCTGCCGACCATCGACGAGGCCGGAGTGCCGGGCTACGAGGCGTCCAACTGGTGGGGCGTCGGCGTTCCGGCCGGCACGCCGCAGCCAATCATCGCCAGGCTTCACCGGGAGATCACGGCGATCCAGAACTCCGACGAACTCAAGAAACAATTTGCCAAGGATGGCGCCGTCATCGTGCAGATCAGCACGGCCGAATTCGAGCGGTTCCTCTTCGCCGAAATGGAGAAGTGGGGGAACGTGGTGAAGCAGGCCAATATTAAGGCGGAATAGTGCGCGGGCGCGCGACAAGCGCAGGCATGACGCGCGACGGGTCCGGCTGGTTGGTCTACGCTCCGCCTACACAGCGGCGTTCGAGATCGACGTAACGCCGAGCGAGTTTAATCATGCCGGAGTGCATGACGGACGTAGCGACAAGCGCTAGCAGGGCTGCAGCTATGTAGCCCACCCAAAACCCCTCACCTTCGCCGAACAAGGTCCAGCTTGGCGGAATCCAAGAGAGCGCCGCCACCATCGCGGAAAACAGGCAGTAAAGGGTGCCAACAAACGCGCCCGCCCTTAAGGCATAGGCGCCAGGTTGTCCCGCTCCCTCTCGCAATGCGTGGTGGATTACATAGTCATGCGGGAGCGCTGCGAACTCGCCGGTGCGGATAAAGAACAGATAGAAGTAACGGACGGTGCAGCCCGCGACAGCGAGCCAAACGACCGTGGACATCAGGAAACCTAGGACCTGCAACGCGCTGAGCTGATGTGCATCGAGCTGCGGCATTTCCTTGGACCCCAGGGGCGACAGTAGGCCGGTCCCAGACCCCGGCTTCACAGCCTGCATTCAGGCCGTCACGGCGTGGCGAAGCCGGAGACCATCACTTTGGCGAATGCAGGTCTCGTCGCCGCGGTGAATGAAGCCATACGCCTAAACGACGGCGGGATTGCGGTGATCGCCGACTCAAGTCTCAAAACATCTCCGCCGGCAATTCCATCACGCTGCCCGCCCCTGCCTGGATGCGGGCGAGGTGCGCACCGGTTTCCGGCAACACACGCTCCATGAAGAAGCGGCCGGTGACGAGCTTGGCGTTCATGCGCTCGGCGGAGCCGTTGGCGCCGGCCTTGAGCTTGTCCTGCGCCGTCGCGACCATGCGGCACCACATGTAGCCGAGCGCGACGAGGCCGAAGAGATGCATGTAGTCGGTCGAGCCGGCGCCGGCGTTATCGGGTTTTGCCAGCGCGTTCTGCATGAACCACATGGTCGCCTGTTGGAGATGACCGAGCGCCTGACCGAGCGGCCCGACGTAGGGCTTCATGGCATCGTTCGCGCTATGCTCCTTGATGAAGCCCTGCACCTCGGTAAAGAACGCCTGCAACGCACGCCCGCCATCCTTCGGCAGCTTGCGGCCGACCAGGTCGAGCGCCTGGATGCCGTTCGCGCCCTCGTACATCATGGTGATGCGCGCATCGCGCACGAACTGCTCCATGCCGTGCTCGGCGATATAGCCGTGGCCGCCGAGCATCTGCTGCGCCATCACGGTGCTGGCAAAGCCGGTATCGGTGAGCACGCCTTTGATCACCGGCGTTAGCAGACCCATGTGGTCCTCAGCGGCCTGGCGTGTCTTGTCGTCCTCGGAGCGGTGGTGCAGATCGGACGCGAGCGCAGTCCACATCACCAGCGCGCGGCCTGCCTCGTTGAACGATTTGATGGTCATCAGCGTGCGCCGCACGTCGGGATGCACGATGATCGGATCGGCCGGCTTGTCCTTGAACTTGGCGCCGCTCAATGCGCGGCCCTGCAGGCGCTCCTTGGCGTAAGCTGCCGCGTTTTGATAGGCGACCTCCGAGATCGCGAGCCCCTGCAGACCGACAGCAAGCCGCGCCTCGTTCATCATCGTGAACATGGCGTAGAGACCGCGGTTTTCCTCGGCGATCAGCCAGCCGGTCGCGCCGTCGTAGTTCATCACGCAGGTGGCGTTGCCGTGGATGCCCATCTTCTCTTCGAGCGAGCCGCAGCTGACGGCATTGCGCGCACCGAGCGAGCGGTCGGCATTGGGCAGAACCTTGGGCACGAGGAAGAGTGAAATCCCCTTGGTGCCTTCGGGCGCGCCTTCGATCCGCGCCAGCACCAGATGGACGATGTTTTCCGACAGGTCGTGCTCGCCGGAGGAAATGAAAATCTTGGTACCGGTGATCTTGTAGCTGCCGTCGGTTTGCTTTGTCGCCTTGGTCCGGATCAGGCCGAGATCGGTACCGCAATGCGGCTCGGTGAGATTCATGGTGCCGGTCCACTCGCCGGCGACCATCTTCGGAAGGTACAGCGCCTTCTGCTCCGGTGTACCGTGCACCAGGATCGCGGCGATCGCGCCCTGGGTCAGGCCCGGATACATCGCGAAGGCGAGATTGGCCGAAGACAAAAACTCGTTGACCTGCTGGGTCATGAACATCGGCAGACCCTGGCCGCCGAACTCGCTCGGCGCGGAGATGCCGACCCAGCCGCCCTCCACGATCTGTCGGTAGGCGTCCTTGAAGCCCTTGGGCGTGGTCACACTGCCGTCGTCGTGGCGGGTGCAGCCCTCGACGTCGCCAATGCGATTGAGCGGGGTAAGAACATTTTCGCTGAATTTAGCGGCTTCGCCGAGAATAGCCTCGACGAGGTCGGGCGAGGCGTCAGCGAAACCCGGGAGATTGGCGTGACGCTCGATGTGGAACACGTCATTGAGCAAGAACAGCACGTCATCGACGGGCGCTTTGTATGTCGGCATGTCGGTGGGTCCCCGCCCCAAGAAACAGCAAAGAATCGCAGGTTCCGATTTAGGCGCCCTTAAAGATGAACGGAAGAGCCAGAACGGCGAGATTGATCAGCCATCGGCCGACCTTCGCGGAACGAGTGGACGCGGCGCAACTACGTGCGCGATAGGCCATTGGCCGAACCGGGGCGACCCCAGTTGGTAGGTTGCCGGAACCGGATTCGGGCTAACGCTGCCGGGCCATCTCCAAAGCCACAACCTCGTCCGGAACAGGCGAAATCCATCAAGAACACCAGCGGTTTAACCGCTTGTTTACCGTATTGGCCAAATGTCGGTTGCGGGACATCGGACTGCGCCGTTTGCCACCTTCCGTTCACATGCGCGCCGTCGTCCGGGGGCAGCCGGCGGCGTCATGATTTCAGCGATCGAATAAACGTGCGGTACAGACGCAGACCACAGCGCGACTACCAGGACGACGAGGAGTTGATTGGCGACGACCTCGCGGCCATCAACGAGCGGCTCGACAATCTGACGCGGCAGCTCGAACGTGTGGCGCCAAACGGCAACCAGCGTGCCGCCCCGCGCAGTCAAGACGAACAACCGCCGGATCGTGTCGCCGAAGCGCTGGCGCGGCTCGACCGCCGGCTCGACCAAGTTATCGCCGAGGCGCGCAGCGCCCCGATCGAAGCGCAGCGTCAGGCAATCTACGCAGCGCCGCCGCCGCCAACTCCTCCGCCGGTTTACGTCGCGGCGCCACCGCCCCTTTACACCGCGGCACCGCCACAGCCGCCATCTCCACCACCTGCGCCGCCTGCTCCCAGCGCTCCGGACTGGGCGGCGGAAATTTCCGCGCGCCAGCGGGTGCTCGATGGCGGCGGCAGCGCCGTGGCAATGCGGGCATCGGCACGGCAAGCACTGGCGCCAGCGGCAGCACCAATTCCGAACCTGGATCTGTCGGCGCTCGAGCACCATCTCCGCCACATCACCAACCAGATTGCTTCGCTGCATCAGCCCTACGAGAACGCGCTGGCGGCGTTGCGTGGCGATCTCGCCGAAGTCGGCCGCTCGCTGAAAGACGCGATGCCGCGTCATGCCGTCGAATCGCTTGAAGGCGAAGTGCGCGCCCTATCCGAGCGTATCGGCCGCAGCCGCCAGGCCGGCGGCGATCCCGCTGCCCTCGCCGGGCTGGAGCAGGGCCTCGCCGAGGTGCGCGACGCGCTGCGCAACCTCGCGCCGGCGGAAAACCTGATCGGCTTCGAAGACGCGGTGCGCGGCCTGTCGCACAAGATCGACCAGCTCAGCGCGACGTCGCAGCACGGTCCGGAGCCTGCGGTGTTTCACCAGCTCGAGGAAGCGATTGCAGCGATGCGCCACGTCGGCTCGCACGTGGCCTCGGACGGCGCGCTGGCGCAGCTGGCCGCCGAGGTGCATGGCCTCGCCACCCGGTTCGAGCGCGCGACCCAAGAGAACAGTAGCAACGAGCTGCTGCACCGGCTGGAATCGCGAATTGCAGCGCTGGCGGAAAGCGGCCGCAGTGTTCCGCCCGATCTCGAACACGCCATGCATTCGCTCAGCGAGCTGCTTGACCGGATGCAGATGACGCAGGGTGATCAGCACGCGCTGGCCGGTCTCGAAGACCGCATCGTCAAGCTGGTAGAACGCCTCGACGCCTGCGATGCGCGGCTCGGCCACCTCGATGTGATCGAACGCGGCATGGCCGACGTGCTGCTCCATCTTGAGGAGATGCGTAAAGCCAACGCCCGCGCGCCGCGCGCTGCGCCGGCCTTGGCGGAAGCACCGGCGCCGGTGCCAGTGCCGCCACCGGTGCCGCCGGCGCCACAGTTGCTACCCGCTGCGCCCCCGCCACCCCATACAGTGCCGGCCGCCGAGCCCAACGGACCGCGGGCAGTCGCGGTCGAGGCCCCAGCGCCGCCGCCGCCACCACCGCCGCCACAGCCGCAACCGCAACCGGCGCGCTCGGCCCCGCCGCGCGCCGAGCGTCGTCCAATCGATCCCAATCTGCCGGCCGACACGCCGCTCGAACCTGGCTCCGGCGTGCCACGCAGCCGGCCCGGTTCACCTGCCGCGCGCATTGCCGCCTCTGACGCCGCGCTCAGCGGCGTTCGGCCGGCGATGGCCGATGGCGCTGGCAAGTCCGCAGCGATGGCTGCCGCCCGCAGTGCAGCGGCCGTGTACCAGTCCGACGAGCCCGAGGATAAACCCCGCAAGAGCTTGTTCGGCTTCCTCTGGTCCCGAAAACCGAAGGCGCCCAAGCCCCCGAAGCCTCCGAAAGCGCCGAAACAGCCCAAGCCTCAGGACGTCGTCGATCCTGATGCGCCGCCGCCTTCGCTGCGCCAAAAGATCGTCAAGCACCTGAAGACGCTGCTGATTGCGACCAGCGTCGTCATCATCGTGCTCGGTGCACTGCAGATGGCCATGGATTACTTCCTGGCGCCCGAGCCGCAGACCCAGTCCGCGCCGGCTGAAGACAGCAATCCCGCGCCGGATGGAGCGCCGGCGACCGCGCCTGGCACAACGCCAAGCCGCCCGATGCCGACACCTGACGGTGCATCGAACGAGCCCGCCCCCGAGCCGGGCAGCACCGGCACGATCGGCGGCACCTCCTCGATGTTTGATCCCTCGACCGTCCTGTCGCCCAAGCGACCTCCCGCGAGTTCCGAAACCACCGGTTCGATCTCGAAGCAGAAGCAGGTCCCGGAGCCGGCCACCTCCACGGACGCCGCCGTGAACGCCCTGCCGCCGTCATTCGGTCCGATACTGCGCGCGGCTGCGGCAAGTGGTGATCACAGCGCCGAATACGAGATCGCCGCGCGCTATGCGGAGGCTCGCGGCGTTCCTCGCAATATGGAAGAGGCGGTGCGCTGGTTGGAACGCGCGGCTCACGCGGGCTTCACGCCAGCCCAGTTCCGGCTCGCCGGCATCCACGAGAAGGGCGACGGCGTCAAGAAGGACCTGGCCAAAGCGCGAGCGCTCTACATAACCGCGGCCGAGAAGGGCCACGCCAAGGCCATGCACAATCTCGCCGTGCTTCATGCTGAAGGCATCGACGGCAAGCCCGACTACCGGGCGGCGGCGCAGTGGTTCCGCCGGGCCGCCGCGCATGGGATCGCGGACAGCCAGTTCAACCTGGCGATCCTTTACGCACGCGGCATCGGCATCGAGCAGAACCTGGCCGAGTTCTACAAGTGGTTCGCGCTGGCCGCCAATACTGGCGACAACGACGCCGCCAGAAAACGCGACGAGGTGGCGACCCGGCTCGACCAGCAAACCATCACGGCGGCACGCTTGGCAGCGCAGACCTTCAACCCGCAACGCGAACCGGAAGAGGCGATCAGCATCAAGGGACCTCCTGGCGGCTGGGATCGGGCAACCGCGGCTGCACAACCCACCAAGCCGAAGCCGCGCCCGCGCGCAACCACGCCGTGACGGCGAGATCGCGCGCCGGCGCATCTCGCCTGCGCAACGCGACCAAGCGCGGCCGCAGCCATACTGCGATCGAATCCACCAGACTGCGGCGACAAAGGCGTGCAGAACTTCTCGTTCGAGCCTATACCGATCACGTCGGCCGCTCGCGGATGGCGGACCGGCCCTCGGGGTTCATCTAAAAAAACGGCCGGACCGCCCGCGTGCAAATCTATCTCCCCATCGCTGACCTGCCCGTCAACATCTTCCTGATCCTGGGCATGGGGCTCGCGGTCGGCTTCATTTCGGGGATGTTTGGCATCGGCGGCGGCTTCCTGATGACACCGCTGTTGATCTTCGTCGGCATCGCACCCGCGGTCGTGGTGGCGAGCGTCGCGAGCCACGTCGCCGCATCCTCGATGTCGGGAGCAATGACCTATTGGCGGCGCCGCGCAGTCGATCTCGCGCTCGCGCTGATGTTGCTGGCCGGCGGCATATTGGGCACCGCAGCTGGTGTCTGGCTGTTCACCGTGCTGCGCTCGCTCGATCAACTCGACCTTACCATCGCGCTGTCCTACGTCGCGCTGCTCACCGTCGTGGGCGGCCTCATGATCACGGAGAGCGTGCGCGCGATCATCCGGGAGCAGAAAGGCCGGCCGGTCGCGCCCCGACGCGGCGGCGCTCACACCTGGATCCACGGGCTGCCGCTCAAGATGCGGTTCAAGCGCTCGAAGATCTACGTGTCGGCAATTCCGGTCTGGGCGATCGGATTCATCATCGGTTTCGTCGGTGCGCTGATGGGCATCGGCGGCGGCTTCCTGCTGGTGCCGATGCTGATCTATTTCCTGCGCGTGCCGACGGCCACCGTGATCGGCACGTCGATGGTGCTCACGCTTGTCACCATGGCGTCCGCAACCGTGATGCACGCGGCCACCAACCACCTGGTGGACGCGGTGCTGGCGCTCATCCTCATGGTCGGCGGTGTCGTCGGCGCCCAGTTCGGCGCGCGCGCCGGGCAGAACATGCGCGGCGAGCGGCTGCGCCTGCTGCTCGGCCTGCTGGTGCTCGCAGTCGGACTGCGCTTCGCCTACCAGGTCATCGTTCAGCCCGGCGATGTCTACTCGATCCGGCTGATTGGCGGCATGTGATGACGCGGCGCACTCTTATACTGGCTGCGCTGTTCGCCACGATCATGGGTGGAGTCGCACCGGCCGCCGCCGAGCGGCTGATCGCCTCGATTTCCCGTCATCAGGTGCTGGTCACGTCGAGCTTCACCGGGACATCGATCGTGCTGTTCGGCACCGTGGAACCCGACACGCCGACCGGACGGCTGCGGAACGCCTACGACATCATCGTCACCGTCACCGGACCGCGACAGACCGTGGTGGCGCGGCGCAAAGAGCGAATGCTCGGCATCTGGGCGAACGCCGCATCGCGAACCTTCGTCAACGTGCCGACCTATCTGCTGGTGCTGGCCAACCGACCGTTCGACCAGATCGCCAGCACCGACACATTGCGCCGGTTGCAGCTCGGCCTCGACTATTTCCAGCTCCCGCAGCAGATCGGGCCGGATGTCGCCGACACGGTGCGCGACGACCCGTTCCGCGTCAACTTCATCCGCTTGAAGACTGAGCACCAGCTCTATGGCCAGCGGCCCAACGGCGTCACGTTCCTGACGCCGACCCTGTTCCGTGCCGAAATCCTCTTGCCGGCCGAAGCGCCGTTCGGCACTTACGACGCGGATGTTAAGCTGTTTGCCGACGGCAATCTTTTGGGCCGTACCAATTCGGCGTTTGAAGTGGTCAAGGTCGGCTTCGAACAGTTCGTCGCCAGCGCGTCTCGCGACTACGGACTGCTGTACGGCATCGCGACTGTGATGATGGCGCTGCTGACCGGCTGGTTCGCCAGCGTCGTGTTCAGACGCGATTGAGCGCGGTTTATTGTTTTGCGTGTGATCTTGTCCGAAAACCGGTTCCCACTTTTCGGGATCACGCGCTATGGCGGAGCGAGACCCTTGTCTTTAAGCACCGCGGCGGCGGCCGGCGCGGTTAGAAACGTCAACAGCGCGTCGACCGCATCGGGCGCGCGGCTCGTCGACGACACCCCTGCCGCAAACGGGACGATTAATTGCAGCTCCGGCGGCAACGGCGTCGGGACCACGCCCGCAACGGCATGCAGTTCCGGCATCTGTTGTGCCGCCATTTCCACCTTGCGATCGGCCACGAGTTGCGCGACATAGCCGGTGTTGACCGGCATCGCGATGGTCTTGGCTGTCATCTCATCGACAATGCCGAGCCGCTCGAATACCCGCAGCATATGCATGCCGCTTTCGGCTCCTTCGTTGCGGGCAAAGGTTTTGGCCGCGAGCAGCGTACGCTTCACCGCGTCGGCGGAGCTCAAGTCGGGCTGCGGTGCGCCGGCGAGCACCGCGATCCCGATGCTGGAGCGGGCCATGACAACACGGCGCGCCAGCTTGCCTTCCTTGATCAGCGCGTCGCTCGAATCCGCAGTCAGGATCGTGACATCCACCGCTTCGCCGCCGCGAACGCAGTTGATGATGAAGCGCGATGGCGTGTGCACGATCTCGACCTTGTGCTGGGTCGCGCGTTCGAACTGCGCAACCAACTCGACAATCGTGGTGCGCATCGGCGGCGGACACATCAGCTTGATTTCAGCGCCAAGCGTCTTCGAAACGGAGGGCATTCCTGCGAGCATCAATCCGGCAAGCACTGCTTTGCGGCGACCGCATAGATGCGCCGCTCGCCCAGCATGTGCGCGGTGAAGGCCAGCGTGTCGAATACATTCGCGAACGCACGGTCGCGGACGTTGAGTCCGCCAGCGTAGGCGCCGAACGCGGGCATCACCGCCCGCCGTCCATCGCAGGCAAAGCAGCGTCGGCTGACCGCGCGGCCCCGACGCGCAACCCTTGCCATGGGATGCAGATGACCGGCGATTTCGCCGTCGGCATCGTCCTCCGGCGCGTGGCGAAAGGTCAGCGGCCCCAACGCCAAGGCAGCGGCAAAGCGGCCGCCGATGCCCTCCGCCGGATCAGGATCGTGATTGCCGGCGATCCAAATCCAGTCGCGGCCGCGTTGCTGCGCCAGGATCGATGCGCGGTCGGCACCGTTGAGCCGTGATGGACCGCGGCGGTCGTGGAAGCTGTCGCCGAGCGCGACCACAGTTCGCGGAGCGTAACGGGCGACGAGCAGAGCAAGCCGCGCCAACGTCGCCGCGGTGTCGTAGGGCGGCAGCAGCACGCGGCGCTCCGCAAAGCTGGAGCCTTTTTCCAGGTGAAGGTCGGCAACCGCAAGCAGGCCTTGCTCCGGCCAATACAGCGCGCCTGCCGGGTCAGCGACGAGGTCCACGCCGGCAATCGCCAGCGTCGACGTCGGCGACGCGGCCGGATCGCGTTTGGCCTGCAATGCGAACACCGACAAGGAAAGTTCTCCGACTACCTGGGGAATTTCTTATCCGGTTTTTTCTCAGGCTGCTTGTCGGCGCCACCCGCCGTCAACAGCAAACGGGCCGCCTCGCCTTCGATGATGAGCCGACCCTTGTCGTCAACCCGCCAGCGCTGCGCTGACTTGAGCGTGGTCAGGAATGCCTCCTCGGAGGTCATGCGCGGCTTGGGGCACATTTTCTTGGTCGTCGCGATGTTCATGACGTCGATCTGGTCTTCGCGCAGCACCACGCTCGCGGTCCAGCTGTTGCAGCCGGCATTGCCACTGCCAACCAGGCGATTGCTCTGCGCGTCCGGGGCAACGGCAAACGTCATGCCTGCCTTCTGAACATCGAAGCCGCTGATCGAAATCACCTTGAACGGCTTGCCCAGCGGAAACCGTGAAGCGTCCTGCGCGACAGCCGGCGCTACGACGCCTGAAAGCAACAGCACACAGAGCAACCGCCTCATCCCATCGCCTCTTTGATGAGCTCGTCCGCCGCTTCGGCCATGACCGTCTCCGATGCCTCGCCGTAAACCGTCTCGCGGCCAATCTCCAGCATCACCGGCACCGCGAGCGGAGACACCTTTTCGAGACCCTTATGGATGATTCGGCCCCGAACGCGCGACAGCATTTCGCCGAGCCGCCGGATGTCGAGCAGGCCGGTCGCCGCATCGGCGCGTGCAGCGCGCAACAGCACATGGTCGGGCTGGTGTTTGCGCAGCACATCGTAAACAAGATCAGTCGAAATTGTGACTTGTCGTCGCGACTTTTCCTCGCCGGGAAAGCGCCGTTCGATCAGCCCGGCGATGATGGCGCAGGTGCGGAAGGTGCGCTTCATCAGTGCGGATTCCAGGAGCCAGGCTTCGAGATCATCGCCCAGCATGTCCTCGTCGAACAGCGCAGCAAGCGAAAGTTCCCCGCGTTCGATTCGCAGTCCGATGTCTCCGAAACCCCAGATAGCCAACGCGTATTCATTGGCGACGAAGCCGAGCGGCTTGAGTCGCGCCCGCTCCAGTCGCCGCGTCAACAGCATGCCGAGCGTCACATGCGCCAGCCGGCCTTCGAATGGATAGCAGACCAGGTAGTGTTTGTCGGCGCGTGGAAAAGTCTCGACTAGAAGTTCGTGGCTACCCGGTACCCGCGAGCGCCATTGCTGGATCTCAAGCCATTGCCGGACCGAATCGGGCAGCGACGGCCATTGCCTCGGCTCGGCCATGATGCGCCGCACGCGCTCCGCCAGATAAGTCGACAGCGGGAACTTGCCGCCTTCGTAGGAGGGCACCTTGGGATCGGTCGCGTTGGAGCGCGACACATAGACCTCATCCTCGACCAGGGCCTCGTATTTCAGGATCTCGCCGGCGAACACAAAGGTGTCACCGGGCGTGAGCATCTCGATGAAGTATTCCTCGACTTCGCCGAGCACCCGTCCGCCGCGCCCGATAGGACCCGTACGGCCGCTGCCCTTGGCGCGTGAGCGCACCAGCCGAACCTTCAGCATATCGGCTTCGACGATGGTGCCGACGTTCATGCGGTAGCGCTGCGCCACCATCGGATGGCTGATGCGCCAGCGGCCGTCCTTGGTCTGGCGAATCTTGGCGAACCGTTCATAGGCCTTAAGGGCGTAGCCGCCAGTGGCGACAAAATCGACGGTGGCATCGAAGTCGACGCGGGTGAGCCCAACGTAGGGGGCCGCGGTTCTCACCTCGCGATAGAGTTCGTCGGCCACGAATGCCTCACCGCATGCGCTTCCGAGCACATGCTGCGCCAATACGTCGAGCGCACCGGTACGCAGCGGCGGCGTGTCCTGCGCGTGGTCGGCGACAGCGCCGATCGCCGCCCGGCACTCCAGCACCTCGAACCGGTTGGCCGGCACCAGGACGCCGCGCGAGGGCTCGTCGAGCCGGTGATTGGCGCGGCCAATCCGCTGTAGCAGGCGTGATGCGCCCTTTGGGGCGCCGACATTGATGACCAGGTCGATGTCACCCCAGTCGATGCCAAGATCGAGCGACGACGTGCACACCACGGCGCGAAGCTTGCCTCCAGCCATGGCGCTCTCGACCTTGCGGCGCTGCTCCACGTCGAGCGAGCCGTGATGCAGCGCGATCGCGAGCGAGTCATCGTTCAGGTTCCACAGCGCGTGGAAGATCATCTCGGCCTGGCTGCGGGTGTTGACGAACACCAACGTCATCTTGTGTTGCTTGATCAGCTCGTAGATCTGCGGAAACGCATGGCGCGCGGAGTGTCCGGCCCAGGGCAGATATTCGCCGGGCTCCATCATGGTGACGTGCGGCTCGGCGCCACCGTCGGCGATGACGAGATCGGCGCGCGCCTCCCCGTGCTCTGGCTGCGGCACCAGGAAGCGTGACAGGTCCTTGGGCTCGGCCACGGTCGCCGACAGGCCGATAACGGGCAGGCCCGGCGCCAGACGAAACAATCGGGCAAGGCCGAGCGAAAGCAGGTCGCCGCGTTTGCTGGTGACCAGCGCGTGCAATTCGTCGAGCACGACGCGCTTGAGCGTGCCGAACAGATACGGTGCGTCGGCCGACGCCAGCAGCAGCGCCAATTGCTCGGGCGTGGTAAGGAGAATGTCCGGCGGATCGCGCCGCTGCCGCTGGCGCTTCGAGGTCGGCGTGTCGCCGGTGCGGGTCTCGATCCGGATCGGCAGCCCCATCTCGGCGACCGGCGTTTCGAGGTTGCGCGCGATGTCGACAGCCAATGCCTTCAGCGGCGAGATGTAGAGCGTGTGCAGCCCTTCGGAGCGCCGAACGTCGCGTCCCGTCGACGTGACGCGCGTGGGCTTAGCGCCCCGGTCATACAGTTCCACCAGGCTCGGCAGGAACCCGGCGAGCGTCTTGCCGCCGCCAGTCGGCGCGATCAGCAGCACCGAGCGTCCGTTGCGGGCGCGCGACAGCAGTTCCAGTTGATGGGATCGGGGAGTCCAGCCGCGCTGCTTGAACCAGCGCGCAAAGACTTCCGGCAACAGCGGCGCCGCGGGCGCGTGTTCGAGAGCGGTCACGCGCCTGGCCTCGCATGCAACGATGGCAGCGCCGAGGCGACCGCGACCAGGCCCCGAACCCACTCGCCCCGCTCCTTGCGAGTAGACACTGGCTCCAGATGGCAAAGCTCAAGCGCTGCTCCTTGAATTGCACTGCGGACATGCGCGGCGCCGTGCGCGTAGCGCAGCGTCGGCTGCAGATGGATGCCCGCGCCGCCGTAGGTCTCGACCGTGAAGGCGAACAGGCCGCCCGGCGCCAGCACCCGAGCCGCCGCGGCGACGATCGGCGTCAGGTCGCTGCAATAAACGAAGACATCAGCAGCCAGCACGAGGTGAAATTGCGCACCTGCCTCGACCGCGAGGAAAGCCGAAAGCTCCCCGGCGACGAGTTGGTCGTAGACACCCTTGCCGCGCGCTTGCTCGATCATTGCCGGGGACACGTCCACGCCGACGAGCCAATCGCAGTACGGGCGGACCGCTGCTCCCGCCAACCCGGTGCCACAGCCCAGGTCGAGCACTGAACCGAACCGCAGCGGCTTGCCCACGACTGCCGCCAGCGCATCCAACAAGACCGCCGGACCGCGGTAGCCGAGGCGGCCCAGCAGGGAACCCTCGAAGTCTGGCGCGTGCTGATCAAACAGCCGGCGCACATACGTCTCCGTCATCGCCGGCGTCGTCTCGCCGACGCCGAGCCGGGCAAGATGCAGCCGCGCACCATGGTAATCCTCGCGGTCGGCGTCGCGCGCCGACTGAAATGCCGCGATGGCACCGGCGCGATCGCCGTACTGCTCGCGGATCGTGGCAAGCGCGAACCACGCGGTGGCGAAGGACGGGGCGGTCTCGACCACCTGCTCCAGAATATCGGCTGCAGCGGCGGCGTCGCGCCGCTTGAGATAGCCGATCGCCCAGCGATAGCGCCGGTCCGCGATCAGGTCGCCGGACGATACGAAAAGCGGCTGCGCAACCATGATGCTCTTTTCCTAGTGTCCCGGACCCGAAGTTCGCACGATTACTCAGCACGCACCTTTGCGAACTTCGGGTCCAAAGGGACACTAGAAGCGTTAAAGTGCTAGTGTCGCCTTGGTTCGGAAGTTCGCTTCGGAGCAAGCTGAGAACTCGGGCGAACTTCCGAACCGCGACACTAGCGCCGATATGACATATCTGAGCGCCATGCGTCCTGATGACCTGCTGACGCCGACGCCGTCGGGCGTCTGTTGCAAGCCCGGCGGCTTTTTTATCGATCCGACGCGGCCGGTCGACAAGGCCGTGATCACCCACGGCCATTCCGATCATGCGCGGCCCGGCCACGGCGCGGTGCTGGCGACGCGCGAAACGCTCGACCTGATGCGGCTGCGCTACGGCGACAATTTCGCCGGGACCACCCAGGCGGTGCGCTACGGCGAGACGATCAATCTCGGCGGTGCATCGGTGACGCTTCGTCCCGCCGGCCACGTACTCGGTTCGGCGCAGATCGCAGTCGAGTGCGAGGGCACGCGGATCGTCGCCTCCGGCGACTACAAGGATGCCGCCGACCCAACCTGCCAGCCGTTCGAGCTGCAGCGCTGCGACGTGTTCATCACCGAGGCTACATTCGGTCTGCCGGTGTTCCGGCACGGCAATCCGCTGGGCGAAGTCAACAAGCTCCTGCATTCAGTGGAATTGTTTCCCGAGCGCGCGCATCTGGTCGGCGCCTATTCGCTCGGCAAGGCGCAGCGGGTCATCGCGATGATCCGTCAGCTTGGATACGACAAGCCGATCTACCTGCATGGCGCGATGGAGAAGATCACGCGCTACTACGCGAGCCGCGGTATCGATCTTGGCCAGATCGAGCTGGTCAGCGGAGCGAAGAAAGCAGAGCTTGCCGGTACCATCACGCTCTGTCCGCCCTCGGCCCTCAAAGACCTTTGGACGCGCAGGTTTCCCGAACCGGTCGCCTGCTTCGCCTCCGGCTGGATGCGTGTGCGTGCGCGAGCCCGCCAGGGCGGCGTGGAGCTGCCGCTCGTCATCTCCGATCACGCCGATTGGGACGGGCTCACCGCCACTGTGGCCGCGACCGGCGCCGCCGAAATCTGGGTGACCCACGGCCAGGAAGACGCGCTGGTGCACTGGAGCAAGACGCGTGGCCTCAAGGCGAGGCCGCTGGCCATCGTCGGCTACGGCGACGAGGACGAGAGCGATGGCGTGACCGACGGCGCGACAGGCGAGCTGGCATGAACGCATTCGCCCAGTTGCTCGATCGCCTCGCCTACGAGCCGAGTCGAAACAACAAGTTGCGGTTGATGGCGGACTATCTCCGCTCGACGCCCGACCCGGAGCGCGGCTTCGCGCTGGCCGCGCTGACCGGCGCGCTGAGTTTCCAGCATGCAAAGCCGGGAATCATCCGCGCGCTGATCGCCGAGCGCACCGACCCCGTGCTGTTCGAACTGTCCTACGACTATGTCGGCGATCTTTCGGAAACCATCGCGTTGATGTGGCCGGTCGATCCGGCTCAGCGGCCCAACGCGACGCCCACGCTGTCCGACGTAATCGAGCGTCTCTCCACCCTCGGCAAGTCGCAGCTTCCCGCGCAGCTCGCGCGCTGGCTCGATGCGCTCGATGAAACCGGGCGCTGGGCGTTGCTCAAGCTTGTGACCGGCGCGCTGCGGATCGGGGTCTCGGCGCGGCTCGCCAAGACCGCAGCGGCCTCGCTCGGTGACAAGGACTCAAACGAGGTCGAGATCCTGTGGCCCGGGCTGCGTCCGCCGTATCTCGAATTGTTCGCATGGCTGGAAGGCCGCGCCGACAAGCCGATGACACGCGACCCCGCGCCGTTCCGACCTGCGATGCTGGCACACGCGATCGAGGAAGCGGATTTCGCCACGCTCGTGCCGGCCGACTTTGCGGCCGAATGGAAATGGGATGGCACACGCATTCAGGCCGTGGCCGGCATGGGAGAGAACGGCAAGCTGGCTGCGCGGCTTTACTCGCGCACCGGGGAGGACATCTCCAAGAGCTTTCCGGACTTGATCGAAGCGCTGCGGCTGCCCGGCGCAATCGACGGCGAGTTGTTGATCGTGCGCGACCGTCGCGTGCAATCCTTCAACGTGCTGCAGCAGCGGCTCAACCGCAAAGCCGTCACGCCGAAACTCCTCACGGAGTTTCCCGCGCACATCCGCGCCTACGATCTCCTGGTCGATGGCACCGACGATCTGCGCGACCGGCCGTTCGCCGAACGCCGGGCGCGGCTCGAGCAATTTCTCGCGCGGCTCGACGAGCCGCGGATCGACATTTCGCCGCTCATCCCGTTCGACACCTGGCAGGCGCTGACCGCGGTGCGCGCCGATCCGGCGTCCGCCGGCGCCGATGCGGAGGTGGTCGAAGGCATCATGCTCAAGCGCCGCGACAGCGCATACGTGCCAGGCCGGCCGAAAGGCCCGTGGTGGAAGTGGAAGCGCGACCCGATGATGGTGGACGCCGTGCTGATGTACGCGCAGCGTGGCCACGGCAAGCGCTCGTCCTACTATTCCGACTACACGTTCGGGGTCTGGACCAGGGGCGAGAGCGGCGACGAGCTGGTGCCGGTCGGCAAGGCCTATTTCGGCTTCACCGACGAGGAACTGCTCAAGATCGACCGCTTCGTGCGGCGCAACACCTCGGACCGTTTCGGTCCGGTCCGCGTGGTGATGCACGAACCGGACAACGGCCTGGTGCTGGAGGTCGCATTCGAAGGCCTGCAGCGCTCGAGCCGCCACAAGTCCGGTCTTGCGATGCGCTTCCCGCGCATCAACCGGCTGCGCTGGGACAAGCCGCCGCGCGAGGCCGACCGGCTGGAAACATTGGAGCTGATACTGGAAAAAATCGAGCGCGGCCGTCCCATCACGCCGCTTTCCATTCCGGAGAACGTCTAGCGTGCTAGAATGGCTGCAATCATTGTTGTGGAGATTGGCATGGCCAACGGCCTCAGTCGCTTTCTCGGCGGACCACCGCTCGCGGTGCTCGGCAAGCTCATCCTGTTGTCGATCCTGATCGGTGTGGTGCTTTCAGCGCTCGGCCTCGACCCGTGGAATATCGTGGAGAGCGTCCGCAGGCTGATCCGTAGCATCTGGGATATGGGTTTCGATGCGGTGCGCTGGCTCTGGCAGTATTTCCTGCTCGGCGCGGTGCTGGTGATCCCGATCTGGCTGATCCTGCGGCTGGTCCGGGCGCCGAAGGGACGTTAGTCAGTTGGGCCACGGCTCCGCCGTCATGGCGGCCGCGTCGGCGCCGACCAGATCGGTGAGTTGCTTGGCCTCACCGCGCGCGAGCGCGTTGACCAATTCGGTCTTGATCTCGGCCACCAAGCCAATGCCGCGATAGACCAGCGCGGAATAGAGCTGCAGCAGGTCCGCACCGGCCCTGATTTTGGCGAGAGCGGCGTGACCGGAGTCGATGCCGCCGGCGCCAATCAACGGAAACGCGCCTTCGACCCGCACGTAGGTCTCCGCCAGCATCCGGGTCGCCAGCGGAAACAGCGGCCGGCCCGACAGCCCGCCGGATTCGTTGGCCTTCTTCTGATCGCGAAGCGACGGGGGCCGTCCGATCGTCGTGTTGCTGACGATCATGCCGTCGATGCGCCGGGCCCGCGCGACGCCGACCACGTCGTCAAGGTCGGTGAGCGAAAGATCGGGCGCGATCTTGAGCAGCAACGGCGTCGGCCCGGCATGCGCGACCACGCGGTTGCGGGCCGCGACGACGCGCGCGAGCAAGTCGTCAAGCACGGAGCTCTGCTGCATGCCGCGCAGACCCGGCGTGTTGGGCGAAGAGACGTTCACGGTGATGTAGCTCGCGACCGGCGCGATCGCCTCGATCAGGCGCACGTAATCGGCTGCGCGGTCCGCTGAATCCTTGTTGGCACCGATGTTGATGCCGATGATACCGCCCCGCGCGGCTCGTGCCGCAAGCCGTGCCAGCACAACTGCCTCGCCAGCGCTGTTGAAGCCGAGTCGGTTGATCACCGCACCGTCGGCGTCCAGACGAAAGATTCGCGGCCTCGGATTGCCGACCTGCGGCAATGGCGTAACGGTCCCAATCTCGACGAAGCCGAAGCCCAGCCCGAACAGCGCATCCGGCACCTCGCCGTGCTTGTCGAAGCCGGGGGCGATGCCGACCGGATTGGGAAAGTTGAGCCCGAACGCCCGCACTGCCAGGCGCGAATCATCCGCCGGCGGCTGGCGCGGGGGAGCCATTTCGAGGGCCTTGATGGCGAGCGAATGGGCGGTTTCCGGATCGAGCGCCCGGAGCAAGAGCCGGGCCAGACGATCGAAAAAGCCAATCACCACGGGCTCCGCATTGAGGAGGGGAGGCGGACCCTATCGGCCACAATTGCGTTGTTCAAGATAGGACTGGACAGCCGCCTTGGAAGGCTATAATTCCTATGTGTGGACAATAGTCTTACCCCCGGAGGCTAAACCGGGATGAAAAACGCCATGCTCACCCACGCGCAGATCTGGAGCGCGCTCGACCGATTGGCGGCGCGCGCCAAGTTGTCGCCGTCCGGCCTCGCCAAGCGAGCCGGGCTTGACCCCACCACCTTCAACAAGTCGAAGCGCATCACGCCCGACGGCAGGGCCCGCTGGCCATCGACCGAGTCGGTCGCCAAGTCATTGTCGGCGACCGGCGTGAGCATTGACGAGTTCGTCTCCCTGATCAGCGAGCGCAACAGCGCAGCCCAGTCGGTGCCGTTGATTGGCTTCGCCGAAGCAGGATCCGGCGGATATTTCGACGATGGCGGTTTCCCGGTCGGCAAGGGCTGGGATGAGATCGCATTCCCCGCCGTCACTGACGAGCACGCCTACGCGCTGGAAATCTCCGGCAACTCGATGCTGCCCGCCTATCGAGACGGCGACGTCATCATCGTCTCCCCAGCCGCTCCGGTGCGGCGCGGCGACCGCGTCGTGGTCAGGACCAAGAACGACGAAGTCATAGTCAAGGAGCTCAAGCGCCAGACCGGCAAGTCGATGGAGCTCAAGTCGCTCAATCCGGACCACCCCGAGCGTGTGCTGCCGCTTGACGACGTGCTATGGGTCGCCCGCATCGTCTGGGCCAGCCAGTAGAACGCGAACCAGTAGAGGCATCGTGCCGTCCTGATCATTCGCGTTCGACGCGGACCTACCATGCGCGACTATTCCAAGCTGAGGTTCGTGGAAATCGGCGCGCCGTGGCTCAAGGTCATCTTTCCGCAGCAGACCCAATGCTTCTCGACGTTCCACACCAAGCGCACTGCCGATCCGGCAGAATGGCCTCTACAACATCTCGCTCGCCAATCTTGGGAAGTTCCGCGCCGCCCTGAACGATCCCGCTGTCTCTCTGGTGGTCTGCCGCCCGCTGTTTTATCCGCCATGGCATTGGCAATGGATCGGCCGCGAGCTGTTTTCGCGGCGCGCACTGCAAGGTGATTCCCGCCTGATGAGCGCGTTTGGCGCGCAATTGTTGCGGCTACCGGTTCACGCGCCGATCGCGGTGCTCGACACCGAGGACTATCCCGCCATCAACCGCGACCGCTATTTTCTCTTGTCGCGATGCAGGCTGTACTTCAAGCGGGAATTGCCGCCCGACCGATGGCGGCTGTTCATGGGTACCGCCCATCCCAACTTGCCGAGCCGGCGGTTCCGGCGGGAAGCGCGTTATCGAGACTACATTGCAAAAGTGCGTCCCCTTCCGCTTGGGCTGCCGCTGGACAGCCGCGGATTGCTGCCGATGTCGGCAGGCGAGAAGACGGCTGACGTATTTTTTGCCGGCGACACCGAGCACGCATCGACGGTTCGTGCCACCGGCATTCGCGAGCTCGCGGCACTGCGCGAGCGCGGCGTCGTCATCGACATTCCGGAATCCAGGCTCCCGCTGCGGGCATTCTACGAACGGGCGGCGCGCGCGTGGCTGGTCTGGTCACCGGAGGGCCTGGGATGGGATTGCTTCCGGCACTACGAATCGCTGGCTTGCGGCTCGGTCCCGGTCATCAACCAACCCAGCATTGAACGACATCAGCCGCTCACCGCCGGCGAGCACGCGTTCTACTACGATCCCGAGCCGGGCGCGCTGACGCGGACGATCCTCACCGCGCTCGCCGACAAGGATCGCCTGCGCACCATGGCGGCCGCGGGACAAGCGCACGTGATGGCGCACCTGACGTCGGATGCGCTGGCGCGCTATGTCATCGAAACGACGCTCGACAGCGGCGATAATGCGCCGCTAGTCTAGTCGAACGCATTGTATGCGAACCGAGCCAATTTGGAGACTCACATGATGACGACATGCACCTGCTGTTCTGATCTCCTGGGCGGACGGCTTAACCGCCGCGGCTTTATGCAGGGAGCGGCCGCCGGGACGGCGGCATTGGCACTGTCACCCTCCATTGCGCTCGCCGCGGAAGGCAAATACGAGGCGATGGTGCTGTCCTGCATCGATCCGCGCACACAGGAAGGCGTGCGGCGAAACATGGTCCGCCGGCACCTGATTGGAAAGTACAGCCAGGTCATCTTGGCGGGCGGCGCAATCGGCGTGGTCGCGCCGGCATTTCAGGACTGGCACAAGGCATTCTGGGATAATCTTGCGGCATCGGTGCAACTGCACTCGATCAAGAAGGTGATCGTCATCAATCATCGCGACTGCGGCGCCGCCAAGATCGCCTATGGCGCGGACAGCATCAAAACACCCGATGCCGAGACCAAGCTGCACCGCACTGTGTTCGCGGAGTTCCGCAAGCAGTGCAACGAGAAGCAGCCAAAGCTTGGCGTGGAAACCGGCCTGATCTCGCTTCAGGGCAAAGTTGAAATGTTCGCCTGACGCGGCGACAGCCGCGTTCGATCAGCCGCCCTGCCAGAGCAGCAGTCCGCCGCGGATCAGATAGACCACCGCGAGGGTGTAGATGATCATCGAGTGTCCATTGCCGGAAGCTGTGATCGGTCATGCGCTCCAGCACATAGGGCGCACCGACAGCGCCGAGGATCGCCAAAACGATCGCCGGTGCCCAAATCTCAACCTTGAGATCGCCGAAGCCCGCGAGCGACCCGAAATACGCCGCCCGGATGAAATGGCTGAAGGTCTGCGCGGAGGCCTTGGTGGCATTGGTGGTGCGCCGGTCGAGGCTGCTCTTCTGGAAGAAGATATCGAAGAACAAACCGCCTACTCCGGCCATGAATTGAATGATGGTCGTGAAGATGCCGGTGAAGAATGGCACGCCGCGCCACTCGATGTTGGGCTGCGCGTTCCGGGGCAGCACCTGCACCGCGAACGGCATCAGCCCGAGCAGGATGTAGACCATCGCCTTGTTGGGCATGAACGCGATCGCGCGCATCACCACGAAGGCCAACACCGCGCCGGCGGCATACCACCAAAAAATTGGCCAACGCACGTATTGCCGCCAGTGCAACGTGCGCCAGCCGTTGGTAGTGAGCTGGATGATCGAAAACAGGATCATGCCGGTGGCGACGTCGAAATAGATCAGCAGTACGCCGAGCAACACCATGCCGCCGGCCATGCCGAACACTGCCGAGATGAACGACGAAAGGACGACCGTTCCGCCGATCAGGGCGAGCGCGAACGCGGTCATTCCAGGCTCGTGTCCTCGCGTAGGCGCCGAAAAACGCTCACGCCGACCGCGCCAGCGCGCCGTCGATCATCTCGACGGTGTTGGACAGCCCGTAGATCGCCACGAACGAGCCGAACCTCGGACCCTTCTCCTGGCCGAGCAGCACTTGGTAGAGCATGTTGAACCAGTCGAGTGACACGCCAGGCCTGCCGTCCTTGGCCTTCTTGCTGTCAAGGAACGGCTCGCGCCGACCGATTTCGTACACAACGTTCTGGACGTCCTCGGCGCTCGCGTGAGGCGGAAGATGGGACAGTGCGTCCCGCAGATCGGTAAGCGCTTTGCGCTCGACCTCGTTCGGCTCACGGAATTTCTTGGTCGGCAGCACAAAATCGCGAAAATAGTGGATCGCGTATTCGACCAGCGCGCCAAGCTTGGGATGGGTCCGCGGTGTCACGCCCGGCCGGTAGCGGCCGATAAAGCCCCACAGCGTCTCGGCATTTTCTGCGTTCGACGACGACACCAACGTCAGCAGCATGGAGAACGAGATCGGCATATCGGCGGTCGGCGGATGACCGGAATGGATGTGCCAGACCGGGTTGCCGATCCGGTGCTTGAGCTCCTGCTTGGGGTAGCCCTCAAGAAACTGCTGGTAATCGTCGACGTTGCGCGGAATGACATCGAAATAGAGCCGCTTCGCCGCCTTCGGCTCGCGATACATGAACAGCGACAAGCTCTCAGGACTGGCGTAGCGCAGCCATTCGTCGATGGTCAGGCCGTTGCCCTTCGATTTTGAGATTTTCTGGCCCTTCTCGTCCAGGAACAGCTCGTAGTTGAAGCCTTCCGGCGGCGTGGCGCCGAGCGCGCGGCAAATTTCGCCGGACAGCTTCACCGAATCGATCAGGTCCTTGCCAGCCATCTCGTAGTCGACGCCGAGCGCGACCCAGCGCATCGCCCAGTCCGGCTTCCATTGCAGCTTGCAGCGCCCGCCGGTGACCGGGACCGTGAAACGCTCCTGGGTCTGCGGATCCTCGTAGGTGATCGTGCCACGCTTGGCGTCGTGCGCCACCACGGGGACCTGCAATACGATGCCGGTGCGAGGGTCGATCGGCAGGAACGGCGAATAGGTTTGCGCGCGCTCCTCGCGCAACGACGGCAGCATGATCGCCATCACCTGCTCGAAGTGCTCCAGCACTTTGAGCAGCGCCGCATCGAAACGCCCCGATGTGTAGCACTGCGTCGACGACAGGAACTCGTATTCGAACCCGAACGTGTCGAGAAACGCGCGCAGCCGCGCATTGTTGTGCTCGCCGAAGCTAGCATGGGTTCCGAACGGGTCCGGCACCTTGGTCAGCGGCTTGCCGAGGTGCTGCGCCAGCAGATCCTTGTTCGGCACGTTGTCCGGTACCTTGCGCAGCCCGTCCATATCGTCCGAGAAGGCGATCAGACGGGTCTTGATCCGGTCGTCGGTGAGCACGCGGAAGGCATGGCGGACCATGGTGGTGCGGGCCACCTCGCCGAACGTGCCGATATGCGGCAGACCGGACGGGCCGTAGCCAGTCTCGAAAAGGACTTCGTCCTTCGGCTTGCGCTTGAGCCGCGCCACGATCTTGCGCGCTTCCTCGAACGGCCAGGCGTTCGAGTGTTCGGCGATCTCGCGCAACGATGGGGCGGCTTCGGTCACGGACATCATGGGCTCCGGCGGCGACTTATGAACCGCGCGCCACCGTGTTTCAAGCCATGTCGATTGCGGCAGCGCCGGGCGTTCACTGCGTTCGCGGCTGGGGAGGAGTCGGCGGCCGCGCCGGCGGCGCATCGCGCGGCCCCAGTCCTCGGGGGCCGAAGATGCCGAGCGTGATCGCGCGCGCCATGTATTGCGCGAGACAGGTGTAGCCGGCCTCGGTGCGCTGGAACTCGTCTGGAACGAGCCCGCCGCCGCTGCCTTCCGCCTGCGCGAGAAGCCGCTGGGCTTCGTAGCGGCGCACGATCATCACGTTCTGCTCCGCCGCAATCTTGCGCAGCAATTCGCGGACCTTGAGATAGTGCTCGTCCTGCGCCATGCGGTCGACGTACTGTAGTCCGACCAGCACAGTGTCGACCTTGTGCTCCTTGAGCCAAGTCAGAGTATCAACGACGGTGGTTTCCAGCTCGTCGATCGGAACGTAGGCCAGCGCGTCGTTAGTCCCGACCTGCCACAGCACCAGATCGGGCTCGACCAACGCGACCTCATTCTTGATGCGCACGGCGGCCTGCGAGGCGAGTTCGCCCGACACCCCGCGGTTAATCATGACCACGTCGAGCCCCTTGATGGCTTGACGGAGAATTTGGCGGGCTTCGCCGGTGTAGCCGCCATGCAGGGCGCCCCGGCCGGCCGACGCCGATGCACCGATCGCGAGGATCTTGATCCTCTTGTTCTTCGCCAGCGCCGCCGCCACGTTCGACAGCGGTGAATCGCTTGCGGTCGCTGTACCGCTGACCTGGCAGTCGCGCGAAAACGGGGCAGGCATCGACGGCGATGCCGTCGGCGATTGAGCGGTGTCCTGGCTCCAGGCGGTCGGCCCTAGGACCAAAGTGCCCAGGGCCAACGCGCTGAGGACCACTACACCGGCACGGTGTTGGGCCGTCCTCTGACCTGTTCTCGCCATTCCGGAAGCCATGCGGTTAGAAGTCATGATTCCGATACCGAAGACTACCACCGCGGTATCGACGGCAAAATTGCCCTGATAGACATAGCGGAGGATTTGCCCAGCAAGGCTCAAGATCGAGCCGACGCAGAACACGTAGAGCGAGTTGCGACCAAACCGCGCCAGGAAATCAACCAGCCACGGCAACCATCGCCGGATATAGGGATAGGTTGCCGACATGACAGCGATCAGGGCCAGGAACTGGATCAGGCGCGGCGGAGTGACGTACGCTTTGTCGATCAAAAAGAACAGGCGCGGCTGCGGCACCTTGGTCGGATCCCACCACCATTCGGTCAGCACGCATATCAACGCGGCAACAACGATCGGCGCGGCGATCCAACGTATCGGGACGATGTGACGGCTCACGAAGCCGCCAATGCCATCGTCCCTCGCCATGACAAAGCCGAGCACGAACACGAGCTGCCAAGCCAGCGGATTGAAGAACCATTGGCCTTCGACCGGCCAGGTCGGGATCGAAATCTGGAATGTGAGCGCTACGCCATAGATCAGCAGTGACAGCGGCAGCAGCGCGTGGGGCGCATACCGGTCCACGATGGCGAAGATCGGCGCCATCATCATGAGAACGACGTAGAGCGGCAGGATGTCGAAATAGCCAAGCTGGTGAGTGATCAAGGCCAAGCCGACATGGGTGGTCACCGGATCGTGGAATACGGCAGCCGCGTTGTGCCATTCGAGCAGCAACGGGTTGCCAAGCAAAATGGCGCATGCCGCCAGCATCGCCAGCGCAATCATGGTGATCATAATCTGCGCCGCATAAAGCGTCACCGCGCGGCCACCCAGCCGTAACACCAGATACCAAGTCGACTGTTGCCCGGGTGTTCCAACCAGCAACCGCAGCGCCCAGCCGGCCAGGAACACGAACAGGTCGGCGGAATCCGAAAGAGAGTAGCTCACGTGAGTGAAGCGGCCGAAATAGTTGCCGGGGATGTGATTGACAAAAATAAAGACGAGCGCGAGGCCACGCCAAAAGTCTACCGGATTGGCTTGGCGGACCATGGTCCATCCCTCAACACGTCAGCATCGTGTCACGCCGGCAAGCCACTGCAAGCCAGGACACGACGTTGTGTCCGTACCGCGCGAATTCGATTCCGTCGGCAAGCTGCCTAGAACGGACTGATCGGAAAATAGCGCAGCCATAGGTCGCTGAAACGGCCTCTCTCCCAGAGCCGGAATAGCGCCCAGTTAAATCCCTGACGCAGGGCGTCGTTCCCGCGTCTGACCGCGATCCCGACGCCCTCGCCGAAATACCGACTATCGATATACGGCCCGCCGCGAAACACGCAGCACCCGCCGGAATCTGTGCCATTCAGCCAGAACGCCAGCGAAATTCCGTCGCCGAACAAGAGATCGGTTTCGCCGCGAATGAGCGCGTTGCGTGCGGCCTCTGCATTGGGGAAAGCGCGCGCCTCGGCTTCGGTGAACAAGATCTTGAGATAGGCCTCGTGAGCGGTGCCGGCGACGACAGCGATCTTTCTGCCCTCGAGCTGCTCGGGCCGAATGTCGTCGAGCACCAGGTCGCGCCGCGACACGAAGCGCGCTGGCGTCCGATAATAGGGATCGCTGAAATCCACCCGGCTGCGCGTCTGTGGCGACATTGCGATCGACGCGATCACCGCATCGCCGCGGTTTTCGGATAATGCATCAATCAGCGTATCGAAGCGCCGCATCTGGATGGTGCAGGCAATCTTCAATTCCTCACAGACCATACGTGCCAGGTCGACGTTGAAGCCGGCTGGATTGCCGTCCGGGCCGGCATAGTTGAACGGCGGATAGTCATTCTCGGTCAGGAAACGGATCAGGGTGACGCGGGACAGGTCCGGCCGCTCCGGCCGCCGTCGCGGGTCCCAGAAGCCCGGCATCACGACCGGCGCGGACGCAGCAGGCCCTTGCGGCTGAGCCGCCACCGACATCAAGCCGGAGAAGCCTAGGCAAACCGCACCGGCCGCGGCAATGGCAACCCTTCCGAGTGGTTGAAAAGCGCCTCGCGCTTTGATCTTCTTACTAGTCATTCTAGAGTATAAGGGACATGGGGGACCATTCGCCCCAAGCCAACTATAGACCATTCAGTTGTATCGCGTCCGAATCGCCGTGATGGAATGCAGGTCAGCATATAGGAGCGTGATGACCCAAAAATCCGCCAATCCAATCGACAAGCATGTCGGCCTGCGCGTACGCATGCGTCGGATGATGCTCGGCGTCACGCAAGAAAAGCTCGGCGACGGGCTCGGGCTGACCTTCCAGCAAGTGCAGAAATACGAAAAGGGCGTCAACCGTATCGGCGCTTCCCGGCTGCAACAGATTGCACAAATCCTGCAGGTGCCGGTGTCGTTCTTTTTTGATGGGGCGCCAAAGCTGTTCGGCGATGAGGCGTCCGGAACTGACAAGGCTCCGCCCGCATTCGTCGCGGAATTTCTGGCGTCGCCCGATGGCCTTTCCCTGGCTAGAGCTTTCACAAAAATCGACGATCGCAACCTACGTCGTCGTATCGTTGCGTTGGTGGAGCAAATCGGCAAGCCGCACCCCGAAGGCGGAGAGACCCCCTCCCGGGGCAGAAAAGCCAGGCTGTAACGAACGTCAACGTTCGATCCGGATACCGGTCTGGCGAATAATCTGTTCAAAGCGTGCCGCATCGGTGCGTATGCGTTCGACGAACTCCCTGCCGCTGACGGGTCCAGGCTCCGCACCCAAATCGTTCAACCGCCTGCGAACAGAATCGTCCTGCAGGACCTGCGCGATCGCTTGATCCACCCGGGTAACGATCGCTTCTGGGGTCCCGGATTGAGCGAACATGCCGAGCCAAAGCACTGCGTCGATCGCTAGCCCATTCTCGGCAAGCGTTGACCATGAGGACGGCATGAACGACGGCCGTTTGCCGGTCAACCCGATGACTTTCAACTTCCCCGCATCAATGAGCGCTCGCACCGGAGGCGGCGAGGTGATGCCGAGCGGAACGTCGCCGGCCACGACACCGTTAACAGCCGCTGCGCCACCGCGATAGGGCACATGCAGCAACTTTGCCTGCGCGGCGGTCGAAATCCATTCTCCGACCATATGATTGATCGTTCCGTGACCGGGAGTGGAATAGCCAATGCCATCCGGACTCGCCCTGGCTGCATTGATAAGTTCTTTCACACTGCCAAACGTAGCGTTGGCATTTGCGACAACAACCAAAGGATTGCTGCTGACCAACGTGATCGGTATGAGGTCTTTGTACGGATCGAAGTTCATCTGCGGCATCAGCGATGGGACGGTGACGAAATCGCCCGGGCAGAACAGCAGCGTGTAACCATCCGGAATGCCCTTCGCCACCGCCGACGCACCGAGCGTTCCGCTGGCACCGGGCCGATTGTCGATCACGATTTGCCAGCCAAGAACATCATTAAGTTTTTGGCTGATGATCCGGGCGGCAGCGTCCACACCCCCACCCGGCGGCTGCGGTACAACGATCCGGATTGGCTTGATCGGATAATCCAATGCCAGCGCCTGCGCCGCGAATGTCGCAAGCAGTGTCCCAAAGGCCAGCGAGACCAGTCTCAACCTAATTATCATTGGTCGCATCGTTCACACCCAATGAACAATCACGCATCAGCAATCGAGGATGGTTCAAGGCGCGCGGCATTGACGCCGGCGATCCGCCCCGCAACCAAGCATTCAGAATAGTTGCCCCCCGAAAGGTACAAATGGCCGAATATGCTGCCAAGTTCGCCCGCAACATACAGACGGTGAATCGGCTTACCGAATGAGTTCAGCACGCGTTGGTCTTCGTCGTGAGGTAGGCCGCCCTGAGTATTCGAGACGATCGGCCACACCCTTGCGGCCGAAAACGGAGGCTCTCGGAGCGGCATCATGCTGCCCGGCGGGCGGCCGAAGGTACCATCAGCACCCGCGTCACAAGCGTCATTCCATTTGCCAACCGTTGCGATGAGCGTATCGCGGTCGAGGCCAAATTCGATCGCAATGTCGTCCAAGGTCGGTCGAGTCACGAGCACCTGATCGTCGAAATCTGGCAAGCTGCATGTCTTGAACCGCGCCGCGGTAGCAACGTCGTTGTATGACGGCTGGCAAAGCGTATAGAGCTTTCGCCCGTTGGCATCGACCAGCAGTATCGAGGGTATCCTCGGATACGCCTGCGTTATTGGATCATAAAACGCCATGGGCCGATGGTTGGTGTCCTGCATGTAGGGATCGTATTCATTCATGAACCTCTCGCCACGTTGGTCCACGAGAATCCAACTCATCGGGTTGTGATGATTTGACGCCAGCCCCGGTGTCCAGTTCCGCATTCTGCGGATTCGGATGCCCAGTTTGAATTCCGGATCGGGATGGTGAAAACCGTAGACCCCGTGCAGATGCCACGTGTGCCAAAGGCCGGCGCCGACTTCCTGGGCCATTCGGATCCCATCGCCCGTGTTTCCAAGCGTTGACACCGGCCGCATCGGGGGTGTCGACCAGAATTGCCGTTGCAAGTCGGCCGATGCTTCGAACCCTCCGCATGCAAGCACGACCGCGCGGCGGGCCGCGATGACATCGTCGCAAACCACGCCCCTGATTTCGCCGTCCTCGCGCCACAGCCGATTCACGGGTGACCCGAGACGCACCGAAATCCCGCGCCTGAGAATATGTTCGTGTGCGACCTTGAAAATGTTCCGGCCATTGATTTCGCCTTCCACCCGCACGTGGGGATACTCGACAGCCGGGTCGAACCCCGCGACGTGATCAATCTCGATGCTGCCCCACGTTTCGTATCCCGGAAAGGGATAGTTGCCCTTGGCCGGAGCAACCTTGGTGGTTGCTCCTAGTGGCGTCGCCAGGCTCCGGACGTAGCCCGGCAACTCAACCATGCCATCCGCAAGTGCCCTCAAGACGGGCTCGGGGTCGTCCCGGCGTTGGTTGCCTTGAGATAAGCGAAGGCCTTCGCCGCATCGTCAGCGATGCGCACACCTCCACCGGCGCAGATCGAGATGCCGCCAGGATTGGGCTCCTTCTCGACCAAAAGAACGGTTGCTCCCGCGTCATGAGCCTCGATTGCGGTGATCGCGCCAGCCAGACCGAACCCAACCACAACGACATCAAACGTTTCCCCCATTAAAGTGCGCTTTCAGGCTCGGGTTACTTTTTGCGTTGCGAAAAATAACGGACCTAGAGGGCGGGGGCGCCAACATGTTGTCGCGTGGCGGCACTGTGTGACACTATAGCCGAAGGGCAAACCGTCACGACCATATGATGCGATCCTGGCTATGCACCTTCGGCATGGAAGAAACAACATTCCGACTGAGCTGCTTCGTTCGTTCGCGGCGATAGCCGATCATGGCAGTTTCAGCAAAGCAGCCGAAGAACTGAAGCTCTCGCAGCCGGCCATCAGCGCACAAGTCAAGCGACTGCAGAAAATTGTGGGAGGCGATCTTTTCGTCAGGCAAGCAGTTGGACTGGGTCTTACTGAACTGGGATTTCGGGTGGAGTTTTTTGCACGCCGAATTTTGCGGCTTAACGATCAAGTCATCGCGATGGCGGGCCGCGGGCCCGGCCACGAAACAATCAACCTCGGCATTCAAAGCGTTTTTGCTCGCAAGATATTGGCAGACGTCGTGCACAAGTGCTCGACATCAACCACATTTGGAAAATGTAGATTTGTTTGCGGGAGCGCGCCGGACTTGGCCGACAAGCTCAAATCCGGGTACCTGGACCTGGTCTTCACGCTTGCTCAAACCGACGCTCGACGTAACCTGGTTGCCGATTGGAACGAAAAGCTGGCTTGGACCTCGGCGGAACATTTCGTTGTTGATACCAGTGAACCCATACCCTTCATCGGCCGCGCGGCGGGTTTTATCGATCGGAAGGCGTTGCAAATACTAGACGATCACGACGTACCTTACAGGATTGCTTTTGTCGCCGAGGATCTGTCGTCGCTATCGGCCGCGGTCGAAGCAGGCATCGGTGTCATGGTGGTGCCTGAACGCGTGGTCCCCGCGCCACTAATTGTTGTCCGCGATAGCGTCCTGCCTATGCTTCCGGACCTACGTGCTGGCGTGTTTTTTAGCGAAGGATTTGACCTGAAGCGCAACAAGCAGCTGGTCGAATCCTTCGTGTCGGCGGTTCAGCCGCTTCCGGTCGCGACCAATCGCACGACTGACAACGTTCGACAACTCGCCCGCTGAAGCGCCTTCACTGATATTGATAGACTATCCAAAATAATTTGGTTTGCTTTGTCCTGCCTTGGCAACATTCTGCTCCTCCTTGGGGGTGGGAAACATGACAAATCAGCAACAAAATCATCGCGACCTTCTCGACTACATTGGTGACCTGACGTCAGAACTTGCAAGATTGGCCAAGGCGGCCCGCTGCGATTCGCTTAGCCATTTGCTTGAGATGGCGGTGGAAGAAGCAGAGCATCTCAGCGAATCATCCGACGGGGAAGAGTTGCGCGACGCTCTCAACTGAGAGCCGGCTGCGCACCGCGCTCGTTCAACCGACCACCTATGCGGAAACCTCCGCGCGTTTCTGCTCATCGGCCCTCACGATGGCATATCGGGATACGGACGGAGCGGTCGTCGACTGCCGTGCAAGAGCTTGGTCTCGACCGATTGCGGCGCCTTCGATCGTTCCCGAAACGCTGGACGAACGGCACCCGGCACGCCAATCACATCTCACCTCTTCGATCCTGCCGCGTTGCCCCGAGATCGACTGTGTTCGGCACCTGCTGACAGCGGGCACTCTGGGATTCGCCGAGTTGCGCGCGGCGGAACTTGGAGTTGGCGCGGACCGTGTGCTGATCACACAAGGGCTGATTGATGAGCACACCTATCTCGCTGCCTTTGCCGATTCGGCCGGAATAGTCTTCGAGCCGCTCGACGACAAAACACGCGCAGCATGTCCGTTAGACGACCGCAAGCTGATCGAAGCCGTGCATAGCGGCGTCCTGGAGCTTGTCGTCAATGGCGCGAGAAAGCTCGTGGTCGCTCCCCGTGAGTTGTCGATGCGCCGCTTGCTCTTCGCGCTAGAGGGAAGACCCGGCCTCAGACCTCACGTTTGCCTCACCGGTTGCGGGCAACTGACAAAATTTGCCAATCGACACGCGGAGCACACGATCAGGCTTTTGGCAGCTGAGGCGTTGCGAGCCGAAAAACCGGAGCTTTCGGCGGGCACGGGCCAGCGGCGCTTTATCGCGACGGCAATTCTTGTGGCCACAATTGCAATCTTTGCGCTTTTCGCGCACGGCGACGCCGCCGTCGCTGTCGACTCGGCGCTCGGCGCTATCTTCTTGGCGTGGACAGCCCTGCGCCTGATCGCCGCATTTTCATGGCGGTCCGTGCAGCGGATGCCACGTCTCGCGTCTGATCACCAGCTGCCAATCTACACCGTCGTGGTTGCGCTCCATCACGAGACAGCGACGGTCGGCGACCTCGTCGCTGCTCTTCGAAAGCTTGATTACCCTGGTGAAAAGCTCGACATCAAACTGGTGTTAGAGCCGGACGACTACGCCATGCATTCGGTTTTGGCCGAGATGCGCCTGTCGCCGCCGTTCGAGATCATCATCGCGCCGGAAGGGCAACCGCGGACAAAGCCAAAAGCCCTCAATGCGGCGCTGCCTTTTGTCCGCGGGAAGTTCATCGCAGTTTACGACGCCGAGGACAGGCCTGAACCTGATCAGCTTCGCCTGGCGCTGGAAGCCTTCAACGCCGGTGACGACAAACTTGCTTGCGTGCAAGCACGGCTGACGATCGACAACACATCCGATAGCTGGTTGACTCGTCTGTTCACGGCAGAATATGCCGGCTTATTCGACGTGTTTCTCCCTGGTCTCGCGGCCTGGCGGCTTCCACTTCCGCTCGGCGGCTCGTCAAATCACTTTCGCACTGACGTATTGCGCAGAATCGGGGCATGGGATCCCTACAACGTAACAGAGGATGCCGACCTAGGCATGCGTCTCGCCCGCCAGGGCTATCGCACCGCGATCATTCAGTCCTCAACTTACGAGGAAGCTCCCGTACGTTTCCGCCAATGGCTCACCCAACGCACACGGTGGTGCAAAGGCTGGATGCAAACATGGCTGGTGCACATGCGTTCGCCCCGCACGCTAAGGCGCGAGCTCGGCTGGCTTGGCTTTGCAGTGTTCCAATTGCTGGTCGGCGGAACAGTGCTCGCCGCATTGGTTCACTTCTTGTTCGTCAGCAAGCTGCTGCTGGAATTGGCCGCAGCGGTTGTTGAGCCCGGCGACATGGCCGCTGTGGCGCGACACACCATCTACTTGGCAATGGGCTATGCCGCTTTCATCGGCGTCAGTTTGATCGGCCTCTTTCGCCGCGGGCTTCTGGGATGCGCCTGGGCGCTGCTGCTCTTGCCGATTTATTGGATGCTGCTGTCGATAGCGTCGTGGCGCGCCTTGTATCAGCTCGTAATCGATCCGCATCACTGGGAGAAGACTGAGCACGGGCTGGCACGCACGTCACGCCTTGCCGGGGCTATGGCTCCGCAACGATCTTTTCGACCAAAATCCAATAACAGTCTTGCCCGTACCAGCTCGTTCTCCGATCGATCTTGATCTGCGCGCGCACAGTCGATCGCTCCCGCGCCGGCGTCTTGACTTCGGTCCCGGAGAAACGGGCGGCGAAGATGGTGTGACCGCCGGGAATATAGGCGTAGAAATATTGTGCGGAGCCGGGATGGCCGAGTTCATTCGGCATTCCCGGCGCATTGACTGCATATCGGGGCGGGAGCATGTCGTTTGTAATCAGAAGCTGCGTCACAAATCGGGCCCCGACCGGCAGCGCTGCTACCGCTCAATCATCGAGAAAATGCTCCTTGGCTGAGACGCGCAATTCGGGCAGTCCCGGGTCGGGCGTGACCCTCGGATTGAAAATCCAGCTTTCTGCCATGATGGACCGAAACGCATAAGGACCGCCCAAATATAGCCGCAGGAATCCAAAGCCGGCTGTCAACACGATGCCGACTCCCAGCACCCGGGCGAATGACACATTGACCCAGCGCCGCGCCATTGCGTCCGAATCCGGAGCGCGGTAGCGGCTGAAGAGCGCGAGGCCGATCAAGAAGTGCAGCAGCAGCGCCGGATAGGCAAACCGTGGCTCGGTGGCCCCGCCCACGAGGAGGCAGATCATCGCATTGGCAAAGACGAGGAGCGCGAGAAACCAGGAGAATGGCGCGCCCGCTGCCACCACGAGACCGAGAACCGACAGACCAATTGGAGCCCAGAATGCCGCCTTCCCGCGCAGCTCCCGCAAGACCGTTACAGCCGATTCCGGGGGAACGGCGGCGTCATGGCTCAGATACCCGCCCGGGAGCACGCCATAGAACGCCATGAGGCGAAACGGAAAGGCTTTGACGAAGTATGCGGGATCCTCGATCAGGCGATCCCAGAAATAACGCCCCTGTGCTTGCAGACGTTGCTCCAGATCAGGATATCGCTGCGCCCAGTCTTGCCTGACCTCATCGGTCCTCTCCCACCACCGCAAGCCGTACAACGGGACGCGGGGATCATTCAGAATTGCCGTGTACTCCATGGATTGAATGCTGGAAGGCGACAGCCTTCCATCGACAACAGCGTTTCGTATGGACCAGGGCGCGACCCCTACCACCACAAAGATCGCGCCGAAGACTACGAGATGGCGCAGACGCTGGCGCCATTGAAGGTCCGACACCACGAACGGCGCGAGCCCGAGCGCGGCAGCATAGAATGCGCCTTGCAGCCGCATGTTGAAAATCGCGCAGCTGGCAAGCGCAAGCAGGACAGCGGCAGTGAGCGTTCGGTTTTGCCGGTAGTGCACCAACGCAAGCAGAGAAACAGCGAACAGCGGGACGTACCAGCTCTCGATCTGGGTATACCACACGTATTGCCGAAACGGCGGCCAGCAGGCGACGAACACACCGGCCAGAACCGTGGCCCATGCGTTGCTGTATAGTTTGTGGGCCGCAACAGTGAAGGCCAACGTGCCCAGAACGGCCATCGCGATGTTGCCGATCTGCTGAACGAAGAAGAAGTGCCCAAAAGTCCAATAGAGCACCGCCAGGCCATATTGATAGCCCGGCATTACGGAATTGCTGCCGAACGGCGCCTCCCCGGTCGCAATGCGATGCGCAAGCTCGTCGTAGCCGCGGGAGTCCATCCAGCCGGACTGATCCCAGTAACGCACGACTTCGGGCAGCGACATCACAACTGTCAGCGCGGCGACCGCGAGCAAAATTTGCCGCAGCGTGAGGTTTTCGATTTGCGCACGAAGGCGCCGGACCGCGTCGGCAGCGTCGTCTCGGGCGATGAACCATGCGACGACGCCGATGATCAGCCATAGCCACCAGAACTTGCTGAAGAACGCCGCCGCAAAAACGAGAACAGCGGAGATTGCCGCTTGGCGCAGACGCATCAATCCGCGACCGTCGAGGATTTGCGCCGCGACTATCAACCCGGCAAACGAAAAACCCGCACCGATCAAGTCACGTAGCCCAGCCCGCAAGGAGTTGAGGAGATCGAACGCGAATTCTCGCGACACGACAGTGGCCACGCCCAGGACCAGCGCAGCCGCCGCGCAGCTGGCGATCAGAAGCGGACGCGGCTCAAGATCGAACAACGCCATGCCGAGCCTCCGCTTCGCCGATGGCCAGAAGCCGGCGTCGTGCAGCGGTGGCAGCCCGATGGTAAGCAGAGCAGCCAGAAGAGCTGCGAGTGCTAGCGGTACAAAACCGCTGGCCGCATATTGGTAGCGGACGATGTAGGCATGAGCATTTGTCCGCGGATCGGTATTATCACTGGCGGTGAAGAAGATGCGGCTTCGCACGCGAGAATATTGTCCGCTGCCTTCGGCGGTAATTTCTCCCGGGGACAGGCGAAGCGGCCCGAGGCGCTGCCCATTCTGGCGCAGCTCTGTACCCGGCGTGATGGAATTGTCTTCCTGTGTCGGAACGATGCGCGTAACGAGATACGGTCGCGGCAGTGCGGCCGAATACACCGTCCCACTCTCATGAGCGATGCTGCCCGGCGGAATCGCCCAGGACGCGTCGAACCGCATGGAACAGAACGCTGCGGCGAATAACAGCGCGATGAGGAGCGTACGGCACGCCCAGATCAGCCAGGGGGATCGCGCGGCATCGGCCCGGGCAACAGCCGCAGCGAGCAAACGGTATACCGCCCTCGCGCTTTCAAGTCGTGGCCACCGATGCGGCGAAACCATCTGCAAAGCCCCTCCCCGCTCCGCCAGCTCTGCAGTTGATCCGCGCGCCCCGTCTTACATCATAAATCGAGCGACGGAGATGGAAAGCACCGGCGCGTACGTAAACGCCTGCCCAGGAGTCCCTATCGGTCAGAGATAGCGGCGCAACTCAGCCGCGGCCTCTACGGGCCGCCGCTTCATGTTGAACGGCGCGACAAAGCGACCGTCCTTGTCCATCAGATAGACGATGGCGGTGTGATCCATGGTGTAGCCACCGCCGTCGAGCGGGACCCTCTTGGCATAGACTCGATAGGCCCTCTCGATTGCCTTGACCGCTACGTCGTCACCCGTCGCGCCGATCAGGCGGGGGTCGAAGCTTGATAGGTAGTCCTTGAGTTTCTCAGGCGTGTCGCGCTCGGGATCGACCGTGACGAACAGCGCGCGCACGCGCTCGCCGTCCTTGCCAAGCGCGCGGAGGATTTCCGAGACCTCGAACAACGTCGTTGGGCAAACGTCCGGGCAATGCGTAAAGCCAAAGAACACCAGGAAGGGCCGACCCTTTAGATCCTGGTCGGTAACGGTACGGCCATTGTGATCGGTCAGGCGGAACGGGCCACCGACCGCCGACTGCAACGCCACCGGAGCGGGGCTGCGCCCTGTGACGATGAAAACAATGGTGGAAAACAGCACCAAACCCGAGAGGAATGCTGCGAGCACCAGGAGCAGGCGCGTTGTTCTCGGTGTCATTCTCGGCGCCCCTCAGCCGAAGCACGCCATGAAACCGGCCCGAATTACCTCAAAAAACACGGCGGTGCCGTAGTGCGCCCACAATGCGGCGGTCGCCGCGACCAACAGTCCGGCGACACCGGCCGCAATGAGCAGCGGGGCGCGGGTTGTCGCCACCGTTTCAGACATCGCAAGTCCCTGGCACTGCAAAAGCTTTCGACACCGATCACATAGGACCGATTTGCCCGGACGGCAACTGGCACCGCCAAGCATCAACCAATACGAACCAGCGCCCCGCCATCGACCGGCAACGCCGCGCCAGTGATGAAATTAGCCTCGTCGGAGGCCAGGAACAACGCAGCGTTCGCCACATCCCATGCGGTTCCCATCCGCTGACGCAATGGCACCTTGGCGTCGCGCGCTGCGGCGATCTCAGCGCGTGGTTTGCCGGTGCGGCGCGCGCGTGTATCGACCGCCATTGGCGTGTCCATCAAACCTGGCAAGATCACGTTCGCCCGGATACCGAACTCGGCATTTTGTAGGGCGACTTGCTGCGTAAAGGCGATCATTGCCGCCTTGGTCGCTTTGTAGGCGACATAGGGGTAGCTTTCCCAAGCAGCAAGCGACGAGATGGTGATGATAACACCTGAGCGTTGCGTGCGCATCACTGGTAGTACGTGCTTGCACGACATCACCGCGCCACGCAGATTGATGGCGCAAACGCGGTCGAATGCTTCCTCGGTGATTTCCGCAAGCGGGGCATCGCCGCCGGACAGACTGACACCGACGTTATAGTGCAAGACATCGATCTGTCCCCACCGGCGCTGCGCTTCCCGGATCGTTGCAGCCAACGTCGCCTCCTTGGTGACATCGGCCTCCCAGGGAATGCACTCGCCACCATCTTTCGCAGCGAGTGTCGAGGTCTCCGCAGCGGAAGCGAGCCGATTGTCGACCGCAAGGACCTTTGCCCCTTCCTGCACGAATTGGAGGCAGGTAGCCCGGCCGTTGCCCAACCCCTCGCCGGGCGATTGCCCGGCACCAATGACGATCGCGATCTTGTCTTTCAGACGCACGATCCTGCCCGCCGTTTGAACTCACGCATGCTGGTGCATTGCTTCGGCATCGTCCATCTTCTTTGGGTTGATATGCGGTCGGTCATGAGCCTGGAGCCAGGCCGCGAGTGTCGGCGATGGCTCGCGAGACGCTTGCAATTGCCGAAGCGTAACTCGAACGCCGGCTCGCGCAAATCGATCGGTAAGATTGCCAATCTTCGATGGATCTTCACCACGGTCTATTGCTGTAACGACGCGGCGCTTTATTTCGATTGCATCATCGTTGCCGAACTGAAGAAACATCTCCTGAAAAAGTGAATGGCGATCAGCATCGAATGGCGGCGGACATCCGAGGGCGTCCTTTGTTGGATGTGCCGGATAGAAATGCGCACAGGGCACAAAGTTGGGCGGAACTTGCTCTGTGGCCGGATGCGTGCGTCGGTGTTGCAGCAACTTTGGCAGCACGTGGGTGTGCGGGCCTTCCGGGCTGCTGCCACCGGGCGGAGGTATCGGCTGAAAAACTTCGATTCGACCTATACGGCTCACAAACACTCGATGCGGACTTGCTGACACAATGACTCGCATTGCCGGGTTGCCCGCTTCGAACACGTTGCGACCGCTACAGGCTCGAAGGTCTGCAACAACCGCTGGATCGGACACGCGAACGCACGCATCGATCTGGTGTGCGGCCAGCCCAAGATCAAACAAGATCGCATCGCGATCACAATCCCGCAACGATTGAGTGTCGGTTCCAAGCTCAGTTAAAACGTCGCGTTGCGTCATCGCGCTGTCTTCTTCCCGCAAACACAACGCAACTCGATGGTTCCAGCTTGTGCGCGTTGCGGTTTCTGAGGCAACAAGTCTGATGTTCGGAGATGGCGAAATGCGAATCCCGCCGCGGCTGGTGACCGCCGATACATCGGAGTCAGAATGGCTAATGGCGGCCGCCTCGTGCCGATCGCGAGTAAACTCGGCGAGCGCCCCAAACGTACCAACACTCCACTGCGTATCGCAGTTGGCGAGTTGAGCGTCCAAAAGCTCGAGAAACGAGGAGGCAGCCATTGATTGAACGAAAGCCGACTTTCGGAGACGTGAGCGGACGAATGGTAGCTCTCATTACCGCTGTGACAAGGCCTCACCGATGAGACGCTCCGGCTCCAGCGCGAAATCCAAGCCGGCACGAATTTGCATGGTCTGTCGCAAACCAATATCTTACGTTCGGCGTGGATGTACCGGTGCGATGAAAGACTGGTCGCTCGACACCTGGACCCGAGCGGACCGAAAAATCAACGAGCTTGGCATGAGTTTTGGGGCGAAGCGCTCGAAATCCGTTCGCCGTCACGCTACAGCAGAGCGGCCGGCAGGACCACTCCGCTTGAAATTCGCCTCGTCCGTGAACAGCCTGTTGGCACACCACGATCGCACCGTCGACGGCCGGCATTGACGGGTTTTGGGTAGGAATGATGGACGCCCAAGATCGAGGTCAGCCGGGGATACTCGACCGCGCGATCGAATACGCGGCCCAAAATCTCCGCGTGGAAAAGCTGCTGATTCAGCTGGGTCTGGATCCCAACAACGTCACCTTCGACGCGCTGTGGAATCGTCTAGTCGACATCACGCTGGCCAACATCAACATCGCAAATACGCTGGCGCTGGTTGGTGCACTGCTTTACGTGGCGACGTTGATGGTGCGCACCATCGTACCGCTGCGCGTCATCGGCATTATCAGCATGCTGTTCTTCATCGGCTACGGCGCCTTGGCCGGAGCGGTGGCGACTTTTCTCCTCTATCTCCTTTCCCTGCCCATTAACATCTTCCGCCTCCATCAGATGCTCAACCTGGTCAAGAAGGCGCGAATATCGGCGCAGGGCGATCTGTCGATGGACTGGCTGAAACCGTTTATGACAACACGAAAATACAAGATGGGCGACCAGCTGTTTCGCAAAGGCGATACGGCCAAGGAGATGTTCTACACGGTGACCGGAAAGTTCCTGGTCAAGGAAATTGGCATCGAAATTCCACCTGGCCGCATCATGGGCGAGCTCGGGTTTCTCTCCAAAGACAATCGCCGCACGCAAACGGTGGAATGCATTGAAAGCGGTGACGTGCTGACCATCACGTACGACAAGCTGCTCGAGATCTATTTCCAGAATCCGGAATTCGGATACTACTTCCTGCGCCTGAGCAGCGACCGGCTCCTGCAAAACATCGCCCGTCTGGAAGGCATCATCGAGGAAAACAAAAAAGCCACGCCGAGATAGGTCGACAGCAAGCGTGTCATAGCTTTAGGACCATTCCATCCCGCGCCACAATCGTTCCCGGACGGGCGGCACTCGCGGCTTTGGCAATTGCATCGATGAACTCATCATCATGATCCGGATCGTGATGGAACAGGCACAGCCGATCCGCACCTGCCTCATCGGCCAAACGAACTCCCTGCTGCCAGCTCGAATGTCCCCAGCCAATCCGCGAGGGCAGTTCCTCGTTCGTATAGGGCGTATCGAGAATGACCAGAGCATCCTTGGCCAACGACAGGACGGCCGGATCGAAAGGTCCACTGCCGCATTCGGTGTCTGTCAGATACGCAACTGATCGGCCGCCGCAGTCGATCCGATATCCGGTTGCACCGCCAGGATGATTGAGGGCGGCCGTGCGCAACGTCACTCCGGACCGAGGATTGAGCGTGGCGCCGGCCCTGAAATCTCGAAATTCGAGTTTGGCCTTGAACGCGTCGATTGGGATCGGGAAAAGCGGAAAGCTGATCAGCTTTCGTACTGCATCTTCGATGCGGAGAGCCGGGGCCAAGTTGCCGGCCCACACCCGCACCACATGATGTTTCGAAAAAAATGGCGCAAAAAACGGTAGCCCAACCACGTGATCAATGTGGCAATGGCTTAGGAAAATATCGACTTCGGTGAGGTTGGTTTCGCGCATCAACGCGTTGCCGAGTGGCCGTATGCCGGTGCCGGCGTCGAAAATCAAAACGTGGTCGCCGCACCGAATCTCAACGCACGGCGTATTGCCGCCATAACGAGCGGTGTCCGGCCCGGAACACGCGATGCTTCCGCGGACCCCCCAAAATCGGACAGACATTGATGAAACTGACATGCGCGGCCTACTTGCTCTCCAGAGCATAGGCGCCATCCCAGTCGTCGGGAGGCGGGGTCATCTGAAATTCTCGGATGCGTTCGGTATAGACATCGTACAGCGTGGCAAATCGTTGCTCTTCATCAACCCTGCGGCCGCGTTCGATGGCAGCCAGCGCTGCGGACCAGTCCCGCCTGCGATAGTGCGAAAGCATGTCGATGTTCAGGTCGCGCCACCGCTGAAATTTGCCAGAGTTGGCCAAGTCCTCCCGACCCATGATCGCATAGACGACCTCCGGCTCTTTCTTGCCCTTGACGGCGACGAAATCGATTTCAAGAACCGCAAATCTATCCTTTGCGACAAGCGCCGTTCGTGAGCCAACGATAATGGGAAGCCCATAGGACTTGCATTGCCCCTCCAGCCGTGAGGCCAGATTGACACTGTCGCCCAACACCGAATAGTCGAACCGCAAGTCGGAACCCATGTTGCCGACAACGCAGGACCCGGTATTGATACCCACTCCGATGTTGATCGGAAAGTACGGCCGCGAATTGCTGTCTGCCTCTTGCTTGCGCACGAGATTGAGCTTTTCGACACGATCCAACATGTCGATGGCGGCTTCGCATGCATTGATCTCGTGCGTTGGATCGTCAAGTGGCGCGTTCCAGAACGCCATGATCGCGTCGCCCATGTACTTGTCGATCGTCCCCTTGCGATCGATGATCGCATTGGTCAGGGGCGTCAAAAAGCTGTTCATCAGCGACGTCAGCCCCTGCGGATCGTCCTTATACATCTCGGAGATCGTGGTGAAGCCGCGCACGTCGCTGAACATGATCGTCATATTGCGCTGCTCACCGCCGAGCACGAGTTTCTCGGGAGATTGCGCAAGCTGAGCGACCAGGGTGGGCGACAAGTATTGGCTGAACGCCGAACGAATCCGACGCCGCTGTGCTTGTTCGCCAACGTAGTTTGTAAAGACAAGGATGAGATAGATGAGAATGCTCGACAGCAACGGATACGTAAAATCAATCAGCAGCTTGTGTTGGGTGTAGTAGTACCAGGACGTTCCGATTACCAGCGCGCTGATCGCCGCGCCGAACGCCAGCAGCAAGAACGGACTCAGGATCGGCGCCAGCCAGATGATCATCGCACCGATCAACAATGCGGCGCCCAGTTCGGCAGCAATGATGTCATGCGGCGCCGAAAGCATGGATTGCGACAGCATGCTTTCCAGGATCTGCGCATGGACCTCGACGCCCGGCATGGTGGGGTCGACTGGGGTGGTCTTCAGATCGAGCAGGCCGGCAGCGGATGTTCCGATCAGCACAAGCCGGCGTTCCACCTCGGTGGGGCCGACCCGACCCTCAAGAACGTCGGCGGCGGAAACGTAGCGCGCGGGATCGCGCGGCGAGAAATGGATCCACAATTGGCCGTGCCGGTCGGTCGGCAATTCGAAACCCGGTATCGCGATGCTGCGCACGCCGGCGACATCCGACTTGATCTGTATGGTCGACGCGCCGGTGCCGACACGCAGCATTTCGAAGGCGAGCGCCGGCTTGATCTCGCCCTGCGCGATCATGATCATCGGTACGCGCCTGACGATGCCGTCCCGTTCGGGTCGGATGCTGAACAGGCCGCGCCCTGCCGCGGCCTTGTCGAGGATCGGCAGATTGCGCAACAGGCCCGGGTAATCCGGCAGGAGCGGCCGCGGATCAGGCCCCAGCATGGCGATACCCGTAGGCGGTGGCGCTTCGGACTGCGGTACCGGGATCGGCAATCCGGTCTCACCCAGCACCACGCGGGACTGCCGCAACGCATCCGCGAAGACGCTGTCCGTGCTTGACGACGCGCGGATCTTTTGCCGAGTTTCCTCGTCAAGATTGCGGAACACGTCCGCGACGACGTCCGGCGAAAGCCGGTCGGGCTCGGCGAACACGACGTCGAAGCCGATTACGAAGGCGCCGGCCCGCGTCAGGCGCGTCACGATCTCAGCAACGCGGGTCCGTGGCCATGGCCATTGCCCGAATTTCCGAAGACTTTGCTCGTCGATGTCGACGATGACGACCGGCCGCTGCGTCGCGACACGTGGCTGCAGGACCTGGAAAAAATCGAATGCCCTGAGACGAACCTCCTCAAGGGGCGCCGGATCAACAATCCGCAACAGCGCCAAGGCCAACATTGAAGCGAGCGCGAGAGTTCGCGCGAAACCAAATCGCCGCGCCAGTTTGGAGAGCCAATTCATGAACCAATCAACGCTACGCTCTGTGCCGACCGTTCGTCACCGCTGCCGGAACACGCGCATCATTTGATCACTCAGCGGCTTCATGAAATAGGAGATCATGGTGCGCTCGCCGGTCTGGACGAAAGCCTCGACCGGCATCCCCGGTATTACAGTGACGTCGCCAATCTTGGCAACTTCAGTCGGCGGCATCGCAATACGGATGGTGTAATAGCTCAACCCGGTGCGTTGATCGCTGGTCGCGTCAGCAGAAATACGGGTCACGCTGCCGTAGATTTCTGGCGTTGCCTGCTGGTTGAAGGCAGAGAGCCGCAGCAACGCTACCTGGCCGATCTTGACCTGATCGATGTCCTGCGGATTCACTTTGGCTTCGACGATGAGATTGTCGGCCTCGGGAACGATCAGCATGATCGGATCGCCAGCGGTGATGACGCCTCCAACAGTGTGCACGGTCGACTGGAAAACCGTACCGTCTTGCGGCGATCGGATTTCGATCCGCTTGAGCTGGTCTTCAGCCGTGACCTTGCGCTCCACGAATTCACCGAGCTTGCCATCAATCTCGCGCGTCTCCTTGGCAACTTCGCTGCTCAAATCGCGATCGATCTGAATAATTTGCAGCTCCGTTTCAGCGATCTTCCCTCCGACCTGGGCCGACTGCGCAATCAGCTGCGCGCTTTCCCCTTCAAGCCTCGCTCGCCTGCCGTTCGAGCTCGGTCAATCGGGTAATTGGAATGAGCTTCTGCTTCCACAGATCTCTGACGCCCACCATCTCGCGTTCAATGAGCTCAATTTCTCTGGTCTTGGCCTGCTGCTGCGCCCGATAGCCCCGCACCTCCTCCTTGAACTGCTCAATCCGTTGACGCAGCTGTTCCTTCTGGCCAAGGCGGGCGCTGCGTCGCAATTCAAAAAGTTTGCGCTCGCTGTCGATAACGGCAGCCACGTCACGGTCGGCTGCACGAGCCAAAAGATCGCTCGGAAACACAACGTTTTCCGCGCCGTCGCGCTCGCTTTCGAGCCGAGCCTTGCGCGCCGTCAGTTCATTGATCCCCTTGGTGACGATTGCGAGATTGGCACGGGTCACGGTGTCATCGAGACGCACGACCACATCACCAGATTTGACGCGGTCGCCGTCACGCACACGAAGATCACCGACGATGCCGCCGGTCGGGTGCTGGACTTTCTTCACGTTGCTATCGACGACGACCGAACCAGGCGCGATGAGCGCACCCGACAACTTCATCGTGCCGGCCCACCCGCCGACGCCGCCGGCGAGAATAGCAACGATCACGAGGCCAACCAGCGCGTGACGACGGATGGAACGACGCGAGCGGGAAGCTTCTGGCTGACTCATGATTTGGCACCCCCTGCCTCTGGCACGACCTTGAGGGGGCGAGCACCACCGGCATCCCGCTGCACCACTCGAGCCAGCACGTCTTCCTTTGGACCGAACGCCTGAGCCCGCCCTTGATTCATCATGAGCAATTGGTCGACGCTTGCGATCGCACTGGGGCGGTGGGCAACAACAACGACAATTCCGCCACGGGCGCGCACACTCGTGATGGCGCGGCTGAGTGCCTCGTCGCCCTCCGCATCGAGATTTGAGTTTGGCTCATCGAGGACCACCAAAAACGGATTTCCATAGAGCGCACGCGCAAGTGCAATTCGCTGAGCCTGCCCGGCCGACAGCGCGGCCCCGCTCTCGCCGATCTGCGTTTCATACCCGTCCGGCAAGCTTACGATGAGGTCGTGAACGCCGGCGGCCGTTGCCGCTGCAATCACGGCCTGCGCATCCAAGGGTGACGCAAAACGCGCAATATTCTGTGCCACCGTCCCCGCCAGCAACTCAACGTCCTGGGGTAGATATCCGACACATGCGCCGAGCGTTTCGGGAGGCCACTGCTCCAACGCCGCACCATCGAGACGAACCCGACCACGCGCCGGCTGCCAGACACCAATCAGCAGTCGTGCCAAGGACGACTTGCCTGAGCCGCTCGGGCCGATGATCCCAAGGCCGTGTCCCGCCTGCAGAGCAAAGCTCACGTCCGCAACAGCGATCCGATCGCTGCCGGGCGGCGCGGCGGTTACGTTTTCAACCGTTAGACTCTTCGCCGGCGGTTGCAACGCCATCGGTGTGGTCTGGGCCGGCAGCAGCAAAAGAAGATTGGTGAGACGCTGCCAGCTTTGCCGGGCCGCAACGAAACCCCTCCAATTGGTGATCGCAAGATCGACCGGGGCCAAGGCGCGCGCGCTTAGAATTGAGCCAGCAATGATAATGCCGGCCGTCGCCTGTTGATTGATCACGAGATAGGCGCCAACTGCGAGCACACCCGACTGCAGCATCATACGGAGTGCTCTGGACGCCGATCCAAAACCACCGGCAACGTCACTCGCGCGCTGCTGACTGTCCATGTATTTGCGATTTGCATCGTGCCAGAGCACGGCAATGCGAGGGGTCATTCCCATCGCTCTTAAAGCTTCCGCGTTTCGCCTGCTGGCTTCCGCGAGCGCATTGCGCGTGTTGCCAAAGCCGGTCGCTGCTTTGGTCGGCTCGCGGGTCAACATCTCCGTCATCAACGTGAGGCAGCCCAAAATGATCGCGCCCGCCAGAGCGGCGAGACCAATGTAAGGGTGAAACAAGAAGCAAATCGCCAGATAGATCGGCAGCCAGGGCAAATCGAACAGCGCCGTTGGACCAGCTCCCGACAGGAAGGACCGCACGCTGTCGAGGTCGCGGAGTTGCTGGAGACCGTCGCTGCGATTACCCACCTTCAACGGAAGCCGCACGATCGTCTCGTAGACACGGCTACTCAACTCTTCGTCGAGGCGGGCGCCGATGCGGACCAGAATGCGACCCCGTATTAAGTCGAGTATGCCCTGCGCTGTGAACAAGCCGGCTGCAAGAATCACCAGGGCGACAAGCGTTGGGAGGCTTCGGCTCGGCAGCACTCGATCGTAGATTTCCAGCATGAAGATCGCGCCGGTGAGCATGAGAATGTTGCTCATGCCGCTCATCAGCGCGGTGGCGACAAAGGCGCCACGACAGGACGCGAGAGCCGCCGCGAGCTCCGAACGAGGATTGGGATTGGGCCGCTGGCCAGGCTGCCGCATCAATGTGACCTCAAGGGCAGCACAACATTCGACCGCGCATCATGTTGCCACCGCTCAACCATCTTACCAGCAAGCTGCTCCGATTCGATGCCAGCTCAAGGATTGGTTACTTCAGCAGGATTTACGATGCTGAATCAATACGTTGAAACAAAGCTGCCCCGCAAAAAAGCCTGGTCGAAGCCAAAAAGGAGAAACGGCTGCCCCCTGAGGCGTGGGAATTTCGTGCCGGAATCGGAGTTCAATCGATAATCCCACGGCGACCCGGGTCCGGGGAATACTTCCACACTTACACACTTAGTTCTGTGCTGGAGGGCGGAACCCTCCGCACCGTCTATCGTTGTCTGATTGTCGAGGGTGGAGATTGAAGATGCGTGAGCCCTCGTCATGGATGAGCGTGAGCCGTTTCAGACCGAAGAGTTCTTCCGATACGCCGCCGAATGTCGGCGAATAGCCCGATTGGCGCAGAGCAAGGCGAGCAGGCCAGCGTCGAATGATTTCGTTTTGAAGTGCAGGCACTACGTCCAAGCAGCAAAACAAAGCATGATGACGGCGTGGCCAGCCCGCGCAACTTTTGTCCCAGCATCAAGGTCTAGAGGCGAGCGCCGCTCTGGCCGTGTCTATCAGCGGCCATCGGGTGTACGCACACCGGTCCAAGCGTCACGTATCTGATGATAGTGGATTTGTGAGTCATACGCAGCCGTCGCCAAGCCCAAGACGGCCGGCGAAAGGCGTCCAATTGCCCCCAACAGAGCGTATGAGTTCACCACGCGATCCCGTTGGGCAGACACCAAAGAAATGCGAGCATTGACCAATTCTTGCTGGGCGTTGAGCACGTCGAGCGTTGTACGCTGACCGAGTTCTCGCTTCTTCTCGCACGCCGTTAAGTGCAGATTCCGCCGACTTGACTTGTGCTTGCGTCGACAAGATGGAACCCTTCGACGCATCGAGCAACGCCCACGCCTGGACGACGCTGAGCCGAGCTTGATCTCGTGTCACATCAAGATCATGACGCCGTTGCCCGAGCGTCTCTTTGGCTTGCCTGATCTGCGAATACTCCGCGCCGCCTTGATAAATGGGAACAGAAAGTTGGCCCCCGACGGACGCGGTGAAGTTCTCAGGCGTCGTCAGCCCGAGGTCGTAATTTCTTTGCACCGATCCCAGCAAGGAGAGCGTAGGGTAGAGCGCGCCTTCTGCGACCTTGACCTGATAAAGAGCGACGTCAACGTTATACTGCGCCGTTGCCACCGTGGGATGCTCGGCAGTTCCAGCGGTGACTGCCGCAGGAAGGCTGTCAGGAATGAAGCGATCGACTGCGCTCGCAGGCATGAGCCTGCCCGGCTCCACGCCGATCACTTGACGATATACGGCGCGAGAAGTCCGGTAGTTAGCTTCGGCGGCAAACAACTGGGTCCGTCCCACCGAAAGACGCGACTCGGACTGATAAACGTCGGTGGCGGTGACGTTGCCGGATTCAAGACGCTGTTTGGTTTGACGCAGTTGCTCCTGCAACACGTCAAGATTGCTTCGCTGCAACTCAAAAATGGCAGTGTCGCGCAACAAGTTCATGTAGGCCGTGACGGCACTGACGAGGACAGTCTGCTCGGTTGTGCGTAGCGTTTCTCGTGCGGCCCGAACTTGGCTTTCGGCTTGGCGAGTGCGGTTCGCCGTCTGGAACCCGTTAAATATGTTCTGTGTGAGCGTGGCGCCAACACCGCGAGGCGTGGTGCCTCCATTTTGGGGCGTATCCACTTGCGGGATGGGAGGAACAGTCGGATTGCTTCGCGTAACCAGGTGGTTGGTTTGCGCTCCAATATTGGCCGTCGCCGCTAGCCTCGGCCGATAGCCGGCCAATGCCTGCGACACACCCTCGTCGGTCGCGCGCACAAGCGCACGCTGGGCGCTCAATTGTGGGTTGTTCTGATAGGCCAGCGCTAGCGCAGATTCGAGCGTATCGGCCGCAGCCTGAAACGGGATTCCCGCGCAAGCGGAGGCTGCGACCGCAAGAGCCGCCATCCCAAACTGACGACGCTTCCGCAACATTCCTCTCTCCGACGCGGCCGCAAACTATACGCTAACCATCGGATATTGCTTGCAACCATAGGACGCTCGGACCGAGTTCGAGAACTACCTTACGGCCACCCCACACAGCTTTCCATTGCCCTGCGGCCACAGTCCCTATCATAAATAGCCTAGTCAATGGCTTGAAGAATTGGCGTCGCCTATCCGCGCTAGCACGGCCTGCCCGAGCCATCATGCCCATTCACGGGGTCTGCGTCGTAGAATGCGACGAAACGTCGTCGCCGCGGCGACAGAGGTCTAAGGGCCGTAAGTCCCCAAGGCGTGGACAGTCCCCGGACCACCGCCGGTCAAACCAATTGCCAATTCCCAGGGGCGAATCGATGTGACACGAAGGTAACGTCGCCACGGTCGCCGGCTGCGGCAGCCTCATTATTGATCGGCCGATTGTTGCCGGCTGGTCACTATCAACCCGTAAGCACGAGACTTGTGCGGGGATTGTTGTTCCGACAACCTCGGAGACTTAGGTTATGGTTAGGGAAGCGGGGCAGGACATGGGTTTGGAACGACCTCCATCATCGTTGGCTTCTCCCGTTGCGAGACACCCAGCGTCGGAGCATCGCAGGACAGGGAGTGATGCATGCAAGACCGAATTCCGCTTGCCTCTTTGAACGGCACAACACTGAACCGTCGAAAATTGCTTGTCCTGTCAGCCGGGGCGTTCGCGAGCGCGCATGTCGGCGGATCGCGATCGGCCCAGGCGCGGGATGGTGCCGAAACTCACGGCATATCCGCATTCGGCGACCTAAAATATCCACCGAATTTCGCCCATTTCGAGTATGTCGAACCGAAAGCACCCAAGGGTGGTGTTTTTTCGCAGATCGGACCAAGTCGTCAACTCAACCAGAACTTCCTCACCTTCAATTCCCTGAACGGCTTCATACTCAAGGGCGAAGGGGCACAAGGCATCGAACGGACCTTTGCGACGCTGATGGAGCGTGCGTGGGACGAGCCTGACGCGATGTATGGATTGGTCGCACGTGCGGTGCGCATCTCTGACAATGGGCTGACCTATAAATTCCTACTTCGCCCAGAGGCGCGGTTCCACGACGACACCAAACTCACCGCACACGATGTTGCCTTCTCGTTCACGACGTTGAAGGAAAAGGGGCATCCGATCATCGCGCAAATCATGCGTGATTGTGTCGGCATCGAAGCAATCGACGATGCAACGGTCGTTCTGCGTTTTGACGAGAAGCGTGCGCGCGACGTGCCGCTGCTGGTCGCTGGTCTTCCTATTTTTTCCCGCGCCTACTACAGCAAGCATCCGTTCGACGAGTTCGACTCTCGAAGCGCCGCTGGGTTCTGGCGCCTACAAGGTGGGTCGCTTCGAGCCTGGCCGATTTATTGAATACGACCGCGTCAAGGACTGGTGGGGGGAAAACCTGCCGATCAATCGAGGCCGCCACAACTTTGATACCCTGCGATACGAATACTACCGGGATCGTGAAATTGCATTCGAAGGTTTTACCGCAAAGAACTATCTGTTTCGCGAGGAGTTCACGTCGCGCACGTGGGCGACGCGATACGACTTTCCGGCCATACGTGATGGCCGAGTTCTGCGCGAGGAACTGCCGGACAACAATCCGTCGGGCGCGCAAGGCTGGTTCATCAACACGCGCCGAGCTCAATTCAAAGACCCGATGGTTCGAGAAGCTCTGATCCACGCTTTTGACTTCGAGTGGAGCAACAAGAACATCATGTATGGCGCGTACGCGCGCACTCACTCGATGTTCCAGAACTCCGATCTGATGGCCACAGGTAAGCCAGGCCGAGAGGAGCTTGCGCTGCTTGAACCCTTCCGCGGCAAGATGCCTGATGAAGTGTTTGGTGAGCCTTTTACTCCTCCGGTCTCCGACGGCTCCGGCAACGATCGCAATTTGCTTCGGAAGTCGTCACAACTGTTGCGTGACGCGGGCTATGTCATCAAAGACGGCAAGCGCTTCGGGCCAAATGGCGAGCGTATCATCATTGAATTTCTGATCGACCAGCCGGCCGCTCAACCGGTCCATATGCCGTATATCAAGAACCTCGCCACGATTGGTATCGATGCCACGGTGCGGGTCGTCGATCCGGTGCAATACCGAGCACGCATCGACGAGTTCGATTTCGACATCGCGGTGCAGCGCTTTAGCTTCTCGACGATACCGGGCGCCATGCTGCGGACCTATTTTGCGTCCCAATCGGCATCGATGAAGGGTTCGCAGAATACTGCCGGCATTTCAGATCCGGTGATCGACGCGCTCATCGAAAAGGTCATTGCAGCAGACAACCGTCCGGCCCTTGTATCGGCGGCTCGCGCCCTCGATCGGGTGATCCGAGCCGGGCGATATTGGATACCGCACTGGTACAAAGCGACACATTGGGTCGCTTACTGGGACACGTTTGGACGACCTTCCACCCAACCCCGCTATGCCCGTGGCGCGCCGGAAAACTGGTGGCACGACCGCGACAAGGCAGCCAAGCTCGAAAGGGCCGGATAGCCGGACGGGGACCAAGAGCCGTTACTGGAGGTGACATTGACCGGCTCGGCAGTTTGCCCGGCCGGACGCCGGGGCGTTTGTGTGAACGTCCGGTTTGGCTTGCAGACTTGGTGGAGTCCTATAAGAAACGTCCACCAATTGTGTTGATTCGCCGCGTGCGGGACCTCCAGGAGGCGGCTGAATGACCAATACGATCATCACAGTAGCGACCATGAAGGGCGGTAGCGGCAAGAGCACGCTGGCGAGTTGCCTTGCTGTTCATTGGCAGCTCCGTGGTCATCAACCGACCATCATTGATGCCGATCCGCAGCGGTCGATCGCACGGCTCGCCGCCCGTGAGAAAGCGCTGGGTGGCGTGCCTGTCGTCGAAGACGCGACCGAAACCGCATGGCAAACGGCGCAGCGCGTCGCCGGGGAGCGGGGACCGATCATCATCGATACGCCGGGCTTTCGCTCCGAGGCGACCCTGGCATGCCTCGGTATCACCGACTTGGTGCTCGTGCCGGTCAAGCCATCACCGTTCGACGTGGACCGCATGCTGGATACGCTGAATGTCCTCATCAATGGGGTCAGTGGCCGCAGACCGGTTTTCCGGTGCGTGCTGGCTCAGACGACCCGCGATTCCGTAATCGCCAAGCACATCCGTTCCGAACTCACCGAAGCGGGCTTTCCGGTGCTCAAGAGCGAAATGATCAATCGCGTCGCCTATCCAGAGGCCGCGCTTTGGGGCGCCACGCCGAGCCTGATCGATGCAGATGGGGCTGCCGCACGTGACGTCGCAGCTATTGCCAAAGAGGTCGACACCATATTTGCCGCTCAGCGAACAACAGCCGTAGCATGAACAAGAAAAAGCTGCCCAAAGCAGTCACTCAGACTGCCGACGACATGCGCAAGGCCGGCGTCGTGACTGAAATCGCAAGCCAACGAGAGAAGCTCGGTGCCGATGCGCCTCATGCCATGCAGGTGACAGAGGTCGATGCGGCGCGACGGCTTTCTCGCGCCAATGCGATCGTGGAGCGCTATGGCAATTTCTCAATCTTGGGAGGCGCCATTCCGCTGCCACTTATCAACGTCGGTGGCGTCACCGTCATTGTTGTTCGCATGGTGAAGCAGCTGTGCGATCTTTACGGCATTCCCTTTGAGAAGGGCCGCGCTCGCGCTCTGGTCGTCGGACTTGCGGCAGGTGCGGTTCCGACCACAGCGTCCGCCGTCACCACATCCACACTTGTTTATTTCATTCCCGGCGTGAACCTGCTTGGACTTGCGGTCTCGTCGGTGACCGCGTCGATCTGCACGCGTGCGGTTGGACGCCGCTTTGTTGACCACTTCGAGACCGGCGCAACCCTGATAGATTTTCCGGTCGTTGATCGGCGATAGACGTCCGTTAGGACCTCATTGTTTTTTTGTGCGCTCGATCAAACTCGTGGGCCGCATGTCCGTCCAATTCTTGTTGATGAAATCGAGACAGGCTGCGCGACTGTCTGACTTGTGGATAATTTTCCAGCCTTGCGGCACGGCCACAAAACTTGGCCACAACGAGTGTTGACCCTCGTCATTGATCAGCACGTGGTAGATGCCGTTTTCATCTTCAAATGGATTGGTCACGATTTCCTCCTCTGACCTGGAGTGTTGACTTTTTTTCCTGCTGCTCAAGTTCCTTCGCGAGCACACCGCCGATCGTCATTGCCGGTGTTGGATCCATCATATTATCGTGGGCACAATCGATTGGATGAACTTTGATCTCCCGACCGACATAGGGCTTCCACGCTTCAATCGGCGGCTTCGCTTCACTATCCATAGCGACAAAGAGCAACATGTCACCATGGAACCGCTGCGGCAGAAAGGTTCTGACCAGCCGAGTATTGTTCTTGAAGGTGTCCATGATGGCTTCGTAGTGGTGCTCCTTAAGGGTCGAAAGTCCTTCTCGGCGCAGTACGTCGAGCAGATTTCTGATCGGATTGATCGCCACCTGAGCGGTAAGAATTTCGTTGTTCTGATCAAATCCGGAGAACGAGGTTTCGGATTCGACTGGATAGCTGTCTAGTAGCGCAAGCAGCGCAACGTCTTGGTCCGCGGATTGGAGCCGGGTCGCTATCGCGTGCGCCACCAAGCCGCCAAAGGACCAACCAAGCAAGTTATACGGCCCGACAGGCTGAATCTTGCGGATGAGATTGAGATAGTCTGTTGCCATCTCCTCAATGGTATGAGGTCGCATTTCGCGCTGTGTCAGATTGCGAGCCTGCAGACCATAGATCGGATGCTCCGCCGGCACGTGCCGGATCAGCTTTGAATAGGGCCAGCTGAATCCGCCGGCATCGTGGATACAGAACAAGGGTCGCCTGCTTCCAATAGGCCTGATCGGCAGCAGGACTTCAAAGTCCGACCGAGCCGGTCGACCCGGAACAAGACGTTTGGCCAGCGCCTCTACGGTTGGCGCCTCGAACAGGCTGCGGATCGACAGCTCGACATCAAGGCTGGCGCGAACTCGGCTGATCAGCCGGATTGCCAATAGCGAATGCCCACCCAGCTCGAAGAAGTTCTCGTCGATCCCGACACGGTCCAGGCCGAGAATTTCGGCAAACAGACCGCACAATATCTCCTCTTGCGGTGTGCGCGGCGCGCGGCGCCGACTTGCTGGCGCCATGTCCGGCGCCGGCAGTGCCCGGCGGTCCAGCTTGCCGTTCGGCGTCAGCGGCAACCGATCCAGCACCACGATCGAGGACGGCACCATGTAGTCCGGAAGGAGTGCACTGATATGCGCACGCAGCGATGCCACGTCGATAGATCGGCCTACCGGCACCACGTATGCGACCAACCGTGCAATCCCTGGCACATCGTCGCGTACGATCACTGCAGCCTGGGCGATACTGCCTTGCCGCACCAATACAGTTTCGATTTCGCCGGGCTCAATGCGCAGCCCCCGCAACTTCAGCTGTGCGTCCGCGCGACCGACAAACTCCAACACACCATCCGGGCGCCACCGACCCAAATCCCCGGTCCGGTACATCCGGCTCCCCGGACCCCCATACGGGTCCGCAACAAACCGCTCCGCCGTCAGACCAAACCGACCCAGATAGCCCCGCGCGACACCCAAGCCCCCGATGTAAAGCTCCCCCACAACCCCAACCGGCACAGGCTCAAGCTCAGCTCCCAGCACGTAGACCTGATAATTGGCCATCGGGCGTCCGATGGGAATTTGACGGCCGGCTTGATCGGCTGTGACAGCAAAACAGATCGCATCTATCGTGGCTTCAGTCGGACCATAAAGGTTAGTGATCTGCGAAACCTTGAGGTGGCGCTGAATCTTGTTCTTGAACTCGACTGTAAAGGGTTCACCCCCCAGCGCCAGATGATCCAACGACATGGCGTCTGGCGCATTGAAAATGATTGTTTCCAGGTAAGACGGCACGCAGCTGACGAACGTGACGCGGTGACGGCTGATCTCGTTCCAGAATAGCAAGGGCGATTCCCGAGCCTCATCACCGATAACTACGACTGCACCGCCACCGACAAGTGGCAATAGTGTCTGTTCGATTGAAGCATCAAAGGCCGTTGGAATGAAAAGTGCGGATCTTAAATTTGGCCCCACATTAAAGTCCGTTCGTAGCGCCAACATTTTGTTAGCGAGGCTTGCATGCTCGACCACGACGCCCTTTGGGGTTCCGGTTGAGCCTGAGGTGTAGATCACATAGGCGGGGTGGGCGGGCTCGAGGGTGAGCGCCGGCGGCTGCGCCGGCTGCAGCGCGATCGCGCCCCAGTCGGCGTCGAGCCGCACCAGATGACGGCCGCCGTCATGACGGCCGCCGTCGCTGCCACCACCGGCGCCGCCGCGCCAGAGCCCGGGCAGCCGATCCAGCACGCCCTGCTGGCTCACCAGCACGCCGCACGAGGCATCCTCCAGCATGAACGCCAGCCGCTCCACCGGGTAGGCCGGATCGAGCGGCAGATACGCGCCGCCGGCCTTGAGGATGCCGAGCAGCCCGATCACCATCTCGAGCGAGCGATCGACCAGCAGCCCCACCACGCTCTCGGGCCCCACCCCGAGGCCGCGCAGCTGGTGCGCCAGCCGGTTGGCGTGCGCATCCAGCGCCGCGTAGCTCAGCGCACGATCCTCAAACACCACCGCGACCGCATCCGGCGTCGCGCCCGCCTGTGCCGCAAACAGCTCGGGCAGCGTCGCGGCCGGCACCGCACGCGCCGTCGCGTTCCAGTCCTCGAGCAGCACACGGCGCTCCGCCGCCGCCAGCATCTCAAGGCTGCCGATCGAGCCATCCGGCGCCGCAACCGCCGCCGCCAGCAGACGAGTGAGCCGTTCCGCCAGCGCCGCAACGCTCGACCGATCAAACAGGTCGCTGGCGTATTCCAGCGTGCCGGCGAGCCCGCCAGGCGCACCGTCCGCCGTCCGGGTCTCCAAAAGGCTCAGCGCCAGGTCGAACTTCGCGCTCGAGGTCGAGACCGCCTCATAGCGCGCCGACACCCCGTCCAGCTCCAGCGCAACCGGCGCGTTGTTCTGGAACGCCAGCATCACCTGGAACAGCGGGTGCCGCGACAGCGACCGCGCCGGGTTGAGCACCTCGACCAACCGCTCAAACGGAACGTCCTGATGGCTGTACGCCGCCAGGTTGTCAGTGCGCACCCGAGCCAAAAGCGCCCGGAAGCTCGGATGCCCAGACGTGTCGGTGCGAAGCACCAGCGTGTTGACGAAGAACCCGACCAGATCGTCCAGCGCCGCGTCGGTGCGGCCCGCAATCGGCGAGCCGATCGCAATATCGTCGCCCGCGCCCAGCCGGCTCAGCAGCGCCGCCAAGCCCGCCTGCAGCACCATGAACAGGCTCGCCTGCCCGCCCCGCGCCAGCTCCAGCAGGCCGCCGTGCAACTCCGCCGAGACCGCCACCGCGATACTGTCGCCGCGGTGGCTCGCAACCGCAGGCCGCACCCGGTCGGTCGGCAGATCAAGCTGCTCCGGCAGGCCCGCCAGCCGAGCCGTCCAGTACGAAAGCTGCCGCGACAGCGCGCTGTCCGGATCGCTCTCATCCCCCAGCACGCCGCGCTGCCACAGCGTGTAGTCCGCATACTGAACCGGCAGCGCCGGCAGCGCCGCCGCACCGCCCCGCCGCCGCGCCGCATAGAACCCCGCAACGTCCCGCCACAGCGGCGCCAACGACCAGCCGTCCCCCGCAATATGGTGCAGCAGAACCAGAACGACGTGCGCACCATCCCCCAGCGCGTAAAGCTGCACCCGAAGCGGCGGCTCAACCGCAAGCTCAAAGCCCCGCCGCACCGCCCCCGATAGCGCAGCCGAAAGCTCGGCCTCGCTCACCGCCAACACCTCAAGCCGAACCGCCGCCGCCGACGGCGCCAGGATCTCCTGCCGCGGCACCCCGACGCGGTCCGGAAACACCGTGCGCAGGCTCTCGTGCCGCTCAACCAGATCGTTCAGCGCCCCCGCCAGCGCCGCAACGTCCAGCTCGCCCTCAAGCCGAACCGCCAGCGGGATCGTGTAGGTCGACGACGAACCCTCAAGCCGCTCCAGGAACCACAGCCGGCGCTGCGCATACGACAGCGGGATCTCGGCAGGCCGATCCTGCGCCCGCAGCCGCGCGCGCGCCGCAGAGGCACCAGCCAGCAGCCGCGCCACACCCGCCACGCTCGGCGCCTCGAACAGGCTGCGGATCGACAGCTCGACATCAAGGCTCGAGCGCACCCGGCTGAGCAGCCGCGTCGCCAGCAGCGAATGACCGCCCAGCTCGAAGAAGTTGTCGTCGATCCCGACCCCCGCAACGCCGAGAACCTCCGCAAACAGCCCACACAGGATCGCCTCCTGCGGCGTGCGCGGTAAACGCCGCAACCCCGCCCCCGAAAGCTCCGGCGCAGGCAGCGCACGACGGTCCAGCTTGCCGTTCGGCGTCAGCGGCAACCGATCCAGCACCACGATCGAGGACGGCACCATGTGGTCCGGCAGCCGGCCCGCAACCGCAGAACGAAGCGCCCCAACCTCCAGCGCACAACCCGCAGCGCCAACCACATAGCCAACCAGCCGCCGCTGACCCGCACCATCCTCCCGCGCCACAACCGCAGCCTGCGACACCCCCGCAACCGCGCACAGCGCAGCCTCGATCTCGCCAGGCTCAATCCGGTACCCGCGCAGCTTCAACTGCGCGTCCGCGCGACCGACAAACTCCAACACACCATCCGGGCGCCACCGACCCAAATCCCCGGTCCGGTACATCCGGCTCCCCGGACCCCCATACGGGTCCGCAACAAACCGCTCCGCCGTCAGACCAAACCGACCCAGATAGCCCCGCGCGACACCCAAGCCCCCGATGTAAAGCTCCCCCACAACCCCAACCGGCACAGGACCCAACCCAGAACCCAGCACATAAATCCGCGTGTTCCAGATCGGTGAACCAATCGGCGGCGCAGCTTGCAAAGCATCCGCAGCGCCTTCTGCACCAACCAGATCAGCCGCCGCATCGGCAGCCCCGGCAGCCGGCAGCGCCATCGCGGCCGACCAGATCGTCGTTTCGGTCGGCCCGTACAGGTTCGCCACCGCGCCGCCCAACTCGCACAGCGTCCGCGCCAGCCCGCCGCCAAGCGCCTCGCCGCCGACCAGCAGCCGCAGCCCCGCCAGCGCCGCCGCACCGCCGGCCCCCGTCACACCCGCCGCCGCCTGCAACTCGCTCGCCAACGCCTGCCACAGCGTCGGCGTCGCCTGCAGCACCGTTGCGCCGCTCGCTTCGACCAGACCCGCCAGCGCCGCGGCGTCCCGCACCGTCTCGGTCGCCGTCACCACCACGGCGGCACCGCAAAGCAGCGGCAGGTAGAGCTCCAGGGCCGCGATGTCGAACCCGATCGTCGTCACCGCCAGCAGCCGATCCGAAGCCGATAGCCCAAACCGCTCCCGCATCGACAGCAGGAAGTTCGTCAGCGCGCCATGCTCGACCACGACGCCCTTTGGGGTTCCGGTTGAGCCTGAGGTGTAGATCACATAGGCGGGGTGGGCGGGCTCGAGGGTGAGCGCCGGCGGCTGCGCCGGCTGCAGCGCGATCGCGCCCCAGTCGGCGTCGAGCCGCACCAGATGACGGCCGCCGTCATGACGGCCGCCGTCGCTGCCACCACCGGCGCCGCCGCGCCAGAGCCCGGGCAGCCGATCCAGCACGCCCTGCTGGCTCACCAGCACGCCGCACGAGGCATCCTCCAGCATGAACGCCAGCCGCTCCACCGGGTAGGCCGGATCGAGCGGCAGATACGCGCCGCCGGCCTTGAGGATGCCGAGCAGCCCGATCACCATCTCGAGCGAGCGATCGACCAGCAGCCCCACCACGCTCTCGGGCCCCACCCCGAGGCCGCGCAGCTGGTGCGCCAGCCGGTTGGCGTGCGCATCCAGCGCCGCGTAGCTCAGCGCACGATCCTCAAACACCACCGCGACCGCATCCGGCGTCGCGCCCGCCTGTGCCGCAAACAGCTCGGGCAGCGTCGCGGCCGGCACCGCACGCGCCGTCGCGTTCCAGTCCTCGAGCAGCACACGGCGCTCCGCCGCCGCCAGCATCTCAAGGCTGCCGATCGAGCCATCCGGCGCCGCAACCGCCGCCGCCAGCAGACGAGTGAGCCGTTCCGCCAGCGCCGCAACGCTCGACCGATCAAACAGGTCGGCCTGATAGTCGAGCCGCAGTTGCAGCCGCTCGCCCGGCATCACGATGAGAGCGAGAGGATAGTGCGTCGCATCGCGCCCGCTGACCTTGGCAAGCCGCAGACCTCCGGCTTCTGCTGCCACGCTGGCGCGCTCGACCGGATAGTTCTCAAACACGATCAGCGTGTCGAACAGCTCGCCCAAGCCGACGAGGCTCTGGATCTCGGCAAGGCCAAGATGCTGGTGCGCGATCAGCCGCGACTGACTGTCCTGCAAGTCTTTAAGGAGACCGCAGAGCGGCTGGCCCGGCGGCAGCTCGACCCGCAGCGGCAAGGTGTTGATGAACAGCCCCACCATGCTCTCGATGCCGGCAAGCTCCGGCGGCCGGCCCGCCACCGTCACGCCGAACACCACGTCGTCGCGTCCGCTCATGCGACCGAGCAGAATGGCCCAGGCCGCCTGCAGCATGGTGTTGAGCGTCACACCTTGCCGGCGGGCCTCATGGCTCAGTGCCTCGGTCTGCGTCTCGCTCAGTTCAAGAATGATCTGCTCGGGTACGCGCGGCACCCGAACGCGATCCTGCGGCGCCAGACGGGTGGCTTCTTCGAGCCCTGCCAAGGCCTCCCGCCAAGCCGCGGTCGCGGCCGCGCGATCCTGCGCCACCAGGTAGGCCAGATAGTCGCGATAGGGCGTCAGGCGCGGCAGCGCTGCGGCGTCACCCCGGCTGGCATAGAGCGCCAACAACTCCCGCACCAGCACCGGCGCCGACCAGCCGTCCATCAGCAGGTGATGGTTGGTCAGCACCAGTCGATGCTGTCGCGCACCGAGCCGCAGCAGTGCAAAACGCAGCAGCGGCGCCGCCGCAAGATCAAACCGCGCAGCGCGATCCTCCGCCACGATACGGTTCGCTTCGGAGGCACGCGTGGCCTCGTCCAGCGAGGACAGGTCGAGCAGCCGCCAGGGCGCGGCTGCCTGCGGCACGATGATCTGAACCGGACGGCGCACCTCCTCATGCCGGAAGCCGGCACGCAGGCTGGCATGGCGCGCCATCAGCGCGTGAGCGGCCGCTTCCAGCACCGCGACGTCGAGCGCACCTTCCAGATCCAGCTCCAGCTGCACCGTATAGACATCCGGCGCATGCGCGTCATACAGCGCATGGAACAGCAAGCCTTCCTGCAGCGGCGACAACGGCAACACGTCCTCGAGCCGCGGGTAGAGTTCTTCCAATCGTTCGATCTCAGCCTGCGACAGAGCGACCAGCGGCAGATCGGACGGCGTGCGGCCCCCGGCCCCGGGCTGCGCAACATGGCGCACCAGCGCCTCCAGCACGGCGAACCAGTTCTGCGCCAGGTCGCGGACCGCATCCTCGGCGATCAGCGCCGGCGCGAACGACCAGGTGGCGACCAGCGTGGCGCCGTCGGCCGCTTCGCTCGTATGGGCATTGACCTCGACACAATGCGACAGCGGCATCGCTGGATCGTCGCCGCCAAGCCGCACCGCCTCCTCGGCAAACCGCCACTCCCCGGCCGCCGCAGACGACACGCGCCCAAGATAGTTGAAGCCCAGTTGCGGCGACGCATGGTCGGCAAACCGCGCCGCCGTCTCCGGATTGAGGTAGCGCAGCAGGCCGTAACCGACACCCTTGTGTGGCAGCGTGCGCAGCTGTTCCTTGATGCGCTTGAGCGCGCGGCCGAGCGCCTCGCCGCCGTCAAGCGCCGCTTCGAGATCCACCCCGCCAAGATCAAGCCGCACCGGGAACAGGCTGGTGTACCAGCCCACCGTGCACGACAGATCAAGCTCCGGGAACAGTTCCTCGCGGCCGTGGCCCTCGAGATCCAGCAACACCGCAGGGCCGGCGTCACGCTCGTCGCTCAAGCCGCGGCCCTGCCGCCGGCACCAGGCGGCAACGGCGAGCGCCAGGCCCGTCAGCAGCACATCGTTGATGCCGCCATGAAACGCCGCCGGCACCCGCGTCAGCAGCGCCCCCGTCAGCGCGCTCGGCAACGTCAGCGTCAGATGACCCGCCGTGCCAACCACGTCGCGCTCGGGATTGAGTACGCCATCCGTGAGCGACAGCGCTGGTGCGCTCTGCATTCCGTTCCAGAACTCGAGTTCGCCAGCAAGCTGTGGATCCTGCGCGTGCATCGCAAGCCGCTGCGCAAAGCGGCGGAACGAGGTGCCGCGCGGCGGCAGCGCCGGCTCCTGGCCATTCGCAATCGCCTGCCAGGCCGACGCCAGATCGGGCACCAGAATGCGCCACGACACCCCGTCGATCGACAGATGGTGGATCGTCAGCAGCAGCCGCCCGCTCTCGTCCGGGCCGGCGTCGAACCACACCGCCTGCACCATCACGCCCGACGCAGGCGAAAGCCTCCCCGCCGCCGCTGCCGCTTCCTGCACAATGCGTTGGTGCCGCGCCTCAGCATCAAGATCACGAATGTCAACACGCCGCAGACAAGCTGCCGCCGCAACCATGCCGCAGGCCATAATCTCGAACGCCGCGTCCGCCTCGCCCAGCCCTCTCGTAACACGCAACCGCAGTGCATCGTGATGGTCGAACACCGCTTGCAGCGCAGCAGCCAGCTGCTCTTCTCGAACAGCTCCCGGCACCTGCAGCAGCACCGCCTGATGGAACTGCTCGATCGGCCCGCCACGCCGCATCAGCCAATGCATGATCGGCGTCGCCGGGAAGCCCCCGATTGCAAGATCAGGCAACCCAGCAGCCGTCTCGCCAGATAGTGAAGTAACGCCAGCAAGCGCCGCGACGGTCTGATGCTGGAACACACCGCGCGCCGTGATGAGCAGACCCGCCTGGCGCGCCCGGCTCACCAGCTGGATCGACATGATGCTGTCGCCGCCCAGCTCGAAGAAGTTGTCGTCGATCCCGACCCCCGCAACGCCGAGAACCTCCGCAAACAGCCCACACAGGATCGCCTCCTGCGGCGTGCGCGGTAAACGCCGCAACCCCGCCCCCGAAAGCTCCGGCGCAGGCAGCGCACGACGGTCCAGCTTGCCGTTCGGCGTCAGCGGCAACCGATCCAGCACCACGATCGAGGACGGCACCATGTGGTCCGGCAGCCGGCCCGCAACCGCAGAACGAAGCGCCCCAACCTCCAGCGCACAACCCGCAGCGCCAACCACATAGCCAACCAGCCGCCGCTGACCCGCACCATCCTCCCGCGCCACAACCGCAGCCTGCGACACCCCCGCAACCGCGCACAGCGCAGCCTCGATCTCGCCAGGCTCAATCCGGTACCCGCGCAGCTTCAACTGCGCGTCCGCGCGACCGACAAACTCCAACACACCATCCGGGCGCCACCGACCCAAATCCCCGGTCCGGTACATCCGGCTCCCCGGACCCCCATACGGGTCCGCAACAAACCGCTCCGCCGTCAGACCAAACCGACCCAGATAGCCCCGCGCGACACCCAAGCCCCCGATGTAAAGCTCCCCCACAACCCCAACCGGCACAGGACCCAACCCAGAACCCAGCACATAAATCCGCGTGTTCCAGATCGGTGAACCAATCGGGTGCGTGCCGGCCGTCCCGATCGAGCGCACTCGCTCATCGTTGCGCAAACCGTTGCCTCGGTCGGACCATAGGCGTTGATCATCCGACGCTGACTGACGACCAGCGCTGCGCTTCGTCAGCGCACCGGAACGGCTTCACCGGCAAACGACCGGGTCTGCAACGGCAATCTTCCGGCACGCTCCAGACGAGCAAAACGGGCGGCATAAGTCGCATGGTAACGTTCTGTGTCCGGATTCAGCTCTGTCAATAGCTGCCCACCGCGCTGTTCCGGCGACGGCACTTTCACAAGCGGTTGCGCCCGCCAGCAAAGCCGTCGCGATCTCTGAAACCGCCGCATCAAAACTCTGCGACGCGAACTAAGCACTCGCGATGCCGATTTGATGGCAAAACGATCGATTTGCGCTGCTGCTAGATTGGGAATACCGACCATGCTCGACCACGACGCCCTTTGGGGTTCCGGTTGAGCCTGAGGTGTAGATCACATAGGCGGGGTGGGCGGGCTCGAGGGTGAGCGCCGGCGGCTGCGCCGGCTGCAGCGCGATCGCGCCCCAGTCGGCGTCGAGCCGCACCAGATGACGGCCGCCGTCATGACGGCCGCCGTCGCTGCCACCACCGGCGCCGCCGCGCCAGAGCCCGGGCAGCCGATCCAGCACGCCCTGCTGGCTCACCAGCACGCCGCACGAGGCATCCTCCAGCATGAACGCCAGCCGCTCCACCGGGTAGGCCGGATCGAGCGGCAGATACGCGCCGCCGGCCTTGAGGATGCCGAGCAGCCCGATCACCATCTCGAGCGAGCGATCGACCAGCAGCCCCACCACGCTCTCGGGCCCCACCCCGAGGCCGCGCAGCTGGTGCGCCAGCCGGTTGGCGTGCGCATCCAGCGCCGCGTAGCTCAGCGCACGATCCTCAAACACCACCGCGACCGCATCCGGCGTCGCGCCCGCCTGTGCCGCAAACAGCTCGGGCAGCGTCGCGGCCGGCACCGCACGCGCCGTCGCGTTCCAGTCCTCGAGCAGCACACGGCGCTCCGCCGCCGCCAGCATCTCAAGGCTGCCGATCGAGCCATCCGGCGCCGCAACCGCCGCCGCCAGCAGACGAGTGAGCCGTTCCGCCAGCGCCGCAACGCTCGACCGATCAAACAGGTCGCTGGCGTATTCCAGCGTGCCGGCGAGCCCGCCAGGCGCACCGTCCGCCGTCCGGGTCTCCAAAAGGCTCAGCGCCAGGTCGAACTTCGCGCTCGAGGTCGAGACCGCCTCATAGCGCGCCGACACCCCGTCCAGCTCCAGCGCAACCGGCGCGTTGTTCTGGAACGCCAGCATCACCTGGAACAGCGGGTGCCGCGACAGCGACCGCGCCGGGTTGAGCACCTCGACCAACCGCTCAAACGGAACGTCCTGATGGCTGTACGCCGCCAGGTTGTCAGTGCGCACCCGAGCCAAAAGCGCCCGGAAGCTCGGATGCCCAGACGTGTCGGTGCGAAGCACCAGCGTGTTGACGAAGAACCCGACCAGATCGTCCAGCGCCGCGTCGGTGCGGCCCGCAATCGGCGAGCCGATCGCAATATCGTCGCCCGCGCCCAGCCGGCTCAGCAGCGCCGCCAAGCCCGCCTGCAGCACCATGAACAGGCTCGCCTGCCCGCCCCGCGCCAGCTCCAGCAGGCCGCCGTGCAACTCCGCCGAGACCGCCACCGCGATACTGTCGCCGCGGTGGCTCGCAACCGCAGGCCGCACCCGGTCGGTCGGCAGATCAAGCTGCTCCGGCAGGCCCGCCAGCCGAGCCGTCCAGTACGAAAGCTGCCGCGACAGCGCGCTGTCCGGATCGCTCTCATCCCCCAGCACGCCGCGCTGCCACAGCGTGTAGTCCGCATACTGAACCGGCAGCGCCGGCAGCGCCGCCGCACCGCCCCGCCGCCGCGCCGCATAGAACCCCGCAACGTCCCGCCACAGCGGCGCCAACGACCAGCCGTCCCCCGCAATATGGTGCAGCAGAACCAGAACGACGTGCGCACCATCCCCCAGCGCGTAAAGCTGCACCCGAAGCGGCGGCTCAACCGCAAGCTCAAAGCCCCGCCGCACCGCCCCCGATAGCGCAGCCGAAAGCTCGGCCTCGCTCACCGCCAACACCTCAAGCCGAACCGCCGCCGCCGACGGCGCCAGGATCTCCTGCCGCGGCACCCCGACGCGGTCCGGAAACACCGTGCGCAGGCTCTCGTGCCGCTCAACCAGATCGTTCAGCGCCCCCGCCAGCGCCGCAACGTCCAGCTCGCCCTCAAGCCGAACCGCCAGCGGGATCGTGTAGGTCGACGACGAACCCTCAAGCCGCTCCAGGAACCACAGCCGGCGCTGCGCATACGACAGCGGGATCTCGGCAGGCCGATCCTGCGCCCGCAGCCGCGCGCGCGCCGCAGAGCACCAGCCAGCAGCCGCGCCACACCCGCCACGCTCGGCGCCTCGAACAGGCTGCGGATCGACAGCTCGACATCAAGGCTCGAGCGCACCCGGCTGAGCAGCCGCGTCGCCAGCAGCGAATGACCGCCCAGCTCGAAGAAGTTGTCGTCGATCCCGACCCCCGCAACGCCGAGAACCTCCGCAAACAGCCCACACAGGATCGCCTCCTGCGGCGTGCGCGGTAAACGCCGCAACCCCGCCCCCGAAAGCTCCGGCGCAGGCAGCGCACGACGGTCCAGCTTGCCGTTCGGCGTCAGCGGCAACCGATCCAGCACCACGATCGAGGACGGCACCATGTGGTCCGGCAGCCGGCCCGCAACCGCAGAACGAAGCGCCCCAACCTCCAGCGCACAACCCGCAGCGCCAACCACATAGCCAACCAGCCGCCGCTGACCCGCACCATCCTCCCGCGCCACAACCGCAGCCTGCGACACCCCCGCAACCGCGCACAGCGCAGCCTCGATCTCGCCAGGCTCAATCCGGTACCCGCGCAGCTTCAACTGCGCGTCCGCGCGACCGACAAACTCCAACACACCATCCGGGCGCCACCGACCCAAATCCCCGGTCCGGTACATCCGGCTCCCCGGACCCCCATACGGGTCCGCAACAAACCGCTCCGCCGTCAGACCAAACCGACCCAGATAGCCCCGCGCGACACCCAAGCCCCCGATGTAAAGCTCCCCCACAACCCCAACCGGCACAGGACCCAACCCAGAACCCAGCACATAAATCCGCGTGTTCCAGATCGGTGAACCAATCGGCGCCAGCTCGCAAGGCAATCCGATATGTCTTCTGCGAAAACCTGATAAGCTCGATACGATCGGCGTCTCGGTTGGGCCGGTAACGCCATCGCGGCAGACCGATCGTCGTTCAGTCGGCCCGTACAGGTTCGCACGCGCCGCCCAACTCGCACATCTCCCGCCATTCAAAGCTAAAGCTTCGCCGCCGACTTGCACCGCATGTGCAGCCAGAGAAGTCGCACCACTGCCACTTTCGTGCATCGCCTCACATCTCGCCATCGCATGCTTAAGCTCGGCGTCAAAAGAGCTCATTGATCTTGTGCTCGCTTCGATCTGACCCAGGAGAGCTGCGGGATTGCGCACGCGTCTCGCTTCCAAAAACCAATACAGTTTTGCCGCTCGCCAGCGGCAGAGTAAAATCTCTTGAGCCGAAACGTCGAAGCCAGAGGTGTCAGCTGAGCAACGGTCGAGCCTTCCTGCCTTAGATCGAATCCGCGCCCGCATCGACAGCAGGAAGTTCGTCAGCGCGCCATGCTCGACCACGACGCCCTTTGGGGTTCCGGTTGAGCCTGAGGTGTAGATCACATAGGCGGGGTGGGCGGGCTCGAGGGTGAGCGCCGGCGGCTGCGCCGGCTGCAGCGCGATCGCGCCCCAGTCGGCGTCGAGCCGCACCAGATGACGGCCGCCGTCATGACCGGCCGCCGTCGCTGCCACCACCGGCGCCGCCGCGCCAGAGCCCGGGCAGCCGATCCAGCACGCCCTGCTGGCTCACCAGCACGCCGCACGAGGCATCCTCCAGCATGAACGCCAGCCGCTCCACCGGGTAGGCCGGATCGAGCGGCAGATACGCGCCGCCGGCCTTGAGGATGCCGAGCAGCCCGATCACCATCTCGAGCGAGCGATCGACCAGCAGCCCCACCACGCTCTCGGGCCCCACCCCGAGGCCGCGCAGCTGGTGCGCCAGCCGGTTGGCGTGCGCATCCAGCGCCGCGTAGCTCAGCGCACGATCCTCAAACACCACCGCGACCGCATCCGGCGTCGCGCCCGCCTGTGCCGCAAACAGCTCGGGCAGCGTCGTGGCCGGCACCGCACGCGCCGTCGCGTTCCAGTCCTCGAGCAGCACACGGCGCTCCGCCGCCGCCAGCATCTCAAGGCTGCCGATCGAGCCATCCGGCGCCGCAACCGCCGCCGCCAGCAGACGAGTGAGCCGTTCCGCCAGCGCCGCAACGCTCGACCGATCAAACAGGTCGCTGGCGTATTCCAGCGTGCCGGCGAGCCCGCCAGGCGCACCGTCCGCCGTCCGGGTCTCCAAAAGGCTCAGCGCCAGGTCGAACTTCGCGCTCGAGGTCGAGACCGCCTCATAGCGCGCCGACACCCCGTCCAGCTCCAGCGCAACCGGCGCGTTGTTCTGGAACGCCAGCATCACCTGGAACAGCGGGTGCCGCGACAGCGACCGCGCCGGGTTGAGCACCTCGACCAACCGCTCAAACGGAACGTCCTGATGGCTGTACGCCGCCAGGTTGTCAGTGCGCACCCGAGCCAAAAGCGCCCGGAAGCTCGGATGCCCAGACGTGTCGGTGCGAAGCACCAGCGTGTTGACGAAGAACCCGACCAGATCGTCCAGCGCCGCGTCGGTGCGGCCCGCAATCGGCGAGCCGATCGCAATATCGTCGCCCGCGCCCAGCCGGCTCAGCAGCGCCGCCAAGCCCGCCTGCAGCACCATGAACAGGCTCGCCTGCCCGCCCCGCGCCAGCTCCAGCAGGCCGCCGTGCAACTCCGCCGAGACCGCCACCGCGATACTGTCGCCGCGGTGGCTCGCAACCGCAGGCCGCACCCGGTCGGTCGGCAGATCAAGCTGCTCCGGCAGGCCCGCCAGCCGAGCCGTCCAGTACGAAAGCTGCCGCGACAGCGCGCTGTCCGGATCGCTCTCATCCCCCAGCACGCCGCGCTGCCACAGCGTGTAGTCCGCATACTGAACCGGCAGCGCCGGCAGCGCCGCCGCACCGCCCCGCCGCCGCGCCGCATAGAACCCCGCAACGTCCCGCCACAGCGGCGCCAACGACCAGCCGTCCCCCGCAATATGGTGCAGCAGAACCAGAACGACGTGCGCACCATCCCCCAGCGCGTAAAGCTGCACCCGAAGCGGCGGCTCAACCGCAAGCTCAAAGCCCCGCCGCACCGCCCCCGATAGCGCAGCCGAAAGCTCGGCCTCGCTCACCGCCAACACCTCAAGCCGAACCGCCGCCGCCGACGGCGCCAGGATCTCCTGCCGCGGCACCCCGACGCGGTCCGGAAACACCGTGCGCAGGCTCTCGTGCCGCTCAACCAGATCGTTCAGCGCCCCCGCCAGCGCCGCAACGTCCAGCTCGCCCTCAAGCCGAACCGCCAGCGGGATCGTGTAGGTCGACGACGAACCCTCAAGCCGCTCCAGGAACCACAGCCGGCGCTGCGCATACGACAGCGGGATCTCGGCAGGCCGATCCTGCGCCCGCAGCCGCGCGCGCGCCGCAGAGGCACCAGCCAGCAGCCGCGCCACACCCGCCACGCTCGGCGCCTCGAACAGGCTGCGGATCGACAGCTCGACATCAAGGCTCGAGCGCACCCGGCTGAGCAGCCGCGTCGCCAGCAGCGAATGACCGCCCAGCTCGAAGAAGTTGTCGTCGATCCCGACCCCCGCAACGCCGAGAACCTCCGCAAACAGCCCACACAGGATCGCCTCCTGCGGCGTGCGCGGTAAACGCCGCAACCCCGCCCCCGAAAGCTCCGGCGCAGGCAGCGCACGACGGTCCAGCTTGCCGTTCGGCGTCAGCGGCAACCGATCCAGCACCACGATCGAGGACGGCACCATGTGGTCCGGCAGCCGGCCCGCAACCGCAGAACGAAGCGCCCCAACCTCCAGCGCACAACCCGCAGCGCCAACCACATAGCCAACCAGCCGCCGCTGACCCGCACCATCCTCCCGCGCCACAACCGCAGCCTGCGACACCCCCGCAACCGCGCACAGCGCAGCCTCGATCTCGCCAGGCTCAATCCGGTACCCGCGCAGCTTCAACTGCGCGTCCGCGCGACCGACAAACTCCAACACACCATCCGGGCGCCACCGACCCAAATCCCCGGTCCGGTACATCCGGCTCCCCGGACCCCCATACGGGTCCGCAACAAACCGCTCCGCCGTCAGACCAAACCGACCCAGATAGCCCCGCGCGACACCCAAGCCCCCGATGTAAAGCTCCCCCACAACCCCAACCGGCACAGGACCCAACCCAGAACCCAGCACATAAATCCGCGTGTTCCAGATCGGTGAACCAATCGGCGGCGCAGCTTGCAAAGCATCCGCAGCGCCTTCTGCACCAACCAGATCAGCCGCCGCATCGGCAGCCCCGGCAGCCGGCAGCGCCATCGCGGCCGACCAGATCGTCGTTTCGGTCGGCCCGTACAGGTTCGCCACCGCGCCGCCCAACTCGCACAGCGTCCGCGCCAGCCCGCCGCCAAGCGCCTCGCCGCCGACCAGCAGCCGCAGCCCCGCCAGCGCCGCCGCACCGCCGGCCCCCGTCACACCCGCCGCCGCCTGCAACTCGCTCGCCAACGCCTGCCACAGCGTCGGCGTCGCCTGCAGCACCGTTGCGCCGCTCGCTTCGACCAGACCCGCCAGCGCCGCGGCGTCCCGCACCGTCTCGGTCGCCGTCACCACCACGGCGGCACCGCAAAGCAGCGGCAGGTAGAGCTCCAGGGCCGCGATGTCGAACCCGATCGTCGTCACCGCCAGCAGCCGATCCGAAGCCGATAGCCCAAACCGCTCCCGCATCGACAGCAGGAAGTTCGTCAGCGCGCCATGCTCGACCACGACGCCCTTTGGGGTTCCGGTTGAGCCTGAGGTGTAGATCACATAGGCGGGGTGGGCGGGCTCGAGGGTGAGCGCCGGCGGCTGCGCCGGCTGCAGCGCGATCGCGCCCCAGTCGGCGTCGAGCCGCACCAGATGACGGCCGCCGTCATGACGGCCGCCGTCGCTGCCACCACCGGCGCCGCCGCGCCAGAGCCCGGGCAGCCGATCCAGCACGCCCTGCTGGCTCACCAGCACGCCGCACGAGGCATCCTCCAGCATGAACGCCAGCCGCTCCACCGGGTAGGCCGGATCGAGCGGCAGATACGCGCCGCCGGCCTTGAGGATGCCGAGCAGCCCGATCACCATCTCGAGCGAGCGATCGACCAGCAGCCCCACCACGCTCTCGGGCCCCACCCCGAGGCCGCGCAGCTGGTGCGCCAGCCGGTTGGCGTGCGCATCCAGCGCCGCGTAGCTCAGCGCACGATCCTCAAACACCACCGCGACCGCATCCGGCGTCGCGCCCGCCTGTGCCGCAAACAGCTCGGGCAGCGTCGCGGCCGGCACCGCACGCGCCGTCGCGTTCCAGTCCTCGAGCAGCACACGGCGCTCCGCCGCCGCCAGCATCTCAAGGCTGCCGATCGAGCCATCCGGCGCCGCAACCGCCGCCGCCAGCAGACGAGTGAGCCGTTCCGCCAGCGCCGCAACGCTCGACCGATCAAACAGGTCGCTGGCGTATTCCAGCGTGCCGGCGAGCCCGCCAGGCGCACCGTCCGCCGTCCGGGTCTCCAAAAGGCTCAGCGCCAGGTCGAACTTCGCGCTCGAGGTCGAGACCGCCTCATAGCGCGCCGACACCCCGTCCAGCTCCAGCGCAACCGGCGCGTTGTTCTGGAACGCCAGCATCACCTGGAACAGCGGGTGCCGCGACAGCGACCGCGCCGGGTTGAGCACCTCGACCAACCGCTCAAACGGAACGTCCTGATGGCTGTACGCCGCCAGGTTGTCAGTGCGCACCCGAGCCAAAAGCGCCCGGAAGCTCGGATGCCCAGACGTGTCGGTGCGAAGCACCAGCGTGTTGACGAAGAACCCGACCAGATCGTCCAGCGCCGCGTCGGTGCGGCCCGCAATCGGCGAGCCGATCGCAATATCGTCGCCCGCGCCCAGCCGGCTCAGCAGCGCCGCCAAGCCCGCCTGCAGCACCATGAACAGGCTCGCCTGCCCGCCCCGCGCCAGCTCCAGCAGGCCGCCGTGCAACTCCGCCGAGACCGCCACCGCGATACTGTCGCCGCGGTGGCTCGCAACCGCAGGCCGCACCCGGTCGGTCGGCAGATCAAGCTGCTCCGGCAGGCCCGCCAGCCGAGCCGTCCAGTACGAAAGCTGCCGCGACAGCGCGCTGTCCGGATCGCTCTCATCCCCCAGCACGCCGCGCTGCCACAGCGTGTAGTCCGCATACTGAACCGGCAGCGCCGGCAGCGCCGCCGCACCGCCCCGCCGCCGCGCCGCATAGAACCCCGCAACGTCCCGCCACAGCGGCGCCAACGACCAGCCGTCCCCCGCAATATGGTGCAGCAGAACCAGAACGACGTGCGCACCATCCCCCAGCGCGTAAAGCTGCACCCGAAGCGGCGGCTCAACCGCAAGCTCAAAGCCCCGCCGCACCGCCCCCGATAGCGCAGCCGAAAGCTCGGCCTCGCTCACCGCCAACACCTCAAGCCGAACCGCCGCCGCCGACGGCGCCAGGATCTCCTGCCGCGGCACCCCGACGCGGTCCGGAAACACCGTGCGCAGGCTCTCGTGCCGCTCAACCAGATCGTTCAGCGCCCCCGCCAGCGCCGCAACGTCCAGCTCGCCCTCAAGCCGAACCGCCAGCGGGATCGTGTAGGTCGACGACGAACCCTCAAGCCGCTCCAGGAACCACAGCCGGCGCTGCGCATACGACAGCGGGATCTCGGCAGGCCGATCCTGCGCCCGCAGCCGCGCGCGCGCCGCAGAGGCACCAGCCAGCAGCCGCGCCACACCCGCCACGCTCGGCGCCTCGAACAGGCTGCGGATCGACAGCTCGACATCAAGGCTCGAGCGCACCCGGCTGAGCAGCCGCGTCGCCAGCAGCGAATGACCGCCCAGCTCGAAGAAGTTGTCGTCGATCCCGACCCCCGCAACGCCGAGAACCTCCGCAAACAGCCCACACAGGATCGCCTCCTGCGGCGTGCGCGGTAAACGCCGCAACCCCGCCCCCGAAAGCTCCGGCGCAGGCAGCGCACGACGGTCCAGCTTGCCGTTCGGCGTCAGCGGCAACCGATCCAGCACCACGATCGAGGACGGCACCATGTGGTCCGGCAGCCGGCCCGCAACCGCAGAACGAAGCGCCCCAACCTCCAGCGCACAACCCGCAGCGCCAACCACATAGCCAACCAGCCGCCGCTGACCCGCACCATCCTCCCGCGCCACAACCGCAGCCTGCGACACCCCCGCAACCGCGCACAGCGCAGCCTCGATCTCGCCAGGCTCAATCCGGTACCCGCGCAGCTTCAACTGCGCGTCCGCGCGACCGACAAACTCCAACACACCATCCGGGCGCCACCGACCCAAATCCCCGGTCCGGTACATCCGGCTCCCCGGACCCCCATACGGGTCCGCAACAAACCGCTCCGCCGTCAGACCAAACCGACCCAGATAGCCCCGCGCGACACCCAAGCCCCCGATGTAAAGCTCCCCCACAACCCCAACCGGCACAGGACCCAACCCAGAACCCAGCACATAAATCCGCGTGTTCCAGATCGGTGAACCAATCGGCGCAGTGCCCGCCCCCGACAGCGCCTCGCTCATCGTTGCGCAGACCGTTGCCTCAGTCGGACCATAGGCGTTGATCATCCGACGCTGCTTCGACCAGCGCTGCGCTTCGTCGGCAGAAACGGCTTCACCGGCAACGACCAGGGTCTGCAACGGCAAGTCTTCCGGCAGGTCCGGCAGCAGAACGGGCGGCAAGGTCGCATGCGTAACGTTCTGTGTCCGGATCAGCTCCGTCAAAGCTTCTCCACCGCGCTGTTCCGGCGACGGCACCACAAGGGTTGCGCCCGACAGCAAAGCCGTCGCGATCTCAGAAACCGCCGCATCAAAACTCTGCGACGCGAACTGCAGCACTCTCGATTCCGAGGTGATGGCAAAACGATCGATTTGGGCTGCTGCTAGATTGGGAATACCACCATGCTCGACCACGACGCCCTTTGGGGCTCCGGTTGAGCCTGAGGTGTAGATCACATAGGCGGGGTGGGCGGGCTCGAGGGTGAGCGCCGGCGGCTGCGCCGGCTGCAGCGCGATCGCGCCCCAGTCGGCGTCGAGCCGCACCAGATGACGGCCGCCGTCATGACGGCCGCCGTCGCTGCCACCACCGGCGCCGCCGCGCCAGAGCCCGGGCAGCCGATCCAGCACGCCCTGCTGGCTCACCAGCACGCCGCACGAGGCATCCTCCAGCATGAACGCCAGCCGCTCCACCGGGTAGGCCGGATCGAGCGGCAGATACGCGCCGCCGGCCTTGAGGATGCCGAGCAGCCCGATCACCATCTCGAGCGAGCGATCGACCAGCAGCCCCACCACGCTCTCGGGCCCCACCCCGAGGCCGCGCAGCTGGTGCGCCAGCCGGTTGGCGTGCGCATCCAGCGCCGCGTAGCTCAGCGCACGATCCTCAAACACCACCGCGACCGCATCCGGCGTCGCGCCCGCCTGTGCCGCAAACAGCTCGGGCAGCGTCGCGGCCGGCACCGCACGCGCCGTCGCGTTCCAGTCCTCGAGCAGCACACGGCGCTCTGAGCCTTCCAGCAGTCCGAGATCACCGATCGCAATATCGAGCGACGTGATCGACGACAGCAGCCTCAGAAAGCGTTGCTGACGGTCAGCAGTATCTGCTGAGGTGTGGAGCGCTGCATTGGCATCGAAATCAACGCGCAGCGGACCGGATTGAAAGTGGTCGTAAAAAGCAATCGCAAGATCTTCGACGGGCCCGAGCGACAAGTTATGAACGAGAGCCTGATGACCAGAGAATTGGAAATCATGATCAAACCGCATGATGTTGGCGCTGACGCCGTACAGCGAGCCATCATTGTCAACTCGACCCACGTCCCGCCGCAGGTCGGCCAATTGATAGCGTTGATGCTGCAGGCGCTGGCGGATCTGCGTAGCGGCTTGGCCGAGAACCTGACCCACGGTCATGGCCGGGTGAATCGACAGATGCAGCGGCAACACGTTCGAAACCATGCCCGGAACGTGCCGTGCCGCGCCGTCGCGCCCGGATACGGGCAGACCGAGAGCGATGTCGCGTTCGCCGGTCAGTTGATGCAGAAAGATCGCGGTGGCCGCGCCAAGTAGTTGCGGCAGCTTGGTTCCCGCCTGTCGCGCCATGGCGCGCAGGCGCTCGACGTGCGCCTCATCGAGATGCCCGGTCTGGCGGATGAACCCGTCCGACTTGGCCCGACGATGGCCTCCTAGGCTCACAGTCTGCAGGTCGTCGGCCAGTGCAAGGGACCAAAATCGCCGGTCCTTGGCGTAGTCGTCGGATGCGCGGTACGTCCTGTCGCCGTCCAACAGGACGGCGAGAGGCCCGAACGCACCCTCGTTCGCAGACTGTCCCGAACTCAGCCGCGTATAGACATCGGCGACGCGACGGGCCACCAGCCACATCGCGTAACCATCGATCACGATGTGATGATAACGCGCATACCAAAAGAACAGCGCGTTCGACGCCTTGAACAAGGCGAAGCCGAACAGCGGACCACGCATAAGGTCAACTGCGCGCGCCAGATCAGCTTGCATCCACGCTTCGGCCGCCGAACGCGGATCGGCTTTCGAACTCAGGTCGATTGTCGGCAACAACCACGCCGGCGACGCCTCGATGATCTGCCGCGGCTCGCCGTCGTGCTCGGTGAGACGGATCCGCAACGCCTCGGACTCGGCAACAACCTGCCGCAACGCTCGCTCGAACAGCGCAGGGTTTATGGCCCCGCGAATTTCGATGTATTCGCCGATGTTGTAGGCTGCGCTCGATGGATTGAGCCGCTGCGCAAACCAGATTCCGAGCTGGGCGCTCGATAGTGGAACGCCAATATTGCCTTGAGCAGTCCAGTCGAATTGATGGCTGTTGTTAGTATTGTCGTCGGTAGAAGGACGTGACTCGATAATCATCGTGTGTGTTCAGCGTATACCCATGCCTTGCCGTGGAAATGGTTTGTACGCCTTCGGCGCGTTCCCCCCGCACCAACAGGTTTCGAATACACCCATTTTGTCAACGAGTTAACCCAGATCACAGCGGCGAGTCCAGCACTAAAGACTTGGCGCTGGCAGCGGCCATATGTTAGCGTTTCTTGCTGGGTGGATGGAGACGTCCTGCACATTCACGGAAATCGGGCGGGGAACATCGGTCGATCGCTGAGCCCATGGCTCGGTGACGAGGGGAAAGGGTCCGTACATGGCACAAGAAGAAGCGGTGGCTGGTTCTGAAACCACACAGACAACGGACGAGCGTCGAGACGAGCAGGCGTCGCAATTGGTCGACCGCTTTTCGCTCTGGGCCGGTGCCGCCGGGTTGGTCCCGTTTCCGCTTATTGATGGCGCTGTCGCGGGCGGAGTTCAGCTTCAAATGCTCCGCAAGCTTTCTGAGATCTACGGCGTTCCATTCACCGAGAATATGGGCAAGGCCGTGCTGGCCAGCTTGGCCGGGGCGGCAATCCCGACGACCAGCGCGATAGGTGTGGGAAGCATGGTCAAGGGTTTGCCGGTGGTCGGAACTTTGATCGGCACCTTTACGACGCCGGTTCTCTTCGCCGGTGCGACCTACATCATCGGCAAGGTGTTCATCCAGCACTTCACGTCGGGCGGAACGCTGCTGGACTTCAATCCGCCCGACTATCGGGAGTTCATCAAGGCGCAGAAGGCGAAGCTGGACCGCTTCAAGTCATCGCCGCCCCCGCCTCCGCCTGAAAACAATAAAGTCTGATGCCCGTCCTTGGTGCTCGGCGCTTGGGCCTGAAGCAATCGTAGAGAGAGCTCATGGGGATACTGTCCCAACCGATTGCTCTGGTCTTTCTGTACGTCGTGTTCTGCATTCTTGTCGGCATATGCGGCAGCCAACGTCGGATGGGATTCACTGGCACGTTCATCCTGTCACTGCTGCTCACTCCGGTGGTGATGTTGATCGTGCTGCTCATGACCGGACCGTCACAGCGTCTTGAGAAGCTCAAGCGGCCGCCGGCCGATGGCTCTCGATAAGCGCCGCTCGGCAGCGCGCTGAACTGGTCTTGCCCGGCGTTACAGTTGACTGGACACAGCGTCACGCGACAAAAGTCTGACCAATCGCGGACGAGATGAGCGCCGATGCACGCATCGGACGATCACTGCTTTGCACCCGCGCGCCGAACCAATATGCTCGCTAAGCGCATTCCGACCTGGCCGATTTCAACTCGATCCGCGACGGCAAAATGACGTTTTTTCAACTCGTTCGCCGCGAAATGCAGAGTTCGCTGAATCGGCTGATAATCGTGTCAGCTCTGGGCGGCATCAGCACGACCTCAATTTTGTCCGCCATCAATGCCGGCGCACACGCCGCCGACAACGGCAGGGTCAGCCTTTGGTCGGCGATGCTGTTCGTCATCGCACTGACCTTGTTCGTGCAGACGCAGCACTACATTCTGATCACCACCACGGCCGAGATCGAAGCCATCATCCACAAATTGCGTGTGCGATTGATGGACTACGTTCGGCGCTCCGAACTTCTGCCGCTGGAGGCGATCGGCCGCGCCGAGATCGTTGCCGCCATCACCCGGGAAACCGCCATATTGACGCAAGCCAGCAACACGCTGGCATTCGCTGCACAAGGCGCGTTGCTAATCGTCTGCGTGACGATCTATGTCGCGTATCTGTCGTTCTTTGCGTTCGTGCTCAGCGTCGTCATCGTTGGGATTGGGGCAGCGCTATTCCACGCCAAGACCCGCCAGCTGGCCATCGAGCAGCGCGAAGCTTCCAACTGGGAGAACAAGCTGTATGAGCGCCTGACCGACCTGTTGGACGGATTTAAGGAGGTTCGGCTCAACAGCGCTCGCAGCGAAGCCCTATACCAGGACGTCATCGAGGTCTCGCGGTCCGCCGCCAACATCAAGATCCGCACGCAGAGCGAGACCTACAAGCGGATGATTCTGCTGCAAAGCTCGCTCTACACCCTGCTCGGCGCCGTTGTGTTTGTTGTGCCGGCAGTGACCGAAACGCTGGGTCAAGGCGCCATTACCAAGACGGTCACAGCGCTCGTATTTGTCGTCGCGGCCTGCTTTGGGCTGGTGCAGTCCATTCCGATCGTAGCGGCGGCCAATGCTGCGGCCGACAAGATCGATCAGATCGAAACGCGGTTGCGGGAAACAGTCAGCACCGAGGAGGTGAGCCCGCAAAGCCTGAAGCAGTTCGCAAGAATTGAAATGGAGAATGTCGAATTCCGTTATGCCGACAGATATTCCGAGGCGGCTTTCCACGTCGGCCCGTTCAATTTCACGCTGAACGCCGGCGACCTGGTGTTCCTGACGGGAGGCAACGGCTCGGGAAAATCGACTTTCTTCAAGTTGCTCGCTGGCTTCTACAGGCCCGACTTAGGCGAAATCAGACTCGACGGGATACCGGTCTCGGACCGCACCCGGGACGACTATCGCGGCCTCATCGCGGCAATTTTCCCTGATTTTCACCTCTTCCATAAACTGTACGGCGTGGCCAATCCGGACCTCAACGAGGTCGACCGGATGCTGGCCGAGTTCAAATTGCTCGACAAAACCCGCATCGTTGGCGACGAATTCAGCACCGTCGACCTGTCGTCGGGCCAGCGCCGCCGCCTTGCACTGATTGTCAGCCGCCTCGAAAATCGTCCAATCTTGCTGCTCGACGAGTGGGCGGCCGATCAGGACCCGGAATTCCGTCGCAAGTTTTACTTCGAATTGTTGCCGGCCTTAAACCGCACCGGCATCACAATTGTGGCCATATCACATGATGATCGTTACATCGACGAGATGAAGGTGTCGGCTCGCAGGCTCCACATGGATGAAGGTCGCTTCGTCGAGCAGCAACCGGTGGGGAACGGCTGATGACAGCGCATCCGCAGACGATCAACGGACGGCCGATACCGGCTGTCCCTCCGACGCAGCACAAGTGGTGGCATTTCGTCGAACGCCGCCTGCCGATCATTGTCATCTACCTGATGGTGATAACGCTGGTGGGCGCCATCCTGGCGCCGCACGTCGTGGTGACGGTGCCGAGCGGCCATGTCGGCTTGATGTGGAAGCGCTTCCGTGGCGGTACCGTGCTTGATCCTCGTCAACTGAAGGACGAAGGTCTCCGCGTCCTGCTGCCTTGGGACAAGATGTTTCTCTATGACCTGAGGCTGCAGACCACCACCGACACTTACAACGCCATCACCAAGGACGGCGTCAGCATCAATGCCACGATCAGCATCCGGTTTCGTCTGAAGCACGACGCGGTCCCGCAGCTTCATCAGGCGATCGGACCGGACTACATCGCAAGGCTGGTGCGCCCGGAAATCGGCAGTCGCATGCGCGAGGTGATCGCCGACTACACGGCCGAGGAGGTTTACTCCACAAAGCGCCAGGACGTTCAACGCGGCATTCGCGGCCACACGCAGAAAATGCTGTCCGAGAAGACCATGGAGCGGACCGCCGAGCAGAGCGAATATGGCGACGCGTACCGCGTGCCGATGGACGAACTGCTCAATCTGCTCGACACACTGGTGTTGGGCATCGTGCTGCCTCCGACCGTCGTGAACGCCATCAATCGCAAGGTCGAGCAGTATTATCTCTCGGAGGAATATGTCTTCCGCGTTGCGCGCGAGAAAAAGGAATCGGAGCGCAAGAAAATCGAAGCTGAGGGCATCAGCGAATTCCAACGTATCGTCAGCCAGGGGATTTCCGACTCCTATCTGCGTTGGCGCGGCATCGAGGCGACCCTGCAGCTGGCGCAGTCGCCCAACTCAAAGATCGTCGTGATCGGCAACAGCAAGGACGGCATGCCCATCATCTTGGGCAATGTGGACTCGCCGCCAGCCGCGTCGTCGCAGTCACAAGATCCGGCGAAACAAACCGAGCGATCGACCTCGGCTGCGCCGACGATTTCGCTCGAGCGACTGCCTTCGACGCACCTGACACCGCCGGTCGAACGGTTCACGTCGGCAGGGCCGGACAAGCCCGCCGAGAAGCCAGCAGAAACACCGCAGGCCACAGCGCCCGCCACGACGCCGCAGACATCGCCGCCAGCCACCACCGGCACGGGAGAGCGGTCGTCGCTCATTCCGCGCAGCCTGTCTGACGTGGAGGCTCTCATCTCGCGGTTCCTTCGCCCTGAAACCACGGAGCGGAAAGCACCGGAGACAACGGAGCAGCAGGCCGCGGAGACTGCGGAACGACGAGCTGCCGAGACGACGACAGAACGAAGGGCGCCCGAGCCAACAGAGCGGCACCCTCCTGCTCCGATGGAACGAAGGCCGCCGGCACGACCGGCTCCGACGCAGCCGTAGGACGATGGCGGCGCGGCGTACTCCGTTCACCTCTCCCATTGGGAGAGGCACAGGTGGCCTTTGGCCGCCGTCCTTGAGAACGAGAACGCCGATGCGACGCATCGGCTATGGCGCGCAAGCGCGCCGAGCGAGGGGGACTATCGGTAGGGTGCGCTCTTGGAGATTCCCCCTCACCCCGATCCTCTCCCCGCTCGCGCTGGCGAGCAAAGCGAGCAGCCAGCGCGAGCACTTCAGGGCGGCCGCGCCGGACCCTCGTTTCGCTTCGCTCCACTCGGCGACGCGGCAAGCGGGGAGAGGGAGAACGCTACCGATGCCGATCCGTTTCAGATCACGCCGTGCGTGCGAGCAGTACATCGATCGCGCTGCAGAGATCCCGGAATCATGACCGAGTTCAAGGAGTTGGCGTTGCAGGCATCGATTGCCGCCCTGGCCGTTCCCGGCGTCGTGATCGGCTACCGATGGATTTCAGCAGGCGACGAACGCGCGCTGGTGGCGGAAGAGCGCAAGGCGTTCGCCAACAGCGTTGCGAAGGTGCAGCGAGCGAGCGGCGCAGCCAGGACGGTCGCGCGAGAGCTCATGATGCGGCTTGGCTGCGAGCCGCAGGCCATTCCCAAATCGGCGTCCGGCGCGCCGATCTGGCCAGCCGGATTGGTCGGCTCGCTGGCCCATGATGCTCAGGTTGCGGTCGCCGCAATGGCACGGCGGGATGATTTCGCGAGCCTCGGGATCGACATTGAACCTGCCGAGCCGCTCGACACCGATCTTTTGAATCTCATTGCAACCGCCGACGAGCGCAAACGGATTGCAGAGGATCCATTGCGGGGTCGCGGACTCTTCGCGATCAAGGAAGCGGTTTACAAAGCGGTCTATCCGCTCGACGGAACGTTTCTTGAGCACCATGACGTTGAGGTGAATTTCTCGGCAGGTCGCGCCACGACCCGCACCGGGCGAACTGTCCGGTTTCGATACGGCCTCTCAAGTCACTTTGTCGTGTTGGCGTTTGGCTAGAATTGGAGCGGGCGAAGGGAATCGAACCCTCGTATGCAGCTTGGGAAGCTGCCGTTCTACCATTGAACTACGCCCGCGAAGAACTACGTCCACAGAAGCGGACAATCCTCCTCGATCCCGACAAGTACGAACCTGCAGAATAAGGCAGGCACGATGGCCGGCAAGGGGGATTGAACCGCGGAACCGTCCAACACGACAAACGTTGAGTGAGTTCCGGTGGAGTTCAGAATGCCCTTGCTGGCGTATTTTACTGTGGTCGGCGCGGTGCTCCTGGGCTTGCTGTATGTCGCCGAGGCTCAACTGGGCCCGTCGCCATCGTTGAGTGTCACCACCAACTTTTATGGCCTGCCCGCGCCGTACAAGGCGTCCACGTCGACGCCTATTCTTACGGCGCGCGACGCGCCGGCGCCGGATATGGCGCCATTCGCCTTCGCACAATCAACGGCCACCGCCCGACCGGCAGCGGGTGCAGCTGTCGCACAATCGATCGGTGCGCCTGCCCAGACTGCCGCGGACACCGCGCCGGTCAAATTGGACAAGACTGCGGCAAAGTCGAAAACAGCGAAAGCGCGAAAGATCGCGCGGCCGGTTGCGGGACCCAATCGCTACGCGCACAGCATAGCCAGCCGAGGCAAAACTCACGCCGTGGTTTGGTAACGCGAAAACCAGACCACCGAAGTCGCGATCATTCGACTACGCGGTATCCTGCCACCAGAAATTTGACAGAGCATTCCGCTGCATTCGCGGAATTCCTTCCGCCAATCACAACCTGCACGCGCGGGGACAAATTTGCGGCGGCTGAATTGACGGCACACGCAATGCTCGCCACTGTCTCCCTTGGACGTTGGGGAGTGGAATGCAGGTATCTTCGAGCCTTCTTGACCAGTACGGCGAACGTTGCATCAAACTTGCGTATCAATGCCAGAACAAGAACGCGGAGCGTTTTTTCCGCCTGTTGGCTGTCGATCTCATGCTGGCGGCGGAGCAACATCGTCCCCGCCGCGACAGCGCCACCGATGAGTTCGCGGAGCTTGATCGGCTGAGCCGCGAAGCCGCCGCGCCGAAGAAGTTCACGCGCGAAAATGTTTCGACAGCTTGAGGCCTTGCGCCTGATAGTTTGAGCCGATGCCCTGGCCGTAAAGCTTGCCCGGCCGCTCCAGCATTTTTTCGTAAACCAGACGCCCGACGATCTGGCCGTGCTCCAGGATGAACGGCACTTCGCGCGAGCGCACCTCAAGCACCGCGCGCGCGCCGCGGCCGCCTGCGCCTTCGTAGCCAAAACCAGGATCAAAAAAGCCGGCGTAGTGCACCCGGAACTCGCCGACCAGCGGGTCGAACGGCACCATCTCGGCGGCGTAGTCGGGCGGCACCTGCACCGCTTCCTTGGATGCCAGGATGTAGAATTCGTCGGGATCGAGCACCAAGCTGCAATCCTTGCGCGCCAGCATCGGCTCCCAGAAATCCGCGAGGTCATAGCCGGCGCGGCGCTCCACATCGATCACGCCGGTGTGGCGCTTGGCGCGATAGCCGACCAGGCCGCCGGGCCCAATCCCGGAGAGGTCGACGCCGACCGCGATGCCCTCGCCCACATCCGCATCGGCATCGTCGGTCAGCCGCTCACGCTCATGCAACGCCCGTAGCGCCGATGCGTCGAGCTGCGCGTGGCCGCGACGAAAACGAATCTGCGACAACCGCGAACCTTCGCGCACCAGAACCGGAAAGGTCTTGGGCCCAATCTCGGCGTAGAGCGGCCCGCGATAGCCTGCGCGAATGCGGTCGAATCCCTGCGTCTCGTCGGCAATCACACGGGTGAAGACGTCAAGCCGCCCGGTCGAGCTTTTCGGATTGGTCGAGGCAGCGATGTTGTCGGGCAGTGCCAGACTTTCGACCAGCGGCACGATGTAAACGCAGTTCGTCTCCAGTACTGCGCCATTGGTGAGCGGAAATTCGTGCAGCTTGAGATCCTCGATGCGCTGGGCGACCGTGGTGCGCGGTCCCGGCAGGAAGCTCGCCCGCACCCGATAAGCAATCGCACCGAGCCGCAGGTCGAGGCTTGCAGGCTGAACCTGGTCCGGCTGGAACTCGTAGGCTGGGCGAATCCCTTTCGAGTTCGCCAGCGCCTCGATCATGTGGTCCGGCAGGATACCTGCTTCGGCTGTCGCACTTGATGTGGGATGGGAGGTGGGCGGCACGATCGCCGTCTCCGTGCTGCGGGCTGCACTTCGATACCGGAAGGGTCACTTGACGGGAAGCCGCGCAGCCCGCATGATCGACCTTATCCCGTGGTCATTTGAGCCGGCCGGCTTGCAGCCACGTAAAACAAATCGCTAAAAGGCCGGGGACGCGTGAGCCCGGCCAGGATATTTCCGGCCGGTTTTTTGTTGGCCAAAGGAGGCCCCCGTGTCCGCGTCTGCCACCCGAAACTACCGCCCCGAAACCCGCCTGGTGCAGTCCGGTGTGCTGCGCTCGCAATTCGGCGAGACGTCAGAAGCGTTGTTTCTGACCCAGGGCTACGTCTACGAAAATTCGGCACAGGCCGAAGCGCGCTTCAAGGGCGAAGATCCCGGCTACCAGTACTCACGGTTCGCCAATCCGACCGTGGCGATGTTCGAGCAGCGCATTGCCGCGTTCGAAGGCGCCGAGGCCGCCCGCGCCACCGCGACCGGAATGGCGGCCGTCACGCTCGCCATGATGGGGCAGGTGCGCGCCGGCGATCATGTGGTGGCGTCCAAGGCGCTGTTCGGATCGTGTCTCTATGTGATCGAGGAGTATCTGCCGCGCTACGGCGTCACCTCGACGATCGTCGACGGCACCGACCTCGGCCAATGGCGTGCCGCTATGCGGCCGAACACCAAGACGGTGTTCATGGAGACCCCGACCAATCCCACACTCGAAGTCATCGACATCGAGGCGGTCAGCAAGATCGCGCATGCGGCCGGTGCGACGGTGGTGGTCGACAACGTGTTCTCCACGCCGATGTGGCAAAGCCCGCTGACGCTGGGGGCGGACTGCGTGGTCTACTCGACCACCAAGCACATCGACGGCCAGGGCCGCTGCCTCGGCGGCGTCATTCTCGGCTCGCAGAAGTTCATCAACGACAACATCCATGTCTTCCTCCGGCAGACCGGGCCATCGATGTCGCCGTTCAACGCCTGGGTGATGCTGAAAGGATTGGAAACGCTTCCGGCGCGGGTGCGTCAGCAGACGACCACAGCCTCGGTCATTGCGGATGTCCTGGCGGGTCATCCCAAAGTTTCTCGGCTGATCTACCCGGGGCGCACGGATCATCCGCAAGCTGCCATCGTGAAAAAACAGATGCGCGGTGGTTCGACGCTGGTCGCGTTCGAGGTGGTGGGCGGCAAGAAAGGCGCGTTCGCGTTCCAGGACGCGCTCAGGCTGGTGCGCATCTCCAACAATCTCGGTGACGCCAAGAGTTTGATCACCCATCCGGCGACGACGACGCATCAGCGCATCACGCAACAACAGCGCAACGAGCTCGGCATCAGTGACGGCATGGTCCGGCTATCGGTCGGCCTCGAGCATGCCGATGACCTGGTCGAGGACGTGATGACAGCGCTGAAGGCGGTGTAAGGCGGTCGCTAGCGCGCGGTGGCGCCGGCGGTCTGGGTCGGCCGCTGTGCGGCGTCGGCGATCGCGCCGGCCAGCAGCTTGGCGAGGCAGCCGTAGCTCCAATCGTTCAGGTGGAGTCCGTCGGATGAGACGAAAGTCTCGAACGGAATGTTCTCAGTCAGCCGCCAATACCGCATTACGGCGAAACGCTGGAACAGATCGACGTTGCCTTCCTTCGCCGCAAGCGAGATCAGGTCGACCATCAGCTCGGCGTCGTGCTTGGCGATCACCTTCGGCGCATACTGCGGGTTCATCAGGATCACGTCGGCGCCCGCATCCTTCAACCGGCGCAGCCCTTCGCGGATCAGTGCGCCGGCCGGCGCGAGCGGATGATCGCGCAACACCGAATTGCTGCCGACCTGCCAAATGACGATATCCGGCTTTTCCGCGATCACCTGATCTTCGAACCGCGCCAGCATGTCCTTGGCGGTTTCGCCACCGACGCCGCGGTTGACGACGTTGATGGTGGCGCGGGGGAACAAGGTCTTGAGCTCGACCGCCAACCGGCTCGGATAGTTCATGGCCGGCGTGCTGGCGCCGGCGCCCGACGTCGACGACGAGCCGACGGCGACGATGGTGAGCGGCAGCCCGGAGGCCAGCCGCTGGCCGGCGCGCCGCAGCGGGTTATCAAGCCGCACCAGATCGGCGGGAGCAACGCAGGCGGCGGCGGGCGCAGGCGCCTCCTTCTCGGCGGCAACCGCAAACGACGCCGCGGCCGCGGCCAACGTCAGGACGGCGCCAGTGCGCAGCAGGCAAGCGGCCGCCTTCATTGCGGCTTGCCTTCGAAGTTCTCAAGGCGTGCGGCCTCGATGATCTGCGACGCCAGGGCGCGCGCAATGCAGTCATGCACGCGCTTCGCCACGCTGATGTCCTTGGTGGCCGCGTAGAGATCGATCGCGCCGGTGTCGTACCAGTGCCGCATGATCGCAAGCCGGTCGAACAGCGGCACCTCGCGCTCGCGCGCGACCCATCTCATGTTGTCGGTGTACCCGCCGAGCGCGATCATCGACTCGGTGCGCGGGCTGTATTGCATGTTCATGAGGATGACGTCTGCTCCGCCGGCCTGCAATGTTTCGACCCCGTCCGCGACGCTAGCGCGGAATTGCTCGGGATCAACACCCTGCAACGCGTCAAACGTCCCGGCTTGCCATACCACCAAATTCGGTTTCTCGTCGAGCAATAGTTTCTCCAGCGATTCAGCCATCTGGCTCGCGGTCTGGCGCGGCTTGGTGAAGGTCGCGACATTGACGGCAACGCCCGGCAGCCGCCGTTTCAGCGCGGCTTCAAGCCGCGCCGGATAGGCACCGGCCGCGCCGTCGCGGCCGGGCAGCGTCGAGGATGCGGTGCCGACGACGACGATCTTCATGGCCTTCTGCTTGGCGACAGCGGCGTTGACGCGCTCGAGCGAACTGTCGCCGAACAGCATGTAGTTGGGGACCGGACAATCGCCAGTCTGCTGGGCCTGCGTTTCCGCAGTGCACAAAAGCGCCGTCAGCGCGATCGCGATCAGTCTCGTCATGCCGAGCCTCCGGCAAGATCGGCGTCGGGCGGACGCTTGGGGATCCCGCCGCGACTTTCCATCGTCTTGTACCACGACAGCAGCGCGGCCACCGCAATCATGATGGCGATGCCGATGACGCTCAATGCAACTTGCACGAGGACGCCGCCGTAGAATTGCACCGTGACGAAGTGCGCGGCGAACGCCAGAAAAACGCCGAGACAGAAAATTTCCAGAGAGTGCTGGCCGCACAGGATGGCTGGCTTGAGCCAGCGCGACTTCAGTCCGGGCCAATCGGCCGGCAGGAAGTGCACGGTCACCGCGGCGAGCGCGAGGAAATGCGCAAACCGCAGCACGTCGAGATTGACCTTGTCGATCGGATACATCCACTCGCTGAGCCAGCGCGGCATCAGGAACGCGGTGCGCGGAAAATGCCACGTCACCACCACCGCCAGCGCGAACACCAGATAGGCGATCGCCACCCACAGCGTGATCGGCGATGCCAGCACCGGACCAAGCCTCTGCGCGCCGCCGAGCGCGCACCACGCGCCGAACACGAACAGCAGCTGCCAGGCGAACGGATTGAACCACCAGTGGCCGGTCGGATAGGACGGGATGTTCCAGCCGAGATGCCAGGTCAGCGCGTAGAGCAAGAGCGAAGCGGCGAGCGCGACCACGGCGTTGCGCATCAGCAGCCAGAGGATCGGCGGGAACAGCGGCAGCAGCACGATATAGAGCGGCAGCACGTCCATGTTGGCCGGCTTGAACTTGAGCAACAGCGCCTGAATGATCGTGACGTCCGGATTTTTCAAAAAGTCGAGCGCGTTCATCTCTTCCGCGAACAGCGGGTTCTCGAAGCTGGCGCTGACATAGGCGATCTCCGCCATGTAGATCGCGAACAGGAAGATATGCGCCACGTAGATCTGCCACGCCCGCTTGAGAATGCGCGCGCTCGACACCACGAAACCGCGCTCACGCATCGAGCGGCCGTACACGAAAGCCGCGGTGTAGCCGGAAATGAAGATGAAGATCTCGGTCGCGTCGCTGAAACCGTAGTTGCGGATGGTAAGCCAGTTGACGATGTTGGTCGGGATATGATCGAGGAAGATCAGCCAGAGCGCGATGCCGCGAAACAGATCAAGCCGCAGATCGCGCTCGACCGGCACCGGCGTGACCGGCCGGTCTTGCGCGGCCGGCTGGGCGCCACGGGACGCCGCAGCGTCCTCAGCACGTTCCGTTCCAGCGCCGCTGACTTGACCACGCATGAAAATCGAATCCTGTGCAGCCCTTTTGGAGTGCCGCTGCAACATTTTCAATCATTGTATTGACGCAGCATTGTGAGCTATTGATCGGTCTTAACCGTCGCGCTCAACGGACAGGATTCATTTCGTTTGAAACTATGTACCGCGCCGCCACCCGCAACATCGAAGTGAGCGTGACGCCGCGCTTTCTGTCCGAACGCTCGTCGCCGGAAAACGGCTATTTCTTCTGGGCGTACACGATCGAAATCGTCAATCGCGGGACCGAAACGGTGCAGCTCAAGACCCGCCATTGGCGCATCACCGACGCGCATGGCCGCCTGCAGGAGGTGCGCGGCGCCGGCGTGGTTGGTGAACAGCCGACGCTTAAGCCCGGGCAGTCCTACGAATACACCAGCGGCGTGCCGTTGCCGACGCCCTCCGGCTTCATGGTCGGCACCTACGGCATGGTGACCGAGGACGGCGAAGGCTTCAACATCGACATCCCGGCCTTCTCGCTCGATAGCTCGAGCACTGAGCGCACGCTGAACTGACGCTCGATCCGGTTCGCGCAGCTCTAACGTTGAGCAGCCGCCCCCGCGGGCAGGCAACCGGGCACGCGGCTCAACGCATCCCGCGGTAAGATTGCGAGCACCGCGCCCGGCGCGCTGAAATCCTGCAAGGCCTCGATCCTGGCTTCGGGCAGCGACACGCAGCCGGCCGTGCCGCTAGTCGGCGATTTCCAGACGTGGACGAAGATGCACGAGCCGGCCCGCGCCTTGGCGTCGGTCGGGTAATCGACCAGAAGACCGCGCCGATACATCGGCAAGGCCCGGCTCATGTTTTCGACGCCGACCTTGGGGCCGACCTGCGCGCGCGATGTGATTGCGTTGTAGGCCGGCGATGACGTGTCATGCACGCAGACCGTATCGTTGGTCACGTGCAGGTGGCCCGGCCGCGACGACGGCACGGTGCCGAAGCTGCGCCCGATCGGATAGGCGCCAGCAGGTGCGCGCTTGTCGCCCTCGACCTTGATCGGCTCGCTGCCGCGGCGCCATTCGCGAAAGAAATGCGACCATCCCATGCCGGACCTGCCGAGCAACGCGGGCTCGGCGGCGCCAACCGGACGCCAGCCGTCCTTGGGCGTGGCACGCTCGAACAACTGCAGCGTTGCAGCGGCGCTGTTCATCGTTGCAGCCGTCACGAGAACAAGCCGCTTGGCCTCGGCAAGCGGTGCCGGGCAGCTCTGCGCCAATGCCGCGGCAGGCGCGAGCGCCGCCGCGAACGCCAGCGCGCAGGCGCTAGCCCTTGTCATCGCGCTGCCCGTGCTCCGCGGGCTCCTGGATCTCCTCCGGCGCGAACCGGTAGGTCGAGTTGCAGAATTCGCAGGTGACCGAAATCTTGCCATCCTCGATCATGTGATCGCGGTCATGCCGTGGAAAGCTCTTGAGCATCGCTTCGACGTTGCCACGCGAGCATGAGCACTCCGCCGCGACATCGAGACCACGAAACACGCGCACCCCACGCTCGTGGAATAGGCGATAGACCAGCCGTTCGCTCGACAAAGCAGGATCAACCAACTCGAGGTCCTCGACCGTTTCTACCAATGAGCGCCCTTCAACCCACGCGTCGTCTTCAGGGATGACGTGCGGAGCAGTCCCCTGCGGCGCATCGCCAGGCGAAATATCCGCGACCCGGGCGCGCTCCGGCGACTTGGGCAGAAACTGCAGCAGCATGCCGCCGGCCCGCCAGTGATGGCGCGCGCCTGCGGACAGTTCCTCCGCGACTGCGAGGCGCACCCGCGTCGGTATTTGTTCGGAGCTGCGGAAATACTCGTGGGCCGCATCCTCCAAGCTGCCGCCGTTGAGCGCGACCAGACCCTGGTAGCGGTTCATCGCGGCGCCCTGGTCAATGGTCATGGCAAGGTGACCGTGGCCCAGCAAGTCGCCGGGCCTGGCCTTACCGACTTCGATGGCCGCAGCGACGCGCGGGGCGTCGAAGCGGGCGCAGGCCCGCACCATATTGGGGCTCCTGAAGTCGACGATGAGCATGGGCACCGGGCCGTCGCTCTGCGTCTGCAGGATGAAGCGGCCTGCGAACTTCAGCGCCGAACCAAGCAGCACGGTCAGCGCAATCGCTTCGCCGAGCAGCTTTGCAACCGGCGCCGGATAGTTGTGGCGCGCCAGGATTTCGTCGACCATTGGACCAAGCCGCACCACCCTGCCGCGCAGGTCGAGCGCGGGAACTTCGAACGGCAGCACGGTGTCGTCCACCGCCGTCGCGGCTGGCGCTCGGACTGGGATTTCGATGTGGGGATTTGTCATTGCCCCTATTTAATGTGAGCCGGCAGCAAAGACGACCCCCGGGCATGCTTCGTTGCCACATGATCCCTCGGGCCAAGCCGAGCGATCTATCGTGCCGCGGCTTCCATGCACCACGCTAGAATCCCCTTCTGGGCATGCAGGCGATTTTCTGCCTCGTCGAACACCACCGACTGCGGACCGTCCATCACATCGTCGGTGACCTCTTCGCCCCGATGTGCGGGCAAGCAATGCATGAAGAGGGCATCCGGCTTGGCCTTGCTCATCAAACGGGAGTTGACCTGATACCGCTTGAGGAGGTTGTGCCGACGGTTGACTCCCTTGTCACCCATCGACACCCAGGTGTCGGTGACGACGCAATCGGCGCCCTTCACGGCCTTTTCCGGATCGGTCACGAACTGGATTGCAGCGCCCGACTCCCTCGCCCAATCGAGCAGCCATTTTTTCGGCTTGAGCTCCGGCGGCGTCGCCACCCGCAGTTCGAACTCGAAGCGTTCCGCCGCGTGCGCCCACGACGCCAGCACGTTATTGGCATCGCCGGTCCATGCCACGGTACGGCCACGGATCGCGCCGCGATGCTCCTCGAACGTCATGACGTCCGCCATCACCTGGCAAGGATGCGAGCGCTTGGTCAAGCCGTTGATGACCGGCACCGTTGCATTCTTGGCGAGTTCCAGGACGGTTTGATGATCGAGCGTGCGGATCACGATGCCGTCGACGTATCGCGACAGCACCCTCGCGGTATCGGCGATGGTTTCGCCGCGGCCAAGCTGCATCTCCTGCCCGGTCAGCGTGATCGATTCCCCGCCGAGCTGGCGGATGCCGACATCGAACGAAACCCGCGTGCGGGTCGACGGTCGGTCGAAAACCATCGCCAGCGTCTTTCCCGCCAGCGGCTTCACCGCCGACGACCGTGTCCCTCCCTTCATGGCGCGGCCTGTCGCAATGATCCCGCGCAGTTCGCTGGAAGGGATATCAATCAGGTCAAGGAAATGGCGAATGCCGTCGGAGTTCACCCGGCCACCCCCTCCTTGCGCGCGCCCTGCTGAGCCCGTTCAAGCCTGACGCAGGCACGGTCGATCCGCGCGACCGCCTCGCTGATCTCGGCTTCGCCGACGATGAGCGGCGGCACGACCCGCACCACGTTTTCGCCGGCTCCCACCGACAACAGCTTCTCTTCGCGCAGCGCGTTGACCAGATCGCCGTAGGGGACAACGGCGCGCAGACCAATCAGCAATCCCTCGCCACGCACTTCGGCGATCACCAGCGGGTGCCGGTCCTTGAGCTCCGCAAGCCGCTGCTTGAACAGGATTGCAATCTTCTGCACCCGCTCTATGAAACCGGGCTCCAAAATGACGTCGAGCACGGCATTGCCTGCTGCCGCAGCGAGCGGATTGCCGCCAAACGTCGAGCCGTGCGTGCCGGGCGTCATCCCCTTGGACGCTTCCGCGGTGCCAAGAATGGCGCCGATCGGAAAGCCCCCGCCCAGACCCTTGGCCAGCCCCATGACGTCAGGGGTCACGCCGCGCAACTGATAACCGAACAACGCGCCAAGCCGGCCAAGGCCGGTCTGCACCTCATCGAACGCCAGCATGAGACCGTGCTCGTCGCACAGCGTCCGCAGCTCTCGGAAGAATTGCGGTGGCGCCGATCGAATGCCGCCCTCCCCCTGCAGCGGCTCGATCAGGATGCCGGCGGTTTCGGGGCCGATGGCACGCTTTACCGCTTCGATGTCACCAAGCGGCACCTGATCGAAGCCGTCCATCATCGGACCGAAGCCGTCCATATGTTTCGGGTTCTTTGCCGCGGCCAAGGTCGCCAGCGTACGGCCGTGGAACGAGCCTTCGAAAGTGATGATCCGGTAGCGCTCCCGCCGGCCGCTTGCCGACTGGTACTTGCGCACCATCTTGATGACGCCTTCCATCGCCTCGGCACCGGAATTGCAGAAGAACACCGTGTCCGCGAAGCTTGCGGCGCACAGGCGGTCGGCGAGCCGCTCGCCTTCCGGGATGCGGTACAGGTTGGAAACGTGCAGCACTTTGGCGGCCTGAGCCGTGATCGCGGCGACCAGATGCGGATGCGCATGCCCCAGCGCATTGACCGCGACGCCGGCAGCAAAATCGAGATAGCGCTCACCGTCGGTGCCCCACAGCCAAGCGCCCTCACCCCGCTCGAAGGCAAGGTCGGCACGCGCGTAGGCTGGCAAAAGGTGCGAAGTCACGGTCGCTTACCCCTGGTCCAACAATATGCCGAAATGAATGTGCCGCCTCTCCAGGCGGCACTAATTTGCATTTTATGAGCGGGTGCCCTGGTGTCAACTCGGCGACATGGCCGAACCTACTTCCATACCGCTGTGGCACCGCGATGAGGACCCCCATGTTTGTTGGGGATTGACAAGATGTAGAGGGGGATAAATGCGGACCGATTCTCTCCAACTCTTGCGCCCGAGTCCCGCCATATTGTAGCGTCACTGCCGTCGTCTACGACATCTCGTAGCGCGCTGTTCCCTGAGTTTTTGCGTGAGCGTAACCCAGTCCGGCTGTCTTGCCGGGCTGCGAGCTAGGATTCTGCCGGCGCCATCCGCCGGCAGAACCGGGTTGAGGGGGAGATGGCTCATGACATGGACTGACGAGCGGGTCGAGCTTCTCAAGAAGCTGTGGGCCGATGGACTCTCTGCGAGCCAGATTGCCGGCGAACTGGGCGGCATCACCCGCAACGCGGTGATCGGCAAGGTTCACCGTCTCGGTCTTTCCGGCCGCGCCAAGTCGCCATCGTCCAGCGCGCCGCGGGCGCGCAAGCCACGCTCGCACATGCTGCGGGTCTCTCGGGCATCGATGCGTGGCAACACCGCGCTGGCACTCGCCTACGAGATGGAGCCGGAGCCGGTCGAACAATACGACAACGTTATTCCGATCGGACAGCGGCGCACCCTGCTGGAATTGACGGAAAACACCTGCCGGTGGCCAATCGGCGATCCGGCGAGCTCCGAGTTCTTCTTCTGCGGCGGCCCGCCGATTACCGGCCTGCCCTATTGCGCTCATCATTCGCGCATCGCCTATCAACCCGCCACCGAGCGGCGCAAGGACCGACGGCCGCCGTTCCGGTAAGGCCTTCTTGTTTGGGCCGCTTTACGCGGTTCGGCCGTAGCGATCATCCAGCGCATAGCCCGCGCCGCGCACTGTCCGGATCGGATCCGGTTCGCGGCCGCGGTTGACGGCCTTGCGTAATCTGCCGACATGGACGTCGACAGTCCGCTCGTCGATATAGACTTCCGAGCCCCACACGCCGTCGAGCAATTGCTCGCGCGAAAACACCCGCCCCGGCCGTTCCATCAGAAACTCGAGCAGTCGGTACTCGGTCGGCCCGAGCTCGACCTCGCGGCCGGCGCGGGACACGCGCTTCTTTTCGCGGTCGAGCTCGATGTCGCCGAAGGTCAGCACATCGGCGACGCGCTCGGGTGACGCACGGCGCAGCAGCGCCCGCACCCGTGCGATCAGCTCCGGCACCGAGAATGGCTTGACGATGTAATCGTCCGCGCCGGTCGCGAGCCCGCGAATGCGCTCGCTTTCCTCGCCCCGGGCCGTGAGCATGATGATGGGGAGGGACCGGGTCTCCGGTCGCGTGCGCAGTCGGCGGCAGAGTTCGATTCCCGACAGGCCTGGCAGCATCCAGTCCAGCACAACAAGATCAGGAGACTTTTCCCGCAACCGGGTGTCCGCTTCGTCGCCGCGCGCAACAGTTTCGACGTCGTAGCCTTCCGCCTCAAGGTTATAGCGAAGCAGCAGCGTGAGTGGTTCTTCGTCTTCGACGATCAGAATGTGTGCGCCCATGCCCGTCCCCTCAGTCATGACGCTTGCACGCTCGCAAAGGCCGTGGTGTCGCCCTTCGGACGTTGATCGGCGATCGCTTGGCCTTCAATCATGTAATACACGGTTTCCGCGATGTTGGTGGCGTGGTCACCCATGCGCTCGATATTCTTGGCGCAGAACATCAGGTGAATGCAGAACGTGATGTTCCTCGGATCCTCCATCATATAGGTGAGCAACTCGCGAAACAGCGAGGTACACATCGCGTCGATTTCCTCGTCGCCCCTCCAGACCGCCATCGCGCTGGCAAGATCGCGTCCAGCATAGGAATCCAGCACGCGCTTGATCTGACTGAGCACCAGTGTCGCCATGTGCTCGACGCCGCGGATCAGCTTCTGGGGATGGAAATCGTCGTTGAGCGCGGTGACGCGCTTGGCATTGTTCTTGGCAAGGTCCCCGACCCGCTCCAAGTCATTGGCGACGCGCAGCGCTCCCACCACGTCGCGCAGGTCGACCGCCATCGGCTGGCGCCTGGCGATGATGAGAACCGACTTGTCCTCGATCTCGCGCTGCAGCGCGTCGATGGCGGCGTCGGCAGCCACGATGCGCTTTGCCAAATCAAGGTCTCGCCTGGTGAGCGCCGCGACCGAATCCGCGATCAGTTTCTCGGCGAGGCCACCCATTTCGGCGACCTTTTGCGTCAACTCCTGCAGGTCGGCATCGAAAGCCTTGGCGGTGTGTTCGTTCAGCATCGTCATCGCTGTCCTTGTACCAAGCCCTGGCTATTTCGTTTCAAGTCTGAAATTAGCCAAATCGCCCAGTGATGTAGTCCTGTGTGCGGCGTTCCCGCGGTGTGGTGAACATCGTCTCCGTGGCGCCTTCCTCGACCAGGTGACCCAGATGGAAGAACGCCGTGCGCTGCGACACCCGAGCCGCCTGCTGCATGGAATGGGTCACGATGATGATCGTGAAATTCTCGCGCAACTCGTCGATGAGCTCCTCGATCTTGGCGGTTGCGATCGGGTCGAGCGCCGAGCATGGCTCGTCCATCAGGATCACCTCGGGGCCGACCGCAATCGCGCGCGCGATGCACAGGCGTTGCTGCTGTCCGCCGGAGAGGCTGGTGCCGGAGTTGGTCAGGCGGTCCTTCACCTCCTCGAACAGCCCGGCCTTCTTCAGGCTGGTAACGACGACTTCGTCGAGCTCGGCCTTCGACCTGGCGAGACCGTGAATCTTCGGCCCATAGGCGATATTTTCGTAGACCGACTTGGGAAACGGATTCGGCTTCTGGAACACCATTCCGACCCGGGCCCGCAACTGCACCACATCGAGCGCGGGATCATAGATGTCGCGGCTGTCGATCTCGATCTTCCCGGTGACGCGGGCGATCGGAATGGTATCGTTCATGCGGTTGATGCAACGCAAAAACGTCGACTTACCGCAGCCCGATGGGCCGATCAGCGCGGTCACCGTGCGCTCCGGGATGTCGAGGTTGACCTCGTGCAGCGCCTTCTTTTCCCCGTAGAAGACGCAGACGTCCCGCGCGATCACCTTGGTCGCAAGGCCCGCCACCGCCGCGCTGGTGGTTGCCGCGTGATCGAGTTGAACCATGCTGTTCATGAACGCTCTCCCAAAATCCCCATCACCATCTGCGCTCGAACTGGCGGCGCAGATAGATCGCGGCGCCGTTCATTACGAACAGAAACACCAGCAAGACCATGATCGCGGCGGCGGTTTTCGCCTGGAATGCGATTTCCGGCAGGTCCGACCACAGATAGATCTGCACCGGCAACACCGTCGCCGCCTGGGTGATACCTCCGGGCACCTCGACGATGAAAGCGACCATGCCGATCATCAGGAGCGGAGCCGTCTCGCCGAGCGCATGCGCCATGCCGATGATGGTCCCGGTCATGATCCCCGGCATGGCCAGCGGCAGCACATGATGGAACACGGCCTGCTGATGCGAGGCGCCGACGCCAAGCGCGGCCTCCTTGATCGAGGGCGGCACCGCCTTGAGTGCGGCACGCGCGGCGATGATGATGGTCGGCAGAACGAGCAGCGCCAACACGAGGCCGCCAACCAGCGGTGCCGATCGCGGCAGGCCGAAGAAGTTCAGGAACATCGCAAGCCCCAAGAGACCGAACACGATCGAGGGCACGGCCGCCAGGTTGTTGATGTTGACCTCGATGATCTCGGTGAGCCGGTTCTTCGGAGCGAACTCCTCCAGGTAGATCGCGGCTGCGACGCCTATCGGCAAACACAGAACGAGCGTTACCAACAGTGTCAGCGCGGACCCCACCAGTGCTCCAAAGATGCCAGCCAATTCCGGTTCGCGGCTGTCGCCGGATGTGAAGAACGCCCAGTTGAAATTGTTCTGAATGGCGCCTTGTTCGCGAAAGCGCTCAAGCCAAGCGGTTTCGCGGTCACTGGTCCGCCGACTGGATTCGGGCACCGCGATGCTCAGCACCTGCCATTGCCCAGGAGCAGCGTCCGCGGTTGACTTGAGTGGCAGCAGGACGGTTCCCTGGGCCTGCGTATGAGTGAGGTGGGTGATCTTTATCAACCCACCATTCATTTCGACGAACAGGCTTGGCGTCGACCCGTCGAGACGCTCGTCAGTACCAGTTCCGTCAAATCGCGCCTGAAACGCTGCCGCCTGCTGCAGAAGCTCGTTCATCTGCCTTGACAGGCTGTCAAATTCGCTGGTGACGGACGCAAGGTCGTTGCGCAGCCCCTCGGACGTTGGCGCGAGCGAGAGCGTGCGCTCGAGAGCCGTCTTCCTGGTTTCCAGAGCACGAACATGACCGCGAAGGCGCTCGGCCTCCTGGCGCAAATTGCGTGCCTTGACCGACAGAACCTGCTTTATGGCGATGATGTTCGGCGCGAAGTCGTTGGCCGAACTCAGCAATGTGACGTCGTCACCTGCAACGCTAATGGTCGCTATCCCACGCCCGGGACGGCGATCGATGCGGGCGCCATTTTTGTAATAGAGATCGGCATCGTCGGACAGCAGCAGCGACATCTTGACGGTCTGACCAATCACGCCCGGATCGGCGAGCACCTTTTTGCGCAGCTCGTCAGCGGCTCCGGAGGAAACAATCCCGTCCAGCGCGCGGCGCTCGGTGCGGCCGGTCACATTGGGAAACTGCGCGCGCAAGGCGTTGCGAACGAGCGCCTGGTAGTCTCCGTTGCTGAGCACCTGCGGATCGCGGGTGCCCTGCGGATCGATATCTGATGCGGAAAAGGTAATATCGAGCGTAACGCGATACTGGGTGAAGGCCGGCAAGCCCTTGGCGATGATGTCGGTCAGCACCAGCACGAGAAACAGTCCGGTCAATCCGATCGCGAACAAGCCATAGGCCTTGAAACGGGCCTCGGCGCGATAGCGTGCCCGGACTCGGGCTTGCGCCGCGTCGGAGGCAAAATCTGCTGTTCGAACACTGGGGAGCGCCATATCAGTCATATTGTTCCCGGTATCGCTTGACGATTTGCATAGCGATGACGTTGAGGATCAATGTGAAGAAGAACAGGACGAAGCCGAGCGCAAAGGCAGCGAGCGTCTTGGCGCTGTCAAATTCCTGGTCGCCGACCAGGATCGTCTTGATCTGGACGGTGAAGGTGGTTACCGCCTGGAGCGGATTGAACGTCAAGTTGCCGGCTAGGCCCGCGGCCATGACCACAATCATGGTTTCGCCAACCGCACGGCTGATCGCCAGCATGAAGGCCGACACGATGCCGGCGAAAGCCGCGGGCAGAACGACCTTCTTGATGGTTTCCGATTTGGTGGCGCCCATGGCGTAGGAGCCGTCACGCAGCGACTGCGGAACAGCATTGATGACGTCGTCGGACAACGACGACACAAACGGGATGATCATCATTCCCATGACGACGCCCGCCGCGAGCGCGCTCTCCGATGCGACCTCGAGGCCCAGGCTCTGGCCTGCGCTCCGGATCAGCGGCGCCACGGTCAACGCTGCGAAGAACCCGAGCACCACCGTCGGGATGCCGGCGAGGATCTCGAGCAGCGGCTTGGCGAAGGCGCGGAAGCGCGGCGTTGCATACTCCGCCATATAGATCGCAGCGAAGAGGCCAATCGGCCCGGCAATCAGCATCGCGATGGTCGTTATCAGCAAGGTGCCGGTAACCAACGGGATCACACCGAACGCGCCGGACGAGCCGACCTGGTCGGTGCGGATCGCGGTCTGCGGGCTCCAGTGCAGGCCGAACAGGAATTCGAACGGCGAAACGCGCTCGAAAAAGCGTACAGTCTCGAACAGCACCGAAAACACGATGCCGATGGTGGTCAGCACCGCCACCGAGGCGGCCGCCAGTAAAACGATCTTGACGACGCGCTCGACATTGTTGCGCGCACGGAACGCGGCGGACAGCGAACGCAGCCCGAAGGCGATGCCGAGCAGGCCGAACACGACCCCCGCCACCAATACCAGATTGTAGGTCCAACTGCGCGTCGAAGCATAAGCGTCGGCGGCGCGCCGCAGCGCGGCCGTTGGCTCACCGGAATAGCGGCCCTCGGCAACCGCTATAATGTCGCGGAGCGCCGCGCCGCGCCGAAGGTCGTCGCCTATCACGGACGGGTCGAACGCCTGCAACGCCTGATGGGTCACGAGCCAGTCGGCGATCGGCAATCCAATGGCAAACAGCAGGAGCGTCGGAATCAAGACGCAGATCGCGACGAAGGCGCCGTGGTACGGCGGGCGGGAATGCAAAGTCTCGGAACGCTCCGCCGTGGCCGCCCGCGCGCGGCCGAACATGAACCCAACGGTCACCAGGAGCACGAGGCCGGTGAGATACAGCAAGACCATGAGCGGGAAACTCTAGCTGGCGGGAGCCGAACGCGATTGAGTACTCCAAACCGCAAAGCGGCCGCGCCCAAAGGGCACGGCCGCGTCGCAATCAGGAGAGCGGGTCAGCCGACATGGGCTTCATTTCCGTGATCGACTTGCGGACCGCCTCGGCTTCGGCCTTCGGCAAGGTCACCAAGCCCTTCTTGGCGAGATAGCCGTCCTCGCCGATCGCCTTGGGCGACACGTATTCGGCCGCGAACTTGTCAAGGCCGGGTACGAGACCAACGTGCTGCTTCTTGATGTACACATACATCCGGCGGGCGCCCGGGTACTTGCCGCTGGTGATGGCGTCGAACTCCGGCGCCACCCCATTGAGTGGCACGCCGCGGAGCTTGGCCAGGTTTTCCTCGAGGAACGAATAGCCGAACACGCCGAAGGCGTTCTTGTTGGCTTCGAGCTTGGCGACGATCACGTTGTCGTTCTCGCCAGCCTCGACGTAGGCGCCATCCTCGCGCAGCGTCTTCCACACCCGGTCGAATGCTTTGGCGTCGCTCTTCTTAAGCGCGACGAGCGCCGGAATCTGCTCTGCACCCTTCTCCAGTAGCAATTCATGGAACGAATTGCGGGTGCCTGAGGTCGGGGGCGGGCCCAAGATCTCGATCTTGATGTTCGGCAGGGACTTGTCGATGTCGGACCAGTTCTTGTTTGCATTGGCGACCAGCTTACCGTCGGGGCCGGGCACTTCTTTGGCAACTGCAAGCAGCAGTTGGGCCAGCGAGAGCTTGATCGGACTTCCCTGCTTCGACTGAGCGACGGTCAGACCGTCGAAGCCGATGTTGAGTTCGACGATATCCTTGACGCCGTTCTTCTGGCAGTCCTCGAATTCGCTCTTCTTCATGCGGCGTGAGGCATTGGTGGCGTCGGGATGGTTCTCGCCAACGCCGGCGCAGAACAGCTTCATGCCGCCGCCGGTGCCAGTCGATTCGACGACCGGGGTCTTGATGCGAGCGGCCTTGCCGACCTGCTCGGCGACGGTGGTGGTGAACGGGTAAACGGTGGACGATCCGACAATGCGGATCTGGTCGCGTGCCGAAGCGGCACCGGCCACAAGCGTGCTGGCGGTAACCAGCGCGAGCGTCTTGGCGAGCGTTGCAAGTTTCACGGGTTCTCTCCTGTTATCGCATCAAAGGCATGGAGAACGCGGGCCTGGGGCCCACGGACGCCTTGTTCGGTTGGTGTTCGGCGAGCTGCGAGTTCGCTGGTACGCGTGACGCCGGAGCCACGGTTGGGTCGGACGAAGCCGACCGTCCGAGGCTTGGCAGCGCTATCTACGCGTCGCATGTCATCGTTGTATGATGGTTCTATGACACTTAAATGACAAGGGAACCATATGAAATAGCTAGGCTTTCTTCGAAAACCCAAGCAAATGGCCGTGGATAACGCCAAGAATGCGATGGCTCGCCAGGCGGCCTATTTCAACCCATAACGGCTTCGTCCACGACGTCGGCCTAGCGTGCCAAATCATCTAGTTTCGACGAACGGCATGCGCACAGTGAACGTCGCGCCCTTCCCCACCTGCGACTCAATGGCGAGCCGGCCGCGATGGCGATTGAGGATGTGCTTGACCAGCGCGAGCCCCAACCCGGTGCCGCCCTGCGCGCGGCTCTCGCCGACATCAACCCGATAGAATCGCTCGGTCAACCGCGGCAAATGTTCGGCTGCGATCCCGGGGCCGTAGTCGCGCACCGACACACCGGCCTCCTGCTTGCCGTCGGGCGCATCGAACTGGGCAAGCGAAATCGTGACACGCTTGCCGCTCGCGCCATACTTGAGCCCGTTCTCGATCAGGTTCTCGAACAGGCGGAGGAGTTCGTCGCGGTCGCCGAGCACTGGCAACGGTCCGGCGGCGTTGTCGACCTGGATGGCCACGGCGCGATCCTGCGCCAATGTCTGCAGCCCGTCGACGACCTGACGAACGATTGGCACCAGATCGACTGGGGTATCCGGACGCATGTGCGCCCGAAGTTCGATTCGCGACAACGATAGCAGATCGTCGATCAGCCGCGCCATGCGCCAAGCCTGTTCCCGCATGATGCCGAGGAAGCGATCGCGGGCCGCCGCATCGTCGCGGGCCGGCCCCTGCATTGTCTCGATAAAACCGGTGAGGGCGGCGAGCGGGGTGCGCAATTCGTGGCTGGCGTTGGCGACGAAGTCGGCACGCATCTCTTCGACGCGACGAACCGAGGTCAGATCATGCAACGTGATGAAAATCGCATACTGGCCGGCAAGAGCGACCGGCGCCAGGAACGCCTCGAAATGACGTTCGGTCGGAACCCGTTCGGAGAACTCGATGCGCCGCGCCTCGCCGCCGGCATTGACCTCCCGGATCGCCTCGACCAGTTCCGGAGTGCGCAACGCGATTGACACGGGATCGCCGCGGCGCAGCGCCGACGCCACCGCGGCCGCGCTGGCATTGAAGGCGATGACCCGGCCGTCGCGATCGAGCATCATGACCGGATCGGGCAGGCCGGACACGATGGCTTGCGCGAGCGCAATGGTGCTTTGCAGCACTGCTTCCTCGCCGGACGCTGCCGCGGCCGACGCCTCGTCCCACTGACGAGGCCGCCGGCTGAACCATCCGGTCAACCGCCGTCCCGTTCCGCTCGTGTCATCCGCCGTCGCCATCGTGCCGCCTCTGCAGGCTGAGCATCAATTCGCGCACACCCAACGTCGCCAGCGCCAGCGCGAAGGGCGTGATGTAATAGAGCAGCCGGAAGATCAACAGGCCAGCCAGCAGTTCCTCTTTATCGTACTGCCAGAGCGCGATCAGCATGGCGGCGTCGAACACACCAAGCCCGCCTGGCGAATGGCTGGCAAAACCGAGCAGCGTCGCGGACACGAACACCACCGCGATCGTGACGAAACCGAGATCGGGCTGGTTCGGAACCAAGGCGTACATGGCAAGCGAACAGAAGCCGAGGTCGATAATGCCGATCACGATCTGCAGCAGAGTGAGCGGTCCATTCGGCAGCCGCACCTGCCAATTCTCGCGCCCGACCACCAGTGGCTGTTTCCAGACCCATGCCACGTAGCCGGCCAGCACCACCAGCGCGGCCACACCCAGCACGCGATTGAATCCCTCGGGAAGCTGGTCGATGGCCGACGCCGCTTCCGGATGCCATGCGAAGCCGAGCCCAAGCACCGCGATATTGCCCAGCCAGAACGTCAACCCCGCGACGAAGCAGATCTTGGCAACCTCGATGGCGTCGAGCCCCCAACCCGAATAGATGCGATAGCGCACCGCCCCGCCGGTAAACACACTCGCACCGACGTTGTGGCCGACCGCGTATGAGGTGAAGCCGGCCAGCGCCGCGACACGATACGGTACGTCGCAGCGGCCGATCGTGCGCAGCGCAAACAGATCGTAGAAGGTCAGGGTGAAGTAGGCGGCCGCGACCAACAGCGCCGCCTTGGCGACGTCGCGGTACTCGACCGTCGCCATCGCGGTCAGGACTTTGGCAAAATTGATGTCGTGCAACTTGCGGTACAGCACCACGGCTGCGACCGCGATGATGATAACGCTCAGGAGAAAACCGAGACGGTGCCAACCGATCGTTTTATCGAAGAACCGCGCCGCCGCGCGCAGCCAATGCATTCGTCACCCCAGATCGGTGCTTAAATCGCGATTCGCACCTGGTCCCCGCGAATGTGGGTACTACCAGAACTCCCGCGGAGGTGCGAGGGTTCTGACATCGACGGCCTGGCGCGCGCCGGGCCGGCAAAGCGCTTACGTCCTGGGGACTCGATTCATGCAACAGCTGACAACCGCACTGGGCAATTATGGGCTGACTAAACCTCTGAAGGACGGCACGGCGTCCCCTGAGCGGTTCAAGCCGCAGTACGTCGAAATCACGGAGATCGTGCCGGCCATGCGGCGCATGTGTCGTGCCCTCGAATACGACATCTGCGAAATGGCATTCACCACCTATCTATGCGCCCGCGCCGCAGGCAAGCCGTTCACTGCCATCCCGGTGTTCGTGACCCGAAATTTCCATCACTGGGCGATCTCGATCAACGCCAAGTCCGGCATCAAAACCCCGAAGGACCTCGAAGGCCGCGTGGTCGGCGTCAACCGCGGCTACACCGTCACCACCGGGCTGTGGGCGCGCGGCATGCTGCAGTCCGAATACGGCGTGGAGCTCGACAGGATCACCTTTGTGCCAACCGACGACGAGCACGTCGCCGAGTTCGTCGCGCCGAGCAACGTGGACTATGCCCGCTTCCGCGGCCGATCGCTCGCCGAGCTGCTGGTCAACGGCGAGATCGACGCCGCGATCGGCGAGATCAAGGTGGACTTGCCCGACATCAAGCAGCTCATTCCCGATGCCCGCAACGCCGCGTTCGATTATTTCCGCCGCACCGGCGTGTATCCGATCAATCACGGGCTGGTCGTGAAGAACGAATTGCTGAAGCAGAATCCATGGCTTGCCGATGATCTGCTTCATGCCTTCAGCCAAGCCAAAGCGATCTATCTGAAGGATCTCGATGGCAGCACCAGCATCTCGTCATGGGACAAGGCCGCCGCCGACAATGCAAAGATGGTCGGCGACCCCTTCCCGTTTGGCATCGACGCCAACCGCAAGGCGTTGGAAGCAATGACGCAATTCGCGGTGGACCAGCGGATGGTGCCGCGGCGCTTCACGGTCGAAGAGCTGTTCACCATCAATTGACAGACGTCTGACGAATTTGCGAAATTGGAGGCAGAGCCGCAGCGGCGACTGCGGGCATCACGATTTCATTTCCGGGAGACGGTTATGGCCGAGCTGAAAAAAGTCCGCGCCTCGATGATGAACGCGATCCACGACCTGCCGCTGTTGGTCGCGCGCGATGAAGGGTTCTTCCGCGACGAGGGACTCGACGTCGAGATCCTCACCACGCCGGGCAGCGGCCAGCACAATTCCGACGATCGAGCGCTGAAAGACGACATCTTCAAGCGCACCATGGAGGCACTGTACGACCAGGGCCAGTGCGATCAGTTCCGCATGTGCGAGTGGGGCATCATGAAGCGTGCGGTGGAATCGAACCAAGAGAACAAGCTGCGCACCGCCAAGATCGTGGCGCTGGGCTCGGCGATGTCGAGCTTCGCCATCGTGGTCGATCCGAAGTCCGGCATTTACGAGCCCGAGCAACTCAAGAACGTGCCGATCGCGGTGAGCCAATACAACGGCTCGCACTTCACCATGCTTAAGATGATGGAAGGCTTCATCAAGCGCGACGAGATCAAGATCGCCAACCACGGCACCCACCGCCAGCGAATGGAGGCGGTGAAGGCCGGCAAGGTCAAGGCCGCCAGCCTGCAGGAGCCATGGATCAGCGTTGCCGAGGCGCAAGGAGCCCGCGTCCTGATCGAGTCGCGATCGACCCGCAGCGAAGCGGCCGGTGACGAGATGGATGGCCCGACGCTCGCCAAGATGTTCCGCGCCGAGGCCCGCGCCGCGGAAGCGATCCAGAACAACCCAGAGAAATATGCGCATTACCTGCTGGAGGAAGCTGGGGGCCTGATCGGCATGAAGGACCTCAAGCTATCGCGCATCCTGAACGCACCGCCGGTGCCCTACACGCGCGAGCGGTTCGACGACAATTACCAGTGGACTCTGGGTTGGGGCCTGGTGCCGCCCGGCGCAACCTACGAGAACACAGTCGACAATCGCGCGTGGCAGTAGCAAGACACTCTCTCACGCTCGCCCCCCGCGAAACAGGGACCCAGGGCCGCCAATGACATCGCGTATGCGGCCCTAGATCCCCGTATGCGCGAAAATGAGCGGAGGTGAGGATGGGCGCGCAAGAGAACCGATGGTGGCGAAAAATCCGCTCGACCAGCTCTACCGCCGCCCCGGATTCCTGATCCGCCGTGCGCACCAGATCGCGGTTTCGCTGTTCCTGGAAGAGACCGGCGACCTTGGCATCACCAATCGCCAGTACGGCATTCTGCTGGTGCTCAAACGCCAGCCGAAGATCGACCAGATCACAGTGGCAAAGCTGCTCGGCCTCGACCGCTCGACCACCGGCATGGTGCTGACCAAGTTGGAAGCAGCGGGATTGGTCGGCCGTGTCATCAGCGAGAACGACCGGCGCAAGCGGACGCTCGAACTGACGCCGGCCGGCGAACGCATGCTAGCGCGGCTTGCCGAGCCGGCGCGCCGCGCGCAGGCACGTGTGCTGTCGGCGTTCACTCCCGGCGAGCAGCGGCAATTCCTCAACCTGCTCGACAAGTTCACCCGCGCGTTCAACGATTCAACGCGGGTGCCGCACGCGGCCCATCGGGCCGACGGCGAACCCAAGAGACGGAAAGGGCGGCGGAGATGAACCCTCCAGGCTTCGAATTCCTGTTCACGCTGGCAGCCGATGTCGGCGAGATCATCACGCTGGGCGAGGCACCGCTCGGTGAACGCCGCGTCGTGCAGATCAACGGCGGCAGCTTCGAGGGCCCACAGATGCGCGGTGAAGTGCTCGGCGGCGCCGACTGGCAGATCGTGCGCCGTGACGGCGCGATCGAACTGGACGCACGCTATGCCATCAAAGAGGCCCGCGGCGGCATCGTGCGGGTGGTAAGCCAGGGCATGCGTCACGGCCCGTCGGAAGTTTTAGCGCGGCTGGCGCGCGGCGAAGATGTGCCGGCCAGCGAATATTTCTTTCGCAGCATCATGCGGTTCGAGACCGGCGCCAGCGAGCTTGCGTTCCTCAACAAGACCATCGCGGTCGCGACCGCCACGCGCAAGGCGCGGCGTGTCGAGTTGCAGGCGTGGCGGTTGCTGTAGTTCTCAACCGATGTGGCTTTGATGATTGGCGAGATACCAGTCCGCAATCTCCTCGCGGGTCGCCCACCACACGCCGTCGAACTGTTTTGCGTAGTCAAGGAATTCGCGCAACGCGCGGATTCTGAACGCCCGACCGACGATGTGCGGATGCAGCCCGATGCTCATGATGCGGCCGCTTTTTTCACCCAAACGATAGAGCTCGTCGAACTCGTCCTTCCAAAGCTCGAACGCTTCGGCCGCCGACAGATTGCGCCGCAGGAACATGCCGATGTCGTTGGCCTCCTGTGTGTAGGGGGTCGAAACCAGCGGGCCATGCGCGGTCTTAATGAGATAGGGCTGCTCATCGTTCATGTAGTCGCAGTGATAGGTCAGCCCGAGCTCCTTGATGATGTCGGATGTGTTGACCGTGCAGCGCAACGACGACGACAGCCAGCCGCGCGGCCGCCGTCCTGTGGTCTGTTCGATCAAGTCGATGGTGCGCTTGAGCACCTCGCGTTCCTTGGCACGGTCGTCGCGGTAGTTGATCAGGAATTCGGTCTGGATGTAGTTGTGCGCGATCAGCTCCCAGCCGCGGTTCGCCGCCGCGGTGACGAGCTGCGGATGACGTTCGCACAAGATGCCATTGACGGTGCAGCTTGCTGGCACCTTCGCTTCGTCGAAAGTTTCATAGATGCGCCAGACACCGACGCGATGGCCGTACTCGCGCCAGGAGTGATTGTTGAAGTCCGGTATGCGCGCCGGCAGCAACCGCTCGTTGATCGAGGGACCGCCGCCGAAATACGGCCCGTCATGGTCCTGGGTGAGCTCCCAGTATTCCAGGTTGATGGTGATCATCAGCGCGAGACGCTTGCCGTTCGGCCACTGGAGCGGCTTGCGCTCGGGGAGCGGAACGAAATCGTAGAGCTTTTCCGTATTTTGCCAGCTCATCACGTGCACCATTCTTCCATTCAACTCGGGTGTCATGCCCGCGCAAGCGGGCATCCAGTAAACACCGATAGTTGTTCGCTGGGGGACGACAGACGGGGCTATTTTTTCAATCCCTTCTCCTCAACAAAGGTGGTCCACCGTCTCACCTCGTCAGCAATGTACTTGGTCAGCGCCGAAGGATTGGCATCCATCGACAGCAATGCCGTCTTTTCGAACTGCTGCTTGGTCTCGGGCGCGTTGATCATGCGCCGGACCTCCTGATTGAGCTTCTCGACGACCGGTGCCGGAAGATTCTTCGGACCCGCAAGCCAGAACCAGATCGCACCATTCATCTCCGGATAGCCGAGTTCGTCGAAGGTCGGTACGTCCTTGAGCAACGGAACGCGCTCCGTCGACGTGACGCCGAGCGGCACGATGGTGCCCGCTGCCGCATGCTGGAGGATCGGCAGGATCGGCGTCGAAGCCACCGAAATATGGTTGCCGAAGAAGTCCGTGAGCAACGGCGCACCGCCGCGGTATGGCACGTGGTTGAGGTTCGCGATGTTGCGCAGCCGCAACTGCTCGACCATGAGCTGGCCGAGCGAGCCGGCGCCTGGTGAGCCGCAATTGATCGGCTCCGCCTTGGTCTTGGACAGCGCAATCAGCTCCTTGAACGACTTCACGCCGAGACTTGCCTGCGCTGACAGTGCGTAGCTCTCGCCGCCGATCATCGCGATGTGAGTAAAGTCGCCGACCGGGTCGTAGCCGATGCTGGGATTTTCCGCGGGGCCCATGATGTGCGGCCCGGAGCCCCCGATCAAAAGTGTGTAGCCGTCCGCCTCGGCGCGCGCGACCTGGGTCGAGGCGACGGCGCCGCCGGCACCGACCCGGTTTTCGATATAGAATTGCTGCTTGAAAGCTTTGGTCAGATGGTCGGCCGCGATCCGACCGAGCCGGTCGGCGGCGCCGCCGGCACCGAACGGAACCACAACCTTCACCGGCCGATTCGGCCACTCGTGCTGGGCCTCAGCCGCATTCGCGAACACGCAGCCTGCCACGATCAGCGTCGCGAGCCCGAATGCCCTCCACCGCTTCATCCCGCGCTCTCCACCTGCACTGCGCCCCGCGATCTGCTAGCATTGCACTGCAATCGGCCTGATCCCGCAAGCAGACATTGGCAGGGAGAGTGCAATGAGCGATCCCGCTCGCGGCATTGCACGGCGGATGGTTCTCACAACCGCAGGTCTTGGCGCGGTCAGTTTTGGAATAGGAGCAAGTCTCATGTCAGCAGTGGCATCGGCGCAGGTGGCAACTCCGGCGACGGACATTTGGAGCTCGGAGTATTGGACGCAGAAGGGCAGCGCCAAGCTCAACCTGTGGCGCAAGCGCGTCGGTGCGCCGAAGGCCGGCGAGAAGCCGCGGCCGGTGCTGTTCATGGTGCACGGCTCGTCGAACTCGACGCGCTCGTCGTATGATCTTCACGTGCCGGGCAAGGGCGAATACTCGTTCATGAACGTGATGGCCGGCTATGGCTATGACGTCTGGACCATGGATCACGACGGCTACGGCCGCTCCGGCTCGTCCGGCAACAACTCCGACATCGACAGCGGCGTCGAGGACCTCAAGGCTGCCATCCCGGTCGTGCTGAAGGAGTCCGGCGTGCAGAAGATGCATTTCTATGGCACGTCGTCAGGCGCGATCCGCGCCGGCGCCTATGCGCAAATGCATCCCGAGCGGGTCGATCGATTGATCCTGTGCGCCTTTACCTACAAGGGCACCGGCTCGCCGGAGATTGCGCGGCGCGCGGCGCGCGCCGACGAGTTGCGCGCCAACCCTCGGCGCAAGCGCGACGCCGCCATGATCCGCTCGATCTTCACCCGCGACGGCCATCCCGGAGCCGTCGATCCGGCCGTGCCGGAGGCGATCATTGCGGCCGAAATGCCGTTTGGCGACACCATTCCGACCGGCACCTATCTCGATATGGCGGTCAATCTGCCGAAGGTCGATCCCAAGAAGATACTCTCGCCGGTGCTGATGCTGCGCGGCATCTGGGACGGCAACTCGACCGACCAGGACCTGCTCGACTTCTACGTCCAGTTGCCAAACGGCGACCGTCAGTTTGTCATCCTGCCGGAGACAGCGCACAGCCCGGGCTACGGCAAGAACCGGCACCTGCTGTGGTATGCGGTGAAGAACTTTCTCGACGCTCCCGCCACGGTTCCTGCATCCTGAGGAGAAGATCATGAAGATCGTGCAAGGCGATCAGATCGAATGGGTGCGCGGGCTCGAGCATCGCGGCGGCACGTTCCATTTCCGCCACCTGATCGACGGCGAGCCTGGCACCATCGACAACTTCTCGCTGTCGATGGGCCGCAACGACAAGGACTTCGTGTCGCCGCGGCACCGGCACAACTTCGACCAGTTCCGCTTCCAACTCGAAGGCGACCTCAACTTCGCGCGCGACGGCAAGATGACGCCCGGCATGGTCGGCTATTTCCCGGAAGGCGCGTCGTATGGTCCGCAGACCAGCGAAGCGACCGCCATGACCATCGTGCTGCAGTTCGGCGGCGCAAGCGGCGGTGGCTATCTATCGCGCCAGGAATCCAAACAAGCCACCACCGAGCTCAAGCAACTCGGCACCTTCGATGGCGGCGTCTACCGCCGCAACGATGACGCGCCGGGCAAGCGCAACCTCGACGGCTTTCAGGCGATCTGGGAGCACGTCAACAAGCGGCCGTTGCAGTATCCCAAGCCGCGCTACCCGCAACCGATCATGATGGATCGAGCGCACTACGACTGGGTCGCGATGCCCGGCAAACAAGGCGTGTCCGAAAAGCTGCTCGGTGTGTTTACCGAACGGCGCACCGAAGCGCGCATGCTCAGGCTCGATCCCGGCGCATCTTGGCGCGCCACGGGACGCGGCATTTATGTCGCCTATCGCGGCGCCGGCCGGGTCGGCAACGAACCGCTGCGCACGTTCACCACGGTCTTCCTCGACCACGACGAGTCAGTATCGATCGTGGCAAGCGATGAAACCGAGCTGCTGCACCTCGGCATGCCCGACCTGCGTGGGCTTGCGATGCAACCGGGTCACGCGGTCGCGGCGGAGTGAAGGGCTCTCGTGTCCCGGGCGCGTTGCAGCACGAAGTGCGCAACGCAGACCCGGGACCCAGCTTCTAACCGGGTCCCGGCTCTCGCCATAGCGCGTCCGTCAGGGCGTTTACGCCCGTCTTCGACGGGCTGTGGACGCGCATGAGCGCGCTGATGCTCGCCCTGGACACAAGGTCTGCTCAAGCGGCAACGTTCACCGCGCCGGGCGGTTCTTCGCCCACTCGGTGTATTTCTTCGCCTTGGCGTGGGTGTCGGCGAAATATTTCTCGTACTCCGCGCCCATCATGAGCTTGATCGCGAGGCCCTGGTTCTCGAGCTTACTGACGTGGTCAGGATCCTCCATCGCCTTCTTCAGGACCTCCTGCAGCTTGCTCACGACCGGCGCCTGCATGCCTTTCGGCCCGGCGATGCCGCGGGTGGAGTTCGAAATGACCGTCGGATAGCCAAGCTCTTTCATGGTCGGCACGTCCGGCATGAACTTGGAGCGGACGTCGTCCATCACGGCAAGCGCGCGAACCTCGCCGGTCTTCACGCGGGTCGCGATGCTGCCGACGTTGTCGTAGGCGGCATCGAGGTTGCCGGCCATGATCTCCTTGAGCTGCGTCGCGCCGCCGTCGAGATGCACGATGCGGAACACCGCGCCCGGCGCCGCCTCTTCCGTCATCAGGATGGCGAGATGGTCGTCCGAAAGGATGCCGGTGGTGGCGGTGCGAAGGGTGCTGGGCGCCTTCTTGGCGGCAGCGATCAGGTCATGCGCGGTCTTGAAAGGGCTGTCCGCCCTGACCCAGATCACGCCTGGATCGAGAACCTGGTTGATGATCGGAGTAAAATCTTTCTCGTTGAAGATCGCCTTGCGCTCGGGATCAAGGATTACCGTGTTGGTGGCCGGCAGATTGATGTAGCCGATGTAATAGCCGTCCGGCTTCTGGCGCACCATTTCGGTCCAGCCGACCTGGCCCCCGGCGCCGCCCTTGTTGACCACGACGATCGGCTGCCCGAGCAGCTTTTCCGCGATTGCGGCGACGATGCGCGCGCCGACGTCGGTCGAGCCGCCCGGCGGATAGGCAACCATGAGCTGCACCGGCTTGTTGGGGAAATTTTGCGCGGCAGCGCCTATAGTGGCGGCACCAAGCGTCAAGGCTGCACCGGTGACGGCCATGACAATGCGGGACTTCATGACGTTCCTCCTTCTGGTTACCTCACTCAGTCGTTTGTTTCGCGCGCTCCGGCCGGTGGCGCTCGCCACATCGAGCCGATCAGGACCGCGGCCGCAAGCAGCAACAAACCAAGACACAGCGGCCGCGTATAGAAGATCGAAAAGTCGCCGCCTGACATTTCGAGCGAGGTCCGCAGCGACTTCTCGATGAACGGGCCAAGGATCAGGCCCAGCACCAGGGGCGCGACCGGAAGATCGAGCTTGCGCAGACAATAGCCGATCACGCCGCACGCGATCATGACGCCGACGTCGAACACGCTCTGCTGCAGACTATACGCGCCAATGATGCAGAACAGCAGCGTTCCGACGCACACATATTGGTAGGGCAGACGCAGCAAGCGTGCCCACAGGCCGACAAACGGCAGGTTCAGGATCAAAAGTATGACATTGCCGACCATGAAGCTCGCGATCACGGCCCAGACCAGGTCGGGGCGCTCCTTGAACAGGAAGGGGCCGGGCGTCAGGCCGTTGATGATAAAGGCGCCCATCAGAACCGCGATGGTGGGCGAACTGGGGATGCCGAGCGTCAGCAGCGGGATCATCGCGGCGTTGGCGTACGCGTTGTTCGCGGTCTCGGGTGCGGCCACGCCCTCAATGGCCCCTTTGCCGAACTGCTCCGGCGTCTTCGAGATCCGCTTCTCGATCACGTAGGCCATGAAGGTCGGGATGATGGCGCCAACCCCGGGGATGAGCCCCAAGAAAAAGCCGATGCCGGTGCCGCGACCGATCGCACCCAGAGAACGGCGCCACTCTTCGCGCGAGGGCAGCAGCGACGTGAGCTTGGTCTTGATCACCTCGCGATAGGGCCGCTCTACAGTGATCAGAATTTCCGCGATGCCAAACAGCCCCATCACGACCGGGATGAAGCCCACGCCGTCATACAGACTCGGGATTCCAAAGGTGAAACGCGGCGCGCCGCGCACCGGATCGATGCCGACCATGGCGATCAGCAAGCCGAGCACCGCCATCATTACGCCGGTCACTACCGATTGTCCGGCAAGACCGGTGATCAGGCACAGCCCGACCAGCATCAGCGCGAAGAACTCGGGCGGCCCGAAGCTGAGCGCGAGGCGCGCCAGCGGCGGGGCAACCACGATCAACGCAATCGTGGCGGCGATGCCGCCAATAAAGGAACCAATGGCGGCAATTCCAAGTGCGGTGCCGCCGCGGCCCTGCTTGGCCATTTCATAGCCGTCGAAACAGGTGATGACCGAAGCCGCCTCGCCCGGCACGTTGATCAGCACCGACGTGATGGTGCCGCCATACATGGCGCCGTAGTAGATCGCGCTGAGCATGATCAGCGCGCCGATTGGATCGAGCTGAAACGTGAGGGGTATCAGGATGGCGGTGCCGGCGGTGGGCCCCAATCCCGGCAACACGCCGATCAGAGTGCCCAGCAAGCAGCCGATCAGGGCGAAGCCAAGATTTTGCAGGCTCATCGCCGCAGCCAGGCCCGTCACAAGATGTTGGAAGGTATCCATCGCGCTGCCTTAAATCCCGAGCACGCCGACTGGCAGCGGCACCTTGAGCCAATAAAGAAATACGTGAAATACGCCGAAGCTTCCCGCCACGGCGGTCAAGACGATGGCGATCGGCGAGCGCGCGCCCAGCGCCGGCAGCAGACCGGCAATAAACAACAGCATTGTTAACCGGAAGCCGAGCGGCTCGAACAACGCGGCCGCGGCCGCCAATGCGCCGAGCACGAGCGCACCCTGAAGTGCCGCCGGCCGATCCGGTAGGAAGTTTTCGTCGGTCAGATTCGAGTCGCGCAGGTTCTCGATTAGCATGAGGATCGTGAGCGCCAATCCGATCGCGCTCAGCCAGAACGGAAAGAAGCCCGGGCCGGGACCCAGGGCGTCGATCAGCGAGTAACTCAGCGACGTCACAAGGGCGGCGATAAAGATCGCCGCCAGACAAACGCACGCAATGATGCGCCCGCGTCGCACCGCTCCTCCCCCTCAGTTGTTCTTCTCGTTGAACGGAAGGCTACACGATACGGCTGGTAGCGCCAATCAATACGCGGCCGCGGTCGCTCCTATTGGGGTGCGGCAAAGAATGCGCGTAGTTCCGCGTAGGTTTCTTCCGGCGCCTCTTCCGAAAGATAGTGCCCACACGGCAATGCCTTGGCGCCGCGAATGTCAGTGGCGTAGTTCTGCCAGATCTCGCCCGCTGACGGCCGGCTGTTTCGGCCGACGCTGCCGGTCGCGCCCCAGAGAATGAGCGATGGGCACGTGATCTTTTTGCCGGCCTCGAAATCCTTGGTGTCCATCTCGAAGTCGATCCCGGCGCACGCCCGATAATCCTCGCAGATGGCGCGGATCGTTTCCGGATTGCGGAAACACCGCTTGTATTCCTCGAGTGCTTCCTTGCCGAAGAAGTTCAAGCCGTGCTTGGTTTTCGCGAGCTTGTACTCGATGAACCAATCCGGATCTGACCCCATCAACTTTTCAGGCATCGGGGCCGGCTGGATGTTGAAGAACCAGTGCCAGGAAAACGTCGCCCAGGATTTGTTGATGTGATTGAACAGGTGATGCTGCGGGATGATGTCGAGGATCGCCGCGCGCTGCACGCGTTCCGGGTGATCAAGGCACATGCGATGGGTCACGCGCGCGCCGCGGTCGTGTCCGGCGACCATGAACGTCTTGAAGCCGAGCTGCTCCATCACCTCGACCTGGTCCTGCGCCATGGCGCGGAACGAATAGTTTTCCTGGTTTGGTCCGCCCGGCGGCTTGGACGAGTTGCCGTAGCCGCGCAGATCGGTGGCGACGACGGTGAACTCTTCCGCCAGCCGCGGTGCGAACTTGTGCCAGGACAGGTGGGTGAACGGGTTACCATGCAGCAGCAGGAGGGGCGGCCCCTTACCGCCGTGCAGCGTGACGATCGTCGCGCCGCTGGTTTTGATCTCCTGGCGGGTAAAGCCTTCCATCATATCCAAACCTCAGTCTTCCACATTGTTATGTCCGGGTCGCACCGGCGCCTCCGGCATCTTATCCGTGCGCTGGCGCAGCAGCGTCTCCTTGCCGGTCTGCTCCCAGTCACCGGCTACGGTGCGCTGGGCGTATTGCTCCCAGGTGTCGGTCCAATCCTCGAGCGTGTAGCCGTGCCAGGGCGCCTGCACGTTAAGCGGCGGCAGGCCAAGTTCCTCCCACAGCATCCGCGCGTGCTCCATGAATGGCCGCGTCGGCAGCGCGAGCGGCGGCATCGCCCGCTTGCGCGTCGCATCGACCAGCAGCCCGGAGTTGGTCTTGCCGGGTCCGTATTGCGCGCCTTGGACGCCGCCGCGGTTGCGCACGATGTGCATGTCCTCGGCCGGGTTGGTGCGGTAGGCGAGCGACCACAGCACCGCATCTATGCTCGAAGGATCGATGTCCTCGCTGACCGCGATGACGATCTTGCCGCAGTTCGATTGCAGCGTCGCGGCGCCGTGCAGTCCGCGCCAGACCTCGGTGCGCGGCGCATTGGCGGCGAACTGCAGGAAGATCACCGGCCGCAGGTTGGTCAGCCGCTCGTGCATCACCACACGTTGGATGCCCCGCACACCGAGGCTCTGCTTGAGATGGGCGAGGAACAACGGCTCGTAGGCGACCCGTTTGATGACGCTCGACTCGCTCGGTGTCACCTGGCTGATGATCTGCGCGAACACCGGCTTGCGCTTCATGGTGATCGCGGTGACCTGCATCGGCATGTTGTAGCCTTCCAGCGCGACATAGCCGTTGCTCTCGCCGAATGGCGCCTCCGGCTCCAGCACGCTGGTATCGATCAAGCCTTCGACCACGATCTCGGAATCGGCCGGCACGTCGAGGTCAATGGTGCGGCAGCGCGTCATGCGGATCGGCGCGCCCGCCGCAGCACCCGCGACCGCCAGCTCGTCCATGTCGATTGCGAGCTTCTGCGGCCCGGTGAACATCACGATCGGCGCGCAACCGACCACGATGGCGATCGGCATTTTCTCGCCTCGCTCGCGATACTTGAGCCAATGCAGATAGCCGCCGGCGCCGGTCGCCTCCCGCGCCACCATGCGCACCACCAATCGGTCGGAAGCTTTGAGCGCGGCGCGATAAGTGCCCATGTTGCGTACGCCGCTGTCGGGATCCCTGGTGATGCACAGCGTCGCGGTGAGATAGGGCGCCGCGTCGAAGCCCGGCGTGGACACCGGCACCGGCAAAACCCGCAATCCGCCACCTGGCGCGCGCAGCGCATCGCCCTCGATCACGACCTCCTGGCAGGGCGCATCGTTGACGGCCACTGGCGGGATCGGTTTGGCGATCGCACGCATCCAGGCGTCACCGATCGCCTCGACCGGCTGCCCCATCCCCATCGCGTAGATCTCCGCTGAAGACGCCAGCGCGCCCACCACCACGGGAATGTCGTACCGCTTGCCTTTGGCGTCGGTCACATTGGTGAAGAGGAAAGCGCGCCGCTGCTGTTCCGGCACACCGCCGATGAATTGCCAGCGCACCAGCGGATTGAGCTCGGTGTCCTTGTTGATCGGCCGCTCAATGCGGGTGAGCAGCCCGGCTGCTTCAAGGTCGGCGAGGTGGTCCTGCAGATCGAGCCGAGGACGGCCTGAGGCCGCAGCACGGGGGTGGGATTCGGGCTTGTCGAGCATCGGAAAAGAAACCCTGGCAGGTGTGCGACGGTAGCACCGCGCCGGGACGTGTGGCCCGAGAAACTCATTGGGATTCCAATGGGTTTGGCCAAAGTTGATGCTGCACTGCAACAGTAAGCTATTTCCAAAGCGGACCAATTGACAGAAGACCCTTCCCTCCCGTATCTCTCGCCGAGAGCGAACGTTCATTCTCTTATTTTGCAGTGCATTCAACGGGGGGCCGGATGGCTCGCGCCGCCAACGTTCAACGCCAGGCTGATCGCCGCGACGAGATTCTTGCCGCGGCCCAGCGCTGCTTTGTCCAGAGCGGGTTTCACCAGACCTCGATGCAGCAGATCTGCGCCGAGGCCGGGATGAGCCCCGGCAACCTCTACCGTTATTTTCCATCCAAAGAAGCGATCATCGCCGGCATTGCTGAGCGCGACCGTGCCGAGGTGGCGCAAGAGTTCGCCAATGCTGACATGTCGCTCGGCTTCTTCGCCGTGCTGGAAGGCATGGCGCACCACCACTTCTCGGAGCGTCCGGTCGAGCAGGTCAAGCTTTGTACCGAGATCATGTCGGAGGCGCGCCGGCATCCCGAGATCGCGCGCATTTCCGCGAGCTTCGATGCCGACGTGAAGCGCTGGCTGATCGGTCTGTTCAAGGCTGGCGTCGAACGCGGGGACCTGTCGCCCGACACCGACTTCGATGGCGTCGCCACCATGCTGATGATCATCGCCGACGGCGTGTGGTGGCGCCGCGCGCTCGATCCCGACTTCAAGCCGGAAGCGGCATTGCCAATCTTCATGGATATCGCGCGGCACATGCTTCGTCCGCGGGGGGAAACGAAATGAAAGCGAGTCGCATCACCGCCGTCGGGCTGGTGGCAGGCGCCGCGTTGTGGATCGCCTCCGGCCATTTCCTGCCACACGAGTTGCACGAGAGCCGGGCCGCCATTACGCCGCCGGCCGCCGCCGAGACATTGTTCCGCGTCGCCGTGCTCGATAGCAGCCTGGTGGAGCACCGCCGCAAGCTGGTGTTGTCCGGCCGCACCGAGTCCGACCGCAAGGTCACGCTGATGGCTCGCACCGCGGGCGTGCTGACCGAGTTACGCGTGCGTCGCGGCAGCCGCGTCGAAAAGGGCGATGTGATTGCCATCCTGTCCGACGAGGCTCGCGAGGCGCAGGTGATCCAGGCCAAGGCGCTGGTCGAGCAGCGCAAGATCGAACTCGAAGCCAAGCGCAAGCTGATCGAGCTCAACGCCATTCCCCGGCTTGAATTGGCAAATCTGGAAGCCCAGCACAAAGCCGCTGCCGCGGCGCTCGCCGCCGCGGAGGTGGAGCGCGACCGCGGCATCATCAAGGCGCCGTGGGCCGGCGTCATCACCGAGCTGACCAGCGAGGTCGGCGGCGCCGCCCTGTCATTCATGGGCAAGGAGTTCGGCCAATTGGTCGCTCTTGATCCCATGATGGCCGTGGTCGAGGTGTCAGAGCGCAAGCGCCACGGCGTGAAGCTGGGTCAGACCGCGGAAATCCGGCTGGTCAGCGGGCAGACGACGACAGGCAAAGTCCGCTATGTCTCGCCGTCGGCCAGCCAGGCAACGCGCACCTATCGTGTCGAGCTCGAGATCCCCAACGTGGACCTCTCAATTCCGGATGGCATCACCGCGGAAGTCTCGATCCCGCTCGATCCGGCGCCGGCGACGCGCATCCCGCGCTCGGCGCTGACCTACTCGTCCGCCGGCCAGCTCGGCATCCGCGTGGTCAGCGCGCAGGGCATCGTCGAGTTCAAGGCCATCACCATTGTCGAAGATGATCAGGCTTTCATGTGGGTCGGCGGCCTCGACGACGGTGCGCGCGTCATCGTGCAGGGCCAGGATTTCGTGCGCGACGGCCAGCGTGTCGAGGCGGTCGCGACTACACCGCAGACTGCGCAACGCTAAAGCTGGGACGTAACGGCACATGTTTGCGCTGATCGACTACGCCATCAGCCACGCGCGGCTGACGATCGCCACGCTGCTCTTCCTGCTGGGGGCGGGCTTCGTTGCCTATGTGACGATCCCGAAAGAAGCTGAGCCGGACGTCAAGGTTCCGATCATTTACGTGCAGCTCACCCAACGCGGCATCAGCCCGGAGGATTCCGAACGGCTGCTCCTCAAGGTGGTCGAGACGCAGCTCAAGCAGGTCAGCAACGTCAAGGAAATGCGCTCGACGGCGTACGAGGGCGGCGGCTATGTGCTGCTGGAGTTCGAGGCGGGCTTCAATTCCAACGTCGCGCTGGCCGACGTGCGCGCCAAAGTCGATCAGGCCAAGCGCGACCTGCCCAAGGATGCCGACGAGCCAAGGGTGCAAGAGGTCAACCTGTCGCTCTATCCCGTGCTGGTCGTGGCGCTGGCCGGCGAGGTTCCGGAGCGCACGCTGCTTCGCATCGCGCGGCAGGCCAAGAACGCCATCGAGCAGGTGCTGGGCGTGCTGTCCGCCGAGCTGCGCGGCGCGCGCGACGAGGCCATCGAGATCATTTCCGAGCCGATGCTGATGAAGAGCTACGGCATCTCGCTCGACCAGATGGTCGCCGGCTTCAACGCGTCGAATACGCTGACCGCCGCCGGCTCGTTGGAAGGTCCGACCGGCCGCTTCGCTGTCAAAGTGCCGAGCCTGATCGAGCGGCCCCAGCACGTACTCGATATGCCGATCGCCGCCTCGGCCGGCGCCGTCGTCACGCTGGGCGACGTCGCGCAGATTAAGCCGACCTTCAAAGACGCGACCTCGGTGACACGGGTCAATGGCCGACCGGCGATGACCGTCGAGGTCTCGAAGCGCACCGGCGCCAACCTGATCGAGACGGTCGACGGCGTGAAGCGGACCATGGAAGCGCTGCGCAAAACGTGGCCGGACTCAATCCGCGTGTCCTACACCCAGGACAAGTCGAAGACGATCCGGATCATGCTGGCCGACCTGCAGAACTCGGTCGCGACCGGCGTGCTGCTGGTCGCGGTGATCATCCTGTTCGCGCTCGGCTTCCGGGCCTCGCTGTTCATCGGCATCGCGATCCCGGCATCGTTTCTCGCCGGCGTGCTCGGATTGCAGATCGCCGGCCTGACGATCAACATCGTCGTGCTGTTCTCGCTCATTCTTGCGGTCGGCATGCTGGTTGACGACGCCATCATCGTCTCCGAATTCGCCGAACGCAGGATGGCCGAGGGCATGCCGGCCCGCGAGGCCTATTCGCTCGCGGCGAAGCGCATGTCAGGGCCAGTGATCGCGGCGACTGCGACCCGCGTCGCGGCGTTCTCGCCGCTGCTGTTCTGGCCCGGCCTGGTCGGCGAATTCATGAAATATCTGCCGATCACGTTGATCGCAACACTGTCCGCGTCGCTCGCCGTGGCGCTGTTCTTTACTCCGACGCTCGGCGCGCTGCTCGGCCGCGCCGCGCCCATCCCGCATGACGAGCGCGCCTCTGATCGCGGTCCCTACATGCGCACGGTGCACGCTGCGCTGCGTCATCCCGGCACGACGCTGGCGCTGGTGGCCGTGCTGCTTGTCGCCGTACCGGTCGCCTACGGCAAGTTCGGCCGCGGCGTCGAGTTCTTCCCCAACGTCGAACCGGACTTCGGCCAGGTGATCGTGCACGGCCGGGGCAATATTGCGCTCGAAGAGAAAAATCGCGTGATCGCAGAGGTTGAGAAGCGCGTCCTCAAGACCGACGGGCTTTCCACCGTCTACACGCGGGTCGGCGAACAGCCGCGCGGCTCGCAGGAGATCAGCGAAGATACGATCGGCGTTATCCAGTTCGAATTTTCCGACTGGAAGACGCGCCCCAAGGCCCGCGAGATCATGGACCAGATTCGCCGCAACACTGCTGACATTCCCGGCGTGCTGGTCGAGGTAGCGGCGCCCCGCGCCGGCCCGCCAACCGGCAAGGCGGTTCAGGTGCAGATCGGCGCGCTCAATCCGGACCTGGTGCCGGAGGCCGCAAAGAAGGTCGCCGCCGTGGTCGGCAAGCACCCTGGCGTACGCGACATGGACGATGGCCAGCCGCTGCCAGGCATCGATTGGAAGATCGACGTCAACCGCGCCGAGGCGGCGAAATACGGCGCCAGCCCCAGCACGGTTGGAACCGCGATTCAGCTCGTCACCAACGGCGTCAAGGTCACCGAGTACCGGCCCAACGACAACGACAAGGAAGTCGACATCCTGGTGCGCTTTCCGGAAGACAAGCGCAACCTCGACCAGATCGACGAACTGCGCATGCAGACGCCGTCTGGTTATGTGCCGCTCGGCAATTTCGTCGAACGAACCCCGACGCCGCGCACTGGCTACATCAATCGCATCGCCGGCAACCGCGTGATGACGGTGTCGGCCAACGTCGCAGCGGGCGTGCAAACCGCGAAGGTGCAGCAGGACATTGCGGAGGAGCTTGCCAAGACCAATCTCGGCCCCGGCGTGACCTGGCGCCTCAAGGGCGAGGACGAGGAGCGCGCCAAGGCATCAGCGTTCCTGCTCAAGGCCTTCGCAGTCGCGATCTTCCTGATCTTTGCAATTCTGCTCGCACAGTTTAACCGGCTGACTTCGGTATTTCTGGTGCTCACCGCGGTGATGCTCTCGACCATCGGCGTGCTGCTCGGCCTTCTCGTCATGGGCCAGGCGTTCGGCGTGGTGATGACCGGCATCGGCGTGATCGCCAACGCCGGCGTGATCGTGAACAACAATATCGTGCTGATCGACACCTACGATCGACTCCGCCAAGAGGGCCGCGAAGCTACCGACGCTATTCTTGAGACCTGCCGCGAACGCGCCCGCCCGGTGGTGCTCACCGCAGTGACGGCGATCCTGGGCGTGCTGCCCATCGCGTTCGGCATGAACATCGAATTCATGTCGCGCGAAATCATCGTCGGTGCGCCGGCGACCCAATGGTGGATCCAGCTATCCACGGCGATCGTGTTCGGCCTGGGCTTCGCCACGGTGCTTACCCTGATCGTCACCCCGGCGGCGCTGATGCTGATCGAGCAGATGCGACAAAAGCGCATCCGCACTTTGGCTGCGCTCGCGGCCCGGTTCCACCGTAAGCCGGTGGCGAGAGCTACTTGACCAGGCCTGTCGCCTTGACCACCGGAGCCCAACGCGCGGTTTCTTCCGCGATATAGGCCCTGGCGCGATCCGGTGTATCGCTGATCGGCTCCAGCCCGGAGTCGATCAGGATTTTCTGGAATGCCGGGTCCGCCATCACCGTTTTGTTGGCGGCGGCGATCTGCTCGACAACCGGCCGTGGCGTCGCCGACGGTGCGAACACGCCGACGAACAGCTGGCCCACCTGGTTGGGAAAGCCCGCCTCGATGGCGGTCGGTATCTCGGGCGCTCCCTTCAGCCGCTCGTTTGCGAGCACCGCGAGGATGCGCACCTTGCCGGTCTTGTGGAACTCCAACACCTGACTGGTGACGTTCGGCGTCCCTGCCGGAATATGGCCGCTGACAAGATCGGCAATGGCCGGCCCTGCGCCTTTATAAGGAATATGGGTCAAGTCGTTGAGGCCGGTCGCCTGCTTGAACTGTTCGGCGGCAAGATGCGTCATGGTGCCGGTGCCAGCCGAGCCGTACGACAGCCTGTTGGCCTTGGCGTAGTCGACGAACTCCTTCAGCGTTTTTGCCGGCACCGAGGCGTGCACGACCCACGCGACCGAAGCCACGCAGAGGATCGAGATCGGCACGAAGTCCTTGATCGGATCGTAGGACAACTTCGCCGAGGTCATCGGGTTGAGCACCAGCACACTGGTGTTGCCGAGCAGGATGCTGTGACCGTCGGCCGGCGAACGCGCCACCTCGGTTGCACCGATGGTGCCGGCGGCTCCGCCCTGGTTCTCGATATAGATGGTGCCGAGTGGCCCCTTCATCCGCTCCGCCCAATGGCGGCCGACGATGTCGGTCACGCCGCCAGGCGAAAACGGAATCATCAGCCTGATCGGCCGTTCCGGAAATTTCGCCTGAGCGAATGCGCCACGGGGCAGCGCCGCGGCCGAAACCACACCAACCCCAGTTCGCAAAATCTCTCGTCGGTTCATCACGCTGCTCCACGTCGAAGGCTATGGGAGCTGTCGCGCCACGACCAGCCCAATTGGCGGGCGAAAACGCCGCAGAATTGCAGGCTTTGAGCAGCGCGATCCGCCCATTAGCCAAGGATTAATTATACAAGCCCATATTCCACGGTGCTGGGGCGCGTATCGTAGGGTTTGTGACCATGGATTGGCTTATCGATAAAACCTTGGATTTCGCCGCTTTTCTCCTGATCCACGCCGCGATAGCCGGCCAGCTGTTTAACCTCGCCGTTCAACTCGGCCTCTAGGCAGCACCAGCCTTACCCGACGCTTCCGTTTTCCAACGCCTGCCCCGGGCGAACGAGCCCCGTGCGCGCAGCGCTTGGCGGGCTTGGGGTGCAATGTGCACCGCAACGGCGCATATCGTTTTCGGCGAACCGGTGCCCACCCCGGATTAAGTCCGGGGCAGGCTTTCGCCGGGACATGCGCTAGTCTCGCTCGCCAATGTCGGAGACTTGGATGAGCGACCGCAAAGACGATCCTGCCTTTATCTATTTTCCAACCAACTACCGCTGGTCGATGGGGCTGTTGTTGAACCTGAGCGCCGCGCCGTGGGGCGGCGGCGAGATCGACGAGATCAACCGGGTCGGGTGCGCGCTCAAAGAAAAGATCGGCGACGACAAGGCCTGGTTCGAAGAATGGGCGCGCATGGGCGACAAGATCGAGGCGCGCGGCCGCGACGAAGAACGGAAAGGCCACCGGCTCACCGCCGCCGCCTGCCTGATGCGCGCGGCGCACTATTATCAGACCGGCGAGCGCTTCCTGCAGCGGGATCCACGCGCACCCGCGGTCTATAAGAAAGCGGTGAAGTCGTTCGCCGACGCGGCCGCCATGATCAAGCGGCCACGGATCGAGTCGGTCGAAGTCCCCTATGGCGACACGACGCTCCCCGCGTTGTTCGTCCATGCCGCGCCGGAGGCTGCCGGCAACAAGCCGGGCCCTGCGCTTGTCTTCTTCGACGGTTTCGACGTCACCAAGGAGATCCAATACTTCAAAGGCGTGCCCGACCTGGTGGCGCGCGGCATAGCCTGCCTGATTGTCGACGGGCCGGGCAACGGCGAGAGCGTGCGCTTCCGCAATCTGCCGCTGATCGCGGAGACTGAAAAATACGGCACGGCGGCCTATGAATATTTGGCCTCACGCAAGGAGGTCGACCCGAGGCGCATCGGCGTGATGGCGATCAGCCTCGGCGGCTACTACGCGCCGCGCGCCGCCTCGCTCGAGCCGCGCTACGCCGCTTGCATCGCCTGGGGCGCGCAGTGGGACTATTACGACGTCTGGAAGCGGCGCTTCGAGGCGCTCGATTCCGGCAAGGTGCCTTCGCTCTCGGTGCCGCCGGAGCATCTGATGTGGGTGTTCGGCGTCAGCAGCCGCGAGGCCGCGATGAAGAAACTCGAAGGCTTCCGGCTCGACGGCATTGTGCAGAAGATGCAATGCCCGTTCCTGCTGGTGCATGGCGCGGGCGACGAGCAAATCCCGCTGTCGCTCGCCGAACAATGCTTTGCCGCGGTCGGCTCGAAGCAGAAGATGCTGAAGGTGTTCACCCGCGAGGAAGGCGGTTTCCATCACTGTCAGGTCGACGATGTGACCATCGGCGTTCATTTCATGTGGGATTGGCTGGCCGAAGTGCTGAAGCCGGGGACGTAGCAGTATCAGTGGAAGTTGCGCCCCTTCGGCATCACCTCGGCGGCGTGCTCAATCACCGCAAGTTGCTCCATCGCGGCCTTGTTCTTTGTCATTCGCACGAATGAATCGCCCGAACGCGGATGCCGGAAGCGGTCCGGATTGTCTGCTTTGACCATGTCAGTGCGCGACAACGATTGAACGCCGGACATGTCCTGGTCCAGCCGGCGCAGCAGCGGCGTGAGATCCTCGAAATGATCGGCGACGATATGGATCACGCCTTTCTCATTCTGCAGCATGCCGGTCACGCTGATCAGCCGTGAGCCAAGTACGACGGGACGATACTCTTCGAATTTTCGTATCCAGACGATGGTGTTGGCGATCGCGGTTTCGTCCTCCAGCGTCATGAAGATTGCATTGCCGATGCCGGGCCGCTGCCGCACCAGCACGAGGCCGCCGATGGTCACGCGCCGGCCCGGTGGAATCTCTCGAAGCCGATCGTGACGAACAATACCGCGCGCATTGAGATCGGAGCGTAGGAACGCCACCGGATGCGCCTTCAGCGACAGATGCAGATGGCGATAATCCTCAATCACCTGCTCGCCCGGCAGCATCGGCGGCAGGTCGGCATCGGGCTCAAGCTGCGGCATCGTCACACGCGCAAACAGTGGCAGGTTGTCCTTGTCCCCGGCCCGCTGCAGCGCCTTTACCGCCCAAAGCGCGTCGCGTCGACTTAGACCCAGTGAACCGAAGGCATCCGCGTGCGCGAGCTTCTCCAGCGCCTTCGGCGGCAACCGTGTCCGCAGCCAAAGATCGCGAATGGAATCGAAGCCGGCACCGCGAACGCCTTCAATCATCTTGCCCCACTCTTCGGAGAATCCATCAATCTGGCGCAACCCGAGGCGAAGCGCGTGCTGTGTCCAGGTATCGTCTCGGATCCACGCGTGGCGAGGATTCATCCGCCCGAGCGGCGCGGCCTCTATCGTGCAGTCCCAGTTTGACGCGTTAACATCAACCGGCCGAACCTCAACACCGTGCTCCTGCGCGTCGCGCACGAGTTGCGCGGTTGCATAGAAACCCATCGGCTGACTGTTGAGCAACGCGGCCGCGAACACGTCGGGGTAATGACATTTGATCCAGGCGGAGGCGTACACCAGATTGGCGAAGCTCGCGGCGTGGCTTTCGGGAAAGCCATAGCTGCCGAAGCCTTCGATCTGCTTCCAACAGTCGGTCGCGAACTTCGAATTGTATTGCTTCGCTGCCATTCCCTTGAGGAACTTCTCCTTGAAGCTGTCGATGGTGCCGACCCGTTTGAACGTCGCCATCGCGCGCCGCAATCGATCGGCCTCACCGGGTTCGAAACCCGCACCAACGATCGCGATCCGCATCGCTTGTTCCTGGAACAGCGGCACTCCCATCGTCTTGTCCAAGATGCTTCGCAAGTCTTCGGACGGATAAACAACCTTCTCCTTACCCTCTCGCCGTTTCAGATAGGGATGCACCATATTGCCCTGGATCGGCCCCGGACGAACGATCGCCACCTCGATGACCAGGTCGTAGAACTTCTTTGGCCGCAGCCGCGGCAACATCGACATCTGCGCGCGGCTTTCGATCTGAAACACACCGATGGTGTCGGCGCGCTTGATCATCTCGTATGTCGCAGGATCTTCATCTTGGATCGTGAGATCGCGTGAGACCCCGTATTGAAATTTGAGAAGATCAAAGGACTTCTGCAGACACGTCAGCATCCCGAGCGCCAGCACATCGACCTTGAGAAGGCCGAGTGATTCCAGGTCGTCCTTCTCCCATTCGATGACGGTGCGCTCCTCCATTGCCGCATTCTCGATCGGCACCACCTCATCGAGGCGGTTTCGTGTGATGACGAAACCACCAACATGCTGGGAGAGATGGCGCGGCGCACCGATCAATTCTTCGGCGAGGCGAATGGCTTGCTTGATTCGTGGATCAGAGGGGTCGAGCCCGAGTCGCCGCGCCTCCTGTTCCGTGACACCTCGCGACGACCAGCCCCACAGCATGCTGGCGAGCGCACCGATCTTGTCTTCCGACAATCCGAACACCTTGCCGACCTCGCGGATGGCGCTACGGCCGCGATAGCAGATCACCGTTGCGGCGAGGCCCGCCCGCTCGCGACCGTAGGTCTCGTAAATGTGCTGAATGACCTCCTCGCGCCGTTCATGCTCGAAATCGACGTCGATGTCGGGCGGCTCGCGACGCTCCGCCGATACGAAGCGCTCGAACAGCAAGTCGACCGTGAGCGGCGATACATCGGTGATGCCGAGGCAGTAGCAAATCACCGAATTGGCCGCGGAGCCGCGCCCCTGACACAGGATGGGAGGATTAAGCGAGCGGGCGTATTTGACGATTTCATCGACGGTGAGGAAGAACGGCGCATAGTCCAATTCGCCGATCAACCGCAACTCCTCGTCAAGTGCGCGACGTACTTTTTCCGGAGCCCCGTTGGGAAAGCGTTTCCTGAATCCCGCCTCGGCAAAGGCCGCCAACGCCTCCTGCGGCGTGGCATAACCTTGACGGGTTTCATCCGCATATTCGGTGCCGCGCAACTCCTCGAGCGAGAATGTACACCGATCGAGGAAACGAGCCGTCTCGGCCACGGCTTCGGGCGCCCTGCGAAACAGCCGCATCATTTCGGCGGCGGACTTGAGATGGCGCTCCGCGTTGGCTTCAAGCCTGCAGCCCGCCGATTCCAGCGTGAGGTGCTCGCGAATGCAGGTCACCACGTCCTGCAATTCGCGGCGCTCCGCGGCGTGATAAAGCACATCGTTGATCGCGATCAGAGGAACGCCGGCTTGCTCAGCGATACCGGCGAGGCGCGCAAGGCGCCGCGCATCATCGCCGCGATAAAGCATGCCGGCGGCAAGCCAGATGGAATCCGCAGACGCCGCTGTCTTCAGCCGGGCGAGGAGAGCATCGAGCCGCCCGCCATGAAGCTTATTGGTTTGCGCGTAATCTTGTCCGAAAACCGGTTTCCACCCCGGATCAAGTCCGGGGCAGGCTTTTTTGGGATCACGCGCTAGCGGCGGAACGACAATGAGATTGAGGCCTTCAATAAAATCCAGGAGATCCGATAAGCGGAGGATACAGTCGCCTTTGTCGGCGCGCCGCTTGCCAAGCGAGAGAAGCCGCGTGAGCCGTCCCCAGGCGGCGCGATCGCGCGGATAGGCGAGGATATCGGGGGTTTCATCGGAGAAGACCAGGCGGGCGCCGACAGCGACCTTGAATTTTGCATTGTCATGTTCAGCCGTTCTCGGTTCTCTTGCTTTAACGTGCGCACGCACCACGCCGGCAACGCTGTTGCGATCGGCGATGCCAAGACCGGCCAATCCCAATTGCCTTGCGGCTTCAACAAGCTCTTCGGGATCGGAAGCGCCGCGCAGGAAGGAGAAATTGGTGGTCACCGCCAGTTCGGCGTAAGCCGATGGCGGTATGCTTACTCGGGGTCCCGAATTCTTCCTTTCGGGCAACGCAACAATTTGACCTGTCACGCAAACAACCCATGCAGATACCAGCGGGGCTTTTCCGACCCGCGACCGAACAACCCCTCGCGGTAAAGCCATACCCGCGCGCCACTTCCGCTTTCGACCCGGAAATAATCGCGCGTCAGCTTGTTGCCGCGATCGTCGCGCCACCATTCCATAGCGATGCGTTCTGGACCCTCGGCACGAGAGATCTGATGCATGACGTGACGCCAGCGGAAGCGCACCGGGGGTCCGTCGGGCACCTCGGCGATCGCTTCAACCAACTGTGGCTGCTCGAATAGCCGGATTGGGCGGACCGCGCCCAGCGTGTCCTGCTCGGCGAGTGAGGAGATGGCCACCGCCCGCCGCGCCGCATGCGCCGGCACCTCTGCCACCGCGTATTCCGGAATGTGGGTGTCTTGCGCGACCTGTCGGGTCACACGGCGCAGCCCGAACCATGCGCCGAGCCGATCGATCAGATGCGCCAGCTGTTCACTGCTGTCCGACCCGGCAATACCGCTCTGCACCGGATCGCTGCGCTCGGTAACGAGTGCCGACAGCCGGACCATATCGAAGCCGAAACCCGGATCGCAGGCGTCGCCCAACGCGGCGAGACGATCCTCGAACAGCTTGCGCACCCGTGGCGCATCGCGCAGCGGCGCGCCGGTGCCGATCTCGAGCCGATGCACCTTGCCGTCGGCGCGGAACAGTGCGAGCGCGATCAGCCGCGCGCCCTCGCCGCGCCGCTCCAGCACGCGGCCGAGTTCATACGCCAATTGCTCGACGGTGCCGAGCACGTCGTCCTCGCGCGCAATCGGATCGGGAAAGCGCCGCTCCGCCATCGCCGCCGGCAATGGCTGGCGCGGCGTGATCGGCTCCTCGGCTTGGCCTAGCGCTTGGTCGAGACGGCGGAGCAACCCATCGCCGAAGCGCGCAGCGAACGGCGCGCGGGGCCGCATGACGAGATCCGCCACGCATTTCAACCCCATGCGCGACAGCGCGGCAGCCATCTCCGGTTCAATGCGCAAGGCCGAGACAGGCAAAGGCAACATCGCGGCTTGCGTGTCGCCGCGTGCCACCACGCCGGTATCGCCATAGCGTGCCACGCCCCAGGCGCAGCCCACAGTGTCGGCGACCGCGACACGCGCGCGAAATCCCAGCCGCGCCAGCCGCGCGACGAGATCGCGGGCCATTGCCGCTTCGCCGCCAAACAGATGCGCGCAGCCGGTGATATCGAATAGCAACCCGTCCGGCGGGTCGAGGCCAATCAGCGGTGTGTAGCGGTCGGCCCAGTCGGCGATTGTCTCCAACAGACACTGGTCGGCCTCCGCATCGGCCTCGATCACGGCGATACGCGGATGCATCGCACGCACGTCGGCGAGCGGCATGCCAGGCTTGAGGCCAAGCCGTGCCGCGGCGTCGTTCAACGCGGTGAGCCGCAACGCCGATTCGATCGGAGCGGCGATGACGCGCGGTATCCTATCCGGTGCTGCCAAGCGACGCTCGACCCGGTCGGTTGAGAGGCGCCGCAGCCACACCGACAGGTATCGTCGGGTGGAAGACATGTTCATCATGATCCCAGGTAACAGTCCACCGGCCGCAGGGTCCGCGCCGGTTTTTCAGAAGCGTGAGATCGAAACGTGCAGCCCCGAGCCCGCCGAAACGGTCTGGTTCGCTCGGAGCGGCAGCGATTTGCCAGCGGGTTGCCGCCGCGCTCGGCATCGACGGCAACGCGTGGCGCAGCAGCAAGCCGAGACACGTGCTTTTGCCCTCGCGCGTCGCGAGCGCGAGACGGCGCGTCGCGGTGAGGTCGGCGTCGGCCCCCTCGCCGGTCAGTTCGGTGACGACGGTTGCCAACGCGTTGCAGCGCAGTGCCTCTTCCATGGCCCAGAGCGCATCGACCGCACGCGGTACGCGCAACACGATCAGGCGCGCCGCAGCCAGTCCAAACAGGTCGAGGCCCGGACCGTAAGGTCCGCCCGCCTCACTGGCCGCGAAGTCGGTTGCGATCCAAAGCATCTCGCCCCGGCGTCCCGCACTCAAGGCGGCAAGCGCCATCGCAAACCCGGAGGCAGCAGCGAGATGGATTGGCGCCGCGGGGGCAAGCTCATGCAAAGCGCCGCAGGCGAGACCGCCGCCTAGCGCGGCATCAATGCCACTCTCAAAGACGATGTCCCGTCCACAGCCGGGAAGCGCCGGCCGCAAGCTCGGGTCGATGCTGGCCAGGGTCTGGCGAAGATGATTCAGCGTGGGCGCAACCGAGCCCATGAGGCGATGTCCGATGTTCGTGTTTTGTTCTTATAGATTCCTGATCTAGAGCGGCCTGTCAACAGTCGCGGCGAAGCTGATTTTCTCTTGCAGTGCCATTAGGTTAACCCCACATTTCCCTTTCCCCAGCGGTATTGTCGCTGACGGGAACCACCAACGCCCTCTGTGCATTAAAAAATGACACAACCCTTGTGACCGGATAGCCGAATTCCGCCATGCTTGACGCCGAATACGTCCGCCGCCAAGCCGAAGAATGCCTGCGCATCGCGCGCACGACCTTCGATCTTTCGACTGCGGAACGGCTTCGCTTCATGGCCGCCGAACTTCACACCAAGGCCGAAGCGCTTGCGGAGCAAGAGCCCTTCGAGCCGCGCCTGATAAACGGCAACGGCTCCATCGCAGGCAACCGCGGCCACCGCTAAGCCGCCATTTCCCATCCCAAAATTCGGATAAATTGGGCCGGCACGAGCCTGACGGCAATCCAACGTGCTCCGCAACGGCCCAGTGATCCGAGCATGACTCAATTCTGCCGAGCCCCGATCTTTGCCGCCGTTATGTTGACCGTGATCCTGCCGTGGTCCACCGCGGCGCAAGACCTTGCCGGCAAGACCATCACCATTGTGGTTCCGTTCACGGCCGGCGCGGTCAGCGATCCGCTGGCTCGCGTGCTTGCGCCCAAGCTCGCAGAGTTGCTGAGCGCCAACGTGATCGTCGAGAACCGTCCCGGCGGCAACACCAACATCGGCGTCTCGTATGTGGCGAAGGCTCCGCCCGACGGCCGCACGCTGCTGTTGGCCGGCACCGGGATCACGATGAACGTCGCGATCTACAAGGACAAGCTGCCGTTCGATCCACTTAAGGACTTCGCGCCGATCTCGCTGGTCTCAACCTCCAATTCCGTGCTGGTGGCGCATCCGAGCCTGAACGTCGGCAGCATCGCGGAGCTGGTGACGCTGCTCAAAAGCCGGCCGGGCCAGCTTCACTACGCATCCGCCGGTAGCGGCAACATGACTCATCTGGTCATGGAGTTCTTCAAGCTGAAAAGCGGCACCGACATCTTGCACGTGCCTTATCGCGGGGCCGGCCCCGCCCTCAACGACGTGCTGGCCGGCCACGCCGCCATGATGGTGATCAATCCGGGGCCGACCGAAATGCACGTCAAGGCAGATCGCTTGCGCGCGCTCGCCGTCACCGGCACCAGGCGCAACGATCTCCTGCCGGACGTACCGACCTTCGCCGAGACCGGCTACCCGATGCCGGAGGTCGACCATGGCACCACCTTCGGCATGCTCGCCCCGGCCGGCACACCGCCGCCGACGCTCGCCATGCTGCACAAGGCGCTGATGACAGTACTTGCCGATCCGCAGATGCAGGCGCGCATCAAGTCGATGGGCTTCGAGGCGACCCCCACGACTCCGGAGCAATATTCCGGCATCCTGCGCAGCCAGATTGAGAATTGGCAGCCGCTGATCGAGCGTGCTGGGATCACCTTGAACTAGCCCATGAGCACCATCTCGACGCGGCTTACGGCCGACATGATCGAACGCTACACCGCGCAGGGCTTTTGGCGCGATGACACGATCTATTCGCTGGTGCGCCGGCACGCGAGACGCGCACCAGATTCATTCGCAGCGCGCGACCGTTTCCGCCGCGTGACCTACCACCAGCTGGTGGACGCCGCCGACGCGCTGGCGGTCGACTTAGCGCGCCATGGCGTCGCATCGGGCCAGCGCGTCGCGGTGTGGCTGCCGAGCCGGATCGAAAGCGTCGTTGCGCTGTTGGCCTGCTCGCGCGACGGCTTGATCTGTTGCCCCTCGCTGCATCGCGATCACACGGTCGGCGGCGTCGTCGAGTTGCTGCAACGCATGGACGCGGCAGCGCTCTTTGTGCAAGACCGCTACGGCGCCGACGCCGGCAAACACGATCTCGTCGCCGCACTTAAGGACGCGCCGAGCCTGCGCCACGTCTATCGGCTGGCGCCGCTTTCCGAGCATGGCAAAGCGCCATTTCCCGGGCTCGAAGCCGCAAAAACCGACGCACCGAAAAAATCCGATCCCAACACCGTCGTCTATCTGGCCTTTACCTCGGGCACGACCGGCCTGCCGAAGGGCGTGATGCATTCCGACAACACGCTGCTCGCCAACGCGCGCCAACTCGCCAAGGACTGGCACATCGACGACCAATCGGTCGTGTTCTCGCTCAGCCCGCTCGGCCACAACCTCGGCTTCGGCGCTCAGGTGATGGCGCTGGCGGTGGGTGGTGAGCTTGTCATCAACGACCTGCCGCGCGGCGCAAGCCTCGCCGACCGCATCCTAGAGACGGGAACAAGCTTTCTGGTCGGCGTGCCGCCGAACGCCATCGACCTGCTGGCCGAGCTGCAGACGCGAAAACTGAGCGGACTTGGCCGGCTGACCGGATTCCGCATTTCCGGCGCCGCGGCGCCGAGCGAAGTGGTCGCCGGCTTGATCCAGCAAGGCATCAAGCCGCAGACCGGCTACGGCATGACGGAAAGCTGCTCGCACCAATACACGCTACCGGATGACGATCCCAAGCTGATCATGGAAACGTCGGGCAAGTGCTGTCCCGGCTATGAGCTCCGCATTTTTGACGCCGACAACCCCAGTGTCGAAGCGCCGCGCGGCACGGTCGGCCAGATCGGCGGCCGCGGCGCTAGCCTGATGCTCGGCTACTTTGACGATCCGAAAGCGACCGCCGAGGCCTTCAACGCCAGCGGCTGGTTCATGACAGGCGATCTCGGCTCGCTCGATACGAACGGCTACCTGCGCATTGCCGGCCGGCAGAAGGACATCATCATCCGCGGCGGTCATAACATTCATCCGGCCCGCATCGAAGAACTGGCCACGCGCCACCCCGCGGTGCAACGCGCCGCCGCGGTGCCGGTCAAGGACGCGCGGCTGGGCGAAAAGGTCTGTCTTGCGGTTGTGTTCCGTGCTGGGCAGCAAGTTCCAGCCGACCAGCTACTGACTCACCTTGACGCCGCCGGTCTGTCCAAGTTCGACATGCCCGAATTCGTGTTGCCGCTTGACGAGATTCCGCTGACGCCGAACGGCAAGATGCTCAAACGCGCGATCGTCGACTGGATTGTGGAAGGCCGCGTCTTGCCGCAACCGGTGCGCTGGCAGGCGAAACAGGCGTCATAACAACGGGAGAGCGCCATGCGCGCCGTCGTGGTCCATGAATTCGGTGGTATCGAGAACGCCGCGCTGGGCGACATGCCGAAGCCAGAGCCGAAGGCCGGCGAAGTGCTATTGGAGACCAAGGCGACGGCCGTCAACTTCGTCGACCTGGTGATGATGAGCGGCAGCTACCAGTTCAAGCCGCAACTGCCATTCGTTCCCGGCAAGCTCCCGGCCGGTGTGGTCGCTGCGGTCGGCGCGGGCGTCTCTCAGTTCAAAACCGGCGATCACGCCATCGCGATGGCGGAACAAGGCGGTTTCGCCGAGTTTGTCGCCATGCCGGCCAATCAATGCGTCAAGCTGCCGCCGTCACTGCCGTTCAACGAGGCTGCAGCTATGGCGCTGATCTACGACACCGCCTATTTCGCGTTGCGCGATCGCGCGCGCATCAAGCCGGGCGAGAGCGTGCTGGTGCTCGGCGCCACCGGCGGAGTGGGGCTTGCTGCGATCCAACTCGCCAAGGCGTTCGGCGCCACCGTGCTCGCCGGCGTCGCCAGCCCGGACAAGGCCGACATCGTGCGCGCCACCGGCGCCGACCATGTGATCGACCTGGCTGCCGCGGATCTCAAGGAAAGCCTGCGCGCACAGGTGTTCGAGAAGGTCGGCAAGCAGGGCGTCGACATCGTCATCGACATGCTGGGCGGCGACTATTTCGACGCCGCAATCCGCGCACTGGCCTGGTGCGGGCGGCTGGTCGTGGTCGGCTTCGCGTCGGGACGCATTCCGACGATCAAGGCAAACTATTTCTTAGTGAAGAATATCGAAGTGTCGGGCATGCAGATCAGCGATTACCGCAAGCGGCGGCCCGACGACATGCAAGCCTGTTTCAGGGAGATTTTCGAGCTCCACGCCGCGGGCAAGCTGCGGCCGCTCGAAACCAAGGTCTATCCGATCGCGCAGTTTGCCGAAGCGATGAAGGACATCCGGGACCGCAATCAGCGCGGGCGTGTGGTTTTGAGCCTGGGTCAGTAGACGGCAGGGGGCGTGAGCACACGCAAAAAATCACCGGGCCGCCAATGGCAGCCCGGTGATCAAGCTACGAAAATCCAGATCAGTTCAGCGCGTTCTGGACACTCGTGAAGGTCGAGTTGAGCTTCGAGCCAAGGCCCTGCACCACGGCGATAATGGCCACCGAAATGCCGGCCGCAATCAGGCCGTACTCGATAGCTGTGGCGCCAGACTCGTCAGCAAGAAATTTCCCGAACAGATGCATCCTGCATTCTCCCTAAATTTTAGCGACCAGTTCTAGTCGCGGGTTCTTGTACGGGCAGCCCCGTAACGCCGGCTTAAGTACAGGGCCGAAGTTCCATTGCCACAATTAACTCTGGATCAACCATCGCCGCGGTGCGGCTTAGAATCCTGGCAACCGGGGGGCGCGATCGAAGTGCACACCCTCCAGCGCCAGCAACTTTTTCTTGGTGGCTGGACCGCCGGGCGCGGAGAAGCCACCCAGCTTGCCGCTGGCTGCCAGCACGCGGTGGCAAGGGATGACGATGGGCACGGGGTTGCGTCCCATAGCCTCGCCGACGTCGCGCGCACCTTCCCAATCGGTGGTGCCGAGTTCTTTGGCCAGCGTCCCGTAGGTCGTGGTGTGCCCATAGCCGATGCCGCGCAACGCCTCGTACAGCTTGCGGCGGAACGGCTCGATGCTCTGCAGGTCGACCGCAACGGCGGAGAAGTCGACCTGTTCGCCGGCGAGATAGCGCCGGATGTCTGCGACCAGCGCCACAATCGACGGCGGCGGCTCGACAGGACCCGCGCTCGCCGCCTTGACCGTGAGGCGCTTTTCGGTGGCGGTCTCGTCCTTCTCCGGCAGCTGCACCGCGACCAGACCGCGGTCGCTCCAGGCGACGCCGCAGGTGCCGATCGCGGTCGGGAACAGATGGTGATGTGTGGTCATCGTCATGGACCCTATCTATGCGCGGCTGGCCGGCCGTCCCACCCGATTTCCAGAGACGTTTCCCCCTTTATTCCTAGCTGCACTGCGGAACGCGGGCGCCACGCGATGCGTTTCCCTTCCGGGGAATGTGCGAAGAGGACGGACAATGCCAGACAACAAACATGAAGAACCGCATCGCGAGCTGCAGTTGGTGCGCAAGCACCAGGAATCCAACACGATGCTGGCAATCGTGATGGCAGGCCTTGGGGCGCTGTTCATTCTCGCTATTGCCGCTGCCTACAACTACGCCTCCAACACCAGCACGGCGGAAATTCCCAGACCGGGGCCGACGGCGAGCGGGTCCGCCACCACCGGTGCCCGTGCGCCGGCCGAGACCACGGGCTCCGGCAGCACCGAGAAGCCGATGCAGGTCACGCCGGACAAATCGCAGAAGCAGAATTAGGCGGGCGGATGGCGTCCGGGCGCACCATCGACGAGCAGCGCAAAGAGAACAGCGAGCGCAACGCTGAGCGCGAGAGCGCTACGGACCGGAAAGATCAGGGCATCCGCAAGGACGAGCGCGGCCAGGAACAGCCGGGCGACAACAAACGGGCGCAGGAAAATCGCTAGTGTCCCGGATCAGCGTTGCATGCGCTGCAACGCCTCCGGGCGTGAGAGTGGCGGTCACATCGGCCAATACGGCGGCACGCCGTAGTAGTTGTAGATCGCGGTACCGCGCTGGGCGTCCCACTTCCATTCCTCGCCGGTGGCGTACTTCGGCGCGTTCTTGAGTTCCGCGTCGGAGATGTTCACCTCGTAGCCGCCGAGCTTTTCGTTATAGGTGAGCCGCTGCCACGGGATCGGATAATGGTCCTCGCCGAGCCCGAGGAAGCCGCCGAAGCCCATCACCGCGTAGGCGGCCTGGCCCGAAAGTTTGTCGATCATCACCCGCTCGATCTCGCCGATCTTCTTGCCGTCGGAGCGATAGACGTTGGTGCCCTCGACGCGATCCGAGCCGATCAGGTCGTGGCGGCCGCGCGCGAGCGGCGTCGCCGCGCGTCCGGTGTCGGTTGCCATGCTCATGGCTTGTTCTCCTTGCTGGTCCCCCTCGCCTTGGGAAACGTGCGGGTAGCAACGCCGTTCCCCGTCGGGACGCCAAACCGGGACGGAACGACTGCACCCTGGACGCGGTTATCTTTCAACCAAGGGAGGCATTCCCATGTCCTACAATGACCCCCGCTTCGAGCCGATCCGCTCGTCGCGCTCGTCCGAAAAGGGCGACAACGCCATGTGGATCGCCGGCACCCTCGCGGTCTGCGTGGTGGTCGGCTTGATCGTGTTCGCCACTGTGCGCACCCCCAGCACCGCGACGAACACGCTGCCGACGGTCACCACCGCGCCGCGCGCTCCGGCCCCAACCACCGGCGCAGGCAACGCCACGTCCGGCACCAAGACGCAGACCGGCGAGACCACCGGCGCGGGCAACGCAGCATCCGGAACGGTCCCGCCGGAGCCGCAGCCGCAGCGCTAGGCGGTTGCCGCCGGGCACCATCGCGGTTTAACGGGGAACGCAAACGCCCCGCTGCGCGTTTTATTGTCAGCAAAATGGAGGTGATCATGACAAACGTCGTTCACCATCACCATGCTCATCCGTTCGAGGTGCCGGCGCGGGTCTATTGGACCGCCGGTATCGGCCTCGCGCTCATTGCGCTGCTGTTCGTGCTGTCGGCCACCTCGGCCAGCAATCCGGTCGTGCCGGCGATGCTGATGGAGCCGGCGCTGCCGTTCATCCCGTTCGTGCCCATGTTGTAGCGATGTGGAGGCGTCAGTGCGGCGCGTTGTGCCGCAGCGAAAACCCTGGCGTCGGCGCCGGGGTTTTTGTTTGCCTCAGCGCGGTGCGAGCGGCGGCGCATCCGGATCGTAGCGGTGCGCGCGCACGCTGCGGCTGCCGCACTCCTGGCAGACCAGCCGTTTGGTGACGAGCACGAGCGAAGTGTCCTCGGCGAGCCCATACCGCGGCAACTCGCGGTCCGACATCGAGCCGCGATGGCCGCAGCTCAGGCACTCAATGGCGATACGCATGGACACGCAGGAAACATGGGAGGCGAATGGCGCCGGACTCGCGATGCGCGATCTTGTCGATGATGTCGGTGATCGTGCGCTTGAGCGTCATGCGCGTCCTACCGCTGCTGCAGCGGCCGCGCGAACGGCTTCTTGAGATGATCATAGTTCGCGGGCGCCGGCGCAGCTGGCGGCTCTGGAGCCACAGCCTGCCGCGGCACCGTGCGATACCAGTCGGCGGCCGCGTTCGCGATCGTCCTCCCCAGATTGGCCTCGCAATAGTCGCCGGCCGATTTCATCAGCTGGTCGTTGCTCTGCGTGACGACCGCCGTCGAGCCGCTCGCCTGCAACGCCGCGTTCATGCCGCTGACGTAGCCGAGCAGCCAGTTCGATGCCTGGTGATAGAGCATGTCGCCCGAGCGCGCCGCACGCAGGAACTGCGCGCACGTGGCGTTGCCCACGCCATGAGGCGCTTGTGCGTGTGCCGATGCTGAAATCAGCGCAAGCATCCATGCCGCGACGGCAACGCGTAAAGAAGCACTCACACCCGTTCTCAGCTCTGCGCGGACACTGAGTGAAGTTCCTGCCATAAGCCTATCACACGCCGACCCCCGCAACGAGATCAGCCAACGCTCCGCTTGCGCGGGATTTAAAGTGCCGCGCGCACTGTTTCCCTTTTTCCTTCTCCCTCCAGCGAGGGAATGGAGCGCCGGGAGGCGCCAGGGGCTTGCGAGACCCCTTACGGACCTGACGAGGGCCCTTTTTTGCGCACTCACGGCGATATCCCGTTACCGAGGATCGCCGCTTTCGGAGTGCGCGCGGCCAGTGACGTAGGCCGCTGCGCCTCCCGGCGCTCCACCGCCGCAGCTTTGCCGCGGCACTGGCGGCGACCGATATGGGGCCGCCGATCCGTCCCTCGCTCGCCCGGCACTGCAGTGAGCCAAAGCGGATGAGTTGGGATGCGGCGGAGTGGCTGAGGATTGCGGCGCAGTTATGACTTTAATCCTTAAAATAGGTATTTGTTCCAGGAACCCGAAGGCCGGTTCCCGAATTTCCTTCCCGCAGCAAGGGAGGCGACTGATGAGCGACTTTCGTCACGACCCCAACCAAGTCCCGAACAATATCGAAGTCGAAATTCCAAGCTATCTGAAGTGGATCTACGGAGGCGTGGGCGCCGTTCTACTGGGTGGCCTGCTGCTGTTCGCCTTCACCAACGATCGCGGCAGCCAGACCGCCAGCAACCAGCAGCCCGGCATGAGCGCGCCGCAGACCACCGGCTCGGGCGGCGCAACCCGGCCGACGCCGATGCAGCGACCGTAGAGATGTAAGCGACGCGTGTGAGGAACTGGAGAAACCCCCGCAAGGGGGTTTCTTCGTTTTATACGGCGAATGTGGCCGGCGAAGTCAACGACTGATCATCGCGTCATAGTCCGCGTGCGAGCCGATCCAGAACCACAGCAAGCCTGCGTCGACCTCGGTCGCCAACGCGCGATGGCGCAGCCCGACGCACAGAGCAGTCCGGATCGCTGCGGAGCAACCGCAGATGCTCGGTGGCCTACTGGCACGCCGTCCGCAGCGACAAACGATATTAAACAGCCAGCATGGAAATCATTTTAAGAAATAGATGGCGCTGTCTCAGCGGAATTTGCGCGACATAATTGACTCAAAAAGAATTTGCGGCGTTGCCCCGGCTTTCACGTTGTTTCGCTGCTACGCGAACGCGGGCGAAACCATCGCGGGACATGGGCGTTTAGCAGCCTGACTTTGTAAAACTCAGGGGTGGCTAATGCTGCAACAGATTACCTCTCGTACCCACGACTGCTATCGGCACGCCGACAGGGCCCGCCAGCGCGCTTCGGCGTGCCGCGACCCTCTGGAGCGCCGGGAGTTTCTCGACATGGCAGAGCGGTGGCTAAAGCTAGCCCACCGTTACGAGCGTGCTAAGCGGGGCCCAAAAGGGTTTCGCCGAAGCGCCAAGCAGTCTAATCAGGCGGCGTACTAGGGTCAAAACTCATTAATTCTTCTGCTCTGACAATACGATCCTGATTCGCTTTTGGAAGGGGATTGGGATCATGAGCAAGAATCTATTTTCGCTGAGCGACGAGCAATGGAAACGCATTGAACCTCATCTGCCGACGAAAGTTCGAGGCAAGAAACGAAAGGACGATCGTCGCGTGATTAGCGGCATCGTCCATGTGCTGAAGAGCGGCTGTCGCTGGTGCGATTGTCCCGAAACCTATGGTCCGCATACGACGATCTACAATCGCTTCGCGCGTTGGGCGCGGCGCGGCATCTGGGAAAACCTGTTCCGGGAGCTGGCCAACAACGGTCGCTCTGCGGACACGCAAATGATCAACTCCACGCATGTCAAAGCTCACCGCTCGGCGGCCGGCGGAAAAGGGGGGAGCAGAAACAGGCTGTTGGCCGCTCGCGCGGCGGGCGTAACACGAAGATACACGCACTCGCAGATGCTAAAGGGCGCCTGATCGCCATCCTGCTGACGGGAGGTGAAGCGCATGACTGTCCGGTCGCGCCACGCCTTATTCGCAGGGTCAAACCAGCGAAGCACACGCTCGGCGACAAGGCCTACGACAGCGCAGAGTTGCGCGAAGACTTGCAACAGGGCGGCACCAAGCCGATCATCCCCAACCGCACCTGCCGAAAGCAGCCATTCAGCTTCAACAAGCGCCTCTACAAACTTCGATGGCGCATCGAGGCCGCTTTCAACAGGTTAAAGGACTTCAGACGCATTGCCACCCGCTACGATAAATTGGCGCGAAACTACCTGGCCTCCGTCTGCTTGGCCGCCGCCCTGGTATGGTGGATTTAATGAGTCTGGACCCTAGTCCGCCTTTACCCCCGAAAGCGGACACTAGTCGCCGACATGCGATGTCCGCTCTGTGCCAATAGGCGACACGGCTCGGCTGCTCGATCACCTCGTCGCCGCGGCCGAGCCGTGTTAGCGGCACCGTCACTCCCGGCGCCTTGGCCGTGAGCCGATATGCGGCGCGCTTAGCGCCCCACCACCTGCCACTCCGGCCACTCCCCGCCGTGGTGGATCAGTGCGCGCTCGTCCTCGCCCGGCATCAGCACCTCCTCCGGCGGCGTCCACGGCCTCTTCTTCAGCGTGATGGTGCCCTGGTTCGGCTTCATGCCGTAGTGCGCGGCGCCGTTGAGCGAGGCGAATGCTTCGAGCTTGTCGAGCGCGTCCTCCTCCTCGAACACCTTCGCGTACACCGCCATGCAGACCGGCGCGTTGTAGATGCCGGGGATGCCGTTCGTTGAAAGCTTCTTCTTCACCGGGTGCGGCGCCGAGTCGGTGCCGAGGAAGTAGCAGGCCTCGCCGCCGGTCGCGGCCTTGCGCAGCGGATGTTGCCTTGTTCGGTCGCGGTCCATAGATCGAACGCCAACTAGGGCACGCAGCCCGTCGGCAGCTTCGCCGCGTACTCGGCGATTCGGCCGGGCGTCGTCACCCACACCTTGTCGAATCCCGGATGCTGCATCAGCGTTTGCAGGGCTTGCCGCATGTGCACGAGCCGGAACGGCTGACCCGTGCAGAACGTGTGCAGCGAGATGCCCAACACGAGGGACTGTTTCTCCGAAAGCCGCAGCATTTCCTCGAACTGATCGAGGATCATGCGATGGAAGTCCGTCGCGGGCTGGGCACGGTTGAGCATCGTCGGCGTATCGTTGAGTTCGACCGGATAGGGCACCGATAGGATGCGGCCCGCGCGCGTCTTCATCCAGAACGGCTGATCGTCGGCCGGCCAGTCCATCACGAACGTATAGCCGTTCTCCTGCAGCAGATCGGGGGTCACGGCCGTCTCTGAAATCCACGGGCCCATCCAACCATAGGGACGTCGCCCGCAACTCTCGGCCAGCGTCTTGGTCGCGTGCGCGATCATTGCGGCCTCGGTCGCCTCATCCATGTCGGACTGGCGCTCAGAGTTCGTATAGCCGTGGCCGATCACTTCGTCGCGACGCTGGCGAATGCGCGCGGTGATCTGCGGCATCTCTTCACAGACCGAAGCATTGAGCAGATGGCACATCGGCAGTTTCAATTCGTCCATCATGTCGAAAATGCGCCAGATGCCGACCCGCAGACCGTAGTCGCGCCAGCCGAAATTGCGAACATCGGGCTGCGGGCCGAGCGCCGTCGGTGTATGGCCGAGGCCTTCGCCGAAGCTGAAATGCTCGACATTAAGCGCGCAATAGAAGGCAATGCGCTTGTCGTCCGGCCACATGAAGTGCTGCCGCTCGGTGATCGGTGAATAAGCGTAGCGATTGTGTTTCTTCAGTTTCATGGCGCGCGAGCCTTATAGCTTCGATGGAGACGACGGCTTCCTCGATTCTTGTCGCCAAGACCCTGTGCTGACGGCTTTGAGCATCTCGCCGTCGCGCATGTGGCAGTGCCAGTCGTCCGGCTTGCGGATGGTGATGCGGGTGGTCATGGGGTGTGATGGTCGCGCGTTAGTGCGAGCCACGCAACAACCCTGGTGTCCCGGGCGAGCGAAGCGAGACCCGGGACCCCGGTTTGTCGCGGCGAGCAAGAAAGCAACCGGGGCGGCGAGAGGTCAGCGTGCGACCCTACGCATTCCGCACGGCGGCCGCCGCGCCGGTGCCGGCGATCTTGCCGAACACCGCGCCGGACATCAGGCCGGAGCCGCCCGGATAGTTGAAATAGAAGATGCCGCCGACCAATTCGCCCGCGGCGTAGAGGCCCGGGATCGGGTTCATGTCGGAGTCGATCACCTGGCCGGAGTCCGGATCGATCCGCACGCCGCCGAACGAGAACGACACGCCGCAGCCGACCTGATAGGCCTCGAACGGCGGCTGCTCGATGGTGTTCGCCCAGTTCGACTTGTTGACGTCGAGCCCGACGGTGCAGCGGCCGTCCTTGATGTTGGGATTGAACGGCACGTCCTTCTTCACCGCGGCGTTGTACTTCTTGATCTCGTCGAGGAAGGCTGCGGCGTTGACGCCCTCGAGCTTGTGGGCGAACTCCTCGATGCTGTTGGCCGCGACCTTCGACACGCGCTTGATGCGGTATTCGTCGCGCAGCATCGGCACGATCTTGCCGTCAAACACCTGCCAGGCGAAATTGTTGGGCTGGCGCAGCACCACGGCGCCGTATTTGGCATAGGTGTAGTTGCGGAAGTCGGCGCCCTCGTCGACGAAGCGGCGGCCGTTGGCGTTGATCAGGATGCCCCAGGGGTAAGAGTGCTTCTGGAAGTTGTCGCCGACCGAGAGGTCGCCGAACTCCGGCGCGTTATAGTCCCACTGCACCGCGTGCGAGCCCGACCAGTTGCCGTAGCTCGATGCGCCGATCGCCAGCGCCATGTTGATGCCGTCGCCGGTGTTGTAGGACGTGCCGCGCACCTTGGCGAGCTCCCAGCCGGGTCCGAGGTACTTGGTGCGCATCTCGGCGCTCGACTCGAAGCCGCCGCAGGCGATCACCACGGACTTGCACTTGATCTCTTCGATCTTGCCGTTGGCCTTGACCTTGACGCCGCGCACCACGTTGCCGTCGTAGATCAGCTCGAACGCGCGGGTGCCGTAGACGATCTCGATGCCCTGGCCCTGCGCCAGCTTGAGGTGCTGCTCGACCAGGCCGGGCCCGCCGCCCTTGGCCTCGACCGTGAGGCCGCCCCAGAACTTGAACTTGCCGTCGATCAGGTAGGCCTGGCGGCCCCAGATCGGATCGAACTTCATGCCCTTCTTGTGCAGCCAGCGCATCGCGTCGCGCGAGCGGCCGACCAGGCGGTCGCACAGGTCGCCATCGGTGCGATAGTTGGTGATGCGAAACATGTCGTCGTAGAACTGGTCGGACGTGTAGGTGCCGAAGTCCGAGCGGTCGATCTCGGCCGCGGTCAGATCCGGCATGATGGCCTTGAGGTCGTCGACGCCGTCGTAGACGCAGCGGAATGCGCCGGCGGTGAAGCGCGAATTGCCGCCCATCAGCTCCTGCGGGGCGCGCTCGACCATCAGCACGCTGGCGCCGTTCTCGCGCGCCGCCAGCGCCGCGCAGAACGCCGCATTGCCGGCGCCGACCACCACCACGTCCCAAGACTTGCCTGCCACTTGCCATTTCCTCCGACTGCACCTGAAATTCGGGCGCACCATCGGATGCAGGCTTCGGCCAAGTCAAGGGCGCGGGCCGCCGAGCCGCCATTCGTAGACCTCGCCCAGGGTGCCGTCGAGCGCCAGCACGACCCGGCCCAGCCTGCCGCGCGGCGTTCGGACCATCATCGTCACCGCCACCTTGGCGCGGTCCGACATGCCCAGCCCGTTGCGGCTGATGGTGATGTCCCGGATAGCGGCGTCGGGCATATCCAGTTCCTTCCGCGTGCGTTCCAGCAAGGCGCCGAGGCGATCCGCGGTGAAGGCCGCGAGCTCGCTCGCGGGGAAGGGCGTTCCCCCTTCGAACATCGGTGTGCCCCACCGTTTCAAGCCGTCCTCGCGCAACAGGGCCTCCATGAGCTGGCCCGGTTTGCGCGAGTCTGCGGCGATCACGCGTCCACCATCGTGCTCGATGAAGATCTTGACGATCTGCCCGTCAGGACCGAAGTCGGCGACCATCTGCGCCAGCGTCTGCGACATGACTGCGGGATCGAGCCAGGCGGTCGGCTTGCGCTTGCTCTTGGGCAGCAACACGGTTTTGGCCACGCCCTTCATGTCGGCCGTGTACTCGCCGCGTTCGCCGCTCTCTTCGATATAGATCCTCCACAGCGGCACCGGCGTGCCGGCACCATCGGTCGGCTTGATCACGTCGATGCTGGTGACGCGGCCGTTCGGTATCGCAATTTGCTGCGCGTGCTTCGGCGACGATTTCGGCAGCAGCGCCCAATCCACATCATCGATGCCGAACGGAACGTTCGGGTTGGAGAATCCGAAGTGGGTATCTGCACTGCCCATGGTGCGCTGCAGACCGTTGTACGACCAGGAGAAGACCGCATTGGCGCGGATGCCGCCGATCGGATAGCTCTCATCCTTCAGCGTGGTCTCGAACCTGATCGAGGCCGAACTGAACGACACCCTCATCAGGATCGGCTCGCGGCCGATGTTATCGCGCAGATCGGCCGCAGCATCAGCCGCCAGCTCCGGCCGCTGGTACATGTCGAGGTTCTTCATCCGGTTGGTGGCGTTGAGATTGGCGCCTGTAATCTCGCCCTTGGCGTTGGCGAACACGCGGGCCTGTTCGCGCTCGCTCTTCACCTCGATCACCCAACGCAGCGCCGTGCCGCTGGAGCCGGGAAGCAGCACGTTCATCCGCGCGATCTCAATGGTGGAGACCCCGCCCTTGCCCTCCAGCGCGGCGCGCGCGATGGCGGCATCCGCCACCTTGGGCCAGTCGGCGAAATTGACCTCCTTGAGGTCGAACACCTTGTCCTCGAACTTTGGGTTGATCGGCACCGGGCCACCCATCGGCGGGTTGACCGGATGCGGCCCGCTCAGGCGGTCCCAGCTCACGGTCCAAAACAGGACCTCCTGATGCTCGCGCGTCAGCCGCCATTCGCCGAGCCGGCCGGGGACGGTCGGATATGGCGCCTGAACGATCATGTCCACGTCAGCCAGCGCGACCTTGTAGATGCGCATCGGCCCGACGAAGTGGCTCTCGATCGCGCCGATTGCCTTGGCGACGGCAGGCTCGTCATCGAGCAGGCTGATCGGTTTACCGAGGCGAAGCTCGCAGCCGGCGAGGAGAAATGCACAGAGGATCACCGGCAGCGGGCGCGCCGCAGCGCCGATCCGGACAAAAAGCTGACCGAGCCTCATCCCCGCACCCTCCGCTCATGGCAAATCTGCACAGCGATCCGGGCGGATTTTGGCCACCCATTTATTGTCGCGGGAGGTACGCAGCAGGTTCATAGCGCGCGAATACCGAAGCGGATCGGCATCAGCGGTGCGCTCCCTCTCCCGCTTTAGCGGGGAGAGGGCTGGGGCGAGCGGCATCGATCACCGTGTCGGTTCTTGGATTCCCGCTTGCGCGGGAATGCGCTTCGCGCGGAGAGATCCCCGCCAGCTCAAGAGGTGAACGCATATGGACTACACCGGCCGCTCGCCCTTGAGCATGAGGCGATAGAGATAGCGCACCTCGGCGACCGGATAATCGCCGTTGGCCTTGTGCAGCAGGCAGCGGTTGTCCCAGATCACGACGTCGCCGGAATGCCATTTGTGGCGGTACTGGAATTTGAGCTGGGTCGAGTGCTCGAGCAGTTCGTCGAGCAGCGGCAGCGCCTCGATCTCGCTGAGGCCGATGATCTCCTCGATGCGGATCGGGTTGATATAGATCGCCTTGCGGCCGCTCACCGGATGGGTGCGCACCAGCGGATGGAGCACCGAGCCGGTCTCGATCTTCTTTTTCTCGCCGGGCAGCTTGGGCAGCTTCCGCTCGCTGTATTTGCTTTGATAGACGTGGCGCGCCTGCAAGCCGTCGATCCGCTTCTTGGTCGCGTCCGGCAGCGCGTCGTAGGCCTCGTACATGTTGACGAACTGGGTGTCGCCGCCGGTCGCCGGCAGCTTCACGGCGTGCAGCGCGGTTGCCTTAGGCGGCACCTCGTCGTTCGAGTGGTCGGTGTGATAGCCCTCGCCCGGGATGTAGACTCGGCCGTCCTCCAGCCTGTCCTGGTTGGAGATGTAGTGGATGGCGGGACATTCCGGCACCGCGAAGCGCGAATTGTGCTGCGGAAAGATCTCGCCGAACAGTTCTTCATCGCCTCCAGGAATTGCGGCGCATGAGTTTCTGGTCGCGGATGCAGAGCACGGCGTGGTCGACGAACGCTTGATTGAGCGCCGCGCGGGTCGGCTCATCGACCGGCTTGCTCAGATCGACGCCGCTGATCTCCGCGCCGGTGTGCGCGGAAAGAGGCTTGATGGAAAACGAAAACGCCGCTTGATCCATGGCGCGTTCCCGGATGCGCTGATGATCTGAGAGTAGCATCGGCCTTCGTGAGGCGGAAGAAATGGCTGCGCTTCAATCATGCCAAAACGGCATGACTGCCGCCCGGTCGCGCGCTTCGGCGGTGCCGGCACCGGGCGCGTTGGTTTGTTCAGCGCTGACGAGTCAGCCTTGCGCACACGGAGCGCGGCGATGGGCCGGTTTCGCTGTAGCAATAGTCCAGGGTGTTTGGATCCACCAGATGAAAGAGGTAAGTCCCCTCCTCATCCGAACCGATCATCAGCTTCGCGTCGGGCGTGAAGGCGCCCCACAGGGGCTCTTCCTCGTCGCCGGTGGCGTTGGAGCGCTTCAGGCGGCCGGTGAAGGTGTTGCCCTGTTGCTCGGTTATGACCAACGTCGCAAGTCCTCCGCGCCGTCCTTCAACCTTTGCAATGCGGTCCCTCTGACCGGACCATGTGCCGGTCAGGGATACCGAATCTTGGCTCAGCGCTGGCGTCGAAACCAGGATGGCGGATACCGCTGAATAGATAAGAGCCTTCATATTGCACCTCCTTGGCTCGATCCATATTAGTCGCAGGGGGCGAACCGCGACTTCGGCTGGTGGCTTCACCTTTCTATCTCAGTAACTCCGCCAGGCGAAGACCGATGCGGGCGCTAGCCCGCTTTCCATTTGGGTTGGTCAGCTTCCCCACCGTCATGCCCGGCAATAGCCGTTCAAAGAACGACATCGCTTTGCTCGCCTATGGTGCCGCGCCGAAGGTTATCAGCTTATTCGACAAATCCAGAGGTTTCGGCCCGCAGGCGGGGACAAGGCCGGCCATGACGACGTTTGACTCGGTACGTGTGGAAAATGCTCTTTGCTTACTGCTTCCCATCGGCTGGTAGGAGCCGCCGCTGCCCATCGGCTTGTAGGCGTTGTTCGGCTGGTACCGCGTGGTGATCGTGCCGCCGCCCTGGCCGTCGCGCACGATCGTGGACGTCGCGGTGCCCCTGTCGTTGGTCGCGGTGACAGTACTGCGGTCCGGGCTGATCTTGATGATGGTCTGCGCGGGCGCGGCGCCACACGTGAAAAACAACCCCAGCACCGCAAGCGCACTCAGCCTGATCATGACATCCTCTCCTGTTTTCCTGGAGAATGCCAAACCGGTGTTGCCCGACCGTTAATCCGACCACAGAAAACGCGGCTGTCGGCAGCCCACTCGGCTGCCGAACCTCATTCGACAATGCCGCCGCTTTGCGAATAAAATCATGCAGCTTGTCACGACGGAGACCCGCCATGGCCCTGCTCGACAGCCAAACCAAATCCCGCGGCTGGTATCGCGACGGCCTGCGCGGCTGGCTCGACGAAGTGCAGCGCATGGGCGAGCTGCTGCATGTCAGCAACGCGCACTGGGACGCCGAGATGGGCAGCATCACCCAGATGCTGACCGAGAAGAGCAACAACTCGGCGCCGGCGATCCTGTTCGACGACATCCCAGGCTATCCGAAGGGCTTCCGCACGCTGTATGGCCATTTCTCGACCATCAAGCGCGTGGCGCTCACCCTCGGCCTGCCGCTCGAGCACGACCGCAAGGTCGATATCGTGCAGCGATATCACGCCCGCATGCAGAACTTGAAGACGATCCCGCCGCGGTTCGTGAAGGACGGACCGATCCTGCAGAATGTGCTCGAAGGCGACAAAGTCGACGTGCTGAAGTTTCCGGTGCCGCGCCACCACGAGAAGGACACCTCGCGCTACATCGGCACCGGCTGCTGCGTGATGACGCAGGATCCCGACGCTGGCTGGTTCAACCTCGGCGCCTACCGCTCGCAGGTCTATGACCGCAACACGGTCGGCTGCCAGATCACCGAGGGCAAGCACGGCCGCATCCATCGCGACAAGTACTTCGAGCGCGGCCAGCCGATGAAGGTTGCGATCGTGTGCGGCCAGGACCCGCTCTTGTTCATGCTGGCGTCGTCCCCGCTGCCGGAGATCGGCGAGATGGACATCGCCGGCGGCTTGCGCGGCGAGCCGATCGACGTGGTGCGCGGGCCCTACACCGGCTTTCCGATCCCGGCCGACGCCGAGATCGTGCTGGAAGGCGAGACCGTGCCGGGCCAGGTGCGGCCCGAGGGGCCGTTCGGCGAATGGATGGGCTACTACTCCGACGACACCCAGCCGCGGCCGTGGGTCAACGTGAAGACCATCCTCTACCGCAACGATCCGATCCTCACCTGCGCGCCGCAGCACAAGCCGGTCGACGAGACCGGCCTGCTCAAAGGCATCGCCGGCGCGGCGCAAATCTGGCGCGCGCTCGATGCGTCCGGCGTGCCCGAGGTGCTCGGCGTCTGGAACCATGAGGCGGGCCCGGCGACGCGCTTCACCGTGATCCAGATCCGGCAACGCTATCCGGGTCACGCGCGGCAGGCGTTGCACATCGCCGCGGCGTGCCAGGGCGGCGCCTACGCCGGCAAGTGGACCGTGGTGGTGGACGACGACATCGACGCCGGCGAATTGGATCAGGTGCTGTGGGCGATGTGCACGCGGTTCGATCCCAACGTCGATATCGACCTGATCCAGAAGGCGTGGGCGTCGAAGCGCGACCCGCTGTTCCTGCCGGGCAACTTCAACAACCGCATCCTGATCGACGCCTGCATCCCCTACGACATGAAGCTCAAGGGCACGTTCCCGGTGGTGGTGGACGTGAGCGACGACATGCGGGCGAAAATGCGGGCGAAGTTCCCGCATATCTTCCCGCCGATGTGAGGCTACACGATATGCCCGGTGTCGCGTTCATACTCGGTGTCATTGTCCGCGAAAGCGGACCATCCAGTAAACGCCGAACCATGTAGGAAGCAGCACCGTGCGTCTCATTCGATTCCGGGAGTACTGGATGCCCGCTTTCGCGGGCATGACAGCCGCGTGTTTGGTTGGTGCCACGCAAATGGCAAAGGCCCAATCCGTCGAAGACTTCTACCGCGGCAAATCCATCAACCTGATCGTCGGCTTCTCGGTTGGCGGCGGCTACGACCTCTACGCCCGGCATCTGGCCCGCCACATGGGCAAGCACATCCCCGGCAAGCCGACCGTGGTGACGCAGAACATGGCCGGCGCGGGATCGCTGCGCGCCGCGAACTTCATCTACACCGCGGCGCCGAAGGACGGCACCGCGTTCGGCACCTTCTCGCGCACCACCGGCATCAATCCGCTACTCGAAAGCGGCGCCACCTTCGACGGCACCAAGTTCACCTGGCTCGGCAGCGTCACCGACGACACCAGCCTGTGCATCACCTGGCACACCTCGCCGGTGAAGACCTGGAAGGATTTCGTCGAAAAGCCGGTGACGCTCGGCGGCCAGGGACCGAGCTCGGAGCCGGACATCTTCGCGCGGCTCTACAAGAACGTGTTCGGCGCACCGGTAAAGCTCGTGGCCGGTTATCCCGGCACCACCGAGATCACGCTCGCCATGGAGCGCGGCGAGGTCGACGGGCTATGCGGGTTGTCGTGGAGCACCATCAAGGGCCGTCATACCGCGTGGCTGCGCGACAAGAAGATCAACCTGATCGTGCAGGCTGCCTTCAAGAAGGAGCCCGAGATCGACTCCCAGGTCGGGCCGGTGCCGCTGGTCATGGAGCAGACCAGGGACGCGGAGAAACTGCAGATCCTCAAGCTGATCCTTGCGGCGCAGGAGATGGCGCGCCCGTTCGCGGCGCCGCCCGGCATTCCGGACGACCGCAAGGCGGCGCTGATCGCGGCGTTCGACGCCACCATGAAGGACCCGGAGTTCCTCGCCGAGGCGAAGAAGCTCAACATCGATGTCGCGCCGGTCAGCGCCGGAGCACTCGATAAGCTCTTGGCGGAGCTTTACTCGACGCCGAAGGACGTGGTGAGGAAGGCAAGCGAGGCAATTACCAAATAAATGCCCTCCCTGATCGGCTCCCGCATCAAGCGCATCGAGGACGAGCCGCTGCTGCGCGGGCAAGGCCGGTTCGTCGACGACATCGCGCTGCCCGGGTTGCTCCACGTCGCGTTCGTGCGCAGCCCGCACCCGCATGCTCTGATCCGCGGCATCGACAAGAGTACAGCCCTCGCCCTGCCCGGCGTGCACGCCGTACTCACGCTCGACGACATCGCCGCGGTCATGGCGAAGCGCCGCATGGTGCGGCACTCCAACTCCGGCATGCCGCTCGACAAGGCGTGGCTCTACGCGCTCGCCGACGGTGAAGTGTCCTATGTCGGCGAGCCGGTGGCGATGGTGGTGGCGGACAACCGCTACCTTGCCGAGGACGCCGCCGCCATTGTCGCGGTGGACTACGACGTGCAGTCCGTTTGTCGCCGACGTGCGGCAGGCGGCCTCCGGTCCGCCGGTGCGCCGCGAGCTCAATTCCAATGTCATCACCACCTACAAGGTGAGCTTTGGCGACGTCTCGGCGGCGTTCGCCAAGGCCGCGCATATCTTCAAGCAGGAACTCTGGCAGCACCGCGGCGCCGCGCACTCGATCGAAGCGCGCGGCACCATCGCGGAAATCCGCGCGGCCGACGGCGGCATCACCGTCCACGCCTCGACCCAGAAGGCGCACGACCTGCAGCAGACGCTGACCTCGCTGCTTGACCTCGACGAGAGCCTGCGTGTTGCCGCGCCCGATATCGGAGGCGGCTTCGGCGCCAAGCTCTGCGTCTATTCGGAGGATGTCGCCGTGGTCGCGGCAGCCAAGCTGCTCGGCCGCTCGCTCAAGTGGATCGAGGACCGCCGCGAGTATTTCACCAACGCGGTGCACGAGCGCGACCAATACTGGGCGCTGGAGATCGCGGTCGACAGCGAGGCGCGCGTGCTCGGCATCCGCGGCAAGCTGCTGCACGACACCGGCGCCTATACGGTGCAGGACCCGAACATCCCGTACAATTCGGCGTCGACCATGAGCGGGCCCTACGTGATCCCGGCGCTCGACATCGACGTCACCATCGCGATGACCAACAAGACCCCGGTGTCGTCGGTGCGCGGCGCCGGCTATCCGCAAGCCTCATTCGCGATGGAGCGGCTGCTCGACCTGGTAGCGCGCGAGATGCAGCTCGACCGCGCCGAGGTGCGCCGGCGCAACCTGATCCCGCCGCAGAAGATGCCGTACCAGAAGCCGATCAAGGCGCGCTCCGGCGTCACCATCCAGTACGACAGCGGCGACTATCCGGCCTGCCAGACTGAGGCGCTGGCCGCGATCGGCTGGGACGATTTTCGCGAACGTCAGGACGACGCGCGGCAGCACGGCCGCTATCTCGGCATCGGCCTGTCGCATGGTGTGAAGGGCACCGGGCGAGGCCCGTTCGAGTCCGGTCTGGTGCGGATTTCGCGCACCGGCAAGGTCACGGTGTTCACCGGCGCGTCCGCGATGGGCCAGGGCCTCGGCACCGCGCTGGCGCAGATCGCGGCAAGCGAGCTCGGCGTGTCGGTCGAGCAAGTCACCGTGGTGGCCGGCGACACATCGGGCGTGTCGCTCGGCCTCGGCGGCTTCGCCAGCCGGCAGACCGTCACCGCGGGTTCGTCGGTGCACCTCGCCGCGAAGGCCGTCGCCGACAAGGCCAAGAAAGTAGCAAGCCACATGCTGGAGGTCGCCGAGCATGACCTGGAGCTGGCCGGCGGCGAGGTGCGCGTGGTCGGCGCGCCGCAGCTCAACGTCAAGCTCGCCGAGATCGCGCGCGTCCTGCAGGGCGCGCCCGGCTACGGCTTTCCGCCCTGGCGTCGACCCGGGGCTTGAATCCAACGTCATGCACCGCACCGATCCGTTGAGCTACGCCAACGCGTGCCACGCCGCCGAGGTCGAGGTCGATATCGAAACCGGCGAGGTGAAAATCCTGCGCTACGTTGCACTGCAGGATTCCGGTGTGCTGATCAACCCGATGATGGTCGAGGGCCAGGTGCACGGCGGCGTCGCGCACGGCATCGGCAACACGTTCTACGAATGGATGGGCTACGACGACGCGGCCCAGCCGGTGACGACGACCTTCGCCGACTATCTGCTGCCGACGGCCACAGAAGTGCCGACGGTTCGAAACGCTCTACAAGGAAACGCCGTCGCCGCTCAACCCGCTCGGCGTCAAGGGCGTCGGCGAGGCCGGCACGATTCCCGCTGCCGCAGCGCTGATCTCAGCGGTGGAGGATGCGCTGACGCCGTTCAACGTGCGGATCGGCCAGGTGCCGCTGACGCCGATGAAGTTGGTCGAGATGATCCGCTCTGGCCGGCCAGATTGAAATGGGAGGTCGGTGTGCCGAGTGATGCAACCCGTTACCTGATCCGCGGCGGCCGCATTTACGACCACGACGGCGACGTCCATCAGCCGGCAATGGCCGACATTTTGATTAGCGGCGAGACGATCGAACGCATCGCGCCTTCGATCCCGGCGGCGGACGGCGCCGAGATCATCGATGCCAAAGGCAAGCTCGTCCTGCCCGGCATGGTGAACGCGCACTATCACTCCCACGACGTGCTGGCGAAGGGCCTGTTCGAAGAGATGCCGTTCGACGTCTGGACGTTGCACTCCAACCCCGGCAATTACGGCCCGCGATCGCAGCGCGAGATCCGGCTGCGCACGCTGCTCGGCGCGGTGGAATCGCTGCGCAACGGCATCACCACCATCCAGGATTTCCTCACTGTGGTGCCGCAGGACGACGCCACCATCGACACCGTGCTGTCGGCCTACGAGGAAGCCGGCGTGCGCGTCGTCTTTGCGGTCGCCGCGCGCGACCGCGCCGCGCTCGACATCGCGCCGTTCATTCCCAAGGATTTGCCGGAATCGATCCGCCAGAAGCTCGCGGGTCGGACCGCTCGGCGAAGAGCGAGCTCGACTACGTCGCCGGCCAGATCAAGCGGCTCGGCCTCAAGCCGACGCCGCGCCAGACCTGGGCGCTGGCGCCTTCGGCGCCGCAGCGCTGCTCACCAGAACTGCTGGAAGGCATGGCGGCGCTGTCCCGCGAGCATGGCCTGCCGGTGTTCACGCATGTCTATGAGACACGCATCCAGGCTGCGGCTGCGCGAGTGCAGAACGAGGCGGCGTCGCTGCTCTCGATGCTCAAGGACGCCGGGCTGATGAACGAGCGGCTCAACCTCGTCCACGGTGTCTGGCTGACAGCCGCCGACATCGCGCAGCTTGCCGAAGCGGGCGCGCGCGTCATCCACAATCCGGTCAGCAACCTCAAGCTCAAGAGCGGGGTTGCGCCGATTCTCGACTTGCACCGGGCCGGAGTCGAAGTGGCGCTGGGATGCGACAACTACAGCTGCGCGGAGACGCAGAACATCTTCTTCGCGATGCGGATGCTGTGCCTGCTGCCGGCGGTGACCGATCCGGAACCGCACCCGATCAACGCCGCTTACGCATTGCGGTCGGCGACGCTGCACGGCGCGCGGGCTGTGGGACTCGGCGGCAAGGCTGGCGCGCTGAAAGCGGGCATGGCGGCGGACCTGATGATCCTCGACCTCAACGAGCCGGCGTTCGTGCCGTTCAACAGCGCGGCGCGGCAGGTCGTGTTCGCCGAAGGCGGACGCGCGGTCGAGACCGTGTTCGTCGGCGGACGTCCGGTGGTGCGCGACGGCAAGCTCGCCACATTGGACGAAGCGGCGCTCGCCGCCGAGGCTGCGGAACTTTCGCCGGCGTTCCGGCGTGATGCGCAGGCACTCGCCAGCCGGAACAGCGATTTGATTGCGCCGCTGCTCGATGCCAACCGCGCCGCGTGGAAGGTGCCGCTCGGTTTCGAGCGCTATGTCGGACGGGGAAAGCCAAGGCTAGGGCACGCTTCTTGCTTTTTTGCAGGCACACAAAACCAGCACGCTACGGAGAAAACTGATGATCCAGCGAAGAACGCGTACGACCGGCCTTCTGCTGTGCGCCGGCATTGATGATGGTCAGCGCTGTCTCGGCGGCCACAGGGCAAAGCTGGCCGACGCGTCCGATCACCATGGTGGTTCCGTTCGGCGCCGGCAGCGCTTCGGATACGGTGGGGCGCGTGTTGGCCGCCGGCCTCTCCGAGGTGCTGGGACAGCAGGTCATCATCGAGAACATCGCCGGCGGCGGCGGCATGACTGGCACGGCGCGCGTGGCGAAAGCGGCGCCCGACGGCTACCAGTTCGTGTTTGCCAGCGTCGACTCCATGGCGATCGTGCCGAACATGCACAAGGCTCCGCTTTACAACAGCGCCACCGATTTCGCACCGGTCGGCCTGGTCGTGGAGCAGCCGATCGTGCTGATCACGCGCAAGGACCTGCCGCCCAGTTCGATGCAGGAGTTCGCCGCCTACGTGAAGGCGAACCAGGGCAAGATGCAGTTCGGCTCCTCGGGTGTCGGCTCGGGCTCGCATTTCGCGTGCTCGCGGTTGAACGCGGCGCTCGGCGTCAACCCGACCCATGTGCCGTATCGCGGCTCCGGTCAGGCGATGCAGGACCTGATCGGCGGCCGCATCGATTATTTCTGCGCGCTCGGCGCGGCGGCGATGGGCCCGGTCGAAGGCGGCAACGCCAAGGCGATCGCGCTGTTGACCGGCGAGCGCTCGTCGCTGTTCCCGACGTTGCAGACCGCCAAGGAGCAGGGAACGCCGGGTGTCGACTCCTATTTCTGGACGGCGTTCTTCTTTCCGAAAGACACGCCCGACGCGATCGTGCAGAAGCTGTACGATGCAACGACGCAGACACTGAGCTCTCCCACCACCCTTGAACGGCTCAAGAAGTCCGGCGTGACAGCAGTTCCCGCGGCGCAGCGTTCCCCCGCGTATCTGAAGACGTTTGTCGGCAGCGAAGTCGAGAAATGGGGAGCCATGATCAAAGCGAGTGGTATCACGCTCGAGTGAAATCGATCTCCAACCGACCGAAATGCGGTGATGCGGGACGAGTTCCACCCGGAACATTCGCAGCGCGTTGTGCTTTGACCTTCGTACCCGAGAAGTGGAGGTCACAATGCGATCGAAGGTTTCGCCAGACAATTGCAACGGTTGCGCTCGCGATTGCGAGCGGCGTGCTGACCGCCGGAACGGCAGCGGCGCAGTCTTACATCACCACCGAGCCGGCCAAGACCATCGTGCGCGAACGCGCGCCGCTCAGCCTGACACCGGCGCAGCGCACCACGATCTATCGCACCATCGTGCCGCAAGGCCGCGGCAAGCAGCCGATCGTCAGGGAGCGCGTCGTTACCGAGACCGTGGGCAGCGGCGGGGCGGTGCGCGAGCGCATCGTCACTGAGCCGACAGTGCGCGAACGCGTGGTGGTCGATCCGATCACGCGCGAGCGCGTCGTCACCACTCCGACCGAGGTCGAGTACGTGGTCGGCGACCGCATGCCGAACACGGTCCGGCTCAACTCGTTCCCCGAACGGGTCGTGCGCGAGGTGCCGATGACCAGCGGCTACCGCTACATGGTGGTGAACGATCGGGTGCTGCTGGTCGATCCGTCCACCAGCACGGTGGTGGAGGAGATCCGTTAGCTGCCAATTTCAGAACTGGCCGAAAGCCCTCCCGTCGCGGAGGGCTTTTGCGCATTCCTTTGAGTTGCCGCGCCGGACCCTCGCGCAACGCGCTCGGCGCGCTTTTTACTGCGCCTTGATGCCAGCTTCCTTGATCACCTTACCCCACTTCTCGGTCTCGCTCGCGATGAACGCACCGAACTCTGCGGACGTCATGCGCAACACCTCGGCGCCGTCGGCCGCGAACTGCTTTTGCAGCTCCGGTCCGTTCTGGATCTCTGTCAATTCCTTGTACAGCCTGGCGATGATCGGCTCGGGCGTGCCGGCCGGCGCGACCAAACCGTACCAATTGGCGCATTGATAACCGGGCACGCCGGCCTCATCGATGGTCGGCACCTCGGGCAGCACAGCGCTGCGCTTCAGCGCGCCGACGCCGAGCGCGCGCAGCTTGCCGGAGCGCAGATGCGCGATGGTCGTCGGCACCGAGCCGAACGCCATCTGGGTGTCGCCGCCCATCACGTCGATCAGCGCCGGGCCGCCGCCGCGGAACGGCACGTGCAGGATGTCGACCCCGCCCATCTGTTTGAACAGCTCGGGGCCGAGATGCATGAACGTGCCGATGCCGGACGAGGCGTATTTCAGATCGCCCGGCTTGGCCTTGGCGAGCGCCAGCAGGTCCTTGAGCGATTGCGCCGGCAAGTCCTTGTTGATCCCCAGCACGTTCGGCGCGGTGCCGAGGATCGCGACCGGCGCATAGGCCTTCAGGTGATCGTACGGCATCTTGTAGAGATGCGGGTTCACGGTGATCGCCGACGACACGATCATGAGCGTGTGGCCATCCTTCGGCGCGTTGGCCACCATCTCGCCGGCGATGATGCCGCCGGCGCCGCCGCGATTCTCCACCACGAACTGCTTGCCCAGCCGCTCGCTGAGCTGCGCCGCGATGATGCGGCCGATCAGGTCGTTGATCGCACCCGGCGCGAACGGAACGATGATCCGCACCGGCTTGCTGGGATAGTCCTGCGCGGCCGCACTGGTCGCGAACGCCAACAGGAGGCCTGCGGTCTTGAGCAAAAGAGAGTGCAGTGCCACGGCCGCCTCCTTACGCCTGTGCAGGCGCAATAGGCTATTCCGTTCTACTGCGCCTTGATACCCGCCTCCTTGACCAGCTGGCCCCATCTCTCCAGCTCGCTGGCGATGTAGGCGCCGAACTCGGTCGAGCTCATGCGCATGGCCTCGGCCCCTTCGTTAGCAAACTGCTTCTGCATTTCGGGAGAACCCTGTGCGGCGGTCAGCTCCTTGTGCAGCCGCGCAATGATCGGCTCGGGCGTGCCGGCCGGCGCCACCAGCCCGATCCAGTTGCCGAACCGGTAGCCGGGCACGCCCGCCTCGTCGATGGTCGGCACGTCAGGCAGCGCAAAGCTGCGCTTCGCGCCACCGACGCCGATCGCCAGCAGCTTACCGGAACGAACATGTGTAATGGTCGAGGGCACCGAGGCGAACGTCATCTGGGTGTCGCCGCCCATCACGTCGATCATCGCCGGCCCCGCGCCCTTGAACGGCACGTGCTGGATATCGACGCCGGCCATGAGCTTGAACAGCTCCGGTCCAAGATGCATGAACGTGCCCTGGCCGGACGAGGCGTAGCGCAGCTCGCCGGGCTTCGCCTTGGCGAGCGCGAGCAACTCCTTGACCGACTTCGCGGGCAGGTTCGGGTTGATCGACAGCACATTTGGCGCAGTCGCGAGGATCGCGACCGGCGCGAAATGCGTCACCGGGCTGTAGGGCATCTTGTAGAAATACGGGTTCACCGTGATGGCGAGCGACACGATCATCAGCGTGTGGCCATCCTTCGGCGTGTTCACCAGCTGCTCGCCGGCGACGATGCCGCCTGCACCCGGCTTATTTTCCACCACGAACTGCTTACCGAGCCGCTCGCTCAATTGCGCGGCGATCAGGCGGCCGACGATGTCGTTGAATCCGCCGGGCGGGAATGGAATGAGGATCCGCACCGGCTTGGTTGGATAGTCCTGCGCCGCGGCGCTCGTGGCGAGCGCCAACAGGAGACCTGCGGTCTTGAGCAGCAGCCCGCGAAATCTTGCCATACCCGCTCCTCCCTTTCTGTCTCTCATTGGCGACGCGTGCCGCCCGGTCAATCATTGCGTTTGATCCGGCCGTCCTTCACGACGCGCTCCCACTTGACCAGTTCCTTCTCCATGAAGGCGCCAAACTCCGCCGCGCTCATCGGCCAGGCCTCCGCGCCGCGGGCGGCAAGCTGCTTGCGGCCCTCCGGTAAATCCAGGACCGCCGTGATCTCCCGGTGCAGCTTGTCGACGATGTCGGCGGGCGTGCCGGCTGGCGCCACGATGCCGATCCAGTTCGAGACGTCGTAGCCGGGCACACCGGCCTCGTCGATGGTGGGCAGCTCCGGCAGCAAAGTGCTGCGCTTGAGCGCGCCGACACCCAGCCCTTTGAGCTTGCCCGAGCGGATGAACGGCGAGGTCGTGATCGTGGTCGCGAATGCCACCTTGGTGTGGCCAGCGACCACATCCACCATCGCCGGGCCGCCGCCCTTGAACGGCACGTGCAGCATGTCGATGCCGGCCATCAGCCTGAACAGCTCCGAGCCTAGGTGCATGAAGCTTCCAACGCCGGCCGTGGCGTAGGGCACCTCGCCCGGCTTCGCCTTGGCGAGCGCAACCAACTCCTTGACCGACGTCACCGGCAGTTCGGGGTTGACCACCAGCACGGTGGGCGCGGTGGCGAGAAACGCGATTGGCGTGAAAGCATTCACCGGATCGTAGGGCAGCTTGTAGAGCCACGGATTGACCGCGTTGACGATCGAGACCACGAGCAGGGTGTAGCCGTCCTTCGGCGCGTTCGCTGCGATCTCGGCACCGACGACGCTGGCCGCTCCGGTGCGGTTGTCGACCACGAACTGCCTGCCGAGCCGCTCGCTGAGCTGCGCCGCGACCAGGCGGCCGACCGTGTCGTTGACGCCGCCAGCCGGGAACGGAACGATCACTCTGACCGGTCGATTGGGGTAGTCCTGCGCGGCGGCGCTTATGGTGAGCGCCAGTAGAATGCCGACGGTCTTGAAGAACAGTGAGGGCAGTGCCACGGGTCACCTCGTCACGCTGTTCAGTTTCGATGGACTATTCCAACCTGTACTTCCTCCAGAAAATTTCCACGCAGGGATGCAATGCGCGCGCTTTGTCAGATTACTGCGCCTTGATGCCCGCCTCCTTCACCACCTTACCCCATTTGGCCAACTCGCTCGCCTGAAAGGCGCCGAACTCGGCGATCGTCATGCGGGCGATCTCAGCGCCCGCGGCGTCAAACTGCTGCCGCGCCTTCGGCGAGTTCTGGATTTCGGCAATCTCCTTGTGCAGCCGCTCCACGATTGCGGGCGGCGTGCCCGCGGGCGCGACCAGGCCGATCCAGTTTGCCGCCTCGTAAGGCACACCGGCCTCGGTGACGGTCGGCACGTCGGGCAACGCAGGACTGCGTTGCCTGCCGCCGACGGCGAGCGCGCGGACCTTGCCGCTACGCAGATGCGGCATGGTCGAGGCGGTCGAGCCGAATGTCACCTTTGTGTTGCCGCCCATGAGGTCGACCATGGCCGGCGCCGTGCCTTTGAACGGCACGTGCAGCATGTCGATGCCGGCGGCCATTTTGAACAGCTCGCCGCCGAGATGCACGAAGGTGCCGATTCCCGACGAGCCGTATTGAATAGCGCCCGGCTGCTGTTTGGCGAGCGCGACCAGCTCCTTGATCGACTGCGCGGGCAGGCCCGGATAGACCGCGACCACATTCGGCGCGGTGACGATCATCGAGATCGGCGCGAACGCCTTCACCGGCTCGAACGGCAACGTGTAGAGCCACGGATTGACCGCGGTAGCAAGCGACACGATCAGCAGCGTGTGGCCATCTTTCGGCGCATTGGCGACGATCTCGGCGCCAATGATGCCGCCGGCGCCGCCGCGGTTGTCGACGATGAACTGCTTGCCAAGCCGGTCCGACAGTTCGGCGGCGATGATGCGACCGACCTGGTCGTTGAAGGCACCGGCCGGGAACGGCACCACGATCCGAACCGGCTTGGTGGGATAGTCCTGCGCCGTGGCGAACGTGGTAAGCGCGAGTACGCTGACCACAGCTGTCAACAAAGCGCGCAGCGCTGGCATGCCATCTCCCTGATCTGTCACGGCAAGCTTAGCGTGACTTGGCCGCCGCTGCTATTCAAGAGACTTAAGCCTGTGCGGCTTTCAGTCGCTTGGCGGCGTCAAGCGCGGCCAGCACGATGCCCTGGTAGCCGGTGCAGCGGCAGAGGTTGCCGGAGATGGCGATCCGCACCTCCCGCTCGGTCGGATCGGGATTGTCGCGCAGGAATTCCAGCAACGTGGTGAGCATGCCCGGCGTGCAGAAGCCGCATTGCAGGCCGTGGTTGTCGCGGAAGGCCTCCTGCAAGGGATGCAGCTTGTCGGGCGATGGCGCAATGCCTTCGACGGTGAGCAGTTCGTGGCCGTCGGCCTGCACTGCCAGCATCAGACAGGAGCGCACCGACTGACCGTCGAGCAGAATGGTGCAGGCGCCGCAGACGCCATGCTCGCAGCCGAGATGCGTGCCGGTGAGCCCCAGCTCGCCACGCAGGAAGTCGGCGAGCGTGAGCCGCACCGGCACTTCCTTGGTGTACGTGGTGCCGTTGACGGCGACGGTGATGGTGCGCTTGTCGGTCATGTCAATCGATCACATCGTCGGCGCGGCTGAAACGCCTCGCTCAGACTAGGCCGATCACCGACCGAGAGGCCGCTGAGATAGCCAATCACCGGCGTCGCCTGCTGCGCACGCGCCGGCAACGACACCGCGCCCGCTGCCGCAGCGCCGCCGACCAGTCTGAGCGCATCGCGGGGGCGCATCAATGCACCCTGTTCCACGGCGCGTTGTCGGCGAGCCCCGCCGCCTTCTCCAGTGCGCGGCGCGACAGTACGGCCGCGAGATGCTGCCGGTAGGACGAAGAGGCGTGGATGTCCTCGATCGCTTCGATCGAGCGGCAACTTTCGCAGACCTTGCGGAACAGGTCGCTCGACGGCGCCTGGCCGGTGATCGCCTGCTCGACATCGCGGGCGCGATGCGGCGCGACCGCAACGCCGCCGAGCGTGACGGACACGCGCGTGATCCTGCCGCCGCCCAGTTCCAGCATGGCCGCAGCCGAGACGATGGCGAAATCGCCGTGCCGGCGCGAGAACTCGATGAATGCCGCCTTGTGTCTCGCGGCCCACAGCGGCAGCCGCACCGCGACCACCATCTCGTTGAGCTCGATCGACGGCGTCATGAATGCCACCGGAAATTCGGCGAACGCGATCTCGCGCCGGCCGTTCGGCCCTTCCACCACGACGGTGGCGTCGTGCGCGGCGCAGACCGAGACAAGCTCCGCGGCTGGATCGAGATGGCAGAGCGAGCCGCCGATGGTGCCGCGGTTGCGGGTCTGGCGGTGGCCGATGTGCATCACCGCCTGATGCAGTAGCGGGCACTTCGCCTTCACCAGGTCAGAGAACTCGATATCGCGCTGGCGCGTCATGGCGCCGATCTCCAGCGCACCGCCCACCTCCCTGAGGTAGCTCAGCCCTTCGACGCGATTGAGGTCGATGACATGATCGGGCAGCACGAAGCGCATGTTGAGCATAGGCATCAGCGACTGCCCGCCGGCCAAGAGCTTGGCGTTCTCCAGACTGCCCAGGAGAGAAACGGCTTCAGCGACGGTCTTGGGATCGTGGTACTGGAACGGCGGCGGCTTCATCACGGACCTGATACTTTGGACCGAGTATAGGAAAGCGTCGCCACAATGAGCAACCGCGATGCGGCAGCTCCGGAGTGAAACCTCAGATTAGACGCGCCGCAGCAGCAAGGGCGGCCAACATCGCGCTGCATGTCGCCAGATCGAGCGGCATCCTGAGTCGCTGCGCCAGGTCCAGGCTCGCGCGGCCGCCAGACCGAGAGTGCAGGCCAGCAGCAGCATCTCGCCATCTCCTTCGCATCGCAAATCGTTTGTCTTTATACTCCCATCGTTTCACGGTGGAGATAGGGCATCGATCCGCCGCCGGATCGTACTGGGCCTCTTCACCGCACTGCTGGCGCCGCCGCTAGCGGCACATGCTCAGGGCAGCGCCGATTTCTATCGCGGCAAGACGGTGACGCTGATCGTCGGGTATAGCTCCGGCGGCGGCTACGACACCTACGCACGCATCCTCGCCCGCCATATCGGCAAGCACATTCCCGGCCAGCCCAACGTGGTGGTGCAGAACATGCCCGGCGCCGGTTCGCTGCGCGCCGCGAACTATCTGTTCAACGTCGCGCCGAAGGACGGCAGCGTGTTCGGCATGTTCAGCCGCGGCATGGCGATGGAGCCCTTGATCGGCGGCAGCGCCACGCAGTTCGACGCCCAGAAGTTCACCTGGCTCGGCAGCGGCACCGAAGAAGCGAGTGTGTTCGTGCTCTGGCACACCGCCCCGGTGAAGACCTGGGCCGATATGCTGACCACGCCGTTCAGCGTCGGCGGCGAAGGCTCCGGCTCCGATCCCGACGTCTATGCATTGCTGCTCAAGAACAGCTTCGGCGCCAAGTTGCGTCTGGTGACCGGCTATCCCGGCACCGCCGAAATCGCGCTGGCGCTCGAGCGCGGCGAGGTCGACGGGCGGGCAAGCTGGTCGTGGTCGAGCATCAAGTCGGTCAAGCCCGACTGGGTCGCTCAGAACAAGGTCAACCTTCCGATCCAGCTCAACCTGACGCGAAATCCGGAGTTGCCGCAGGTGCCCTTGATCATGGACTTCGCCAAGAACGACCGGCAGCGCGCCAGCCTGAAGATCATTCTCAGCCGGCAGACCATGGGGCGGCCGTTCATCGCACCACCCGCCCTGCCCGACGATCGCAAGACGGCATTGCGCACCGCGTTCGACGCCACCATGAAGGACCCGGAGTTCCTGACCGAGGCAAAAGCGCGTGGTCACGAGGTCAACCCGGTCAACGGCGAGGCGATCGACCGGCTGCTGGCCGAGCTCTACGCCACGCCCAAGGATGTCGTGGAGGAAACGAAGCGGGCGATTGCGGGGCAATAGCGGTGCTTCGACCTTGACCAGAGCAACGCTGCATGTGCGCCCCGCGTTCCGGATCGGTTGGCAAAGCTGTTAGGATCGCCCCAGCCACGGAGAAACACATGGGCCAGGTCGTCACTTTCGCGCAGCTGCCGGCGGACAAGATCGCGGACGGCGTCGACTGCGCGCCGATCAAGTCCGACACCAAGGAGATGGCCACCGAATTCGTGCGCATCGCTCCGGGCAAGCGTTGGACTGGCACCGCGCCGGCCGGCTCGGACACCTACCTGTTCATGCTGAACGGCGCTGCCACAATCGCCGCGGACGGCGACGAGCACCGTTTCCCGACGCAGGCGTTCGCAACGGTGCAGGAGGGCCAGGAATTTTCGATCGACAACGGCGCGACCGTGACTGCCGACGTGGTCAAGGTGGTCGCGCCGCCGGAACCCACAGACCGCTCGCTGAAGGGATTTGACGAAGGCCTCTCGGTGATCGAGCGCGGCAAGGCGCCGGTGCTCAAGCTCCCGCAGGACCACAAGACCCGACTCTATTTCGTCGACAAGGACGCTGCGAGATCGGAGCGCGGCCACGCCATGATCGTGGTGTACGACCAGGAAACGGTCACTGGCATGCACATGCATCCCAATGCGGAGAGCTTGTTCGTCGTGCTCGACGGCGCGATCCAGTTCACCGTCAACGGCAAGAGCGAGGTGGTGAAGCCCGGCCAGGCCGCGATCTTCGGCGCCAACGACCGCCATGGGCTGCGCGCCGCCGACGGTGTAACCGCCGCAAGCTTCCTCGAGTTTCACATTCCGGCGGGGTACACGACGGTGAAGGGCTAGAGGCGACTATTCCGCCGCAGTGGTGTAGTCCGAACCGATTGCCGGTGCGCGGACGATGAGCACTCCCGTCGCGCTCAGTCGGCCTTGATATTGGCGGCCTTGATCACCGGGGCCCAAAGCTTGACCTCAGCCTGCATGGTCGAGGCCAATTGTTCGGGCGTCGAGCTCTCGGCCACGACGCCGAGTGTCTCGTACTTGGTCTTGACGGCAGGATCGGCCAGCGCCTGGGCGACGCCCTGGTGCATCTTCTGAATGATGTCGCGCGGCGTCTTGATCGGCGCGAACAGCCCGTACCACGACACCACATCGAACCCCGGCACACCGGACTCGGCAAAGGTCGGAATTTCCGGCGTGAGCAGGAAGCGCTTCGGCGACGAAGCCGCCAGCGCGCGCACTTGACCCGCCCGCACCGCCGCAAGCAGCGAGCCGGTGGTGTTGAACATGCAATCGACGCGGTTGGCGAGAAGGTCCTGCATGGCGCCCGCCGCCACGCCGCGGTAGGGCACGTGGGTGACATCGATCTTGGCCATGCTCTTGAACAATTCGGCGGCGAGTTGCGGCGTGGTCCCGATGCCAGGCGACGCATAGGTCACCTTGCCCGGGTTGGCCCTTGCTCGCGCGATGAAGTCCTGCAGCGTCTTCGAGACCGATTCGTTCGGGACCACGATCAAGTTGGGATAGGTGCCGAGGAACGAGATCGGCGCGAAATCGGCGATCGGGTCGTAGTTCAGACGGTTGAACAGCAGCGGCATGATCGGAAACGAGCCAGGGCTGAACAGCATGGTGTAGCCGTCAGGGGCGGCATGAGCCGCGGTGTCGTGGGCAATGTTGCCGCCCGCACCGGGCTTGTTCTCGATCACCACCTGCTGGCCCCAGATTTCCGACAGGCGAGCGGCGACAATGCGGGCGGAGGAATCCGCGCCGCCACCGGGCGGGAAGCCGACGACCAGGCGGATGACCCGATTGGGCCACGCGGCCTGCGCAAATACGACCTTCGCGAGCGCCGGCATCGCGAGCGCCGCCGCGCCAAGGCCCAAAAAATGTCGCCGTTGAATTTTCATGATGCCGCCCTCGTGCAACTCCCCGGCGAACTATACCGGTTATCGACGGGACTGGAACAGCGGGACGAACTTCCCCCCCGTCCGAACGTTAACCTGCGGTGGCATAGAACGAAGAGGTGATCGGCATGAGCGCCAAATCCGACATGATCCGCCGCTGCTTCGGCGCCTATCGGGACAAGGACAGGGAGGCCCTCGAAAATCTACTGAGCGACGATTTCACCTTTACAAGCCCCTACGACGACGGAATCAACAAGGCGACATACTTTGTTCGATGTTGGCCCAATAGTGAAAAGATCCTGCGGCACGATCTGGAGAGAATTGTCGAGTTCGGCGACGAAGCGTTCGTGCTGTACACCTGCCTGACGACGGACGGAACCGAGTTTCGCAACACCGAGCACTTCACGTTCGAACGGGACCGCATCACGGCGGTAAATGTCTATTTTGGTGCCATGTATCAAAACGGCGCCTTCGTCAGCGCATCACATCCCGAAACCTACAGCACGTCACCGCCCGCTTCTCGTCGGGCGCCGCCTACGCCGTCTTGACGACGTTCTGCTGGCCGGCGCAGCGACCGAGGTGTGAAGACAGAACTCACGCAGCGTCTCGTCGCCGATATCGGCCGCTCCTGCCGTATTAGCGGCCAGCATCAGAACGAGCCGGCGAGGCCCTGATCAGAGATCAGGGCCCGCCGACATTGCACTTCTCAGTCGGTATCGCGGCGCACGACGATCGAGGTCTTCACCATGTAATGGTCGGAAAGGTAGCGGTCGTGTGCCAGCGGGCTCGCTGAGCGCAGGATGTATTGGCGGCTGAAGCGAAACGCCGGTCGATCCGGGCCGCGAGGAATGAAGATGCGATCGAACGGTGCATCGTTACCGCTGTAATAGGTCGGGATGTCGTCTTCATTGAGATCTTCGAAATCCGCGTTGATGAACGCCTGAACGGCGTCCTCGTCACGGTTCTTGCAGTTGGTGTCGCCGAGAAAAATGATGTCGTTCTCGTCGAAACGGGCCTTGATCGCACCGAGCTGGGCCCACCAGACCCTTGACCTCATGAAAGCGGGTGCGCATGACGATGTGCCGCTGTCCCACGTTCGACTTCATGTGCAATGGCACCAGCACGAAATCGGTCAGCTCGGTGGCCGCATCCTCGCCGGGCACCGCCTTGAATTTGACCGCGTGCGGATGGCGGTCCCACAAGCTCAGCGTATCAGGGCCGTCCGTGGCGCTCGTTGGCACGGCGATGCGGAACGTCTCGCCGACTTTGCTCGCGCGCGCGGTGTTCCAGGCGATGCCGCAAAGCTGACTCAGATCGCCCGGGTTCTTGTTCCGAAACAGCTCGTACTCCCAATGCTGGCCGGTGTGCTCTTCGATGAGATCGAGCGCGGCCTGCAGAAAGCGATTCTCGAGCCGCGCCGTGGCGCTGGCCGGCGTGTTCGTGACATACATTTCCTGCAGCGCGAGCACATTCACGCCGGACATTTCGATGTGCTCGGCGATGGCGAATTGGTTGCTCGGATTGTCGTCATCCCTGCCGAAGTGCTCGATGTTCCAACTTCCGATGTGGATGAAGCGTGGCTTCATAGGCCCCTCCCTGAGTAAGTAGACCGGCGCGATCAACCGGTCGAGCACACCTATCCTGGGATTGTATCACCCCGATGATCAACCAGGGGCTTAGCTGGGGGTCGCTTGAACAATGCGAGATGCGGGCGTCTGGCGCGCGCTTCTGACAGCCGGCTAGGCTGGCGGCGTCAGCTTGAGTTCGAGCTGCGGCCAGGAGCGCATTTCCGTGCGGGCGGCCTGCACCGCCTTGATGATGTTCTGATAGCCGGTGCAGCGGCATAGGTTCGACGACAATACGTCACGCAATTCGTCGTCGCCGATATCCGGCCGCTGCTCCAGCGTATTGACCGCGAGCATCAGAAAACCCGGCGTGCAGAAGCCGCATTGCAGACCGTGATGCGCGATGAAGGCTTGCTGCAATGGATGCAGCTCGCCGCCGCTGGCCAATCCTTCAACCGTGCGGATCTGTTTGCCGCGCGCCTGCACCGCAAACATCAGGCATGAACGCACCGCCTCGCCGTCGAGGATCACCGTGCAGGCGCCGCACACGCCATGCTCGCAGCCGATGTGCGTGCCGGTGAGCCCGCATTCGTCGCGCAGCGTATCGACCAGCGTGCGCCGTGGCTCGACCCGCACCGGATAGTCGCGGCCGTTGACGGTCAGCACGATGTCGAGCTTGTCGGTCATTTCATTTCGGCAGGAACGCGCCGAATTTGTCGCGCACCAGCTTTTCCAGTTCTGCGCTGGCGCGCACCTCGCGCGGGAACGTGTCGCGGCGGCCGAACGGCTTGCAGGCGTCGATCACCACGCGGGCGTTGCGCGGGTCCTTCTCGGAATACGCCATCGGGTCGAGCGCCGACGACCAGCAGCCGCGCAGCACCTCCATGCCCTCGCGCGGATCGAACCGTGTGCACATGGCCCAGATCACCTTGTCGATATCGGCCGGGTTGATGTCCTCGTCCACCACCACGACGAAGCGGTTGACGTAGGCGCCGGCATGGCACTGCGAGGCGATCAGCCCGGCCTGCTTGGAATGGCCGGCGTACATCTGCTTGATCGAGACGGTGAGCCAGAGCCGGCTGCCGCCCGCCGCATGCGACCACACGCCCCGCACCTCGGGTACGCCGGCAGCTTCGAGCTGGTTCCACACCGCACCGGAGCGATACGAGCCGCGATAGAACGAATCGTCATCGGGCGGAATGCCAGGGATAGCGCCAAGCAGGATCGGATTGTCGCGATACATCATGGTCTCGATGCGGATCGCGGCCTCTTCCTTCACGCCGCCGGCGTAGTAACCGGTCCATTCGCCGAGCGGGCCTTCCTTGATGCGATCGTTGGGATAGATGAACCCTTCGAACGCGATCTCGGCGTGCGCCGGGATCGGCAGGCCGGTCTTCGGCCCCATGATCACCTCGACCGGCTCGCCGATCAGGCCGCCGGCCGCGTCGTATTCGTTCTTGCCGTGCGGAATTTCCAGGCCCGCGATCATGAACAGCGCTGGATGCATGCCGCACACCACCACGACCGGACAAGGCTGGCCGCGCTCATGGTATTTGCGCTGGATCATATCGCCGTGCTTGCCCTTGGAGCACATCACGGTGGCAAGCTTCTTGTCGTGCGCCTGCACGCGATAGGCGCCGTAGTTGATCCAGCCGGTATCGGGATCCTTCATCACCACCATGTCGCCGGTGCCGATGTAGTAGCCGCCGTCGTGCTCGTGCCAGCGCGGCACGGGAATCTTGAACAGGTCGATATCGTCGCCGGTCTTGATGTTCTCCAGAAGCGCGCCGGTCTGCACTTCGCGAGGCGGATAAGTCTTCGCCTCTTTCATGTACTTGCGCCAATGCTTGACCAGCTCGATCTCGGTGCCCTCGGCGGCATGACCCAGCGTCAAGTTGATGCGGCGCACCGAGGTCAGGATGTTGGCGAGGATGCGGTGGCCCTTCGGGTAGCCGGGAATGTCGTCGAACAGCACCGCCGGGTTGCCGGTCTTGCGCTGGAAGATGTCGACGATGCCGCCGATCTCCTTCTCGCGCTCGGCACCGGAGATGTGCGTCACCTCGCCGGCCGCTTCCATCTCGGCGAGCCAGACGCGCAGGTCCTGCTTCGACGCGTTGGCGCCGCGGGTGGTGCGCGGATCGACGTTGGTGTTCATGGCCTATCCCATCGCTAAGGTAGGCCGACTATAGTCCTGCGGCGCTCGCGGCGCGAGCTAATCGATGGAGAGAAAAAGGTTGGACGAGAACGGCCCCATCAGCAGGCCAGTGTAGCCGACCGCCGCGCTGCGCCAGATCGGCGCGACAAGCTGCCAGAGCCGCTTTCGCGTCATCAGGATGAGGTTTTCCTCGACTGCCCATTCCGATTTTCCGGTGAGCTTGCAGGCGAGTTGGAACGTGTTGTTGTTGAAATGGGCGACAGGAATCGCCGTGTGATGCTCGATCGGGAAAAACCGATTCGGCACGGTGATAAACACGCGCTTAGCGACGCGGCTGAGTTCACGCACGAACAGCATCTGGTTTTCCAGATTTCCGACGTGCTCGAGGACCGCGTTCGACGTCGCGATGTCGAAGCTGCGATCATCGAACGGCAACCGGACGTTCGGCTCGATACGGACATAGCGCACGAGTGGGAACGCCTGCTGGAACTCAACGCCGGCGCCAATGCCGCACGCGGTAATATTAGCCTGATGCACGTAGGTGCGCTCCAGCACGTTGGCGCCGTCGTTGACGACGTCGGATACTCCGACGTCCAAGACCTGGTCGGAGGACGAGGGACGCATACGCGCCATGAAATCGCGAAAAATGCGGTCCCGGGCTACGATCAGAAAGCGCTCCGCAATGCCGTTCGGCGGAAACACCTCGTAATATTTTTGGTCCTGTAGCTGCGCGTCCATGACGCCACCGAGGCTACCATGGCCGGTCCACCGGTCAACACGAATTATGACCAAAAGGTTGACGGCGGAGAACCCGCACTGATGCGAGGATTTTAGGGTTACTGCGCCTGTCAGGTCATCACCGCATTCAATACGGCACCTTATCCGGTTTGCCATGCCATAGCTTGAACACCTCCAGCGCCTCGGCGGCACTCAGGCGGCGGATCGGCAGCTTGCGGCGGTCGAGCGGGGCCGCGACCTCTTCATAGATCGCGTCGTCGTCGAAGCCGATCGCAGCCGCGTCGACGCGATCGTTGGCGTAGACGATCTCGGCAATGCGCGCCCACCAGATCGCGCCCAGGCACATCGGGCACGGCTCGCAGCTCGTGTACATCACCGCGCCGTCGAGCACATGCGAGCCGACCGTCTTGCAGGCGGCGCGGATCGCGACGATCTCGGCGTGCGCGGTCGGGTCGCCGGTCGGCACGACCTGGTTGACGCCCTCGCCGATGATCTTGCCGTCACGCGCCACCACGGCGCCGAACGGCCCTTCGTCGGATTTGGCGCATTGGCGGACAGCTCGATGGCGCGGCGCATGAACGAGGCGTCATCCATGGCTACGCCTGTCTTTTTTCTCGCATCGAGGATTGCCTTCAGCTTCTGCGGCGTCACCGGCAGCTCGGTAATGGCGCCCGGAATGCCGATCGCGTTGTCGATCGCTGACGCGATCGCGCCGCCGACGCCGTTCACGCCGCTTTCGCCGGCGCCTTTGATGCCAAGCGGATTGAGCGGTGACGGATAATCCTCGGTCAGCAGGATTTCGAGATCGCAGACCTCCCGCACGGTCGGCAGCAGATAGTCGGCGAAGGTGACGGCGAGCGGATCGCCGCGCTCGTTGTAGGTGAACTCCTCGTAGAGCGCGCCGCCTAGCCCCTGCGCGAAGCCGCCGGCGATCTGGCCCTTCACCAGGGTCGGGTTGATGGCGCGGCCGATATCGTAGGCGATGACATAGCGCTCGACCTTCACGCCGCCGGTCGACGGATCGACCTTCACCACCGCGAGGTGGTTGCCGTAGGGATAGACCTGATGGTCGGCGTGAAACCAGCCCTCCGCCGAGAGGCCGGCGTCGCGCTCGCCCAACGTCTTCGATGTGTTCGACAGCGCCGCTGCGATCTTGCCAAGCGTGATCGATGGACCGCCGGGATTGTCGCGGCGGACCACCTCGCCGTTGACGATATCGAGCGCGTCGGCCGGCGCCTGCATCAGCTCGGCGGCGACCGACAGCGCCTTGTCGCGCACCTTGAGTGCGGCTTCGCGCGTCGCCGACGCGGTCATCACCGTGGCACGCGAGGCGTGCGCGCCGATGCCGAACTCGATGCGCTCGGTATTGCCACGAACGACGCGCATCTTCTTGTAGTCGGTGCCCAGCACGTCTGCGGCGACCTGCGCCATCACGGTCTCGAAGCCCTGGCCGATCGACGAGCCGCCAGTGATGACCTCGACATGGCCGGAGGTGTCGACCTGGATGCGCACGCCGTCGACCGGGCCAAGCCCGGCCTTCTCGACGAACATGGCAAGGCCGGCGCCAACCATCTCGCCGGCCTCGCGGCGCTTGGCGAGCTCGGCGTTCAGCTCAGTCCACTTCACATGGTCGAGCAACTTGTCGAGCAGCTTGTGATAGTCGCCGCTGTCGAAGTGGATTTCCTCGCCCAGCGCCTCGAGCGGCCGCTTGAACGGCATCTCGTCGACCCGCACGGCGTTGATGCGGCGCACATCGATCGGATCGAGACTGAGCTGGTGGGCAATCGCGTCGATCAGCCGCTCACGCACGAACGTGGTCTCGAACCGGCCTGGCGCCCGGTAGGTCGCGGCGGGCGTCTTGTTGGTGAGGCGGAAGTGGCACACCGCGCGATAGGCGCCGGGCACCCGATAGGGCCCTGGCAGCAGGCCGCAGGTCATCATGGCGACGCGGGTCGCGTGGGTGCGCACGTAGGCGCCGTTGTCGTGATGGATGACGTCGTCCATTGCCAGGATCTCGCCCTGCTCGGTGCAGGCGGCGCGCACCTGATGGTGCTGGTGGCGCGAATGGTTGGCGGAGATCAGGTGCTCGCGCCGGTCCTCGATCCACTTCACCGGGCGGTCGAGCCGCATCGCGGCGACGCAGACCAGCACATCCTCCGGATAGATCTCGCCGCGGATGCCGAAGCCGCCGCCGACGTGCGACTCGAAGCACTGCACCGACGACGGCGGCCGGCCGAGCATGCGCGCGATCAGTTCCTTGTTCCGGTGCGGCACCTTGGCGGCGCCGTGCAGCTCAAGAACGTCGCGGGAGGCGTCGTAGCGGCCGATCGCGCCGCGTGTCTCCAGCGGCACGCCGGAATGCCGGCCCGAGGTCAGGTCCAATTCGACGATGGTGTGCGCCGTGGCGAACACCGCATCGACGTCGCCGTAGCCCTGGTGCAACACATCCGCCTCGGTGTCGCGGCCCGGCGAGAACTCGCCGGGCTCGGCCCTGGCCGACATCAGCGGCGGCAATTCCTCGATCTCGACGCCGACCAGGTCGGCGGCATCCTCGGCAACATAGGGATCCTCGGCGAACACCGCCGCCACCGGCTCGCCGACGTAACGCACCTTGTCGGTCGCCAGCACCGGCTGGCGGTACGGCGCGAGCTTCTCGATCGGCCCCTCGCGGAAATCGATCGGCCCGAGGTCGGCAATGTTCTGCGCGGTCCACACCGCGACGACGCCCGCAACCGCGCGCGCGGCGCTGGCGTCGATCGCGACGATGCGGCCATGCGCATGGTTCGAGCGCACCATCCGCATGTGCAATTGGCGCGCGAAATTGATGTCGGCGGCGAAGCGGCCACGGCCCGCGACCAACGGCGGGTCCTCCAGCCGCTCGACCGCCATGCCGATCCATTTCGTGGCGTTGCTCTCGGTCATGGCAGCGGCCTGTCGCGTGCCTGCTCCAGCGCACGGCGCGTCAGCGCCAGCGCCAGATCGCGCCGATAGGCGGCGCTGATGTTTTCATCATCGAGCGGTTCGATGAACTTGGCCGCGATCTCGCCGGCGAGCGTGAACGCCTCCGCCGACGGCTGGCGGCCCTTCAGGGCATACTCAGCCTCGACAATGCGCCGCGGTTGCGCTTCGGCGCCGCCGATCGCGAGGCGCGACTCGGCGATCGCGCCGTCGTCCAGCACCCGGAAGATCACCACCGCCATGGCGATGGCGAAATCGCCGGCGCGGCGGCTGAACTCGGTGAAGCCGAAGCGCACATCACCTTTGAGCATCGGCAGCCGCACCTCGGCGAGCAATTCGTCGTCCTCCAGCGCCGTCGTCATCAGGCCTTTGAAATAGTCCGGCGCGGAGATGAGCCGCACGCCCCGCGTCGAGATCGCCATCATCTCCGCATCGAGGCACGCTGCAACCGCGCACCATTCCGATGCCGGATCGGCGTGTGCGATCGAGCCGCAGAACGTGCCGCGGGTGCGGATCGGATGGTGCGCGACATGCTGCGCCACTTCGGCGAGCAGTACGCCGAGCGGGCCCTCGGCCGCCGGCCGCTCGAAGGCGGCATGCCGAACGGTTGCGCCGATGCAAAGCCGGCCACCCTCGACTTCGAGCCGATCCAAACCGGCGACGCCGTTGATATCGATTAAGTGGCCCGGTCGCGCCAGACGGAACGCCATGGTGGGAACGAGGCTCTGCCCACCGGCCAGGACGCGCCCATCATCACCGGCATGCTGGGCGAGCAGCGCGACAGCTTCCTCAACGGTGGTAGGCGCGTGGTATTGGAATGGCGCGGGTTTCATTGCCGTTGCGCAGCATAGGGCCGGGAGCCATGCGCTTCAACGCTGCCGCCGCTCTGGCGTCATGCGTCGCCGTAGCGATATGCTCCGCGCGCCCGCGTATACTTCACCGAAAGGCGTAATGATGCCCGACATCCTGACCAAGCAGGAAGGCCCGGTCCTGCACATCACGATCAACCAGCCCGACCGGGGCAACGCCGTGACCGACGACATGGTGCGGGAGTTGACGCGGCTGATCCAGGAGGCGCCGAAAACCTCCGACATCGTGGTGCTGCGCGGCGCCGGCCAGGATTTCTGTGTCGGCCGCGCAGGCATGGGCGCGCGGCCGGAGATCGAGCCGACCGCGTTCGCGCGCCGCAACTTCTCCGACGTGGTGTTCGACGCCTACGGCACGATGCGTAACTGCCCGATCCCGATCATCGCCGTGGTGCAAGGCGGCGCGCACGGCTTCGGTGGAGCCATCGCGGCGGCCTGTACGCGACATCAGGCTCGCCAGCGCCATTGCGGCACAATTCTCGGAGCCGAATGGCGGCCTGATCGTGATGCCCGAGCCTTCATGATGTCACCCTATCGCGACGGCGATTGTCTCGCGGCTGCCGCTACCGTCTCCCAACCGTCTATCCGATTCGCATCTTCGCCGAAGCGGCGGCCTCCTGTCCTATGGCATCGACTCGCGCGATGGTTGTCGGCGTGCGGCATTATACGTCGATCGCATCCGCAAGGGCGCGATAGCCGAGCGAGCTTCCGGTAAGTCGCCGGTCAAGTCTCGAGCTGCTGATCAACCTCAAGAATGCCAATGCGCTCGCGCCTCGACGTGCCGATGCCGCTCCAGCAGCGCGCCGACGCGGTGATCGCGTAAGGTGGCTTCCATCAGATTCTCGCAGCTGAAATCCCGAACCCCAGGAATCAGTGAAATGAAAGTCTTCATCTTTGACCTGCTGCCCTACGCCAAGCATTTCGACGACTACAAGCGCGACAAGAACATCCCCTACCCGCTGCCGCTCGATCATTTCGATCCCGAAGTGGGCGCGCGCAGCTATGCCGAACATCTCGAAGCCTGGGAAGAGATGGACAAGCTCGGCTTCGACGGCGTGGGCTTGAACGAGCACCACACCACGCCGCACGGCATGATGAACTCGCCGAACATGATGGCGGCGGCGGCGGCACAGCGCACCAAGAAGCTCAAGTTCCTGATCCTCGGCAACCTGTTGCCGATCCACAATCCGCTGCGCATCGCCGAGGAACTGGCGATGGCGGACTGCATTTCGCGCGGACGCATCCTGTCCGGCTTCGCCCGCGGCGTGCCGCGCGAGTACAACGTCTACAACGTGCCGATGGCGGAATCGCGGGCGCGCTTCGAGGAGGCGGTCGACATCGTCATGAAGGCGTGGAAGGAGCCGCAATTCTCCCACGACGGAAAATTCTGGCAGATGAAGGACATCGCGATCTGGCCGCGGCCGTTCCAGCAGCCGCACCCGCCGGTCTGGGTGCCGTTCACCGGCTCCAAGGAAACCATCGAGTGGGCCGGCAAACACAACTTCTCCGCCGTGCTGCCCGACTTCAAGCGCGGGCTGACCGAGGACATCGTTGGCTATTTCGCCAAGCAGCTTGCCAAGAATGGCCACGCCATCACGCCGGAGCATCTGTGCTTCTTCACCGACGCCTGGGTGGCTGATGACAAGGCCGCCGCGCTCAAGGAATACGGGCCCTACTATTTCTACTTCGTGCACACGCTCTGGCATCACGGCTCGACCAAGGAGAAGGAGGCCGCGATCAAGACCTCCGGCTACGTGTCCAACACGTCGTTCGACTACGTGCGTGAGGAAAACCGCTCCGCCGCCGGCCTTGACCGCGAGAAAATGAAGGCGATGACGGCAGCCGACGTCGAGAAGCGGATCGATGATGGGCTGCTGGCGTTCGGCAGCGCCAAGCATGTGACCGACAAGCTGATCGCCGACGCCGAGCGCTACGGCGCCAATTCTCTGCTGCTGATGATGAATCTCGGCGCCATGCCGCACGACCTGTTCATGAAGCAGCTCCGCCGGTTCGGCAAAGAGGTGCTGCCGAAGCTGCAGGCTCATCAGGTCAAGCGGGTGCCCGCGGCGGCATAACGTCTTCTAATTTTCCCTGAAGGGGGCTCGCAGGACGGGTTCACGCAGGGCTTCGACGCGCTACGGCACGGCAAGGGGTCATTTTGCGTGTATTTCGTCTCGATCCCACCCCTCCCTTCCAAGGAGAGGGAGAGCACCGCGTGTGCCGCATGGCTTCCGCTTGAAACTACCAGCACCATCCGGGCACAGTGCCTCCAGGAAACGCCCAACGGAAAGCATAACCCATGTCCCAAGCCGTCGCCCGCCAGACCTCGAACGCCCCGGAACACTCCACCGCCTACTACTTCATCGAAGGGCTGAACGAGCTCGGCATCGAGCACCTGTTCTGTAACTTCGGCACCGACCACGCGCCGACCATCGAGGCGCTGGCGAGCCGCAGCAAGCGCGGCGAGAAGGTGCCGAACGTCATGCTCTGCCCGCACGAGAACACCGCCGCCCACATGGCGATGGGTTACGCGGCGGTGACCGGCCGCGGCCAGGCCGTGCTGGTGCACGTCGACGTCGGCACCGCCAACACCGCGAACGCCATGCACAACCTGTTCCGCAGCCGGCTGCCGGTGCTGCTGATGGCCGGCAAGGCGCCCTACACCTCCAGCAACGAGCTGGTCGGCTCGCGCGACACCTACGTGCATTTCGTGCAGGAGCCGGTCGATCAGGGCGCGCTGGTGCGGCCCTACGTCAAATGGGAATGGACGCTGCCGTCCGGCGTGGTGGTGAAGGAGGCGCTGCGCCGCGCCCACACCATCATGGAAAGCCACCCGCAGGGACCGGTCTATTTCATGGCGCAGCGCGAGACCCTGACGCAAGAGTGGGCCGAGGATCAGATCCGCAGCTATCCGGCAAACGAGTTCTCGCAGCCGCAGTCGGGCGGCGCGGACCCCGCGATGATCACGCAGCTCGCCGACAAGCTGATCGCCGCCGAGCATCCGGTTTTGATCTGCGGCTACGCCGGCCGCAACGCCAAGGCTGCCAAGCTGATCGAGGAGATCGCCCAGTTTGCCGGCATCGCGGTGTTCGAAGGCAACCAGACCTTCAACATCTCGCACGAGTTCCCGTGCTTCCTCGGCTACTCGCCCAACAAGCACCTGCCCCAAGCAGATGTCGGCATTCTGGTCGACGTCGACGTGCCGTGGTTCCCGAGTGACGTGTCGCACAACGCCAAGTCGTTCTGGGCGCACATCGACATCGATACGCTCAAGGCCGCTTCGCCGATGTGGACCTTCCCGGGCAACCTGCGCATGCAGGGCGACAGCGGCCGCATCCTCGAGCAGCTTCTCGAAGAGCTGAAAAAGAAAGCGACGCCCAAGTTCACGGACGCCGCCGCAAAGCGCGTCGCGGCTTTCACCGCGGAGCGCAAGGCCTGGCGCGAGCACGCCGGGAAGCTGGCGTCCAACAAGGGCAAGGTCGGCGAGATCAATCCGCACTATCTGTTTGCCGAGCTCAACAAATTGCTGAAGGCCGAGGACATCGTGCTCAACGAAGGCGTGCGCAACGCCGGAGCCTGTCTGCTTCAGGTGGAGCGGCCGCTGCCCAACACCGCGATCCGCTCCGGCGGCGGCGGGCTGGGCTGGTCCGGCGGCATGGCGCTCGGCTGTAAGCTCGCAGCGAAGGACAAGCTGGTGGTGCAGGTGGTCGGCGACGGCGGCTTCTATTTCGGCGGCCCGGCGTCGGTGTTCTCGGTGGCGCAGCAATACAAGCTGCCGATCCTGGTGCTGCTGCTCGACAACACCGGCTGGTCGGCAGTGAAGGAATCGACGCTGCGAGTGTTTCCGGCGGGCGAAGCCAAGGAAACCGACCTGTTCCAGGCCAATCTGATGCCCGACGCGGATTTCTCCAAGATCGGCGAGGCGTTCGGCGCCCACGGCGAAAAGGTCGTCAATCCGGATGAGGTGCCGGCGGCGCTCAAGCGCTGCGTCGAGGCGGTGCGCGGCGGCCGCGCGGCGCTGCTGCATGTGCGGGTGACGAAGTTGTAGACGACGCGAAAAACGGGGCCGTCATGCGCGGGCTTGACCCGCGCATCCATCGAAGGATCAAGCCGTCTTTGACGTTTGATGGATTGCCGGTCAGGCCCGGCAGTGACGGGTGGAAAGGGAGGCGAACATGCCCCTACGTGCCCTTGTCGTAGGCGCGGCGGTTGCTGCGCTCGCATCAACCTCCTTCGCCCAACCCGCTGCCTGGTATTTCACGGTCATGGCCGGGCTCGTCCCGGCCATCCACGCCTAGGAGATGCAAGCATTTGAAAAACTTATGTACTTAGGTCGGTAACGCAGGGCATCCCTGCTTTTATCCCTGTTTCGGTTCGGCGGACGCCCGCAATATGCCGCCTTTTTCCGCCCGGCTTTATAGCGCTTGGCGGCCGCGCCGTAACTTTCGCCGCAGGGGATTTTTATCGCTCGACCGTTCGTCAATCCTAGCAATCGATGCGCGTTAGGCGCGGCCATCGCCCTCTCAAGGCTGAAACAGGGGTTCGATTCCCCTAGGGAGCGCCAGCGTTTCAATAGCTTAACCAAAAGTAGCCAACCCACACATCACTTGGGTAAGCTCTGGGTAAGCAGGCGTGCAATAGCAAAAAAGCAGCGGCCGAAGTCTGAAATTGGGGCCCATTACGTTATTCCGCTGCACTGTGGAATGCCCATCACGCCGCTTTCGCTTCCGGATCGGTTGACGCCTCCAGCAACGGCATGTCGAGGCTGGGAATTCGGGCATAGCCTTGCCGGAACGGCGTCCTGGCTGAATTCGCTACAGCCACCACGATATTGGCCACCTTGTGGAAGTTGCTGATGACGACGACCACGACAGCGATGGCGTAGAACGCTAGCCAAGCGAAGGCGCCGCCGACTGCGTTTTTCTCTGCTTCAATAAGATGACGGTACATCTCTTCGGCGTGATGCTCCGCGATGTAGCCGGAGCCAACAACATCGAAGTGCTGTGTGCTGGTTTCGAAGGACATGACGGCCTCCCACCTTGCATGCTTAAACTCTAAGTGTCTGGGCGGGAACGATTTGTGATAGATCAGCGAAGAACCGCGGACGTTACGCGCGGTAAGTTACGATCCCAGTGATCTAACGACGATGAATGGGCGCTTGTCGAACCATTGACCGCCGCCGAATCGAAGGACCTCAAGAAGGGCGTTCGCGTTTACTGGCGCGGCGATGCCGATGATAGCGGCGTTGTAACAGGCACAAGCTGGGACGCGGTCACGATTACCTGGAATAATGGTCATGTGGCTACGGTGCATCACGGCGACATGCGCGAAGTCCTGCGTACGAAAGTCACGCTACTCGGGCGATCAAAGAATATCTGAGCCGCGACGAAGCCCGAGATATTGTGCCTCCATCGCCCGACTGCGAAGGTGATCGTTCAATAGAACACGCTCCAGCGACACTGGAGCAAGGAGGCGACCATGGATAAAGGCAAAGCACCCGATCAAGACCCGAGTGCTATGATGGCGCAGGGTATCGAACAAGCTCGTGCAGCGATGGAGAACTATCTAAACTTCTTTCAAAACAACATGTCTTCTGCACCCTGGGCAGGTACAGAGCTGAACAAGAAAGTGGCAGCTTATGCTCAGCAAAACGTGGCGACTGCCTTTAAGTACATACAAGACTGACCAAGGTTAAGAATCCACAAGAGCTCGTGCGTATCCAGACCGAGTTCCTCCAAACACAATTGAATTCTTTGACTGAACAGTCAAAAGATCTCGGCGAGACAGCGACGAAAGCGGCGTCGGATGCGATAAAAGGTCCCCTCAATCCCAGTTCTTGAACTGCTTTCAAAATGCTGAAAGCAAAATGGAAGTGGACCGTCCCCGGCGGCGGCGCTTCTTATGTCAATCGTATCTCAAAGGCGAAAAGCCAACCGACCTACGTCCCGTACTTGGCTGTCCGCTTTCCTGTGCTCTTTGAATAAGCGTGTGGGCATCGCGGTCTTTTGGGCACAATGATAGTATTAACCTGTTCGCTTTGTGTGTTGAGGAGCGCGCGTGAGCTGGGGCTTCGAAATCGGCCGCGTCTACAATCGCCGCGATGACATTCACGCTCGCTTTGGGGGACAGCAGCAAGGCGGCATCATCACGCCCGCCCAGCACCCTCTAGTGTTGATCATCACTGGCGAAGAAGGCCTGCAGCACGGATACGCCGATCGCTATCGAGCCGATGGTGTCTTTGAGTACTTCGGTGAGGGCCAAGTCGGTGACATGCAGATGCAAAGTGGCAATCGCGCGATCGCCGAACATTCTGCGGCTGGCGAAGGACTGCTTTTGTTTCGGAAGACGCCAAATGGCCTCAGGTTTGAAGGTGAAATGGTTTACGCAGGCCATCACACTGAACGAGCTCTCGATCGCAACGGCAACGACCGTGACGCAATCGTTTTTGAACTTCGTGCGCTAGATGCCATAGCCGAAGCCGTTGATGCTGAGCCAACGATTGCCGATGCTCCGCTAGATGAGCTTCGAGCTCGTGCTCTAGCTGCATCTCAAACCAACGCTCAAACGCCATCTCAGACCAAAAAGAACGTGTATCAACGCAGTCGAGATGTTCGCGTGTATATCCTGGCGCGAGCCAAGGGCCAATGTGAAGGTTGCTCGAAACCAGCGCCCTTCTTGCGCGTAGATGGCACACCCTATCTCGAGCCGCACCATCTTCGTCGATTAAGCGACGGTGGCCCCGATCATCCGTCACATGTCATTGCACTATGCCCCACCTGTCATCGGCGCGTTCACGCTGGCGCAGATGGGGCAAATTACAATGTTGCTCTCGCCAAAGTCATCCTGACCATCGAGCATGAATAATGAGAAGCAAGCCGGCGATGGATCAGCGAACCTAGCGGTTGAACTGCAGTCCGACGATATTGGCCAGCGCCTGAATCTCGAACTGCTGCTTGGCGTTCGCGACGAAACTCGTAAGTCCTTCCGTGCGCAAGCGGATGGACGGGCTCGCCGGACCGTGCCTAGATTGACGCGTCCTGCAACCCGGGAGGGTTTCATGCCAGTTGTCGTCCGCGGTTTGGTTTCGGTCGCTCTGGCGGCGGCACTTGGCCTCACCGCCCTCTCTGCCGACTCACCGGCGCAAGCGCAGGAGAGCGCCGCGACCTATCCGAGCCGCCCATCACATTCCTGGTGGGCTTCGCTGCCGGCGGGCCGACGGACGTCATCGCCCGCGCAGTGGCCGCGCCGCTGGCGGACGAGCTCGGCAGGCCGGTCGTGATCGAGAACAGACCAGGCGGCGGCGGCTCGACGGCGGCGTTGGCGCTGTCCCGTGCGGCCCCGGACGGCTATACGCTCGGCTCGTTCGATGTCGCAATGGTCGTCGGCCCCAGCATCGTAGCCGGCGCGACCTACGATCCGATCAAGGACTTCCGCCCGATCGTGCTCAGCGCCCGCACGCCGTTATCGTTCGTCGGCGCGAACACGCTGCCGGCCAAGACGGTGAGCGAGATCATCGCCCTCGCCAAGGCGAAGCCGGACGAACTCAAGCTTGCCCACTCCGGCGTCGGCTCGCCGCCGCACCTGGGCGCCGTCGCCTTCCTGCAGGCGACGGCGACGAAGATGACGCTCGTGCCCTATCGCGGCGCCGCGCCGGCAATTCAGGACATCGTGGCGGGCCATGTCGGGCTCCTGTTCACCGCTCCCTCCACCTCGATCGCGCTCGGCCGTGAGGGAAAGGTGCGCATTCTCGGCGTCACCGGACACCAGCGGATGAATTCGATGCCGGAGGTACCGACGTTGCGCGAGGGCGGAGTCGATATGGGCGGCCTCGACGCGAACCAGTGGTTTGGTGTCGCCGCGCCGGCCGGCACGCCCGATTACGTCGTCGCGCGCATCAATGCGGCCGTCAACAAGGTGCTCAAGGACAAGGCCCTGCAAGAGAAAATCGGCAAGCTCGAATTCACGGTTGCCGGCGGCACGCCCGAGGAGGCGGTGGCGCTGGCACGCTCGCAGGCAGAGTTCTGGCAAAAGACGCTGGCGACGATCGGCATCAAGCCGGAGTAAGCGGGCGCATTACACCTCCTGCGCATCAGCTTTGTGAGCCGCTGCTCGTCACGCAGGCGGCAAAGCTTGAGACGATGATGTTGAAGCGTCGACGCGCGCATTGCCTCATTCAATATTGTTCTCGAGGCTGAACCGGTACAATTTTTTGATGCCGCGGCATTGCCCAGCCGCAGTAATTTTCTCGGTCCGCAGTTGCGACAAAAATGACGCTATTGGCACTAACCGGACATCGAAGTGATACCGGCGAATGTCCGCTTTCCCAAAGATGGGGTAATCGGCCGCGGCAGCTTGTGGATAGCTGAAGATTTTGGGTGCTGCGCTTCAGGCTGATGGTGAAACGAGGTCCGCATTGAGCGGCCTCAAGCATCAGAAGGAGAAGCGCAGCATGGAGCATTTTGCGGGACTGGACGTTTCGGTCAAGGAGACCAGCGTCTGCATTGTGGATGACACGGGCAAGATCGTTCGTGAAGTGAAGGTGGCGAGCGAACCTGAAGCTTTGCTGGCGGTGCTGAAGAACCCCGCCTACCACTTCAAGCGGATCGGATTGGAAGCGGGACCGCTGTCGCAATGGCTATTCAGTGCTCTCGCTGAAGCAGGTTTTCCAGTGATCTGTGTCGAAACGCGGCATATGAAAGCGGTGCTGAAGGCTCAGATCAACAAGACAGATCGCAACGATGCGCGCGGCATCGCCCAGATGATGCGTGTGGGGCTTTATCGTCCGGTGCATGTAAAGACGCTGCGCAGTCAGAAACTGCGGATGCTGCTGACCCATCGCAAGCTGCTGCAGTCGAAGGCGATCGCCATCGAGAACGACCTGCGCGGCACCTTGCGCAACTTCGGCCTCAAGGTTGGCATGGTTGGGACGGTGAGGTTCGAGGCCCGATCAGGAGCTTGTCGAGAACCTTCCCGACCTGGCAGCGCTGGTCGAACCGCTGCTCATTGTCCGGCGGACGCTTCGCGAACAGTTCTGCATCCTGCATCGCCGCCTGCTGGCCATCGTCCGGGATGACGAGGTATGCCGGCGCTTGATGACGACCCCCGGTGTCGGCCCCGTGGTGTCGCTGACCTATCGCGCCACGGTCGACGTGCCCGCTCGCTTCCATAAATCCAAGTCCGTCGGGGCGGTGTTTGGACTGACATGCGCCAAGTATCAATCGGGCGAGGTGGATTGGAGCGGCAGAATATCGCGCTGTGGAGACGAGATGATGCGGGTCATGCTCTACGAAGCAGCTCAGAGCATGATGCGTTCCAAGAAATGGTCCTGGCTGAAGGCCTGGGCGATGCAGATCGCCAGGCGCCGCGGCATGAAAAAGGCGATCGTGGCGTTGGCCCGCCGGCTGGCCGTGATCCTGCACCGTATGTGGGTTGATGGCACCGAGTTCCGCTGGAGCCGGGAACAAGCCGCGGCCGCGGCATGACGTCGTGAAAGATCAAATTCGATAGGAGGACACTCGAGCTCCACCCTGCGGTGGAAAGATGTTCCTCGCGGGACGATGGATGAGGTGAGTTCGTATGTCCGCTTGGACCTGCCGTTTGTCTAACGGCAAGGCCGACCCAAAGATTGTTCCACCTCGTCCTCGGATCCCATGCTGGAA
>CAWBFG010000040.1:0-145520 GCA_963787955.1 uncultured Alphaproteobacteria bacterium | reverse complement strand
CCGGCAAACTGTCCTACGTGACGCAAACCACGCTGTCGCTCGACGACACCGCGGGCATTGTCGCGGTCCTGAAGCGGCGCTTCCCGGCGATCGTCGGGCCGCACAAGGAAGACATCTGCTACGCCACCACCAACCGCCAGGAGGCGGTCAAGCGCGTGGCGCCGCGGGTCGATGCGCTGGTCGTGGTGGGCGCGCCGAACTCGTCGAACTCGCGACGCCTGCAGGAGGTCGCCGAGCGCGAGGGCTGCCCCTATTCCGTGCTGGTGCGGCGCGCCGCCGAGATCGACTGGTCGCGCTTTGATGGCGTCAGGACGCTGGGCGTCACCGCCGGCGCGTCGGCGCCCGAAGTGCTGGTCGAGGAAATCCTCGACGCGTTCGCGGCACGCTACTCGCTCAACGTCGAGACGGTGTCCGGCGCGGACGAATCCGGAATGTTCTTCCCGTTGCCGCGTCAGCTGCGCGAGCGCGCCACCGCCTGATCCCACAACCGGCTTGCACCTCCGCACGGTCTCCCCCTTGACGGAAGGGGGCAACGCAGTGCCGTAGTAGCCCATGGCCGTCTACACCGACGTCGCAGCGGAAGACCTCACCAAATTCCTCGCCGGCTACGAGCTCGGCGAGCTGTTGTCCTACAAGGGCATCGCGGAAGGCGTCGAGAACTCGAACTTCCTGGTCCACACGCGGCAAGGCCACTTCATCCTCACGCTCTATGAGAAGCGGGTCGCCGCCGGAGACATCCCGTTCTTCCTCGCCTTGATGGAGCACCTCGCGGCGCGCGACATCACCTGTCCGCAGCCGGTGAAGAACCGCGCCGGCGAGACGCTCGGCCAGTTGTGCGGGCGGCCGGCCGCGATCGTCACCTTCCTTGACGGCATGTGGATCCGGCGGCCGGACCCGCGGCACTGCTACGCGCTCGGCGGCGCGCTGGCGAAGCTGCATCTCGCCGGCGCCGACTTCGCGCAGCGGCGGCGCAACACGCTTTCGGTCGAGGGCTGGCGTCCGCTCTACGAGCAGGTGGCGTCGCGCGCCGACAGCGTGCAGCCCGGCCTCGCCGAGACGATCGAGCGCGAGCTTGCGCATCTGGAGCAGCACTGGCCGCGCGATCTGCCGCACGGTGTCATTCACGCCGACCTGTTTCCCGACAACGTGTTCTTCCTCGGCAATGCGCTGTCGGGACTGATCGACTTCTACTTCGCCTGCACCGACACGCTGGCCTACGACGTCGCGATCTGCCTCAACGCCTGGTGCTTCGAGCCCGACCATTCATACAACGTCACCAAGGGGCGCGAGCTGCTGCAGGGTTACATGCGCGCCCGCCCGCTGTCGCCGGCGGAGCTCGAGGCGATGCCGCTGCTCGCCCGCGGTGCGGCGACGCGCTTCCTGCTCACCCGGCTGACCGACTGGCTCAACGTGCCGGAGGGCGCGCTGGTGCGGCCGAAGAACCCGATGGAGTATTTCCGCAAGCTGCGCTTCCACCAGGCGATCAACAACGTGCGCGACTACGGGGTGCTCGCCGAAAGGGCGCAGGCGTGACCGACAAGCCGCACGTCATCGCCCACACCGACGGCGCCTGCTCCGGCAATCCCGGTCCCGGCGGCTGGGCCGCAATCCTGACGTTCGGCGACAAGGAGAAGGAGCTCAAGGGCAGCGAAGCGCACACCACCAACAACCGCATGGAGCTGATGGCGGCGATCGCTGCGCTGGAAGCCCTGAAAAAGCCCTGCAAGGTCGAACTGCACACCGACAGCCAGTACGTTCACAAGGGCATTTCGGAATGGATCCGCGGCTGGAAGCGCAACGGCTGGCGCACCGCGGACAAGAAGCCCGTGAAGAACATGGACCTGTGGCAGCGGCTCGATGCCGCCGTCGCGCGTCACGAGGTGCGCTGGCACTGGGTCAAGGGCCACGCCGGCTACGAAATGAACGAACGCGCCGACCGTTTGGCGGTCGAAGCGATTGCGGAATTGCGTGCCACGCAGCGCGGCGCGGCAAGTGGGTGAGTTCGCCGCGCGCGCTCAAACAAATCGGCACGCCTCTCCCGCTCGTCCCCGCGTAAGCGGGGACCCAGAGCTACGATTTAGGACGTTTGGTTTGGCCCTAGAATCCCGCTTGCGCGGGAATGAGCGGAGCTAATTGCGACGATGCAGCCCAAGGGGCATCAGCCTAAGAACTCTTCAGCAGATTGTCGGCGCCGGAAATGTCAGCCTTGCCGGGCGCGTCCTCGACGTTGAGGATCTTCACCACGCCGTCATCGACCACCATGGCGTAGCGCTGCGAGCGCACGCCGAGCCCGCGCTCGGTCAGGTCCGCGACGAGGCCCAGCGCCTTGGCGAAATTGCCGCTGCCGTCGGCCAGGAACTCGATGGCGTCACCGCCGGACGCCTTCTTCCAGGCGTCCATCACGAACACGTCGTTGACGCCGGTGACGGCGATGGTGTTGATGCCCTTGGCCTTGATGGCGTCGGCATTCTTCACAAAGCCGGGCATGTGGTTCTTGTGGCAGGTCGGCGTGAATGCGCCGGGCACCGCGAACAGCACCACCTTCTTGCCCTTGAAGATCTCGTCGGTGGTTTTCGGTTTGGGGCCTTCAGCGGTCATCACCGTGAAGGTCGCATTGGGCAGACGATCGCCGACGTTGATAGCCATGACATCAATCCTCTCGCGTGATTATGGTTGGGCGTTTGATTCTAGCTGGTTTGCGCGTGATCATTATCCGAAAGCCGGTTCCCACGTTTCGGGGTCACGCGCCGTTTATGGCGCACAAGTTAGCGCCCCCGGCGAATTAGTCGAGACGAAATACGGCCTCGATCGCCTCCTGGTTGGTGCCTTGGCCGGCGACCGCGGTGAGCTTGAGCGACGCGCCCTGCGCGGTCGCGCCGGTGGGCAGACCGTCGAGCTCGAAGGCGAAGCGCTTGACGCCCGCGGCCGCACCCGCGACCGGCTCGGGCAGCGGCAGCGCCCAGTCGGGCGTCGGCCCTTCGGCGAACAAATCAACCTCCGCGCCGGCGGGAGCCGCCACCTCGACAATGACGCGCGGCTTGCCGGAGGTCGTGTCGCGCCACGCCTTGCGCAGCGACAGCGGCGAAGCATCGCCCCAGCTGCCAGGCTTGGGCACGCGCGCCTCGGCCACCTTCAGCGCGGCCTCCTGCGAGCCTGTCGCGTCGGCGAGCGCAAGCTCGGCCTTGCCCTTAGCCGGCACGCACAAGGTTTCGCACACCGCGTAGTCGAGGCTCATGCGCAGCGTCACCGGCTTGCCGGCGTCGCGCGGCACGACCCGCAGCGGAAAGATCACCGCGCCCTTGTAGCCGATCGAGTGACCACTGCCGTCGGCGAAGCGCACCGGCGCCGGCCACAGCACGGTCACGGTCTTGACGTTGTCGGACGCGGCGAAATCGAACACCGGCGGCACACCGGCGTCGCCGGGATAGCGCCAGTAGGTTTTCCAGCCGGGCTGCAACTTGAGCTCGACACCGGCGCGCAGGACGGAATTTCCCGCTTCACGAATTGCGCTCGCGCCAATCAACCGCACGGCCGAGCGAATGTCGTTGTCCCAAGCGGACACATCGGCCGCAACGGCCGGCGTCGAAGCTGCGGACAACAGCAAAACCAGCGCCAAATCCGGCAGAAATCGGGCGCGGAAACCTTCTTGCATGCCGCTGGTTTAATCGACAGTGGACACGCTTGCTATTGAATTCGTTGTGAACCCTTGTTGCAAAGCAGCAGGATCGGCGTAACCTTCTCGCATGCGATTGACACGCAAAGCATTGGCGAAAAGCGCAGCGGAAAAGAGCGCCGGCGGCAGCTATCTCGACGGTCAGATGCTGATCGCGACACCTGCCATGCAGGACGAGCGTTTCGCGCGCAGCGTCATCTATATCTGCGCTCATTCATCGGAAGGCGCGATGGGCATCGTGGTGAACCAGCCCGCGCCGCACATCAGCTTTACCGACCTGCTGGTGAAGCTCGACGTGATTCCGGCGGCCGACCTGATCAAGCTGCCGTCGCGCGCCGGCGGCGTGAAGGTACTCAAAGGCGGGCCGGTCGAAACCGAGCGCGGCTTCGTGCTGCACTCCGCCGACTTCTTCATCGAGAATTCCACGCTGCCGATCGACAAGGGCATTTGCCTCACCGCGACGCTGGACATCCTCAAGGCGATCGCGCGCGGCAAGGGGCCGGCAAGCGCGATCCTCGCGCTGGGCTATGCCGGCTGGGCGCCGGGCCAGCTCGAAACCGAGATCCAGGACAACGGCTGGCTGCACTGCTCGGCAGATCCGGAGCTGCTGTTTGGCACCGACATCGACGCCAAGTACGACAAGGCGCTGGGCAAGATCGGCATCCAGCCCGGCATGCTGTCGAGCGACGTCGGTCACGCCTGAGGCTCATCATGTTCCGTATCGCGGCGGCGATGGTGGCGGCGGCAGCCCTGCTGCCCACAATGGCGAATGCGGCGGAGCTTACGGTGATCTCCGCCGGCGCGGTGCGCGGCGTGATCGGCGGCATGATCGACGACTATTCGAGGCAGACCGGCATCAAGTTCAAATTCACCACCGGTCCGACCGGGCTGTTGCGCGACACCATCGCGTCCGGCGCGCCGGCCGACCTGATCATTGCGTCGGGGCCGCTGATGGCCGAGCTGGAAAAGACCGGCAAGATGATGCCGGGCAGCCGGGTCGATCTCGGCCGCATCGGACTGGGCGTCGTGATCCGCGACGGCATGCCCACGCCCGACGTTTCGACGCCGGAGGCGCTTAAAGCGACGCTGCTCAGGGCACAATCGATCGCCCACACCGATCCCAAGCTCGGCGGCACCTCGGTCATCCATCTGATGAAGATCGCCGACGGCTTCGGGATCGCCGACGACGTCCGCAAGAAGGGCGTCAACGCGACCGGCGGCAACGATGCGGTCGCCAAAGTCGCCAAGGGCGAAGCCGAGCTCGCGATCGTGCTGGTCAGCGAGATTCACGACAAGGGTGCCAAGCTCGTGGCTTTGCTGCCGGAGACGCTGCAGCTTTGGACCGTCTATTCCGCCGCGATCCCGATGAACAGCACTGACCCGAAGAATGCGCGTGCGTTCGTCGATGCGCTGACCGGCCCCGCGCTGCGGCATCGCTGGACGCAATCCGGCTGGCAGCCGGTGAAGTAGCTCTCAGATTGATGGTTATTGCGCTGCCTCGAGCTGGTCGCTGACCAAAAGCTCGCGCGCCGCCTCCACCGACATCGGCTCGCCGAACACGAAGCCCTGCGCGAACTCGCAGCCGAGCTGGTAGAGCTCGATCGCGTCGGATTCGGTTTCGGCGCCCTCCGCCACCACGTCCATGCCGAGGTCGTGGGCAAGCGCGATGATGGAGCGCAGGATCACCGGACGGGTGCCCTTGTTGTTCATGCGAACGAACGACTTGTCGATCTTGATGGTGTCGAACGGGAAGCGCTGCAGGTAGGCGAGTGACGAATGGCCGGTGCCGAAGTCGTCGAGCGCGAGGCCGGCGCCGAGCTCGCGCATGCGGGTGAGCAACTGCGCGGCGTGCTCGGGGTTCTCCATCACCAGCAACTCGGTCAGCTCCAGCTTGAGCGTGCCGCGCGCCAGCGCCGAGCGCGACAGCACGGTGCGCAGGTCGTGGATGAGATCCTGACGCAGCAGCTGCTTTGACGAGACATTGACGCTGGCAAACAGCGGCTCGCGCCGCTTGATGCTGCGTTGCCAGGCGCTCAATTGCCGCGCGGTGCGCTCCAGCATGAACAGGCCGAGATCGACGATCAGTCCGATTTCCTCGGCCACATTGATGAACTCGGACGGCGACATCCGGCCCATCTTGGGATGGTCCCAGCGCGCCAGCGCTTCGAAGCCGGCGACCGAGCGATCCTCCAGCCGCACCACCGGCTGGTAGAGGATGGTGATCTCCTCGCGCTCCAGCGCGCGGCGCAGCTCCGATTCCAAGGTCAGCCGGTCGGTCTTGCGCGCCCGCATCGCCGGCTTGTACACCTCGATGCGATCGCCGCCGATCCGCTTGGCGTGATACATCGCGAGCTCGGCATCCTTGACCAATTCCTCGGTGCGGTGCGTCTGGCTGTCCGACAACGACAGCCCGATCGAGGCGGTGAGAAAGATCTCGCGGTCGTTGAAGGTGATCGGCGCACGCAGCGTCTTGCGCACCGTCTCGGCGAACGCGACCAGCCGCGTCGGGTCGCGCTCCGACAGGATGATCATCGCGAACTGGTCGCCGGCGAGCCGCGCCAGGGTGTCCTGCGGCTTGAGCAGACGTGACAGCCGGCGCGCCAGGGTGAGCAGGATCGAGTCGCCGATCGCCATGCCGACCGAGTCGTTGACCTGCTTGAAGCGGTCGAGGTCGATCACGATCACGGTGCATTTGATCGCCGGGTCGCCTTTGGCCATGCCGATCACCGCTTCGAGGCGGTCGATGAAAAGCTGACGATTGGGCAGCCCCGTCAGGTTGTCGTGCACCGCGTCATGCAGGAGCCGCTCCTCGGCGGTCTTGAACTCGGTGACGTCGGTCAGCGTGCCGACCAGACGCACCACCTCGCCGTCGGAGCCGACCACCGGACGCGTCTTGAGCGCGAACCAAAGGTAGTTGCCGTCCGGCGTGCGCAGGCGAAAATCCTGCACCAGCCGGCCGCGGCGCTGCTCCAGCACGCTGTCGAGCGAGGCGCGGAAGCGGTCGCGGTCAAGCGGATGCAGCACCTCGAGCCAACGTGACGCCGGACCTTCCAGCGCGCCGCGCTTGAGGCCGAGCAAAAGTTCGGTCTCCGGGCTGGTGTAGACGCGATCCGACGACACGTCCCAATCCCAGATCATGTCGCCGGCGCCGGTGAGCGCGAGCGCGCGACGTTCGACGTCGGAGACGATGTTCTGGGTGATGCCGCCGGCGAACGCATGCTGCATCACGGTGAAGCCGATCAGCATGACGATCAGAACCAGGCCGCCGAGCAGCGCCGGGCCGACGATGTCGTTGGTCACCCAGCCGGTCACGGTCAGCACCGCGGCGATGGTCCAGACCACCAGCAGGAACCAGGTCGGGATCAGCAGCACCGCACGATCGAAACCGTGGGTCGACAGATAGACCACCATGGCGAAGCCGAGAAATGCGACGCCGGCAAGCGAAATCCGCGCGATGCCGGAAGCGACCGCCGGATCGAACAGCGCCAGCGCAACCAGCGCGGCGAGACCCGCGAGCCACGCAAGTGTGATGTGCATGTAGCGCACGTGCCAGCGGCCCAGGTTGAGATAGGCGAACAGGAACACGAGCAGCGTCGCCGTGAGGATCGCCTCGCCAGAGGCACGCCAGATCCGTTCGGCGCCCGCCCCCATGTCGAACACCTTGCCCCAGAAGCCGAAGTCGACGCCGATGTAGACCAGCACCGCCCAGCCGAGCGCGGCGGCGGCGGGAAACATCACGCTGCCCTTCACCACGAACAGGATGGTGAGAAACAGCGCGAGCAGACCGGCGATGCCGATGACGATGCCGTGGTACAGCGTGAAGCTGTTGACCTTGTCCTTGTAGGAGTCTGGCTCCCACAGATAGAGCTGCGGAATGCGGTCGGTGCGCAACTCCGCGATGTAGGTGATGACGGTGCCGGGATCGAGCGTGACGCGGAAAATGTCAGCCGTCGCGCTGTCCTGCCGCTCCGGCCGCTCGCCCGACGACGGCGTGATGATGACGATGCGCGAGAGGCCGAGGTCGGGCCAAAAAATCCCGGAACCGACCATGCGGTAATGCGGCACCACGATCAGCCGGTCGATCTGTTCGTCGCCGGTGTTGGCGAGCGCGAACACCGCCCAGTTGGTCGAGCCTTCGCGCGCCTGCACCTGCATGCGGCGCACGATACCGTCGGCGCCGGGCGCCGCCGAAACGAGGATGCGGTCGGTGTCGGTCTTGATGCGCTCGGGGACGGTGGTGAGGTCGATCGCCACTACGTCGGAGCGCACGTTCACAGCCTCGACGGCATGACCGGTCGAGCCCATCAATAGAACGATGAGAAGCGCCGCGACAAATGCGGCGCACAGACCACGCAAACGATACCCTCCGGCTCGGCGTTCGATATCCATCGCGGCCCTGAGGAACGAGTTAAGTCGTTAGGATTATGCCATTTTCACGGCCGATCCGCATCCCTATCCCCAGGCCATGAGTAGCCGCGGCGGACCACAAGAGCAAGCTTCCTGGGGCTCTGCCCCGTGAAAACAGGCCTTAACCGTAACGGATCACCGTTCTGAGGCGGCTTACGCGAGGCGCCGGTCGCTTCGGTCCAGCATATCCTTGCGGAGCAGGCCCGCTTGGTCCGCCCGTAACAGCGCATGCATCGCCGGGTAGAACAGGTCGGGGTCGTAGCTGATCAGGATCAGATCGACGCCGGCATTGAGCGCCGAGACGCTCGCCTCCGCGAGCCCGCTGTCACTCCCATAGACGCCCGCCATGCTGAAATCGTCGGTCACCAGCACGCCGTCGTGCTTCCAATCATCGCGCAACAGGCCGGACACCACCGGCGCCGAAAACGAAGCCGGCCGCTCCCGGTCGATTTCGCTGAGCCGCACGTGCCCCAGCATGGTGAAAGCGCGGGCGCGATGCATCAGTGTCTGGAACGGCACCCAATCGGTGTTCGCAAGCGTCGCGACGGGCGCGTCCAGGCTGGCCTGGTCAAGATGGGTGTCTTCGAACACACGGCCGAGGCCGGGAAAGTGTTTGAGCGTGCAGCGCACACCGCTGTCGCGAAGTGCCGAACAATACTCGCCGGCGACCTCAGTGATCACACCGTCAGCACGATCTTGCCAATGTGCTGGCTCGATTCCATTCGCGCGTGGGCGGCGGAGGCCTGATCGAGCGGGTATGTCGAGTCGATCACCGGCTTGATGCGGCCGGCCGTCACCAGCGGCCAGACATTTTCCTCGACGCCTTCGGCAATTGCCGCCTTCTCAGCCAATGTGCGCGGCCGCAAGGTCGAGCCGGTGTGGGTGAGGCGCTTGGCCATCAGCCGCGCAAAGTTCACGGTCGCCTTCGGCCCGGAGGTGAACGACACCTGCGCGATCACGCCCTGCTCGGCCGCGGCATCGTAGTTCCTGTCGACGTACTCGCCGCCGACGATGTCGACGATCAGGTTTGCGCCCGCGCCGCCGGTTGCCTGCTTGGTCGCTTCGACAAAGTCCTCGGTCTTGTAATTCACGGCGACCTCGGCGCCGAGCTTTTTCGCCGCCGCGCACTTCTCCGCCGAGCCCGCGGTGGTAATGACCTTGGCGTCGAATGCCTTCGCCAGCATGATCGCGGTGGTGCCGATACCGGACGTGCCGCCGTGCACCAGCACCCAGTCACCGGGCCTGACCTGCGCGCGCATGAACATGTTCTGCCAGCAGGTGAAGAACGTCTCCGGCATGGCGGCGGCTTCCACCATGGAGAGCGCGGGCGGCACCGGCAGCGCGTGGCTTTCGTGCGCCGGGCAGTATTCCGCATAGCCACCCCCGACCACCAACGCGCAGACCTTGTCGCCGAGCTTGTAGCGCTGCGCGCCCTGCCCCAACGCCACCACCTCGCCGGCGATTTCGAGCCCGGGAATGTCGGTCGCACCCTTCGGCGGCGGATAGGTGCCCTGGCGCTGCCGCACGTCAGGACGGTTGACGCCCGCGGCCGCGACCTTGACCAGGATCTCGCCAGGCCCCGGCATCGTGAGAGGGCGCTGTTCAGGAACAAGCATCTCCGGCGCACCAGGGGCGCGGATCGCAATCACTTTCATGCTGGAAGGCAGCGCGGACATTTCGGCCTCAATGTTGGGTGAGGCGCTTGTTTAGTCGGCTGTCGCCAGTGTGACAACACGGCTATCGGTGCGGGCAATGGACGAAACGGATGCGAGCGCCGGCAAGAAATCAACGCGCCGGGAACAGGTTAGATGCCACGCGTACCGATGCGTTGATGCCGCAGTTAGAAACCGGCAAAATCAACTGCGTCCATCGTCCCCGTTGTGGCCGGTTGCCACCCGGCGCCTGGGTCAACGTCCGACCCGCGGCAGCGTTCAAGGGAACTATTCTCCGTCTCAAGCATTTGTTCGGCAGTGTCAGTGCGGAGGGCGGCGATGCACACCAGCGAGCTTTACCGGCAGCGTGCCGCGGAATGCGAGCGGATGGCGCTGAAGAAACCCGAAGAGAGCGAACAGCTTAGGACGGTGGCCAAAACCTGGCTGCTGCTGGCGAAAGCCGTGGAAGACCTGTCCGAGGCCTCCGACAGGCTGCACTAAACCAGCGGGACAATTCCTCGTCTGCCACGACGGTGACGGCGGCAACGCCGCCGCCTTCTGACGTGGCCCCCCTTCATTTTTCCAAGACTTTTTGTGCACCGGCAGGCGTTCGTCAGTCGCGGCAGCAACGAAATTTTGAATGGCGATGTCGCCGCAAATATCAGCGACACCGGTCGACCCCCTTTGCGCAGCGCCACGCAAGTGACAAGCTATGCGGCGGCACGTGTCGGGTGCGCTGACCGGGATTCCTTCGCAGTGCCATCCGCGCAGGCGGGTGACGACGCTGCGAAGCGACCGGACCGGCCACAATATTCACAATCGACACGCCGAGGGAGGACTTCATGGCTCGGTTCAATCTCAATGTGAACGGCGAAGCGCGGGTCGTCGATGTCGACTCCGATACGCCGCTGCTTTACGTGCTGCGCGACGACCTCGCGCTGAAAGGACCCAAGTTCGGCTGCGGTCTTGCCCAATGCGGCTCCTGCACCGTCCACGTCAACGGCGCGGCGGTGCGCTCCTGCGTGCTGCCCATCGAGCAGATCAAGGACGCGCGCATCACCACGCTCGAAGGCCTCGGCAGCAGCGCGAAGCCGTCCAAGCTGCAGCAGGCATTCATCGACGAGCAGGCCGCGCAGTGCGGCTACTGCATCAACGGCATGATCATGACCTCCGCCGCCTTGCTGGCGAAGAACAAGAGCCCGAGCGAAGTGGAGATCCGCTCGGCGCTCGCCGACAATCTCTGCCGCTGCGGCACCCACAAACGCATTGTCGCCGCTGTGAAGCGCGCGGCAGCGGCATGAGGGAGGGGACCATGACGATTTATCACAGGTCATTCGATCGCCGAACCTTCCTCAAGGCGAGCGGCATTCTCGCCGTCGGCTTCTCGATGGCGGGGCTTCCTGCCGGAGCCCAGACCTTGATGGCGCCACGCGGCGTGGCCAAAGACGCGGTCGACTCGTGGCTAACCATCACGCCGGACAACCGCGTGACCGTCTACGTCGGCAAGGTCGATCTCGGCACCGGCGCGCGCACCGCGCTGATGCAGATGGCCGCCGAAGAGCTCGACGTGTCGTTCGCGCGCATCGAAATGGTGATGGGCGATACCGCGACGACGCCCGATCAATGGCTGACCGCGGCGAACCTCACGATCTTCCAGGGCGGCTCGGAGTTGCGGCGGGCGGCGGCGAGCGCGCGCCGTGCGCTGGTGGAGCGCGCGGCGCAGCGGCTCGGCGTGCCGGCCGGCGATCTCGTCGTCGACGACGGCGTGGTCCGCGTGAAGGCTGCGCCAGAGCGGGCGCTGCGCTATGGCGAACTGATCGGCGACGGCATCAAGCTCAATGTCGACAGCAAGATCGAGCTCAGGAAGCACCCCACCTACAAGGTGATGGGCAAATCGATCCCGCGGGTGGACATCCCCGGCAAGGTGACCGGCGAGTTCACTTACATCCACGACGTCCGCGTGCCGGGCATGCTGCATGCCCGCGTGATCCGGCCCGACGATCACGGCGCCCGCATCGCGTCAGTCGACGACGCCGCGGCGCGCCAGGTCAACGGCTTCGTGCAGACCGTGCGCAAGGGCGACTTCCTGGCGGTGGTCGCCCGCAACGAATGGGCCGCGATCAAGGCCGCCAATGCGATGCGCGTGACCTGGACGGCCGGCACCGGCCTGCCCGATCAGGCGAGCGTGTTTGCGGATTGGCGCAAACGTCCGATCGCCAAGGAGGACGTGACCCAGAACGTCGGCGACGCCAAGACCGCGCTCGACGGCAGCGCCAGACGCATCAAGGCGAGCTACGACTTCTCGGTACAGACGCACGCCACGATCGGGCCGTCCTGCGCGGTGGCCGACTTCAGAGACGGCAAGCTGACGGTGTGGACCTCCTCGCAGGCGACCCACTCGATGCAGCACGAACTCTCGGTGGTCACCGGGCTGTCGCGTGAGGCGATCCGCCTGGTGTTCATCGAAGGCGCCGGCTGCTACGGCCGCAACGGCACCGAAGATGCCGCGGCGGACGCCTCGCTGATCTCGATGGCGGTCGGACAGCCGGTGCGCGTGCAATGGTCGCGCGCCGACGAAACCGCGCGCTCGCCCAAGAGCCCGCCGCGCACCATGGACATGGAGGCGGGGCTCGATGCGCAGGGCAACGTGGTGGCGTGGACTGGCGACTTCTACATTGCGCTCAACCACATCGCCGCGTTCAAGCCGCTCGACTTCCCGCTCTTGGCGGCGATGGAGACCGGCATCCCACGGCCGGGCAACTGGGTCGGCTTCCTGTTCCAGAATTCGGGGCAGCCGTACCAGTTTCCGAACATCCGGGTGAACACGCGGCACGTCGCCGAAGCCTACTTCCGCTCGTCCCATCTGCGCAGCCCGGGGCGGATCGAGAACAGCTTCGCCAACGAGGCGTTCATGGACGAGCTCGCGGCAGCCGCGAACGCCGATGCGGCGGAATACCGGCTGCGCTATCTCAAGGACCCGCGTGCGATCGACGTGGTGCAGGCGGTGATGAAGCTCGCCAATTGGCAGGCCCGTCCCGGGCCGAACCCGAACGCCGGCAGCGGACCGGTCGTGACCGGACGCGGCATCTCGTATCTGCGCTACAACAACGCGATCACCTATGTGGCCGCGGTGGCGGAGGTCGAGGTGAACAAGCAGACCGGCGAGATCCGCGTCACCCGGGTCTGCGCCAGCCACGACTGCGGCGAGATGGTGAACCCAGACGGCGTGGCGAACCAAGTGGAAGGCGGCGTGCTGCAGACGGTGAGCCGCACGCTGATGGAGGCGGTGACCTGGGACCGCAACAAGGTGACCAGCGTCGATTGGGCGAGCTATCCAATCATGCGGCACACCCAGGCGCCCAAGGTCGAGATCGCGCTGATCGACCGTCCGGGCCAGATCGCATGGGGTGCGGGCGAGCCGATGGCCTGCGCCATCCCGGCGGCGATCGCGAACGCCGTGTTCGATGCGACGGGCGCGCGATTGCGCACGGTCCCGTTCACGCCGGATCGGGTCAAGACGGCGATCGCCGACGTCCAGCCGCGCCGCGGCTGATACGCCGCAAGAGCAAGCAACGCCGCGCCGCAGGTGTGACAACCTGCGGCGCGATGCTTATGATTTTCGGATCGAGCGCGGGAGACCATGATGCCAGCCATGGACGAAGACGACCGGCCAAAGAAAAAAATCGTTCACGAAATTGGGCAGGACCTCACGCTGCTCTCGGTCGGCGAGCTGACAGAGCGCATCGGTCTCTTGAAGGAGGAGATCGCGCGGCTCGAAGCCAACATGGCCGGCAAGCAGGCGTCGAAGTCCGCGGCGGATCTGTTCTTCAAGAAGTGAAACAGTCGACGCGGCCACACTCGCAAACGCGGCGTCGATAGAATTCGCGCCAATGCGCGCGATCCGTTAACTATACGTTAAGCTTTCCCCTTCATTACTAACATCTGTCCATCTTCATGGACGTGAGTGGCTCCTGTCCACTCTGTTTGACGCCTCCCTGTTATCACTTTGAGCCGCCGGAAACGGCGGCTCTTTTTTCTTGCTGTGCCGTTTCGGGTCATTCCGGAGCACGGTTACCATTTTGTAAACTTTGTGGCACAACTGCTGGACAGTTCACGCAACTGGGGTCTTTATCTCGTCCTCAGTGGGGTGAGGCGTTGGTATGAACGAGAGTACCGCTGACCAGGCGGCAAAACCGGTGTCATTCGGCGAGAAGCTCGCCGGATCGGCCGCGTTCGCAAATCTGTTCCGGGACGGCATGGCTCTGGTTGAGGAGACCGCCGCCTATCTCGATGGTCCCGGCCGCCAGGAATCCAAGAAGCTCGAACGCAGCGCCGCGCTGGCGTACGCCACCGAGAGCATGCGCCTGACCACGCGGCTGATGCAGCTGGCGTCGTGGCTGCTGCTGCATCGTGCCGTCAAGGAAGGCGAGATGACGCTTTCGCAGGCCAACAAAGAGAAGAGCAAGGTCAAGCTTTCGGTCGGTGAACCCGGCGACGCGTCGACCATCAAGCTCTTGCCCGAGCGGCTGCGCGACCTGATCGACCGCTCCCGCAAGCTCAACGACCAGGTGCGCCGGCTCGATGCCAACATCTATGCGCCGCCGCTCGCGCCCGACCGCGCGCCGCCAGTCAGTCCGGTCGAGACCCAGCTCGGCCTGCTCAAGGCTGCGTTCGAGCGCTGACGTTTCCGCACAGCAAATGAAAAAACCCCCGCCGCGGCGGGGGTTTCATTTGTCGGGGCGAAACTCCGTCTTACTTCTTGTCGAGACCGAAGCCCGCGAACTTCTTCTGGAAGCGCGACAGCCGGCCGCCGCGATCCAGCAGCTGCTGGTGGCCGCCGGTCCAGGCCGGGTGCGACTTCGGGTCGATATCGAGGTGCAGCACGTCGCCCTTCTTGCCCCAGGTCGAGCGGGTGGTGAACTCGCTGCCGTCGGTCATCTTGACGGTGATGGTGTGATAGCTGGGGTGCAGATCGGGCTTCATCGTCTTTGGTCCTGGTTGTCGAAGGCCGCGCAGTGCGCAGGCGGAATTTCGTTGGAATTGCGCGGTTCTATACAGGACGAGGCGCGGACCGACAAGCTTCTGTTTCGCTAGCGTTTTCGGCCGGTTAGCTCGCATTGCCACATGCCAAGCCGCAAGGCATTGTCGTAGCGTGACTTGAGGGCCGAACAGGGCATCGCGGCATGAACGACATGGGCGGCAGCGGGGGACGCGGAATCGAGCCGTCGCCACGCGCCCAGGCCGCGTCCGAAGCGCAGTCCAGCCGCTCGATCAAGATCGAGCCGCTCAAAGAGCTTCTGCCTTACATCATGCGCTATCGCGGTCGCGTCATCGCCGCGTTCATCGCACTGGTGGTGGCGGCGCTGACCACGCTGGTGGTGCCGATCGCGGTGCGGCGCATGGTCGACTTCGGCTTCTCGGCGGAAGGCGTCGAGCTGATCGACAGCTATTTCGCAGTGATGATCGCGGTCGCCGCCGTGCTCGCCGGCGCGAGCGCCATGCGGTTTTATCTCGTCACCACGCTGGGCGAACGCATCGTCGCCGACCTTCGCGGCCAGCTCTTCTCACACCTCACCGCGCTGTCTCCCGCCTTCTTCGACCGTGCCCAGAGCGGTGAACTGCTGTCGCGGCTCACTGCCGACACGACCCAGATCAAGGCCGCGGTCGGCGCCTCGGTCTCGATCGCGCTGCGCAATCTCGTGCTGTTCGTCGGCGCATCGATCATGATGGTGGTGACCAGCCCGAAGCTGTCCGCCTTCGTGCTCGGCGCCATTCCGTTGATCGTGCTGCCGCTGGTCGGCTTCGGCCGCGCGGTGCGGCGCCGCTCGCGCACCGCGCAGGACACGCTCGCCGACGCCTCGGCCTTCGCCGCCGAGCAGGTCGGCGCCGTGCGTACGCTGCAGGCCTATACCAACGAGCGCGCCACCATTTCTCACTTTGGTCAGGCGGTGGAGCGCGCCTATCGCGCCGCACAGAACTCGACCATGGCGCGCGCCATCTTGACCGCGTTTGCGATCTTCCTGGTGTTTGCCAGCGTCGTGGTGGTGCTGTGGATCGGCGCGCAGGACGTGCTGGCCGACCGCATGACCGCCGGCCGGCTCTCGCAATTCGTGCTCTATGCTGTGTTCGCGGCCGGCGGGTTGGGCGAGCTGAGCCAGGTGTGGGGCGAGATCTCGGCGGCCTCGGGCGCGGCGGAACGGCTGCTCGAAATCATGAAGGCCAAGCCCGCCATCAGGGCGCCGGCGCGGCCGGTTGCGTTGCCGGCACGCGGACGCGGCGAAGTCGCATTCGACGACGTTCATTTTGCCTACCCGGCGAGGCCGGAGGTCTCGGCGCTGCGCGGCGTCACGTTCCAGGTGCGGCCCGGCGAGAGGATTGCGATTGTCGGCCCATCGGGAGCCGGCAAGAGCACCATCTTCCATCTCATTCTGCGCTTCTACGATCCGGATTCCGGCACGGTGTCGATCGATGGCGTGCGCGCCGACGCCGCCGATCCCCGCGAATTGCGGCGACGCATTGCGCTGGTGCCGCAGGACACTGCGATCTTCTCCACCACGGTGCGCGAAAACATCCGCTTCGGGCGCCCCGAAGCGACCGATGCCGAGGTTGCGCGCGCCGCCGAGGCCGCGGCCGCCGCGGAATTCATCAACCAGCTGCCGCAGGGCTATCAGACCACGGTGGGCGAGCGCGGCATCATGCTGTCAGGCGGACAACGGCAGCGCATCGCAATTGCGCGTGCGATCCTGCGTGCTGCGCCGCTTTTGCTGCTCGACGAGGCCACCTCATCGCTCGACGCCGAGAACGAGACATTGGTGCAGCGCGCGCTCGCGCGCTTGATGCAGGAGCGCACCACGCTGGTGATCGCGCACCGGCTTGCCACCGTACTGTCCTGCGACCGCATCCTGGTGCTCGAACAGGGCCAGATCGTCGAGCAAGGCACCCACGAAAGTCTGGTGGTGCGCGGCGGCCTCTACGCGCGGCTCGCCAAGCTGCAGTTCCAGGGCACGTAGAAATCCGGCCGCAATCAGCGGCGGCCGGCTGCCGCGTCGCCATGCGTCGCGCCGGTTCCCAGGTGGAGCTTGAGCATGATCTTTTCCGAAAACCGGATACCACTTTTCGGAATCACGCTCTAGCGTTTCTTGCCCAGCATCCAGTCGAGCGCGAAGCGGCCCGCGCCGGTGATGAACAGGAATATCAGGCCGCCCTTCATCGACGTGTTCTTCCAGAAGTGGCTGCTCTGGTTGGCGTAGTCCTTCGGGTCCACCGCCCAGTAGCGATGCGACGAGAAGCTGGCGATGATGACAAACAGCAGCATCACCAGCGCGGCATAGCGCGTGGCAAATCCCAGCACGATGCAGATGCCGCCGATGAACTCGACCGGCGGCGCGACATAGCCGAGGACGTCCGGCAAGCCGCGGCGCGGCATGGTTTTGACGAAGCCGGGAATGTCCATCAGCTTGCGCCAGCCGCTGGAGATGAAGATCCAGCCCATCAGCACGCGGCCGACCAGCAGCAGGAAATCCATCCACTGCGCCGCCAGCCGGTCGGTGTACGACAGGATCGGCAACGAGCCTGAGTTCGATGATTGCATCGACATAAACGCCTCCCCCTGAGCGATCTACAGCTCTTTGCCAAGCTTGCGATCAAGCGACCATGGACCGCCGCCGCGCAACGCGATCGCGAAGCAGACCGCGCCCCACAGCAACGTGTACTCGTAGCCGCGATTGAGCCAGGCGAATCCGTTATTCCAATAGGCGAAGGTGATGATCAGCATTTCGATCGCGGCAGCCGCGGCCCAAAATCGGGTGAACAGGCCGAGGATGAGGCCGATGCCGCCGCCAAATTCGATGATCAACGCGAGCCAGGCCCACAACAGCGCCGGCTCGAAGCCCATACCGGAAAAAGCTTTCACGAAGGCGGAAGGGCCGCGCGTCACCTTGCCCCAGCCGTGCACGAGCAGATTCCAGCCGACGGCGACGCGAATGACCACCCACGCCAGCGGGATGGCCCTGTCGTAAAACGGCTTCAGTTGCGGAAACAACAGTGATGGTTCGGCCTTCGTGTCGGCCATGGCGCCCCTCCCCTATGATATCTTTCGTTTTGCGAACCCTAACACGACACCCATTGCAGCAGAACCAAGTCTCAGCCGCGGTCGCTGCGCCGTCTTGGTTGACCCATCTCCGCTAGCTGCCCGGCGCGATCACCTTCTTCACCCGCGCGACCAGCTCGGGCGAAGCCGACACGATCTTGTTCACCAGCGCGTGCGCCTTCGCCGCGTCGTACGGATCGATGCTCAGCTTGCGCTTCTCGGCGTCGGCGAGAAACGCCTTGTCCTGCATCAGCGCATCGAACGCCTTGCGCAGCGCCGCGACACGCTCGGCCGGCACGCCCGGTCCGACCGCCAGGCCGCGCGCGAACGGCGTGCCCGAGATGACGAACTCGGCGACGTCCTTCTTGTCCGGCGGCGCGAGCTCGACCAGCGTCGGCACGTCCTTGAGGTACGGCTGGCGGTCGACCGTGAACTGCACCAGCATCTTGACCTTCTTCTCCGCGAGCCACTGTGGCCGCGTGCCATGGATACTCTCCCACGATGCGGTCCAGCCGTGGATCTCGCCGCGCTCCATCGCGAGGTTGCAGTCGTTGCCGCTGCGGTAGCCGGTGACGATCTTGTAGTTCGCGCCGATCGCGTCCTTGAGCAGCGAGGCCCACTGATAGCTCAGATGCGTGGTACTGAAGGCGCCGATCACCATCGGTTTGGTCTTGAGCTCATCAAGGCTTTGCGCGGGCGCGGTGTGCCAGATCGTCAGCGCCTGCACGATGGCGTCGTAGGCGCCGAGCCAGTTGAACTTGGCCGACTGGAAGCGCACGCCGGCCGGCTCCAGCTTTTCAGACAACACGATGGCGTGCGAGAGCAGCAGCTTGGTGCCGTCCTGCGGCGCCGTATTGTAGATGTGGTTGGCGGCGATCACGCCGCCGGCGCCAGGCATGTGCTCGACGATGACGGTTGGGTTACCCGGGATATGGCGGCTGATGTGCTCGGCGATGGTACGGCCGTAGAGATCGTAGCTCGCCCCCGGCCCGGTCCCCATCAGGATCGAGACGGTCTTGCCCTTGTAGAACTCCTCGACGCTTTGCGCCGTGGCGGACGTGGCGGCGAGCGCGACGGCAAGTGCGGCGAACCCAAGATGGCGAGCGGGCATGACATGCGACATGGTCGTTCTCTCTCTGATAGCTAGTCTGCACCGATCGACTTGCGAACGCGCGAGACCAGGTCGGGCGAAGCTCGCGCCAGCGTGTCGACCATGGCATGGATTTGCTGTGCGTTACGCGGGCTGATGTCGAGTTTGCGCTTCTCGGCATCAGCGAGGAACGCCTTGTCCTGCATCAGCGCATCGAACGCCTTGCGCAGCGCTGCCACCCGGTCGGCCGGCACGCCTGGCCCGACCGCAATGGCACGCGAGAACGGCGTGCCCGCTGTGACGAATTCCACTACATCCTTCATTTTGTCCGGCGTGATCTCGAGCAGCGTCGGAACGTCCGGGAGCTGAGGGGTGCGCTCAAACGAGAACTGCACCAGCGTCCTGATCTTCTTGTCGCGCACCCAGTCCGGCTTGGTGCCGAGGAGATTGGCATAGGACGGAGTCCAGCCGTGGATCTCGCCGCGCTCCATGGCAAGGTTGCAATCGTTGCCGCCCTTGTAGCCGCTGATGACCTTGTACCTGGCGCCGATCGCCTCCTTGAGCAGCACCGGCCACTGATGAGTCAGATGGGTCTTGCTGAACGATCCGATGGTGATGTCCGCGGTCTTGAGCTCCTCGATGGTCTTCACCGGCACGGTGCCCCACAGCGTCATCGTCAGCACGATGGCGTCGTAGGCCCCCAGCCAGTTGAACTTGGCGGACTTGAAGTGCACACCCGGGCCTGGCTCGAGCTTCTCCACCAGCGGGATCGCGTGCGACAGCAGCATCTTGGTGCCGTCCTGCGGCCCAGGACCGAAGATGTGGTTGCCGGCGACGACGCCGCCCGCGCCCGGCATGTACTCGACGAGCATGCTCGGGTTGCCCGGGATGTGACGCGGCATGTGTTCGGCGATGGTGCGGCCATAAAGGTCGAAGCTGCCACCAGGCCCGGTGCCCATCGTGATGGTGATGGTCTTGCCTTTGTAGAATTCCTCGACGCTTTGCGCCGATGCCGGCGTAGCCGCGAGCGTCAACAGAGCAACAAACGCGGGAATTCCGGCGCGCTTTCCCTGCGGCATGGCATCCTCCCGGTGGATGGCCTGTTAGGCGGCCTTATCTGACCGAGCGTTCCACAGCGACTTTCCGTAGGCAAGGATCGCAACGCCGCACCAGCCGGCTTCCCGCATGCACCGCAACGGCGCTATGATCGCAGCCGGTCCAAGCTGGCGTACGCCGGCCACGTTGAAGGAGGAGCCAATGCCGGTCGAAAACATTCGTGGCGTCAACATCAACTACCAGGTGATCGGCGAGCGTGGCCCGTGGGTCGCCCTGATCACCGGCGGGCGGCGCGCCTACAACGAATTCATTCCGCTCGCCACCAAGCTCGCCGCCGGCGGCTATCGCGTGCTGCTGCACGACCGCCGCAACACCGGCGCGTCCGAAATCCTGCTCGACCGCGACGAGGTCGAGGAGATCACCTGGGCCGACGACCTCGACCTGCTGTTGAAGAAGCTCGGCGCCAGTCCGGCCTTCATCAGCGGCTCGTCGGCAGGCGCGCGCACCTCGCTCCTGTTCACGCTGCGCCACCCCGAAGCGGTGCGCGGGCTGATGCTGCTGCGCGTTACCGGCGGCAAGTTCGCCGCCGAGCGGCTGCCGGAGAACTACTACAAGCAGTTCATCCGCGCCGCCGAAGCGGGCGGCATGGCGGCGGTGTGCGCCACCGAGGAGTACCAGCAGCGCATTGCGGCTAACCCAAAGAACAAGGCGACGCTGATGGCGATGGACCCCAAGGACTACATCGCCAAGATGAAGCGCTGGTGCGAGTTGTTCGAGGCTGGCGCGAACTATCCGGTGATGGGCGTGACGCCCGAGCAGATGGCCTCGATAAAGGTGCCGGCCGTCATCATCCCGGGCAATGATCTCACCCATGCATCGGCGGCAGGCGTCACCGCGCACCAACAGTTCAAGGGCAGCGAACTGCACCGGCTGCAGATCGAGGATCAGAACGTGCCACTGATCCCGTATCCGGACTGGGCGCCCTACGAGGACGAGATCGTGCGGGTGTTCCTGGATTTCATGCGGAGGAAGGGTGGCGAGATGCGGGGCGCGGCGGCGAGTTAGCGGCTCAGCCGACAGCGTAGCCAACGTTGGTCGGCCTCATCCTGAGGAGCGCACGAAGTGCGCGTCCCGAAGGATCGAGGCCGCCCCATCCTTCGAGACGCGGCCTTCGGCCGCTCCTCAGGATGAGGCAGAGAGGCGTTTCACACCCCCACGCCCTTGCCCTTCAGCGCGGCGCCGATCTCATCCAAGATCGCCGGATCGTCGATCGTCGCCGGCATGCTCCACGCGTCGCCGTCGGCGATCTTCTTCATGGTGCCGCGCAGGATCTTGCCGGAGCGCGTCTTGGGCAGCCGGTTCACCACGATGGCGAGCTTGAAAGCCGCCACCGGGCCGACCTTCTCGCGCACCAGGCGCGACGCACTCGTTCTCGATCTCGGCGGCCGGACGATTGACGCCGGCCTTGAGCACGATGAAGCCGCACGGCACCTCGCCCTTGAGCTGATCCTTGATGCCGAGCACCGCGCACTCGGCGACGTCCTTGTGGCCGGCCAGCACCTCCTCCATGCCGCCTGTCGACAGCCGGTGGCCGGCGACGTTGATGATGTCGTCGGTGCGGCCCATCACGTAGGCGTAGCCGTCTTCGTCGATGAAGCCGGCGTCGGCGGTCTTGTAGTAGCCGGGAAACTCGGCGAGGTAGCTTTCCTTCATGCGGTCGTCGGCCTGCCACAAGGTCGGCAGGCAGGACGGCGGCAGCGGCAACTTCACCACCAGCGAGCCCATCTTGCCGCGCGCGACCTCCTTGTTGCCGTCATCGACCACGCGCAGGTCGTAGCCGGGCATCGGCACGGTCGGCGAGCCATGCTTGATCGGCAACTGGCCCAAGCCCACCGGATTGGCGGCGATCGCCCAGCCGGTCTCGGTCTGCCACCAGTGGTCGATCACCGGCTTCTTCAAGAGGTTCTCGGCCCAGACGATGGTGTCGGGATCGGCGCGCTCGCCAGCCAGGAACAGCGTGCGGAATTTCGACAGATCGTGCTGGGCGAAGAACTTGCCCTGCGGGTCTTCCTTCTTGATGGCGCGGAACGCGGTCGGCGCGGTGAACATCGCGACGCATTTGTGTTCCGAGATCACCCGCCAGAACGCGCCGGCGTCCGGCGTGCCGACCGGCTTGCCCTCGTAGAGCACGCTGCTGCAGCCATGGAACAGCGGCGCATAGACGATGTAGCTGTGGCCGACCACCCAGCCCACGTCGGACGCCGACCACCAGCTTTCGCCCGGCTCGACGCCGTAGATGTTCTTCATCGACCATTTCAGCGCGACCATGTGGCCGCCGTTGTCGCGCACCACGCCCTTCGGCTTTCCGGTCGTGCCCGACGTGTAGAGGATGTAGAGCGGATCGGTGGCGGCGACAGGCACGCAGTCGGCGCTCTTGTTGGCCTTGACGGCGGCGTCGCGCAGCGTCGCCCAATCGTGGTCGCGGCCAGCCACCAACGGCGCTTCGAGCTGCGGCCGCTGCAGGATGACGCAGGCCTGCGGCTTGGCCGACGACAGCTTGATCGCCTCGTCGAGCAGCGGCTTGTAAGGCACGACGCGCGCCACCTCGATGCCGCAGCTCGCCGACAGGATCAGCTTCGGCTTGCAGTCCTCCAGCCGGGTCGCGAGCTCCTTCGCCGCGAAGCCGCCGAACACCACCGAATGGATGGCGCCGATCCGCGCGCAGGCCAGCATGGCGAACACCGCCTCCGGCACCATCGGCATGTAGAGAATGACGCGGTCGCCCTGCTCGACGCCCATGTCCTTGAGCACCGCCGCGAGGATTCTGCACCTCGGCAAGGACCTCGGCGAAGGTGAAGGTACGCTTGGTATTGGTGACGGGTGAATCGTAGATCAGCGCCGGCTGGCCGCCGCGACCGCGCAGCACATGGCGGTCGAGCGCGTTGTAGCAGGTGTTGCAGACCGCGCCGGAAAACCAGCGGCCGTAGACGCCGGCGTTGGGATCGAACACCGTCTTGGCCGGCTCGATCCAATCGATCTCGGCTGCGGCCTCACCCCAGAAGCCCTGCGGATCGCGCTGCCAGCGCGCGTAGACCTCGTGATAGCGGCTGGTGCGGGCGTCCATCGTGTTGTCTCCCGCCCTCAGGGTGCGGCGATCAACCACGTTTTGCAAGCCGCCATGCGCGATCCTGGCTGGCGCAAGGGGCTGCGGTGCGTTCATATGCGCCCCCTCATGGAGCTCCTCTCCGATCCCCTGTTCGTCGCCGCCGCGCTCCTCGGCGTCACGCTGCTTGGCGTGTCGAAGGGTGGCTTCTTCGGGCTTGGCGTGATGGCGCTGCCGCTGATGTCGCTATTCGTGCCGCCGCTGCAGGCCGCCGCGATCATCCTGCCGACCGCGATCGCGCAGGACGCGCTGACGGTCTGGACCTACCGCCACAACTGGAGCGCCTGGAATTTGAAGATCATGCTGCCCAGCATGACGGTCGGCATCGCCGCCGCCTGGCTGATGGCGGCGTCGCTGTCGCCCGCACACATTCGTCTGGCGATCGGGATCATCGCCGCGCTGTTCGTGGTCCGCCATTGGCTGGCTGGGCGCCTGGAGCGATTCGTCCACCCCAACACCGCGACCGGCATCATCTTCGGCGGCATCGGCGGCGTCACCACCATGCTGGCGAACGCCGGCGGCCCGGCGTGGCAGATGCATCTGCTGCCGCAGAAGATGGACAAGCTCACCTACGTCGGCACCGTCACCATGCTGTTCGCGTCGAGCAACATCATCAAGATCCCGGCCTTTGCCACGCTCGGCTACATGACGGCCGACAATCTGCTGGTCGGCGCGGCGCTTATCCCCGTTGCGGTCGCCACCAACTATGCCGGCATCTGGCTGGTGCGGCGAACGCCGGTCGAGACTGTTCTTCCGCATTGCCTACGTGCTGATGTTCCTGATCGCGATCGAGCTGATCCGCGGCTCGGTCGTCGAGCTGTGGTGGCACTGACCGCACGCGACCCATGCGGCAAATCGGGTGGCGCTTCCCGCCCAACTGGGCTTTAACCGCCCGCCGGCTCGCGCACCCCCTGCCCCATTCATCATGACATTCATCACCGACCCTGTGTTCTACCTGTTCGCCGTGCCGGCGGTGTTCATGCTGGGTCTGTCCAAGGGCGGCTTCTCCGGGATCGGCATGGTGGCGACCCCGCTGCTGGCCCTGCTGCTGCCGCCGCTGCAGGCGGCGGCGATCCTGCTGCCGATCATCCTGCTGCAGGACGCGCTGTCGTGCTGGGTCTACCGCCGGGTCTGGGATCCCTGGAACCTGAAGGTGATGCTGCCTGGCGCCGTGATCGGCGTCGCCGTCGCCTGGCTGTTCGCGGCGCACGTGTCGGACGCGATGGTCCGGCTGGTGGTCGGCCTGATCGCGCTCGGCTTTGCGCTCAATGCCTGGCTGCGACGCAAACGCGTCGACGAGATCGCACAGCCGAAGGCATCGCATGGCTTTCTGTGGGGCGGCATGGCCGCCTTCACCTCGACGGTGATCCAGATCGGCGGACCGCCGTATTTCGCGTTCGTGCTGCCGCAGCGGCTGGAGAAGATGATCTATGTCGGCACCACGGTCTGGTTTTTCGCGCTGGTCAACGCGATGAAGGTGGTGCCCTATTTCGCGCTCGGTCAGTTCTCGACCGCGGGGCTCGTCACCTCCGCGCTGCTTTTTCCGCTTGCGATTGTCAGCAACATGTTCGGCATCTGGCTGGTGCGCGTCACGCCTGAAGCGCTGTTCTACAAGATCACCAATGTGCTGGTGCTGCTGATCGGCATCGAACTGACGCGACAAGGCGTGTTGGAACTGATCCGCTGACATGAAAACCCCGGCAGGTTCACTGCCGGGGTTTCAGGCAATGATCAAAGAATGATCAATTAGCGATTCTGGTCGCTCTGCTGCTGGCCGGGCTTCCTCTCCTGACCGCCCTGCTGGCCGCCCTGTCCAGGATTCTGCTGCTGCTGGCCGGGTTTCTGATTCTGGCCGCCTTGTTGACCACCTTGCTGGCCGCCTTGGTTCTGCTGGTTCTGACTCATCAAGTGCTCCTTGGAGTCCCTCCCGACCAAGGCCAACGTGCCGATCATTGGCTTCGTTCCATGGCAACCCGCGGCCCGCGCATCAGATGCTTGGTGCGCAAGCTGAGGTACAGCCATGCGCGGCACGGCAAACGCGCGATCTCGAACGCGGTGCGCGTCGGGAATACCGTCACGTAGCGCCAGGGCGAGAACCTGCGAACCCAAACCTTGGTCTGGATCTGCGTCTCGAACGCCGCGTTTTGCTCGACGGGCCGCGGCTCGACGCCGAGCGCTCTCAATCCCCACAAGAACTCGAGATCGAAGGCGATGTCGTACGGCAGTTGCATCGGCAGCAGGCGCTCGCGAAACACGCGCGCGGCTTTGCGATTGAGCACATAGGCGGCAGCGCCTTTGAGCCGCGTGAAGCCGACGCCCAAGGTCGAGCCGCTGGGCATGCTGGCGACTGCAAACCATTTGCCGGAATTGACGCTGCCGAGGCGAAGGATGTCCCAATCGTCGCCGAGCACGATTGCCTCGTCGACAAGGCTCTTGAAATCGAACGACAGCAGGGCATCGTCCTCCAGGATCAGACCATGCTCCTCGCCGGTCGCGAGAAACTGTTCGATCGCCTTGAGGTGGCTGAAATAGCAACCGGTCTCCGCGCCGTATAGACGGCCGTGCATCAACTCGAACGCGCGCTCACTGACGTCCGGCCCCGGGAGTTTCAGCGAGTTGCCGTCGACTGCCTCGACTCTCGCGTACGGGATTCCGAGATCGATGAGCTGCCGAGTGATGTAAGACCAACGCGCTTTGGCCTGATCGAGATTGATGACGTATGCACGCCACGCCGTTGTCGTCTGCATCCCCTGTCCGACCCGCCACCCGAATGACTGCCCGCATGCCACACTCCAGGTTACCGGAGCACCCCGTCAATTGATCTCATCCGGCCGGCCCAATAGATTGGTCGACGCAGCTGGGACCGTCATGCGTACATCTGCCTACGATATCGACCTCGACAAGACCCCGGCCAACTTCCAGCCGCTGACACCGCTCACCTTGCTCGAACGCGCGGCCGCGGTTTTTCCCGATCACACCGCGATCGTGCATGGCGCATTGCGGCGGACCTACACCGAATTCTACGCGCGAGCAAGACAGCTGGCATCAGCGCTGGCGGCGCGCGGCATCGGCAAGGGCGATACCGTGTCGGCGATCCTCGCCAACACGCCGGCGATGCTGGAGTGCCACTATGGCGTGCCGATGGCCGGCGCGGTGCTCAACACCATCAACACCCGGCTCGACGCTGCGATCATCGCGTTCCAGCTCGATCACGGCGAGGCCAAGGTCCTGATCGTCGACCGCGAATTCTCGACGGTTGCGACGCAAGCGCTGGCGCTGTGCAAGGCGAAGCCGCTGGTCGTCGATTACGACGATCCGGAATATTCCGGCGCGGGCGAGCGTCTCGGCGAAATCGAATACGAGGCGTTCGTCGCGTCGGGCGATCCGAATTTCGCCTGGGCGATGCCCGGCGACGAATGGGACGCGATCGCACTCAACTACACGTCGGGAACGACCGGCGATCCCAAGGGCGTGGTCTATCACCATCGCGGCGCGCATCTGCTGGCGGTCAACAATGTCATCACCTGCGGCATGGGACAGCATCCGGTTTATCTCTGGACGCTGCCGATGTTCCATTGCAACGGCTGGTGTTTTCCGTGGACGCTGTCGGTGGTCGCCGGAACGCATGTCTGTCTGCGCGCGGTTCGCGCCAAGGCGATGTACGACCTGATCGCAGCGCACAAGGTCACGCACCTGTGCGGCGCGCCGATCGTGATGTCGACGCTGCTCAACGCGCCCGCCGACGAGAAGCAGCCGCTGCCGCATGTGGTGCAGTTCGCGACCGCGGCGGCGCCGCCGCCCGAGGCGGTGCTGGCCGGGATGAAAGCGGCCGGCTTCAACGTCACCCATGTTTACGGACTGACGGAGGTTTACGGTCCTGCCGTGGTCAATGATTGGAATGCTGCGTGGGATGCGCTGTCAGCCGCTGAGCAGGCGGCCAAGAAGGCGCGCCAGGGCGTGCGCTACCACATGCTCGAAGCGCTCGACGTGCTCGACCCCGAGACGATGCAGCCGGTGCCGCGCGACGGCGAGACGCTGGGCGAAGTGATGTTCCGCGGCAACGTGGTGATGAAGGGCTATCTCAAGAACAGGAAGTCGACTGAGGCCGCGTTCCAGGGCGGCTGGTTTCACTCCGGCGATCTCGGCGTGATCTATCCCGACGGCTACATCCAGCTCAAGGACCGCTCCAAGGACATCATCATCTCGGGCGGCGAGAACATCTCGTCGATCGAGGTCGAGGACGCGCTCTACAAGCATCCTGCGGTGCAGGCCGCCGCCGTGGTGGCCAAGCCCGACGAGAAATGGGGCGAGACGCCATGCGCGTTCGTCGAGTTGAAGCCGGGCCACAACGCGAGCAACGACGAGTTGATCAAATGGTGCCGCGACAATCTCGCGAGCTACAAATGTCCTCGCCACGTGGTGTTCGTCGAGCTGCCGAAGACCAGCACCGGCAAGGTTCAGAAATTCAAATTGCGCGAGATGGCGAAGGCGGTGTAGGCGCCGTCAGTCGTACAGGCTCTTCATCGAATCCGGCGCGAACAGCCGGTCGTAGTGGCGGCGATCGGAATTTCCGGAGCGGAAACCGAACGGCGAGCCGAACGGCGAAAATTGCGGTCGACGCCGAACTGCAGATTGCCGATCGGCGTCTCCATCGACTTCTTTGCCGCCGTCGACGTGTCGAGGTCGAGGCTTGCGGAACTGCCGCGCCTGCTCCTCGAGATCGAACTTGGGAATCGTATTGCCCTTGCCGTCCTCGAAGGTGAAGGCATGGGCGGCCGGCGCGAGCAGCGTGGCAACCGCCAACGCGGCGGCGTAACGCACCGTGCGTTGGGTCAGGCGTGCAGTTCGTGATTTGCCAGTCATTGCAGGAGCCAACCTAGGGGCGCGCTGGGCTTGGCGTCAACGCGCATCAAAACAGCGGAACATTGCGGCATTCTGACGTTGGCAGGCGCATTTCTGGGCGATTTTCCCCAAACGTCTGCAGATTCAACGACATTTTCGAGCATTTGCCAGAAACCCATCCTGTCAAAGATATATCTTGCGTTATATCTTAATACGATGTATCTTCCGATATATCTCATAACCTGAAAAGGAGTTTCCAATGTTTGGCATGAGACATTCAGACGGATGCGGCGGCCGCTGGGCCGCGGGGCGCCCCTGGCGCGGACGGCACCGGCAAGGCTTCGGCGGCCGTCATGGCCGGGGCGACGGCGACGATACGATGCGCGCGGGCCGCATGCTGGCGCACGGCGATCTGCGGCTCATCGCGCTGGCGCTGATCGCCGAGCAGCCGCGCCACGGCTACGACATCATCAAGGCGCTCGAGGAGAAGACCGAGGGCTGGTATTCGCCGAGCCCGGGCATCGTCTATCCGACGCTCACCTTCCTGGAGGAAGCCGGCTACCTCACCTCGCAGGCGGAGGGCTCGAAGCGGCTCTACACCATCACCGCCGAGGGCAGCGCGCATCTCAAAGAGAACCGCGTGATGGTCGATGCCTTGCTCGAGCGGCTCGCCGCCGTCGGCGAGCGATTTGCGCGCAGACGTGAGGAGACCGACGACCGCCATGGCCCGCGCGTGCCGCGGCTGGTGCGCGCCGCGCTGGAAAACCTGCGCGACGTCGCCGCCGAGCGCCTGAAGAGCGATGCCGAGGCGGAGGCCAAGGTGGTCGATGTGCTCGCTCGCGCGGCGGCCGAGCTGCGGCGGACGTAGCGTTGCCCAGCCACATCGGCTGAACTGGACAGCACCGATACGCCGCCGCAATGCGGCACCGCGCCAATTGTCCGGTCGCACCGCATGACCTAACCTTGCGGAAACTTCGGCTTCCGGGAGGTGCCCATGTCCGTGCGATCGAGCGCTACACGAACGAGCCTCAGCCTCGTCGCGCTCGCGGTGGCCATCACAGCGCCGGCCGCGGCGCAGGCGCAGGACTACTTCGCCGGCAAAACCATGGAGATGATCGTCGGCGGCGGCCCGGGCGGCGGCTACGACATCTACGCCCGCACCGTTGCGCGCCACATCGGCCGCTTCATCCCCGGCAACCCATCGGTCGTGGTCAAGAACATGCCGGGCGCCAGCAGCAACAAGGCGGCGCAGTACATCAGCGCGATCGCGCCGAAGGACGGCACCAGCCTGGGCGCGATCATGCCGGGCGCGATCATGGGACCGCTGCTCGACGAGCGCGCCGCGCCGCTGTTCGATCCCAACAAGGTCCAATACATCGGTACCGCCAACAGCGGCACCCGCGTCTGCGTCACGCTCAAGGGCACCAAGATCGCGACCTTCGACGACGCCCGCAAGGTCAAGGGCGCCAAGTTCGGCAGCAGCGGGCCGAACGATTCCACCTTCGAATACGGCCACCTGCATCGCCACACCTCCGGTGCGGCCTACGACGTGGTCTCCGGTTACCGCGGCACGCCCGACATGGCGCTCGCCCTGGAGCGCGGCGAGATCGACGGAATTTGCGGCTGGGACTGGTCGAGCTTCAAGTCACAGAAGCCGGACTGGCTGCGCGACAACAAGGCGAACGTGCTGCTGCAGGCGAGCATCGATCCACATCCGGAGCTGACCAAGATGGGCGTGCCGCCGGTGTGGAAGTACGTCGACAACGAGACCGATCGGAAGGTGGTGGAGCTCGTGGTCAGCCAGACCGTGTTCCACCGCTCCTATATCGCGCCGCCCGAAACGCCGCCGGCGCAGCTCCAGGTGCTGCGCACCGCGTTCGACAAGACCGTGGTGGACAAGCAATTCCTGGATGACGCCGACAAGGCACGTATCGACATCGAGCCACTGCCGGGCGCGAAGGTGCAGGAAGTGATCGCCAAGCTCTACGCGACGCCGAAAGACATCATTGAGCGGGCGCGAAAGTCGATCCGATAATTGGGTCGAGTCGTTTTGCCTCACGCCATCCTCCGCTCATGCCCGCGCCAGCGGGCATCCAGAGCGCATTCCACCGGCCTCGATCGTGGCTCTGGGCCCCAGCCTTCGCGAGGACGAACGGGGAGAGATCAGGTCCGATCTCTACCGCATCGATATCTGCACGTGGCCGAGCTGAAGCTCGGTGCCGGGCGGCACCACGCCGTTGGAGCGGTCGATCAGCGCGACTTCGACTTCGGCCGAGCCGGCCGCGACGCCAAGCTGCTTGACGCGCGCGTCACATCGAACCGATAGCGCTGCTCCTCGCCCGAGGTCGAGGCGGTGAACGACTGCGCCGGGACGATCGTGAAGCGGCCGACTTCGACTGCGCCGCCAGGGCCCTTGAGCCGCACCACGCCGCCGATATTGCCGGCCGCCGGCTTGCGGAACGCGCTGACCACCACTTCGAGCATCGCCATCCCGCTGCTGTCCGCCCGCGGGATCGAGACGGCAATTCGGGCCGGCGCACGCGCGGTCGCGGTCTGCTGGGCTTCGGCGCGCCAGGGCATCGACAGGGCCACCACGATGAGGCTGAGCGCGGCAACCGTGTTGATCGTGCAGCGCGCCAGCCTGGATTTCAGCGTTCGCTTCATCAATATCAACATCACACGTCTCTCGGCTTAAAGAATGGCGATTTCCACGCGGCGCGGCCGGACCACGCTGGTGGACTTGTTGGCGTAGCGGCAGATCGGCATCAGCTGGACCACGATCTGGTCGCTGCGCAGGTGCCGGGTGCCGCGCAAGCGCGACAGCGCCGGCGTCAGGTCGACTGAGATCGAGGTGCTCGACCACGCCGGCTGCGGCTGGTGACCACCGTGGCCGTGATGTTGCGCGTGATGGTCGCCGTGGCCGGCGCCAAAGAAGCTCAGGCTCGTCACGTAGTGCGGATCAGCGGAGCGTGCACCGGCGTCGACGCCCTCGCGATTGACGAACACACGGACCCGGGTGCTCGGCTCGGTCGGCGCTTCGCAGTCGCGCAGCACCGCCCAGATGCATTGCCGGTTTGCGGCGGCGCTCCATCGGCGAAGCGGCGGCCATCGGGCCGGGCTTGAGGAGATCCGAGAGCGGCCGGCCGAGCGGAACCGGAATGCTGATCGCACGCTCGTGCGCCGCCGCTTGATGGTTGTCCGCCGCGGCTGCGTAAAATCCTGCGCCGGTCTGCGAACTGAAGCGCTGCAAGCCGCCGGAACGCGGCAGCACGCTCTCGCCGAGCCGCCGATACGCCTGCAACGAGGTGCCGAGCGGATCGGACGCTTCGGTGGCATGACGCTCGAAATCGAAGTCGGCGGCGAACGGTCCTTCGTCGTCGTCGTAGCGATAGCCGAGCGCCTGCGGCGACTGCAGATTACCGACCGCCACGTTCCAGGCCGAGCCGTTCGGGTTGATGAAATTGCGGTTGAACGCAAAGTTGCGCCACATCGCCTCCGCGCTGTTGGCGTTGCCGCGCGCGTTCCACATTGCCCAGAGGCGATCGACGTTGGCGTGGTGCAGATAGAAGATCGGGTCGCGCGAGGCGGGGCCGACCTGCGCCATGTCGCCGCCGATCGTGCCGTGCACGCCGTCGTGCGGGTTGAATTCGAGCTCGGTCTTGGCGCCGACCCGGCGCTGCCACTGCGCGTCGGCGCTGTTCTGGCCGCGCGGCCGTACGCTGCCGAACGCCTCAAAGTCGGGACTGGCGAGCACGCGCGCCATCACCTGCGGCCCGACCATGTCGTCGGGCAGCGGGTTGGCGCGGGCCAGGCCGGGGCGCGCATGGTTGAGCGGGTTGCTGCGCGGATTGCCCTCGGTGAAAGCCGGCGGCAATTGCCGCTGCGACGTCCAATCCCAGTAGGGCAGTGCGAAGTCAGGCTTCTGCGCCAGGCCGCGAATGATGTTTTCCAGCGACGCCAGATAGGCGCGGTGCCACGGCAGGAAGTACCAGTTGCCGTGCGGGCAGAACGTGCGATGGATGTCGGCAAAGCGCGTCCAGTTGCGCGGATCGGACGGCGGCAGCGCCTTCATGGCGGCGACGCCGCGGCGATAGGCGGCGAGATCGGGATCGTTGAGATCCATGCCGCGAACCGCGCGGCGCGTCCCGGTCACACCCTGCCCGACGCTCACGCGGAGCGTGCCGAGCATCGCCGCGCCCAAGGCGCCGGCGCCGGCGAACAACGCCCGTCTGTGCAACATCAGAACCCCCCGCCCGCGCCGCAGGGATTCAGGTATCGGACGCCGCAGCCAAATCCAATTCGCGGCGCGTCCTTCTTTGTACTCGTAGTTATCGGCTGTGGTTAGCGCACGTGGTTAATTGAGATGCGGCGCCAAAGATCGAGGCGGCCCCGAAATCGATTAAAAAATTCCATGACGGTCTAAGCAATCCTGAATGGCCAACCAGTAGAAGTCGTTCGCCCGAAACGATCCCCACGAAACCTGTGCTCAGAGATCGCCGCCAATCGCCCCGTCGTGTCATCAATCGGATGGCGAAATTCCACAGCGGACTGGGCTCGCTGCCGCGCGACTGCATGATCACGGACATGTCCGAGCGCGGCGCGCGGCTCTATTCCGAGATCGAGATGCCGCAGACGTTCACGCTGGCGATCTCAGGCGAGGGCAACCACGATCGCCGCGAATGCCGGGTGGTCTGGCGGCTGGGCGGCGAGCTCGGCGTTGAGTTCACCGACCGCGTTCGGTAACCGTCCTGCTCCGCCCCTCGAGTCACCGCCGGGCGTTATTTATTGCGCTGCCTTCTTGCCACGCGGCAGGAAAGCCTTGAATGGCCGCTTGATGACGCCGGTGCACTTGCGGGTCACGATCCTGCCGCCGTAGGTCCAGGTCTGCGTTCCGATCAGCTTCGCGCTTCTGCGCACGAACGAACCTTCATAGTTGGCGACGTACTGTCCGGCATCGCCCTTCCAGCTGCCCTGCAGGGCGATCCTTGCGTCATCAAGCTTGGCAGTGCCGGTTTCCTCGCTGGGCTCGGGCGTCTCGCGGATCCGCACCACGTGTGTGTAGGTCGCCTTGCCGCCCGCGACGGTCACTGCGATCGCGTCGCGCATCGCGAATTCGGTGAACGGTGTCTTCGCGCACACCAGGGTGCCGCGATAGACCGCATCGAGCACCTGTGTCTGTGCCAACGTGCTGGTGCCCGGCATCGCTACGACACCGACGACGAGCGCGCCGGTCATTGCCGTTTTCCAGATCATTCACCCCTCCCCCTGACGCTTGCTATGCTTCATTCAATCTTGAGCTTGAGCTTGCGAATGAGGTCGCCCCATATCTTGTCTTCCCGCGCGATGTCCGCGGTGTATTCCTCCGGGCTCGACGGCCGCGGATCGCCGCCGTCGGCAGCGATCCTGGCGCGCACCTCCGGCGCGTCGACCAGAGCACGAAGCTCCTTGTTGAGCCGCTCGATGATCGAGCGCGGCGTACCGATCGGCGCCAGCAGGCCGTAGTTGAGCCCGGCCTCGAAGCCGGGGAGCCCGGCTTCCGCGGTCGTCGGCACCTCCGGCAACAGCGAGGTCCGGCGCGAGGCCAGCACCGCCAGCGCACGCAGACTGCCGGACTTGAGATTGGTCATGGCCGGCGCCAGCACGTTGAAGGCGAGCTTGACGTGGCCGCCGAGCAGATCGGTGGTCAGCGGTCCGGTGCCGCGATAGGTGACGATCGTGTAGTCGATACCGGCCATCACCTTGAACAACTCGGCGGCGAGGTTGGCGCTGGTGCCGGGCGGCGGCGTGCCGATGTTGAGCTTGCCGGGCTCGGCCTTAGCCGCAGCGATAACATCGAACAGAGATTTCTGCGGCGCATCCGGGTGCGCCATCAGCACGATCGGCGCCGAGGAGATCAGCCCGATCGGCGCAAGATCCTTGAGCGGCTGGTAGCCGGGGTTGGCATAGAGCGTCGGATTGATCGCGATCGAGCCGGAGGTCGCCATCACCAGCGTGTAGCCATCGGGCGGCGCCGCCTTGGCAACGCGGGTGCCGATCACGCCCGCCGCGCCGCCGCGATTGTCGACGATCACCTGCTGGCCGAGCGAAGCCGACAGCTTCTCCGCGACGATGCGGCCGATCACATCGACCCCGCCGCCGGCGGGAAACGGCACGATCAGCGTGATCGGCCGGGTCGGATAATCCTGTGCCAGCGCAACTTGCACACCGAGCAGCGCGGCAATCAACGCGACAACCCATTTCACTTGCGGCATGGACGGCTACTCGACCTTCAGGTTGAGGCTTCTGACGGTCGAGCCCCAATTCTTTTCTTCGGTATCGATGACGGTCGCGTACGCCTCGGGCGTGCCGGGCAGCGGCACAGCGCCATCCACCGACAGCTTCGCGCGGACGTCGTCCATTGCAAGTGCGGCCTGCAGCTCCTTGTTCAGCCGCTCGATGACGGGACGCGGCGTGCCCGGCGGAGCGGCCAGGCCGTAGTGGGTTACCGCGGAAAAGCCGGGGAGACCGGATTCCGAGATCGGCGGCACGTCGGGCAGCAGCGCGGAACGCTGGGGGCTCGTGATCGCCAGCGCTCGCAACGTCCCCGCCTTGACGTTGCCGATGATCGGCAGCAGCGAGATGAACATCATCGAAACATGGCCGCCGAGCAGGTCGCCCAATGCGTTGCCGTTGCCTTTGTAGGGAATGCTGGTGAGTTCGATCCCCGCTGTCCTGGCAAACAGCTCGGTGGTGATATGCCCGACCGTACTCGGCACAAAGCCGTAGTTGATCTTGCCGCGGTTCGCCTTCGCATAGGCGATCAATTCGCCGGTGTTGCGCACCGGCAGCGAGGGATGCACCACCAACACGCTTGGCAGGAAGGCGATCAGTCCGATCGGCGTGAAGTCCTTGCGCGGGTCGATGCCGGCGTTGGGATAGAGACTCGGATTAATCGCAAGCGTGCCAGTGTAGGACAGCAGAATTGTATAGCCGTCCGCTGGAGCCTTCGCGACCGCGCGCGTGCCGATCGTACCACCTGCCCCGGCGCGGTTCTCGACCACGACCTGCTGGCCGAGCGTCTTGCTCATTTTCTCCGCGACGACGCGCGCGAGCGCATCGTTGCCGCCGCCGGCCGGGAACGGCACCACCAGTGTGATGGGGCGGTTCGGATAGTCCTGCGCGGCCGCCGGCGCACCGATGACGCCGAGCAGGACGGCCAGCGCGAGAGTCACGACTGTTGACGTCCACTTGGGCACCATGTCCTCCCATTCCGCGCACAAGGCCTTGCGCCAAAATAGCACCGCCGGCTCTCCTCGCGGGAGCCGGCGGTAAAAACTCAACATCAAGCCGATAGGATCGGGTCCTTAGTGGACGCTGGATCCGACTCCCGTCTTGAGGCGTGCGATCTCGTCCTTTACCTGCAGCTTCAGACGCTTCAACTCTGCGATCCTCAGGCCGTCGGTCGAGGGATGCGTCATCGCCTCAGCGATTTCGTCCTCGAGCTTTTGATGCCGCCTCTCAAGTTCGGTCAGATGCGCTTGGATGGTCATTATGCGATGTCTCCATCGGATATTCGAACTCACCCCTGACTCGACAAGTTTGCCATGAGGTTCCCGACAAGTCGATTGCAGACTCTTGTGCGGCGCAACAAATCCCCGCAATCATGCTACCAGATGCTTACCGTCCCGCTTGAACGTCCCTTGAGAAACAGACGATAATGCCTAAATACCGGACGCGTCGCGCACGGCCGGTGCCAGCGTGGCTGCAATCCGGGCTGGTGAGTTACGAAAGTCATGCGAATTCAAGACTTTGTACTGGTTCCAGGCTTTGCCCCCGTGGCACCAGACGCCGCCAGGATTGTGCCGGGAGTCATGGGTCCGGCGATGACCAAAGACGAAGAGCGCGAACTGGTCGGGTTGCTGGCGCGCCTGCGGCAGGAGCACCGCGATCTTGACGCGGCGATCGAGGCGCTGGAGACGGCGCCGGGCTCCGACCGGTTGCAGATCCAGCGGTTGAAGAAGCGCAAGCTGATCTTGCGCGACCGCATCATCGCGATCGAAGACCAACTCACCCCCGACATCAGCGCCTAACGATTTTCTCTGCCGGGGTCCGGCAAAAAGCGGCGGCGCGATGGACTTTTGGCGGCTTTCCTGCTACCAGCGCCCAACTCGGAATGCCGTAACGGCCTTCCACACACCCAGACCGAACCGGATTTTTAGAAGGATCACCGAGTGCAGGTTCTTGTCCGCGACAACAATGTTGACCAGGCCCTCAAGGCGCTGAAGAAGAAGATGCAGCGCGAGGGCATTTTCCGCGAGATGAAGCTTCGCGGCCACTACGAGAAACCATCCGAAAAGAAGGCCCGGGAAAAGGCGGAAGCGGTTCGCCGCGCCCGCAAGCTTGCGCGCAAGAAGATGCAGCGCGAGGGCCTTATTCCGATGAAGCCGAAGCCGGCCTTCGGCGCGCCGGGCGGCGGCCGCGAGGGCGGCCGTGGTGGTCCGGGACGCGGTCCCGGCCGCGGTGCCGGACACGGCGGCGGCTTTGGCGGCGGCGGCTTTGGCGGCGGCGGCGGGTTTGGCCGCTAACCGGCACTTCGAGCGTCTGCAAGGTTTGACAGCGCGGGCGGGGTTTCCCCGGCCCGCGCAGTCGTTTCCGACCCCGCTCCGGGACAACAGCAGCGCAAGACTTGGCGAACCGGTTCCCACCTCGCCGGATCATGCGGTATCGTCGAACCTTCGCCGCATTCCTTGGCTGAACACGATTGAAAGCGCGGTGAGCAGATCGAGATCACGCCCGAGAGCACGCCCATGACGGCCGCGAACAGCGCGAACCTGGTCCGCCTGACGTGTGCGCTCTTTCTCGCCGCCGCGGCGTCGCTTGCCGGCTGCCAGAGCTCCAACTTCACCTCGGCTCCCACATCCGAGACCGAAGACAGCCAGCTCGCCGCCTCCCCCGGCAACATCGCGTCGCTGACCAGCGTGGTGCAGCGCAATCCGAACGACCCGCAAGCCGTCAACATGCGCGGCACGGTATTCGGCCAGGCCGGCCGCCATCAGGAGGCGCTCGCCGATTTCAGCAAGGCGATCAGCCTCGATCCGAACTACACCCAGGCCTACGCCAACCGCGCGCTGATTTATCGCAAGACCGGCAAGCTCGACCTGGCGATGGCCGACTACAACAAAGCGCTCGAGCTCGACCAGAACTACGCCATCGCCTACATCGGCCGCGGCATCATCTACCGGCAACAGAAGCAGACCCTCAACGCCTTCAACGACTTCAACAAGGCGATCGCGATCCGGCCCGACAGCACGCAGGCCTATTACAACCGCGGCCTGCTCTATCAGAGCCAACGCCAACACCGTTACGCGATCGACGATTTCTCGACGGCGATCGGTCTGACGCAGAACGAAGCCGACCCGTTCATCGCCCGCGCGCTGAGCCACATGTCGATCAATGATTTCAAGGCTGCGGCGGCCGACCTCGACGACGCCGTGTCGGCGGAGCCGCAGAATCTCCAGGCCTGGACCAGCCGCGGGCTCGCGTATGAGAGGCTTGGCGACAAGGAGAAGGCGGCCGGCTCCTACGCCAAGGCGATCAACATCAACAAGGACCACGAGCCGGCCAAGGTCGGCTTTACCCGGGTCGGCGGCCAGATGGGCCGGTCGTACCAGGCGTTCTGAACAGGCATCGATACCGGACACCGGACACCGGCGGCGCAGCCCGGCTAAGATAGGCTGCCTGCCTTGCTCCCTGCCGGGACATCAATGCCGCTTCCCTCTGCGCTCGCGCCATTTCGCATCCGTGGCTACCGCTTTCAGTGGCTCGCGGACCTGCTGGTGTCGTGGGCATTCGAGATGGAGACCCTGATCCTGGGCTGGTACGTGCTGGTCGAGACCGGCTCGGTGCTCTACCTCACGATCTACGGCGCGCTGCTTTACGGCGGCACGTTGATCGCCCCGATGCTCGGCGTGGCGAGCGACCGCATCGGCCATCGCTACTTGCTCACCGGGATGCGGGCGATCTACGCCGCGGTCGCCGCCCTGCTGATGGCGTTGGCATTCGCCGGCGTTCTCAATCCGGTGCTGGTGCTGATCATCGCCGCCGTGTCGGGCCTGGTGCGACCGTCCGACATGGGGCTGCGCGGCGCGGTGGTCGCCGACACTATGCCGCCCAATCTCCTGACCGGCGCGATGAGCTTTTCGCGCACCACGTCGGACATTGCGCGTATCACCGGCGCGCTATCGGGCGCCGGCATGTTCGCGGCGTTCGGCATGGCGCCCGCCTATGTGGCAATCACCATCCTCTACGCGCTCGGTTCGCTGCTGACTTCTCTCGCGCGACCCGGCCCGGCCGAGACCGGCACCGAGGCAACCGTGAAAGCGGAATCCAGCGCCTCGACGTGGAGCGACCTGCGCGAAGGCATCGTGCATATCTGGAACACACCGAGCCTGCTGGCGGTCGTATGGCTGGCGCTGCTGTTCAACTTCACCGCTTTCCCGCTGACCAACGGACTGTTGCCTTACGTCGCCAGGGAGATCTACCGCATCGACCAGACCGGCCTGGGCTATCTGGTGGCCTCGATCGGGTTCGGCGCGCTGATTGGCGCCATGGTCATGACCTGGTTCGGAGCCGGTGTGCGGCTGTCGCGGATGATGCTGATCTCCGGCGTGATCTGGCACGTCTTGATCCTGGTGTTCATTCAGATGCACACCCTGTATGGCGGTGTCATCACGCTGTTTCTCTGCGGCATCACGCAGAGTCTCACCATGGTCTGCCACACTGTGATCCTGCTGCGCACCGCGAGCCAGCGCTTCCGCGGCCGCGTGCTTGGCGTGCGCATGCTGGCGATCTACAGTCTGCCGCTCGGGCTGCTGATCGCCGGTGCGCTGATCGAGCGCATCGGCTTTCGCTGGACGGCGTCGCTGTACGCCAGCATCGGGCTGCTGTTCACCATCGTGGTCGGGGTGAAGTGGCGCCAATATCTCTGGGACACGGGACCGGCCAACACGAACCCGTAATGGCGCCGTTGCCGTGCCCCACTTGACAGGTCTAGGCTCGCATTGGAGGCCAGCTGAACCGTCATGCAATTTGCTTTCACCGGCGCCGCTGCGCTGATCGCCGGCACTCTCTTGATGCCAGCCGCGGCCCATGCGCAGTACTGCGCGCACTACAGCCAGGGCACCAGCGACTGCGGCATCCCGACACTGCAGATGTGCCAGCAGTCGGTGAGCGGAGTCGGCGGCTATTGCGGACCGGACCAGAGCTCGCAAATTCCGCCCAACTTGATTCAGCGGCGGAGGCAACAGCGCGGACAAAGCGGGCAGCCTTACTTGCACCCCCAGCAACCACGCGAGGACATGCCCGGCGGGTTGAACTGGATGCCGCCGCCACCCGGGCAGTAGCGCCTTCGGCTACCGAGAAAGCTCGCTCAGAAATTCCCGCACCGCGGCTTGCGCGCCGTAGCTGTCCAGGTCGTTGTGGTCCCCGTTCGCGATGCGGACAAACCGCTTCGGCTCATTGGCCAGGGCAAACAGACGCTCGCCGAACGCCAGCGGTATCACGCGGTCAAGCGCGCCATGCAGGACCAGGAGCGGCGCCTTGATCTTGCCGATGCGCTCGTCGGAGCGGAACTGATCCTTCATCAGGAGCCGCACCGGCAGGAACGGGTAGGCCCGGGCGCCGATATCCACCGCCGAGGTGAACGGCGCCTGCAGCATGATGCCGGCAACCTTGCGGTCGGCCGCCAGAGCAATCGCGACGCCGGTGCCGAGCGACTCGCCCCACAACACGATGCGCTGCGCCGGATAGCGCGCGATCGCGAACTCGTAAGCCGCCGTCGCATCGGCGATCAGGCCGGGCTCGGTCGGGCTGCCGCTCGAGCCACCATAGCCGCGGTAGCTCAGGGCGAGCAGCCCGGTCCCGTCGCCGGTCAGTGCGCGAAACCGATCGACGCGATGCTGCAGCGCGCCGCCGTTGCCTTGGAAATAGAGCACCACCGGCTTGTCGCCGCGCGGCGGCACATGCCAGGCGATGACTTTCTCGCCGTCGGCCGTGTCGAGCACGACCTCCTGCGCATCGCGCAGCCCGGCGTCGGTGGGCGAGATGCGCTCTCGATCCGGAAAATACATCAGCGAGCGCTGCGCGACGTACATTAGCGCGACGAAACCGCCGAACGCGACCAGCGCACCGATCAGCCACTTGAGCAGCGTCATGTCAGGCCTCTCGCGCGGGTGATAGCACGGCAATGCAGCATGCACATCTGTTGCGGCGCTCGGCGCCCGTCCCTAGATTGCCCGCATGAGGAATCAATGCATGATCGGCCACGAAAGGAGCGTTGCCATGCTATTCACCATTCCATCTCTCAAGATGCCGAATGTCGATCTCGAAGGCGTCATGCGGCAACTGACGGAGACAAACAAGCGGACGCAGCAACTGTGGCTGACCGGCGACTCCATGGCGTTCATCGCGCGCGGGCGCGAATACCGCAGCGAATTTCATATCAACCCAAGCTACGAGATTCAGTATTCGCTGAAGGGCGATCTCCACCTCCACTATCGGACGGAGGAGGGTGTCGAGAAGATCGCACACGTCCCCGAGGGATCGTGCCTGTTTCAGCCACCGCTGGTGCCACATTCACCCCGATTTGCACCGGATTCCTTCCAGCTGGTCATCGAGCGAGCGCGCGTTCCCGGAGACATCGACAGGTTCGTCTGGTTCTGCCAAGCCTGCGACGAGTTCCTGCATGAGGAGACCTATGTTGTCGACGACTACCGCGCTGATCCGGTGACGCAGGCCTACCGGAATTTCTATGATTCGGAAGCGCACCGGACCTGCAAGAAGTGCGGAACGATTATGCCGGCGCCGGCTTCGCTCTGACGCAGTACCAATGCCGTCTTGAACATAGGAAACCTGTTGGGGTCGATCGCTATGGCCCTGACGGCGGAGGCGTTCGGCTGGGCGGCGCGCGCCGCTGTTCTTCGCCGGTGTGGCGGTGATCGGCCTCGCCGTCGCGTTCTTGCTGCGGCCGGTGCTGGGGCGCGCTACATTGACGTGAGTGCAACCTTCGGGGGCCGCGAACATGCAACCGGCGCAGACACGCAAGGTCATCGCGGCGGGCATGATCGGCAATGTGCTCGAATGGTACGACTTCGCGATCTACGGCTATTTCGCCGCCGCCATCGGGCGCCACTTCTTCCCGCACGAAGATCCGGTCGCGCAATTGCTCTCAGCGTTCGGCGTTTTCGCGGTCGGCTACCTGATGCGGCCGGTCGGCGGCGCGCTGATCGGCCACATCGGCGACCGGTTCGGGCGGCGCACCGCACTGACCTTCTCGGTCGCCGCCATGGCGATCCCGACGTTCCTGATCGGCCTCTTGCCAGGCCTACGCGGCGATCGGGCTGATGGCGCCTGTCGCGCTGACGCTGCTGCGCATGGTGCAGGGCCTGTCGGTCGGCGGCGAATATACGAGTTCGATGGTGTTCCTGATCGAGCACGCCCCCGAAGGCCGCCGCGGCGTCATGGGCGCGCTCGCCTCCTGCGGCGCGTGCGCGGGTATTTTGCTCGGCTCGGCTGTCGGCGCGGGCTTTGCGGGTGCGATGTCTGCCGAGGCGCTCAACGACTGGGGCTGGCGCATTCCGTTCCTGGTCGGCCTGCTCGTCGGCATTGTCGGCTATTTCGTGCGCCGGCACATGACCGAAGTTCCGGCGGAGCGCCCCAAGCGCGCGCCGTTGGTCGAGACCTTGCACGATCACTGGCGCGTCGTGCTGGCGTTTGCCGGTCTGTCGGTATTCAACGCCGTTAGCTTCTACGTCACCTTCGTCTATCTCGTCAGCTGGCTGCAGATGGCCGATGGCATCGCGCCAGCCCGGGCGCTGGAGATCAACACCATCAGCATGGTCGTTCTGCTGTTCATCGGACTTGCGGTCGGCCGGTGGACCGACCACGTCGGCCGCAAGCCCGCCCTGCTGCTGGCGACGATTCTGGGATTTGTCGCCGCGTTGCCGCTGTTCTGGCTGATGCACCAGCAGAGCGCGGCGCTGGCTCAGCTCGGACAGCTCGGCCTGGTTTTGATCATCGGTCTTTTCGTCGGCGCGCAGCCCGCCTTCATGGTCGAGTCCGCGCCGGCGAGTGTTCGCTGCACCACCGTCGCGCTCGGCTATAACATCTGCCTCGGCGTCATCGGCGGCCTGACGCCGCTCGTAGCGACCTGGCTGGTCGATCGCACCGGCGACGAACTGGCGCCCGCCTTCCTGATCATGGCGTCCGCAGCGGTCACGTTTCTCGTGATTTTGCGCATGCCGGAAACCTACCGCAGGCCGCTCCCGGGGCTCGCCGTCACATCGACTTGACGATGGTCTCGGTCATCTTCTTGGCGTCGCCGAGCAGCATCATGGTGTTGTCGCGGTAGAACAGCGGATTGTCGATGCCGGCGTAGCCCGACGCCAGCGAGCGCTTGTTGAACATCACAGTGCCGCCTTTCCAGACCTGCAGCACCGGCATGCCGTAGATCGGCGAGGACTTGTCCTCCTCCGCGGCCGGATTGGTCACGTCATTCGCGCCGATCACATAGACCACGTCGGCCTGCGGGAATTCCGAGTTGATGTCCTCAAGCTCGAACACCTCGTCGTAGGGCACGTTGGCTTCGGCGAGCAGCACGTTCATGTGGCCGGGCATGCGGCCGGCGACCGGGTGAATGGCGTATTTCACCTCGACACCGGCCTGCTTGAGATGGTCGGCCATTTCACGCAGCGCGTGCTGCGCCTGCGCCACCGCCATGCCGTAACCGGGCACGATGATGACCTTGCCGGCGTTCTTCATGATGTAAGCAGCGTCCTCCGCCGAGCCGAGCTTGACCGGCTTCTGCTCGCCGCCGGCCGCGGGGCCTGCCACCTCGCCACCGAAGCCGCCAAGGATCACGGAGATAAAGCTGCGGTTCATGCCCTTGCACATGATGTAGGACAGGATCGCGCCCGAGGAGCCGACCAGCGCGCCGGTGATGATCAGCGCCATGTTGCCGAGCGTGAAGCCGATGCCGGCGGCGGCCCAGCCGGAGTACGAGTTGAGCATCGAGATCACCACCGGCATGTCGGCGCCGCCGATCGGGATGATGATCAGGATACCGAGCGCCAGCGCGATGAAGGTGATCAGCCAGAAATCGATCTGGCTCTGCGACACCACCAGGCCGTAGATGAAGAAGACCAGCGCCAGCGCCAACACGATGTTGATGACGTGGCGTCCCGGCAGCATGATCGGCGCGCCGCTCATGCGGCCCGACAGCTTCAGGAACGCGATGATCGATCCGGTGAAGGTAACGGCGCCGATCGCGACGCCGAGCGACATTTCGACCAGGCTGGCCTGCTTGATGGCGCCGACCTTGCCGATGCCGAAAGCCTCCGGCGCGTAGAACGCACCGGCCGCGACCAGCACGGCGGCGAGGCCGACCAGCGAGTGGAACGCCGCGACCAACTCGGGCATGGACGTCATCGGCACCCGCCGCGCGATGATCGCGCCGATGCCGCCGCCGAACGCGAGCCCGCCGATCACCAGCACCCAGGCGCTCAGCCCGACCGGGGGATGCGAGCCCAGCGTGGTGAGCACCGCGATGGTCATGCCGGCGATGCCGAACATGTTGCCCTGGCGGCTCGTCACCGGGCTCGAAAGCCCGCGCAGCGCCATGATGAACAGGACGCCCGAGACCAGATAGAGCAGCGCGACGAGGTTGGCGTTCATGGCGCGCTCATTTCTTCTTCTTGTACATCGACAGCATGCGCTGCGTGACCAGGAAGCCGCCGAAGATGTTGATCGAGGCGAGCACCAGCGCAACGAAGCCGAGCGCACGGGCGATGAACGGTCCCTGCTCGTTGCCGGCGAGCGGCACACCGATCGCCAACAGCGCGCCGACCACGATCACCGAGGAGATGGCGTTGGTCACCGACATCAGCGGCGTGTGCAGCGCCGGCGTCACCGACCAGACCACGTAGTAGCCGACGAATACCGCGAGCACGAAGATCGAAAGCAGGAACAGGAACGGGTCGACGGCGTCGAGCGGGCTTCCTGTCATGATCGATCTCCTAAGCAGCGCTCTTCGGCGCAAAATTCGGATGGATCACGGCGCCGTCGCGGGTGAGCGCGGTGCCCTTGACGATCTCGTCGTCCCAGTTGATCGCAAGCGTTTTCTCTTTCTTGTCGATCATAGTCTCGAGGAACGTGAGCAGGTTCTTGGCGTAGAGCGCCGAGGCGGAGGCGGCGAGCCGGCCTGGCACGTTGGCGTGGCCGACGATCTTGACGCCGTTCGCATCGACCACCTCGCCGATCTTGGCACCTTCGACATTGCCGCCGCGCTCGACCGCGAGATCGACCAGCACCGAGCCGGGCCGCATCGACGCCACCATGTCCTTGCTGACCAGCTTCGGCGCGGGACGTCCCGGGATGAGCGCAGTGGTAATGACAATGTCCTGCTTCTTGATGTGCTCGGCCACCAGCGCGGCCTGCTTGGCCTGGTACTCTTTGGACATTTCCTTGGCGTAGCCGCCCGCTGTCTCGGCCTGCTTGAACTCCTCGTCCTCGACCGCGATGAACTTGGCGCCGAGGCTTTGCACCTGCTCCTTCACCGCCGGACGCACGTCGGTCGCGGTGACAATGGCGCCGAGCCGCCGCGCGGTGGCGATTGCCTGCAGGCCGGCAACGCCGACGCCCATCACGAACACCTTGGCCGCCGGCACCGTGCCGGCCGCCGTCATCATCATCGGCAGCGCGCGGCCATATTCGGACGAGCCGTCGATCACAGCACGATAGCCGGCGAGATTGGCCTGGCTCGACAGCACGTCCATCGACTGCGCCCGGGTGATGCGCGGCATCAATTCCATGGCGAAGGCCACCACGCCGGCGTTCGCCATCGCCTTGAGCGCGGCCTCATTGCCATACGGATCCATGATGGCGATGACGGCGGCGCCCTTCTTGTAGGACTTCAGCTCGGGCTCAGTCGGACGGCGCACCTTGAGCACGACGTCGGCGCCGCTTGCGGCACTCGGGCCGACGCTCGCACCGGCAGCCTTGAAGTCGTCGTCGGGGATCCCGGACCTGAGCCCCGCGCCGGCATCCACCGCGACCTCGGCACCCAGGCCAACAAACTTTTTCACGGTTTCGGGCGTGGCAGCGACCCGCGGCTCGCCGGGGTCGGTTTCAGCAGCAATCGCGATCTTCATGAGTTCCTCCAACCGCTGCCCGCCCCCCCTCGGCAGGCAGTGAGGGCGGGTGCGCCAGAGGCGCTGACCTGTCAGGTCAGAAAGTAGGCCATTCCGATCAGGATGATCGCGATGACGATGACGTTCCACTTCACCAGCGAGAGGAACATCTGGTAAGTGCGCTCATGCTCGGCGTAATCGTTGCCTTCCGCCGTCGAGTATTCCGTGGTCCCGTGCGACGCCATCCGCAATCCCTTTCAGTGCCGGCTAACGCAAGCATTTAGCGGAATCGCGTGGGGCGGGCAATGCCGCGCCCGCCCCGCCCACCGTCATGATTTAACAATGAAAAGGCCGGCGCGCCGCGGCCCATAACCTATCGGCAGTCGCTGCGGGTGGTTTTGCGCAGGCTGGCAAGATCGTCCTCGTGGCCGCGAACGATATCGACGACCATCGTGCCAACCTCGGGGTCCTTGGCACAGCCAGACGCTTTCAGGGCGCCGATCTGCTCGGCAAGCTTGGGCTCGAGCGCCCGCGCGATCCGGCATCCCTCAGCGACGAGCTTCGGGCTTCGCTCCCGTTCCATTCGCTTGGCGACACGCTGGTAGCGCGTCGCAAGCTTCTCGGTGTCCTTGGACATCAGCTTGCTGATGGTCCCCGCACAATTCGCGTGCGCATCGCCGGGCAAGGCGACCGCAACCGCGAATGCAAGACAACACGCAAGCCAAGCGAGCATCATATCTCCTGGAGGAGCGGGGAAATCAGGCGCAGGCACTCATCAAATGCGGCAGGGCCGCCGCGATTCCATGCCCCTTAACGTGAACCATCGCCTCTGTCCAACACCAAGCGTCTGATTACGGCGCGACCGTGGAAAAATTCCAAGTGGGACGCGATGCCGCAAGTGCCGGCGCTGCACCACAATCCCGAACCCTGGACCAAGGGCGGTGTCCCGTTATGATTGTGGCAAACAAATTCGGGGTTGAGGAAAACCATGATGACACGCTGGCTGGTTCGGGGGCTTGCCACAATCGCAATGGCTGTGCCGCTCGCCGCCACGGCGCAGGAATGGCCAGCCAAACAGCCGATCAAGATCGTGGTGCCGTTCACCGCTGGCAGCGCCACCGACATCACCGCGCGCACCGTGTTCGAGCAGGTCGGCAAGCAGGTCGGCCAGACCTTCGTGGTCGAGAACCGCGGCGGGGGTGGCACCACGCTCGGCATGGCGCAGGCTGCCAAGTCCGATCCGGACGGCTACACCATGCTGGTGCATTCGACGTCTCATGTCGTCGTGGCATCGACCTTCGCGCAGCTGCCATTCAATGTGGCGGACGATTTCGCGGCGGTAAGCGCGCTGGCCGACGTGCCGTTCGTCATCGCCACCAATCCCAAGTACCGGACGCTCACCGACCTGGTGGACGCGGGCAAGAAGCCGGGCAGCACAATTCTCTACGGCACTGCAGGGGCCGGCAGCTCGGGGCAGTTGTTCATGGAGCGCTTCCGGCTTGCCGCCGGCTTTGCGGCGACCCACGTGCCGTTTCGCGGCACACCGGAAGGCATGACCGAGGTTATCGCCGGGCGCATCGATATGTATCCGGCACCCGCGGTGAACGCCGTGCCGCTCACCAGGGACGGCAAGGTCAGCGCGCTCGCAGTGAGTTCGGCGAAGCGCCTGCCGCTGATGCCCGACGTCCGTACCGTTGCCGAAGCGGGGTTGCCCGGCGCGGCATACAATTTCTGGGTCGGTGCGTTCCTGCCGGCCAAGACGCCGAGGCCGATCATCGAGCGGCTCAACAAGGAGATTGTCACGGCGCTCAAGGTGCCATCGGTCGCCGACAAGATCATCGCACTTGGCGGCGCGCCGATGCCGATGACGCCGGCTGAGTTCGACAGCTTCGTGCGCAAGGAGATCGCGGTGAACGCCGAGATCGTGAGGGCGTCGGGGTTCAAGCCGCAGTAATCGCTCTCGGGCCCCTCGTCCCCGCGAAAGCGGGGACCCAGGGCTGCAAGGAAGTTCAGTGAACGGACTCTGGATCCCGCTTACGCGGGAATGAGCGAAGAGAGACGACCGTCGCGGCTGTTCAACGCCCCGCCAAGATCGTCGCCGCGACCTTCTCACCGATCATAATGGTCGGGATGTTGGTGTTGGCGCAGGGCACCGAAGGCATGATCGACGCGTCGGCGACGCGCAGCCCTTCGACGCCATAGACCCGCGCTGTCGGATCAGTCACCGCGCCGGGATCGTCTGCCGCACCCATCCGGCAGGTGCACGACGCATGCCAATGGCCAAGCACCGCGCCGGCGATCCATTCGCGGCACGCTTCGTCGTCATTCGCCAGATCGTCCAGCGTCGGCGCGTCGGCGATCAGCTTGTCGAGCATGAAGCGCCGCAGTGCGGCCGAGGATTCCATCAGCATCGCACCGGCAAAGGTCTGCGCGGCGTTGAACCTAGAATGCACCGCGAGCTTGCGCGCCCAATCGCTGAAGCTGATCGGGAACACCTGTTCGACGTGCTCGCGGATCGCGGCGTCGGCGGTGAGACGGCACAGCAGACGCACACCGATCACCAGCCGCTCCATGTCGCGCGGATCCGAGCACATGTTGAAGTCGATATCGAGCGGCGCGTGGAGATCGGACGACGTGAGCTTCACCTCGCCAGTCGAGTAGGAGCGGTTGACCCAGAGCATGATCAGCCCGAGTTGCTCGCCGATCGCGTGCCATTGCGCCTTGTTGGACGGGATCAAGTACATGTCGCCCTGGGGGCAGTCTTCGTAACCGGATGACCAGCGCAGGCCGGCGAACATCTGCCGGCGCAGCGTGCGCGGCAATCGCGCACCCGGCTTGAGCCAGCAGCCGAAGTTGACGCCGGGATGCTCCATCAGATGTTTGCCGACGCCGGGCCGGTCGGCGATCACAGCGATGCCAAGCGCTTCAAGCTCGCGCGCCGGGCCGATGCCGGAGCGCATCAGCAGCGCGGGCGACTGCAACGCGCCAGACGAAAGAACGATCTGGCGGCCCCGCACCTCCAAACGTTCGTCGCCACGTCGCAGCACAACGCCCACCGCGCGCAGGCCGTCGAACACGATCCGCTCAACGTGCGCCTCGCCCATGATGGTGAGATTGTTGCGCCGTCTCTCCTCCACGGTGAGATAGCGCCAGGCAGCGCCCATGCGCCGGTCGTCGGTATGGCTGTGCGCAACCGGCGCGAAGCCGTCGGCGAACGCCGCGTTCTGGTCGCGGATGTTGCGCCAGCCAGCACGCTCGACCGCGGCGAGCACGCCGCGGGTGAAGCCCGGCCAGGCGCTTTCCGGATAGCGCTGCACGTGGATCGGTCCATCCTTGCCGTGCATCGGACCGCCAAAATCGCGATCGGCCTCGAGCTTCTTGAAGAACGGCAGTACGTCGTCCCACGACCAGCCGGCCGCGCCACGTTTGATCCAGTGCTCGTAGTCGGACGGCAGGCCGCGCAGCGCCGCCATGCCGTTGACCGACGAAGTGCCGCCGATCACGCGGCCCTGGTTGTAGAGCCGGCGCGGCCGCGTGTCAGGTGCATTGCCGGGGCGTGGCGAGAACTTCGCGGCGGTGTTCGGCCAGATGAAGCGCGGGTTGGCGTAGGCCGATGCGCCGTAGATATCGAGAATTTCCGCGGGCTCCTCGCCGGGCGGATAGTCGGTGCCGGCCTCGATCAGCAGCACGCGATTGCTCGCGCGTTCGGAGAGCCGCGCTGCCAGCACGCAGCCGGACGAGCCCGCACCGACGATGATGAAATCGTATGGATCGGACGACAGCGCCGCCACGCCAAGCCCCTCCCCGCCTATTCGGGCAATCCTGCCATACGCAGGCCCTCGGCGTACTTGGCGTAGTCCTCCTGACGGCGGAACGTCCCGATACGATCCTTGAGATTGGCGATGCGCATGTCCGGATCGAGTTGCAGCGCAAGCACAACCGCCTTCCTGGCTTCTTCGAGGCGGCCGGCGAAGGCGTGGCTGACCGCGGATATTCGCAGCGTGGCCAGATATGTTGGGCCGCTGCCAGAAAGCCTTGTCGGCCCACGCTGATGCCTCCTCGTAGCGGCCGGCGAAAAAGTGCGCGAAGGCGGTGACGCCCTGCATTGTGAACAGGAATGGATCGAGCGGGCTCAGCCGCATTGCCCGCGCCTAGATGCTCGATCGCCAGGTCGGGCTCACCGCCGCGAAATGCGCGCACGGTGCCGCTCGCGTACCACGATGTCGCCAGGTTGGGATTGAGCGCCAGCGAACGGTCGATCATCGCAACGGCGCCTTCGAGGTCGCCGGCAACATATCCCAGCGCCAGTCCGCCGAACGACAGTGCAATTGCATCGTCCTTGCCGAGCTCCGCCGCACGCCAGGCCCAGCGAGCGGCTTCGGAGACGTCCAGTGCGACCGGATTGCTCATCCACCCATTCATCTTGCGCACGACATAGCAGAATGCCGCAAGGCCATGCGGAGACGCGAAGTCGGGATCAAGCTCCGTCGCCTTGGAAAACAGCCGCAACGCTTCGTCAGTGGCGTCGCGCGTCACGCGGTGCGCGCATGAGAGCCCGCGAAGGTAGTAGTCGTAAGCATCGAGGCTGTCGGTCGGCTTGTGCTTCACATCGTTCGATCTCGGCCCGCTCCAGGGCGGGCGAGATGGCGCCGACGACATTCGCCGTCACCTGATCCTGCAATTCGAAGATATTCTCGAGGGTTGCCGTCGAAATGACCCGCCCAGAGATGCGCGCCGGTCGTCGCGTCGACGAGCTCCGCCGTGATGCGCACACGTCGCTCCGCCTTGCGCACTCCACCCTCTAGCACGTAACGCACGCCAAGCTCACGTGCCACCTGCTTCACGTCGACAGACCGGCCCTTGTAGGCAAAGCTCGAATTGCGCGCGATCACGAACAGCCAGCGGATTTGGCAGATCGCGGTGATGATGTCTTCGACGATCCCGTCGGCGAAATAATCCTGCTTCGGGTCGTCGCTCATGTTCTGGAACGGCAGCACGGCGATCGACGGCTTGTCCGGAAGCGCCGGACTCGGCGCCGCTTCGGTGAAGCCGACCAGCCGGTAACCCCGTCCCGGCACCGTCACCAGGTGGCTGATGCCGGGGTTGTCCTCATCGAGTGCCTTACGGAGCGCCGAAATCTGGACTTGGAGATTGTTCTCTTCGACCGCCACTCCGGGCCACACCCTGTTCATGATCTCGTCCTTGCCGACGACCTCACCTTTGGCCGAGGCCAAAACGGCGAGAACCTCCATCGCCCGGCTACCCAGCCTCACCGGCGAGCCGGCGCGCAGCAACTCCCGCTTCCCAAGGTTGAGGCTAAATCGGCCGAACGCTATTTCGCCGCCGCCCGCCATCGAACGCCATTTCAATTTCAATGGGTCGAGAATTTCAGAAGATTTAAGGTCCTGAACCAAAGACCTTAAGAGCCTCGCATCATACCGTCCAGCATCGTACTCGCGCATGAAGGACCGTAAACCGGCCAAATGCGAGGTGCGGTAGGGGATTAAGGTCGGACAAGACCAAGGGGGGTCACTCAAGCGATTGAGGAGACCACCATGACCACGGTCGCTGAATACCGCGCCGCCATTCCCGGCTCGGCATCGAACAGCAAACCATCCGAGGTCGGCCGGGCGCTGACGCCCGTCCGTTGGATGCTTCTCTCAGCACTCGCAATCGTGCCAGCGGTTGCTTTCATCATCCTTCCGAGCCCGAACGGCGCCCTACAGGACGTCGCGCGGCTTGAGCGTCTCGCACCCCAGCTCGAACGTGCGCCTTCGCTTTCTGCGGAAGCGCGCGACGCTGTCAGCCGCATCGCGACCCGGACCGGAAGCCTTGCGCTCAACGATCCATCTCAGGAAACGCGTCGCAAGGCCGCGGTCGAACGCATCAACAGCGTGTTGACCGCCAACCAAGCCGCATCCGCTTCGCAAAGTGGCTCTCTTCTTCTGCAGCAAGACTAGTCAAGCAGCAACAGGTCCGTCGCCGTTCAGCACGACGCTGACCGCGCAGGTCCGAATTTGAGTGTCCAACAAAGCAGAGGTCTTCGATGTCCAACATCATTGGTTTCGCGCTGGCTGTCGTTCTAACCATTGGCGCAACCGCTCTCTGGCTCAAGTCGGGAGTGTCCGAAACCGTGGCCGGGGCGCGGCTCGCGCCGGGCCAGACGCTTTCGACGGAAGAGATTACGTTCAAGGCCGGCACTCTACCGGAGCAGAACGTGGACGACAGATCGCTTATCTTCATCCGGGAATGAGCTTGAACTAAGGTTCTGCGTTACGCCGCCGGTTCGAGCCCGACTTTCGTCAGCGCCTTGGCTTGCCGGTCAGCGACGCGCTTGACCGAGAAGTCCTCCATCGCCTCTTCGAACATGCGATGGAAATTCAGCTCGGCGCGCAGGTGCAGGAACACGCCGCCGAGCCCGATCGCGGCGCGGTCCATCAGCACGAACTCGCGCGGCACCTTCACCGGTCCGAGCCGGCGCAATTCCTTCTGCACGGTGAACGCCGGCTTGCGGCCGTACTCGCCGGGCTTCACGCCGTCGGCGATCGAGCGTACGCGGTCCTCCATCAGCGGCCCGTAGATGAAGCGCGCCCAGATGTTGAGGGTGTCGATCAGTTCGCGGCTGAGCTTTTGAAAGCCCCAGGTCTCGTAGGCATGCACGACCAGATCGTCGTCGCCGCTGCGCAGCCCGTTGTAGAGATCAACCACGCCGCCGACGAACTTCGCCGGAAAGATGCGGATACAGCCGTAGTCGAGCAGGTTGATGCCGGCGGGCTTGCCCTTTTCCAGGAACGCGGCGTAGTTGCCGAGGTGCGGATCGCCGTGGATGACGCCGAACCGGCTGAACGGAAACCACCAGGCGGTGAACATCGCGGTGGCCAGCCGGTTGCGCACCGCGAGGGTGTCGTCCTTGTGATCGAGCAGCCTGTCGCCGTCGAGCCAGTCCATCGTAAGCAGCCGGCCGGTCGAAAGCTTGGGCCACACCTGCGGCACGCGGACCAGGTCCTGGCCTTCGAGCATCGTGCGGTACAGTGCGAGGTGCTTGGCCTCGCGGCGATAGTCCAGCTCCTCGCGCAGCCTCGCGCTGATCTCCTCGACGATCTCGGTGGTGTCGATCGCCGGCTCGAAGCGGCGGCGAATCGCGAACAGGATTTCGAGCTGACTCAGGTCAGCCTCGACCGTCGACTCCATGTCCGGATACTGCAGCTTGCAGGCGAGCGCGGTGCCGCTCCGCTCGGTGGCACGATGCACCTGACCGAGCGAGGCCGCAGCCGCTGGCTGGTGCTCGAAGCTCTTGAACTTCGCCTGCCAGTCGGCGCCGAGCTCGGCCTGCATGCGGCGCTTGACGAACGCCCAGCCCATCGGCGGCGCCTGGCTTTGCAACTTGGTGAGCTGCTCGATGTACTCCGGCGGCAGCGCCTCCGGGATGGTGGCGAGCAGCTGCGCCACCTTCATGATCGGACCCTTGAGCCCGCCGAGCGCGGCGGCGAGTTCGGCGGCGTTGCGAGCGCGGTCCAATTCCAGCCCGAAGAAGCGAGCGCCGACGAGCCGCGCAGCGACGCCACCGACATTGGCGCCGACCCGGGCATAGCGGGCGGCGCGGGCGGCAAGCCGGTTTCGTTCGCTGTCGGCCATGAACTCAGCAGTGCATCCGTGATACTAAAGAGAAAATACGCATTCCTGGGGGGAACGCCAGCGATGATCCGGCAAACCTGCGCCACGCTTTGTGCCGCGATGCTCGCCGCCATGATTTTTGCGCCGCAAGCGAGCGCCGGAATCATGACCTGGGGCTGCAAGGGCCGGCTCGGAACCGACCGCTTGATCTTCGACCGCTACTCGCTGGTGATCATGCCTCCGGCGTGGGCGAGCGAACGCACTCGCGATCTCATCAAGGGTAACATTGCGACGTTCGCGGCGAAGCGAGTCGACGAGGGGCTGCTGCCGACGATGGAATACGTCCACAGCCAATACGAAGGTCAAAAGCTGACGCTGACCGAGAAATCCTCGCAAACCATATTCTCGCGCGACCGCCGCCGGGCGGACCGGCGCGAGGAGAGCACCCTCGTCACCCGCAAGATCTATCGGTACGAACGCACCGATGAGAAGCCGCGCGACATCAAAATGGAATGTATCCAATACGACCTGACGACCACGGGTGGGCGATGAGGCGAACAGCGGCGGTTGCAATTCTCCTGCTCATCGGCGCGGCGCCGGACGCCGAGGCCGCGGTGTGGCGCTGGGGCTGCATGGGCCACACCGCAATTCATTCTCTCGACCTCACGGCCAAGGGCGGGCGAAGCTGACGCCTACTTCGTGCGGTCCAGCGCCTCTAGCTCCCCGATCATCCGCTCGATCACGCCGAGCCCACCGTTCCAGAACTTCGGGTCGCGGGCGTCGAGGCCGAACGGCTTGAGCAGCTCGGAGTGGTGCTTGGTGCCACCGGCGGCGAGCATCTCCAGATATCGCTCGGCGAACCCCGCATTGGCCTTCTCGTAGACTGCATAGAGCGAGTTCACCAGGCAGTCACCGAATGCATAGGCGTATACATAAAACGGCGAATGGATGAAGTGCGGAACGTAAGTCCAGAACGTCTCGTAGCCCGGTTTGAGGTCGATTGCCGGCCCGAGGCTTTCGCGCTGCACGTCCATCCAGATCTGGCAGAGCCGTTCCGAGGTCAGCTCGCCGTTGCGCCGCTCGGTGTGGACCTGACGCTCGAACGTATAGAACGCGATCTGGCGCACCACCGTGTTGATCATATCTTCGACCTTGGCGGCCAGCATCGCCTTGCGCTGCTTCTTGTCTTTCGTCTCCAACAGGCGCTTGAAGGTCAGCATCTCGCCGAACACGCTCGCGGTTTCGGCGAGCGTAAGCGGCGTCGGCGCCATCAGCGCGCCGTTCGGCGCGGCGAGCACCTGGTGCACGCCATGGCCGAGCTCGTGTGCCAGCGTCATCACGTCTCGCGGCTTGCCCTGGTAGTTGAGCATCACGTAGGGATGCGCGGACGGCACAGTCGGGTGTGAGAACGCACCCGGCGACTTGCCGGGCCGCACCGGTGCGTCGATCCAGCGATCTTTGAAGAAACGCTCGGCGATCGCCGCCATCCTCGGCGAAAACGCGCTGTAGGCCGAGAGCACGGTGTCCTGCGCCTCACCCCAGCGGATGGTGCGCATCGCAACCTGCGGCAACGGCGCGTTGCGGTCCCAGTGCGCCAATTTCTTCTTGCCGAACCAGCGCGCCTTGAGCGCGTAGTAGCGATGCGAAAGCTGCGGATAGGCGGCGCGCACCGAAGCGACCAGCGCATCCACCACCTCCGGCTCGACACGATTGGATAGGTGCCGCGCCGCGGCAACGTCCGTGAAGCCGCGCCAACGGTCGGAAATCTCCTTGTCCTTGGCGAGTGTGTTGGTCACCAAGGTGAACAGCCGCAGGTTCTCCTTGAAGGTCTTGGCGAGCGCCTCGGACGCCGCTTTTCGGGTGCGCTCCTTCGGATCCTGCATCAGGTTGAGCGTCTGCTCGATCGACAGCGTCTTGCCGGCAACCTTGAAGCGCAGGCTGACCATGGTCTCGTCAAACAATCGATTGAACGCGGAATAGCCGGTCATCGACTTTTCCTGAAACAACTGCTCGACGCGGTCTTCAAGTTGGTAAGGCTTTTCCTTGCGGATGTCTTCGATCCATGGCCGGTAGTGTCCCAGCGCCGGATCAGCCATGGCGCGTTCCAGCACCGCATCGTCGATGCGGTTGAGCTCCAGCGTGAAGAACAGAAGATGGAGATAAGCCGCGGTGATGCGCTCCTGCATGTCACCGTAGAACTTCGACAGCACCGGATTGGCGGCGTCGCCGGCGTGCAGCAGCCCGGCATAGGAGCCGAGACGCCCCGCGACGTCGCCAAGCTTCTCGTAGCGCTTCACCGCCTCGGCAAGATCGCTGCCGCCGGTGGGAGAGCCCGCAATCTTATCGAGATTGCCCTTGTAGGCCTTCTCGAAGTCGATGCACTCGGCCTCGGTCCAGGTCAGATCGCGCTTGAGTTCAGCCGAATCAATGCCGGGATAGAGATCCGTCAAATTCCATTCCGGCAACGAGCCGAGCGCCGGGTTTTTTGCGGCTTTGGCGGCGCCACGCGCAAACACCTTGTTCGGACTGGGGATCATGCGGCCAACTTCGGCTGTTCGATTCTCTCGACAAGATAGAGCGCACTAGGCGAACAGCAACGCCCGCACGGCAAATCTCACAAACTGTGATGTTTTCGCCGCTCGATTTCAGGCCAACGCCGCGAGCTGCGGGGCGAAATGGGTGACGAATTCCACCGGTTCGGCAAGCACCGGCTCGACCTTCTCCTCGAAGAACTCGCGGACCGCACACCAGCACACGGTCAAGCGAGCGACGATCTCCGCCTTTTTTCGCCGCAAGGCTCCGCAAGCTTGCTCTGCCAGCAGTGTGAGGTTGCCATCCTCGAACAGCACTTGGCCCTTGCCGTCTTCCAATACATAAAGCCGACCAAGGCGGGTGATGCTCAGGATGCAGTCGTGATCGGGCGCGGGCCCCAGCATGTAAAGCTGCGGATCGCCGGTCTCGGTCGTACCGATTTCCCAGCCGATGACGTCCCCGTGAGCGGCAGCCGTGCATGCGTTGGTGAGCTTGGCCAGTTCCGCCGTTTGCCAACTCTGCGGCGGCACCGCCAGCACATGCGGAAATTGGATCACAGTCATTTCTTCACCTCGAACAGCAGCCGATACAACTCAGGCTCGTAGAACGACAACAACTGCTTGGCGAAGCTGGCCGGCTCGACGCCCAGCGCTTTTGCCCAGGCCTCCATGCTCTCCACGGGCACGCGGCCGAAGCCGTTCTCCACCTGCGAAATAAAAGTGTAATATTTGAAGCCCAGGACGTCAGCGAGCTGGATCTGCGACAAACCAGCCCGCCTCCGTAGCTCCTTGAGCCAAGCACCTGCCTGTTTGCGCAGTTGCTTTGCCTGCGGCTCGGCCTTTGCAAATTGCATGCGCGCGCGTCTCAACGATGACCCGTCTTGCCTTGTTCGGACGTTTCGTATTTACTAAACTATCTAGTCATAAACAGAGCTTGGCTAGACGGACTATAACACTATTCGTGGTGGCGGAAGGAGTTTCAACGCCAAAACCACGGCTCGGAGGGCAGTCCGATGAGGACCACCAAATTCCTCCATAGCCAACGCATCGGCCGTTTTGCGGCCGGGCCTGAACTCACATTCGCCGCTACAATTTTCGCTGCCGCTGGCGCCTGGCTCGGCATGGCCGCTGTCGTTCAAGCAGACCTCGTTGTGCCGTTGGTCGCGACGCTGCTGCTCGTGTTCGCGGCCGGCTTAGCTCTGGTTGCGTGGCACCGGGGCGGCGAGGACCGGGCGCGCGTCGGCTATGGCGATGTTGCCGGCGCCCTCACGCTGATCGGCCTGTGTGCCGCGGCAACGATTGATCCCGACCAGCTGGTGCGCGTCGTCGCTGGCGATTCACCGCGGCCATGACGACACCAGGCGCACGGTCGGGCTTGTCCTGACCACAAGCACGGAATCGCCCAACGCGCAGCAAACCGATCACACTGAAACCCAGCCCGGGCCCCTCTGGCAGCACGCAACGCTGCGATGTCGGACTGGAACATCCCAAGGAGTGGCCCTCATGAACCTGCAAACGAATCCGGCTACGATCACCTCCCTCGATCGCGCTCAACCCCCTCTGACCGACACGTCCGCACCGCACGCCAAGCCGGCCGATGCGGTCGTGGCGGCGCTTGGCTCCAACGCCGCGCGCGGCTTGAGTTCGTCCGAGGTGCAGAAACGCCTGGAGCAGTACGGACACAACCGGCTGAAAAGCGCACCGGAAACGCCGTGGTGGAAACGGCTGCTCGAACAGTTCGAAAATTTCTTGGTGATCATCCTGCTGGTCGCCGTTGTGATTTCGGTGATCGAGTGGGTGTTGCAAGACCCGCGCGAGAGCGCCCTGCCCTACGAAGCAATCGTCATCATGGCCATCGTCGTGCTCAACGCCATGCTCGGGTTCGTCCAAGAGTCGCGCGCGGAGAAATCGGTCCGCGCCTTGATGGCGCTGGCCGCGCCGGAGGCCACGGTCATCCGCGATGGAGATCGGCAGCGCGTCGCGACAGATGACATCGTCCCCGGCGACATTGTCCTGATCGAGGCCGGCGACAAGATTCCGGCGGATTCCCGCCTCGTCGAGGTGGCGAACCTACAGACCGACGAGGCGCCGCTGACCGGCGAGAGCGTGCCGGTGTCGAAAGAGCTCAAACCAATCGAAGGCGACACCGGGCTCGGCGATCGCCGCAATATGTTGTTCTCCGGCACGGTCGCCACCTATGGCCGTGGCCGCGCCGTGGTGGTCGCCACCGGGATGTCGACGGAAGTCGGCCGCATCGCAGGCCTGCTGGAGGCGGCCGAGAAGGAGCCGACGCCGCTGCAACAGGAGCTCGACCGCACCGGCAAGCGGCTCAGCGTCATCATGCTCGGAATCTGCGCCGTGGTGTTCGCGGCCGGCCTGTTCAGCACCACCACGTTCACGCTCAACGTCGTGCTCAGCCTGTTCCTGTTCGCGGTGGCGCTCGCCGTCGCCGCCATCCCCGAGGCACTGCCCGCCATCGTCACCGTGGGGCTGAGCCTCGGCGTGCGGCGGATGGCGGCCGCCAACGCCATCGTTCGCAAGCTGCCGGCGGTCGAGACGCTCGGCGCCGCGACCGTGATCTGCTCGGACAAGACTGGCACGCTCACCCGCAACGAGATGACGTTGCGCGCCATCGCGACCGCCGAAACGCTGGTCGACATCGGCGGCAGCGGCTACATCCCCGAGGGCGACTTCACGATCGAGGGCAAGAAGATCGATGAACGCTCGCCGCACCGCGACGCTGTCGCGGACCTGCTGCGGGCCGCAGCGCTTGCCAATGACGCGGAGCTGGTGCAGCGCGAGGGCCGGTGGATGGTGCAGGGCGACCCCACCGAAGGCGCGCTGGTCGTCGCCGCCCGTAAGTTCGGCATCGACGCCGGCAAGCTGGAGCGGTTTCCGCGTTTCGCCGAAATCCCGTTCACGTCCGAGCGCAAGCGTCACGCCACGGTCCATGTCGACCGCGAAAACCCCGACGACTTGCGCGTCTTCGTCAAGGGTGCGCCGGAGGTGCTGCTGGCGAAATGCCGCTTCCTTTGGCAGAACGGCAAGGCCATCCCGCTTACCGAAGAAGGATGCGCCAACCTTCTGCAACGCAACGAAGGGCTCGCCAAGCAGGCGCTACGCACGCTCGCCATCGCCACGCGCACCGTGCCCGCCAAGTCGCTCGGCGTGGATCCGCAGGCGGCCGCCAAGGGCAATATCGAGATCAATCTTCCCGAGAGCGTGGAGGACGACCTCGTGCTGCTGGGCCTGGTCGGCATGATCGATCCGCCGCGCACCGAAGCAAGAGAAGCGGTCATCACGGCCAAGCGGGCACACATCCGCACCGTGATGATCACCGGCGACCATCCCGCGACCGCCGAGGCGATCGCACGCGAACTGACGATTTTCGAGCCGGGCGCGCGGCTGGTGACCGGCTCCGAGCTGCGCACCATGCCCGAAGGCGAACTCGACCAAATCGTCGAGCAGGTGCGCGTGTTCGCCCGCGTCGATCCCGAGCACAAGCTCCAGATCGTCGCCGCGCTGCAGCGCAAGGGCCACATCGTCGCCATGACCGGCGACGGCATCAACGACGCGCCGGCGCTCAAGTCTGCCAACATCGGCGTCGCCATGGGCATCACCGGCACCGACGTGTCCAAGGAAGCGGCCGACATGGTGCTGACCGACGACAATTTCGCCAGCATCGTGAAGGCGATCGAAGAAGGCCGCGGCATCTTCGACAATATCCGCAAGTATCTGCTCTACCTGCTGTCGTCGAACGCCGGCGAATTGCTCACCATGTTCGCGGGCGTGATGTTTGCTGGATTGCTCGGGCTCACTTCGGTGGATGCCGGGTTGTTCCTGCCGCTGCTCGCCGCGCAGTTGCTCTGGATCAACCTCGTCACCGACGGCCCGCCTGCGCTCGCGCTCGGCGTCGACCCGCGCGACCCCGACGTCATGGAGCGCGAACCCCGCGCGCGTGGAGCCGGCATCCTGACCGCCGATGACTGGTGGCGGCTCGCTGTGATCGGCGCGGTGATGATGGTCGGGACGCTCGCCGTGCTCGACGCCTACTATCCGGGCGGTCTGATCACGCTGTTCGCGACCGGCACCGCGCCGAACGCGGCCGACGAGACCTACGCCCGCACCATGGCGTTCACCGTGCTGATGATGTTCCAGCTCTTCAACGTGTACAATTGCCGATCGAGCTGGCGCAGCGCGTTCAGCGGGTTCTTCGACAACAAGTGGCTGCTCGGCGCGGTGGCGCTGTCGCTGTTCACGCACGCGCTGGTGATCTACGTGCCGTTCCTCCAGGTCGCGTTCCACACCGTGGCGCTGTCGGGGCGAGACTGGCTCGTCGCCACCGGTGTCGCCTCCGTTCTGCTCATTGGCATGGAGATCTTCAAGCTGGCGCTGCGCGCCAAACGTCGGACAGCGTCCGGCGTGACGGCGGGCGCCGCCGGCGGCGTATCCCCGTCCCGTGCCTAGGCTCCGCCCCTAATCACTCCCCAGGAGCCTTTCGCCCTCCGCCCGTCCCCCGGTCGGAGGGCGATCGAATTCCAGGCGCAGCGCAACACGCCCGAGCCCGGAAAACCGGGATAGCCGCCGCTCGCAGTATGATCTAATCGGAAAGACAGCATACTCGACGGAGCGAGCCGTGATGTCTTTCATTCGCATGATCCTGCTTTCGTCGCTGCTTACCTGCGCCGGCGTATCCGCCCGCGCTGAAACGCCGGAGGAGTGGGTCAAGCTCGGCGCCCGTGTGCACGGCGGGTTCGGTTCGTTCATCCCGGTCGGCATCAGGATTGGCGAGGACGCCATGATGCGCCTTAATGCGCGGCCGCGTGAACTCGCCGTCACCTACTACAGCGGGGAAGGCGTGCCCTGCCCGTGCTCGGTCGATGTCGTCATGCTGGCAGTGAGCGCAAGCCCCGGCCAAGGCTCGGTGCAGGTTGCAACCGAAAAGTCGCCGCCGGGCACATTCGCCGTCGTCATCATCCGGCCGCGGAAGGGCGGCGACGGCGTCAAATACACGGTCCCGATGTCGGTCATGCCGAAGCTCGGCGAGATCAACAAGACGATGCAAGATCCGATGGCGCGCTACAACGCGGTGATGGCTTTGACAGACTTGTTCACGGTCGAACCGACGCAATGACGCCAAGGCATCTTCGTTTTCCAGGACCGATGCGGCGCATTTGCCGAAACCCCCGTGGAAAACTGCCGGACCACTGGCGCGGCTTAACAGCCCCTTAACGCAGTTGTTGGACAGTGACCCGAAACGGCACAGTCCGCGTGGGGTTTGCTCATGTCCGAGCGTGTTCTTATCGTCGACGACGATCCCGTCCAGCGCCGCCTGCTGGACAGCATGGCCCGCAAATTCGGTTACGAGCCGACGGTTGCCGAAACCGGCGATCAGGCAATCGCATTGCTCACCGGCACCGAACAGTTTGACTGCGTGGTGCTCGATCTCGTCATGCCCGACCTCGACGGCATGGGTGTGCTGGCGCGGCTGCGGGAAGCCGGCGTCAACGTTCCCGTCATCGTGCAAACCGCGCACGGCGGTATCGACAATGTGGTGTCGGTGATGCGCGCAGGCGCCGTCGACTTCGTGGTCAAGCCGGTCGGCGCCGAACGGCTTCAGGTGTCGCTGCGCAATGCGATCGACAAGAGCGCGCTTGAAGACGAGCTTGCCCGCATCAAGCGCGGCAAGTCGGGCATGCTGACCTTCAAGGATATCATCACCCGCAGCGCCGCGATGCAGGCGGTGCTGCGCACCGCGCAGAAGGCTGCCGCCTCGAGCATCCCGGTGCTGATCGAAGGCGAGTCGGGCGTCGGCAAGGAACTGATCGCACGCGCCATCCACGGCTCGAGCGAGCGCCGCGCCAGGCCCTTCATCGCCGTCAACTGCGGTGCGATCCCCGAAAACCTCGTGGAGTCGATCCTGTTCGGCCATGAGAAGGGCGCCTTCACCGGCGCAACCGAACGACACACCGGCAAGTTCATCGAGGCAACCGGCGGCACGCTGTTCCTCGACGAGGTCGGCGAACTGCCGCTGGCGGCGCAGGTGAAGCTGCTTCGCGCCATCCAGGAGAGCGAGGTCGAGCCGGTCGGCGCCAAGAAGCCGGTCAAGATCGACGTGCGGCTCGTGTCCGCCACCAACCGCAACCTGATCGCCGATGTGAAGCACGGCCGTTTCCGCGAGGACCTGTTCTACCGGCTGCACGTGTTCCCCATCACGGTGCCGCCGCTGCGCGAACGCATCGAGGACATTCCCGAGCTCACCCGCCATTTCCTGGCGCGCTTCGCGGCCGAGGAAGGCAAGCGGATCCGCGCGGTGACCACCGAGGCGCTGGCGCTATTGGCGAAGAACCGTTGGCCCGGCAACGTGCGCCAGCTCGAGAACGCGGTGTTCCGCGCCGTGGTGCTCGCCGAGACCGACAGCATCGGCACCGAGGAATTCCCGCAGGTGGCGGCGCAGATTGCCAACGCGCCGGCGCCCTCTCAAGCGCCGGAGAGCGCGCCGCCAGTTATGGAAGTACCGCAGTTCCTTGAACTGGGTCCGTCCACAGCGCCGGGCCTATCGCCCGGCATTGCGCCCGGATCGTTGACCCTGCTCGACAACGAAGGCGAGGTCCGCCCGCTCGAGGAGATCGAGGCGGATGCGATCCGCTTTGCGATTGCCCATTACCGTGGCCAGATGTCCGAGGTGGCGCGCCGGTTGCGAATTGGACGCTCGACGCTCTACCGGAAGCTCGAATTCCTCGGCGTCGACGAGAACGACAGCGGCGCTAACCAAGATGAGCCTGCCGAGGTGCGGTAACCATGAACGCAATTAGCCGAGAATTCTGCGGTTTAACATTGCGCTAACGACCACGCGCACGCCACATTGCGGCGCCGCGCGGGGCAGCAACTTCAATTTCGTCAGACGCTCGCGCGCTGCGGCCCGAAATCCGCTGGCAGCAATCGGCGTACGGGTCCGCGACACTGGAGTTCGTACCGATGCGTCAAGTCCGTCTGAGCATCCTGGCCGGCACCGCAGTCGCGCTCGCAATGGCCGCTGCGACCGACGTCAAAGCCAACCCGGTCATGCCCGGCGCGTCGGGTGCTGATCGCACGTCCGCACCGGCGTCGCGTGACAGCGGCTCGACGGCGAGCCGTCCCCGGCCCGCCAACATGTTCGCCCCGTCGGACGCCACCACGCGCTCGCGTACCGTAGCGCCGCGGCCTTCGGTGGTAACACATCAGCCCAACGCACGGATCATCTCGGCGCCTGAACCGGCTGCCCCGCGCAACGAGCCGCCGCCGGTGCCGGCGCCGGCGATCATTGCGTCGCCAGCGCCTGTTCCCCTGCCTACGCCGGTCGAGCTGCGCGGCAGCGTCGAGCCGGTTGCTCCTACCGCCGCACCGCCTGTTCCCAATGTAGCGCCGGTTGCTCCTGTTGCCGCGCCGCCTGCTCCGGTTCAGTCCGTCGTCAGAGAGCCGGTCAAGGCGCCGCCGGTCGTGGTGGCGAGCTTCGTCGCTTCGGATGCCGAGGTCGCGGACAAGGTCCGCGAGCTGATCGCCCGGAAACTGTTGGACCGCATCGCGCCGCGCAAGAACGAGCGCGACGCCATCGAAGCGCTTTACGTCAAGAACCGCTCGATGCCGCTGTGGTTCACCGGCGGCAGCGCGAGCGCGCGGGCCCGCGATGTGCTGGCGCATCTGCGCACCATCGACGCCGACGGTCTCGACCCCGCCGACTATCCGGTCGAATTGTCCGCGTCGAACGTCGACGGCGCGGCCGAGGCTGAGCTGCGGTTCACCGCCGCGATCCTCACCTACGCGCGTCATGCCATGAGCGGCCGCGTGCACTTCAGCCGCGTCAGCCCGAGCATCGACTACAAGGACAATTTCGATCCCGCCGACGCCATGCAGAAGATTGCATCGTCGAGCGACCTCCGCCGCACCCTGGACAGCTTCAATCCGCCGCACGCCGGCTACAAGGCGCTCAAGGCGAAGTATGCCGAGATGCGCCATCAGAAGGCGGAGGTGAACGCCTCACGCATTCCGGGCGGCCAGGTCCTCAAGTACAGCCGCGAAAAGAACAGCCGCGAGTCGTTCATGCTCGATCCGCGGGTGCCGCAGCTGCGCGATCGGCTCGGCCTGCAGGCCGCGGCCGACACGCGCTACGACCGCACGCTGGCCGATGCTGTCGCCAAATTCCAGAAAGAGCGCGGCCTGACCGCCAACGGTCAGCTCACGGCAGCGACGCTCGACGCGCTCAACGGGCCGAGCCGCGACCAGCAGACGGCCGCCATCCTCGCCACCATGGAGCGTTGGCGCTGGATGCCGCGCAACCTCGGCGCCACGCACGTCGCGCTCAACATCCCGGATTTCCATCTCAAGGTGATGAACAACGGCCAGCAGGTCTGGAAGACCCGCGTTGTGGTCGGCAAGCCGTCGCAGGCCACGCCGCTGCTCACCGAGACGATGAAGTTCATCACCGTCAACCCGACCTGGAACGTGCCACAGTCGATCATCTACAACGAGCTGCTGCCGCTCTATGAGTCGACCGACCCGCAGATCTTTGCCCGCATGGGCCTGCAGATGGAGCGCAAGCCCAACGGCGAGGTCCGCGTGTTCCAGCCGCCGGGCGAGCGCAACGCGCTGGGCGTGATCCGGTTCAACTTCCCGAACAAGTTCCTCGTCTACCAGCACGACACGCCGGAGAAGCACTACTTTGCGCACGAGCGGCGCGCCTACAGCCACGGCTGCATGCGGGTGCAGGACCCAATGAAATACGCCGAGGTGCTGCTGTCGCTCGCTTCGCCACGCGGCAACTACACCCAGGACAGCATCAAGCGGATGCTCGGTGGCCAGGAGCGCCAGATCGACTTCGCCCAGCACATCCCGGTGCACATCAGCTACCAGACCGCGTTCGTCGACGATTCGGGCAAGCTGGTGTTCCGGGAGGACGTGTACGGGCTCGACAGGACCGTGATGGCCCTACTCAGGGGCAACGAGCGAAATGTGGCAGACGTGTCGATTGAGCGGCCGGTTGATCCGAACTTCAAGCCGACCCCACAGCACTTCCAGCGGATGCAAAGTGCCGCCCGGGGTGGCAGCCCGTTCGCACTGTTCGAGCAGCTCTTCCGGTAGTTTGGCCGCGTAGGTCTGGAATCAGCGCGAAATGCCCGCGTTTCGCGGCGTGAATGGCCTTGCACGACCCTGGGGCAAGGCCTGGCCAAGTTGTTCACCGGGGAACCGAAGCCCCTGGATTTCCTTGGCCTTTTTTCGCCATACTCCCGCCGCAGGGTGTCGGATCGGTGGCGGGGACGGCGGGGGCGTAAAGTCCGCATTAACCCATACCGGTAAGACTGCGTTAGCTATGTCGCTGCGGTGCAAAATGCCGTGGCGGCTGGTTTTTGGCGTTGAGCGACCCCGTAACGCGAGGCCGCACGTGCGAGCTGGTGGCGCACACAAGATCGGGCTGGGCTTGGCGCATTCGCATGCGCGGCTTCTTGGATTCGCCGCGGCGATCTCGCTGTGCGCGATAGCAGGCGCGAATGCCGCGGGCGAGACGCGCACCCTGCGCCTGCACAACATCCACACCCACGAAGACCTCACCATCACCTACAAGCGCGACGGCCAGTTCGATGACGCCGCGCTGAAGAAACTCAACACCTACTTCCGCGACTGGCGGCAGGAAAAAGAGGTGACGATGGACCCGCAGCTGTTCGACATGCTGTGGGAGGTCCATCGCGACGTAAAAGCCACCGGCCCGATCCACGTCGTCTGCGGCTATCGCTCACCCAACACCAACGAGATGCTGCGCAGCCGAAGCCGCGGCAGCGGCGTGGCGAAGACGTCGCTGCACATGCAGGGCAAGGCGATCGATTTCTCGATCCCGAGCGCCGAAGTCGCTGACGTGCGCGCCGCGGCGCTGCGCATCCAGGGTGGCGGCGTCGGCTACTATCCGAGCTCGGGCATCGCGTTCGTCCACATGGACGTCGGCAACGTGCGGCACTGGCCGCGCATGACGCGCGATCAGCTCGCCAAGGTGTTCCCGGACGGCCGCACGCTGCATCTGTCGACGGACGGCCCGATGCCTGGTTATGAGCTCGCGCAGGCTGACGCCGAGCGCAACGGCGGGCGCCGTCCCGGCGCCGAGCCGCAGAAGCGCAGCCTGATCGCTTCACTGTTCAATGGCTTCCGCGGTCAACAGGACCCGGAAGAGGCCGACGATGCGACGACCAGCCGCCAGACCGCGGCGCCGGCTCGCCGCCCTGCAACGACTCCAACGACCTTGGCCGCGGCTCCCGCTGCGCCGGCCCCCGCTCCGGCAGCGACCACCACTGTCGCGGCACTGCCTGACGTACCGTTGCCGCCGACCCGGCCGACCTACCAGATCGCTTCCGTTTCCGAGCAGCCGGTTGCCGCTCCTGCCCCGCGCGCGGTCCGCACCAGCGTCGCCTCGCTCTCGCCCAACCAGATCATCGAGGCACGCGGCTATTGGCAGGGACTGCCTGAGCTGCCGCGAGAGACGACCGGCGCGAACAGCATCTCGGGCGCGCGCCGCGTTGCCGGCCGCCAGATCGCCGACGCCGACCCGACCGCCAGCATCGGTCCGTTTGAGCGCGATCGCGTCGCGCCAGAGCTTGCGCTGGCCTATGCGGCGCAAGCCGAAGTCGCCTCGATGGGTACGACGGCCCTACGCGGCGCGACCACCATTGTGACACAGCAGGGCTCGGCATCGGTTGCGGTCAAGCCGACCGGCGAAGTGGCGTCGACGCGAGCGGTGAACGCCGCTGAGCGTCTCAACAACCCCTGGATCCGCGGCTTGGTGATCGCACCGAGCGTACAGAGCTCGATGGTGACCACGACGTTCGGTGTGCCGGACTTCCGCGCGCTGAGCGCGTTCATGCAGAAGCCCGCCTCGGCGGTCATGATGACCTTCAACGGCGATCCTCACCTCGGCATGACCTATAACGAGTTCTCCGGCAGCGCCGTGGTGTTCCAGGCGACCGTGACGTTCGGGATGAAGACGGCCGCGTTGAAGCAGTAAGGCCCTCCGCTTTCCATCTGCCGCATGCCCGCCCCTGGCGGGCCTTTTTGCGCGCGGTCATCTCACCAAACGAAGACCGCGGGCTCACAACGCAATGGGCGTCATTTCGCTCCGCCGATCTGCTTCACCAGGTCGCCCCATAGCGCGGTTTCCTCGCGCAGCATCTTGGCGAACTCAGCAGGCGTGTTGGCAACCGCGACGGAGCCGAAGTTCGCCATCTGCTTCTGCACGGCCGGGTCCTTCGCCATCTCGGCCGCGATCTGCGCCATGCGGTCGATCGCCTCACGCGGCGTGCCCTTGGGCGCGAACAAGGCATTCCAGGATTCGGTGTGGTAACCGGCGATGCCCTGCTCGGCGAGCGTCGGCACATTTGGAGCCGACGGGCTGCGTTTCGAGGTGGTGACAGCCAGCGCGCGCACCTTGCCGCTGTCGAGCTGGCCGACCGCATCGGACATGTTGGTGAAGACGAGCTGCACCTCGCCCGCGATCACCGCCGTGGTGGCGGGCGCGCCGCCGCGATACGGCACGTGTGTCATCTTGGTTCCGGTCTTCGCCTTGAACAGCTCGGCGGAGAAGTACATCAGCCCGCCGAGACCGCTCGATGAATAGTTCAGCTTGTCGGGCTCGGCCTTGGCGAGCGCTATGAGATCCTTCACCGAGTTCGCCTTCACGCCGGGGTTGACCAGGAGGATCAGCGGATTGGTGTTGAGCAGGCTGATCGGCACGATGTCGGCGAGCGGATCGTACGGCAGCTTCTCGGTCGCCGGCGCGATGGTGATCGAGCCGATGCTGCAGACGCAGAACGTGTAGCCGTCCGGCGCCGACTTCGCGGCCGTGTCGGTGCCGACGATGCCGCCGGCGCCGCCCTTGTTCTCGATCACCACGTTGACGCCGAGCGCCTTCTGCATCTGCGCGGCGGTGATGCGCGCCACCGCGTCGGTGTTGCCACCGGCCGCGAACGGCACGATCAGCTTGATCGGACGGCTCGGCCACTTGTCCTGCGCCAGCGCTGGCTGCGCCGCAAGCTGCGTCAGAACCATCGTCGCCGCAAATGCAAGGATCAACCGCTTCATATCTCCAACCTCATTGGCGTGCTCCCCACCGCGCACGTATGATGCCAAGCAAGACGCCTGCCACCTTCAGGGGATTTGCATTTGACTATACCGAATACGGTTCTGGATACGCGCTTTCGCGCGGCACTCGACCGCATGGCCGAGCGCGGGCGGTTGCATACCTACACGGCGCCGGCCGATCCTTATCTCGACGTCGCCGGCATCATGAAGAAGCTCGACGGCGGGCCGGCGCTGCTGTTCTCCAAGGTCACCGGCTACGACATGCCGGTGGTCGGCAATCTGCTGTCGTGCCAGGCCAACGTGGAGGCTGCGTTCGGCATCGATTTCCGGGGCGTGCGCGAGTTCGTCGGTCGCGCACTTGGGCGACCCCAAGGCGCCGGTGCTGGTAGAGCGCGCGCCGGTGCAGGAGAAGGTCCACAAGTCCGGCATCGATCTCGGCAAGCTGCTGCCCGCGCTCACCCACACGGCTGCCGACGCCGGCCGCTACATCACCGCCGGCATCGTGATCGCGCGCGATCCAGAGACCGGCGTCTACAACGCCTCGTATCATCGCCTGATGCTGGCCGGCCCCAACCGCGCCGGTATCCAGCTCGATTTCGGCCGCCACCTGCGCGCCGCCTTCGAGCGCGCGCAGAAAAAAGGCCAGCATCTGCCGGTCGTGGTCTGCATCGGCTCCGACCTGGCACTGCATTACACCGCCGCCACCATGGGCTCGCAGATGCCGGAAAGCGCCGACGAACTCGCCGTCGCCGGCGGACTGTGCGGCCGGCCGCTCGCCGTGGTGAAGGCGCTGACGCAGGACCTGCTGGTGCCGGCCGAGAGCGAGATCGTGCTCGAAGGCGTGCTCCGCTGCGACGAGGAGATCGAAGAAGGGCCGTTCGGCGAGTTCGTCGGCTATCTGGCGCCGGCCGACCCTGCGCCAGTGCTGGAGGTCACCGCGGTGACGCACCGCGCCAAGCCGATCTATCACGCCATCAACGGCTACGGCCGCGAGACGGTGGTGCTGCGCAAGTACGTGCTGGAGGCGAGCCTGCTCAAGGTGCTGCAATCGGCGGTGCCGATCGTCACCGATGCCGAGATGACCGCAGGCGGCCTGCATCGCTTCCATGCGGTGATCCAGGTCAAGAAGACCGGGCCGACCCACGACGGCCTGCAGCGCAACGCCATTATGGCGTCGTTCGGCGCGCTGAAGGACCTCGACATGGTGATCGTGGTCGACGACGACATCGACATCCGCGACCCAGCCGACGTCGAGTACGCGCTCGCCACCCGCATGGAGGCATCGAAGGATATCTTCACGGTGCCGGCCGCGCGCGGCCACGAATATGTGCGCGTTTCCGACCGCGGCATGCGCACCAAGCTCGGCATCGACGCCACCGTGCCGTTTGCGGAGCGGGCGCGGTTCGCACGCTGCGAGTTCAAGCCAGTCGAGCTTGATGCGAAGGACTTTGCCAACGACGCTGCGACGGCAAGAAAGCGGCTCGATCTATAGTCGGCAAACGAAAGGTTTACGCCTCTCTGCCACGCTCCCGGCATGAGAATGTCGGAGACGCGGGACGCATACAACCGGCGGGCGCTGGCGCGCCTGACGCGAGCGTTGCCCGAAGTTTTCCCGAAGCCCGCGCTGATCTACGCACTCGGCCGTAGCTGGACGCCGCCGATGCCGCGGCTTGCGGTTGACGGCTACTGGCGGGCGCACCCGATCCGGGCGGACCGGCTGGCGCGGGCGCTCGCGGCGCGCAGCGGCGCCCCGAAAGGCTGGACGTGGCAGATCGGCGCGAAGGGCGTGCCGGCAAGCTTCCGCGACCCGCCCGCGCCCTATCGCGAGCCGAAGTTCTCCATAGGGCCGGGCTCCTGCTGCGTCTGCGGCCAGCCGGTCTATCGGTTCGGCTGGCACACCGACCTGTGGGACGCCGGGCCCAATCGCAAGGCTGCCTGGCACACCGCCTGCGTCGCCGCCTGGCGGCTGTGGAACGCGCCGAGCGATTATGACCGGATGCTGCGCAAGCTGCAGGTGCGGCGCTGCGCGCAGACCGGCGGGCGGCTCTGGAAGACCGCCGAGATCGACCATTGCGTGCCGCTGTTCCAGGTCTGGGCCGAGCGGCGGGACGAGCCGTGGCCGGTGCTACTCGGCTATTGGGGCGCACCCAATCTCAGGGTCATCAATCGCGAGGCCCACGTCGCCAAGTGCGCCGACGAGGCGAAGTATCGCGGGCGCAGCCGCAAGACCGCGGCAGACGCAACCGAGCCGATCGGGCGCGGCTAGGCCGCCAGCATGCCCAGCGCGTGCATGTAGGTTTCCAGCACCGCCTGCTGCTCGTTGCGCTCGTTGGCATCCTGCTTGCGCAGCCGAACCACCTGACGCAACGCCTTGACGTCGAAGCCGTTGGCTTTCGATTCGGCATAGACGTCGCGGATGTCGTCGGAGATGGTCTTCTTCTCGTCCTCCAGGCGCTCGATGCGCTCGACGAAGGCTTTGAGCTGATCCTTGGCGAAGCGGGTCTTCGGGCTATCGGAGTCGTCTTTTTCTACGGCCGACATGGCGCTCCTCAAAATGCGCAGGCGGAGACTGCCCCCGCCCGGGTCGCCACAGACTTCGCATGCTGTGGCGGCCGGGCAAGCCGCCCGGCCCATCGCCCCCCGTCATCCACAAGCGCCCTGTGGGGAACGCCGCGATTTTTTTGGTGATTCAGCGCGCGCGCTGGACGTTGGCGCTGCGCGTCGGCACCCCGAACTCGCGGCTGCATACCTCGGCGAGCGCCGCCACGCCCTCGCGGATTTCCTCGTGCGTCGGGCTCGCGAAGCACAGCCGCATCCGGCTCTTGCTGTGGTCCCTGTTCACCGACCACTGCGGCCCCGGATTGATCGCGACGTCCGCCTTGAGCGCGCTCTGATAGAGCTTCATCGTGTCGACGTTGTCAGGCAGCTTCACCCACAGAAAGATGCCGCCCTTGGGATCGTCGAATTCGGCCGCGGTGCCGAAATGCTCGTTGAGCGACTCCATCAGGGTTTCGAGCTTGGCGCGCAGCCCCCGCCGCAACACCGGAACATGCTCGGTAAAATGCGGCGTGCAGAACTCGGCGAGCACCATCTGCTCCAGCGCGCCGGAGCCGGCATCGGTCTTGAGCGCCAGCATGCGCGACAGCACGTCCCAGGACGCGACGATGTAGCCGACCCGCAGCGCCGGCGCGATCGACTTCGAGAACGATCCGATGTGGATCACGCCGCCGTTGCGGCTCATGGCGTAGATCGCCGGCGGCCGCTCCCCGGACCAGATCAGATCGCAATAGCAGTCGTCCTCGAAGATCGGCACGCCGTGCGCCGCCGCGAGGCGCAGCATCTCCTGCCGCCGCGCGAGCGGCAGGATCGTGCCGGTCGGATTCTGCACTGTCGGGATGGTGTAGATGAACTTCGGCCGGATACCCTTGCGCTTGAGCTCGTCGAGCGCATTCGACAGCGCGTCGATGCGCATGCCGTCACGGTCGAGCGGAATGCCGACCGGTTTGACGCCGAGTCGCGTGTAGCGGTTGATGGTGCCCTCGTAGCAGTCCTGCTCGATCACGACGGTGTCGCCGCGCGACAGCAGCACGCCGTTGACCAGATCGAGCGCCTGCAGCGAGCCGGACGTGACCAGGATGTCGTCGACGCTGCAAACGATACCGGCGTCGGCCTTGAGCTTGCCGACCAGGAATTCGCGCAGCGGCCGGTAGCCCTGCGGGCCGCTGTTCAACCCATAGGTCGAAAGCGTGCGTCCCTCGCGCTTGAGCACCGAAGCGGCCGCCGCGATCAGCTCGTCGAGCGGCAGCTCGTCGGCGTCGTTGTTGCCGCCGATGAAGTTGTACTTGGCGCGCCCGGTCCAGCGCGCGGCTGGCGGCGGCAGATCGGCAGGCAGCAGCGGCGCGTAATCGAACGTGGCCATTCCTAAAGTCCTGCAAGTTGAGGGCGCGAGAAGTCCTGGCCTTCCTTGACCACGAACTCAAGCAGGAACGGCGCACCCGTTTGCGTCACGCCGACCGCCTCCTTGATCCCGGCGACGATATCGGCGGGCTTTTCGACACGCCGCGCCGCCACGTTGAGGCCCTCGGCAACCTTGGTGTAGTTGCCGCCGACCGTCATCGCGCCGTATTTCTCGTCGGAAATCTTGAGGACATCGCGCTCGGCGCCCATCACGCCGTTGTTGAACACGACGGTGAGGATGGCGATGCGGTTGCGCGCCGCGGTCTCGATGTCCATGCCGGTCATGCCGATCGCAGCGTCGCCCATCACGTTGACGCAGAGCTTGTCCGGCGCTGCGAGCTTGGCGCCCATGGTGATGCCGAGGCCGTAGCCGAGCTGGGTGGATTTGCCCCAGCCCATGTAGGAGCCGGCGGCGGTGGGCTCCCAGAACGGCATCATCTGCTCGCGCGGGCTGCCGGAATCATGCGTCATGATGACGTTGTCGCGGTCGAGCGTGCGCATCATGTCGCGGATCACGCGGTATTGGTTGAGCGGGGTTTCGTCAGAATCCAGGAATTTTGCCCATTCGCCGAGCCACGCCTTCTTGGCGGCCGCGACCTCCTCCTTGAGCGAGGCGAGCGCGTTGCCGCCGCCCGGACCCTTCTGCCGAGACACTTCGGCGATCATCGCGTCGAGGGTGAGCGCGGCGTCGCCCACCACCGAATGATCGACGCGGTATTCCTTGTTGATGTCGCCGGCGTCGTTGGTCGAGTGGATGATGGTCTTGCCCGGCGGCACGCTCGGCCCGAACGGCGTGCGCGTCAGGCTCGACCCGACGGCGAACACCACGTCGGCCTTGGCCATGAAGTCGACGAAGTGCCTGCCGCGCGAGCGCGTCGAGGCGCCGAGCGACAGCGGATGGCTTTCAGGGATCGCGCTTTTGCCCGGATTGGTGGTGACGACCGGCGCCGGCACCAGCTCGGCCAGCGCGGCGAGCTTGTCGCCGGCCTCGGCGTAATGCACACCCTGGCCGCCCCACAGCACTGGATTCTTCGCGGCCAGCAGCATGCGCACCGCCTCGCGCACCGCCGCCGGATCGGGCGCGGCGCGCTGCACCGGCACCGGCACGTAGTCGAGCGTGCCCTTGAACTCGGCGTCGAACACCTCGTCCGGGATCTCGATCAGCACCGGGCCGCCCTTGCCGGAGCGCATCGCCTGGAAGGCGCGGCGCATCAGATCCGGCAATTCCTGCGCCGAGTGCGCCAGCGCCGACCATTTGGTGACCGGGCGATAGACGTCGGCGGCGCGGAACACCGGCCGCACCGACTGGCGCGCCAGCGGCAGCGCACCGGCGACGATCAGGAGCGGCACGTTCTCTGCGTAGGCCTGGGCGATGCCAGGGAATGCGTTCTCGATGCCGGGGCCGTTCTGCGCCGCGAACACGCCGTTCCGCTTGCCGCGCTTGATCCGGCTGTAGCCGTCCGCCAGGCCGACGCCGACCCGCTCCTGCCGGCACAGGATGGGGCGAATGTCGAGCGCGGCGCACGCCTCGATCAGCGGATTGCGCGGATAGCAGGAGAGGAACTCGGTTCCCTCGCGCTTGAGAATTTCGGCGACAACTCCAGCGCCTTTCATGCATCCCTCCTTGGCTGCCGGCGTTTGCCGCGGCTTTGCCGGATCGAAGTGTAGAGCGCCAGCAAGGCGTGCTGGAAGCCCTCCGAAGCGCGTCCCGGCGTGGTATCGTTTTGCGACAAGATTGCGGGAGGAAGCGATGCGGTTGCAGTTCAATACGCTTGCGGGTGCGCTGGTCGCGGCCTTGCTCGCAACACCACTGGCGGCGCAGACCTTTCCGGGCTCCGACTGGCCGCGCCGGACACCGGCCGACGCCGGCATCAACCCGCAATTGCTGAAGGAGGCGGTCGATTTCGCGATCGCCAGCGAGGTCAAGAATCCGCGCGACCTGAAGCTCAACCACTACCAGACGTTCGGCCGCCGCGAGCCGTTCGGCGAGGCGATCGGGCCGATCAAGGACCGCGGCGACCAGACCGGCGTGATCGTGCACAAGGGCGCGATCATCGCCGAATGGGGCGAGCCGCAGCGCGTCGACATGACCCACAGCGTGACCAAGAGCTTGCTGTCGAGCGTGGCCGGGCTGGCATTCGACGCCGGCATGATCCGCAATCTCGAAGACACCGCGCGCCAGTACGTCGCGCCGATCCAGCTCTACAATCCAACTCCCGCCGGCAGCAACCGGGCCGACCGGATGGGTGCGCCGGACCTGGTCGACCTGTTCGACACACCGCACAACCGCACCATCACCTGGAACAGTCTGCTGCGGCAGACCAGCGACTGGGAGGGCACGCTCTGGGGCAAGCCCGACTGGGCCGACCGGCCGACCGACAAGCCGGACGAATGGCTGACGCGGCCGCGCAACAAGCCGGGCACCGCCTACAAGTACAACGACACGCGCGTGAACGTGCTGGCGCTGGCGATGCTCAACATCTGGCGGCGCGCGCTGCCGCAGGTGCTGAAGGAAAAAGTCATGGACCCGATCGGCGCCTCCAACACCTGGCGCTGGTTCGGCTACGACAACGCCTGGGTCGTAATCGACGGCCAGGCGGTGCAATCGGTGACCGGCGGCGGCCACTGGGGCGGCGGCATGTTCATCAACGCCTACGACATGGCGCGGTTCGGATTGCTGACGCTCAACCGCGGCAAGTGGGGCGACAGGCAGATCCTCTCGGAGCAATGGATCCGCACAGCGCTGACACCGACCGGGCTGTCGTCGCCGTATGGGTTCATAAACTACACCCCCAATACTGACCGCAAGGCGCTGCCGAGCGCGCCGGCGAGCGCGTTCACGCACACCGGCAACGGGCTCAACATGATCTACGTCGATCCCGAGCACGACGTCGTCGCGGTGGTGCGGTGGATCCAGACTCCCGCGGCCGACGGCTTCGTCAAACGGCTGCTTGCGGCATTGGACGACAAAAGCGCGGTCGCGGAGAAGAAGTAGCTGCCCATCAGCTGGTGTCCCGGCCAAGCGAGCGTTAGCGAGCGCGAGCCGGGACCCCGGTTCCTTCAGCGAAGCAAGCAACCAGGGTCCCGGGTCTCGCATTCGCTCGCCCGGGACACCTGGCGAGCGAGCTACCCCACCAACTCGGCCAGCTCCGGCACCACCCACAGCGGCTTCTCGCCGCGATGCACGCGCTGCACATTGTCGAACGCGTTGCGGAAGCGCGCGACGTGATTGTCCCACGCCGGTCCTGCGAAATGCGAGGTCAGCAGCACGTTGTCGAGCTTGAACAGCGGATTGTCGGGCGGCGGCGGTTCCTGGTCGAACACGTCGAGACCGGCGCCGAAAATCTTGTGGTCGGCGAGCGTGCGGGTCAGCGCTTTCTCGTCGATCACCGGGCCGCGGCTGGTGTTGACGATGATCGCCTCGGGCTTGAGCATGGCGAGCTCGGCTTCGCCGATCATGTGCCGCGTCGTATCGTTGAGCGGCACGTGCAGCGTGACAATGTCGGAGCTGCGCAGCAACTCGCCGAACAGCCGGAACTTGACGCCAAGCGCGTCCTCTTCGTGCTCCGGCAGACGTGCGATGTCGTAATACTGCACCCGCATGCCGAAGGCGCGCGCCAGCCGTGCGACCTTTTTGCCGATGGTGCCCAACCCGATGATGCCGAGCGTCTTATCGTGCACCTCGTACATCCGCGGCGCCGGGCCGTTGCCACGCCAGCGCCCGGCCGAGACGTTGCTGTGCTGCCAGATCACGCGACGCGAGACCGCAAGCATCAGCATCATCGCGTGCTCCGATACGGAAATCGCGTTGGCGCCGCCATTGTTGGCGACCGGTACCTTGGCGCGTCGCGCCGCCTCGATATCGACGTCGTCGTAGCCGGCGCTGAGCAGTTGGATCAGCTTCAGCCTGGGCGCAGCGCGGTGGAAAGCATCCGGCATCTTGAGGTTCGGATAGCAGACCACGTATTCCGCTGTGGCGGCGGCCGCCTCGGCGTCGGCCTGGCCAGTCGCAACGACGGTGTCGAACCCCGCCGGCGCCATCTGCCGTGCGATCTCGCCGATTGCGGCATGCGAAGGCGGAACGACGACAATTCTGGGGGCCATGATGTGTCCTGAGTTTGGCGCGATCGACGATAGCGGTTTTTAGACCCGCGCGCTCTCCCGCGGGGCGGCGACGCGATGCCGGCTCGGCGGGCGTGGGAAGCCGAAATGCTCGCGCAGCGTCTGCCCTTCGTAGTCGGTGCGGAACAGGCCACGCTTCTGCAGGATGGGGATGACGCCGGCGGCGAAATCGTCGAGGCCGCCGGGGAAATACGGCGGCATGACGTTGAAACCGTCGGCCCCGCCTTCGCGGAACCACTGCTCCATCCGGTCGGCGATCTGCTCGGGCGTGCCACACATTACGTAGTGCCCGCGACCGGTCGCGACCATCTGGGCGAGCTGGCGCAGCGTAAGGTTGTCGCACCGCGCGGCGTCGGTGAGCAGCTTGGCGCGGCTCTGCAGCTGCTCGGAGGCCGGCAGCTCCGGCAGCGGCCCGTCGAGATCGTATTTAGAGACGTCGTGCCCGAGCCGGTCCGACAGCATGGGGATCACCTTGCTCTGATCGGTCCAACTGTCCAGCAGCGCGAGCTTGTCGCGCGCCTCCTTCTCGGAGCCGCCGAGCACCGGCAGAAACCCCGGCATGATTGCCAACGACTCCGGTTTGCGCCCGAATGCAGCAAGCCGGCCCTTCAGCTCGCGATAGAACGCCTGCGCGCTTTCGAGAACTCTGGTGCGCGGTAAAGACCACTTCGGCGGTGCGGGCCGCGAGCTGCTGACCGGGCTCCGACGAGCCGGACTGAATGATGATCGGGTGGCCCTGCGGCGGGCGCGAAACGTTGAGCGGACCCTTGACCGAGTAATACGCACCCTGGTGGTCGAGCACGTGGCGTTTCGACTGATCCGCATAGATGCCGGTCGCTTTGTCCTTGGGAAACGCGCCGTCATCCCAGGAATCCCACAGGCCGCGGACCACGTCGATGAACTCTTCGGCAATCGCATAGCGATCCGCATGCGCGGGATGCTTGATCCCGAAGTTCGCGCCGGTGCTGGTGTACGACGTCGTCACCGCGTTCCAGGCGGCGCGTCCGTGGCTGATGTGATCGAGCGAAGCGAAGGCGCGCGCGAGATGGAACGGCTCGCCGTAGGTGGTCGAGGCGGTGGCGGCAAGACCGATCCGGCTGGTCGCCATGGCGAACGCGGTCAGCACCATCAGCGGCTCGAAGCGCGCGATCTGCGAGGGATGCCCGTCCTCGCTGCTGGTCAGGCCGTCGGCGAGGAACACCATGTCGAACTTGGCGCGCTCGGCCATCACCGCCTGCCGCACCAGATGCGGCAGGTTCTCGCCGCCGGATTCCGCGCCCGGATAGCGCCAGCCGGCCAGGTGATGGCCTGCGCCCTGCAGGAACATGCCGAGATGCATTTGACGGAGTGGCTCGGACACGGGCCGCGCTTTCCCACGAAAGCAAAAACGATACTCGCCTCAAAACAGCCTGTCGTTAGCGAAATGGGCGTGATGTATGCTGCTTCCAAAGCAGGGAGGAATGCATGCGTCCGTTCGAAGGTATCCGGGTGATCGACGTCACTCACGTTCTGGCCGGGCCGTTCGCGGCCTATCAGCTGGGCGTGCTGGGCGCCGACGTGATCAAGGTCGAGGACCCGAACGATCCCGATCAAAGCCGCGGCTCCGGCACCGATAAGTCGCTCAACCACAAGGGCATGGGCACCTATTTCCTCACCCAGGCGTCCAACAAGCGCTCCATCACGCTCGACCTGAAGACCGAACGCGACCGCGAAATCCTGAAGGCGCTGGTCAAGACCGCCGACATGTTCGTCGAGAATTACCGGCCCGGCGCATTCGAGGCGCTGGGGCTCGGCTACGAGGACCTCGCCAAGATCAACCCGCGGCTGATCTACGCCTCGTTCTCCGCATTCGGACACGGCGGGCCGCGCGGCACACAGACCGCCTACGACCACGTCATCCAGGCGACCTCCGGCATCATGGCGGCGACCGGCACCAAGGACGTGAATCCGATCAAGCTCGGCGCGCCGGCGGTCGACTATGCGACCGGCATCACCGGCGCGTTTGCGCTCTCCGCCGCGCTGTTCCAGCGCGAGCGCACCGGCAAGGGCCAGCGCATCGACATGGCGATGCTGGACGTGGCGATGACCTTGATGGGATCACACATGACGGGATACCTGCGCAACGGCGTCGAGCCGAAGCCGCGCGGCAATCGCCATCCGCATGCCACCAACGGCGCGTTCCAGACCAAGGACGGGCTGGTGATGATCGGCGCGAGCAACCTGCGCCAGCAGCGCCGGCTGTGGACGCTGCTCGGGCGACCCGACATGATCAAGAAGACCAACGACGAGCGCGACGCCGACCACGACCGCGAAATCGCGGTGCTGGAGGAGATCATGAGGACGCGCACCGCCGACGAATGGGAGGCGTTCCTGCAGCCGCGGCACGTGCCCGCGTGCCGGGTTCGCACCATGGCCGAAGCGCTGGCCGATCCACACCTCGCGACGCGTGGTGTCGTTCACCAGCACGCCACGGCCTTCGGGATGGAGGGCGGCTTCGGCGTGCCGCTTGCCGCTTTCAAGTTTGCGCACGGCGGACCGCGCATCGACACGTCGCCGCCGATGCTCGGCCAGCACAACGAGGAGATTTTCGCCGAGCTGGGATTTGGGCCGGTGAAGGAACGGGCGAAGGCGTAACTCGCCATACCACCGTCATCCTGAAGTGCTCGGCCGCAGACCGAGCCTCGAAGGATGAACCGGCCCTGGCTGCTGCAACATTGTGGCCGTCCATCCTTCGGGGCGCGCAAGAGCCGCACCTCAGGATGACGGCTCAAGCATCAATACTTATGCACGGCTAAAGACTTCTCGAAGGCGGCTTTCTGCTCCTTGGAGGCTTCCTTCTGGTGCTTGGCCTTCCATTGCTCGAACGGCTCGCCGTAGACGATCTCGCGGCTCTCGTCCTTGGACATCGCAATGCCCTTGGCGTCGGCCGCGTCCTTCATCCAGTTCGACAGGCAGTTGCGGCAGAAGCCGGCGAGATTCATCATGTCGATGTTCTGCACGTCGGTGCGCGAGCGCAGATGCTCGACAAGGCGCCGATAGACGGCGGCTTCAAGCTCGGTGCGGATTTTGTCGTCCATGGGATAGGCCCTCCGTCGTCTCGAAGATAGATACACCGTGCTCCGCTTTGAAGGCCCCTCCCGGCCTCATCCTGAGGAGCGGGCGAAGCCCGCGTCTCGAAGGATCGAGGCCGCCCCATCCTTCGAGACGCCGCCTTCGGCGGCTCCTCAGGATGAGGGCGGAGCAAAAAAGCCCGCCGCGTCCCCCGGCGGGACGCGGCGGGCACGGTTGGCGCTCAATCGCTAGGCGAGCGCCTTTTTCACGCGGTCCGACGACATCGGCAGGTGGCGCAGCCGCTTGCCGGTGAGTTGGAACACCGCATTGCCGATCGCCGGCGCGACGGTGGGAATGCCCACCTCGCCCATGCCGGTCGGCGGGTTGTCGGTGACGAGCACCTTCATGTGGATTTGCGGTACGTCGCTCATCCGCAGGACGTGATAGTCGTTGAAGTTCGACTGCTGGATGGCGCCGCCCTTCATCGTCAACTCCTCCGACAGCGCGCCGGAGAGCGCATAGACCACCGCGCTTTCGAGCTGAGCGTTGACGTTCTCGGGCTGGATGATCAGGCCGCCGTCGATCGCGATCCAGTAATTGTGGACCTTGATCTTGCCGGTCGCCTTGTCCACCGACACCTCGGCCACGCCCGCCGTCAGCGTGTCGTGGTAGTCGGAGAACGCCAGCCCCAAGCCGCGGCCCGGACGCTTCTTCTTGAAGTTCGACATCTCGGCGACCGCCTTGATGACGGCCTGAGCGCGCGGGTGGTCTTTGGTGAGTTCGAGCCGCATGGCAAGCGGATCGGCACCGCTCGCCGCCGCGACCTCGTCCAGGAACGACTCGCTGACGAACTTGTTGTAGCCCGCACCGATGCCGCGCCAGGCGTGAACGCGCATGCCGCGCTGCTCGCGGATCGCGTCGGCCTTGAGATTCGGGATCTTGTAGAAGTCCTGGCTCATCCCGACCCAGCCGATGTAGTCGCGGCCCTTGGTTGCCGCAAAGCGCGGCGGCGCCGCCACGGCGTCAACGTTCTCGGCGACGATCCGGTGATGCCAGCTCACCAGATTTTTCTTGTCGTCGAGGCCAGCCTTCATCACGTGGTGCGTCATCGGCCGCGGACGCGCCGCGGCGAGGTCGTCCTCGCGGGTGAGCATCAGCTTCACCGGTTTCTTGACGATGTTGGAGATCACCACCGCCTGCACCGGAGCATCCGGCCAGATGCGCCGGCCGAACCCGCCGCCCAGCAGTTGCGGATAGATCTTGATCTTGTCCGGCGTGGTCTTCAGCACGCCGGAGGCGACCGCCGCGACCAACGGCAGCACCTGAGCGCCGACCCAGATTTCCGCCGATTGTCCGTCTTCCGCAACCTTGGCGACGGCGTTCATCGGCTCCATCTGGGCGTGGTAGGTGTACTCGGACCAGTACGCCGCTTCGAGCTTGGTGGCGGCCCCGGCAAGCGCCTTGTCGGCGTCGCCGGTCTTGAATGCCTCCATCGCCTGCGCGTTCGGGTCCGCCGCTTTCTTGGCGTACTCCTCCTTGGCCTTTTCGGAGTCGAACGGCGCCGCGGGAGAACCGGACGTGTCCCACTGCACCTTGAGCGCCTGGCGGCCGAGCCGCGTGGCCTCGACCGTGTCACCCACCACGGCGACGCCGAACGGCAGCGACAGCACGTGCGTCACGCCCTTGATCCTCTTCACGTCGTCGGCGTTGACGGACCCGACCTTGGCGCCCTCCATCGGCGAATGCAGCAGCGAGGCATAGACCATGCCCGGGACCTGCACGTCGATGCCGTACTTGGCGCTGCCATTGACCTTGGAAGGAACGTCAACGCGCTTGATGTCCTTGCGGCCGATCAGCTTGTAGTCCTTGCGCTTCTTCAGATCGGCTTCCGCGATCTTCGGCAGCTCCGCCGGCACCTTGGCGAACTTCGCCACATCGCCGTAGGAGATGCTGCGCTTCGACTTGGCGTGGATGACCTTGCTCTTGTCGGTGGTGAGCTCGGCGACCGGCACCTTCCATTGCTCGGCGACGGCGTCGAGCAGCACCTTGCGAGCTTGCGCGCCCGCTTGGCGCAGCGGCGTGAAGTAGGCCGGCACCGAGACGCTGGCAAGCGTGACCTGCGCACCGGGGAACATCTTGTGCGCGCCGCCGTAGAGCTTGGGATTGCCCGTCGCGAGTTCGCTCTTCACCTTGGTCCAGTCGGCATCGAGCTCTTCTGCGACAATCAACGGCAGCGCGGTCAGCACGCCCTGCCCCATCTCGGATGTCGGGCACATGATGGTGATGGTGTCGTCGGTGCCGATCGTTACATAGGCATTGACCTTGGCGCCGTCGGCAGCGAATGCCTCGGATGCGCGTCCGAGCAGCGTGCCGCTGAGCGCGAAGGCGAACGTCAATCCACCCGCACCCTTGATGACGCTGCGGCGGGAAACGTCTTGCTTGATGTGCTTGTTCATGGCTCAGGCCTCCCGGGCGGCGCGCTGGATGGCGCGCACGATGCGCGGATAGGTGCCGCAACGGCAGATGTTGCCGTCCATGTGTTCGACGATCTGCTGCCGGCTCGGCTTCTTGTTCTTGGCGAGCAGCTCGGCCGCCTGCATGATCTGACCGGACTGGCAGTAGCCGCACTGCGGCACCTGCTCGGCGATCCAGGCCTTCTGCAGCGGATGCGAGTTGTTGGGCGACAAGCCCTCGATGGTCGTGACCTTCTTGCCGGCCACGTCCTTCAGGCCGGTCTGGCACGAACGCACTGCCTTGCCGTCGACGTGGACGGTGCAGGCGCCGCACAGTCCGGAGCCGCAGCCGAACTTGGTGCCGGTCAGTTTCAGGTGCTCGCGCACCACCCACAGCAACGGCGTGTCGTCGCCAACATCCACGCTGGCCGACTTGCCGTTGATCGTAAACGAGACCGCCATATGCGTTCCCTCCCTCTGGAATTTGGATTGTGTGAGCGGGCTTCGCCCGCTTGATCGACGCACCCCGTCCGTCATTCACGGCGCGGTGGCGCGCATTACTGCTGCTGCTGATCGCTGATTGAGACGGGCCGTCGCCCAGCCAAGTCCTCCCGGGTAGAATTCTTGTTTGGAGGCATTATAAGCACGGAGCGCCCGGTCGTGGCAGTCTTGCTGTGCGATAAATAGGCCTCCGACAGAGGCTTAGGACGATCTTGGGAAGCCATGGGACAATCCGGGGAATGACCGCCCAGGCGATCCGCAACCCGAGCCAAACCTTTCTTGATGGGCTGTTCCGCACTGCCATCGCGGCGGCCCATCCGAGCGGCTGCCTCGCCCCACACCTGCCCACGCCTCCGGCCTCGGGCCGCCTGATCGTGCTGGCCGCCGGCAAAGCCGCGGGCGCGATGACCGAGGTGGCCGAAGCGGTGTACGCACCGACGATTAGGGACCGGCTGCAGGGCGTCGCGGTGGCCCGGCAAGGCTACGGCAGGCCAACGCGATCCATCACCATGATCGAAGCCGGGCATCCGATCCCCGACGCCGCGGGGCTCGATGCCGCCGACCGCGCGCTCAAGCTCGCCGAGCGCGCAGAGGCAAACGATCTGGTGCTGGTGTTGCTGTCAGGCGGGGCATCGGCCAACTGGATCGCGCCCGCCGAAGGACTGACGCTCGCCGACAAGCAGAAGGTGACGCGCGCGCTGTTGCGCTCCGGCGCCAACATCGGCGAGATCAATACGGTGCGAAAGCATCTCTCCCGCATCAAGGGCGGCCGGCTCGCATTGCGCGCGCAGCCGGCGCGCGTCGTCACGCTGGCAATCTCCGACGTGCCGGGCGACGACCCGGCGGTGATCGGATCCGGCCCGACCGTGCCCGATCCCACCACGCTGGCGGAGGCGCGCGCCGTCATCGCGCGCTATCGGCTCGACGTTCCGGCAGTGATCGCACGCGCCCTCGACAACCCGGGCAACGAAACACCGAAGCCGAGCCATCCGATGTTCACGTCAACCGAATACCGGCTGATCGCGCGGCCCGCCGACGCGTTCCGCGCCGCCGAGTTGGCCGTACGCGCCGCGGGCTATGAGTGCATCATGCTCGGCGACCGGATCGAAGGGGAAGCGCGCGCGGTCGCAACCGAGCACGCCAACCGCGCGCGGACGTTACAAGCGGACGGCAAGCGAGCCGTGATCCTGTCCGGTGGCGAGCTCACCGTGACGATCAAGGGCAAAGGCCGCGGCGGGCCCAACCAGGAATACGCATTGGCCCTGGCGGTCGCGCTGCAGGGCGCGCCCGGCATCGCTGCGCTCGCCGCTGACACTGACGGCACCGATGGCGGCAGCGGCACTCCCTCGGAACCAGCCGGGGCCGTTGTCGATCCGACCACCCTGAGCCGCGCCGCCGCGCTTGGCCTCGATCCGGCCCAGTTTCTTGCCGACAACGATTCCACTGGGTTTTTCGAGCGGATCGGCGACCTGGTCGCGACCGGACCGACCTGCACCAACGTGAACGACTTTCGGGCCATCGTCGTTGACAGGCCATAGTCCTTCACCGATACCGCTCCAAGGGGTTTCGCACCGTGGATTCGACCGTTTTCAAATCCGTTCGGCGCGTTCTATTTGGTGCGGCGCTGGTGCTGCCGCCCGCCCCCGCGCTCGCCGATTTCCACATCTGCAACAATTCCGGCAGTCGTGTCGGTGTCGCAGTTGGCTACAAAGATGCCGATGGCCAATGGACCACGGAAGGCTGGTGGAATTTGTCCGCGCGCAGTTGCGAAACTTTACTCAAGGGCGCGCTGATCGCGCGCTACTATTACATCTACGCAATCGACTACGACCGCGGCGGCGAATGGTCGGGAAAAGCCATCATGTGCTCGCGAGAAAAGGAATTCACCATTCGCGGCACCGAGGATTGCCTGGCGCGCGGCTATGACCGCACCGGCTTTTTCGAGGTCGATACCGGCGAGCAGCGGGCCTGGACCGTGCAGCTCACGGAATCCAACGAGACCGCTCCGCAGCGGCCACTGACGCCGGGCACGCCGCTCCTGCCAACGCCCGGCCGGCAGGGACCGACGCAATTGCCTGGAAGCCCGAGCCGATGAGACGCCTGCGCCGCACCAAGATCGTCGCCACACTGGGACCCGCATCGGGCAACCCGGACATGATCGGCCGCCTGTTCGACGCGGGCGCCGACACGTTCCGCATCAATATGAGCCATACCTCGCATGACCGGCTGCGCGAACTGGTCGGCGCGATCCGCGTCGTGGAGCAGCAGCACGCCCGGCCGATCGGCATTCTGGTCGACCTGCAGGGGCCCAAGCTGCGGGTCGCGACCTTCGATGGCGGCTCCGTTATGCTCGACAACGGCGCAACGTTCACCTTCGACACCGACGTCAAGGGCGGCAATCGCGACCGCGTGCACCTGCCACATCCGGAGATCTTCGCGGGCATCAAGGCGGGGCATCGGCTGCTGCTCGACGACGGCAAGATCCGCCTCACCGTCATCGAGGCAAGCCGCGAGCGGATCGTCACGCGAGTTGAAGTCGGCGGCAAGCTGTCCGACCGCAAGGGCGTCAGCCTGCCCGATACACTCATTCCGTTTTCAGCGCTGACCCCGAAGGACCGCTCCGATCTCGACGCCGCGCTCGACACCGGGATCGACTGGATCGGGCTCTCGTTCATCCAGCGCCCGGAAGACATCGCCGAGGCCAAGAAAATCACCCGCGGTCGCGCCGCGGTGATGGCCAAGATCGAGAAGCCGGCCGCGGTGCACCGGCTCGACGACATCATCGACCTCACCGACGCGATCATGGTCGCGCGCGGCGACCTCGGCGTCGAAATGCCGTTGGAAAAAGTCCCGGGCATCCAAAAGCAGCTCACCCGCGCCGCTCGGCGCGCCGGCAAGCCGGTGGTGGTCGCAACCCAAATGCTCGAATCGATGATCTCAAGCCCTGTGCCTACCCGCGCCGAAGTGTCCGACGTCGCCACCGCAATCTTCGACGGCGCCGACGCGGTCATGCTGTCGGCAGAATCCGCCGCCGGGCAGTTCCCGGTCGAGGCGGTCGCCACCATGAACCGCATCGCCGAGGAGGTGGAGAGCGAGGACGGCTACCACACCATCATGAAGGCGCAGCACGCCGAGCCCGAAGCGACCGGCGCCGACGCGATTGCCGCCGCGGCACGCCAGATCGCCGACACGCTCGACCTCTCCGCCATCGTCTGCTGGACCTTTTCGGGCTCGACGGCGCTACGCGTCGCGCGCGAGCGCCCGCAGGCGCCGATCGTGGCGATCTCTCCCGCACTGGCGGCCGGCCGCAAGCTCGCCGTCGCCTGGGGCATCCACTGTGTCATCGCAGAGGACGCGCGCGACCAGGACGACATGGTGGAGCGCGCCTGCCGCCTCGCCTTCCGCGATGGCTTCGCCAAAGCGGGACGGCGCGTCATCATCGTCGCCGGCGTGCCGCTCGGTACGCCGGGCGCAACCAACATGCTGCGCATCGCCTTCGTCGGCGCGGACGTGGCGACGGGGGATTAGCGGTTGCGCTTCGACTGATCGGCTAAGTCGGCAATCGCCTCGACGATCGGCTTCGTCGCAGCGAATTGCACCATATGACCGACGCCTGGCAGCACAATGAGCCTGGCGCGTGGCAGTACCGCCGCGATCGTGCGTGCATGGATCTTGGTCGATACGGTTTCGTCGATGTCGCCGGCGATGATCACCGTGGGCGCCAGGATCGCGGCATAACGCGGTGCCTGCGCGGTGACGAACGCCTTGAGGTCCAGGATATCTTCGGCGTTGGCGGTCAATTCGGCTGGCCGGAGGATCAATTCACTGCCGGCTTTGGTGAGATAGTCCGCCGGCACCTGCTGCGGCTCGAAGACGCTCCGCACGCCCGGCCCGATCAGGATCTTGCCAATGGGATACGCGAACGTTCGCGCGAACAGCGGGCCCACGAGCGGCGTCGTGACCACATGGTGATACCAAGCGACGCCGCCGGGCCAGGGATGCGTCACCGGAGCGAGCAGAACCAAACCGGCGACAGCCTGCGGATGGTCGAGCGCAAAGGCTGTCGCGAGCGCGCCGGACCACGAATGTCCGACCACGATCGCGCGCCGCACGTCCATTTCTCCAGCGCGCGGTGAAGCAGCGCGGCCTGGCGCCCAGGCGACGCGTCAGCACGGCCACCGTGCCGCTCACTCCAACCGTGGCCGGGTCGATCGATCAGGATGACGCGATAGCGCGCGGCAAGGACGTCGCCCAGCGCGACCCGCATGTCGCCCAGATTGCCGCTCGCGCCGTGCAACAGCACGACCGCAGGCGCGTCGACCGCACCCAACTCGACAACATGCAGCCGTCCGCCGTCGACTTCGATGAAGCGGCCCTTCGGCGGATTCGCCCGCTCGATCGCCACGACCGCCCACGAGGAGACGACCGCAAACACACCGAGTAGCGCGGCCGCGATGACGACGATGGTGAGAATCATGCGCAGCGGAACAATCGGCGCAACGCGGATATTGCTTTGTGCGTGATCCTTCCGAAAACCGGTTCCCACTTCTCGGGAGCACGCACTAGATATCCCGGCCTTCGACCTTCTCTTTCAGCGTCTTGATCAGTTCGGGGATCTTCTGCAGGTGCGGATGGATCGTGACCGCGCGGCGGAACGCATCGAGCGCGCGCCTCTCGTCGCCGAACTCCTGCATGATCATGCCGAGCCCGGAGATGGCGCCGAAGTGGCGCGGCTCGAGCGCCAGCACCTGACGGATGTCGGCCATCGAGCGCTCGTAGTCCTTGCGCAGATAGTGGATGGTGGCGCGGCGGTTCCACGCTTCGACATAATCGGGCTTCAGCTCGACAATGGAGTCGAGCAGCTTGAGCGCAAGGTCCATGTCCTTGCCGTCGACCGCGGTCTTGACGCGGGTCATCAAAAGGTTCGCTGTGTCGCTGCCGGAAGCGACCCACAGCGCCCAGATGCGGTTCTCGATGTGCTTGGCGCTGTCCGCGTCGGGCGCAACCTTGAGCGCCTCGAACAGGAAGTCGAGACCGCGCACCTGATCGCCGCGCTGCGCGCGCGGCAGATCGCTCGGCGGCTGGATCGGCTCGAGCGCCTGGCCGCCGCGCTGCCCGGGAGACGGTTCGGTGTTCTGCGCCAAAGCGGGCCCTACCAGCAGCGCCAGCGCGAAAGCGAAAGTCGGGAATCGAAGGCTCATAGAGCCAAATTTAGAGCCTTACCGTGCGGCGGCAAGACGGCAAAAGCGACAGGATGTGATGAAAGGCTGATCGGGGTGGCGATCAGGCGTCAATCAGCCCTGGCGGGCCTTGAAGCGGCGCTGCGTCTTGTTGATCACATAGACGCGCCCCTTGCGCCGCACGATGCGGTTGTCGCGATGGCGGCCACGCAAGGATTTCAATGAGTTACGGACTTTCATGGCAGGCTCTGAGTTCCCGGGTTGCGCGTTCATAAGGAGCCCCCAAGGACCTGTCAACGCTGCCGCGCCCGCAATGCCCACGCTTGGTTGACACGCGTGGGCTGGCCTAAAGTTCCGCCCGGGAGGAACCAATGAAACGCAGCACCGAGCGCTTTCTGACCACGCACACCGGCAGCCTGCCGCGTCCGGACGACCTGATCCGCATGATGTACGCCAAGGAGGAAGGCGTGCCGGTCGACCCGCAGGCCCTGGCGGCGCGGGTGCGCGCGGCGGTCGCCGAGGTGGTGAAGAAGCAGGCCGATGCCGGCGTCGACCTGATCAACGACGGCGAATTGTCGAAACCGAGCTACGCGACCTACATCAAGGACCGGCTCAACGGCTTCGGCGGCACCGGCAACACCTTCGTCTATCAGGACCTCGCCGAATATCCGGCGCTGGCCAAGAAAGTGTTCGGCGACCCCGGCCGTTCGCGGCGCAAGACGCCGGCCTGCAACGCGCCGATCAGCGTGCGCGATCCCAATGCGGTGCGCGAGGACGTCGACAACCTCAAGGCCGCGCTGGCGCAGGTGCAGCACACCGAGGGCTTCATGAGCGCCGCCTCGCCCGGCGTAGTGTCGCTGTTCTTCCGCAACGACCATTACAAGGATTTCGAGACCTACATCTACGCCATCGCCGACGCGATGCGCGACGAATACGAGGCCGTGGCCAAGGCGGGGTTTGTGCTGCAGTTCGACTGCCCCGACCTCGGCATGGGCCGCCACATCCAGTACGCCGACCTCGATCTCAAAGAGTTCCGCAAGCGCATTACGCTGCACATCGAGGCGCTCAATCATGCGGTGAAGAGCGTCCCGGCCGAACAGCTGCGCATGCATCTGTGCTGGGGCAATTACGAAGGCCCGCATCATCACGACGTGCCGCTCGCCGACATTATCGACATTGTGTTCACGGCGAAGCCGAACGCGATCTCGCTCGAAGGCGCCAATCCGCGGCACAATCACGAGTGGGCGGTATTCGAGACGGTGAAGCTACCGCCCGGCAAGGTGCTGATCCCCGGCGTGATCGAGTCGAAATCGAACTTCATCGAGCACCCGGAGGTGATCGCGCAGCGGATCGGCCGCTATGCCAAGCTGGTCGGCCGTGAGAACGTCATCGCCGGCTCGGACTGCGGCTACGGCACCTGGGTCGGCCAGGCCGCGGTCGATCCCGATGTGGTATTCGCCAAGCTCAAGGCGATGGCGGACGGCGCTCGGATCGCCACCAAGCAGTTCTGGAACTGACGCTCGCAGGATACGCTGCGAGCCTCGATGAGCGATTCGTCCCAACCCGCAACATCACATCCCGCCCCGGTGATCAGCACCCGGCCCGCCTGGCTCGACAGCCTGCTGCGGCCGATCCTGGCATTCCGGCTGAGCTACCTGCCGGTGGTGATGGTCTATTTCGCCTATGGCGCGCTCGGCCTGATCGACGTCACGCGCGATTTCTGGATCAAGGAAGCGCTGACGCTGACGCCCGCGCAGCTTGCCGCCGTCGCGGTCTGGCTCAGCCTGCCGTGGACCATCAAAATGGTGTTCGGCGAGTTGGTCGACAGCGTGCCGATCTTCGGCTCGCAGCGCACCGCCTACGTGCTGATCGGTGCGAGCTTCACGGCGAGCGGCTTGATCACGCTGGCCGGCGCGGCCGGCGGCTGGCTGACCTTCCTCACCGCGAACAATCTTTACCTGCTCGGCGCCATGCTGATCGTGATCGGTACGGTGATCCAGGACGTGGTTGCCGACGCGATGTCGACCGAGGTGGTGCCGCGCGTCGATGCGGCGGGCGAGCCGCGGCCCGACCACGATGTGCGGGCCGAGCTCGGCATGGTGCAGGTGCTCGGCCGCATTGCGCTGTCGGCCGGCGTTCTGGCCGTGGCCGGCCTGTCGGGACTGCTGGCCAGCATGTTTTCGCGCGAGACCGTGTTTTTCATGGGCCTCTTCATTCCCGTGATCTCCGTCACCGGCGTGTTTCTGCGCGGCAACGCCACCACTGAGCGCCGCGCTACCGACTGGCGCATTCTTGGCGGCGGCATCGCCTACGGCGCCGTGGTGATCGCGCTGGGTGTCGGCGGCGTGCCGCATGCCCAGGAGTTTATCTTCGCGCTCTCGATGGCCGTGGTCTGCACCATGCTGTTTCTGGTAACGCGCGATCTCGCGCCGGAATCCAAGCGCGCCATCCTGTTCACCTCCATCATCATTTTCGCGTTCCGCGCCACCCCATCGGTCGGCGACGCCTATTTCTGGTGGACGCTCGACGTGCTCAAGTTCGACGCCGCGTTTTACGGCGTGCTGCGCCAGACCGGCGCCATCGTCGCCATCGCGGCGATGTGGATGTTCAGCAAGCAGATCACGGAATATTCGGTGACCGCGGTGCTGTTCTGGATCGCGGTGGCGAGCACCATCCTGTCGCTGCCCAGTATCGGCCTGGTGTACGGCGTGCACGAATGGACCGAAGCGAATTTCGGCTTCGGCGCGCGCAGCATCGCGTTCGTCGACACCGTCGCCGCCTCGCCGTTCGCACAGCTCAGCATGATCCCGCTGCTCACCCTGATCGCGTACTACGCGCCTGCCGGGCACCGCGCCACCTGGTTCGCCCTGATGGCATCACTGATGAACCTCGCGCTGGTCGCGGGGCAATTGCAGACCAAGCTCCTCAATGAGATTTTCGTGGTCGACCGCGGCCACTACGACGCGCTCGGCCCGCTGATCATCGTCGTGGTCGCCATCGGCTTCATCCTGCCGATCGCCGCCATCGTGCTGTGCGGGCGGCGCATTGTGCGCGATTGAGCCAGTGACGCTTGGGGCGTCTACGGCGACTTCGCCACCGTCTCGGCCGCGCCCAGGCCCAGCGCCTCGACCATGATGCGGAACACCTCGGTGTTTTCGATCTGGCCGCGCACCCGCTCGCTGCCCGGCCCGATTGCGGTCAGAACGACGTCTTCGCCGGAGTGCACGCTTGCGTTGGCCAAGCGCGACAGGTTGCCGAGCCGAAGCATCGCGCCGGGCTGGTCCTTGTAGGCCTCGTTGGCGACGAACGTGCCGGGCTCCTTGCCGGGCACGACCGGCGCGTTGGGACCGTCGAGCTTGGGCCGGAACGTTTCGTAATAGTCGGGCGAACTGGCCGAGAACATGGCGAGGCGGCGGCTCACGTCGACGCGCGAGGGATAGCCGTTGGAGTCAGCCGCTGGATAGTTCGGGAATGCGGCCTGATTATAGGTCCGCACCCGCTCGCGCAGTGGCCGGTCGGGCTCCTTGGTCATGTCGTCGTCGATGGTGCCAATCAGCGCGATGGGATGGGTGTGGTCGGCGATCACCAGGATCAGGGTGTCGTTGCGCGATGCCGCCCAGTCCTTCGCCAGCTTCACGGCGTTGTCGAGCATGATGGTGTCGTAGACCGCGCGCTCCATGTCGAGCAGATGGGTGTACTTGTCGATCATTCCGGACTCGACCATCAGGAAGAAGCCTTCCGGCCTGCGCGACAGCAACTGCAGCGCGGCGTCGACCATCTCGGTCAGGTCCGGTTGATCGGGATACTTCTTCACCGTGCCGCCCTTGAGGAACTTGCGGTCGAGCACGCCGTCCATGTTGCCATAGTTGAATAGGCCGAGCAGTTTGTTGGTGCTTGATTCCTTCGTCATGCTGGCCAGTTCGGCTGCAGTGGTCGCGTAGGTGTAGCCGGCGTCACGGAATTTGATGACGAAGTCCTGGTTGTCGTTGCGCTTGCCGCCCGCCGCGCCTTTGGGCGTGAACGCGTGCAGCCCGCCGCCCAACAGGACATCCGGTTTGAAGTCAAAAAATTGCTCGACGATGTTGTCGTATTCCACCCGCCGCCGGGTGTGCGCAATCATCGCTGCCGGCGTCGCGTCCTCGACCTCGGTGTTGGTGACGACGCCAATCGCGAGGCCGAGCTTACGCTTCGCCAGACTTGATATGGTTTCGACCCGCGGGTCGTCGAACGGATCGCGGGTGCGGTCGGCGTAGACGCCCATGGCGTTGGTCGACGACTTGTGCCCGGTCGAATAGGCGCTCGCCGAGTTCGCAGAATCGGTGATGATGGAGTTGACGCCAGCGGTCGCGACCAATGCCATATGCGGCATCTCGTCCATCGCGAGCTTGCCGCGCGCCTTTCCTTCGGTCATTCCCCTGGACAAGAGCCGCGCCGCGACGCGATGCGCGTTCGACATGCCGTCGCCGATGAAGAGGATCACGTTCTTGGCCTGCCGGGGCCCGGTGGCGTAGACGTTCCACGTCACCGCTTTGGTGTTGGTGCCGTCCGTGGCCCGCACGACATAGGTCCCTGGCGTCGATAACGATACACCGCGCAATAGCAGCGCCGATTGATCGCGCCCCTCTTCGCGCTCGATGAACTCCGCCGCGCGGCCGAGGATCTGCGTGTGGTCCGTGCCGTTGACCGTCACGGCGACCGCCGACGGTTGCGCCAGCCCGGGAAACTCAACCTTCAGGTCGAACCGAGAGCCCACCAGGATATCGGCGCGGTCGATCGGATAGATGGTCTGAGCTTGGCCCGCCGCGGCGGACAGCGCGAGCAGCGCGGTTGCAAGCAGCGACGTGCGCAAATGGGGCTTGAGGACGCGGCGCATGGAGACCTCCATCATGAAACCGGCAAGCCTAGGCGCGGACTATGACAGTTTTTCCAGTGCTTCACAGGCCGACGCGATGTGGAACTGGAGCGCGCGACCACCGCGACATCTGTGGAGCGATATCGACCGACCACAGACCGCGGTTAGCGATGTCCTTCAAGGTCACGGTCATGACCTCGGTCGCGCCATCGATCGCGACGTGGCCGAAGAATTGCAGCCCGAAGCATGGCGCTAGGTTCTCGCCCTGCTCAGCGGTGCAACCCTTCTCGAACACCGCGCGCGGGCCGAACGTGTTGTCGAGCGGACTAGGCCCCCAGGTGCCGGCGTGCAGCGGCCCCGACACGAACTCCCAGAACGGCTCGAAGTCCTGGAATACCGCCCGGTTGGGATCATAGTAGTGCGCCGCGGTGTAGTGCATGTCGGCGGTGACCCAGACCACGTTGCGCACGCCAGCGCGCTTGATGAACGCCAACAGATCGGCGATCTCGTGCTCGCGGCCGCGCGGCGGCCCATCACCTTGCGCGACCGCATCGGGACTCACCAGACCGATCGGCAAATCGGCTGCGATCACCTTCCAGGTCGCCTGCGAGTTCATCAGCTCGCGCTTGAGCCATGACGATTGCGCGAGACCGAGCAATTGCGTGCCCGGCCCTTCGATCGGCTCGTTGTGCCGGTCGTTGGGGCCGCGATAGCTGCGCATGTCGAGCAGGAAGACATCGAGCAGCGGCCCGTACGGAATCTTGCGATAGATGCGTCCGGCTTCGGCGAGGCTCTCGCGCATCGGCGTGTATTCACGGAAAGCGCGGCCGCCGCGCGCGGCGAGCAGCGACGCGCTGACCTGACGGCCACCCGCCAGCGCGACCATCTGGCCCGGATACCAGTCGTTGATGACTTCGTGATCGTCCCATTGCGCCAGCATCGGAACTTCGGCGTTGAACGCGCGCAGGTTCTGGTCGAGCAGATTGTATTTGTAGTTGCCGCGGAACTCCGCCAGCGTTTCCGCGATCTTCGATGTCTCTTCGCTGACGATGTTGCGCCACAGTGCGCCATCGGGCAGCCGCAGCTGCTGCGGGATCGGGCAGTCAGCGTAGATCCGGTCGCCGCAATGAATGAAGAAGTCGGGCCGGTTGCGCAGCATCGTCGCATAGCCGGTCATGCCGCCGCGGCTTTCGTCGATGCCCCAGCCCTGCCCGCAGGTGTCGCCCGACCAGCTGAATGAAACCGAGCGCCGATCGCTCGGCGCCGTGCGCAAATGGCCGACCTGCGGCTCGCTCACGATGGTCGGCGCGGCGAGGTCTGCAAAGCGGATGCGGTAGAAGATGTCCTGGCCTGGAGGCAGGCCTTCCAGCAGCGCCTTCGCGGTGAAGTCGGTCTCCGGCAGCGCGTCGACGAAAAAGCCATCGCGGATCGTCTTGAAGGATGGAGTTGTCGAAACCTCGACCAGCATCCGCGCCGGTCGGTCAGCGCGCGCCCAGATCATGCCCGAGTTGAGCGAGACATCGCCCGACTGCACGCCGTGGGTGATCTGCGGCCGATCGGCAGCGCGGCTTATGCCAGGCTTGGCGACGCCGCCAAGCGCCGCGATCGCCGCCGAGCCGGCAAGAAAGCCGCGGCGCGACAGCCGGGCTCCGCTGCGGATGGGCGCTGCCATGGGGCCTCCTTGCGAATCGGAGGCAACATGCGAGCGCCGCCTGACAGCGAGCCGACAGTTTTGCGACTCCCCCATGACTCCAGGCAGCCTTGCCTGGGCATGGGTTTGCCGGAAAGATGACAAGCACGGCCGGTGCTCCGGCCCGCGGGGAGGGAATCGTGCAGTTCGGGTTGAATTTCTTTCCTTGCGTCGGTCCTGCGGAAAAGTCTGCGGAACGCTACTTCCGTGAGGCGTTGCACCTCGCCTCGCTCACCGACGAGCTCGGCCTCACCCACGTCCGCCAGGTCGAGCACTACTTTCACCCGTACGGCGGCTACAGCCCCAACCCCCTGCTGTTCCTCACCGCGGTGTCACAGCGCACCACCAAGGTGCGGCTGATCACCGGCGCCGTGCTTCCTGCGTTCAACAATCCGCTGAAGCTCGCCGGAGAAATCGGAATGTTGGATGGCATCAGCGGCGGACGGCTGGAGGTCGGATTTGCTCGCGCCTTTCTGCCGCACGAATTCCGCCAGTTCGGCGTGAGCCTCGATGAGAGCCGCCGCCGCTTCAACGAGGGCGTGGCGCAGATCGCGCTGCTGCTGAAGGAAGAGAAGGTTTTCTCGCAGGGCGAATTTCACAGCTTCATGAACGTGACTTCGCTGCCGCGACCGACCCAGACGCCGCATCCGCCGTTCTGGATCGCCGCAACCAACACGCCGGAGAGCTTCGAGTTCGCCGGCAAGATGGGCTATCGCGTGATGGGAATTCCGCTCGAGCCGGAACGCATGCGCACCTTGCTCGGACTCTACCGCGATGCTTGGCGCGCCGCCGGCCATCCCGGCAACGGCCATGTCATGAACACGTTCTTCATGTTTTGCGCGCCGACGCGCGAGGAGGCGATGGCGAACGGGCTCGGGCCCTGCAACGGGCACCTGCGCGGGCTTGCGGACGCAGCGAGGGACTGGCTCGCCGGCGCCAGCACCAAGGACTATCCGGGCTATGACAAGCTGATGGCCCACGTCACCAGCGACAGCGCGGAAAGCCAAGTCGCCAAAGGCAGCGCCTTCATCGGCACGCCGGCCGACATCATCGAGATGATCCATGTCTTCAACAGCAAGGTCGGCGGGCTCGACAGCATCTCGCTGCATTTCACGCCTGCCAACATGCCGGTCGAGGCGGCCGAGCGTTCGCTGCGGCTGTTTGCGCAAGAGGTGATGCCGAAGGTCGCGGCGCGTTAGCATGGCGCATGTCCTTTCGGCGAACCGGTATCCACTTCGCCGGGACATGCGCTAGATTTTCAGCAGGAGCCGGCGCGGCAACCGCGACCTTCTGAAGCAATTCCGCCGCTCGACCCGTGCCAGCCGGACATTGCGCCCCAAGGGGGGACGCCTATATGGGTTCCGCCAGCAGTCCGGTATGTAGATGCCGTACCTCTGGCTGTGTTAACGGGACCGAAACCGCGTTGTCTCCATAGGCGACTCACTGCAAATCTCCCCTATTGCAAAGCGACTGGCATACATGGGCCGAATTTCAGCGAATTTCCTGGTGCGCGTTCTTTTTGGACCCATCGCCGCACTGGCGCTCGTTGCATCGGCCGCCCATGCGCAACGTCAGAGCCCTTTTTTGGGATTGTCGGGTTCCTGGGGCGGTCCGGGCATGATCAGCCTGAGCAACGGCGCCAAGGAAAAGATCCGGTGCCGGGCGCGATACCGGGTCGACGAGCGTGGCTCCGATCTGCAGCTCGACCTGCGCTGCGCTAGCGATTCGTACAGGTTCGAATTGCAAAGCGCTGTCAGCCACAGCGGCGACGGCGCGATTTCCGGCACCTGGAGCGAGCGGACCCGCGGCGCGATCGGCACCATTTCCGGCACCTCAAGCGGCAGCCAGATCAATCTGCGCGCCAGCAGCCCGGTGTTCTCAGCGTTGCTGGCGGTCAGCACACGCAACAACCAGCAATCGATCTCGATCCAGTCGCCCGGCAGCGAGATTGCCGCAGTCGCGATCACCCTCAGCCGCGGCGCGAAGTAGCGCGGGCGACTTTCTCCGGCGTCGACACCCGCAATCACATCCGGCCAACGCCAATTCTCGCGTGTTGCGCGCGCCTGAAGGCTACGCTCCTGTGGACAAGCATGTGGAAAACTTGATCGCGCACTGCGGAAATGAATGGGGATAACGAGCCGATAGCAAATGCGAATCAACGCGTTGTTTCCTATCGCCGTGGTCACCGAAGACTGTGGGAAGGAACAATAAGATGCGCCGCCACCTGGCCATGCTGCTGGTGAGTGTTGTGGCGTTTGCAGGAATAAGCACTGTCTCACAAGCCGCGGACCAACAACTTGTGACCAAGGCCAAACGGGTGGTCACCAAGGCGCCGCCACCTCCGCCGCCGTCGGGAAGCACCGGCTTCTACGTCGGAATCAACGGCGGCTACGACTGGGGCCGCGCCACGTTTTCAAACTTCCTCGGCGCCAGCACCAGCATCAACGTGCCGAGCGGGATGGCTGGTTTGACGTTCGGCTACAACGCGCAATCCGGCTCGTTTGTGTACGGATTGGAGACCGACATCGACGCGGCTTGGCTCTCCAACACGAACTGGGGCGTCCCGCCCTGCTTCGCCTGCGAGACCCGGCTCACCTATTTCGGCACCCTACGGGCCCGCGCAGGCTACGCGATCGGCCAGGCGCTGCCCTACATCACGGGCGGCTTTGCCTACGGCGGCGTGAAGACCGGGCTGGTCTTCGGTGGCACCACCGACGAAGCGGTCAAGGGTGGCTGGACCGTCGGCGCCGGCGTCGAATACGCCATTATGGGCTCGTGGTCGGTGAAAACCGAATATCTCTACTTTGAACTTGCGCGCACGACTTGCTCGGTCGCGGCCTGCGGAGCGTTGGCCGATGTCAAATTCCAGGGCAATTTGGTGCGGGCCGGCCTGAACTACCGCTTCTGACGCAATCGATCAGATCAAGAGCGAACGGGCCGAGATCGCTCTCGGCCCGTTTTGTTTTTGCGGTCGACGCGAAAGCGCACGAGCGTCAGAACGCTGCGACCAATTGCTGGAGCCCCAGGTTGCGAGCGAAGATGATCGCGTCGCGCTTCTGATTGTCGTCCAGACTCTGGATCAGCGGCATTGCGACCGCCTTGAGCCGCCGCAGCTGCGTCGCCGTCATGGCAACTGCAGCGCTGCGATCGGTGAATCTCTGACTGAACCCTGCTGCCTCACCTCTGGCCTGTTGACGCGCGAGTTGGCTCAAGGCGGCCTCAACCGGCGCCCAATACGCCAGCTGCGCCGGCGAGAGCTTCAGCGTGGCGCGCAGGCGGGCGATGTGGCTTTCGGTAATGACAACATCGGCTGGGGCTTCAGCCCTCGGCCGGTCACTTGCCGCCGGCGCGCGAGCAGATGCTGCCGCGGCTTCGGCACGCGATGGCACGGGCGTCGACGCACTGGCGCCCCATTGCTGCGCGCGTCCCGGCAGGGCCATGCCCGCGAGCAGCGCGGCAGCGCCCAAGATGATCTTCAGCATTTGTTTGTAGTCCCCGCGCCCCCTCAAAAAAACGGTATCCGAAAGCGTGGTGCCGCAACAAATTAAAAAGAACGCAACCGCGCAGCGACCTGCGCATATGGTTTCCGCGCCGAAAGCTCAGACTGCCGCTGGTTTTTGGACCGATCGCGGCGGCCGACCTTGCTGGGATTAAGGTTAAGGCGACGGCGCACCAGGCGAGCGCGGCGGTCATCGCCTCTGCATCTGCCGATCAGGTGATGGTGGGTGCGACAGGGATTGAACCTGTGACCCCTACCGTGTCGAGGTAGTGCTCTACCGCTGAGCTACGCACCCATCCCGTCGCGACCTATATCGACTGGATTCCAGCGAAGCAAGCAGGCGAATGCCCGCATAAAGGGCTACGCCGCCGCCAGCATCTTCTGCACCTCGTTGACGAGGTCGCGCAGATGGATCGGCTTGGACAGAACCTTAGCGTGCTTGGGCGCGGCTGAATCCGCGTTGAGCGCAACCGCGGCAAAACCGGTGATGAACATGATCTTGATGTCAGGATCGAGTTCGGCGGCGCGGCGCGCCAGCTCAATGCCGTCCATTTCCGGCATCACGATATCGGTGAGCAGCAGCCGGAACGGCTCCTCGCGCAGCCGCTGATAGGCCGACATGCCGTTGTCGTAGGAGATCACTTCAAAGCCGGCATTCTGCAGCGCCTTGACGAGAAAGCGCCGCATGTCGGTGTCGTCTTCCGCGAGAAGGATTTTTACCGTCTGATCGTTCTGTGCCATTACCCGCCAGCCCCTCAACGCAAAACAAATAGCGACCCGACGCTAACGCCTCGTTACAAACGCCGGGATTTTGCCCGCCCCCCAGGAGTTCAAGCAAGCTTTCCAGCCCGATTCCTGCGATTTGGCCTGGATTTTGACCACCGCCGACCATAAGCCTCAGGGCTGGTAAACAAGGCATGAAAAGTGGGCCTTGGCAGCGCCGGGCCGGACATAGACAATACCAAACGACGATCGGACAGACCGGACCGCCCTCGCCCACTGCCCAGCAATTCGAGAACGCCCGCGCAATGAACCAACAGCAATACGAGCTCGATCCACCATTCGAGGTCATCGAGCCGGCCGAGCGCCGCGGGTCGTTGATGTTCAACTCGCCACACTCGGGCAGCGTCTATCCGCGGGCGTTCCTGGCCGCCTCGCGGCTCGATCTCGCCACCTTGCGCCGCTCGGAAGACTGCTTTGTCGACGAGCTTTTTCTCGGCGTCGTGAAGCGCGGCTATTCGCTGATGCGGGCGCATTTCCCGCGCTGCTATGTCGACGTCAATCGCGAGCCCTATGAGCTCGACCCACGTATGTTCGAGGGCAGGCTGCCTTCGTTCGCCAACACGCGTTCGATGCGGGTCGCCGGCGGGCTCGGCACTATCGCGCGCGTCGTCGGCGATGCCCAGGAAATCTATGATCGGCGGATCTCGGTGAACGATGCGCTGCGGCGGATCGAGAGCCTGTACAAGCCCTATCATCGCACTCTGCGGCGGCTGTTCACGCGCGTGCATCGCGATTTCGGCGCCGCCACGCTGGTCGATTGCCATTCCATGCCATCGACCACCGGCGGCGGCAAGGACGAGCGGCCGCGTGCCGACGTCGTGCTCGGCGACCGCTACGGCACCAGCTGCGTTCCCGCCGTGTCGGAAGTGATCGAGAGCACGCTGCGCTCGCTCGGCTATGCGGTGAGCCGCAACAAGCCTTACGCTGGCGGCTTCATTACCGAGCACTACGGCAACCCGGCCGCGGGCCTGCACACCATCCAACTCGAGATCAACCGCGGACTTTACATGGACGAACGGCGGTTCGAGCGTTCGTCCGATTTTCCGCGGCTTGCCGCCGATCTGGAGACGATGGCCGACCGCGTCGCCGCGATCCCGATCGAGGAGCTGCGGCCGTACCGCGCCGCCGCCGAATAGCGCAAGGCGAAAAGAAAGAGGCCGCCGACAATGTCGACGGCCTAAGTCTAGGGAGGAAACGCCCAAGGAGGGCGGCGGGACGGCGATCCGAAGGACCGCCTACCGCGCTGCACAAATATGCCACCGCGCTGCACAAAGCGCAAGTGATACTGACCTAATTACCACCCAAAACGGCATGGCTGTTAATAACTCAGTGCAGGGCAGCTATTGGCCTAACTCCTTCTCCCGGCTTCCGAAATAGGCCCAGGCCCCAACCAAGACGAGCACGGCCTGCAACCCGAACACCAGTCGATAGGCCTCGAGCGGGTAGGCGCCGTCCTGGGACGGGAACAGGTCGATCACCGCGCCGCTGACGAACTGCACCAGAAAGCCGCCGCCCATGGTGCCAATGTTGAGGAGCGTGATGCACCGGCCCAGCAGATGCGGCGGCACCAAAGAGCGGCCGTGCGACATCACCACCGAGGTCATGCCGGTGGAGAAGCCGAGGATCGCAAAGGCCGCCAGCAGGAGCGGCGCCGGCATGACGCCGCCCGCGGTGAACAGCGACAGCGCGGTGAAGCTCAGCGCCGTCCCGAACAGGATCGGCGGCTTGAAACGCCCGAATATCCGGTCGCTCGGCCCCCAAAAGAACGAGCCGATCACCTGTGCCAGCGCGGCGACGAACAGAATCTCGCCGCGGCCCTTGAGGTCGTAGCCATAGATGTGGGTGAGATAGGGTCCGCCCCATAGCCCGACCACCAGCACGAAGCTCGGATAGCTGGTGAGCTGCACCAGAAAGACCCGCCCGATCGACGGCGTGCGGATCACCTGCCAGATGCCGGCAATGCTCTCGCGCAGCGTCTCGTTGTGCGGCTCGCTCCGCTGACCGGGAGGATCGTCGCTGACGATGAACCAGGCAAGCACCCCGATGCCGACCGTGATCACAGCGATCGCAACGAATGCCGCGCGCCAGCCGAAAGCTGCTGCGCCGAGCGCGAGCGGCGCGGTCGCCAGCAGCGCGCCGAGCGTCCCGACACCGAGATGGATGCCGGCGAAGGTGGAGAACCGCTCCGGCGGAAACCAGCGCGCGTACAGCGCGACCGGCGCCATCAGGAAGCACGCCGTGCCGAAGCCAAGCAGCGCGCGGCTGACGATCAACCCGATCGCGTCGTGCGCCAACGCGAACGCTATGCTCCCTGCCACGGTCACACCGACCGAAACCAGCATGCATGACCTCGGACCGAACCGATCGAGCGCGACGCCGAGCGGCAGCTGGGTGGCGGCAAAGCAGAAGAAATAGATGCTCGACAAGAGGCCGATCTGCATCGGCGACAGGCCAACCTCGGCGGCGAGGTCCGGGGCAATGACGCCAACCGAATTGCGCAGGAATTGGCTGACAATATAAAGCAGCCCCAACGTCACGACGATCGCGAGTGCGAGCGCCGAAAAGGGGCTGATGGAGCGCGGTAGCTCACCTGGCGTCGTCATCCCGGCAGATCCGACACAGCCAACGGCTTGCGATTTTCGCGATAACAGGGATTACTGGATGCCTTGCTTTCGCGGGTTGTGACAAGGGCAAAGGGGCGCATGACTGCCATTGATTTCACAGCCTTTGTTGACAAACTCGCCGCGGCGGCCGGCGATGCGCTGCTGCCGTTCTTCCGCACCTCGCTGAGCGTCGAGAACAAGAGCCGCGGCGGCAACTTCGACCCGGTGACGGCGGCCGACCGGGCGGCAGAGCAGGCCATGCGGGCGCTGATCCGGGCCAACTTCCCCGAGCACGGCGTGGTCGGCGAAGAGTTCGGCAACGAGCGCACTGACGCCGAATACGTCTGGGTGCTCGATCCGATCGACGGCACCAAATCGTTCATCTCCGGCATGCCGGCCTGGGGTACGCTGATCGCGCTGATGCGCGACGGTGAGCCGGTCTACGGACTGATGCACCAGCCCTTCACCCGCGAACACTTCAGCGGCGACTGCGGCGCGGCCCATTACCGCGGCCCGACCGGCGCGCGCGCGCTGCATGCGCGCCGCTGCGCCTCGCTCGCCGAAGCGACCCTGATGACGACCAGCCCGCTCCTGATGGACGAGGCAGAGCGTGGCGCCTTCGGCCGTGTCGAGAAGGTGGTGCGGCTGTCGCGCTATGGCGGCGACTGCTACGCCTATTGCATGGTGGCCGCCGGCCACGTCGACCTGGTGATCGAGGCCGGGCTCAAGCCCTACGACGTGATCCCGCTCATTCCGATCATCACCGGCGCCGGCGGCGTCATCACCACCTGGGACGGCGGACCCGCCAAGCACGGCGGCCGCATTATCGCTGCTGGCGACAAGCGGGTGCACGAAGCGGCGATAGCGATGCTGAAGGGCTGATCGGCCCACGATGTTCGAGACCCAGCGGAGTGGGCGACGCGCGATGCAAGCAACGTGTCGCGATGCGCACGCCTATCATGCAGAGAGCGCGAGGCTCGCTTGCCTCGACACCGGCTTCTCGCCGCCGATATGATCCGCGACCTTAACAAGCATAGAAAAACATCGTGGCGCGTCCCCTGTCTGGAATTCGAGTCCTGGAACTCGGCAATCTGCTTGCGGGTCCGTTTTGCGGGATGCTGCTCGGCGACATGGGCGCTGATGTCATCAAGATCGAGCCGCGCCGCACCGGCGACATGATCCGCAACACGCAGCCACATCTCGAAGGCGAGAGCGCGAACTACATCGCGATCAACCGCAACAAGCGCAGTATCGCGATAGACCTCAAGCAGCCCGCCGGCCGCGACATCGTTCTCAAGCTCGCGGAGAAAGCCGATCTCTTGCTGGAGAACTTTCGGCCGGGCGTGATGGATCAACTCGGTCTCGGCATCGAAGACATCCGCAAGGTCAATCCGGAAATTGTCTACATCTCGGTTTCCGGGTTCGGTCAGACCGGACCGCTGCGCGACCGCGCAGCCGTCAATCTCATCGTCGAGGCGGCGTCGGGTTCACTGTCCGTGACGGGCGAGCCGGACGACATCCCAATGCGGCCCGGCGTACAGACCGGCGACATGTTCGGTGCCATGTTTGCGACCTACGCGGCGCTGGCCGGACTGATGGGCAAGGTCCGTTATGGCGAAGGGCGTCAGATCGACGTGTCGCTGGTCGAGGCGTCGGTCGCGGCGGCCGTATGGGAGACCTCCGAGTATCTCGCCACCGGCAACGTGCCCCAGCGTCTCGGGCACAAGCATCGTCTCACCGCGCCATATCAGGTGTTCCAAGCGAGTGACGGCATGCTGGTGATTGGTTGCCCGAACGATCAACTGTTCCAGAAGATCATGAACGTGCTGGGCCTGCACGAGGCGGCGAAGGACGCGCGGTTCGCCGGTTATGTCTTGCGCAAGACCAACGAGCGGGCGCTGCTCGATGTCATCGAGCCTGCGATCACCAAGCGGCAGGTGGACGAGCTGGTCGAGGCGCTGAGCGCGGTCGGGGTCCCGTGCTCCAGGGTCAACTCGTACAAGGACGTGTTCGACAGCGAGCAGTCGAAGGCGCGCAAGATCGAGGTCAGAGGGGTGCACCGGCGCGCAGGCCCGGTGCGGATGGTGCGCAACGCCGTGTTGTTCGACAAGGACGGGCCGGCGATCGATCGGATGGCGCCGCTGCTGGGCGAGCAAACCGAGGAAATTCTGGCGCAGTGCGGCTACGCGCCGGATGCGATCCGCAAGCTGATCGACGACAAGGTCGTCGACGTCGCGGCAGAGGCGTGACATGAGCAGCGCGCTGATGCGGAGCTTGCTGTTCCTGCCGGGCAACCGCGAGAAATTCCTGGAGAAGGCAACATCGCTCGATGCCGACGGCTTCATCATCGATTTCGAGGATTCTGTGCCCGCAGCGGAGAAGGCCGTCGCGCGGAAATGTCTCGCAACCTATGCGCCGGCGTTGCAGGGCAAATCGATCTGGGTGCGCCCGAACGCGTCCGACTCGCCATACTTTGAGGAGGACCTTGCTGCGATCTGCAACGCGCCCGGTATTGCGGGCGTGTTTCTGCCAAAGGCGGAAACAGTCGAGGCCGTGCGCGCCGTCGACCAAGCGATTGGCGTACGAGAGCGCGCCGCCGGCCTGCCGGCGGGTTCGCTCAGGATCATTCTGACAATCGAAACCGCGCGCGGCGTGATGCGCGCGCTCGATCTCGCGGAAGCGACTGCGCGCACGGAATCGATCGCGTTCGGTGGCGCGCAGGACGGCGACCTGATGACCGACCTCGGCTGCGTATTCTCGACCGAGAACGGGACATTGCAACGCGCGCGCGAGCACGTGCTGATCGCGGCGCGGGCCGCCGGCTGTCGCTCTCCGCTCGACAGCGTGTTCGCCAACGTGAAGGACGCGTCGGGCTTCGAGGCGGACACGAAACTGTCCCGCGCGCTTGGCTATCGTGGCCGCGCGCTGATCCATCCCTCGCAGATCGAGCCCGCCAACCGGCTATACAGCCCAGGGGCGGCCGAGATCGCGGAAAGCCGCAGGCTGGTGGAGGCGTTTGAAGGAGCGGTCGCCAAGGGGCACGCCAGCGTGCTGTTCGAAGGCCGCATGATCGATGTCGCGATGGCCAAGGCCGCACGCAACCTCATCGCCTGGGCGGAGCGCCAGGGTCTCAACTGAAGAATTGAACGGGGAGGAAGCAAAATGACACGCAACCTGTCGGCTGGCGCTGATCGCGCTCGGCGCGTCGCTCGCCGCCGCCACATCCGGCCCGGCATCCGCGCAGAGCTATCCCAACAAGCCGCTGCGGATGGTAATTCCGTTCGCCGCAGGCGGATCACCCGACATCATCGGACGCATGGTGGCGGAAGAGCTCGGCACCATGCTGGGCCAGTCGGTGGTGGTCGAGAATCGAGCCGGCGCGGGAGGCAACATTGCCGTCCAGTACGTCATCGATCAGCCGGCCGACGGCTACACGCTGTTCCTCGGCACCTCCGGCAACATGGCGTCCAACAAGGTGTTGTACCGCAATCTCAAGTTCGACACCGAGGTCGATCTCATTCCGATCTCGGTCGCTTATACGACCTGCAATGCGCTGATCGTGCCGGCATCCGGCCCGAAGAGCATCGCGGAGCTGATCGCGGAGGCGAAGGCAAAGCCCGGCGCGCTGTCGTTCGGCTCGCCCGGGGTCGGCACCGCCGGCCACCTGATCGGCGAACTCTTCAAGACCACGACGGGAACTCAGCTGACCCACGTGCCGTATCGCGGCCAGAGCCAGGTCATCAACGACCTGCTCGGCGGCCACCTCTCGATGTCATTCGAGGTCGCCGCCACGGCCATTCCGGTGGTGCAGTCCGGAAAGATGCGGGCGCTGGCCGTAACCTGTCCTGGTCGCCTGGCGCAGCTCCCGGACGTTCCGACCTTTGCTGAAGCCGGCATTCAGGGCTTCGTGCTGGAAGGCCTCGCGCTGATCGCGGCGCACGGCAAGACCCCGCCCGACATCGTGCAGAAGCTCAACCAGGCCATGGTGAAGATCATCAGCTCCCCGAAGGTCAGCGAGAAGGTCGCGGGCATGGGACTGCGGGCGCGCAGTTCGACCCCGGACGAAGCCCGCGCGCTGCTCAGCGCCGACGTGAAGCGCTGGGGCCAGGTGGTGAAGGCCGCCGGCATCCCGCCGCTCGATTGACTTGCACCGGATAGCGAAGCGCGGTTCGCGCTTCCGGGTCACGGCGAAAGAAAATCCGGTCGATTGCCCGAGAGCCGGGCGGACGGCAACTCGCCCGCAATTCCATCCGCCGAGCCAGCGTCACCCTGCGCCGACGCACGCGGACGCTCGCCGGCAGCATTCCGCGGCCAGAAGCGGCCGATCATGCCCTGTTCAGCGTGCGTAGCGCCGCCTGCAAGAACCCGATCGCCCCGTCAAACCGAATGAGCATGGCGCAACATGTGTTGCCGATGATCGAGCAAGCCCAGGTTTGCCGAGGACCGGTCACCAGCCCAAAGAATTGTCGCCGCTGCCTGTTTGATGTGCGCCGCGAGCCGACGCCCGCGAATCTGCTCGCATTTTCGCATGGCATGGCGATTGCTTCGAAGGCAGTGAGTTGGTGGCTAGGGTTCCGGCCCCATCGTGGGCGACTGGTCCGAGAGCTGCCGCCTGGGCGTGTTTCCCAGGTGCACGGCGGGACAAAAGCCCGGGAGACCTCGATCGCCAGGATTGGCATCGCCGGGTCATTGCCAATCCTCAGTTCGCAAACTGCAACAGCGAGGGTTGAGACATGAAGCGCCTTTGGTCTTTCGCAGCCGCGCTTGTGATCGCATTGACCACCTGCACCGCCGCGTTCGCCGCACCGAAAAAAGAATTCAATGTCGCCTGGACCATCTACGTCGGCTGGATGCCGTGGCCCTATGCGAAGGAAGCCGGCATCGTCAAGAAATGGGCCGACAAGTACGGCATCACCATCAACGTTACGCAGATCAACGACTACGTCGAATCGGTGAACCAGTACACCGCCGGCAAGTTCGACGGCGTCACCGTCACCAACATGGATGCGCTGACGATCCCGGCCGCGGGCGGCGTCGACACCACGGCGCTGATCATGGGCACGCATTCCAATGGCAACGACGGCATCGTCCTCAAGAAGGGCAAGTCGATCGCCGACCTGAAGGGCCAGAAGATCAACATGGTCGAACTGTCGGTGTCGCACTACCTGCTGGCGCGGGCGCTCTCCGGCGCCAAGCTGCGCGAACGCGACATCAAGGTCGTCAACACCTCGGATGCCGACATTGTCGCGGCCTTCAAGTCGAAGGACAGCACCGCGGTGGTGACCTGGAACCCGCAATTGCTGGAGATCAAGAAGGAGCCGGGCTCCGTGCTGGTTTATGATTCGAGCAAGATCCCGGGTGAAATTCAGGATCTGCTGGTCGTCAACACCGCAACGCTCAAGGACAATCCGGACTTCGGCAAAGCATTGGTCGGCATCTGGTACGAGACCGTTGCATTGCTCAAGGATGACACTGCCAAGGGCAAGGCGGCGCGCGAGGCCATGGCCAAGCTCTCCGGCACCGATCTCGCCGGGTTCGAAGACCAGCTCAAGACGACGTTCGTGTACGCGACACCGGCGGAGGCCGTGGCGTTCGTCAGCAGTGTAGACCAGCCGAAGATCATGGACCTCGTTCGCACCTTCTGCTTCGAGCACAACCTGCTTGGGGAGAAGGTGAAGTCGAAGGACGTGATCGGCATCCAGACGCCGCGGACGACGCTCGGCTCAGCCAAGAACGTGAAGCTGCGTTTCGATCCGACCTACATGAAGCTCGCGGCCGACGGCAAGCTGTGAGCTTTGCGATCGGCCGCGGCGACGGGCGCGCACGGGAGGAAATGTCATTCGGCGCGTGATGAACATCGTGCCGGCTCGCGGGAGCCGGCTCATTCTGGCCATCATCCCGCTGTTCCTGATCGCGTTCGTCTACGTGATCGGCTCGGCGGAGCGGCGTGCCGACAACCCGGACGACAAGCTGCTGCCGTCCTTCACCGAGATGGTGGAGACCGTGCAGCGGCTTGCAGCTCAGCCCGACCGCCGGTCCGGCGAGTACGTGCTCTGGGTCGACACCGCCGCGAGCATGTGGCGCCTCGCGCTGGGACTGGGGCTGTCGACCTTGATCGGGCTGGCGTTTGGCCTGACGGTCGGCCTGCTGCCGATTGCGTCCGCGACGCTCGGCACGCTCATTGCGGTGCTGTCGATGATACCGCCGATGGCGGTGTTGCCGATCCTGTTTATCGTGTTCGGCCTCGGTGAATTGTCGAAGGTCGTGCTGATTGTGATCGGAGTTGCGCCGTTTCTGATCCGCGATCTTGCGCTCGCGGTCGAAAATTTGCCGCGCGAGCAGATGGTCAAGGCGCAGACGCTCGGCGCCTCGACATGGCAGATCGCGATCCGAGTCGTGCTGCCGCAGATCATGCCGCGGCTTATCGAGGCGGTGCGGCTGTCGATCGGGCCGGCCTTCCTGTTCCTGATCGCGGCCGAGGCGATCGCGTCCGATGTTGGGCTCGGCTACCGCATCTTCCTGGTGCGGCGCTATCTCGCGATGGATGTGATCCTGCCCTACGTCGCGTGGATCACGCTGTTGTCCTACGTCATGGACCGTTCCCTCGGCTATCTGGCGCGAAGGTCGTTTCCCTGGGCCTACGCGCAGGAGACTCGCTGATGAGCGCGCTGTCCTTTCGCAACGTGTGGGTCGAATACGGCGATCAGATCGTCCTCGAGCGCATCAACCTCGAAATCGGCGCCGGCTGCTTCCTGTCGGTGGTCGGTCCGTCCGGCGCCGGCAAGAGCACGTTCCTGCGGCTCATCCTCGGCCAGGAGCGGCCATCGCAGGGCAACGTGCTGCTCGACGGCGCGCCGTTTCCCGCGGAGCCAGGTCCCGACCGCGGCGTGGTCTTTCAACGCTATTCGGTGTTTCCGCACCTGACGGTGCTGGGTAACGTGCTGATCGGATACGAATTCGAGAAGTGCCCGCTGACGGCGCGGCTGACCGGCGCGGCACGGCGTGAGGCGATCGAGCAGAGCCGCGCCATGATCGAGGCGGTCGGCCTCGGGGAGCATTGCGACAAGTATCCCAGCGCACTGTCGGGCGGCATGCAGCAGCGCCTCGCCATTGCACAGGCGCTGGCACGGCGGCCGCGGGTGCTGCTGCTCGACGAGCCGTTCGGCGCGCTCGATCCCGGCGCGCGCGCGCAGATGCACGCCCTGATCAAGCCGCTGTGGCGCGACCTCAAGATGACCATCGTCATGGTCACCCACGACATCAAGGAGGCGTTCGGGCTGGCGACACGCCTCATCGCGCTGGACCGGCCGCGCAAGGATACACAGGCGCCGGAGCGATTCGGCGCGAGAATCACCTATGATCTCGACTTGAATCTCAACAGCCCGGCACCTGTGTTGCGCATTCCCAAGCAACTGGAAACAACCGGCTGAGCGCGAGGTCCGTATCATGGTCTGGCACGTACGTGAGCGGCGGTCGCGGCAGGCAGGGCTTTTCCCGGCTCCGGATTTTTCGCGGCGTCATCATCCCGACTTCGACAAGATGGCGACGCAGGGTTGGAAGGCCCTCGAAGCGGAAGGCAGCATTCCAAGCACTGGCTGGCGCAAGGAGCGCCAATGGGCGCTCGATATGGGGTTGCCCGGCGCGGACAGCCTGACCGACAAGTCGATCCCGACGTTCGCTCGCGGCGAGCTTCCGCATTTCGCCGGCATCAACACCTTCATGAAGGCACCCTATGTCGAGAACGTGCGTGACGTCGCGAAATACGACGCCGCCGTGCTCGGCATTCCGTTCGATTCCGGCACCACATACCGCCCCGGCACGCGCTTCGGCCCGCAGGGCATAAGGCGGATTTCCGCGCTTTACACGCCATACAACTACGAGCTCGGCGTCGATCTGCGCGAGCAGATGACGCTGTGCGACGTCGGCGACGTGTTCACAATTCCCGCCAATCTCGAAAAAAGTTTCGACCAGATCAGCCGCGGCGTGGCGCACGTGTTCTCGTCGGGCGCACTGCCGATCATGCTCGGCGGCGATCATTCGATCGGATTTCCCTGCGTGCGCGGCATCGCGCAATGCACCGACAAGAAGATCGGCATCATCCATTTCGATCGCCACATCGACATCCAGGAAAAGGACCTCGACGAGCGGATGCACACCACGCCGTGGTACTGGGCGACCAACCTGCCCAACGTGCCGGCGTCGAACCTGGTGCAGCTCGGCATTGGCGGCTGGCAGGTGCCCCGTGAGGGCGTGCAGGAGGCGCGCAAGCGCGGCACCAACGTGCTGACAATCGCCGACATCGAGAAGATCGGCCTCGACAAGACCGCCGAGATCGCGCTCGACCTGGCCTGGAAGGACGCCGACGCGGTTTACATCTCGTTCGACGTCGACTCGATCGATTGCGGCTTCGTGCCCGGCACCGGATGGCCGGAGCCCGGCGGCTTCCTGCCGCGCGAGGCGCTCAAACTGCTTGGGCTGGTCGCGGCACAAGGACTTTGCGGCCTCGAGGTGGTCGAGGTGTCGCCGCCCTACGACACCTCCGACATCACCGCGCTGGTCGGCGTGCGCGTCGTGGTCGAGGCGCTGGGCTCGATGGTCGCGCACGGCAAGCTCGGCAGCCACAAGCCCATCATCAACAAGCCCGCCCTGTTCTGAGGCCAGCCATGAACCGCGGACGAGATCACGATCACCACGGCAACGGCGAAAGGTCGGGCGTGTCGTACGGCGGCGCCGGCCACAATCGCCAGCCGCGCACCACCGCGCAGTGGCAGACGCCGCACGTGGCAGGCAATCCGCGCGATACCCCGGAGCAGGATATCGACAAGGTCGAGACCGCGTTCATCCAAGGCTTCATGGATGCGCCGGACCCGACCAGCTTCCTCCGGCTCGCCCGTGTGCCGTTCGAACTCGACGCTACGGACGGATCGAAGCTCAAGCTGTTGCGGGTCGAGATCGATGCGATGACCGACGTCGGCAGCGTGACGCCGCACCTCGGCGGCTCGTCGTTCCGCTACGATCCGCTCCCGGCCAATCTGGTCTCGCGTCGAAAGCAGCTGCGGTTTGTGTATTTTGACGGCAAGGACTTGCGCCGGCTGAGTTTCGCGGAATTGCGGCCCGAATAGATAAGGCGGCAATGCCGAACTTCTAGTACAACGGCGTACCCGGCACGAACGCGTCAAACGCCGCCCAGAATTGAACGCGGTAGCGGTCCTGCTCCATCATCAATTCGTGCCGGCTGCCGGCGACGATCAGGTGCGAGCCGGCGCGCAGCCGCACCGCGAAATCCTCGATCGCCGCGGTGGAGACGATGTCGTCGCGGCCGGCCGCGATCAGCATCAGCGGCTGACGGACCTTGCTCGGAAAGTTCGTGTCGGCGAAATTCGCGATGGTGCGGTAGGCGGCGTTGGCCCAGGCCACCGTCGGCGAGCCGACGCCAAGCGCAGGCTCTGCCTCCAGCACCGCCTTGGCGCGCGCGTGACGCACCGGATCGGAGGTGAACAGGTTGCCGATGTAGGGGCCGCTCGACCGCGACGTGCCGTCGCCGCCCGGAATGTAGGACGTGCCCATGCCGGCGAGCCGCAGCAGTTTGGCCGAGGTCTTGTACAGCGTGGAGCCCCACATGCCGGCGAGTTCGATCATCGGCGCCGAAAGCACGATGCGGTCGAACCAGCGCGAGCCCTTCTTGGCGATGTTCATCATCACGCTGCCGCCCATCGAATGCCCGATGGCGAAAATCGGCGGCGGGCAGTCCGGCAGCACCACCTCGTTCATGAAGACGTCGAGGTCGAGCTCATATTCGGAAAAATCGCCGACGTGACCCTTGCGTGGATCGTCGAGCGGGCGATCGGACAGGCCCTGGCCCCGCCAATCCAGCGTCGCCACCGCGAACCCGCGCGCGCGCAGTTCGCGCACCGTCTCGAAGTATTTCTCGATGAACTCGGCGCGGCCCGGGAACAGGCAAACCGTGCCTTTGCGGCCGGGCGGCGGGTGCCAGCGCGCGAAGCGCAGGTTGACGCCATCCTTCGTCGTCAGCGCGCCAGTGACGACGTTCTCGGGCACCGGATTGGCGGGAATGGAGACGAGATCCATGGCAGTTGAGTTGGTGGAGCGCGAGTGCCTTATAGCAGGGTGCGCGCACCGCTCAATCAGTCTCAATCCGCCCGGCGCCGTCGCAAGCCCGAAATCTCTCCGCTCCAGATGTCGACCACGATGGTGGCGCGCTCGCCGCGCCGGGCGATCGCTTCGACCACGTAGTTGTCGCCCTTGCGGCGCGGCGGTGAGGCGGCGCGGTAGCCGCGCGCAGCCAACGTGGCGACCACCTCGTCAGGGCTCATGGCTTCGCGGTTGCGCCGGTACTGGATCGGCTGCAACGGTCGGAGGTCGCCGCGGCGTACGCCAAACCCCGGCGCCGCCTGCGGTAGCGCCGCGGCGATCGCCGAGACGCACAGAGATGCGCCGGCAGCAACAAGCAGCCAGGCAGGCTTCGCAGCCATGGTGGCCCCCTCGATGTCACGTTGTGTTGTGAAAGAAGCGACCCGGCGATCCGAGTTGTTGGCCCCGCCAACTCGTTCCGTGTGCGGGCTCGTTGTGCCCGTCTGGGTCTGAACGGCAACGGAAGCCGGGGTTCAGCAACCCTTCACAAAGGTGAACCCGCCGTGAATGGTTCGCTCAATTGTTTCAATCAATCAGTATGTTACGCCCCCTTGAACCGATTGGAACTGGCACCCATATCGGGGTTGCGCAGGCCCATTCGGGCTGTGCAATTCCATTGGGGTCCGGCTCATTCGAGCGGACCACCGCATGTCGCTCAAGGAGGATATGCCATGCGAACTTTCGATCTTGCTCCCCTCTACCGTTCGACCGTCGGCTTTGACCGGCTGTTCTCGATGCTGGACGGCTTTGATGCCGCCCCCGGGCTACCCGCCCTACAACATCGAGCGCACCGGCGAGAACGACTATCGCATCAGCATCGCGGTCGCCGGCTTCGGCGAGAACGAACTGACGATCGAGTCGAAGGAAAACACGCTGACCGTCAAGGGCGAGAAGCAGGTCCAGAAGGAAGAGAATAAGGGTGAGGTGCTCTATCAGGGCATCGCGGCCCGCGCGTTCGAGCGCGTCTTCCAGCTTGCCGACTACGTCCAGGTCAAGGGTGCGAACCTCGAGAACGGGCTCCTGCACGTCGACCTTGTGCGCGAGATCCCCGAGGCGAAGAAGCCGCGCCAGATCGCCATCAATGGCGGCAAGGGTAAGCCGCAGGTGGTCGACACCAAGGTCGCTGCCTAAGCAGCGGACGGCTCAGCCAGAGCGGAGCGCCCCGGATTTTCCGGGGCGCTTTTGTTTTGCGACCTTGGCCTGCGGCACTGCTCAGTGCCACGGCGCGCCAGCGACCTGTCTGACGCTGCAGTTGAGCCGGTTCCAGACGTTGATGAGACCGATCTGGACAATCAGCGCCGCCAGCGCTGCCGCTAGTGGGGCAAAGCGCGCGGGTCTGGCTTTTGCGCCGGCGCTGGCGCCACGGCGGGCGAACCCGTATCCGTCGGTGCCGGATTGTCTTGCGCGGCGGACTTGCCGGCCTCCGCGGGCCTGTTGCCCTCGGCCTCAGGCCTGGGCTTCGGCAGTGGCGGAGCGGACGCCTGCGGCGCGGCGGCGCGCTTCACCGGCGCCGGTTTCGCCGCGGGCTTGATCTGCGGTGGTGCAACACGCTGCGGGAAACGCTCCGGCGGCGGCGGCAGGAGCCCATGCTCGCCACGCTCTTCACGCATGATGTTCGGCGGAGCATCGGCAGGCGGCTGATTGTCGGTGGCATCCGGCGGATTCGCCCGCGCGGTGCGCGGCGGCGCGTTCGGGATCGGCGCCTGCGGCCGCCGCTCGTAGTTGAGCGGGCGATCGCCTTCGTAGACCACCGGAGGTCCAGCTTCGTAAACACCGGGCGGTCCCGGTGGGATGTAACCCGGCGGCCCGATCGGCTCACCCGGACCCAATCTTTCACCCCGAGGCCCAACAGGCGCGGCGGCGACCACCGGCGACGACGACACGATCTCGCCGCGCCGCGCATTGATCACCACCCGCATCTCGCGTCCGTCCGGCGCAATGGCTCGCAGCACGTACATCTCGCCGCGGCGCATCGCCGGGCTGATCGGCGTGAACCCGGCCGAGCGAACGATGGCAGCGATCTCGTGAGCGGGCAGCATGGCTGGCATGGCCTGCGCCATGCGCAGCGGCTCTGCCGCGGCCGGCATGATGGACACCAGAACGGCCAAGATTGCGTAAGACGTTCGCAGCTTCATCCGCGTCACCGCGCATCCCTCCGGCGCAGCCCAGTGCGCCCTTCCCGGCCCCTACGATAGTGTCGATTGGGGCGCCGCTTTGGCCGTTATGTCACGCTTTTGCGGCGACTTCGACAAAACGGTCGACTTCAGCCTCACGGGTTGCGAACGATGTCACCAGCCGAACCAGTGCGTCGCCGGGCTGTAGGCTCACGTCTGGGGGCAGACTGTCGGAGGCGCGTACATAATACTGTGCGCCGGCCGCACGCAGGCGCTCGTCGAGAGCTTTCGGCAAGATGACAAACACCAGATTGGCCTCCACCGGCCAGACCGGCGCCAGCCCGGCCTTGGCCAGCCCGGCAGCCAGCCGGTCGGCCATGGCGTTGGCGTGGCGCGCCAGCCGCAGCCAGCAGTCGTTGTGCAGGAACGCCTCGAACTGCGCCGCCATAAAGCGATGCTTGGAAAGGAGGTGCCCGGCGCGTTTGCGCCTTTCGCCCATTTGCGCGGCCATGGCGCGATCGAAAAACACCACAGCCTCCGCGGCCATCGCGCCGCCCTTGGTGGCGCCGAACGACAGCACATCGACGCCCGCCTTCCAGGTCGCCTCGGCGGGACTGGCATTGAGCCTCGCCAGCGCGTTGGCGATCCGCGCGCCATCCATGTGAACCTTCATGCCGCGCGCATGCGCGATCTCGGCAAGCGCCGCGATCTCGTCCGGCCGGTAGATCGTGCCGGCCTCGCTCGCCTGCGAGAACGACAGCGCCGAGGGTATGACCTGATGCGGCGCATGACCCTGATAGGGCGCGAGCGCTGCAGCGAACGTCTCCGGAGCAAGCTTGCAGCCGATCCCGGGCAAGCCGATCAACTTCAGTCCACCGCCGAAAAATTCCGGTGCACCGCATTCGTCGGTGACGATGTGGGCCTCGCTGTGGGTGAACACCGCGCCCCACGGCGGGCTGACGTGGGCGAGCGCCAGCGCATTCGCCACCGTGCCGGTCGGCACCAGGAACACCGCCGCATCGCACTCGAACACCTCGCCGATCCGGCGTTCGACCTTTCTGGTCAGATCGTCGTTGCCATAACCGAGCGCGGAACCGTGGTTGGCCCGCGTCAACGCTTCCAGGATTTCCGGCGCCATGCCGGCGGTGTTGTCGCTTGCAAAGTTCATGGAGGACGCGCGGTGTTCGGACCATAGAGATAGCGGATCGCAGCCCGTCGCCGAAAAATTTCATCCCGGGCTATGCTGCTGCAGCAGACCGGGGCCCAACCCTGAGACATTGCGACGCAACAATTGGGAAAAAACCCTGGGATTTCCGGCAACAAAACTCAAAAAAATTCCATTTCCCTGCAGAATGATTTGCAATGCAGCGCGTTTTAGGACAGTATTGCTGTCCCAATTGGCGACCAGGCAGCGCTCCACGCGTGTTGCTGCGGCACAGCGATGCACTTGCGTAGGCGTCGAACGCCGCTCAACATGAGCGCACGCGAAGTGCCGACAAGCGGCCCGCGAGAAGGCTGCCTTCACTTACGGTTCGCCTTGGGCCGCAGCGCTGACGGGTGCTGAGGACGAATGTTGGCGTGTCGGCATCCGGTCATCCGGAGCCGCGAGAGTGCGAGAATGGGCAAGAACGCGACACGCAACGGCGGACCTGGCGGCGTGGTGACGATGTCGCCCGCGGTCGACGCGCGTCTGCTTTATCGCGACAGCGCCGATCCCGGCCTGCCTGAGGGACGCGGCCTGTATGATCCTGCGCTCGCCAAGGATTCCTGCGGCGTCGGCTTCATCGCCGACATCAAGGGCCGCAAGTCGAACAAGATCGTGCAGGACGCGCTGCAGATCCTTTGCAATCTCGAGCATCGCGGCGCGGTCGGCGCTGATCCGCGCGCCGGCGATGGCGCCGGAATCCTGGTGCAGATCCCGCACAAGTTCTTTGCGCGCAAAGCGAAAGAACTCGGCTTCACGCTGCCCAAGCCCGGCGAGTACGGCATCGGCGTTCTGTTCATGCCGCGCGACGCGGAGCGGCGCGAGACGGTGCGCAAGATATTCGAGCAGGTAACCGCAGAGGAAGGCCTGAAGCTGCTGGGCTGGCGGACCGATATTCCGACCAACAATTCCACGCTTGGCGAGTTGGTGAAGCCGACTGAGCCCGTCCACATGCAAGTGTTCATTGGACAAGGCAAAAAGAAACTCAGCGACGACGACTTCGAGCGCAAGCTTTACATCCTGCGCAAGGCGATCTCAGCGACGATCTATCGTCAGTACGAACGACGGCTGTCCGGCTACTATCCGGTGTCGCTGTCCTGCCGCACCGTCATCTACAAGGGCATGTTCCTCGCCGACCAGCTCGGCACCTACTACCGCGACCTGCACGAGCCGGACTTCGAGACTGCACTCGCGCTGGTGCATCAGCGGTTCTCCACCAACACGTTCCCGACCTGGTCGCTGGCGCATCCCTATCGGATGATCGCCCACAATGGCGAGATCAACACGCTGCGCGGCAACAACAACTGGATGGCAGCGCGGCAAGCGTCGGTTTCATCGAAGCTCTACGGCGACGACATCGGCAAGCTATGGCCGATCTCCTACGAAGGCCAGTCCGACACCGCGTGTTTCGACAACGCACTCGAATTCCTGGTGCAGGGCGGCTATTCGCTCGCCCACGCGATGATGATGATGATCCCCGAGGCGTGGGCGGGGAACCCGCTCATGAGCGAAGATCGTCGCGCCTTCTACGAATACAACGCCGCGCTGATGGAGCCGTGGGACGGCCCGGCGGCGATCGCCTTCACCAACGGCAAGCAGATCGGCGCGACGCTCGACCGCAACGGGTTGCGCCCGGCACGCTATTTCGTCACCCGCGATGACCGCATCATCATGGCGTCCGAGATGGGCGTGCTGCCGATCCCGGAGAAGGACATCGTCACCAAGTGGCGGCTGCAGCCGGGCAAGATGCTGCTGGTCGACCTCGAACAAGGCCGGCTGATCCCCGACGAAGAGCTCAAGTCGACGCTCGCCAAGAGCCATCCCTACGGGCAATGGCTGGAGCGCACGCAGATCGTTCTGGAGGACTTGTCAGCCGCGACAGCCGAGGCGCCGATCTCCAACCTGCCGCTGCTCGATCGCCAGCAGGCGTTCGGTTACACCCAGGAAGACCTCAAGCTCTTGATGGCGCCGATGGCGGCGCAGGGCGAGGAGGCGGTCGGCTCGATGGGCACCGATACGCCGATCTCGGCGCTGTCCGACAAGCCGAAGCTGCTCTTCACCTACTTCAAGCAGAACTTCGCTCAGGTGACGAACCCGCCGATCGATCCGATCCGCGAGGAAATCGTCATGAGCCTCGTCTCGATCATCGGGCCGCGGCCGAACCTGCTCGACCTCGAAGGCATGTCGAACACCAAGCGGCTCGAAGTCCGCCAACCGATTCTGTCTGACGAGGACCTGGAAAAAATTCGCGAGATTTCCCGGGTTGGCGACGCGCAGTTCAAGTCGACGACGCTGGATAGCACGTGGCCGGTCGATCACGGCGCTGCCGGCATGGAACAGGCGATCGCAGCCCTGTGTGCGCAGGCCGAACGCGCAGTGCGCGACGGCATCAACATCATCATCCTGTCCGACCGCAAGGCTGGCGCCGACCGCATCCCGATGCCGTCGCTGCTCGCCTGCGCAGCGGTCCATCACCATTTGATCCGCCAGGGGCTGCGCACCTCAGTCGGGCTGGTTGTCGAGTTGGCGGAGCCGCGCGAAGTGCACCACTTCGCGTGCCTCGCCGGCTACGGTGCCGAGGCGATCAATCCCTATCTCGCGTTCGAGACGCTGGTCGATCTGAAGAGCGATCTGCCGGGCAAAGCCGACAAGAAGGAAATCATCAAGAACTACGTCAAGGCGATCGGCAAGGGCCTGCTCAAGGTGATGTCCAAGATGGGCATCTCGACCTATCAGTCGTATTGCGGCGCGCAGATTTTCGATGCGGTCGGGCTGAAAGCCGATTTTGTCGAGAAATACTTCACCGGAACAGCGACGCGCATCGAGGGCGTCGGCCTGCTCGAAATTGCCGAGGAAGCGGTGCACCGCCACCGCGACGCCTTCAGCGAGGCACCGATCTATCGCGCCATGCTCGATGTCGGCGGCGAATACGCGGTCCGCGTACGCGGCGAGGATCACGCCTGGAACGCAACGACCGTCTCGACGCTGCAGCACGCAGTGCGCGGCAATTCCTATGAGGGCTACCGGGCGTTCGCCAAGATCCTCAACGAACAGGCGGAGGCGCTGGTCACCATCCGCGGCCTGTTCCGGGTCAAGACCGCGGAAGAGGACGACCGCAAGCCGGTCGCGATCGAGGAGGTCGAGCCCGCCAAGAACATCGTGCGCCGCTTCGCGACCGGCGCGATGTCGTTCGGCTCGATCTCGCGCGAAGCGCACACCACGCTTGCCATCGCCATGAACCGGATCGGTGGCAAGTCGAACACCGGCGAAGGCGGCGAGGAGTCCGACCGCTTCAAGCCGCTGCCGAACGGCGACAGCATGCGCTCGGCGATCAAGCAGGTTGCCTCGGGCCGCTTCGGCGTTACCGCCGAGTATCTCGTCAACTCGGACATGATGCAGATCAAGATGGCGCAAGGCGCCAAGCCCGGCGAAGGCGGCCAGCTCCCGGGCCACAAGGTCGACAAGACGATCGCCAAGGTGCGCCATTCGACGCCGGGCGTCGGCCTGATCTCACCGCCGCCGCACCACGACATCTATTCGATCGAGGACCTGGCGCAGCTCATTTTCGATCTGAAGAACGTCAACCCCGAGGGCGACGTCTCGGTGAAGCTCGTCTCCGAGGTCGGCGTCGGCACGGTCGCGGCCGGCGTGTCGAAGGCGCGAAGCGACCATGTGACGATCTCCGGCTTCGAAGGCGGCACTGGTGCAAGCCCCCTCACCTCGCTCAAGCACGCCGGCTCGCCCTGGGAGATCGGGCTTGCCGAAACCCACCAGACCCTGGTGGCCAACCGGTTGCGCAGCCGCATCTCGGTGCAAGCCGACGGCGGCTTCCGCACCGGACGTGACGTGGTGATCGGCGCGCTGCTCGGCGCCGACGAGTTCGGCTTCTCCACCGCGCCGCTGATCGCTGCCGGCTGCATCATGATGCGCAAGTGCCATCTCAACACCTGTCCGGTCGGCGTCGCCACCCAGGATCCGGTGCTGCGCAAGCGCTTCACCGGTCAGCCCGAGCACGTCATCAACTTCTTCTTCTTCGTCGCCGAAGAGGTGCGCGAGCTGATGGCCTCGATGGGCTACCGCACCTTCGACGAGATGATCGGGCAGATGCAAATGCTCGATCAGCGCAAGGTGATCGAGCACTGGAAGGCCAAAGGCCTGGATTTCTCCCGGCTGTTCACCAAGCCGGTCGCGCCCAAGGGCGTGCCGATCTATCGCTGCGAGCCGCAGGACCACAAGATCAAGGACATCCTCGACCGCAAGCTGATCAAAGCGGCGCAGCCGGCGCTCGACAAGGGTACGCCGGTCCGCATCGAGGCGACAATTCGCAACATCGACCGCACCGCCGGCGCCATGCTGTCGGGCCAGATTGCCAAGCGCTACGGCCATGAAGGTCTGCCCGACGGCACCATCCATGTCAGCCTCAAAGGCACCGCCGGACAGAGCTTCGCCGCTTTCCTCGCCAAGGGCGTCACGTTCGAACTGGAAGGCGAAGGCAACGACTACGTCGGCAAGGGGCTCTCTGGCGGCCGCGTCGTGATCAAACCGGCGCCCGATACTGGCGTGGTGCCCGAGCAATCGATCATCGTCGGCAACACCGTGCTCTACGGCGCGATCGCGGGCGAAGCGTACTTCCGCGGCGTCGCCGGCGAGCGTTTCGCGGTCCGCAACTCCGGCGCTTCTGTCGTCGTTGAAGGCGCCGGCGACCATTGTTGCGAATACATGACCGGCGGCATCGTTGTCGTATTGGGCCCGACCGGCCGCAACTTCGCCGCGGGCATGTCAGGCGGCATTGCCTACGTGCTCGACGACGACGGCACTTTCGCGCAGCGCTGCAACCGCGCCATGGTCGATCTGCAGGAAATGCCGGAATGGGTCGAGGGCGAGATGCATGGCGACCTGACCGACATGACGCAATACGACAATGAGCGGCTGCATAAGCTGATCACCGACCATGCCCGCTACACCGGCTCGGAACGCGCCGCCGAAATCCTTGCCAACTGGCGCGATTATCTGCCTAAGTTCCGCAAGGTGATGCCGCTCGAGTTCAGCCGGGCGCTCGCCGAGATGGACAAAGCGCGCGCGATGCAGGCCGCTGAGTAACGGGCGGATGGGCAAGGTTACGGGTTTCCTTGAGTTCGAAAAGGACGATCGGGACTACCAACCGGTAGCCGAGCGCATCCGCCATTGGCGCGAATTCGTCCTGCCGTTACCGGAAGAGGAAACCAAGACCCAGGCGGCGCGCTGCATGGACTGCGGCGTGCCCTACTGCCATGGCACCAACGCCATTACCAACCAGCCGACCGGATGCCCGGTGAACAACCAGATCCCGGACTGGAACGACCTCGTCTACCGGGGCAAATGGCAGGAAGCCGCGGTCAACCTGCACTCCACCAACAACTTTCCGGAAGTCACCGGCCGGATCTGCCCGGCGCCGTGCGAAGCGTCTTGCACGCTCAACATCAACGACAACCCGGTTTCCATCAAAACCATCGAATGCGCCATCGCCGACCGCGCATTCGAGAGCGGCTGGATCAAGCCGGAGCCGGCGACGCACAAGACCGGCAAGAAGGTCGCGGTGGTCGGGTCAGGGCCCGCCGGGATGGCGTGCGCGCAGCAGCTCGCCCGCGCCGGCCATGACGTCCACCTCTATGAGAGGCACGCCAAGGCAGGCGGACTGCTTCGCTACGGCATTCCCGACTTCAAGATGGAGAAGGGGATCGTCGACATCCGTGTCGAGCAGATGCAGGCCGAGGGCGTCACCTTTCATTACGGTGCCCATGTCGGGGTCAATGTGCCGGCCGAGCGGCTGGTCAACGACTACGACGCGGTGGCGCTGACCGGCGGCGCCGAAGCGCCGCGCGAGCTGTCGATCCCAGGCCGCGAGCTCGACGGCATCCACTTCGCGATGGACTTCCTGCCGCAGCAGAACCGCCGCGTCAGCGGCGAAACTTTGCTGGAGTCCATGCCGCCGATCCTCGCCAAGGGCAAGCACGTCGTCGTGATCGGCGGCGGCGACACCGGCTCGGACTGCATCGGCACCTCCATCCGCCAAGGCGCGCTGTCGGTGACCAACTTCGAGATCATGCCGAAGCCGCCCGAGCACGAGAACAAGCCGCTGACCTGGCCGCTGTGGCCGCTGAAGCTGCGCACCTCGTCGAGCCACGAGGAAGGCGTCGAGCGCGACTTCGCGGTGATGACGCAGCACTTCTCCGGCGAGAACGGCGCCGTGAAAAAGCTGCACTGCGTGCGCATCGACCCGCAGTTCAAGCCGATCGCCGGCACCGAATTCGAGCTGCCGGCCGATCTCGTCCTGCTGGCGATGGGCTTCGTGCATCCGGTGCACGAGGGCATGATCACGTCGCTCAACCTCGCGCTGGACGCGCGCGGCAACGTCAGTGCCGACCAGGTCGCCTATCAGACCTCGCTGCCCAAAGTGTTCGCGGCCGGCGACATGCGCCGCGGCCAATCGCTGGTGGTGTGGGCGATCCGCGAGGGGCGGCAATGCGCCCACGCGATCGACAAGTTCCTGATGGGAACGACGATGCTGCCGCGCTGATGCGCGGACCCGGCTTTTATCGAAAGAACGGGAAGAAGAACGGCCGCTGCTGCTGTTGTTGCTGTTGTTGCTGCTGACGTTGTGGCGAGGAAGCCGCGGCCGCGCGGCGAGGTGCCGCCGTAACCGTTGGCGCCGGTGCGTCGGCGTTCGGCGCCAGCACGGTCTTGGCCGGCGCGGCCTGCATCACCGGGATCGGCAGTGTGGTGGTCGCCACCACCGGGTCGGTGCCGAACGGAGCGACGCCCCGACGCGGCCAAACGAAGTCATCGCCCCGACCCGCAGGGGTCTCGACCGCCTCCCCCTTCACCAGCACACGCGTCACGGTGACGTGCTCGTTGGCGGGCCGCGCGTCGGTGGCGCCCAACAACCCATCCTCACCGGTGTTCGCCGCAGCCGTGAGCGGCATCACCGGACCGGACAGCGGCCGCACCGCAGGCCCACCTGGTTTCGCTGCCGTACCAGGCGCTTGCGGTTGCGGCTCGGTGGTCGGCAGAGCAACAGCCACCGGACCGCGCGACGCCATGCGCGTAATTTCTCGCTCGACGTAGTGGGCAAGTTTGCGCGCACCGGCCTTGGTGAAATAGACGCCGTCGCTGGAGCGCAGTCGTCGGATCTGACCCTCGAAGTCGGCCCCCTGCAGCGTAAAGCGTCCGCCATCGTCAACGAAGCCGTCCCATACATCGACGAAGACGATGCCGGCCTTCTCGGCGCGACCGCGGAACAATTCGTTCAGATAGACCATGTCGCTGGTCGACCGCTGTCCACGGATCGACGGCAAGCCAACCCAAATCACCGGAACGCCTCGGCTCTTCAATACGGCGATAGTGTCGTCGATGCGTTTTGAATAGAGCTCGTTCCACTTCTCTGAACGAAACTCGTGCGTGCCGGCGATGCGCGGTCGTGCCGGCTCCGGCGCAGCAATCGAGGGTTGGTCCGTCCCCTCGTGCTCGGTTGGCTTGTCGGCCTCCGGCCCGATCGGCTGTGCCGGCTGCGCTTGTTGTTGCGGAGCTTCCGTCGCTGCAGTCGCAGGCGGATTGGCACGGGCGGGGCTCCGGCCCGGCGCAGGCGTCGGAGCCACGCGCTCGCGGATCGACTGCCGATCGTTGAGGCCCAGCATCATGACGATGAAATTCGGCTTTTCCGCCGCGATGATCTCGCGCGCGGCTTGTGCCCAATCCTGGTTTTCGTTGCGCGAGTTGTAGCGGATCAGGCCGGAGGTGGTGCGATGCTTGCGGATCACGCCGAACTCGGGCGTCTCACCCAGCGCATCTTCGAGGCCGTAGGCCAGCCAGTCCGCCATGGAATCGCCCAGCACCAGCACGTTGCTGGTGGGCGCCTGGGCATCGGTCCTGCGAACTGGCGCGGGCGCGCGGGAATAGTCGGCCTGCGGTGCCGGACGCGCGACATCCGATCGGGGACGACTGCCCGGACCGCCTGGAAAACCAAAGAAATCAGGTCGCGAGCGGGTGTTGGGAAACGGGGCGAAAAAATTGTCGAAAGTCGAGCCGCGCTGGGCGTGGGCCGGCGTCGGTGCCAGCGCCGCCAACGCCGCCAATGCCGCCACCGCCGCTCCGACCCGGAGCAGCACCCCAAGCCGCGCCGCTCGGACCCGCAGCAGCGCGCCAAGCCGCCCCGCTCCCACCAGGAGCGGCACGCCAAGCCACTGACCACGCAGGCCTTTTTCCGCCATTGCACTAACTCTGGGCCTCCGGGGCACCCGGCCACAGGGGTGCCACCGCACCGCTATCGGTCAATAGCGCGGTGATCTTGTCAACCGGAAGGCAGCCGGCATGGTTACCGGCGCGGCGACCCCGCGATTCAGCGCCGCAGCCGGGCCAGGATTGTGGCGGTGGCGAAACCGTCGGGAATAAGCCCGATCGAGGCCTGATAGTCGCGGACCGCGGCACGGGTCTTCGGGCCCAACCGCCCGGTCGGGGTGCCGCCGTCGAAGCCCTTCTTGATCAACAGCTCCTGCAACTCGCGCCGCTCCTCGCGCGACAGCACCGCCTCGTGGCGCGGCCAGGCCTGCACGAATGGCGTGCCGCCGCGGAAACGGTCGGCCAGATGTCCGATCGCCAGCGCATACGCCTCCGCCGGATTGTATTTCATGATCACGCGGAAATTGTGCAGCATCAGGAACGCCGGCCCCTGATGCCCGGCCGGCACCAGCAGATAGGCCTTGTCGTCGCCGCGCGGGAATGCCTTGCCGCCGGCGCGCTTGAGGCCCAGCGCTTCCCACTCCGCCATGGTCTTCTGCTTGGAGCGATCGGCGAGCAGGTAGTTGAAGCCCTTCGGCAGCACGACCTCGTAGCCCCAGGTCTGGCCGTTCACCCAGCCGTCCTTCTTCAGATTGTTGGCGGTCGACGCGATCAGATCGGTCGGATTGTCGACCACGTCGCGCCGGCCGTCGCCATCGCCATCGACCGCGAAGCGCTTGAACGAGGTCGGCATGAACTGCGTCGGGCCGAACGCGCCGGCCCACGAGCCTTTCAGCTGCTCGGGCCGCAGATCGCCGCGGTGCAGGATTTCCAGCGCGGCGAGGAACTCATCGCGAAAATACGCCTGACGCCGGCCGACGCAGGCGAGCGTTGCCGTCGAGCGCAGCACCGGCCGGTCGCCGCCGAGCGTGCCGTAGTTCGACTCCACGCCCCAGATCGCGGTGATGGCGTAGCGGTCGACGCCGTAGGCCTGCTCCACCTTGTCGAAGATCGCCTTGTGCTTGTTCAGCATCTCCAGGCCGTTCTGCACCCGCGCGTCATTCACCAGGATGTCGAGATAGTCCCAGAACGCCTTGGTGAACTCGGGCTGCGAGTCCATCAGATCCATGATGCGAAGATCGGGCGTCAGCCCTTTCACGAACTTGTCGAACGACGCGCGCGAAATGTTGCGCTTGGCGGCGAGCGGCCAGAGCCCTTCGAGGCACTTGTCGAAATTGGCGGCGGCGGCGCGGATCGCCGACGCCTTCATCTCCGGATGGCCGGAGGCGCCGTCTTCGCCGGTCCATTCCTTCGGTGGCGATGGCGTGGGCGCGAGCGGCGCGACCGGCGGCTGCGCAGTCTGCGCCTGCCGGCTGACCGGCTTCGGCGGCACCGGGCCGCCTTGTGCGAAGGCCGGCGCGGCCACGCCAATCGCGATGACCGCCGCAAGGATCTTGATCAGCTGCTGCGCCATGTCGCTCACCTAGCCCCCGACGCGGATAGCGTCACATTGGGGCTACAGATGGTTTAGCGAAGGTTAACAAGGCCGTCCGGTCACAACCCTGCGAGCAGCGTTCAGCGCCCCGCGCGCAGCCGTTCGATCAACTCGGCGGTCGGATAGGCATCCGCCGGCAGGCCGACCTTTACTTGCGCCTGTTTCACCGCCGCACGGGTCTGCAATCCGAGCCGGCCGTCGGCTTCGCCGGTCAGCATCTTGCGCGCGATCAAAAGCCGCTGCAATTCCTGGATCTGCTCCGTGGTCGGCACCACCGGCTGGCCATTGCCCGGACTGACCGGCGGCGCGCCGGCGAGCCGTGTGCCGAAGTAAGCCGCGGTCATCGCATAGACGATGGCCGCGTTCCATTCGGTGTAGGCCTTGAAGTTCGGATAGGCGAGGAAGGCCGGGCCGAGGCGCCCCATCGGCAGAATCAGCGATGCCGGCAGGTTGTCCGCCGGAAGCTGTCCGTGCGCCGCGGTCACGCCCCACTTCACCCATTGCGAGCGCGGATGCTGGTTGTCGAGGCCCGATTCCTGCCACGGCATCTGGGCCGGCACCCGCACCTCCTGAAGCCAGGGCTGGCCCTTCTGCCAGCCGAAGCTTTTCATCAGGTTGGCCGCCGAGGCGAGTGCGTCCGGCAGGCTATGAACCATGTCGACGCGGCCGTCGCCGTCGAAGTCGAGGCCGTGCTTGAAATAGTCCCCAGGCGTGAACTGCGTCGGACCGAGCTCGCCGGCCCAGTTGCCGATCATCTGATCGGGCCGCAGGTCACCGCGCTGCACGATACGCAGCACGCCCATCAGCTGGTCGCGAAAGAACGCCGAGCGCCGGCAATCGTAGGCCAGCGTCGCCACCGAGCGGATGATGTTGTAGGTGCCGCCCTTGTAGGCGCCGTAGTCGCTTTCCAGACCCCACAGCGCGACCACAACCGGCGGCGGCACGCCGGTCGCCTGCTCGATGCGCGACAGCAGCGCCGCGTGCGCCTTCAATTGCTTCAGCCCGTTCTGATAGCGTCCCGCTGCCGTCATGCGGCCGGCGAATTGCAGGAAGCTCTGCTGGAACACCCCCTGCCCGCTGTCGCGCCGGATGATCGCCGGGTCGAAGGTCACGCCGTCGAGCGCGGCGGAGACGGTCCGCTGCGAAATGCCCTGTGACAGCGCTTCCTTCTTGAAGGCCGCCATCCAGACGTCGAAGTTTCCCGTGTTGCGACATCGCGGCGCGGCGTCGGCCGAGCCGCTCATGATCATGCCGCCGAGCACCACGGCCGCGGCTATCCAAGCCTGTCGCCGCATTATCGCCGCCTGTCGCAAATAAGACGGATGGAGACCGCCATCACCCAAGGCTACCGGCCCAAATCACGGAGTTACTTCGACCCGCCTCGATCAAACGGACCTGCCACCTATTGAATCACCCGCGATTCTTCAATACTGCACGCCGCGGGGCAAACACCTCCTCTGATTAACCTCAACGATTGGCGCGTCATGAAACCCATACGCTCGGCCGTCTTTCCCGTTGCCGGGCTTGGCACCCGGTTCCTGCCGGCCACCAAGGCGATGCCCAAGGAGATGCTGCCGGTGGTCGACCGGCCGCTGATCCAGCACGTGGTCGATGAGGCGCGCGAGGCCGGCATCGAGCATTTCATCTTCGTCACCGGCCGCAACAAGGCGGTGATCGAAGACCACTTCGACCGCCAGTTCGAGCTCGAGGTGACGCTCAAGGAACGCAAGAAAACTGCCGAGATGAAGCTCCTCGACGCCGACCTCCCTGCCGCCGGCGCGACCAGTTTCACCCGTCAGCAATCGCCGCTGGGGCTCGGTCACGCGGTCTGGTGCGCGCGCGACATCGTCGGCGATGAGCCGTTCGCGCTGCTGCTGCCGGACGTGCTGGTGCAGCACAAGCCGGGTTGCCTCGCCCAGATGATCGACGCCTATCGCTCGCTCGAAGGAGCAGCCAACGTCATTGCGGTCGAAGAGATGACGATGGACCTCATCCACCAGTACGGCGTGGTCGGCGTCGGCGAGGCCAAGGGCAACACCTTCGCCATCACCGGAATGGTGGAGAAGCCGCCGCGCGAGAAAGCGCCCTCCAATCTCATCATCACCGGCCGCTACATCCTGCAGCCGGAGATCTTCAAGATCCTCGAGACCCAGCAGGGCGGCGCCGGCGGCGAAATCCAGATCACCGACGCGATGATCCGGCTTGCCGCGCAGCAGCCGTTCTACGGCCTGAAGTTCAAGGGCCGCAGTTTCGACTGCGGATCGAAGGTCGGTTTTTTGGCCGCCAATGTCGCCTACGCACTCGAACGCGACGACCTTGCGCCGGCGTTCCGCAAAGAGCTCGACAATCTGCTGGGCAAGAAGGCCTAGGTCGTGGACTGATTGACGCGCGGCCAGAGCCGGATTGACGCAAGTTGGAAGAATGCGAGGTAATCGGCTGCGAGCTTGTCGTAGCGGGTTGCCCCACCCAGCCCGACGCCAGCGAACAAGCGATTGTAGCAACTGGTATAGGAGCCAAACTCCTGCGGCAGTCGCGCCACGCGGGGTTTTGTGGTCGCTAACAGCCCGAAAGCGGCTGGCTCAGAATTGCGCGTGGCATTAACCTGTGACTCGCAGCACTATTGCGATCGAGGATATCGCCGCCGCAAACTAGTATCGAACTAGCAATTACACCACTGCTCGGCGAGGTTTCCCGATGCTCCGCTGGTTCAACATGCTGATGCCCAGGGAGGATCGTTTCTTCGATCTTTTCGTTCGGCACGCCGAGGCGGTCCTGGCCGGCGCGAAGGCGTTGCGGGGCGCACTTGACGGCGGCGAACAGCTCGAAAAATTCTGTCAGGAAATTTTCGAACAGGAAAACAAGGCCGACGAAATCACCCGGGAGGTGCTAATTGCGGTTCGACGGTCCTTCATCACGCCATTTGATCGAACCGATATCCAGGACCTAATCAGCCGCCTCGATGACTCGATCGACTCGATGAACAAGACCGCCAAGACCATCCTACTGTTCGAAGTCCGCAGCTTTGAGCCGCAGATGCGCGAGATGGGCGATATCATCCTGAAGGCCGCCGGCCTCGTGCTCGAAGCGCTGCCAATGCTGAGCTCGATCGGCAACAACGCAGGCAAGCTCAATGAGCTCACGGAAATGATCATCCATATCGAGGAGCAGGCCGATCAACTCTATTCGCAAGGCCGCAAGGCGCTTTTTTTGTCTACCCAGGAAGGCGACAACGCCATGCATTTTATTATTGGCAATGAGCTTTACGACCACCTCGAAAAGATCGTCGACCGGTTTGAAGACGTCTCGAACGAGATCAACGCACTCGTGATCGACCACGCATAGCCGGCCGGTTGGCAATGGACGCAAGCCTCGCCCTGCCGGTTTTGATCGGTCTCATTGTCGTAGCGCTCGCGTTCGATTTCCTGAACGGTCTGCACGATGCCGCCAATTCCATCGCGACGATCGTTTCGACCCGCGTGCTGCGGCCGCGCTATGCGGTGATGTGGGCCGCCTTTTTCAACTTCATCGCGTTTCTCTTCTTCGGGCTTCATGTGGCGCAAACCATCGGCGTCGGCCTCGTCGCGGCCGACGTGGTCGACGCGCGCGTGATCTTCGGCGCTCTGATGGGCGCGATCACCTGGAATCTTGTGACTTGGTGGGCGGGCATTCCGTCGAGCAGCTCGCATGCGCTGATCGGTGGGCTGGTGGGAGCGGGCGTCACCAAGGCGGGCAGCGCCGCCATCGTGTGGTCCGGCCTGCTGAAGACAGCCGGAGCGATCGTGCTTTCGCCGTTGACCGGCTTCGTACTCGCGCTGCTTCTGATCCTTATGGTGTCCTGGATCTTTGTGCGGGCATTGCCGCGCTCGGTCGACAAGCTGTTCCGTTCGCTTCAGTTTGTTTCCGCATCGCTCTATTCGCTCGGCCATGGCGGCAATGACGCGCAGAAAACCATGGGCATTATTGCGGTGCTGTTGTTTTCACAGGGCCATCTGGGCAGCGAATTCCACGTGCCGTTCTGGGTGGTGATCACCTGTCAGGCCGCCATGGGTTTGGGAACGCTGGTGGGCGGCTGGCGGATCGTGCACACCATGGGCTCCAAGATCACTCGGCTCAGTCCGATGCAAGGCTGCTGTGCCGAGACCGGGGGCACCATCACTCTGTTCGGAGCGACCTACCTCGGAATACCGGTCTCGACCACGCATACAATCACGGGAGCGATTGTGGGCGTTGGGGCGGCGCGAAGGGTTTCCGCGGTGCGCTGGAACGTCGCAAGCAACATCGTGTTTGCCTGGATTGTCACGTTGCCGGCGACGGGTGTGATCGGGGCCGTGTTCTACGTATTATCGGGTTTCGTGATTTGAGGCAGAGCACCTTCATCATGCCCCGTCGATTTCGGGAGCTCTTCTTGATTTTTTTTGTCAGCTTCGATTTCTTTGAACAATTCTGCAATAGCGGTGCCGAGGATATATTCTGTCGTTTGAAATCCTCTCGCCCGTGCACGCTCAGCCAGCAATTTAATGTCGTCAATTAGCGACTGAGCTCTTTGGGTTTTGTCTTGCCACCAAGCTTCTGGATCATCGCTCACGGATTTTGAGCCTCACTTGCTCCTAAGTTGACCCAACTCTACATCTTACACACCACGCAGCCTCCGGGCGAGGCCGGACCGGGCTTGGGGACCTGTTGCCAGGCCAGATTTTGGCTTGGCGATCTGCGTTAATAGTAAGATTGTTGGCTGGGCTTCGAAGGGGACTCCCTCATGTTCGGCCACGACGATCTTGTCATTATCGGGCGGGTGGCTGGTGCGCTGGCGATCGGCGCGATGATCGGATTTGAACGCACGTTTCACGGTCGCCCGGCGGGATTTCGCACGCACTCGCTGGTCTGCATTGCGTCCGCCATTCTTATGATTGTGACGGTTTATCAGAATCAATGGATGACCTTGGTAGAGCATGACGCAATCCGTACTGATCCAACACGGATGGCACAGGGCATCATGACCGGTATCGGCTTCCTCGGCGCTGGAGTTATCTTTAAGGAAGGGCTTACGGTCCGAGGATTGACCACCGCAGCGTCGATCTGGGTTACGGCCGCTATCGGAATTCTTGTCGGAATTGGATTCTGGTTTGCAGCACTCGTTGGCGCAGCTGCAACTCTGACGGTACTAGCCCTCTTTCGTTTCATTGAAGCGCGACTGCCAAGTGAGTTCTACGCTCACCACATGCTACGCTTTTCTCGGGACAAAGTTATGGGGGAAGACGTGATGCGAAAAATGATCACGGATCACGGCTTCTCAATTGCAAACCTATCATCGCGGCTGACAGAAAGTGGTGAACAGTTCGAATACCGAATGACGATCAAGAGCCGGGACCGCAATGCCGCAGAAAAACTGTCGAAGCACTTGCTGGGACTTCCAGAGGTAGTCGAGTTTCGGATAGCGCCAACCGGTGACTAAAAGGCGGTGCACCCGGTTTTGGTTGCTTCGGCGTGGCAAAAAGCTGGATGGCAAACTGAATATGAAGCTCTACGTCACATACGGCTCGCCGTACGCCCGCCTCGCCCGCATCATCGTCATCGAGAAGGCGCTCGAGGACCGCGTCGAGATCATCGAGGCGAAAACACGCACCACCGGCAGTCCCTATTATCAGATTAATCCCTCCGGCCGCGTGCCCTATCTCGTCGATGATACCGGCGTCGGCATGGAAGACAGCCAGCTTATCTGCGCCTATCTCGACGCCCTCGACGGCAAGCCGCGCTTCCACAACGCGTCGCACGCGTCCGATTGGGCGTATCTTCGGTTCGAGTTCGCGGCGCGCAGCATGTGCGACGGCATCGCCGTGTGGGGCCGGGAAATGGCCCGGCCCGAGAACGAGCGTTCATCGACTACTCTCGCCCATGAGGCAGCGCGCGCCCAGCGCATGGCAAATTTCTTCGAGGATCGCGCAATTGATCCGCTAATGCAGGGGTCCCCCTGCATGGCACACCTGATCCTTGCCGTCGCCGTCGAGATGGCGCGCAAGCGCGGGCTTGGCGATCTCACCACCGGCCGACCGCAGCTAGCGAGCTGGATACGCTCCATCTCCGATCTTCCTTCTGTGCAAGGGACGGTCCCGCCGTAGAGACCAGCACGACGCGACATTGAACAAATGGCCAGGCAACCTACGACGTTATGTCCGAGTTCGGCGCTTCGCGTCATCTCGCGAGCGACGCAGCAATTCAGTTGCTTCGGAGCAAAACGGACATTCAGCCAGCCGCGCTTACCGAACAGGATTTATGGGTACGCGTCCTAGTGCAAGCGAACAGGGAATCTGAAGAATGGCTATTGCGCAATTGGTAACAGCGGTTTCGCGTTTCTCAGTTCTGTCAACAATTACTGCTGCGTTCATGGTCGCTTTCACGACGAGCCAAGCGCCCGCTCAATCATTTCAGTTCGCTGCCATCGGGGACACCGGTTACTCCAAGAAGTCGGAAGCCGAGTTCGACAGAATGATTGCAGCTATGAACAAGGAAGCTCTGGCTTTCGTGGTTCATGTCGGCGACTTCGAGGCTGATCCACGTCCCTACATGCGCAGCCCAACCTCGGTCACCGAGCCATGCACCGATGCGAGCTTCAGGAGCGTGCTCGCGCAATTCCAGACATCCGAGCATCCCTTCATCTTGACGCCGGGTGATAACGACTGGACGGATTGCCATATTCTCAGGCCGCGCCAAGTCGATCCGCTGGAACGGCTAGCCACGCTTCGCGAGATGTTCTACCCCGCCGGGCGTAGCCTCGGTAAGCGGACCATGCCGGTCGAAAGCCAGGCTGGCGATCCGAAATTCGCTAAGTTCCGCGAGAACCTTGCCTGGACTTTAAGCAACGTCACATTCGCGACGCTGCACATCGTTGGCAGCAACAACAATCGAGGCCGCACTCCGGAGATGGACGCCGAAACCGACGAACGGATGGCTGCGAACATCGCGTGGCTAAAGAAAGCGTTCGCCGACGCGAAGGCCAGGAGCAGTGCAGGTCTGGTTCTGATGACACAAGCCAATCCGGGTTTCGAGACCCGTTGGACGCCGTCGCTGATCGATCGCTATTTTCGTTTGTTCCCCGGTGTTAACCCGCCGAAGGAATTACCCGCGGGCGGCTTCGACGACATTCTCAATGCGATTGCCGCCGAGATGGAAAACTACGACAAGCCGACATTGTTCATTCACGGCGACACGCATATTTTCCACGTCAGCAAGCCATTGGTGAGCAAAAAGACCGGGCGGTTCGTGGATCATTTCACGAGGCTTGAAGTGTTCGGCGATCCGGATTCCCATTGGGTCCGGGTCCTGGTCGATCCGGCCACCCCCGGGCTGTTCACAATCCGGGCCGAGATCATTCCGGAGAACAGAGCCGGACACCGCTGATCCTCGCCCGAGCACTGCTTGAGCATCTCCATCGCGAGGTGGTGCTGCCGTTGCCGATCGCGGCATAGAACAGCAAGTAGCCCGGATGAGCGAAGCGAAATCCGAGATTACGGGGACAGTGTAAGCTGTCCCGTAATCTTCGTTTTGCGCATCCAGGGTTGCGGCTGCAATGCAGTGGAGTAACGTCAGTTTCCGCTATGGCAACTTGCCCGGCGCACTTAGACTTGGCTCATGGCACGGCACCAACGGAGGGCAACCGATGGTCAACGCCATGCAAGACAACCGCGACGCGCTCACCGATGAGGATTTGCGGATCGCCGCATTGAGGGTTGCGGAGTGGTTGCCGCACGACGAAGCGCAGGCGCGGCGCGTCTGTGACCTAGCAATGATTTTGCGGCGCTGGGTCATTCACGGCACGCCATTGGCGTCGGCAGGCAGCCTCAGTGTGGTGCGCGATAAGCCGCCACGCCCCTAGGTCACAGCGTATGCAATGGCAACTTACCCCGAACGCTCGCCGCTGCGCGCGGCGGGATGATCGCCGCCCGGATCGCAACACCGAAGCGCGGCGGAAGACCTAGTCGAGCGGCTGCATGCTGGTCGGCGTGCCGTTCGTGAAGTTGCCGCGGTTGCGGTTGGTGCCGTTGGAAATCAGCTGGCCGCTGGAGCTAGCGCTGACGCCTGTGCCGTTGACGGTGATCGTCGTGTTCGCGTACAAGATGCGACCGCCGGTGCCCTGGGCAAGCAGCCCGTTCACGGCGTTGCCGGCAACTATGGTGCTCGCTACGAAAACGTCGGCGCCGCCGGCGCCCGCGGCCACCAAGATGCCGGTCTGCGTGTTGCCTAACACCGTGCTGTCACTGATCGTCGCCTGGATAAACTGATTGGTGTTGACGCCAGCGAGCACGAGTCCGACGACGTTGTTCTTGAGCTGGACACGGGTCAGGTAGGCGTTGGCAGAGCCGCCGCCTCCGACCGGCTGGATTACGATGCCCCCGCCGGTCGTCGCGCTGCCGTTGCCGGCGATGACCGTATCGGACACGAACAGCTGCGCGCCAACATTGCTCGGCCTGAAGGCGATACCGAACGATGTCGTCCCGACGAAGTTCCGAATGGTGCAGTTCTCGACGTGCAGCGCAGCGCCGCTCGGGAAAGAAATGCCGTGGCTGGCTGTGTTAACAGAACCGTCCGCGTTGATGTCCAGCCCGCGCAGCGTGACCGTGATGCCTGAGCCGTTAATCGTAATGGCGGTGGTGGCCGTGCTGAAGATGCCGGCCGTGCTGGTGCCGTCGTTCTGGATGGTGATCGATTTACCGATGGTCACCGCTCCGTAGTCGGCGCTGTCGACCACGTTGATCTCGCCGCCCGCGTTGGTCTTGGCGAGCGCTCCGGCGAACGTCAGGCACGGCGTGGCGCGGCTGCAATCGCTGGCGTCGAGGCCGTTGCTGGCAACCCAGCTGCGGGTGTTTTGTGCCTGAACCTGAGATGACGTGACCGCGAACAACGTGACGGCAACGAGTGCCGTGATGGCAAGCTTCACCATGACACACTCCTGAATGATGTCGCCCCATGCGACTTGAGAGGCGGGGCAAAACCCGCCGATCCAGGGATGATAGGATGCCCATTGCCCCAGCGGCAACGCACGCTGCGCCGCAGCTACGGTTCAGCGTTTGGCTGCTAGGCGGCGCGGCTTTTCCGCTAAGCAATTGCCGACCCCGGCGCGGCGCGGCTAGGCTAAGCGCATCGGCGAACCAAAGGGTCAACGATCTGAGCGCATGAGGGTTGCGTCGCTTCGGGCTCTCAGAACTCGCTTTTCACTAAGGAGTGAGAAATGGTGAGCTTACGGGAAATTGACGAGCTGCGTGAACAATCCAATGCAGCGCTCGCTGCGAGCCGGAGGGAAATTGACGAACTGCGTGAACAATCCAATGCAGCGCTCGCTGCGAGCCAGAGGCAAATTGACGAACTGCGTGAGCGCTCCGATGCGGCGCTCGCTGCGAGCCGGAAGGAAGTTGACGAACTGCGTGAACAATCCAATGCAGCGCTCGCTGCAAGCCAGAAGGAAATTGACGAACTGCGTGAGCGCTCCGATGCGGCGCTCGCTGCGAGCTGGAAGGAAGTTAACGAACGGCGTGAACAATCCGATGCGGCGCTCGCTGCGAGCCGGAAGGAAGTTAACGAACTGCGTGAACACGTGCACGCACTAAAAGTAACAGCCGAACGCTTGCGGGACCTCCTAGTTGCTGCAAGGTTGATGATATTTGATGTCTTATCCTATCCGGACCAAGATTGGCCTCGGCACCATATTAAAGGATTTTTGCGGAATGTTGAGCCCGAATTGGTGCTGAGCGAGCACAGCGCGGATACGCATCTCAGTCTTGGGTGGCGCTTGTTGCTCAGCGATTTCAAACGCCGAGCACGTTGGCGCTGACGGCTCGCCGCCGAGGTCGCCACGTTAAGCGGCAAGCGGCTGCGAACGCTGGCCGACGCGCGGGACTACATGCTTTCGATAAATGGCGGCCAGGAGCGCCGCGAGTATTGGCAGCACGCCGCCAAGCTGTTGATCGACGCCAGCAAGGGCGGCAGCGTTGAGGCCGTTGCCGATCAATTGATAATGGCGCTGATGCTCGACGGCACGCTTGACGTTACGGCGACGCTGGCCAACTAGGACGCACAGGACCAATGTCCGCAATATAGGCGGCGCGGCTATTTCCTCTATGGCAAACTTTTCGATTACGGGGACAGTGTAAGCTGTCCCCGTAATCTTCCCGACAGAGTTGCCTGACGTTTTTAAGGAGCAAATCGCTTTTGATTGTGAGACGCGACAGGTGACTCAGTCTGGCAGAAGTTGCGTCTTCGGTTTTGGGCCGCGACCTTGGAGGCGGTCCAATTCGCGAGCACGCCATTCGGGGTCGAGCTCCTGCAAGCGCTTTATCTCCGCATCTTTGCGCATGCGGGCCAGCTTGCGTTCGCGCGCCACGCCGATAGCGACCACGACCGCGATGATGACACCCAGCGTGGCAGGGCTGGCGCCGTCCAGCGCGTTGCCAATGGTGGCAACGCCGACCAGCCCGCCAACGCCGCCGGCTAAGACCAGCGGCCACAAGATGATCGCGGCACAGAGGATGAAGAACAGCTTCCAGCCGGACATAGTCACTTTCTCCCGCACGATGCCGCCGATTGACGTCAATGTTCCTGCCATTGCTTGTGCAGAGCGACGACCTCGCTTGCAGGATTTAGTCACTTTGGCCTCGTTTGGGATTGCAGCTTTCAGCCAAACATTTGCTCGTTTACGCCATCGAAGCCGACGAAGCCGGAGCGCCCGCGCGTGCTGCACTAGGGTCAAAACTCATTAATTCTTCTGCTCTGACAATACGATCCTGATTCGCTTTTGGAAGGGAATTGGGATCATGAGCAAGAATCTATTTTCGCTGAGCGACGAGCAATGGAAACGCATTGAACCTCATCTGCCGACGAAAGTTCGAGGCAAGAAACGAAAGGACGATCGTCGCGTGATTAGCGGCATCGTCCATGTGCTGAAGAGCGGCTGTCGCTGGTGCGATTGTCCCGAAACCTATGGTCCGCATACGACGATCTACAATCGCTTCGCGCGTTGGGCGCGGCGCGGCATCTGGGAAAACCTGTTCCGGGAGCTGGCCAACAACGGTCGCTCTGCGGACACGCAAATGATCGACTCCACGCATGTCAAAGCTCACCGCTCGGCGGCCGGCGGAAAAGGGGGGAGCAGAAACAGGCTGTTGGCCGCTCGCGCGGCGGGCGTAACACGAAGATACACGCACTCGCAGATGCTAAAGGGCGCCTGATCGCCATCCTGCTGACGGGAGGTGAAGCGCATGACTGTCCGGTCGCGCCACGCCTTATTCGCAGGGTCAAACCAGCGAAGCACACGCTCGGCGACAAGGCCTACGACAGCGCAGAGTTGCGCGAAGACTTGCAACAGGGCGGCACCAAGCCGGTCATCCCCAACCGCACCTGCCGAAAGCAGCCATTCAGCTTCAACAAGCGCCTCTACAAACTTCGATGGCGCATCGAGGCCGCTTTCAACAGGTTAAAGGACTTCAGACGCATTGCCACCCGCTACGATAAATTGGCGCGAAACTACCTGGCCTCCGTCTGCTTGGCCGCCGCCCTGGTATGGTGGATTTAATGAGTCTGGACCCTAGTGCAGCAAGTAGCCCGGATGAGCGAAGCGAAATCCGGGGCCATCGCGCGCGCATCACCATCCCCGGATTTCGCTGCGCTCCATCCGGACTCCCGGCTGGATGATCTTCGCGGTGCGGCTGGCTTTCTGTTCGGGCACGAGGCGCGCGAGCGCGCGGCCAAAAGATTGACGCAGGGTCATGATTCACCGCTTGTGTTCAAAGTTTTGCCGGGCAAAAATTCGCCCATGAATGCCGGTTGCCGCGTTGCCGCCGCGCTCATCCTCGCCGCCGCGCTCATGCCGCCCGGTGCCGCGGCGCAGGATGTGCGCGCACTGGCGGGCTGGTGGCTGTCGATCGACGATGTCTTTCCGAAATTGTGGCACGCCGGCGTGATCCCGATGGAGGAACTCCTCATCATCAACGCCGATGGCCGGTTCGAGGACCGGACCATGAATTTTGCCGCAGGCGACGCGCAAGCTTGCGCGACGATCGGGGTCTGCTCCGATTTGCCAATGATCGCTTCTGGCCGCCTGCGACTTGCGGGCGGCACGCTGTCGATCACCGAACTCGGTGTCACCCGCAACAGGCTCGACGCGCCAAAGCAGGACCCGCTGATCCGCCGCGCGGCGTTCAGCACCACGCAACCCTGGGCCGTCACGCTCAGCGGCGGGTCGATGACCTTGCGCAATGCCAGCACGACACGCCTGTTCGCGCGCATCGAGCCGGCGATGCTGCGCCGGCTGCGCGCCGGCCTGATCGCATCGTCGCTGTCGGCGCGCACGCACTGGCGCTGTTTCCTGAGCAACGCGATGGCGGCGAACCCGGCATTCGCGTCACTGCCGCGCGCGAAAGGCACGGCGGCGCTGCCGCCGCTCGAGCGCTACCTCAAGGTCGCGAGCTATCTGAATACGCTGAGCGCGATGGCGCGGTTTCCCCTGCCCGACGACCCGGCGACGCGCGACTATGTCGGCAAGGACGTCGAACAACTCATGATCGAGGAATTCCCCGATGTGCGGCAGCCGGTGACGCTCGCCGACACGCAGCGCCTGAAGGCGCAGATCGCGGCAGTCGAAACGCGCGTGCGCAGCAAGCTAAAGGAACGCGCTGGCGGCGGCCCTGCTCCGGTCACGCCCGGCCGTCCCGCGATCAGCGACGCCGAGATCGACGCGTTCGCCCAGGCCGCGAGCGAGGAACCAGCGGCGAAGCGGTTGTTCTGCAGGGATTAGGTTATCGGGAAATTTCGCGCGATGAACAAAAAGAACGAAGACATAAACAAGATCATGGATGATCTGGCGAGGACGCTTACGCAAAATGCGCGTGATTACAGGGACGAGCGAGCCCCCGATCACAGGGACGATCGGCCCCCGAGGTTCCACCATTTATTTCGTGCCAACCAAAACGGATCGAAGTCAAACCGCGAATACCTACGGACTGGCGCTTTTATGGAAAGCCTTTGATGCCCAGATCAATTCAAGGATACGCACTGGGCTGATTGGTATTTCGTCAATGCGCAAATCATATTCGCGCAGGGCGTCCTCGATGCCGGAAATGATTGCAGCAGCCGCAGGCACTGTGCCGGACTCGCCAATGCCCTTCACGCCAAGCGGGTTCTTGGTGCTCGGATACTCGACAAGGCGAACGTCGATTGGCGGAATCTCGGCGGCCGCGGGCAGCAGATAGTCCGCAAAATTTGTCGTCATCGGTTGAGCGTTGGCGTCGAATCCCATCCATTCGAACAGCGCGTTGCCGATGCCGTGAACCGTACCGCCATGAATTTGCCCTTCGGCCGTCATCGGATTGATGATGCGGCCGCAATCGTTGACCACGACATAATTGAGCAGCCGCACGCCGCCGGTCAGGGCATCGACCTCCAGTTCGACTGCGTGCGCGCCGATGCCGTAGGTCAACGACGACGTTTCGAAGTTCACCGCAGATTCGAGACCTGGCGCCAGCCCGGACGGAATCTTGTAGCCGGGCGCGCCGGCCAGCGTGTTGGCAATGTCGCGCAGCGAGATCGAAAGGTTCCTGCCGGTCGCAATGACAATTCCATCGCGGATGTCCAGGCTCTCCTCCGGGACATCGAGAATAATCGCCGCGGCCGCTATCGCCTTCTCGCGCACGGCGCGGGCGGCAAGATGGACGGAGTTGCCGGCGGTCACCGTTTGCCGGCTGGCGAAGCCGCCGAGTCCCAGTTGGATCGTGGCGGTGTCGCCGCTGACCACCGCGATGTCCTCGGGCCGAACGCCGACCTGATCGGCGGCAATTTGCGCCAGCACGGTCTTCAAGCCCTGACCCATCGCCATGGCTCCGGTGAAGATCGAGACCTTGCCGGAGCGGCCAACCCGGACAATGGCCGACTCGAACGGGCCGCGGCCACTGCCTTTGAGTCCGGTGGCGATGCCAAAACCGAGCAGCCGGCCTTGCGCCCGCGCTTTCGCGCGGCGCGCTGGAAAGCCGGCGTAGTCGGCGCCGGTCAATGCGATATCCATGCAGGCGGGAAAGTCGCCGCTTTCGTAAACGATGGCGCTGGTCGAGCGCGCCTCCATCGGTGTGGCGTAGGGAATGGCGCTGGCCGGCACCAGATTGCGGCGTCTCGCCTCCACGCGATCGATGCCGCGGTCGCGCGCGATGGCGTCGATCACCCGCTCCATCGCGAAACAGCCTTCCGGATAGCCCGCGCCGCGCACCGGCGCCGTCGGCACCTTGTTGGTTTCGACCACCGACACATGGAGCTTGTAGTGCGGCAGGACATAAGGGCCGGGAAAGTTCGTCGAAGCGTTGTAGTGCAGATTGATGCCTTGATATGTGTAAGCGCCGGCGTCGCTGATCATCGTGCCGCGTGCGCCGAGCAGACGTCCGTCGTCATCGAATCCGACCTCGACGTCCCAGTATTGATCTCGCTCCTGAATCGACGCCACGAAATGCTCGCGCCGGTCTTCGATCCATTTGACTGGCCGTCGCAGCAGCAGGCTTGCCGCCGAAATCACCACCTCTTCGGGATAGAAAATGAATTTGGCGCCAAATCCACCGCCGACATCGGGCGTGACGACGCGAATGCGGTTCTCGTCGAGCCCAAGCAGCTTCATGGTGAAATAGCGGGCTTCGTGGGCGAGCTGCGTTGAGCTCCACACCGTCAACAGGTCGTTCGCCGCATCGAAGCTTGCAACCAGCCCGCGGCCTTCGATCGGATGCGCGCCGCCACGATGCTGCTTGACGCTCACGGTCAGGCGGCGCGGAGCCGCCGCAACGGCGGCATCGGCGTCGCCGTAGCTCTGGACGAAATCAATCAGCAGATTGCCCTTGCGATGGACGTGCACGTCGGGCGCGCCAGCCGACAGTGCGTCACGGCAATCCGAAGCGGCCGGCAGTTCTTGAATGTCCGCCTCGATCAGCGCCAGCGCATCCTCGGCAATATACCGATTGTCCGCCACCACCAGCGCAATCGCTTCGCCGACATACGAAACCTCTCTGCCGGCCAGAATGAAGGGTGAAATATCCGAAGGCAGCACGTTGCTTGGAAACTGCAAAGGCAAACGATCTGCGGTCAGAACCTGACGCAAATCGGCCAGCGTATAAACCGCGTGTACGCCGGGGAGTGCCCGCGCCGCGCTCGTGTCAGTCGATTGGATCAATCCGTGAGCAATAGAACTACGCAGGAATGCCGCTTCAAGAACCCCCTGCGGGGGCAGATCGTCGACGAAACGTCCGGTGCCGCGAAGCAGGGCCCAATCCTCGACACGCGGATAACGGCGTCCAGTGTATGGCGTGTCACGCATCCTCAAGCCTGCTTTTGCCGATATCTTATCGGCGGCGACAGAGCGCGTCTCCTGGGCCGTCGCGAGCTGGCGGCGGGGATGAAATGACAAAAGCCGGGAGCGATCCCGGCGTTGCTGTTTGCGACAAACATCCCGCGATTTATTGCAGCGGCAACCCGCTCGCCTTCACCTGGTCGGCCCAGGTTTTCATTTCCGTCACCGTGAAGTCGCGCTGATAGACCGGCGACCGGCGATCCGCGGCGACCGGCTCGATGCCGGCCCTGCGCAATTGCTCCACAGTGGCGGGGCGGTTGAGCGTCTGATTGCTGGCATCGGCGAGCCGCTGGACGATCGCGTCCGGCGTACTCTTCGGGAACAGGAAGGCCGACCAGAAATAAGAATCGACACCGGCCACTCCCTGTTCTTTGGACGTCGTCAACTGCGGAAACAGAGGCGACCGATCCGCCGTGAGCAGGGCGATGGCCCTGAGCCTTGCCGCTCTCGATCGGCGGACGAGCGGTGGCGCCCAGGGCGCAGAGATAGTCGAGACGCCCACCGATCAGGTCCTGCGCGGCCAGGCCCGAGCTGCGATAGGGCACATGGACCGTATCGATCCCCAGCGCCGCATTCAGCTTGGCGCAAGCAAAATGCGAGCCTGACCCGACGCCGGCCGAGCCGAACTGCATCTTCGCCTGGTTGGCTTTTGCGTAAGTCGCGAATTCGGCCAATGTCTTGACCGGAAGATCCTCGCGCACGATCAGCACGATTGGCTGTTCGACAACCATGCCGGCCGGCGTGAAGTCCTTGATGCTGTCGTACGACGGCTGCTTTTGCAGGGCCGGCGCGATCGCCAGCGTGTCCACCGTTCCGAACAGCAGTTGGTAGCCGTCCGGGGCCGCGCGCGCGACCCGCAGGGTGCCTGTCATGCCGGCAGCACCGCCAACATTTTCGATGATCACCTGCTGCCCAAGCACCTCCGACATGCCGACCGCGAGGATACGCGCCGCCGTATCAGTCGAGCTGCCGGCTGCGAACGGCACGACGACGGTCACGGGCCGCGTCGGCCAGCCCTGCGCCGAGGCCGCTCCGACCGCGACAAGAGTCGCCAGCGCTGCGAGCGTGGTGCGTGCTGCTTTGAACATGATCCGGTTCCTTCAACCTGCGCTCTTCATTGCGTCAGCAATAAGCAAGAAGCATACCGCGCTGCTACTCTGGTGGCTGCCCCAAAATGCCGCTGAGGACACGACGGCTTAGATGGGTGCGTTGCCCGAAATCGAAACATAGCCCCAACATGACCGTGCGGAGCCGCTGGCGCGGCCGCAGCCGCGTTACAAATTTTGGCAGTCCGCCGCACTGGCGACCTCAGACAACGTCTGCGGTCGCGCTCACGGCGGAATCTGCGTCAGGACGTCGATTTCGCGAAGAGCAAAGCCAGGATCAGCTCTTGAGTGCTCCCGATGCCTTGGCAAGGTGCGTCGCGATCGCATCCATGAGAGCCGGCGAAAGGCAGTCGTACGGTTCGAGACGCAGCTCCTTCAGCCGGGCCCGGACCGCCCCCATCTGATCGGGCGGCGCGCCGGATTCGATGATCGAGGAGACAAACGCAGCGAATTCCGGAGCTGCCCAGCCTTGCTCCTTCGAAAGCTCCGTGTGGATGAAATCGAACCCGTAGAACGGGTGCTTCGAATTCTCGATGCGGCCGTACATGTGGACGCCGCATGCGGTGCAGGCGTGCCGCTGAATCGTTGCATTGCTATCCACGACCTTAAGCCGTTCGGCGTTCTTGCTGACATTGAGCTTGTCGCGCGACACGACGGCGACCTGCGCAAACAGGGCGCCTGCGGGCTTCCAACATTTGGTGCATCCGCAGACGTGATTGTGAGCGCACTGCGACGTGACGCTCACCTCGACTGGATTGCTCGCGCATTTGCACAGGAGTGTTCCGCCCGCGAAGTTCGACGAACCGGGCTTCACACCATTGTCCACTGCCGGATGAATTGAGATCGTCGCCATAGCACTTCCTCCCGAAGTTGGTACGGCGCCCACTGCTGCGCCGCGCAGGATGGGTCACGTTCTCGTGAGGCGGCTCGCTCGGATATCGCGATGGCGCTTTCGGGCGGCCGCGCTCTTGCGAGGAGGCTCGATTTCAGTCAAGTTTTTTGTGTAATTTCTTGCCGGTAGATATTAGAGATTTTTTTCGAAAAGGGAACGTGCACCGCTCAGGAGAGGTCCTGTGCAGCAGCCACGGTCATCGTCGACAAGTCGGGTGGGCAGCCCGCTTGAGAGCGTCGTCTTCGCCGTCCAAGTTCCGTCCCCGTTGTCATCAACGAGCCCGCCGCGTCAACTCTCCTAAAATGACCGAGGAGATCCGCCATGAAAACCCGTGCCGCCGTTGCGCTGGAAAAGGCCAAGCCGCTTCAGATCATAGACGTTGACCTTGATGGACCGAAAGCCGGTGAGGTGCTGGTCGAGGTGAAGGCCACGGGCATATGCCACACCGACGAATTCACGCTCTCCGGCGCCGACCCGGAAGGCCTGTTCCCGGCCATTCTGGGCCATGAGGGCGCCGGCATCGTCGTCGATGTGGGGCCTGGCGTGACATCCGTGAAGAAGGGCGACCACGTTATCCCACTTTACACGCCCGAATGCCGGCAATGCCCGTCGTGCCTCTCGCGCAAAACCAACCTCTGCACCGCCATCCGTGCAACGCAGGGCCAGGGTGTCATGCCGGACGGCACGTCGCGGTTCTCGCTCGATGGCAAGAAGCTGCACCATTACATGGGCACGTCCACGTTCGCGAATTTCACGGTGTTACCTGAGATCGCGGTTGCGAAGGTCCGCGAGGACGCGCCGTTCGACAAGATTTGCTACATCGGTTGCGGCGTCACGACGGGCATCGGCGCGGTGCTCAACACCGCGAAAGTCGAGCCCGGCGCCAAGGCAATCGTATTCGGGCTCGGTGGCATCGGCCTCAATGTCATCCAAGGGCTACGGCTTGCCGGCGCCGACATGATCATCGGCGTCGACATCAACAACTCGAAGAAGGAATGGGGCGAGCGTTTCGGCATGACTCACTTCGTCAACCCAACAGAAGTCGGCGCCGACCTGGTGCCTCACCTTGTCAACATGACCAAACGAGGCGCCGACCAGATTGGCGGCGCCGACTACACCTTCGACTGCACCGGCAACGTCGCGGTGATGCGGCAGGCACTCGAGGCCTGCCATCGGGGCTGGGGCCAATCCATCATTATCGGCGTCGCGCCCTCCGGCGCGGAAATCGCGACGCGTCCGTTCCAGCTGGTCACGGGGCGGGTCTGGAAGGGCACCGCCTTTGGCGGCGCGCGGGGGCGTACCGACGTACCAAAGATCGTCGACTGGTACATGGACGGCAAGATCGAGATCGACCCGATGATCACGCACACCATGCCGCTTCCGGACATCAACAAAGGCTTCGACTTGATGAATGAGGGCAAGAGCATCAGGAGCGTCGTCGTGTATTGAGCGCTTGCGGCGTGACCCGCTGGCGGGAAGCTGTAATCGTCTAGCGCGTGATCCCGAAAAGGCCTGCCCCGGACCTGATCCGCGGTAGGAACCGGCTTTCGGATAAGATCACGCGCAAACCAATAGGGGCGGTAGCCGGAGTCCGCGGATGGGTCCGAACACGCATCCAGGTTACGGCTGTGCCGGTGGGATCGCGCGCCACTTGCTTCTTGTCCTGGCGATGATCGCGGTGCAGTTGCCCCTAACGCAGATCGCCGCAGGCCAACAGCCCGCGACCCGTGAAGGCGCCCAGGTGCCCGCTCCGAACACGATGCATCGGGTAGCGATCGTGCTCGCCCGCGAGCAGCGCGACGTGCCTCCGCCGCTCTCACTTCTCGATATTCCGCCGCCGGACGACGGCATTGCCGGTGCGCGGCTCGCCATCAACGACAACAATACGACCGGTCGGTTCCTCAAGCAGGAATTCGCACTCGAGGTCGTTCAGAACGGTGATATCCGAGAACTGGTTGCGCAGGTCAAAAAGCATGTCGAAGGCGGCGTCTCGTTCATCGTTGCGGACCTGCGCCCGCAGACGACGGTTGCGCTCGCCGATGCGCTGAAAGACCAGCGCGCGCTGATTCTCAATGCCGGCTCGAGTGACGACCGGCTGCGCGAGCAGGATTGCCGACCGAACGTTGTGCACACGACACCGTCACGGTCGATGCTCGCCGACGCACTGGCGCAATATCTGGTCTGGAAGCAGTGGCGGCGCTGGTTTCTGGTGTACGGGACCGGGCCCGAGGACGAGGCCTTCGCTGCGGCGCTTCGGCGCGCCGCAAAGCGGTTCGGCGCGAAAATCGTCGAGGAGCGCCCGTTTAAATCCGAAGTCGGAGGCCGACGTGCGGATGGCGGGCATGAACAAATCCAGCAGCAGATTCCGACGTTCACGCAGAACGCGCCGGCCTATGACGTACTGATGATCGCCGACGAAGGCGGCCTGTTCGGCGAGTATTTCCCGTACCGTAGCTGGGATGCGCGGCCGGTGGCGGGAACGCATGGGCTGGTGCCCATGAGTTGGCATCCAGCGCTTGAGCAGTGGGGCGCGACCCAATTCCAGAACCGCTTTCGACGACTTGCCAATCGGCCCATGCGACACCTCGATTATGATGTTTGGGTTGCGGTCCGCTCGATCGGTGAGGCGGCGACGCGAGCGAAGTCGGTGGAACCCGCGGAGATGATCGCGCATCTGAAATCGGCCGATTTCGACCTCGCCGCCTTCAAGGGACGCAAACTCACCTATCGCGCATGGGATGGACAGCTGCGTCAACCGATCCTGATCGGGACTGCAAAACTCCCAGTGACTGTCTCACCGCAACCCGGCTTTCTGCACCAATTCTCAGAACTCGATACGCTCGGCATCGATAAGCCGGAGACCACTTGTCGCGCTTACGCGCGCTGAGTTTGTTCCTCGATTGAGCCGACCATCAGGTCGGCCGATGATGAGGAAGAAGAAGCAGACGGAGGAATGCCGGTGGGCGCATTTCAGGCTGGCGTCTTGGCGACCCAGGTGCTGGCGGCTTGGCTGCTCACGACTGCGGCGGCCGCCTACACCGTGTACGTCACGAACGAAAAGGACAACACGGTCAGCATCATCGACAGCACGAAGCTCGAGGTGACCAAGACCGTCAAGGTCGGCCAGCGTCCACGAGGCGTCATCCTGTCTAAAGACGGGAAATGGTTGTTGATCTGCGCCAGCGACGACAACCACATCCAGGTCTTTGATGCCCGGACCATGGAATTCGTGAAGACGCTGCCATCGGGGCCGGACCCGGAGCTGTTCGTCCTGCATCCATCAGGCAACCCGCTCTATGTCGCCAACGAGGACGATAACCTTGTCACAGTGGTCGATATCGAGACCGACAAGGTGCTGGCAGAAATTCCGGTCGGCGTGGAGCCTGAGGGGATGGGTATTTCCCCGGACGGGAAACTGCTGGTGAACACGTCCGAAACCACGAACATGGCGCACTTCATCGATACCGCAACCAACACCATTATCGACAACGTGCTGGTCGACAGCCGGCCGCGTGTCGCCGAGTTCACGGCTGACGGGGCGCAGCTCTGGGTCAGCGCCGAGATCGGCGGCACCGTGACCGTGATCGACCCGAAGACCCGCAGGATCGTCGCCAAGATCGGCTTCGACATCCCGGGCGTCAACCAAGATGCCATTCAGCCCGTTGGTGTGCGGATTACCAAGGACGGAAAACGTGCCTTTGTCGCCCTTGGGCCCGCGAATCGGGTGGCTGTCATCGACGCGGCAACGTTCAAGGTCGAGAGATATCTATTGGTCGGCCAGCGCGTCTGGCAGCTCGCCTTCACACCCGATGAGAAGTTTCTGTTTACGACCAACGGTACGTCCAATGACGTGTCTGTGATAGACGTGGAGAAACTGCGCGTCCTTCGCTCGATCAAGGTCGGGCGTTATCCCTGGGGCATCGTTGTCGCGCCCTTCTGAGCGCGCCCGCCCGCTGTGGCGTCTCGTTAAGATCTTTTGGGGAGCATGCACATGTGCCGCCTGTCCAGACTTCATCTCAGCATCTGCCTCGCCGCAGCTCCGACCCTCGCTCTCGCCGAGGGTTATCTTGCACAAAAACCGGAAAAGCTGCCCGATATGGTGCTGGGTCTTGGCGAAGCGGGCTACGGCGTTTCGCAGAAGGATTTCGCGCTCATCACCGGCAAGGCCTACCGTCTCAAGATAAAGTCCACGGGCCAGAAGGAGTGCGCCTGGCAGGCTCCCGAATTCGTGAACTTCATCTGGCTGCGCAAAATCGAGGTCAGCAAGGTGGAGATCAAGGCGAGCCACGTCTACGAGATCGAGATGGAGAGAGAGGGAGAGGCGGAAATTTTCTTCGTGCCCATCCGGCCCGGCGAGTACGCTTGGGGCTGCAAGGGTCTTGAGAGCAAAGGCATGACAGGCAGGTTCGTCGTGAAATGATGACGTCCGCTGCAGGACAGTCAGCCGAGCGACCCGTGGACGCGCTGCTGGTGCGCGGCGTCAGTCACAGCTTCGGACCGATCCGAGCCCTCAGCGATGTGTCGCTCGCCGTGCCGCGCGGCACCTTCGTCGTGCTGTTGGGGCCGAACGGCGCCGGCAAGTCAACATTGTTTGCCCTGGTGACCCGTCTCTACGACAACGTCAGCGGTGAGATCCGCATCCTGGGCCACGACGTGCGCCGACACCCGACCGCGGCGCTACAGCAGCTCGGCGTGGTATTCCAAAGCCGCAGCCTCGACAACGATCTGAGTGTGCTGCAAAACCTCACCTATCATGCGGCGCTGCAAGGAATTGGCTGGCGTGAAGGCCACCGCCGGGCGATCGATGCGCTTGCGCAAGTCGGTCTTGCGGAACGTGCCGATGACAAGGCGCGGGCGCTGTCCGGCGGCCAGGC
>CAWBFG010000039.1:0-192242 GCA_963787955.1 uncultured Alphaproteobacteria bacterium | reverse complement strand
TTGAATGATCCGTCGGCGGCCAGGCCGGCGACGAAGGCTTTCGGACTCCGGGGTGGTTGTCATCGCAGTCGTGGAAGGCGATGTAGCCGACCCGTATCGAGAGGTGAAGGCTCGAAGTGAGTGAAAGTCACGGGCCACGCTGCGAGTAGTCGTGCAGCCCATCGATGAAGAGAAAAGCGATCGGCGAGCGCCAGCCACTCGTCACGACAGCGATGAATGAGGTCTCGACCGTCTCGGTGACCCCGGCGGTGGACAAGTGTTCTTGAAACCGCTCGAACGTCGGACGCTCGGTCCGGACACCAGTGAGGTCGTATCTTCGGCGCCGACTTCGCCCTCGTGCGGATCGATGGCGTGAGATACGGGCCGCCCACGGTTCACTGTTCTCGCCGCGCTCGCCAGAACGATGGTGGACTTCCCACAGAAGCTGCCGATCTCGACCACAGTGCCGGCATGTGGTTTAGCGTCACCGCACGCCGCGTCACATGGATGAGCAGCTCGGCCTCTTCGTGCCGGAGCCAGCCCTCCACGTTTTTCACCGGTTAGAATGGCGGCCTTGGTTCGGCCGGATCCAGCTACGAGGGATGCCGCTTGCCGCCGCGGCTCTCGTCGCGTCGGTCGGAGGGCCGTCCAGCGCGACTGTCATCCGCGTCAATCGATCCACGGCGCCACGATCTCGCCGCAGCGTCATGTCGACCGTGAGCGGATGTTTCTCGCCTCCGACGTCGAGGCAGTTGTCCAGATAGCTGTTAGCCGCCCATTCGGCATCCATTCCGCCCTCGTCCGACAGGCGGCGCCATCGGCGGACGTGCCAGCACTGCTGCAGGTAATGATTGACCTCTTCGACCCTTCGCCCCTGCTCGACCTTCTGCGAACTCCAGAGCCGCGCGCGTCGGAGCGGCGCGTGCAGGCAGACGATCGCGGCGGTCCTCCGGATCGGGCCGTCGGTCCCGTATACCGCGTGATTGCCTTGTGCTATCTGGAGCGCGATCGACCCGCGGCAGATGTGCTTGGGGGATACCGGCACTCCACGAAGCTGACGCGACCGGACTCAACGAGTCTCGGCCGCCTCGCCAGAGGTCCCGAGCGGCTCTGGCACCCGTCGCGTCATCGTCAAAAGGCAGCGGGGGCTGAGCGCCTCCTGTTCACGGCGCTGAACGAAGTTGACGACGTCGACCTCGAGGGCGCCGGCTTCGGCGGAGTCGTCAAGAACGTCTTGCAGGCGTCCTACAGGGATGCACCAGAACTCGTCGGCATCGATCGGCACGACCCATTGCGCGCCGCGCAGAAACGCCTCCCGGGCGAACTCGGTGGTGGTCTCCGCCTGGTGGTAGGCGCCGGGACGCGAAAACACGTGGACGCGCTTCGTGTTCCGCGAACCCTTCGAGGATCGCAGCGGTTCCGTCGGTGGATCCGTTGTCGACGACGAGCACCTGATCGATCCCGGATGCGAGGTGATACAGCAGGTTGATGCGGAGGATGTCCGCTTCGTTCCGCACCATCATCACGCCAAAGATCATGCGCGCAGCCCCGCATAACCGCGCCGCGCCAGCGGCGCGACTCCCGCCCATCCGCAGCGGCCGAGCTGCAGCAACCCCCGAAACGGCAGATCCGCGGCGTCCGTCCTGCCAGTCGGCGCGAACCTGTCGGGCCACGAATTCGGCCGTGAGCGCCTTCCAGTAACGTACGCCCGATCGATATGCCTGGGCGAGCGTCGGGTCGTCGGCCACGTGAGGCCGCTGCGCACGCAGCGCGAAAAGGGCTTCTTTCAACATTTGTCCCGGCTGGGTGCTGATGCCCAGCCCGTGCCGTCGATACTCGGCCACTTCGCGATCGTGGCTCCATACGGGGAACTCGTGCAGCACGCGCAGGTACAAATCGTAATCGGCGACGATGCTGAGCAGCGGATTGAAGCCGGCGATCGCATTCGAACACCGACCGCCGGCACATCGCTGCCCACAAAGGGCGGCGATGTAGTTCCGGCGGAGCATTTCCGCATAATGGTTGCGATCGACCCGGTGCCCCTGTCGCTCGTAGAGCGTGGTGCCGTCGGCGGCGATGAATCGGAAGCGCCCCGACACGAACGCCACTTCCGGATGCTGATTGAAGCACTCCAGCCCGACCTCGACAGCCTCGGGCAGCAAGCGGTCGTCGGCGTCCAGGAACACCAGATAACTGCCATTCGACATGCGGATGCCGAGGTTCCGCGCTTCGGAAACGCCGCGGTTTGGTTGCCGCAGGTATCGAACACCGGGTTAACGGCTCGCGATCTCGGTCGTATTGTCCGGCGATCCATCGTCGATGACGACGACTTCGATATGCGGGTAGGTCTGCAGCAGGACGCTCTCGACCGCTTCCGCGAGGTAATGTGCCTGCCTGTAGCACGGAATGATCACCGAGACCAGCGGCAACTGCGCGGCATCGTCACGCCAACGCGGGCGCAGACGCAGCACCGCCAGCAGAACGCGTGACTGATCCGCGAGAACGGCTCGAACATGGAGGGCATGCTCTTCGCGCGGCCGCATGCGGAGACAGGTGCCAAACCCGCTCACGTGGGCGTTCAGAAGCCCGGGCAGCGTCAGGGCGACATCGTCGCGGCGGATGTCTATAGGAACCCGGCGGATGACTCGCTCGTTGTCGACGATTTCGACGGCCACTGCAGGCGATTGACGGCCCACGACCCATCCGCGGATATCGGCCGCCGCCGCCTCGGCGATGGTGCCGCGCGTCGGGTAGTCGAGATGGAAGCCCCATACCCGTCCTCCATCGAGCGGCGCGAGGTCGACGTCGAGGAACTCGATCAGGGCCACTGCGGCGGAGATCCTGCAGAACTGACGAAGGCTTGAGCGCAGCGAGCACGAATGGGCGGAGGAGGCGATGGAGCAGCGGCGTCCAGCTCTTGAGCGCGCTGGCGCTGGCTTCGGCGAGACGGTGTCGGGGTTGCTGCAGCACCCAGGAGTAATGAGCGGTCAATGCCAGGGCTTCAGCGACAGCCCAGTTGGCCCGTTCCAGCAGCGCCTCGCGTTCTCTGAGCTGCGCTTCACGCTCCCTCTCGGATGACTGCAGCACAGCCTCCCGTTCCCCAGCTGATTGCAGCAGCGCGTCGCGCTCGGCGATGGTTCCGTTGGCCGACAGCAGCAGCGCGTCCCGCTCGGCGATGGCCTTTTCTGCCCGCTGGAAGTGCGTGCGGAGCACGCTCATCTCGTCGTCGTGGATGGCGATGTCGCCGGCGCGTTTCTGCAGCTCTCCCTCGAGATGGCGGACATACGCGGTGTTGTGTCCTCGGACAGCCGCGTCATCTGCCGGTCTGCTTCTGACCTGTCGAGTCGCGGTGCGCCGCACGCCTCTGGCGTCGAACTCGCGCTCCACGTGCTGGACCGCCTCTTCCAGCTCGCGCAGGCGCGCGTCCTTCGCAGCGAGCTCCGCCTCCACGTGCCGGGCATAGGCGCCACCTTTCTCCACTTCGGCCGACAGTTCGTCAATCCGTGCCCGTAGGCGCTCGAGAAGGCTGGCCCCCTGTCTCCCAGACTCCATTGCGCTCGCAGGTCTGACGATCAGGAAGAACTGATAGGTCAATGCCTCGACGTCGCTCTCCAGCGTCGATCGAGATCGGCAGGAACGTTCGTCAGGTCGATGTCGAATTCGGTCTGATCGAGCCGCCGCATCACCCGCAACGTGGTCTCGGCGCGAAGTCCCGCCTCGCGTATCAACTCGTCGACGCCTTCGCGGTCGAAGAAGCGAAGATGCCCGCGGTCGAGCAAGCCACTGTCGCGATAGCGGAATTTCCCGCTCAGAAGTTCGAGACGAACCGCTCCGTGGGTGACGTTCGGCACCGAAACCAGGATGCTGCCACCCGGGGCCAGTCGCGGCGGCGGCATTGACCAGGGCCGCCGTCGGGTCGCGCAGGTGCTCCAGCACGTCCAGACACAGCACGAAGTCGAATGCGATCGCCCCGAACGCAGTCGACAGCGTCACAGCTTCGACATCGCCCTCGAGGACGTCGACGCAATGCTGGCGCGCGAGGTGCCGCCTTCCTGATCGATTTCAAGCCCCCAGACTTTGCAACCGCGGGCCGCGAGCGCTCTGGCGACGACGCCGGGACCGCAGCCGATATCGAGCACGGCACGCCCCAGGCGGGACCGACAGCACGGCCAGCGTGTGGGGGTTGTTGAGGTCGTCGAGGTCGACGGTCGGAGCGACGACGTCCGACAGGGCCCGGCCCCGCAGGGGAAAGACCGCCGGGTCGCGCTCACGCGCTGATCCCTGATGCATCTCGATGTTCTCCAGGTAACGGTGCAAGAACTTGTCGCCACGTCGGTTCAGGTTGCTCGCGCCATCGTTCGACGACGCGCAGGATGAACCCGCGCTGCCGCTCCCAGGCTTCCGGCGACTCGTAGAGTCTGAGCAGCGACGCCGCAAAGCTGCGAGGATCGTCGGTCACGATGACCGCGCGGGAGTCGTGCAAGCCGAGCCCTTCGGCTCCGACGGAGGTCGACACCACCGGGACGCCGTACTGGAGGGCCTCGATGCACTTCAACTTGACACCTGCTCCGAACCGCATCGGGACGACTGCGACGCGCGCGGCTTCGTATTGAGAGCGCAATTCGGGAGTGAACCCCAAAAAGTCCACGGCCGCGCCGGCGAGAGCCCGTGCCGCAGGAGGCGGGTCTGCCCCGGTGACTCGTAGTCGTATGTCCGGACGCACATCGAGCAGACGCGGCAGAACCTCGGTGACAAACCAGCGGAGCGCATCGACGTTGGGACTGGCGTCACCCGCCAGCCAGCCGGGCGTAAACAGCAGATTGGCCCGGTCCGCGAACCCGGCTGCCGTGGGCGCCAGGCCGCGCACGACCGGTCGAACGACCTCGATCGGGCAGTGCCCGGGCACCGAACCAAGGATGGCAGCCTCCTCATCCGACACACAGATGATTTCGTCCGCCTGAAGAGGGAAGCTCCGCTCGAGCCGGCGGCATTCGAGCATCTCGCTCGCCTGACGTTCACGTTCCACGGCGTCTGTGACGATCGAGCTGTCGCTGCATCCGCCGGTAGTACACGCCTCGGCCAGATATACGAGCGAGGCCTGCGGCTGGCGGCCGTACCAGCGGCGCATAGCGATGAAAATTGTTCGGTCGGGAGATCAGGACGCGGTCGAACATCTGACTCAGTTCGGACAGCACGACGTCGGGGGGCTGGCGCGTGACATGGACCCCCAGGTCTGCCAGCATCGCCAGGTCGCCGTCGACGCGGTCGCTCGTCGCCACGCTGATCGCACAACCGGTGTCGTCGAGAGCTTCGATGGCGTCGAGCAGGAGCTGAAACCCGATCCGGAGCCCCGCTGTGGCGGCCGGTCGTCGATGAGGAGCAGGTGCTGGGAGCCCCGGCCTCTTTCAACGGCTCGAGCCACGGCCCGCGGTTCGCGGGCGCTCCGGTTCGCAGGCCGCCACCTCGTGGGCCCACTTGCGGAGGAACGACTCGCGGTTGCGTAACGACAGGAAAACCTTGCGCGTCAAACTGCTGCTCGCGCTCTCACGATGAATGACCCGCGACCGAGGCTGCAACAGTGTCCGGAATCCCCTTCGGGCCAGTCCGAAACACAGATCGACGTCTTCGTAGTAGGCAGGGAAGTAACGCGGATCGAATCCTCCGAGGGCGTCCCATTGGCTCCGCCGCACCAGTAAGGAGCAGGCCGAGCAGTAATCGACGCGTCGCTGGAAGTTGTATGAATTGTCATCGACTGAAGCGCCGCGGCTATGCCCACGGTCGACCATCGCGCCAGACAACCGATCCGGCCTCCAGGATCGTCCCATCCGGGGAGAGAATCAGGCTGCCCACCGCCCCGACGTCCGGATGGGTCGGCCGTGTCGACAAGCGCCTCGAGCCATCCGGGGAGAACCTCGATATCGTCGTTCAAGAAGACCACAAACTCGCCGGCCGTCTCCGCCGCTCCCCGTTACACCCCCCGCCAAACCCGAGATTCGCCGCCGAGGTCACCAGGCGGACCGCTGGCGATGAAATGCCGCGTGCGGCGGGGTGGCGGCGGCGGGACCATTGGCGACGACCACCACCTCGTAATCGAGCGCCTGGCTGATGTTCCTTCGGAGCGATTCGAGGCACGGGAAGATCAGCGAACCGCCGAGTGTCGGGATGACGATCGAGACTCAGGCCAGGGCCGGCAGGTTCAGCGCTGACGCTCGACGAGGAACCCATCAGTGTTGAGACGGCGTACGAGCCGGCCGCGCTGCAGCGCTTCTAACGCTGGGCAAGCTGTTCTCAAGGTGATTAGCGAAAGGATACCTGAACGCTGAGGTCGAGTCACGTCAGATCTACCATTCCCGTCGGAGTGGCTTCACCTATCTGATTACGGTCGGCGGCGGGAAGGAGCTCTGCGGCCGTTGGAGCATCGACGCCCGGCACCCGCGGTGAGATCTGGAATTTTACAATTTACAATTTGAAATTGTAAATTTCAGAGTTCCTCCTACGGCGCCTTTGCCGCTGGAATATCCCGCATACGCTCCTGAACGGTCCCGGGACGCCGACGTCGTGTCAGCGCCGAGTGCCTTGATGAACGCGGCGGTATCGGAGTAGGCCTGGAACTGGAACGACTGCTTCGACCCTTCTGCAATCCGGAACGCCGTGCCGCCGCCGTCCCAGAACTGGTACTTGGTCGCGGCATTGGCATCGGCGTCCGAATAGCTGATCCAACTGGCGACCTTGGTCCATTGGTTGGCCTGCAGGCTGTGGTCTTGATGGTCGCGACCGGCGCGGTGTTGGGGACCGTGGTCAAGTTGAACGCGTCCCAGGCGCCCCAGGCGGCGCCGTCGAAGGCGCGCACCCACATGGTCTCGGTGCCGCCCGCCGTGCCGGCGCGCAGCCACACGCCGCCAAGGTCGGCGGCCGCCACCTCGATGTTGTTGCCGGCCGCGTGGTGGTCGTTGGCCGACGTCCAGAAATAGCCGCTGCTGGCATCGGCGCCGCCGTCGTAGAACTGGTACTTGGTCGCGGCATTGCCCTCGGCGTCCGAATAGCTGAGCCAGCTGCTGACGCGCGCCCACGCGGTGCTTTGCAAACTGTGGTCGTTGATGGTCACAACCGGCGCCGTATTGGGAATCGTGGTCAAGCCGAACGTGTCCCAAGTGCTCCAGTCGGTGCCGTCGAAGGCACGAACCCACATCGTCTCGGATCCGGCCGTGCTGCCGCCGCGCAGCCACACGCTGGAGAGGTTGGCGGCGTCCACCTCGAAGATCTCGCCGGCCGCGTGGCGCGCGTTGTCCAGCGTCCAGAAGTAGGCGCTGCCGGCGCCGGTGCCGGCGTCATAGAACTGATACAGCACCGCCGGGCTGCCGTCGGCGTCCGAGTAGGTGAGCCAGGTGGTGACCTGACCCCATTCGTTGACGCGCAGCGTGCGGTTGTTGATGCTGGCAACAGGAATAGCCATAGCGCTCCTCCCCAATTGCCTTTCCCAGGGCAGGTTGCCCGGCAGGCCCGGGCTGCGCTGTGACCGGCATCACAAAAACGGCGATTGGCTGGAGCTTTGGTGTGGAGCCCGGATGGTGCAAACGACATTCGGGACGATCATTGCGCCGAGCCTATGACAGAAAACCCCGAAGTGGCTTGCAGGGGTGAACCCAACTCGTGATTGCCGCGACTAACGGCAAACCGGGCCGCAAACATGAAGCTCCTTTGGTCAATTTGCGAACTAACGCTCGCCGCGCTGACGTTTTTCATTCTTCTCGCCTCGCTCTCGGTGGCGGCCGGATCGAGCGTCGTCGCGATGGTTGTGACCCTGTTCACGCCCGGGATTTCCCAGGTCTACTGGATTGCCACCGTTAAAGCTGCGACCGGGACTTTGCCGCAACCGCTGACCATGCTGTGTGAGGTGTGGTTGGTTCTGTTTGCGATTTTGATCTATGCGCGAGACAAAGCCCTCCGAAAAAGGCTTGTCGTGGGACAGGCGGCGCGTTGAACCTTACCTATGACCGAAGCATGTGGCCCGCATTGAGCGCAGCGAAATGCAGGGCGGCGGAGCGCGAGCCCCGGCTTTCGCTGCGCTCAAGCCGGGCTACGGCACCGCATCACGCCGCTGCCGTGCGGCGGCCACTGGGATTGATCACCGCGCGTCCACCGGACTGCCGAGCTTCGCCGCGGTGTCGACGATCCATGAGCGGTAGAGCTCGATCGGCGTCACCCCGGTGAAGCCGCCGCAGCCGGCGCTGCCGCCGGCGCCGGTCGACCAGCTCACCACGCCCATCACGGCGAAATAGCCGCCGGCGTCCTGATAGACCGGCGCGCCCGAGTCGCCGGTGCAGGCGCCGAGCCCGTCGCTCTTGCCGCCGGTCGCCGGATCGACCAGGCGAAGCTGCAGATTGCCGGGCTGGCCGGCCGCGACCAAGGTCGCGGCGCGCAAGGTCGCCGAGGTGTTGGCGTCGGTGCGCACCGCCATGCCGTAGCCGTAGACGGCGAAGCGCTCGCCGACCGCGACACGGGCGCGCGCGCCCATCAGCGGCACCGGCGTCACGTTGAGCGGCGCCGCGAGCTTGACCAGCGCGACGTCGGCGGTGGCGCGGTGCGCCAGCATGGTCTTGAGATTGAACTGCGGGTGACGCGCGATGCCGCGCACGTCCTTGAGGATCGGCTGGCGCTTGTCGTCGAGCTCGACCAGCTTGTACTCGGCGCCGGCCTGCACGCAATGCGCCGCGGTGAGGATCAGGTCGCGCGCCACCGCGACGCCGGTGCAGAAGTTGCCGCGCGAGCCGATCAGCATCACCTCGGGCCGCGACGCCGCGTTGGGCACGACGTAGGCGTTGCCGACCATCGCGGCGGCGGGCGCGGAGGGCAGCAGCAAAACAGCCAGGGCTGAGACGAGGGCAGGGCGGCGCATGCGGCGCCGATCAGCCCTGTGGGTGGGAATTTGTCAACGGGCGGAAGCAGAACGCAAGGTTCGCAAGGCGGGTGGGTTAGGCGCGCAGCGCCGTAACCCGCCACCAGTTCGCGACAGTTTGAAATGGCGGCAACGGTGCGAGCGACGAGACGGACCGTTCGTAATTCCCGACGTCAACTTACCGGAGTGAATGAAAATCGATCCTTACGGAAATCAATTTGCGTTCTGGCGAATGTACATCTGCATATTGGTGGGATTGTTGCCGATACCCTGCTGCAGCGGATAGGAGTGGATGGCACCCGTCGCGCGGTCGCCGAAGCTGTTGATCGGCGGCGGCGTGTAGACGCCGGGCGACGCCGGAGCGACCCTGGCAGGCTCGCTGCGCGGCAGAGTCATTGAAGGAACGTAGCTGCTGCTGCGCGGACGCGCCTTTGGTTCGGCGCCTTTTTTCTTCGTTTTGACCGACTTGCCGCCTTCCTCCACCATGATGTCCGGGACGCCATAATTGTTCCGGTCGCGGGCGTTTACAGGCTGGAACACTGCCGCGGCGTAGAGGGCGGTGAGTGCCAGCGCAAGGGTTTTGGCGGCCGACATGGGCATACTCCTCACATCTCATGTCACATAGGAAGCCAACACCGTGCCGGCCAGCCCTAGTCCTGCTCCGGAGCTTCCTCAATCGGACATAGCGCTCGGCGTCGAAGCCGGGTTCGGAGGGTGGGTTAGGCGCGCAGCGCGGTAACCCACCATCATAAGAACTTCAGTCCGGCAAGCGGTGGGTTGCGCCTTCTGCGCTAACCCACCCACCCTCTACGCTTGCTGCGCCACCATGACCTTGAGGTCGCGAACGCGCAGGTTGATCATCGTCGCCTCAAGAATGTGTGGCGGCGGAGGGCGCGGATGCCGCTCGAGGTGCTCGGGGCGACCGAGCTCGCGGACGGGGACAGCGCCGGTCCCGCGTCCGCACCGCCGATGACGAGGATGCTCTGATCGCGCAGCTGGCCGCTCATGGTCCATATTCCGCTTCGCAAGTCCGCGGTGAGGTTCTCGTCGTCGAACGGCAGGACCTGCAGGGCAGGGCTTATCGACGCCGGCGTCGGCATCCTCAGCGTGATGAAGCCGCTGATTTTGCCCGAGCCGCCCAACGGCAGTTCCTTGCGCAGTCGCACGTCGCACATCGAGCCGTGGAAATTCTTGGCAAGGACTTTCTTGCTGGTCGTGAACGGGCCTGAGGACTGGCCGCGCCACGCCCCGAGGTCGCTGTCGTCGATCTGGAACGTGCGGATGTCAAACTGCTGGCTGTCCTGCCCGTCGATGCTGCTTACGAACAGCGTGAAGGTGCTGCTCGAGGTGTTGCCGAAAAACGAGAAGCGCCAGCTCGTGCTGCCGAATTCGAGCGGCACCGGCTGCGGCGGCTCCGGATCGTCGACGTCGGCGTCAAGGACCGCCTTGTCCAGCCGGACGATGGTCTGGCGGCCCACCACGGCATCGGGCGTGCGCTGGCCGGGGCCGAGGATCATCGGCGGCCGCGACTTGAAGGCGAGCACGGCTCGCGTGGTGGCGCTGCCATATACCCCCGGTCCATCGCTCGCAGTCGAGAGGCCGAGCCGCAGCAGGGCCGTTCGGATCCGGTTGATCGCCGCCTCGCGGCCGGCATTGCCGGCCTTGCCCTGGAAGAAGTTGAAGGCGTGATCGGCCGCGCACTTTTCGAGATCGTTGCGACCGGCGCCGTTGAACAGATTGGACTTGAGAACGCCCATGCCGAAGCTCCCGGGTCCCGTAAAAAAACCTGCGCTGGCAGGGCCGGAGGGCAGTGCGAGCGCAGGTCACTCCAATGCGGTTTTGTTAACACTTGACTCCGAGATCAGCAACCGCGGCGGCGTTGCAGTGATGACACGGCCGGCAATGGGCGGCGCGCGCACAGGCGGAAAACGCCAGCGTTGCCAATGCGCCGGGCAACGGCGATGGCCGCCGTACAGCGCCACGGGTCATTTGCGGAAACAGGTCGCGCGCCACCGCGGCGCCGGTGCAGAAGTTACCGCGCGAGCCGATCAGCATGACCTCGGGGCCGCGACGCCGCATTGGGCACCACGTCGGCGTTGTCGATCATCGCGGCCGCGGAGAGAAGCCAGAACCAGAGTTGCGGCGAGGGCGGGGCGGCGCATGCAGCGTCGATCAGCCATGCGGATGGGTTTGTCACCGTCGAAGCAAGGCCCAAAGTTCGTAGGGTGGGTTAGGCGCGCAGCGCCGTAAGCCACCACCATAAGACTTCAGGCTGATGAGCGGTGGGTTACGCGCCTTTGGCGCTAACTCACCCTACGCTTGCTTCGACTAGTTCCTTGGCACAGAGGTTTTGACTCTTTGGCGGCGTGCTAGATTTGTGGGCGTCGGATCGGTCGGATGGACGGAGCTGAACCATGACATTCTTGTTGAGAATCGTGTTCGCAGCCGCTCTCGTTCCCCTTGCTCCCGCCTTCGCGCAGGCGCCGAAGAAAGCCGTCGCCTCTCCTGCCTTGCAGAAGGAATTCGATGGCTTCATCGTGAAATTTCGTGCGGCGCTGAAGGCCAACGATTCCGCCGCCGTCGCCGGCATGACCCGGCTGCCGTACATGAACGACGGCTCTATTGGCGACGCCGCCCAATTCCGCGAAAAGGTTTATAAGCCCGACTTCACGGCGAAGAACCGCGCGTGTATCCAGCGCGGCAAAGCCGTCTACGATCGCGATGGCGAGAATAACGACAATTACTTCATCTTCTGCGGCGAGAGCGTCTTTGTTTTCACCAAGACGCCTGCGGGGTTCCTTTTCACGGAAGTCGGCGTGAATGACTGATCAGGCGACGCGTGCTGCCCCCCGACGCCGCGCCCGTGCTGGTTGCCGGCGCGCGCGTCCATGTCGAAGCGCAGTCCGCAAGGTGGGTGAGGCGCGCGCAGTGCCGTAACGCCACCACCATAGGTCCAGGCTGATGAGCGGCGGGTTGCGCCCCTTCGGCGCCAACCCACCCTGCGCTTGCTCACCACCCCGGAACACTACGGGCGGAGCACCGTTACTCCCGGAGGTGCGCCCGTGCGCCCCATGGGTTGGTATCCGCCTTGCCCCATCGGCTGGTAGGTCGACTGCGGCTGCTGCGTGATGACGGTCGTCACCGATCCGTCTTCTCGTCTGACGCTCGTGACGGTCGTCTCGGTGTTGCCGGTGGTTGACGTCGTTGACGTCGTGGCTGCAACGGATCCGGCGCTGTCCGGCAACACAATCGTCGTATTCGGCGGAGGCGCGGCCTGGGTTTGGGCCGCGACGGGACGCGGCCACAGCATTATCAGACCCAACAGCAGGACGACTGGTCTCATATTGAATCAACCGTTTGGCCGCCGTTTTGTTCGACGGCCCGCGGCAACATTTCGGAGCAATTTCCATGTCCTCCATCCTCCTCGATGGCCCTGCCGTCGAGCCGGTCTCGCTTGCCGAGGCCAAAGCTTATCTGCGCGTCGAGCACGCCGACGATGATGACATCATCGCCGCGCTGATCGCGGGCGCGCGCGTTCATGTCGAGGCGCAGACGCGCCGCGCGCTGATCACGCAAGTGTGGCGGATCGCGCGCGACACCTGGCCGGCGAATGGCCGCATCGTTGTCGTGCCGGCGCCGCTGCGCGCGCTGGTCGCGGCGCGCATCAACAAGCTCGATGGCGCGACGCAGGCGATCGATGTCGGTGCGTTTGCCGTCGACGCGATCAGCGCGCCCGCTGTTCTGGCGTTCGCCGCCGGCGCGCTGCCGGCGCCGGGTCGTGTGGTCGGTGGCATCGAGCTCGACGTCGAAATCGGCTACGGCGACGTGCCCGCCGACGTGCCGGAGCCGCTGCGCCAGGCGGTCCGCGTGCTGGTCGCGCACTGGTACGAGAACCGCGGGCTGATCGCGGTCGGCCATGAGGTTGCGGTGCTGCCGGAGTCGGCGACCGCGCTCATCAGGCCATACCGGGTGCTGTCGCTATGAACGAACTTGCAATCGACCCCGGCGCGCTCAATCGAAGGCTGACGCTGGAGGCGCCGGTCGAGACCGCAGACGGTGCGGGCGGCGTGATCCGCTCCTATGCAACGGTGGCGACCCTGTGGGCTTCGGTCGAGCCGGTCGCAGCGCGCGCCGATGTGGTCGCGGTGCAGCTCGGCGCCACGGTGACGCATCGCATCACCATTCGTTTCAGCGCGGACATCACCACGCGGCATCGCTTGCGCGACGGCGTGCGCGCATTCCGCATCGTCACGCTGCGCGAACGCGGCAAGCGCTGGCTCGACATTCAGGCAGAGGAGCGGGTGGACTAGAGTGTGGACACGTGCGTGAATGGCTTCGGGTGAAAACCAAATTTGCGGTCTTGCAGATGAAATTCCGCTGCTGCATTTTCCATCGATGATCAGAATCGCCATTTCGATCGTCAGATTGGTCCGCCGCTTCTCGTTTGCTTGGCTTGTTTGCTGCGTATGCATCATAGGCGCAACGAGCGCAAAGTCCGCTGAGCCGATCAGGATCGGAGCGGTATTGCCGTTTTCCGGCGGCGTCGAGCTTTACGGCCGGCAGGCGAAGCTTGGCCTTGACGTTGCCGCCAAGGAAATCAACGCGCGCGGCGGCATCCTCGGTCGGCCTGTCGAAGTGGTCTATGAGGACGACAGGACCGATCCGGCGGCTGCGGTGAAGGCGACGCACAAGTTGGTCGAGCGCTACGGCGTGCTGGCGGTGGTCGGGCCGATCACCTCAAGAAATCTGGATGCAATGGTCCCCGCGATCGAGAGCATGAAGACGCCTTTGCTCTATGCCACCAACTACGAAGGCGGAAAATGCAACCGGTACGTTTTCTCATTCAGCACCGTGCCCAATCAGGAGCTGGCCCCGCTGCTGCCCTATATGACGCGTACCTTTGGCAAAACCTATTTCCTGCTGGGGGCCGACCGGCTTTGGCCCCACAAGATGTTCGAGGTTGCCGAGCCCCTTATCAAGAAGCTTGGCGGCCGCGTTGTCGGCAAGGAATATACCACCGGCGCGGAAACGGATTTTGCCCCCATGGTCGCGCGCATCGCTGCGACCAAGGCCAAGGTTTTGCTGTTCGCGCTGAAAGGCGACGGGCTCAATTTTATCCCGCAAGCAGACGATCTCGGGTTTGCGCAACTGAAGGGCCAGCACGTCCTGGTCATCGTCGCGGCACTGATCGCCTTCTTGCTGCCGGCGTCGCATGAGTTCTTCAATCGCTATCGCGTCGGAATTCTGCCTGGCTGGACGAAGGATCGCAGATCGGCCACATTTTCATGGCGTTTCGAATACGATTGGCTGCTGGTGATCGCATTGCTCGGCGGCGTTGCCGCTTTCTATGCGGCCGAGTTCCCGCAGTTCCTGTACTGGAATTTCTAGATGGCCATCGCGGCGGCGCGCCGACATCCTGGATTCTTCAACGCCTGGGGACAGGCCTATCCGCGCGCCGCTGTGACAGCGCTCATCGTCCTGTTCGTGTCGGCCGGGGCCTACACGACCGTCCAGACCCGCAACTATCTGACGGTGTTGTGGCGCATCGCCAATTGCGATTGGCGAGCGCCGGGCAAGAACTTTGCCATGGACGGTTGCGCCTATGTCATCTCCGACTTCTACCGCAACAGCCTGCTGCTGCTGGACATCGATCCGCGCGTCACCAAGGCGGCCCGCGAAGCCGACGTGATCCTGACCGGAAACAGCACCGCATTCACGACCTTCACCACCAAGACGTTCGACAACCAGATCGAGCTGTTCTTCCGCAAGAAGGGCCTGAAGCTTTTCATCGTTGCGGCGGAAGGCAGCGGCTTCCAATTCCGCAGCATGATCTATGATAAGCAGCAGCTGCGTCCCAAGATCGCGATCCCCAGCCTTGACGATCTGGCCGCGGACGCGCTGCAGGATTTGAACCGGGAACTGGTTTTCAATCCCGACCAGTTCATCATTCCTTTTCATCTGACCAGATTTGCGATCGAGCTCCAGCACGCGATCTGCACGCTGAACGATCCTGCAAGCGATCGAAACCCGCGGCTGCGCAGGGTGCTGTCGTGGCTGCCCGGCAAGAGCATCGAAGCGCTGCGGGCCTTCTATTGTCACGGAACCTATATTGCCACCTGGAAGAATCTCGACAACGGCATCGCGCCGGTCTCGTTGCCAAAAAAAGAGACCAACCGCATCCAACTGGTCGAAAAGCCCGAGTCGGACATGCGGGAATTTCCGATGTACTGGCGGCGCGCGCAGATGATGATCAGCAGTCGCACGCTGGCGGAGTCGTGCCTGCTTCTTCACCTCGTACCGAGCGGACATCGCTCATACGATTCCCTTCGTGAGGTGGCCAAGCGACTCGGCAACCCGTTCGTCTTCCCGGACGTCAAGCCGGAGAAGAACTGGTGGCTGTACGACGGCTCGCACATGTATGACGACACGGCAGAGCGCTGGACCGCCGAGTTCCTGGCGCAACTCGAGCCGCAGATCGACAAGTGCCTCGCGGGCAAGTGATCCGATAGGCGCCCGTCCTGATCGACAGACTTTGACGCCCGACTGCACTGGAATTTTCTGAATCGCGCTGTCAGCGGAGCGCGAGGGCTGCTTATGGATAAATTCGTTCGATCGGCTCTCGAAGGTCGGCTTGGCCGTGGAACGTCAGCAGCGGCGTCTGCATCGGCGGTTTCTCGCCGCCGTCTTTCTGCGCCACGTAGAGCATCACGCCGGTCGATGTCTTGAAGCGCCACAGTTCAAGCATTCGAAGGCCGCTCGCCGCAAGTTGCCGGTGACAGGCCGGAAGATATTGTTTGTGCGCCAGCGCATCGATGCTGTAGGCGATCGACTGCACAATGAACAGCCCGCCCGGGCTGAGCTTGTTGGCGTACCGCATGAACGCCGGGTGAAACGGGTCCCATTCGAGCCGCCAGAACCGCGGCATCCGTCCTTCCGGGGCTACCATTGCGTAGCGCCGCATCTCGTCTGGCGTGAAGCCCGAAGCATAGAAAACGTTGTACTCGTCTGGATCGAAATCGAGTGCGTCGCCGATGATGTATCCCATCGGGCCAGGGTCTGCGAGTTTGAGCGCGTATTCCGCGCTCTTGTTCTCGTCGATGTCGACCACGGTGAGTTGGTTGTTGCCCAATTCGACAAAGTATTGCTCCTCGAAACAGGAGCCAGCACCCAATGCGAGCACCCTCTTGTTGCGGATGCCGTAACGGTCGATCAACTGTCCCATCGCGATGCGAATGGGCCCAAAGTTGTAGTCGGTGTACTGCTCGGCGAACAGGTTCGCAGGCGCATGGTAGATGCGATGCTTGGGCTCCTGCGCGCGAACGGCAAGCGGCCATGCTGCCGCGGTGGCGCTCAAGGCAATGATGAATTCCCGCCGCAGCATCGCAGGTGCTTGTTCTGACATCGGACGCTTCTAACAGCTTATGCGGACGGGGCGCCACCCCAAAGATAATGGCGTCCTGATGCGGTTCCCGCCGCTGCTCGCGGCATTAGCCAAATCTCCGAGCGCGAGCTGAAGCCTCTGCCGAACGATCGGTAGGACGTGCGCTGCACCGGACAGGTGAGGACGCGCACGGACTGGTCGCCCGTTGGAGCGCACGACCGCTGCGCCTGCGACTTTGATCTCGCGGGCAGTGGATCAGGCACCGGTGCGCGAGTTCCCGCTGCCTCTTTGTTCCGTAAACGACTGTTGTGAGGAAACCATGGCCGCACATAACTTCGACGAATCCCTGCGCCGTCTGCTCGTCCACGAGGGCGGCTACACCAACCATCCGTCCGATCCGGGCGGGCCGACCAACTTCGGCATCACCATCCACGACTATCGCAAATACGTGCGCTCCGGCGCGACCGCGGCCGACGTGCGCGCCATGCGGCTCGACGAGGCGAAGGCGATCTACCGCGAGAAATACTGGAACGCGCTGCGCTGCGACGAACTGCCGGCGGGCGTCGACTACGCCGTGTTCGACTACGGCGTGAATTCCGGCGTCGGGCGAAGCGGCAAGGTGCTGCGCCGCGCGCTTTCGCTCGCGGACGTCACGTCGGCGGTCAGCGACGGCGTGGTCGCGGCGGCGCGTGGGCGAAACGCGGCGCAGCTGATCGCTGCGATCTGCGACGAGCGGCTGGCGTTCCTCAAGCGGCTGCGGACCTGGCCGGTGTTCGGCGCCGGATGGGGCCGCCGCGTCGCCGAGGTCAGGACGGTTGCGCTCGCCATGGCCAAGGCCAAGCCCGCCGCCAGGCCGAAGTCCGGCGCCGGTGCGAAGGCCGCGCCTGCGGCAGGCCGCGGCGAAGTTCCGCTCAACCGAAGCGCCCGCAACGCGACCGCCGGCGGCATCGTGGTCGCCGGCGGCGCCGCCGCACAGCAGGCGCATCACGCCGGCGTCAGCTCAGTGCTCGTCATCGTCATCGTGCTCGTCACCGTCGCGCTGGCCGTCATTGGTTGCTGGTGGTGGCGCCGGCACCGCAATCGTCAACAGGAAAACTGACATGAACATGGATTGGAAGAACTTGGACTGGAAAGATCTGGCGCAGACTGTGATCGGGCTCGGTGCGCCGTCGCTTGGTATGGCACTTGGCGGGCCGCTCGGCGGCGCGGCCGGGAAGATTCTTGCCGACGTGTTCGGCGCCGCGGTGGCAACACCCGAAGAGGTGAAGGCCGCGATCGTCGAACGCAGCGCCGATCCCGCTGCGATGGCGGAGGCGGCGCGGCAGGCGGAGAGCGAGTGGCTCGCCGCGCTGGCCGAGATCGGCCGCGCCCAGGTCACCGAGGTCGGCGCAACGCAACGCGCCGAGATCGCGAGCGGCGACCTGCTGCAGCGGTGGTGGCGACCGGTCTACGCGCTCGAACTGTCGCTGCTCGAATGTCCGGGGTTCGCCCTGACCCTGCTGCACGCGCTGTGGGTCGGCCACGAAGCTGCCATCAATGGGTTCGCTAATCTGACCGGACTGCTGGTGGCCTACTTCGGCGCCCGGTTCGGCGTGCTCGGCGTCTATGTCAGCGGTCGCAGCCGCGAGAAGCAGGCTTGTTCGACCGGGCAGGTGGCACCATCTGTGATCGAAGCATTGGTTAAGGCGGCGCTCGTCAAAAAGAAGTGATAGACCGTTCATCCAAGGTTCACCGGATGATTCGTAGACCTCAGCCATGAACCGGACATTCGCCATAGCTGCTATGGCCGCGGCACTGCTGGCCGGTTTGGCGGTGGAACCGGCTACCGCCGACGAGCAGCGCGCCTGTCTCAACAAGTCCGAGCAGCAGGCCGCCATTTCCAATGGCCAGGCGGTCCCGCTCGCCGCCGCCATGCGCTCGGTTCGCTCGGTGCGGACCGCGACACGCTCCCGCGGCAACCGGGAGGTCATCAAGGCCCGGCTGTGCAGAGAAGAGGCCAAAGGCCTCGTCTATGTGCTGACAGTGCTTGCCAGGGATGGCAAAGTGACGCACACGAGCGTCGATGCGACCAGCGGCAAGGTGGTCGACGTTCGCTGACCGGGAGGCTTTCCCTTGCGTCTCCTCGTGATCGAGGACGATCCCGACCTCAACCGCCAGCTCGCCACCGCGCTGACCGACGCGGGCTACGTGGTCGACCGCGCTTTCGACGGCGAGGAGGGCCATTATCTCGGCGAGACCGAGCCCTACGACGCGGTCATTCTCGACATCGGCCTGCCGAAGATGGACGGCATCTCGGTGCTGGAGTTCCTGGCGGCGCGCCGGCCGCGCCATGCCGGTGCTGATGCTGACCGCCCGTGACCGCTGGAGCGACAAGGTCCAGGGCTTCGATGCCGGCGCCGACGACTATGTCGCCAAGCCGTTTCATCTCGAGGAGGTGCTGGCGCGCATGCGTGCGCTGCTGCGCCGCTCCGCCGGTCACGCCAAGAGCGAATTGACCTGCGGGCCGGTGCGGCTCGACACCCGCACCGGCCGGGTCGCGATCGACGGCAATCCGGTCAAGCTCACCTCCCACGAATACCGTCTGCTCTCCTACCTGATGCACCACGCCGGCCGCGTGGTGTCCCGCACCGAACTGGTCGAGCATCTCTACGACCAGGACTTCGACCGCGACAGCAACACCATCGAGGTGTTCGTCGGCCGCATTCGCAAGAAGCTTGGCGTCGATATCATCCAGACCGTGCGCGGGCTCGGCTATCTCCTGACGCCGCTCGATGCGCGCTAACTCGCTTGCGGCGCGGCTGTTCGTCTCCGCGACGGTTTGGACCGTCCTCATCCTGGTTGCGACCGGCTTCGTGCTGTCCTCGCTGTCGCGACAAGCGGTCGAGCGCGCGTTCGACCGCCGTCTCGGCGTCTATCTCAAGACGCTGATTGCCGACGTCGCATCCCCCGAAATTCCCAACGAGAAGGCCGGTCAGACAATCGGCGAGCCGATGTTCGACCTGCCGCTGTCGGGCTGGTACTGGCAAGTGACCGGCCTCGATCCCAAGAAGCCGGAGATGTATGCCTCGCGTTCGCTATGGGACGGCGTGCTGCCGCGCCTGCAGGAGATGGGCATCGAGCCTAGCAGTGACGGATCGCGCAAGAGCTACGTGCAGGGTCAGGAGGATCAGCGGTTGCGGCTGATCGAGCGCGTGATCGATCTCGGCCTCGAGGGGCGCTTCCTGGTGCAGGTCGCGGGCGACGCGTCGGAGATCGACGAGGAGATCGTGGCGTTCGATCGCACGTTGTCGATGACCTTCGCGGCGCTTGCCCTGGTGCTGTTGCTCACCACGCTGTTCCAGGTGCGGTTCGGCCTCGCGCCGCTCAAGCGCATTTCAGAGAGCCTGGCGGCGATCCGCTCCGGCACCGCGGAGAAGCTCGAAGGCTCGTTCCCGGTCGAGATCGCGCAACTGGCCCGCGAAACCAACGCGCTGCTCGAATCCAATCGCGAGATCGTCGAGCGCGCGCGCACGCACGTCGGCAACCTGGCCCATGCGCTCAAGACGCCGCTTTCGGTGATGGTCAACGAGGCCAACGCGCGGCCCGACGATCCGCTGGCCGCCAAAGTGTCGGAGCAAACCAGCATCATGCGTGACCAGGTGACGCGTCATCTCGATCGCGCACGGCTGGCCGCCCGCGTCGCTGTGGTGGGCACCATCACCGACGTGGTGCCGGTGGTGCAGTCGCTGGTGCGCACCATGGAGAAGACGCACCACGGCAAGGATCTTGCCGTCGCGCTCGACCTGCCGGGCGAGGCACGGTTTCGCGGCGAGCGACAGGACCTGGAGGAGATGGTCGGCAACCTGGTCGACAACGCGTTCAAGTGGGGCAGCGCCCGGGTCGGCATCGAAGTCGGCGTGGAACAGCCGGAGCCGAGCCGCAACGTGGTGCGCATCACGGTCGACGACGACGGACCGGGGCTCTCGCCCTCCGAGCGCGAGCAGGTGGCGCGGCGCGGCCGCCGCCTCGACGAGACCAAGCCCGGCTCCGGTCTGGGCCTGTCCATCGTGGTGGAGCTTGCCGCGCTCTATGGCGGCGGGCTCAATCTCGGCAATTCGCCGATCGGTGGGTTGCGGGCGGAGCTGGTGCTGCCGGCAGGGTGATTACTTCTTTTTTGCGACCCGCTTCGGCGCTTTCTTTCCGGCCGCCTTCCGCTTTCCGGCTTTCTTCCACAGTTCCTTCGACGCCAGCCGCGCGCCGTCGGTCATCGCCTTGAGCTTGGCCCAGACGATCGACGGGTGGACCTCCTTGCTGCCTGCAAAGGTCGCGAAGCCGCAGTCGGAGCCGGCGATCACGCGCTCCTTGCCGACCAGTGACGCGAACCGGCCGATCCGTTCGGCGATCAACTCGGGATGCTCGACCAGCACGGTCGAATGGCTGATCACGCCCGGGATCAGGATCGCATCCTTCGGCAATTTGGCGTTGCCCCAGATCTTCCACTCGTGCTCGTGGCGTGGGTTCGCCGCCTCGAACGAATAGGCGCCGGCCCTGATCTTCATGATGATGTCGATCAGCTCCTTCACCTCCATGTCGTGGACGCGCGGACCCATGTTGATGCCGTAGCAGGTGTGATGGCGGATCTTCTCGGTCGGGATGCCGCGCAGCGCATGGTTGAGTGCTTCGACGCGCTGGTTCGCCCATTTCCGGCAGTCGGCGATCGAGGCGTTCGGCTTGACCAGATAGTAGGAGACAAGACGCGGGTCATCGATCTGCAACAGGAGGCCGGCGTCGGCGATCGCCTTGTATTCCTCGCGCATCGCTTCGCCGATCGCGAAAACGTATTCCTCCTGGGTCTTGTAGTAGACGTTGCGCTGCCACTCCTCGACGTTGGACGGCGAGATCGCCGGCATGAACGCTTCCTTGACCTTGGCTTCCTTCATCGCCGCCTTCAGGTTGGCGATGTCGCGCTGCAGCAGGTCGTGGCCCTTGTAGGTGACGGGGCCGGTGCAGACCATGCGGTTCTGCCGCGAGCCGACGTGGCCCTGCGCATAGAATTCGGGAAACGACAGCGCTTCGCGCGAGCCTTCCCACGGCCCGCGGTGGCGATGCTCCGTGTCGACCTCGAAGCCGCCCAGCCGCTCGTTCACATAGGTCACGAAGCTCGGCTTGGAGTATTCGCCGTCATCGACCACGTCGATGCCGAGCTCGACCTGCTTGTGCACGATCTCTTTCACCGCGCCGGGCAGCCGCGCCGCGCGTGCCGCTTCGTCGACGGGTTGGCCCTGCTCCTTGGCCTGGAGCATGTCGAGCAGGTCGGCCGGGCGCGGCAGCGAGCCGGCGTGGGTGGTGAGGATGCGGTTGTTGCTGTGTTGCATGGATGATGTCCGGTTACAGCTTGATGTTCGCGGTTTCGATCACCTTCTTCCAGCGTGCGGACTCCGCGCTGACGAAGTCGCGTGCCTGCGAGGGCGTGTTGCCGACCGGCTCGCAGGCCTGCTCGCGGAACCTGCCGGCGATCTCGGGATCCTGCAGCGTTTCGGAAAAGTCGGCGCTGAGCTTGTCGGCGATCGCCTGCGGTGTCTTCGGCGGCAGGAAAGCGCCGACCCAGCTTGACGACACGAAACCGGGCAACGATTCCGCGAGCGTCGGCGTCGCGGGCAGCGACGCCATCCGCTGCTCGGTGCCGACCGCGAGCAGCTTGAGCTTGCCCTCCTTGGCGAGATTGAGCGATACGCCGAGATTGTCGAAAAACAGATCGACATCGCCCGCCACCATGCCCTGCAGCGCCGGCGCCGAGCCGCGGTAGGGCACCTGCACGAACTTCACACCGGCCGCCATCTGGAACCATTCGGAGGTGAGGTGCGAGGTCGAGCCGTTGCCTTGCGTCGCCGCCGTGATCTTGCCGGGGTTCTGTTTCGCGTAGGCAATGAATTCGGCGACCGTGTTGGCCTTGACCTTGTCCGGGCTGATGAACAGCCCGGTCGGGATCGTCGCCATGATGGTCACCGGCACGAATGCGGCCGGATCGAACGCGAGCTTGGCGTAGAGGCTCTGGTTGACGGTGAGCGGCGAGGGCGCCGTAACCATCAGCGTGTAACCATCCGGGTCGGCGTTGAATACCTGTTCGGCGCCGAGATTGCCCGCCGCGCCCGGCTTGTTCTCGACCACGATCGGCTGGCCCCATTTGCGGGTCAGTCGCTCCTGCATCATGCGCGGCAGCACGTCGGTGATGCCGCCGGCCGGATAGGGCACCACGATCTTGATGGTGCGCGACGGATAGGCCTGCGCATGCACGCGACCGGATAACGCGGCGAGCGCGGCAGCGCCGATGCCGCCAACCACGGCGCGCCGCGACGGCGCGCTGAAAGCGTCTCGCGTCATGGCTCCTCCCTGGCGGGAAGGCTAACGTCTCGACGGCCGTTCTGCCAGCGTGGGCAATGGTTTGTGCGAAGTTGGGCAGCGCATGGAGCCGATGCGTTCCGACCGAAGTTTCGCCCCATTCCTTGCCTCTAGCTCGCCTGCCGCTGGCTGGACCGCGTCGATTGGGGTAGACGCCCATCAGCGCCGCCGAATCGGGCGAGGGAAAATCCGGTGCTTTTCAGAATCATGGCCTTGGCTTGCGTGGGCGCGGTGGTGGCCGCATGCACAGGCAATCCGTTGGGTTCGCCGCCGCCGAGGGAAAGCAGCGCCCCGATGGCGAGTCCGCCCCCGGGGCCGACCGCAGGCATGACAACCGACGCGCCGCCTGGAGAGCAGCTTGGTATGCCGCCGCCGGCCGAGCGGCCGCCCGCGTCACGGGCCGCAATCGCTGGGCTGATCGGCAACCGGATCGGCGCTGGGCTCGACGACGAGGACAAGCGGCGCGCCTATGACGCGCAGCTGCAGGCGCTGGAAGGCGGTTCGTCCGGCGCGCCGTTTGCGTGGCGCAATCCCGACTCCGGTCACTACGGCTCGATCGTGCCCGGCCCCGCCTACGACAGCCGCGGCACCAAGTGCCGGCAGTACACCCACACCGTCTATATCGACAGCAAGCCGCAGAGCGTGCGCGGCGCGGCCTGCCGCAACCCCGACGGCTCCTGGGCAGCGATCAGCTAGTTTCGATAACGCGAATGATGCGGGCGGTGCAACGCCGCCCGTTTTCGCCGCCGCGCAGCGGTGGCACATTGTCGGGCGCATGATGCCCGAATCGCCCGCCCGCAAGCTGCGACTGGCTCCGACGGTCGGGCTCTATGCTCTCGGCTTTGCCGTATTGGCCTGGCCGTGGCTGTCGGGCAGCGTCACCATCCCCTGGGACGCCAAGTCGCAATCCTTCCCCAACCTTGCCTTCCTTGCCCGCTCGCTGGCGCAGGGGCAGTCCCCGTTCTGGACGCCTCACATCTACGCCGGCTGGCCGCAGATCGCCGACCCCCAGTCGCTGATCTTCTCCCCCTTCCATTTCCTGCTGGCGCTGCTCGATGCAACGCCGAGCTTTCGCGCTGCTGACGCGGTGGTGTTCGCGCTGCTCTTCGTCGGCGGCCTCGGCATCATCCTGATCTTCCGCGAACGCGGCTGGCACGAGGGCGGCGCGCTCGTGGCAGCCCTCGCGTTCGCGTTCGGCGGCTCGAACGCGTCGCGCCTGCAGCACATCGGCTTGCTCGAAAGCGCGGCGTGGCTGCCGCTTGCGCTGTTCCTGCTGATGCGCGCGCTCGACCGCGGCGCGCAGAGCGGTTCTTGGCGCTGGGGCATCGCGGCGGGGCTGGCCGCTGGCCTGATCGCGATCGGGCGCGATCAGGTGGCGCTGCTTGGTCTTTATCTCTTGGCTGGATTTGTGCTGTGGCACTGGCTGGAAGGCCAGGGCGTGCGCGCGCGCATTGTCGCAAGTCTCCGGCCGCTGATGGCCGGCGGCGCGGCGGGCGCCGTGGTCATTGCCGTGCCGCTCCTGCTCACCGCGCTGCTCGCCGCGTCATCCAACCGTCCGGAGATCGGCTACGACATCACGGTTCGCGGCTCGCTGCATCCTGCCGATCTGCTGATGCTGGTGTTCGCCGACCTGTTTGGAGCGGCCGATCCCAAGGTGGCGTACTGGGGGCCGCCGAGCTTTGCCTGGCACGAGGCGTTCGGCTCGACCGATCTCTATCACGCGCAGAACATCGGCCAACTCTACGCCGGGGCGCTGGTGATCGTGGCGGTGGTTGGTTTCGGTCTGATCCGCGGGCTGTTGTGGGCGCGCGAGATCCGTTTCTTCGCGGTGGCGCTGGCGCTGACGCTGCTTTATGCGCTCGGCAAGTACACGCCGGCGTTCCAGGCGATGTACGAGGTTCTTCCCGGCGTGTCGCTCTATCGCCGGCCGGCCGATGCGACATTCGTGGTCGGCATGTTGCTGGCGATCTGCGCGGGCTATTGCGTTCACCGCTGGCTGATGGGCACTGCGCCGGAATCGACCTGGCGGCAGCGTGCCACCGAGATTGTCATTGCTGGCTTTGCGATCGGCACCGCCGGCGCCCTTGCCGTCAAGGTTGGGATGGCAATCCAGGTGATCAATCCGATCATTGTTGCCACTGTGACCTTGCTCGCCGCTGTTGGCGCACTCCGCCTTGCCTACCGTTTGGCCGCGACCAATGCGCTGGCCGCCGCCGCGGTGCTTGCGGCGTTTTCAACCGCCGATCTTGCCTGGAACAACGCGCCTCACGAATTCGAACGCCTTGCCGCCATCGTTCTACGACGCGCTGCGTGTCGACACCAGGAACGAGACCGTCGCGCTGCTCAAGGCGAAGCTTGCCGACAGTTCGGCACCGGAACGGCGCGACCGCGTCGAGCTGATCGGCATCGGCTACCACTGGCCAAACATCGGCGAGGTGCACGGCTTCGACCATCTATTCGGTCACAACCCGCTGCGGCTCGCCGAGTTCGCACGCGCCACAAACGTGGCCGACACCGTGGCGGTGCCCGACCAGCGCCCGTTCTCGGCGCTGCTTCCCTCCTACAATTCCCCCCTCGAAAGCCTGTTCGGTGTGCGCTTCATCGCGACCGGCGTGCCGGTCGAAGAGATCGACAGGTCGCTCAAGCCCGGCGATTTGACATTCATTGCACGCACCAAGGACACCTACGTCTATGAGAATCCGCGCGCCTTGCCGCGCGTCATGCTGGTCGGCGATTGGCGCATCGTGAACTTCGACGATCTGCTGGCCGGCCCCTGGCCCGAAGTCGATCCGCGTCGCACGGTTCTGCTGGAGCGCGCGCCACGGCCCGCATTCCCGCCGACGGCTGCGGCCGGAACGGCACGTATCATCAGCTATCAAAACGCCGAGGTTGTGATCGAGGTCGACACCCCCGCCAGCACCATGCTCGTGCTCAACGACATCTGGCATCCATGGTGGCGCGCGACCCTGGACGGTAGACCGGTTGAGATCCTCAAGGCCAATCTACTGTTCCGTGGCGTCGCAGTGCCACCAGGCAGGCATGTGGTGCGCTTCACGTTCCATCCACTGAGCGGAGCGCTGGCGCAACTCCGGGAAAAACTCAGCGGCCGGCGCTGAAGTTCCTGAACAGCATATCCGGCGCGCTGGTGTTGTGGCGCGACGCCGCGGTGCGGCCCGCCCACAGCTCGGCAACGCTCGCCTTGCTGAAGCTCATGACCGGCGACTGCGACCAGGTCTGCCCGCCCTTGCCACGCCAGGCGATCTGCGCCACGTCGGAATTTCCCTCGCTGACGAACATCGAGCGCAGCCCCGCGAACGGCCGATCTGCCGCGACCGGCTGCGCCAGTGTCACGTCGAGCACGATGCGCTCCTGGTCGAGCTTGTCGAGCCGCAGAGTTGCGCTGCCGCCGCGCGCGAAGTTGAGCGTGAAGGTGCGCGTCGCCGGGTCGAACGCGATATCGCGGATGTCGACGAACGGCCGGCCGTCGACCTCGACGGGGCCGATCAGGAACGACGAGCCGTAGGCGCTCCAGCGCAGGTTCTGCGGCGGCAGCGGCCGCGCCCGCCAATAGCCATCGGCCGGATAGATCACGAGTACCTCTTCGGCGCGCTCCTGGTAGCGCGTCCACAGCTGCAGCAGATGGAAACCGGTTTCGGTGCGGTTGCCGACCCGCACGGGCACCTGGTTGGGCCGCCAGAAGCTCGGGAAGGTCAGCCCGACCAACTGCCACTCTTCAGTCTCGTAGATCGTCAGTCGCCGCTTCTCGAACTTGAAGACCGGGTCGTTCGACATGTCGCAGTTGGAGAAGTCCGGCGCCCAGCGATCGACCACAACGGTGCCGATATAGGCCGGATGCACGGCCTCAACGGTGAAGCGCCGCGCCGCAGCGGACTGCAGCTTGAGGTAAACGTTGTCCTTCTCGGCGCACAGCGTCGGCTCGCTGGCGTTGAGCGCCTCGACGGACAGCGCATCGGCCTGCGCTGCGGCGAGCGAAGCGAGGAGCAGCGCACAGGCTGCGATGGTTGCTCGCCACATGCTCAGGCCGATCGCGGCGCTGCGGCAGCGAGCGCCGGCAGTGCGAGGGCTGCGAGCGCAGCCGGCGGCGCGGTTTCTTCAGGCAGGCGCCCGAGCCCGACGCGAGCGAGGGCCAAGCCCAAGACTGGCATTGCCGTGAATACCGCAAGCGGCACGGCGAGCAGCGGTCCCCCGGCGATCAACAACGCGTAAGGAATCGCGCTCGGATGCGTAAGCGCGAGCAGGCCGACGCAGCCCACGCCGAGCAATGTATGCGGCCAGAACTGCTGCCATGCCGCCGACCAGGGCACGGTGTGGTCGTCGCGAACTTGGCCGACCCAGCCGACGACCTTGCCGAACGGCAAGCCAGCGAGGAACAGCGTGTGCGAAAACCACATGATCGGTGACAGTAGAATGAAGAAGATCGTTTCCGATACGACGCTCGCCAGGAATCGCAACGTGCCGCCGAACGCGCGGCGCAGCGCCGGCCGGGTCAGCACATCGAGCACGGTCGCGATCTTCGGTGCGAACCACATCACCAGGATGATCACCATCAGCGCGGAGCCGATACCCGGGTCGATGAAATCGGCGGGCGTCGGCGCGAAAGCAACTGCCAGCGTACCGACCACCAGCATGCCGATCCAGGCCGGCGAGCCGAGGAACATCAGCATGGCGAAGGCGAGCTGGAAGCGGCTGACGATCTTCATGCCGGGTTTGAACAGATAGTGGCCATACTGCAGCGTGCCTTGGGTCCAGCGCTGGTCGCGGCGCAGGTATTCGATCAGCGTCGGCGGGTTCTCCTCCCAGCCAAGGTCTTCTTCCGGCAGCACACGCACGTCATAGCCGGCGCGCCGCATCAATGCGGCCTCGATCTGATCATGACTGAGAATGTGTCCGCCCAGCACGCCGCCGTCGGGCAGCTTGGGGATATGGCAGTGTGCCTTGAATTGCGCGATACGGATCACAGCGTTGTGGCCCCAGTAAGGGCCGCAATCGCCTTGCCACCACGCGCTGCCGATCGTCCAGGAGCGCATGCCGAGCCGCATGCCGAACTGGAAGATGCGCGCGAATGCACTGGTCGAGGGCAGGCCGACGACAAGGCCCTGCAGGATGCCGAGCTTGGGATCCGCCTGGACGATGCGCACCATGCGCAGGATCGCGGCCGCCGTCATGAAACTGTCGGTGTCGAGCGTGACGGCGAAGTCGTGCCGGTCGCCCCAGCGTTCGCAGAAGTCCCAGAAGTTGCCGGCCTTGAACCCGGTGTTGACGATACGGCGGCGGTAGGTCACTGGAAGGCGGCCACGCCATTTTTGTTCGAGCGAGCTGAAATGTTTCTCCTCGAGCGCGGCAATCTCGCGATGGCTGGTGTCGCTCAGCACGTAGAGATGGAAACGGCCGGCGACGCCGGCTGCCTCCAGCTCGCTCATCATGGCGTCGAGGTTGCGCACCACGCGCTCCGGCGGCTCGTTGCGCACAAAGATGGTGATCGCGGTCGAAACATTAATCGGTTCGTCGCCGCGCACGCCTGGCGTGGCGGGATTCACGGCCGCCACCGGGTCGGCGGCAAACCGCATCACCAGGAATCCGATGGTGGCGTTCCAGAACCCGATCACCGACCAGGGCAGGGTGGCGCCGAACAGCACCAGGAGGATGGCGTCGACCGCGCCGAACCCGCCGGCCGAAAGCGCCTTCGCGGCGAGCGCCAGGAGGCCCGCGATGGTCAACAGCACAAGGCCGGCGAAAAGCATCCGCCGGCCGAAAATTGTTCTTTCGGAACTGGTACTTAGCTCAGATCCCGGGGTCGTTCGCTGCAGCACGCCGAACCATGTCCTGTCGCTTCAGCCGCGTGCAGGATATAGCGGGGAGCAAGGCGCAAAGTCCAATGCAAGGAGCGGGCGTGGCGAAGCACCACGAGACGGCGCGGGCACTCTGGTACGCCGCGCCGGGGCGCGCCGAAATCCGCCACGAAACGCTCGGCCCGCTGGCACCCGGCACAGTGCGGCTGCGTGCACTCCATGGTGCGATCAGCCGCGGCACCGAGGCGTTGATTGCCGCCGGCCGGGTGCCGGAGAGCGAATACGAGCGCATGCGCGCGCCCTTCATGGGCGGCGCGTTCCCGTTTCCGGTGAAGTACGGCTACGCCACCGCCGGCCGCGTCGAGATGGGACCAGCCGAGCTGCGCGACCGCGTGGCGTTCACGCTCTATCCTCACCAGACGATGTTTGACGTGCCGGCCGAAGCCGCGGTGCTGTTGCCGGATGCGGTGCCGCCGTCGCGTGCGGTGCTCGCCGCCAACATGGAGACCGCGCTCAACGCGACCTGGGATGCGGCACCCGGCCCTTCAGGCCGCATCGCGATCGTTGGTGTCGGGGTGGTCGGCGCGTTGATTGGGTTTCTGTGTGGCAAGATTGCCAGCGCTGACGTGACGCTGGTCGATGTCGACCCCGCGCGGGGAAGGGTGGCTCAAGCCTTCGGTCTCAAGTTTGCCAAGCCGGAGGCGGCGCCGAGGGATTGCGGCTTCGTCTTCCACACCAGCGCCAGTGCGGCCGGACTGGCGACCGCGCTTGATCTTGCTGCTGATGAGGCAACGGTATTGGAGCTGTCTTGGTATGGCGCAGGCACCGTGCCGGTGCCACTCGGTGGCGCATTCCACAGTCGCCGCCTCAAGCTGATTTCAAGCCAAGTCGGCAAGGTCGCGCCTTCGCGCCGCTCCAGCGTCAAGCATCGCCAGCGGCTCGCGATGGCGATCGATCTGCTTGCCGACGTGCGGCTCGACGCGCTGATCGCGCCGCCCATCAATTTCGACGATCTCCCCGCACAACTGCCGAGGATTCTCGCGCCTGGCAGCGGCGTGCTATGCCAACGGATCGATTATCCTTGAGCGTGGAGGCTTGCCCCGTGTTTGCCGTCGAAGTCCGCGACCACATCATGATCGCCCATTCGTTCCGCGGCGCCGTGTTCGGTCCGGCCCAGGCGCTGCATGGCGCGACTTTTGTGGTCGATGCCTGCTTTATCGCTGAGGATCTCGACCCCAACGGCATCGTCATCGACATCGGACGAGCGCATGAGGCGTTGAAGGCGGTGCTTGGACCACTGAACTACCGCAATCTCGACAACCTGCCGCAGTTTACGCAGTTGAACACCACCACCGAGTTCCTGGCGAAGCACATCGGCGATCAACTGGCGGATGCAGCGCGCGGCGGAAAGCTTGGCCGCGATGGCCGCGGCCTAAAGGCGATCCGCGTCACGCTCTCGGAATCCCACGTCGCGCGGGCTTGGTACGAGGTCGCTCTGTGGTGAGGCGCGTCGCGTTTGCGGTGCCCGGCGATCTCGCCACTCCGACCGGCGGTTATGCCTACGACCGGCGGATGATCGCAGAACTTGAGCGGCTGGGCTGGCAGGTCGATGTGGTCGGCCTGGGCGACGGCTTTCCGAGGCCGACCGCAGCGCAGAAGGATTTTGCCGCCAGGCAGTTGGCGGCAGTGAGCAGCGATCATCCCGTGCTGATCGACGGGCTTGCACTCGGCGTGCTGCCGGAAGCGGCTGCCATCGTACGCCATCGGCGTGCGCTCGTTGCGTTGATCCATCATCCGCTGGCGCTGGAAACCGGCTTGTCAATCGAGGATGCCGATACCATGCGCTCGAGCGAGCGGAGCGCGCTCGCCGCCGCCAGCATCGTGGTCGTCACCAGCGCGCCAACCGCGCGAATTCTGGTCAAGGACTATGGCGTGGCCAAGGACCGCATCACGGTGGCGCATCCGGGCACGGATCGCGCCACCATCGTACGCAACCACAGTGGTGATGCGGTCCGGCTGCTGTCGATCGGTACGCTGGTGCATCGCAAGGGCTTCGACGTGCTGATTGCCGCGCTCGCGACCCTGGCCGATTTGCCGTGGCGGCTGACGATTGCCGGGGACCGCACGCGCAATCCCACGGTCGCGGCGCGGCTCGATGCGGACATCGCGACGCACAAGCTCCGCAAGCGGGTGGAGGTGCTGGGCGCGGTGCCGGACCAGCGCATCGCGGCGCTCTACGCCGAGACTGATGTTTTCGTGCTCGCGTCGCGATTTGAAGGCTACGGCATGGCTTACGCCGAGGCGATCGCGCACGGCCTGCCAGTGATCGGAACCACCGGCGGCGCAACGCCGGAGACCATTCCAGGCGGAGCCGGCATTCTGGTCGCGCCTGAGGATACAGCCGCGCTGGCAAGCGCGCTGCGCCGGCTGATCACCGATCGTGGCGAGCGCGAACGCATGGCCGCTGCCGCGGCGGCTGCCGCGGCAGCGTTACCGACCTGGGAAGAATCCGCCAGACGGCTCGCCGCCGCGATCGAGGCTGTGGCATGACCAGCTTCTCCGCCGCATGGCTCGCGCTGCGCGAGCCGCACGATCGCCGCGCGCGCAACGCCAAGGTGCTCGATGCCGTGGCGTCGGCGTTCGCCAATCACGCCTCGCTCAATGTGGCCGACCTCGCGTGTGGCACCGGCTCCACCTACCGCGCGGTATCGCCGCACCTGCCGGCCCAGCAGCGCTGGCGGCTCTATGACAATGACCTCAGCCTGTTGGCTCGCGCCGGCGGTCCAGCAAACGTGACAGCTGTCCCGCTCGATCTCGCACACGATCTCGAAGCGGCGCTCGACGGCGCGGTTGATCTGGTCACCACTTCGGCGCTGCTCGATTTGGTTTCCGAGGCGTGGCTGGATCGTTTTGCCATCGAAGCGGCGGCTCGGCGGCTACCGGTCTATGTAGCGTTGAGTTACGACGGTCGCACCGAGTTCGACCCAGCCGACCCGCTGGATGAAAAGATCGTCGCAGCGGTCAACGCGCACCAGCGCACCGACAAGGGATTTGGGCCGGCGCTCGGCCCGACGGCCATACGTACGGCGATCGAGCGGTTTGAACAGCTGGGCTATTCGGTGGTGCAGGGCACGTCGGACTGGAAATTTACCCCGATCGACCGCGAGATCCAGTTCGAAGCATTGGCTGGCTGGGCGGCCGCAGCACGAGCGATCGGCGATCCCAGACTCACGGACGTGCTCGGATGGCTGACCCGCCGCCGCGAAGTGGTCGGCACGGGGAGGTCAACGATCCGCGTCGGTCACGTCGATTTCTTTGCGTTGCCCAGCGCCGCGCGCTGAGCGCCGAGATCGCAGTCGAACAGCACCTCGTCGTCGAGTTGGTGCATGCGAACCGACGTCCGCAACGCCTGATCGGCGCGCTCAATCGGCGGCAGCGCGAGGGCGCTGCGGCCGGAGCCGAGGATGATCGGCGCCACCACCACGTGCAAGCGGTCGAGGCTTCCTGCCGCGACGAACCGCGAAACCGTGTCGGCGCCGCCCTCGACCAAGACGCGGCGAAAACCCCGCTGCGCCAGCGTCGCGAGGATCGCACCCGGGGCGATCTGCCCATCGACCTTGGGCAGTGCCACAATTTCGACGCCGGGAGGAGCCGCAAACTGCGTTCCTGCCGACGTCACGATCACCCGGCGGACGCCGTCAGCCGCGAGCACGCGGGCCTTAGCCGGCAGTCGCCCGTTCGGGTCGAGCACCACCCGTGCCGGATTGGGACCGGCAACGCGGCGCACGGTGAGCTGCGGATCGTCGGCGATCGCGGTCCCGACCCCGATCACCACCGCATCGACCAGGGCGCGCAGGCGGTGCAGGTGGGCGAGGCCGGCGGGGCCATTAATGTAGTGCGAATGGCCGGTTTCAGTGGCGATCCGGCCGTCCAGCGACTGGCCGATCTGGCCGACCGCCACCAAACCGTTGGCATTTCCGCTTCGCAGCGGCCCGAACAAATCCTCCCATGGCGAGGGCAGCGGCGCGGCCGAAGCCCGAAACATTTCAGGAACGCCGGCCCAGGAATCCGGCTCAGGATGCTTTTTTGCGACCACCCGAAAATCCATGCCCCGGCTTGCATCCACCGGGTCGGCGGGGCCGTATCCGGCTTGGACGGATTGGCCCGGAACTTTTTCCGCCGTAATAACTTGGCATGGAACGCTCAGGACGGGAATGGCTGCCCCCCATCGAGGTGTTCTATGATCGGTTCCGGGTGGCGTATTTAGGGGTAAGGTATTTTCAGTAATGCGTAATTCCGGGGGCGATCCGAATTCTATTCTGTTCGGTACCAGCGAAAACGTTGGCGTCGGTCGAGGGCTGGCCGAGTTTCGCGCCGGCCGGCCAGTGCTGATTGCAAACGGAGAAACCCTCATCACCTTGCCGGTCGAAGGGCTCGACTCCGGGCGCCTGACAGCATTCCGCAAGCTCTGCCAGCCGATTCCGCCACGGCTGGTCATCACCGCGCGTCGCGCTCGCTCGCTCGGCATCGACGCCGATGCGCCAGTCGCGCTGGAGCTCACGCCCGACATCGACGCACAAACCATCCTGGCCCTGGTCGCGGACGCCAAGGCCACCCACCATTTCCTGCCCGAGCCTGCGGGCGCGGCCGCCAACGCGGCAATCGACCTCGTCAAGCTGGCGCAGGTGCTGCCGGCGGTGCTGATCGCCGACACCGTGCCCGAGCGCGCCGCCGCATTCGATCCGCCGATCGTCGTGGTCGAGGCGAGAGCGGTGGCCCGGTTCCGCGCCAGCGCGACGGAAACGCTGCAGATCGCTGGCGATGCGCATGTGCCGCTCGACACGGGCGTGCGGACTCGCTTCGTCGTATTTCGCGACCAGTTCGGCGACGATCCGGTGGCCGTGATCGTCGGCACGCCGGACTTTTCCAAGTCGGTCCCGGTGCGCATCCACTCGGCCTGCCTGACCGGCGACGTGTTCGGCTCGCGCCGTTGCGATTGTGGCGAGCAGCTCCAACTCGCGCTGACCCGGCTGCAGGATGCAGGCGGCGGCATCATCCTGTATCTCGCGCAGGAAGGCCGTGGCGTCGGTCTCGCCAACAAGATGCGGACCTACAAGTTGCAGGATGGCGGTCTCGACACGGTCGACGCCAATACCACGCTTGGCTTCGACGACGACGAGCGCGAATACGGCGTCGCGGTGCGGATGCTGCATATGCTCGGCTGCACCCGCGTCGTGCTGCTCACCAACAACCCGGCGAAACTCGACAGCCTGTCCAAGGCCGGCATCGAGATCACCGGCCGGATGCCGCTGGAAACACCGATCAACGCCGACAATCGCCGCTACATGGCGGCAAAGGCGGCGCGCGCCGGCCACCAGTTCGGTCATTTGCTGTCGGCGTTCGCCGAGACCAAGGAGAGCGAAGAAAAGGCGCCTCCGCTCGCGCCCTGATACCGGCGCGGCGCATCGTGGCGCCGAATACGGGGGGCAACGATGACCACACTCGGTTACAGCGCGGAGCCGCCGATCTACACGGCGACCGCGCGGGTATTGCACTGGCTGACCGCGGTGCTGGTGCTGACCATGATCCCGATCGGCCTCGTTATGGCCAATTTCAGTCTCGGCCCGACCGGCGACGTGCTCTACGACATCCACCGGTCGTTTGGCGCAGTGCTCATCCCCATCATACTGGTGCGCCTGGCCTATCGCTTGGCTCACCCGCCGCCGCCGCTGCCTGACGACATCCCGACGCCGCAGCGGTTGGCGGCGAACCTGATGCACTGGGCGCTCTACATCCTGCTGATCGTTCAGGGGTTCGTCGGGTGGATCGCGACGTCGGCCTATCGCGCGCCGATCAAGGTGTTCTGGCTGTTCGAACTGCCGCCGATCTGGCCAGTCGATCAGCCGTTCTCCGAGCGGATGTTCGGGTGGCACCGGCTGCTCGGCATCACGATGGCCGTGCTGATCTGCATGCACATTGGGGCGGCGCTGTACCATCATTTCGTCCGCAAGGACGATGTCTTGATGCGCATGGTGGGTCGCTAAAGCATGGCGCCGCTACAGCGCGCGATCGACAATTCCAATTTCGGGGCGGTCGCGGGCCTGCAGCGCGCCAATTCGGTGCTTTGCCTGCCGCTTGGCTCGACGGAACAGCACGGGCCACATCTTCCGCTTAATACCGACACCCTAATTGCCGAAGCGCTCACCGCCCGCATCGTGGCGCGCTGGGGCGACATCTACGACCTGTGGCAATTGCCAGCGTTGCCGGTTGGCTTATCGCGTGAGCACGCCTGGGCGCCGGGCACGGTGTCGCATTCGGTTGCAGCCATGACGTCGCTGCTGCGCGGCAAGGCGGACGAAATCGTGCGTTCGCTGCCGGCACGCAATCTGCTGATCGTCAACGGGCATGGTGGTAATCGCGGCATCCTCGAAGCGGTCGGCTATGAACTGGTTGGAGACTTCGGCCTCAACGTCTGCACGCTTCATCTCGGCGCGCTGATCATGCCGGTACCGGAGACCGGGTTGCCGGAGATTCACGCCGGCAAAGACGAAACCTCCGTGATGCTGGCGCTCGCGCCCGAATTGGTTCGCCGTGAACGGATCGCCGAGCTTAGGCATCCTCCAGAGCCGGCCGCTGTCCGCGCCACCATCCTCGATCCGGTGGTGAGCTGGCCCTGGTCGAGCGGCGATCCGCGCATCGCTGACAGCGGCGTCATCGGTGATGCGAGCGCGGCGACGGCCGAGCACGGCCAAGCGATTATCGAGCGTGTCGTGACGGCAGCGGAAGGCGTGCTGCGCCGGTTGCTCGAAAATCAGCGGGCGCTTCGCCGCTAGCCAGTGGCTGCCGCTGGCCTCGCGTCCATGCGCAGATCGTGCGCCTTGCGGCCGCCACGTTCGATCGAGGTCGGCGCTTCGTCGCGCGCGATCAGGTGCGCGGCGAGATCAAGGCAGCGCTTCACCAGCATGTCGGCGCCCTCCGCCAGTTCCGCCGAATCCCGGACGATCTCAACGTTGTGCTCCATATCCTCGGCGGACCAACCGCGCGAATGCGCGATGTAGGGAAACTGCGGGAAGATGAAGCCCAGCTCGGAGAAGAAGCCGAGCATCTGACCGGCCACGCCCTGGATGTTGTCCTGGCCGCCAACGATGATGAAGCCGGCGACCTTGTTGCGGATCAGCACCTGATTTCGGATCGTCACGGCGTTCTGCACGCAGTTGAGCCGCTCGGCCATCTTGAAGTAGAGCGAGGAGGCGGCGCCCCAGCGGATCGGCGACGACACGATGATAGCGTCGGCCCAATGGACGAGCGCCTCATAAACCTGATCCATCTGGTCGGACGCATCCATCTGGGTGATCGAGCACGGCCAGGTGCAGGCGCGCGCCGACTTCGAGTAGTACCCCTCGCAGGTGCGGAACTTGAGCGCGCTGAGGCGGATCAGTCTGGTCTCCGCGTCGCGGCTCTGCGCTGCGCGGACGGCGTGTTCGAGCAGATGATCGGAGCCGGAGAAGCGCGGATTGGCTTCGTCCATCGCCGTGGTGGAAATACCGACCAGCCGCGGTGGGCCGGGCGCATGTTCGATCTTGCGCGACAAAGGATGCGGGTCGTGCGGCTTGCGCGTCCGTCGCGTCGCCGAGGTCAGATTGATCAGGACCCGGCCGTGCTCCACCTTGACCGGATAGGCTGGAACCGCATCCTCCTCAAAGCCGGGTTCGCCCTTGCCGGAGCAGCGGTGGAATTTCCAATTGTGCCAGGGGCAGACGATGTATTCGCCGTCGAGGCGGCCTTCGCCCAATGGTCCCCCGACGTGATTGCAGGCGTTCGACACCACGCCGAACTGTCCGTTCTGGAAGGAAACGGCAAGTTCGCGCGTGCCGACCACGATGCGTCGCAATGGCCCCGACGACAATTCTTCAGTTGATCCGATATCAACCCAGTCCGGTTCCGGCATCGCAACCTCCCCATTTCAGTTGAACATACCGGAGTTCCGCGCGCCCGGAATTGCTCAGATCAGGTCGCGCGAACATGTGATCGACGCTGGAGTGCCCGGTGGCAACGCGCGGGGCTCCACTTCGACCACGCCGTTGCGCAGGCGCGTCCGATAGGTGGCGAGCTTCTCGGTGAAAGGCGCCGGCGCGCAACCGTCGGCCAGCATATATTGGTAGCCGTGCCACGGGCAGGTCACGCAGCCGTCGACGATGCGGCCTTCGCCCAGCGGACCGTTCTGGTGCGCGCAAAGATTGCTGAGCGCGGCGATCGTCGCACCGTCGCGAAACACCGCGATGCGTTCGCCGCTCGCCGACGCGACGATGCGCGCGGCCTTGTCCGGGATCGTGTGCGGCGGGCCGACTGGAATCCAGCCATCATCGGTCATCCCGGCGGATCGGTCGCCGTGCCGCTCGCGCCAGCCGGCCGCAATATGCAGCGCGGTGACGACACCAAAGCATGCGATCAGCATCAGGGGCAGCAGTGGCGTGCGCTCGTATTGCATGATGCCGAGCGCGACATGCATCACCACGAGGCCATAGGCCACGTAAAGCGACATGTGCAGCGCCTTCCACACGGCCGGGGTGAAAAAGCTGAGCCAGAAATCATGGCTGGTCGCGGCCATCACGAACAGAATCCAGCAAGGCGGCAAGACCGAGCGCCTTGAGCACGCCGAAATGCCGCCGGTTGTAGAGCAGCGGCAGAAACCGGCGATCAAGCCGGCAGAGCGGCCCGACCGAGAGGATTATGGTGAGCATCAGGAATGCGCAGGTGCCGAACGCGCGGATCCAGATGTCGATCGCGTCGGGAAGATTTTTCGGTGGGTGGAGGCGCCAATAGATCGCGCCGAAGCCGGCGATGAAAATCGCGGTGCCGGCAAGCAGGAACCCATCGTAGATCAGCTTGTCGCGGTTCCATTGCACCGCGCGGAAACCCACGCTCATGGCTTGAGCTCCTGCGCGGCTGTTTGGGCGGGTTCGGGCGGCGGCCGTAGTGCGAGCGCCATCGTGAAGCCGAGCGCAACGAGCAGGGCGAGCACGGGCCACAGCCAGCGATGAACCGAGCGGTGCGACCGGGTCATCGGACGCGCGCCCGATGTTGGTGGGCCCGGACCCAGCGATAGAGCACGTAGGGCCACAACGCCGCCGCGCCGGGCAGCAGAAGCAGTCGCGCCCCGATGGTGAAGGAGGCCGGCTGCGCCAGCACCTGCCGGATGCCAATGGTTACGAAGGCCACGGCGGTACAAAGCCCGATGGCGACGTAGAGCGCGAGCAATTGGGCGAGGGATGCAGCGGACATGGTGAGGCCTATACGGCAGAGAGGCTGGTTCGGATGCAGGCCGTGGCCGGCGGCCAAGGTGGAGGGGCCTACTTTCGGCATCAAATTCGGCCCATTTCAACGTCCCTAACGAAGTCTTAACGCAGGGACGTTATCAAAAGACCGTCATAGTCTGGGGGTGTGTGCCTGCATGGCCGGGTTAGGTCAGCCTGCAGTCGAACGCTTGCAAGAATTTCTCCGGGAGCTGAATCCGGGGTCGCGTGCTCTGCTGATCACGGAGCTCGAACGCGGCATGCTGCGCGGCGACGATATGGCCGGCGCCGAGCTGATCCTCGCTGAACTACGACGCGGCATCCGGGAAAGTCAGTCGACGCAGCGACGTATCGGCGAACACGCGCGATTGTTCTTTCGGCCGCTTGAGCCGTTCCTGGTCGATGATATTCCCGATCACAAGCATCGCGGGCGCATCGCACGGTCGGCGCTGGAGCCGTTGTGGCTCTGGATGAGCGGCACGGTCATGCCCAAGGAGGTCAAGGCGTTCGCCGAGCAGATCGAGAGCGCGCTTCAGGGTGGCGACGCTGACAGGGCTCGCCACCTTGCCCACGCCTTCCAGGATGACGCACTGCATCGCCTACAGGATACGATCGCGGCAGCCGGCGAGGACCACAAGGCGCAGCGTCGTATTGGGGCGCAGATCGGTACGCCGCGCGCGTTCGAGGACTTGAGCACCCTGATCGGCGTCATCAAGGCGCGCGATGCGTTGGCGACACTAGGGGAGCAGCTGCCTGGCCACATTAAGACGCTGGGCGGCGCGTCCCTCGAAAACGTCAAAGCGCAGCTCGATTCCCGGCTGAACTCGAACCGGGACATGTTTCTTCCCGCGCTGCTTCTGGTGATGAATAGGCTGGCAGCGTCCTGGCAACTCGTGCGGCTCGCCACCAAGGCGGCCGGCAGCGACGCGGCGGCCCGCGTCGGGGAAACGCCCTATGGGGTCGCAGTCCCGATCGTGCTGGCGGAGATTGAGCGCATGGTCCATGAGCTCGGCAGCGACCTTAAGAGCGGCCGCGGCATTGCAGTCGCGGTACTGCTCAAGGATGTGCACGATGCGGTGCGCGGCATGCGTTCGGAGCTCGATCTGACGAGCGACAGCCCCTGGGGACGGCAGGTCGCTGCGATCCGCGCGGAGATTTCCAAGCTTCTAACGAGCGAGATCAACCTGATGCCCGGCAGGGTGCGGCGGCTGATGCGCCCGCGTCCCGCCAAGGAGATCGTCGCGGGGTCGACCATCGACCCCGAGGAGGTGGCAGAGGCGGAATCTCTGGTCGGCTTCGTCATGGCGTGCCGCAACTACGCGAGCGAGCTTGCCATCAACGAGATCACACAACGGACCTTCACCGAACTGCAACAATGCCTCGACATCGGCACCAAGGCGCTGCTTGACGCGCTGCGCCAGTGCGGCGACGGCGAGCGGCCGTTCCGGCAGTCGCAAGTCGATGCCGCCGTGCGGTTCTGCGCCAAGGTGTTCGGGCAGGAATACGCTTCGTTGCTGACCAAGGCTGCCGATGTCGCCACGCATGGGGAACGTAGGGCAGCGCGGGTCTGATCTCCGATTCGTGTCCGACTTGCCGGTTGCGGCGCCTGCGCGGCCATGATGTAAACCCCGGCTCATGACCCTTTGGTTCGTATTGGCGCTGATGACGGCGGCCGCCGTGTTCGCCGTGCTGTGGCCGCTGGGACGGCGCGCGCCGGCACGGACCGGCAGCGATGTTGAGGTCTATCGCGACCAGCTCGCTGAAATCGATCGCGACCGGGCTGCCGGTCTGATTGGCGAACGGGAGGCGGAAGCCGCCCGGGTCGAGGTGTCGCGCCGGCTGATTGCGGCGGCGGACGGCGCTGAGCCGGCGCCGACGGCGGGCGCGGAGCACCGCCGCCGCGCCTGCGCACTGGCCGCACTTGTGTTGCTGCCGCTTGGCGCTGCAGCTCTCTATCTGCTGCTCGGCTCGCCGCTGCTGCCGGGCCAACCGCAGGCGGCGCGACGCGACGCTCCGGTTGAGGAGCGATCGATCGAGACTCTGGTCATGCGGGTCGAGCGGCATCTTGAAGCCAACCCCGATGATGGCCGCGGCTGGGAGGTGGTCAGTCCAGTCTACATGCGGCTCGGCCGCTTCGACGACGCAGTAAAGGCGCGCCGCAATGTGCTGCGGCTGCTCGGTGCGAACGCCGCCCGTGAGGCGGATCTCGGCGAGGCGCTTGCCGGCGCAGCGAACGGCGTCGTGACCGCAGAAGCGAACGCTGCGTTCCAGCGCGCGCTCCAATTCGACGCATCGGATTTCCGTTCGCGCTACTTCATCGGGTTGTCGGCGGAACAGGACGGCCGCCGCAAGGTGGCCGCCGCGATCTGGAGCGAGTTGCTGGCGGAAGCGCCATCGGATGCGCCATGGGTCGGGCTGGTGCGGGAATTGCTGGCGCGCGTCGATGCGACCGTTTCTCCGCTCAAAGGGCCGACCGCCGCTGATGCCGCTGCCGCAAACGAACTTTTACCCGAGCAGCGCGCCGAAATGGTGCGCGGCATGGTCGAACGCCTCGCCGAGCGCCTTTCGCGCGAAGGCTCGGACGTCGAGGGATGGCTTCGCCTTGTGCGCGCCTATATGGTGTTGGGGGATCGCGATAAGGCTGCGAACGCCGCCGCGGACGCGCGTCGCGCGCTCGCCGGTGAGCCTGACAAGCTCCGCCGTCTCGAGGAACTCGTGCAAGGTCTCGGTCTCAAGAGCTGACGGAGCGGAATGTGACGCGCAAGCAACGGCGGCTGGTGCTGATCGGCAGCGGGATCAGCGTGCTCGCGTTGGCCGCCGGCCTGGTGCTGAGCGCGCTCAAGGATTCGATCGTGTTCTTCAATTCACCGACTGACGTGATTGAAAAGCGCATCGAAGCTGGTACGCGCATTCGGCTCGGCGGCCTGGTCAAGCCAGGCACGCTCGCTCGCGGCGAGGCGCTCACCATCCGCTTCGAGTTGACCGACGGCAAGAGTGCGATTCCGGTGGCATATCAGGGCATCCTGCCGGATTTGTTCCGCGAAGGGCAGGGCGTTATCGCCGAAGGCGCGCTGGACGGTGCGGGGTTGTTCAAGGCGCAGACGGTGCTGGCCAAGCATGACGAAACCTACATGCCGAAGGAAGTTGCCGACGCGCTCAAGAAACAGGGCCACTGGAAGGACGACTACGGGAAGAAGCAATGATCGCGGAGATCGGCCATTACGCGTTGGTGTTGGCGCTCGCGTTGGCGCTCGTCCAGGGCGTCGTGCCGATGATCGGCGCGCGGCGGCGCGACGCCGCATTGATGGCGGTCGCGGGCACGACCGCGCCCGCGCAATTTGCTTTCGTTGCCGTCGCCTTCGTTGCGCTCGCGGCCTGCTACGTCGCGTCCGATTTCTCGGTCATCAATGTGTTCGAGCACTCGCATTCGGCGAAGCCGTTGATCTACAAGATCACGGGCGTGTGGGGAAACCACGAAGGCTCGATGCTGCTGTGGGTTCTGATCCTCGCGCTGTTCGGTGCGATGGTGGCGGCGTTCGGCGGCAACTTGCCGGCAACGCTCAAAGCCAATGTGCTTGGCGTGCAATCCTGGATCGCCGCCGCGTTCTTGGCATTCATCATCGGCACCTCGAATCCGTTCCTTCGCATTCCGAACCCACCATTCGAGGGCCGCGACCTCAACCCGATACTGCAGGACATCGGCCTCGCGGTGCACCCGCCGCTCCTCTATCTTGGCTACGTCGGGCTTTCGATCTCGTTCTCGTTTGCGATTGCGGCGCTAATTGAGGGCCGCATCGATGCCGCCTGGGCGCGCTGGGTGCGACCGTGGACGCTGGCTGCCTGGATGTGCCTGACGCTCGGCGTCGCCATGGGCTCGTATTGGGCCTACTACGAGCTCGGTTGGGGCGGCTGGTGGTTCTGGGATCCGGTCGAGAATGCCTCGCTGATGCCGTGGCTCGCCGCCACCGCGCTGCTGCACTCCGCGGTGGTGATGGAGAAGCGCAATGCACTGAAGGTCTGGACCATTCTGCTGGCGATCCTGGCGTTCTCGCTGTCGCTGATCGGGACATTCCTGGTGCGCTCTGGCGTGCTCACCTCGGTGCACACGTTCGCCAGTGACCCGACCCGCGGGGTGTTCATCCTGGCGATCTTGATTCTGTTCATCGGCGGCGGGCTCGCGCTCTATGCCTGGCGCGCGCCGACGCTCAAGCAGGGCGGGCTGTTTGCGCCAATCTCGCGCGAAGGCGCGCTGGTCTTCAACAATCTGTTTCTCACGGCTGCTTGCGCGACGGTATTCGTCGGCACGCTGTATCCGCTGGCACTGGAGGCGCTAACCGGCGAAAAAATCTCGGTCGGCGCGCCATTCTTCAACCTCACCTTCGGCCCGCTGTTCGTACCAATCCTGCTGGTGATGCCGTTCGGGCCGCTGCTGGCCTGGAAGCGCGGCGACGCGTTGGCCGCGGCGCAGCGGCTGATCGCCGCGGCCACGTTGGCAGCCGTCGTTGCGGCGGCGACCTTCGCGTTCACCGGCGGCGGACCGGTGCTGGCGCCATTCGCTGTCGGATTTGCAGTGTTCGCCATGGCGGGCGCAGTCACTGACATCATCGAGCGCGCGGGCATCGGCCGCGCGGCGCCGGCCGTCGCGCTGGCGCGGATGCTTGGCTTGCCGCGCTCGACCTGGGGCACCGCAATCGCGCATTTCGGCGTCGGCGTCACTCTGCTCGGCATCGTCAGCGAGGCAACCTGGGGTATTGAGCGTATTGCGGCGCTCAAGCCCAACGACGTTGTTGCGCTGCGTTCGTATCAGCTGACCTTCGATGGCCTCACGCAGCGACAGGGGCCGAACTACCGTGAGCTCACCGCCAGATTTACGGTGCGCCAGGATGGCCGCATCATTGATGTGATCGAGCCGTCGAAGCGTAATTTCGCGACGCGGCAGACTTCGACCACGGAAGCGGCGCTGATGAGCAATGGCGCGAGCCAGCTCTATGTGTCGCTCGGTGACGCGAACAACGATGGTTCGATTGCGGTACGGATCTACCACAAGCCATTGGTGCTGCTGATCTGGCTCGGTGCCGTGGTGATGGTGCTTGGCGGGGCGCTATCGCTCACTGATCGCCGGCTACGGGTTGGCGCGCCCAAGCCGGCGCACAAGGCCAGCGGTTCATTGCAGCCTGCGGAGTGATGATGTGACCGCGCTGCGCGCACTCGTGTTGGTGCTGGTGCTGGCGCTGATCGGCGTATCGTCCGCGCATGCCGTGCAGCCCGACGAAATCCTGTCCGATCCGGCATTGGAGGCGCGCGCGCGGGCGCTATCGCGCGAGCTGCGCTGCATGGTGTGCCAAAATCAGTCGATCGATGATTCCGATGCGCCGCTGGCCCGCGACCTTCGCATCTTGGTGCGCGAACGGCTGGTTGCGGGCGACAGCGATACCAAGGTGATCGACTTTCTGACCGCGCGTTACGGGGAGTTCGTGTTGCTCAAACCTCGCTTCGGTGTCGGCACAGCGCTGCTCTGGCTGGCGCCGCTGATTGCGTTGGTTGCTGGCGGGTGCGGCTTGGCATTCGAGCTACGACGGCGCCGTGATGCACCGGAATCGGCGACCGCGCAGGAGACGGCACTGACTCCGGCGGAACAGGCCCGCGTTGCCGATCTCCTCAGGCGGTCCGAAAAGTAGTCGCTGAACTCCGCGCTAAGGCGCTGATTCTTCGAATAAATATCCGTCGCGGAACATTAACAAAGTTTAATCCCGCCGCCACTCCACCGTAAGGCGGCAACTCCCATGTTGGTCAGCAACAAGAGGGTGCCAGGGGGCATCAACCGCAAATTCCGTTCGAGACGGAGACAGAGAGACATGAACGTGAGCTCCAACCATAAGGGCGGCCTTTCGGCTCGCCGTCTTGCGCTTCTTGCCACCACGATCGCCGGCTTGAGCGCTGGCGCGTACTTCGTCGCGCCTGGCATGACGTTCAACACGCCGGCGGCGCTGGCGCAGAACCTGTCGCAGGAGGCCAAGAGCCTCGCGCAGCCGATCGGCTTTGCCGACATCGTCGAGAAGGTGAAGCCCGCCGTGATTTCGGTCCGCGTCAAATCCGAGGCCGGACCTCAGCTTTCGTCCGATCGCGAGCTGCCGTTCCCCAAGGGCTCGCCGATGGAGCAGTTCTTCCGCCGCTTCGGCATGCCTGATGGGGTGCCCAACGCGCCGCGCGGACGCAATTTCGTCAGTGGCCAGGGCTCGGGCTTCCTGATCTCGGCCGACGGCTACGCTGTCACCAACAACCACGTTGTGGAGAATGCCTCGACCGTGGAGGTGGCATTCGATGACGGCAAGACCTACTCGGCCAAAGTGATCGGCGCCGATCCGCGCACCGATCTTGCGCTGATCAAGATTGACGGCGGCAACTTCCCGCACGTGCGGCTCGCCGACAAGGCGCCGCGGGTCGGCGACTGGGTGCTTGCGGTCGGCAATCCGTTCGGTCTCGGCGGCACCGTGACCGCCGGCATCGTGTCGGCGCGCGGCCGCGACATCGGGGCGGGACCCTATGACGACTTCCTGCAGATCGACGCGCCGGTCAACAAGGGCAACTCGGGCGGCCCGACCTTTAACACCGACGGCAGCGTGATCGGCGTCAACACCGCGATCTATTCGCCGTCAGGCGGATCGGTCGGTATCGCGTTCGCGATTCCGGCCGAGACGGTGAAGACCGTGGTCGCTCAGCTCAAGGACAAAGGCAAGGTGGCGCGCGGCTGGATCGGCGTGCAGATCCAACCGGTGACCAAGGAGATCGCCGACAGCCTCGGCCTGAAGAACAACGAGGGCGCGCTGGTCGCGGAGCCGCAGAAGGACAGCCCTGCGGTCAAGGCCGGCATCGAGGCCGGGGACGTCATCGTCTCGGTCGATGGCGAGCGCGTGAAGGATGCCCGCGATCTTTCCAGGAAGATTGGCAGTCTGGCGCCGGGCTCCACCATCAAGCTCGGCATGCTGCGCCAGGGCAGCGAAAAGACGGTGTCGTTGACGCTCGGCGAATTGCCGGCGCAGCGCGAGGCTCGCGCCGAGCAGCGCGACTCCCGCTCCGATCGCGACATGGATCGCGACCAGGACACCAGGCGTGATCGCCGCCGCGATCGCAGCGAGCAACGCAATGACCGCGACATGCCGACCGCCGACGGTCCGCGGCTTGGCCTGTCGCTCGCTCCGGCAGGCAGCGAGCCCGGCGTGGTCGTCGCCGAGGTCGATCCGACCGGCCCGGCCGCCGACTTCGGCTTCCGGCCCGGCGACGTGATCCTCGATGTCGCTGGCAAGACTGTCAGCAACCCCGCCGAGGTCCGTAAGGCATTGGCCGATGCTCGCGCCGAGGGCAAGCGCAGCGTGCTGATGCGAGTGAAATCAGAGCGGGGAACGCGCTTTGTCGCGATCCCACTCGGCCGCGCGTAAGCCGCGGCAGGTGAGTGCCTAGCGCATCGCGCGCGGGACCGAACCATGATCGTTCGTTCCACCAATGCGGTGCGAGAATTGGGAGCGTCCCGTCGGCATTCGTCGCCCCCGCCGGCGGAGCGAACCCAGGGGACGGACATCAAGTCCGTCCCCTCAGCTACCGCGCCTCGTCCCCCGGCATTCGTCGCCCCCGCCGGGACCGAGGTCGGTCGAGGGGCGGTGGAGCAATCCGCCGCCCCTCGCAGCGGCAAAGATGGGGCCGGCTCGCAGGCCGCTACGAAGCCCAGCGCGGGCTCCGAATCTTGGCTAGACTTGGCCAGACGCGACCGGACCGCCATGCGCCTTCTCATCATCGAAGACGACCGCGACGCCGCGGACTACATTGCGCGGGCTTTCCGCGAGGTCGGTCATGTGGCCGAGCAGGCCGCGGACGGCGAGGAGGGACTCGCTCTCGCGCTGGAGCGGGAATACGACGTGATGATCGTGGACCGTATGCTGCCCAAGCGCGACGGCCTGTCGCTGATTGGGGAACTGCGCAAGCAGGATATCCACACGCCAATACTGATCCTGTCCGCGCTCGGCCAGGTCGACGACCGCGTCAAAGGTCTGCGCGCCGGCGGCGACGATTACCTGACCAAGCCCTATTCGTTTTCCGAGCTGCTGGCACGTGTCGAAGTGCTGGCGCGCCGCCGCAGCGGCCGCGGCGAGGAAACTGGCTATCGGGTCGGCGATCTCGAACTCGACCGCCTATCACGCCGTGTGTCGCGCGGCGACAAGGAGATCGATCTGCAGCCGCGCGAGTTCCGCCTGCTGGAATATCTGATGAAGCATGCCGGGCAGGTGGTCACCCGCACGATGCTCCTGGAGAATGTGTGGGACTATCATTTCGACCCGCAGACCAATGTGATCGACGTTCACATCTCGCGGCTGCGCTCTAAGATCGACAAGGGCTTTTCGCAGCCGCTGCTGCACACCATCCGCGGCGCGGGATACATGGTCCGTGACACAAAGTGATCTCACCATGCCCCGCGTCAGCGGGGCTGTTCTTGACAGTACCGCCGCTACCGATGCGGAGAAGCCGCCTGCGCTGCCGTCGCGTGCGAAGCCGCCGTGGCGGTCTTGGATTTTCGCATTGCGGCAACGACCCTGGATGGTGTCGCTCGGCAAGCTGTGGCGCACCACGGCGTTCAAGCTCACGCTGGTCTATCTGCTCGTGTTCGCGGTGTTTGCTGCGTGCCTGCTCGGCTATTTCGCTTGGAACACCCGGCGCCTCATCACTGAGCAGATCGACCGCACCGTAAATGCCGAAATCACAGGCCTGTCCGAGCAGTACAATATTGGCGGCATCCGCCGCCTCGTGTTCGTTGTCGATGCTCGAGCCCGGCGTCCCGGTTCCAGTCTTTATCTCGTCACCACGTTTAACGGTGAGGGACTTGCCGGCAACGTTGGCTCGCTGGCCGAAGGCATCATGAACCAGATTGGCTGGGCCGAGACGGTGTATCGCCGACTCGACGATCCGGAGGGTACGGAGCACCACGCACGGGTCCGGGTGTTCCAGCTTCCCGGCGGTTTCCGCATGCTGGTCGGGCGCGATCTCGAAGAGCGCGAACGCATGTTCGACGTCATCGAGGCCGCGGGCCAATGGTCGGTCGCGGTGGTGATCGTTCTCGGCATCGCGGGTGGCTTCTTCGTCGCACGTCGGGTGCTGCGCCGCGTCGATGCCATGACCGAGACGTCCCGGACCATCATGGCGGGCGACCTGTCGGGCCGCCTGCCGGTGGCGCGCACCGACGATGAGCTTGATCGTCTGGCGATCAATCTCAATGTCATGCTCGATCGCATTGAAGCGCTGATGCGCGGTTTCAAAGAAGTGTCGGACAACATCGCCCACGATCTCAAGACGCCGTTGACGCGATTACGCAACCGCGCGGAGGAGGCGCTGCGCATCAGCCACAACGAGGCCGACTATCGCGCGGCGCTCGAGGCGACGATCGAGGAGTCCGACGGGCTGATCCGGACCTTCAACGCGCTCTTGATGATTGCGCGCGCGGAGTCCGGCGGCGCTTATACTCACATGGCCGATTTCGACGCCGCCGACATCGTGCGTGGCGTCGGCGAACTGTACGACCCGTTGGCGGACGAGAAGGGTCTCGTACTAAAGGTCGAGGCAGCCGACGCGGTATCGGTCCGCGGCAACCGCGAGCTCGTCACCCAGGCACTCGCCAACCTGGTCGACAACGCCATCAAATACGCGGCGCGGCCGACCGGCGGCGCCGACGCAGGTCCGCCTGCGATCGTGGTGACGGCAAAAAACGACGGCGATAAGGTTCTGTTGGCGGTAGCCGACAACGGGCCTGGGATTGCTCCGGCGGACCGCAGCCGGGCGGTGGAACGATTTGTCCGGTTGGAGCGGAGCCGTTCCGCGCCTGGCTCCGGTCTTGGATTGAGCTTGGCATCCGCGGTGGCGCATCTGCACGGCGGCGAGCTTCGACTCGAAGATAATAATCCCGGCCTGCGGGCTGTGCTGGCGCTGCCGCGAGGCGGACGGCAACTGCCGGCTCCAGCAGGGTAACGCTGGGCCTCCCTTTTCGACATTGCCTGCGCTAACTCTGCCCGCATGAAACATGCGGCGAGTTGCAAAGCCAAGTCTGCGTCCAAGGGCGCATCGACCCTCGCCCAACGGGTGGTGGAGGCGCCGCGTCTCACTGCGCCCAAGGAAGCCCGCGCACGCGTCTCCGATTGGCTGAAAGACGTCGGCCGTACTGGGGCCGGCAAGGCGCTCAAGCGCCTGATCGCCACGTCGCCCAGGGTCGAACCGCTGTTCGCGGGTATCGCCGATGGCTCGCCGTTTCTTTGGGATCTGATCGCGACCGAACCGGCGCGATGCGCGGCACTCCTCGATGCCGATCCGGATACGCATTTTGCCACGCTGCTGAGCCGCGCCGCGCGCTCCGTGCCTGCGGCAAAGGACGAGAATCAGGCGATGCGGCTCCTTCGCAAGATGAAATCCGAGGCGGCGCTGCTGATTGCGCTGGCCGACATCGGCGGCGCCTGGCCGGTGATGCGCGCGACCCGCGCACTCACCGAGCTTGCCGACACCGCGGTCACGTCCGCAGTCGGATTTCTGCTGCGCGATGCGCTGCGCCGGGATCGCTTCAAGCCGCATGATGCCGGGCACCTCGAACGGGGTTGCGGCTACATCGTTCTCGCTATGGGCAAGATGGGCGCTTATGAGCTCAACTACTCCAGCGACATCGATCTCATCGTGTTCTACGACCCGGACGCGGGCGTGCTCGCCGAAGATGGTGAGGCCATGGCGTTCTACGTACGCCTTACCCGCGGGCTGGTAAAGCTTTTGCAGGAGCGCACGGTCGACGGCTACGTGTTCCGTGTCGATCTGCGGCTGCGGCCCGATCCTGCCTCGACGCAGATCGCAGTCTCGATCCCGGCGGCGCTCAACTACTACGGCAGCGTCGGTCAGAACTGGGAGCGAGCCGCGATGATCAAGGCGCGCTGCTGCGCTGGCGACATTGCCGCCGGCCAGTCGGTCCTCAAGGAATTGTCGCCGTTCATCTGGCGCAAGTATCTCGATTTTGCCGCAGTCGCCGACGTCGAGGCGATGAAGCAGCAGATCCACGCCTATCGTGGCCACCAGGATATCGCGGTCGAAGGCCATAACGTCAAGCTGGGGCGTGGAGGCATCCGCGAGATCGAGTTCTTCGTGCAGACCCAGCAGTTGATCGCCGGGGGCCGCCATCCGGAATTGCGCGGCCGCGACACGCTGACGACATTGGTTGCGTTGGTCGAGGGCGGCTGGATCGATGCGGGAACGCGCAAGGATCTCGAGGCGGCCTATCTGTTCCTGCGCACCATCGAACATCGGCTGCAAATGGTGGCCGACGACCAAACCCACACGCTGCCGGCGGAGCGCGAGGCATTAGAGCGCTTTGCCCGCTTTGCCGGGTACAAGGGCCGCGACGTGTTCGCCGAGGCGTTGCTCGGCCACCTGCGCAATGTGCAGAAGGCCTATGCCAAGCTGTTCGAAGAGGCGGCGCGACGGCCGAACCAGGGAACGCTGTCCTTTCCGGCCAAAGCCGACGACCGCGAAACGCTCGACCGGTTGGGCGACATGGGGTTCCAGAAGCCGCTGGAGGCTTCTGCTACGGTGCGCCGCTGGCTGTCCGGCTCCTATTCCTCGCTCAAGGGCGAATTTGCCCGCCGGCAGTTCACCGAACTGGTGCCGCTGCTGATCGAGCGGCTGTCACGGTCGGAGAGTCCTGACGCGGCCGTGGTGGCGTTCGACCGGTTTCTGGCCGGGCTGCACGCAGGAGCGCGATTGTTCGCGCTGCTCAATCAGCATCCCGATCTGGTTTCCCTGGTGGCGCTGATACTCGGCACGGCGCCGCGGCTTGCCGACATCCTGGCGCGCTATCCCCAGGCGATCGATGCGCTGCTCGAGCCGACCTTCTTTGGCGCGCTGCCCGATGAAGCCAAGCTGACCGCCGAACTCAAGCGATCGCTTGGCGAGTCGCAATCCTACGAGGACTTTCTCGATCGGCTGCGCATGTTCGCCCAGGAGCATATGTTCCTGGTCGGCGCTCGCATTCTCTCGGGCACGGTGTCGGCGAAGCAGGCTGGCGACGCCTTTGCGCGGCTCGCCGACGTTGTGATCCGCGAATTGCACCGCAACGTCGAAGAGACGTTTGCGAAACAGCATGGTCGCATCCGCGGTCAGAAGAGTGCGCTGCTGGCGCTCGGCAAGCTCGGTGGCCGCGAAATGACGGCCACCTCCGACCTCGACCTCATCATCGTCTACGATTTCGACGACGAGCATCCGCAATCGAACGGCGAGCGACCGCTCTACGGCGCGCAATACTTCGCGCGGCTGACGCAGCGGTTGATCAGCGCGTTGTCGTCACAAACCAACTATGGCGCGCTCTACAACGTCGACATGCGGCTGCGGCCGTCAGGCCGGGCCGGTCCGGTCGCAACCAGCCTCGAAGCGTTCGCGAGCTATCAGGAGACCGAGGCCTGGACCTGGGAGCACTTGGCGCTCACCCGTGCGCGGGTGGTCTCGACCTCGGTGGGGTTCGGAGCGCAAGTCGAGAACGTGATCCGCAAAGTACTGAGCCGCAAGCGTGACCCCGCGGTGATCGCGCAGGACGTGGCGGATATGCGGCGGGCCATCGCCACGGAAAAAGGCGAAAGCACGCGCTGGGACCTCAAATATGCCGCTGGCGGTCTTGTCGACCTGGAGTTCATCGCGCAGTACCTGCAACTGGTTCACGCTGCCGACCACCGGGATATTCTCGACACGTCGACGGTGCGGGTGCTGGACAAGGCGTGGCAGCTTGGCCTGTTGCCCGCCGAAGAGGCTGACGTGCTGCGGCCAGCTGCGGCGCTCTATCACAATCTCACGCAAATCCTGCGGCTCTGCCTGCCCGGGCCGTTCGACCAGAAAACAGCCGGGGGCGGACTCCTGGGCCTGTTGGCCCGGGCGGCCGACGTGCCGAACTTTGCCACGCTCGACGCGCATCTTGCCGAGACGCAGCAGAAGGTGCGCGCGAGCTTCGAGCGCATTCTCGGCCGCGCTGCCGAAGATTAGGCGGGAACGGCAGCGCGCTTCTTGACGCTTTCGATCAGCGAGGCGCGGCGCACGTAGGCACGGTGCGCGGCGGGATCGTCCATGGTGCGGCGCAGCTGCTCGAAATCGCGGGCGCGGGCGTTGGGGTCCTTTTCTTCGAGCCGTTTTTTGTTGGCGATGGTCTGCTGCTGCACGAATTCGATATTCAAAGGCCGCCTGTGGCGGTCGTAGTCGTCGAGCACGTCTTCGGGCGCCTCTTTGCGGATCACCCGGCCAAGGAGCTCTGTCAGCTCGATTGCATCGTGGATGCCGAAGTTGAGGCCAAGGCCGCCGAGCGGATTGTTGACGTGGGAGGCGTCGCCGGCCAGGAACACGCGGCTCTTGCGGAAGCTCGCCGCGACGCGCTGGTGCACGTTGTAGAGATTGCGGTGCACGATGGGATAAGGGCTGGGCTTGGGCAGGAACCGCTGTAGCCGTGCTTCGGTGGCCTCGGGGCTCATCAGCTCGGCCTCAGTCTGCTCGGGTTTGGTTGCGGAAAGTACGCGCCACAGCGGACCGTCGCCATCGCCGCTCACCTTGAACAGCGAGAACCAATCGTCGGGATCGGACAGATAGTTCCGTGTGCAACCCGGGAACATGGTTCCGATATCGAACGAGGTGGTGAGAATCAGAAAGCGCTCCGGATGGGTGTACCCTTCGAACTCGATGCCGAGCGCCTTACGCACCGTCGAGCGACCGCCGTCGCAGCCGATCAGGTAACTGCCGGCCACCTTGCGGACACCATCGGCGGATTCGACCTCGATCTCGACGCCGTCGGCGGACTGCGACAGCCCACTTACACGCACCGAGAACTCAATCCTGGCATGCGGAAAGGCGCGCAGCCGTGCGATCGCCATGGCGGCGAGCTTGTGCTGCTCGCACTGGACGGCGAACGGGTAGGGCGTTTCATCTTTCAGGCGACCGAAGTCGAACTCCGCCACGATCGTCCTGGAGCCGCGATCCCAGATACGGAACAGCGGCTCGACCAAGCCGCGCTCGATCACCTCGTCGACCATGCCGAGGCCGGCCAGCATTTCCAGCGTGGCGGCGTGCGTGGTGGCAGCGCGCGGCATGTCCATGACGCGCGGCTCTGCCTCGAACACTTGTACCGGTAGCCCTTGGCGCGCGAGCGCCAGCGCGGTGACAAAGCCGACCGGTCCGCCGCCGGCGATGAGAATGGGCCGCGATGCTGCCATGGCCTATTGCTGCTTGACCCCGGCGACCGCCACCGCTTCCGCCCATAGCTTGAGATCGGCCGCGATCAACGATGCGAACTCGGCCGGCGTGATGCCGGAGGGGTCGGCGCCAAACGAGGCGAGGCGCTCTCGGAACTTGGCGTCCTTGGTTGCTTTGGCGATCTCGCCCGCGATCTTGTCAACGACCGCCTTCGGCGTGGCAATCGGCGCCATCAGGCCGTTCCAGGTCACCACGTTGTAGCCGGCGAAGCCAGCCTCGGCGACGGTCGGAACGTTGGGAAGCTGAGCCACGCGCTTGCCGCTCGATACCGCCAGGATGCGGATCGCTCCAGTCGCTGCGTGCGGCAGGGCATCGGACAGGTTGGAAAACATGGTGGGGAGGTGACCGGCGATCACGTCGGTCAGCGCCGGCGCATTGCCACGATAACTGACGTTGGTCATGTCCAGGCCAGCGCGCTTGAGGAACAGCGCCATCGACAGATGAGTGACGCTGCCGGCGCTGCCCTCGGCATAGCTTAGCTTGCCTGGCTGCGATTTCACCCAGGCAATGAACTCCGGCACGGTCTTCACCGGGATGTTCTTGTTGACCACCAGCACAAACGGATTGGTGCCGACAACGCTGATCGGCGCGAAATCCTTGGCTGGGTCGAACGGCACGTTGGCCATCGCTGGCGCGATCACGATCGCAGGCTGCACGCCCCACAGCAGCGTATGACCGTCAGGCGCTGCACGGGCGACCGCCTCGCCGGCAATCGCGCCATTGGCGCCGACCCGGTTCTCGACGATGAATGGCTGTTTGAACGCATCGGAAAGGTGCTGTGCAGAGATGCGCGCCATGCTGTCTGAATTGCCGCCTGCTGCGTAAGGCACCAGGATACGGACCGGCCGCTGCGGCCAATCCTGGGCCTGCGCGCACGTCCTGAAGGCGAACGTAACAACCATCGCAAGCAACGGGGCGATCAACAGCCAGGTCGTGTTTCGGCGCATCAGCTTTCTTCCTTGCGGGCAATTAGACCACGCGCGCGCGCTTGAGGCTATTGCTGGGTTGCGGCGCAGCAATGTCGTATAGGCTGATATCCATGATCAACGAACCGCAACTTGTGACCGTCGCGCCTGGCGTCCACGCTTGGATCGGCGCCGGCGGCGATTCCAATGCCGGCGCGATCGAGACGCCTGACGGACTGCTGGTCATCGATGCGCAACAGTACCCGCGGCTTGCACGCCAGTTCCGCGATGCGCTGCGGGCGGCGACGCACGACAAGCCGCTGCGTATGCTGATCAACACCCACTGCCATCTCGACCACACGTCCGGCAACGTGGTGTTTGCCGACCTGCCGATCCTGGCTCACGAAAAAACCTTGCTTGCGATGGAAGCAGGCCTCGGCCCGCTGTGCGGTGACCATTGGACCATCACCGATTTCGCCACCAAGCTGCGCATGCTGTTTGGGCAGAACATCATGGAACTCGTGGCGGACGGCGATCCGGCCCGGGCCTGGTTCCGGCAGCGCATCAGTCTGCCCGACTACGACACCGTGACAATCGCGCCGCCGACACAAACCTTTGCGGACCTGTTCACGTTTCACCTGCCGAATGAAATCGTTCATCTCAACTATTGGGGGCCGGCGCATTGCGATGGTGACATCGTCGTGCATCTGGAGAAGAGCAGGGTGGTGTTTCTCGGCGATCTCCTGTTCCATGGTCGCTTTCCCTGGCTCGGCGATTGCGACCTCGATGGCTGGATCGACCGCTTAGCACGCGTGCTCACGCTCGACGTCGCGGTTGTCATTCCAGGCCATGGCGGCCCCACCAACCTGCGGTCGGTCGCCGCGTTTCGCGACATGCTGACCGAATTGCGCCGCGCTGTTGATCACGCCATCAAGGCCGGGTGGTCCGAAGACGCCGCTGTGCGCGACGTTCAACTGCCGCAGTATGCAGCCATCAATCGCTACAAGGATTGGATGCCGATCGACGTGAGGGCGGCGTATCGCTATCTGCGCGGCCGCTAATTCAGCTTCACGCCTGCGCTACGCACGGCTTCGCCCCAGGCCGGAATTTCCGCCGCGATCATCTTGGCAAACTCCTCCGGCCCATAGCCAAGAGGGTCATTGCCCGCCTTGACGATCTGCTCGACGAACTTTGGATCCTTGACGGCGCGCACCATCTCGGCGCCGATCTTGTCGACGATCTCCTTCGGCGTGCCGGCCGGCGCCATCAGCCCAGTCCAGGACACGGCGTCGAAGCCGGGATAGCCGGACTCTGCGATGGTCGGAACGTCAGGAAGCATCATTGATCGCTTGATGCTCGACACGCCGAGCAGTCGCACCTTGAGATTGGTGGCCTGCGCGAAGGCCTCCGACACCGGCGCGAACATGACGGGGATGTGCCCGCCGATCAGGTCGTTCATGGCTGGGGCGGTGCCCTTGTAGCTCACGTTGGTCATGTCGATGCCGGCACGCTTTTGAAACAGCGACATGATCAAGTTGCTGGCGCTTGCGGGTCCGCCGCCGCCGCCGTAGGCGACCTTGGCGGGTTGCGCTTTCACCCACGCCACGAACTCCTGAACGGTCTTTGCTGGAACGTCCGCGTTGACCAGCAAAACCTGCGGCCCAGCGGTCATCGCTCCAACCGGCGCCAGGTCTTTCACCGGATCGTACGACACCTTGGCCGCGGCAGGGACGATCGCAACCACCGAGGTGCTGGCCCACAGCAACGTGTAGCCGTCGGGGACGGAGCGGGCCACCGCCTCGGTCGCGACGATGCCGTTGCCACCGACCCGGTTCTCCACGATCACCTGCTGGCCGATGGTTTCGCTCAATCGGGAGGCCATCAGGCGGCCCATCACGTCGATGTTGCCGCCCGCGGCAAACGGCACCAGCAGGCGAAGTGGTCGCTGCGGCCAGCTTTGGGCCTGGACAGGGTCGAAGCTTGCGATGGCGGCGAAGAGAGCTATCAAGGCGCCGAACATGGTCTGACGCCGACGGAAAGTGGGTGCGCGTGTCATGACCGGCAATGTATGGCGGCGACGCCTCTCTTCGCAACCTTGCGCGGTGTCCCATCAAGTCAATCGGCGCCCGTGGCTATGCGGGCGCCGATTCTTGCGCGCTTCCGACTTCACTCAGGCAACAAGTCTCTTGGAACCCTTGTCCTTTTCGGCCGGCCTGCGGTCGATCGGAATGCGCACCACCACGATCGTTCCCGAGCCGTAGCGGGAGAAGATGCGCATCGCGCCGCCATGCAGCTGGACCAGCGACTTGGCGATGGCGAGCCCCAGGCCCGATCCATGGTGGGTCTTGGTGAGCTGGCTCTCGACCTGCTCGAATGGCCGGCCGAGCTTTTGCAAGGCATCGCGCGGGATGCCAATTCCGGTATCCTGGATCGCGATCGATATCGCGCCGCGCGACAGCCGGCCACGCACCGCGATCTCGCCATTGGCTGGCGTGAACTTCACCGCGTTGGAGAGCAGATTGAGCGCGATCTGCTTGATAGCGCGCCGGTCGGCCTTGAAGCGGATACCCTCAGCAATCCTGGATGTGACCTTGAGTTGCTTGTCCTGAGCGCGCGCGGTGACGACGCGCAGCGCGTCGGAGAGGATTGGATCGAGCTCGATGTCCTCGAGGTCGAGCTTGAGACGGCCGGCCTCGATCTTCGACATGTCTAGGATGTCATTGATGACGTCGAGCAGGTACTGGCCGCTCTGCTTAATGTCGCGGCAATACTCGTAGTATTTGTCGGCGCCCAGCGCGCCGAACATTCCCGACTCCATGATCTCCGAGAAGCCGATCACGGCATTGAGCGGCGTGCGCAACTCATGGCTCATATTGGCAAGAAACTTGGACTTGGTCTGATTAGCCTCTTCGGCGCGGTTCTTCTCGTCGGCATACTTCTGCGCCATTTCGCTGAGCTGTCGGGCCTGCGTTTCGAGCTTGTGCTGAGAATTGCGCAGGTCGGCGATGGTCGCCATCAGCCGCTGCTCGCTGTCGACCAGCTTCTTCTCGTGCAGCTTGAGCGATGTGATGTCGGTGCCGACCGAGACGTAACCGCCATCCTTGGTGCGCCGTTCGCTGATATGCAACCAGTGGCCGTCGTCAAGCTGCGCCTCGAAGGTGCGGGCGCCTGGGATGGTGGGTCCCTCGCTCATCACTTTGGTGCGAATGACGTGCTTGCGACCGGCCGCGACCACGTCCTCGTAGGACGTGCCGCTACTGATCGCGGGGTCGGGCAGGTTGTGAAGTTGCTGGAAGTTGGAGTTGCAGAGCACCAGCCGGTTGTCGGCGTCCCACAGCACGAACGCCTCCGGGATGGTCTCGATGGCGTCGCGCAGGCGCAGATCGGCGGCGGCGGTCTTCTCGACCAACGTCTTCTGTTCGGTAATGTCGACAGCGATGCCGATCAAATGCAGCCCCGGCTCGCTCGGCTGGTGAACCATTTCGCAGCGCGCCCGCAGCCAGACCCACCGGCCGTTCGCGTGCAGCATGCGGAATTCATGATCGATCGCGTTGGCCTTGGCGTCGGCCAGCTGTGCAGCCAACTCGTAAAGCTTGATGTCCTCAGGGTGTACCAGCCGGCTGACCTCGCCGAAGGTCATCAGCTCGTCGCGCGGCGCGATACCAAGGATCGCAAACATGGAATGCGACCAGTAGATACGGCCTCGGGCGATGTCCCAATCCCACAACCCGCAGCGGCCGCGATTGAGGGCAGTGTCGATGCGGCTGCGCACCGTGTCGTAGATGACGTCGGCTTCGCGCGCGCGCGTCGCCTGCCAGTGAAAGGCGAAACCGAGGATCAGCAGCACGAAGCCGGTGGTGGCGGACAGCGTGACGGTCAGCGTGGTATCCGCCCGCCATCGCGCCAGAGCATCGACGCGCGACTGCACGATCGCGATCTGGCCGCGGCCTGCGGGCAATGTGCGCACCGTCGCGAACGCCCGGTCGCCGTCGGCGAGCGAAATTTCAACCACCCCGGCGCTCGCTCCCAGGATGGTCAAGGCCTGCACGTCGCCGAGCACTTCGTTGAGGCGTCGTCCGATCGGCGCGCCGACGGGCGGAATTGCGGCGGTAACGACGCCGTCGGCGTTGCTCAGCAGGATGATACGTCCAAACATGGTGGCGCGCGCTGCTAGGGCGCGTTCCAGCAGTTCGCGTCGGGCGCCGTCTGCCCCTTCGGATCCGACCAATCGGCTGAATTGCTCGGCGGCGAAATCGGCGATGTCCTGGATGTCATGAACCGCGTCGGCGATGGCCTGCCGGCGGTGATCCAGCACCTGGACCACGGAACCGACGCCGATGGTGAGCAGGAAAGCGATAATCAGCGCGGGCACGGCCCGCCGCAGCGCTGGCTCGGCGGTAAGCAGCCGCCGATACGCGGGCTTCGCGATCGATTGCGCGAGGCCCTTGATGGAATCCGACTGCGCAGACGCACCCGCCGCCTCGGCGCGCGCCATACAGGCCCCCGTCAGGATGAAATCCCCAGAATCCGCCCTCGGAGCGGTGTGCCGTACCGCCCCGAATCAGTTTCATTTGAATCGATGCGCCGACTCCTGTCGAGAGTCGGAGTCAATATTTTTCGTTAACGTTTCAACCGAAATTTTCGGCGCATGCGAACGACATGCACAGCAAGAAAGCCGAGTCCGTTCAATCGCTTGTGCGCGCTTCGAGCCGTCAATCTCTATGACTCGGCAAGCGCGCGCTGCGCGATATCGGCAACATCGCGCGACAACTGTGGTTGCGCGGCCACGCGGCGCAGCGCCGCTTCGGCGCGCGACCGCCGAACCGGCTCCAGCATGCGCCAACTCTTGAACGCGGAGAGCATGCGCGCCGCCACCTGCGGATTGGGGCCGTCGAGCGCCAGCACGGTGTCGGCGACGAAGTCATAGCCGGCGCCGTCCGGCCGATTGAATTGGGTTTGGTTCGCGGTGGCGAACATCGTGATCAGCGATCGTACGCGGTTGGGGTTGGACATCGAGAACGCGGCGTGAGCGGTGAGCGTGCGGACTCGTGCCAAGGTGGCGGGATGTGGGGCGGTGGCCTCCAGCGCGAACCACTTGTCGAGAGTGAGCGCGTCATCATGGTAACGTTGATAGAAATTCTCCAGCGCCGCAATGCGCTCCGCACCGTCATGCGAATTGAGCGTCGATAATGCGGCCATGCGGTCGGTCATGTTGTCGGCGGACTGGTATTGCGACGCGGCCGTCCGGATTGCATGCGACTCGGCGGTGGCGGCGAGCAGATCGAGGCAGGTGTTCTTGAGCGCGCGGCGCCCGGCGCTCACGGCATCAGGCGAGTAGGGGCCGTCGGTGGTCATCTTGCGATAGGTCGCGGTCAGCTCGGCGTTGAGATGTAGTCCGATGAGCGCGCGCAATCCGGCGCGGGCGCGGAAGATCGCGTCGGGATCGACATCGCTGCCGATCTCGCGTGCGATATCGGCTTCGCTGGGCATGTGCAGCGCTTCGGCGATGAAGGCGGGCTCAAGCGAAGCCTCGGCGAGGATTGCCGCAAGCGCGTTAAGCAACCCCTCGTCAGCTTCCGGATCTTGGCCGGCGCGCAGCCGCGCCACGTTGCCGGTCAGAAGGGTGGTGGCGAGCGTCTGCACCGCCTGCCAGCGGTTGAACGGATCGCTGTCGCGGGCGGCAAGCGCGCGTAGATCGTCCGAATTGAGGTTGGCGTCGAGCTTGATCGGTGCCGAGAACCCTCGGTTTATCGAGAGCACCGGGGGCTCTGTAATGCCGCCGAAGATGAAGGTCTGTGCCGGCTTGTCGAGTATCATGACTCCGCGCTCGGGGGCTGGCCCATTTGCCACAACAAGCGGCAGATCCCCGTTCTTGCCGACAAGGCCGATACCGAGCGGTACCACCATCGGCTCTTTGACCGGCTGGCCGGGCGTAGGGCGCAGCGTCTGCGTGACGTCGAGCTGATAGGTCTTCGCGTTTGCGTCGTAGCGGCTCGATGCGGTGATCTGAGGCGTGCCTGCCTGCGAATACCATCGCATGAATTGCTTGAAGTCGCGCCCGCTCGCGTCGGCGAAGCATTGCACGAACTGCTCGACGGTGGCCGCTTCGCCGTCGTGGCGCTCGAAGTAGAGGTCCATGCCCTTGCGAAACAGCGCTGGGCCGATCAACGTCTTGATCATCCGCACCACTTCGGCGCCTTTGTCATAAACCGTAGAGGTGTAGAAGTTGTTGATTTCGCGGTAGAGTTCCGGCCGCACCGGATGGGCGAGAGGCCCGGCGTCCTCGGTGAACTGCACGGTGCGTAATCCCCGCACGTCACCGATCCGTGCCACCACGCGCGAGCGCATATCGGACGTAAATTCCTGGTCGCGGAAGACGGTCAGGCCTTCCTTCAGGCAAAGCTGGAACCAGTCGCGGCAGGTGATGCGGTTGCCGGTCCAGTTGTGGAAGTACTCATGCGCGATAATGGCCTCGATGTTGACGAAGTCCTGATCGGTCGCGGTGTCGGGCGAGGCGAGCACGTACTTGTCGTTGAAGACATTGAGCCCCTTGTTCTCCATCGCGCCCATGTTGAAGTGGCTCACCGCCACGATCATGAACATATCGAGGTCGTATTCGCGGCCGAACGCCTCTTCGTCCCATTTCATCGAACGTTTGAGCGAGTCCATCGCGAAAGCGCAAAGCTTCTCCTTGCCCGGCTCGACATAGAGCCGCAGCGCAACCTTGCGGCCCGACATGGTGGTGAACGTATCTTCCACGACGCCGAGCTTGCCGCCGACTAGCGCGAACAAATAGGACGGCTTCGGCCAAGGGTCGTGCCAGACGGCGAAGTGCCGGCCACCTGGAAGATCGCCCTGCTCGGTGAGATTGCCGTTCGCCAGCAGCGCCGGGACTTCGGCTTTGTTCGCCTCGATCCGCGTGGTGTAGACCGCCATCACATCCGGGCGATCCGGGAAGTAGGTGATGCGACGGAAGCCCTCCGCCTCGCATTGTGTGCAGTAGGTGCCGTTGGAACGATAGAGTCCCGACAGCTGGGTGTTGGCGGTCGGGTCGACCAGCGTCTCGATCTCCAGCGTGAACGGCCGGTTCGGCGGTTGCGGAATGGTCAGTCCGTCGGGCGCCGCGACATAGCGGTCCGCTGCCGCCGCTTCGCCGTCGATCTTGAGTGAGACCAACGTGAGCCCATCGCCGTCGAGTTTCAGCGGCGCTGGCGCGCCGGCGGCCGAATTGGGCTTGAGCTTGAGCGTCGCGCGGATCGGGCTCCTGGTCGCGTCGAGCTGCACGTCGAGATGAACGGTCTCGACCAGCCAGTCAGGCGGGCGGTAGTCGGCGAGGCGGATGGGGCGGGCTTCTTCGGTGCGCATCATGTTGGGCAAAATCTCGGGTGGGCAGCGATCTAGCCCGGATCGGTGGGCGAAGTCACGTTGCTAGATCGCAATGTGGGGAAGGACTAGAATCGAGGCAACGACAACAATCCTGGGAGGATCCCGTGACACAGGTGTTCAGTTCCGGATGTCCATGTTGTATGCCGCGACGCGGCCCGTCGCGACGACAGTTTCTGTGCACGACGGCGGCTGTCGCAGCAGCGCCGGCGATCGCAGGCGTCATCGGCGCTGGTGTGGCAGAGGCCGCGCCCAAGCCGGTTCGGCCAGGCCGGCCGGTTCTGCTCAAAGGCGGCTGCGTGCTGTCGCTCGACAAGGCGGTCGGCGATTTCGAGCAGGCCGACGTACTGATCGAGGGCAGCAAGATTTCGGCGGTGAAGCCGAACATCAGCGCGCCAAGCGCCCAAGTGATCGATGCCTCGAAATCGATCGTGATGCCGGGCTTCGTCGACACCCATCGGCACATGTGGCAGGGCTTCCTGCGCAACGTGCTTCCGGACGGCTCACTCGAAGACTACCGCAACGTCGTGCAGCGCAAGTTCGGCGCCACCATGACGCCGGACGATGTCTACGCTGCCGATCTGGTCAGCGCGCTCGGCGCGATCGACAGCGGTGTGACCTGCGTGCTCGACTGGTCGCACATCGGGATTTCGCCCGCACACACCGACGCCTGCATCAAGGGATTGCAGGACTCAGGGGTGCGCGCGGTGTTCGCCTATGGCGCCGGCCAGAACGAGACCGGCCGGGTCATGGAGATTCCAACCGCCAAATATCCTGGAGACATTGCGCGCCTGCGCAAGCAGTATTTCTCCAGCGACGATCAACTCGTCACGCTCTATCTGGCGGCCCTTGGGGGCACGCCCGAGGCGACGCTTTCGCAATTCAAGGCGGCACGTGACGTCGGCGCCCGGATCAGCATCCACGTTGGTGTGGGTGAATTCGGCCGCAACGCGCTCCTGGAGAAGCTTCATGCGGCAGGCGGGCTCAAGGACGACACGACCTACATCCACTGCTGCACGCTCAACGACACCGAGTGGAAGCTGATGAAGGACACCGGCGGCACGATCTCGATTGCCGGCTATGTCGAAACGCTGATGGGACACGGCAATCCGCCGACCCAGAAGGCGATCGATATGGGCATCCGTCCATCGCTCAGCGTCGACGTCGAGACCTCAGTGCCGAACGACTTCTTCACCCAGATGCGCACCGTGTTCTCGTTGCAAAAGAACGAAGTCTGGGCCAAGCGCCTCGCCGGCGACAAGAACCCGCCCAAGTTCCTGACGGTCCGCGAGGTGCTGGAGTTTGCCACCATCGAAGGTGCGCGCGCTAACGGCCTCGACAAAAAGATCGGCACGCTGACGCCTGGCAAGGAGGCGGACGTCATCATGTTGCGCACCGACCGGCTCAACGTCATGCCGATGAACAATGCGGTCGGCGCGGTGGTGACCAGCATGAGCCCGCAGAACGTGGATACCGTTCTGATCGGCGGCAAGGTGATGAAGCGCAACGGCCAACTGGTCGGCGTCGACATGAACCGGGTCGCACGCCTCACCCGCGAAGCGCAGGCGCGCAACTACAAGGCAGCGGGAATTCCGGACAAGCGGATCTAGCGTCTGCTGCGCTCGTCATGGCCGGGCCGGTTGCCCGGCCATGACGATTCATGGGATTGAACAGGAATGGCAGACAGGTTCGACGTGGTGGTGGCGGGCGCCGGGCACAACAGCTTGGTCGCTGCCTGCTATCTGGCCAAGGCCGGCTATCGCTGCTTGGTGCTGGAGGGCCGTTCGGTCGCGGGCGGCAATGTCGTCACCGAAGAGCTGACATTGCCCGGCTTCCGCCACGATTCTTGTGGCACGGCGCACGTCATCCTCCAGGACAGCCCGATGATGCGCAACGACGAGCTCGGGCTCGTCGACTACGGGCTGGAATACATCCATCCGGAGATCGTCTGTCACGCGCCGTTCCTCGACGGCAGTTATCTCACGCAGTACCACGACATCGACCGCACCGTTGAGCAGTTCGCCAAATTTTCCAAGAAGGATGCTGCCGCCTACCGTCGCATGATCGACGAATACGACACGATCAAGCCGCTATTCAACGCCGCGTCCTATACGCCGGTCGGCTTCGGCAAGCCGATCAACGATCGCCTCAACGAACATCCCGACGGCCGCAAGTGGCTGCGTCGGCAGGCGCAGTCGGCGTGGGAGATCATCCGCGACAATTTTGAAGACGATCACTCGCGCTGTTTCATGCTCTGGATGGCGTTCCAGACAGTGACACCGCCGGAGTGGCCGATGACCGGTCGGCTGGCCTATTCACTGGTCTGGGGCCGCCAGCGTTGGAGCTGGTGCATTCCCAAGGGCGGCTCGGGCGTATTCACCGAGGCGCTGGTGCGGCTGATCGAGGATCACGACGGCGTGGTTCTCACCGGCAAGATGGTTGAACGGCTGATTGTCGAAAACGGCAAATGCGTCGGCGTCGAATGCGCCGACGGCAGCTCCTACCGGGCCGAGAAGGCAGTGCTGTCGACCATCCACATTAAGCATCTCGTCGACATGGCGCCGCGCAAGGCGTGGGCCGAAGATTTCCTTGAAGGTGTCGAAACCTGGCAGGGCGGACCCACGCTGTTCGTGTCGCACTATGCCTTGAAGGAGCCGATGACGTTCAAGGGTGATGGCGGGACCATCACCCCGATCGCTTGTGCCATGCTCTCAACCCCGACGCGCGCGCTGCGCATGGGTTACGATTTTGCTTGTGGTGTTGCCAACGTCGAAGAGCCGGTTCTGCTCGCGGTGAGCCCGTCGATTGGCGATCCGACCCAGGCGCCGCCAGGACACCACACACTCAAGATCATCGGCATGCAGCCCTACGATCTAAAGGAAGGGCCGGCCCACTGGGACGACATCAAGGATGCTGTCGCTGAGGCGAACCTCAACTGGTTGCGCCGATTCTCGCCGAATCTGACCGACGACAAAATCCTCGCTCGCGTGGTCGAAAGTCCGCTCGATCTGGAGCGACGCAATCCGCACAATTGGCGGGGCTCATGCCACGGCGGCGCGCAAAACGCGGCGCAGGCCGCAGCATTACGGCCGGCTCCGGGTTGGGCACAGCACCGCATGCCAATCCCCGGACTTTACCAGACCGGTTCGACCACCCATCCCGGGGGATCGATTTCCGGCGGTCCTGGGCGAAATGCCGCTGTCGTGATGCTCAAGGATTTTGGTAAGAGTCTCGACGAGATGGTGGCGAAGCCAGCGGCCTGCAAGCCGATCGTTGCGCCAGCCAAGTAGCGGAATCCAGGGAGATACATGATGAGGCAAATCGGCAAATGGCTGCTCGGCATGGTGACCGTCGTTGTCGCCGGGCAGATGGCGCTCGCGCCGGCTGCGGCGCAGGGCTATCCGAACCAGCGCGTGACCATTGTGGTGCCGTTCGGCGCCGGCAGCGTGACCGACATTCTGGCGCGCATCGTCGCCGACGAAATGAGCAAGCGCTGGAGCCAGCAGGTCATCGTTGAAAACCGGCCCGGCCTGGCGGGGACCACCGCGGTCGGCAAAGCGGCGCCGGACGGCTATACGTTGATGCTGACCTCGAATGGTCACACCGTGGCGGGTCTCGTTAGCAAGACGCTGACGGTTGACCCGGTGAAGGATTTTGCCGGCGTGACGCGGATCGCCTCCGCGCCGCTCTACCTGATCACCAATCCCGAACTGCCGGCCCGCGATCTGAAAGGCGTGATCGCTGCGGCCAAGGAGCAGCCCGGCAAACTCAATTTCTCCTCGCCGGGCCTCGCCAGCACCACGTTCATCGCTGGGGCGCTGTTCCGAAAGGCGGCGGGGATCAACATTCAGCATGTCCCGTTCAAGAGCGCGCCGGACGCAGTGACCGCCGTCATCCGCAACGACGTGCAGATGTACTTTGCACCGGTCAATTTGGCGAGGGAGCAATCCGAGGCTGGCAAGGTAATCGCGATTGCGGCGGCGACTGCTCAACGCATCCCCGAACTTCCGAAGGTGCCGACCTTCACCGAGGCGGGCCTGAAGTTCGTCTATGACTCCTGGTTCGGTCTGATGGCCCCGGCCGGCACACCGCCTGCGGTGCTTGACAAGATCAGCAAGGATTGGGCTGCGGCATTAAAGACCCCGGAGATGAAGCAGAAGATCGACGCGCAGTTCCTGATCGCGGTTAGCGACACGCCGGCGGCGTTCGACAAGGTCATCCGCGACGAGACCGCCAATCTCACGGCGGTGTTCAAGGAGGCTGGTATCTGACCGCAGATGGCAGCGCATAGCCATACGACCATGACCCGGGCCTGGCCCGGGTCATTTTTTTTGAAACTCCAAAGCCGGCTCGCCGCCTCTAGCGACAGATCGCATTCAACGCGACACTGGTAGTATGAGGTAAAATGGGAGGACAGCATGGACGCATACCGGATCGCCGGGCTTGCCGTCACCGCCTGGTTGGTTGGCGGCGGGTTCGTTTGGGCGCAGGGCAGCGCAACGCAGAGCTATCCGAACCAGACGGTGCGGATCGTTGTACCGTTCTCAGCCGGTAGCAGCACCGACAGCCTCGCCCGGGTTTTGTCTGACGAACTCACCAGGCTTTGGAAGCAGACCGTCGTGGTCGAGAATCGACCCGGCATCGCCGGCACCAACAGCGTTGCCAAGGCGGCACCCGACGGCTACACGCTGATGCTGACGTCGAACGGCCATACCATCGGGGCGGTCGTGAACAGCAACCTGCCGTTCGACCCGGCAAAGGATTTCGTCGGCGTCACGCCCGTTGCCAGCGTTCCGCAAGCGCTGATCGTGCCGCCGAATTTGCCCGCTAAGAACCTTGCAGAGTTCATCGCGCTCGCCCGTGCAAAGCCCGGCGAGATGAATTTCTCGTCGGCAGGCCTTGCCAGCACATCCTATCTCGGGGCTGAAATTCTCAAGCAGACGGCCAAGATCAATATCGTCCATATCCCGCAGAAGGGGGCTCCGGAGGCGGTGACCAGCGTGATGCGCGGCGATTCGCAGCTATTCTTCCTGAGCGTCCATCTCGCGACCGAACTGCACACGAGTGGCAAGGTGCGTGCCATTGCCATTGCCAAGGACAGGCGTACGCCGGTGCTACCCGACGTTCCGACCATCCCGGAGTCCGGACTGCCTGAGTATCAATACGACTCGTGGTTCGGCGTGCTGGCGCCAGCCGGAACACCCAAACCGATTCTGGACAAGGTCAGCGAGGATATCGGACGCGTGCTGAAAAACCCCGAGCTCGCCGCGCGGCTGACCAAGCAGGGCGTCGAGATCAACGTCACCTCCTCCGACGCCTTCGACGCACAACTCAAGGACGAGGTGGTGCGCAACTCGGCGATGCTGCGCGCCGCCGGGATCGGGAAATAGGCGTGATCAGCGTGCGCCGCTTGGCTCCGCGTGGCCGATCACCCGTTTGATGGTCGGTGCGCGGCGTCGCAACGCGCGCTCCACGTCGTCGACCTTCTCATGCACGGCCTGAACCGAGAGCGTCGCATCGACGAGGCAATGGAAATTTACGATCTCGCCGTCGTCGGTCTCGCGCACCCGCACGTTGTGAATGTCGTGGACCATGCCGCTTTCGGCGGCGATCTCGGCAAGCGCATGCTCTACCGCTCGGATCCGCTCGGGCGGCGCTTCGTGTCCGGCGGCATCGGCTTGCAGCGGTTCGATGTGGGTCTCGACCTCAACGTCCGGGCCGAGTTCCTCGCGGAGCGCGTGTTCCAGCCGGTCCGCGATATCGTGGGCGCTGCCGAGCGGCAGCTTGCGATCGACTTCGAGATCGAGCGACACCGACAGCTTGCCGCGGATGTCATGGACCGTGACGTGATGGACTGCAAGCGCCTGGTTGCGTGCGATCACCATGACGCGCTCCAGCACGGTTTCATTGTCGAGCGCCCGGGGCGCGGCTGTCACCCCGACTTCGGCGCGGGGTAGCTCCGCCTTGACCGCGCCGGCGACTTGGCTCTTGAGCAGCTCTACCCGGTCAAGCGGCAAGGTCCGGCTCACCGCCGCCACGATTTCGACGAACAGCTTGTCGCCGACCGGGCGGACCCGGACCAGGTCGACGCCGACCACGCCGCGCACCCCCCTCGCGGCACGCCGCACTGCCGCGGCTGAGCCTGCTGGCGCGGTATCGGTCAGCGTGTCGATGGTGCGCCGGCCGAGCCGCCAGCCGGCCAGGCACACGAACACCGCGACGATGAGGGCTGCTGCTGGATCGGCGGCCGGATAGCCGGCCGCGACGCCGCAAAGGCCGATCAGAACGGCGATCGACGACCACATGTCAGAGCCGAAGTGCAGGGCATCCGCCTCCAGCGCTTCGCTCGCAGTGTCCTGCGCCACGCGGTAAAGCAGCCGCGCCCGGAAGAAGTCGGCGACGATCGAAACGATGATGATGCCAAATGCCCAGAAGGTTGCTTCGACGGCGTGCCCGTGTCCGCTCCATAGCCGTTGGCTGGCCTCCCAGATCACCACGCCGGACAGCACGAACAGCAATGCGGTTTCGGCGAGCGCGGTGACGCTCTCGACTTTGCCGTGGCCGTAGTGATGCTCCGCGTCGGCCGGCTTGCCGGAAATGCGAACCGCGAAATAGGTCATCACGGTCGCGAAGAAGTCGATCAGCGAGTGCGCCGCCTCCGACAAGCAATGCGAGCGAACCGGACATCACGCCGACCACGGCCTTGCCCACAGTCAGGCCTGCTGAAACCGCGATCGAACTGAGTGCAATGCTTTCCTTCTCGCTTGCCATCCGCCGACCTGACTTGCGCCCTGCGGCCGGATTTGGCCACGCCAAGGCACATAATGCGACCTTTTCGCCGGCGCAAATTGCCTTGTTCATGGGCCATAGCCCAAATAACCTGTGGGTAGAAAATCGAGGGAGGATGGCGATGATTTCACCGGCACGATGCGCGCTTGCTGCGCTTTCGCTTCTGACAATCAGTCTTAGCTCGCCCGTGCACGCCCAGAGCTATCCGTCCAGGAACATCAACCTTATCGTTTCAATCGGCCCGGGCACTGGCATGGACGTGCTGGCGCGGCTCTACGCCGAGAAGCTTGCGGCCGTGCTCGGCAAGCCGGTGGTGGTCGAGAACAAGCCAGGCGCCGCCACTATGCTCGCGGCCGCGCAGATCGCGACCTCGCCGTCAGACGGCCATACGCTCGGCGTGCTCACGAGCTCCGCGCTGGCGATCAACCAGCATCTCTACAAGCAGATGAACTATAGCCCGGACAACGATTTCACTCCGATCTGCCTTTACGTGAAATCGCCATTGATCCTGGTGGTCAACCCGAACGTGCCGGCCAAGACAGTCCCTGAGTTCATCGCGCATGCCAAGAATGCCAAGCCCCCCCTCAATTACGCCTCGCTTGGAGCGGGCGTGTTCCAGCATATTTCAATGGAGTTTGCCAAGCAGCGCTTCGGCTTTGACGCGACCCATGTGCCCTATCGCACGACGGGCCAATCGGTTGCCGATTTGGTTGGCGGTCACGTCGCGACCGCGTTCGTCGAGGCAGGTGCGTCGATCCCGGTGATCAAGGAAGGCAAGCTTCGTGCGCTGGCTGTTTCGTCCACGAGTCCGCTGCCGCTGCTACCCGATGTGCCGCCGTTCTCGCAGGCGTCCGGCGCTTCCGATTTCGAGGCGGTGTCCTGGCATGTCCTGCTGGTGCCTTCGAAGACGCCAAAGGAGATCGTCGACCGCCTGCACGCCGAGATGAAGAAAATCATGAGCGCTCCCGAGATGACGAAGCGGGCAGCCGATATCGGCTTGATCCCCATCGACACGCCATCGGTCGCCGGCATCAACGACTACATCAAGTCCGAGCGCGTGAAGTGGGGCACGTTGGTAGACAAGATTGGGCTGAGGGGTTCGCAGTAAGCGACAGCGGAAGCGTCTCACGTTCCATGGCCGGAAGATTGCAAAGCAAGGTAGCGCTCGTCACCGGCGCGGGTTGCGTTGGGCCGGGCTGGGGTAACGGCCGCGCGACCGCCGTTCGCTTCGCACAGGAGGGCGCCAAGGTGTTCGCCGCCGACAAGAGCGGCGAGGCGATGAAGGAGACCGTCGAGCGGGCGCGCGAAGCTGGCGGCGAGATCCAAACCCACGAATGCGACGTCACCGACAATGCTTCGGTCGCTGCGATGGTTGAGACCTGCATGGCGACATTCGGCCGGATCGATATCTTGGTCAACAACGTCGGTGGCTCGGCAGCCGGCGGTCCAGTCGAGATGGCGGAAGCGGTGTTCGACGGCCAACTCGACTACAATCTCAAGAGCGTGTTTCTGACCTGCAAGCATGTGCTGCCGATCATGGAAAAGCAGGGTGGGGGTGCGATCATCAACCTCGCCTCTACCTCCGGAACGCGTTGGACTGGCTCGGCCCAGATCGGCTACGCGACCTCGAAGGCCGGCGTGATCCAGTTCTCGCGCGTCACCGCCGTGCAGTACGCCAGCAAAGGCATTCGCGTGAACACGGTCATTCCCGGACAACTGCACACGCCCATGGTCGAGGTAAGGCTCGCCAAGCAGCGCACCGGCGGCGACGTCGACGCGTTGCTCAAGTCGCGGGTGCGGCGCATTCCGCTCGGCTTCATGGGCGATGGCCGCGACACCGCGAATGCCGCGCTGTTCCTGGCGTCCGACGAGGCGCGGTTCGTCACAGGGACCGAGATCCTGGTGGACGGTGGAATGTCCGCACGCTGCGATTGACACTGATACAAGGTACCTGCTCCTGCAGCCGTGCGAATCGGCAAGTCGCCGTCACTGCGCGGCGTAAGGTTTGACTGTCACACGGCCAAAAGCGACATGTCGAGTTTGCCGGAAGCCCTGTATGTTCCTCAGGGGGCGTAGTATTTTTCGACCGTTACCGAACGAGAATGATTGATGCCGCGGCCCATTGAAACGCTCGAGCACGTGCCGATGTTCAGCTCGTTGGAACGGTCGGTCATCGACCAGCTCAACGCGCGGTGCGTTTGGCGTCGGGTTCCAGCAAAGGAATGGGTGATCGACTATCAGGACGAAGGCATCGACGTGTTCTTCGTCGTTGCCGGCGCGGTGCGGGTGTTGATCTACTCCAAATCGGGACGCGAGGTGATCCTCGCCGATATTGAGGAAGGCGGCTTCTTCGGCGAGCTGGCTCCCATCGACGGGCAGCCCAGATCCGCAGGAGTTTTGGCGCTCTCCGATGCTCTGGTGGCGACTATGCCCGGAGCGGTGTTCATGGACGCGTTGAATACGCACCCCGATCTTGCAATGCATGTGATGAAGCTTCTGGCCGCCCGCGTGCGTGCACTGGACAATCGAATCCTTGAATATTCGACCTTGCATGTACGGCAGCGCATTGCCTACGAGCTGCTGCGGCTTGCGCAGCGCGATCCGAAGAACCCCAGTCGCGGAATTCTCGCGTCGCGGCCAACTCACGCCGAGATTGCCGCGCGCGTTAGTACGCATCGCGAGGCGGTCTCGCGGGAAATGAAACGACTCGAGCGTAAAGGCATTCTCGTGCGTCAGCGTGGCACGATTATCTTGACCGACATGCCGCGATTGGTGCAGCAGCTCGAAACTGAAATTTAGAAGTCGGCCCACCAAGCTCGCATAAGTACCCTTTGCGGTTTGCTGGTGGCGCTGGCATTGATTTGCTCCCAGTCTGTGCTAGTTGGCTGGCGTGATGAGCGGCGGTAGGTCCGCCAATCCGAAAATGGGTCTCGAGTGATTGATAGAAAAGCTTCCGTTGCGCCGATGATGGAGTGGACCGACCGGCACTGCCGGGCGTTCCATCGCCAACTCACGCGCCGTACGCTGCTCTATACCGAGATGGTGACCACCGGCGCGGTTTTGCATGGCGACCGCGCGCGGTTGATCGGCTTTGATGCGGCGGAGCACCCGGTCGCCTTGCAGCTTGGCGGCAGCGACCCCAAAGCGCTGGCGCAGTGCGCGCGGATCGCCGCGGACTTTGGCTATTGCGAAGTGAATCTCAACGTCGGTTGCCCATCTGATCGCGTGCAGGAGGGCCGCTTCGGCGCCTGCCTGATGGTGGAGCCGGCACTTGTCGGCGAATGCGTTGGGGCGATGCAGGCCGCGGTGGCGCTGCCCATCACGGTGAAATGCCGGATTGGGATCGACGATCAGGATCCTGTTGAAGCGCTCGAAGCGATGACCGTCGCAGTCGAGCGGGCCGGTGTCGCTGCACTGATCGTCCACGCCCGCAAGGCGTGGCTCTCCGGACTTTCACCGCGTGAGAACCGCGACATCCCGCCGCTTGATTACGATCTGGTCTACCGGCTCAAGGCCGCGCATCCGCGGCTCCCCGTCATCCTCAACGGCGGCATCGCCAGTATCGAGGCAGCGCGCGATCATCTTGCCCATGTCGATGGTGTGATGTTGGGGCGCACCGCCTATCAGGAACCATGGCGTCTGCTTGCGATCGATCCGATGTTATTCAGCGAGGCTGCGCCGCACAACTCGCTCAAGCAGGCGATTGAGGCGCTCTATCCCGCAATCGAGCGCGAACTGGCGCGGGGCGTGCGGATGCACTCCATCACCCGTCATCTGCACGGCGCCTTTCATGCGGTGCCGGGCGCGCGCGCCTATCGGCGGCATCTGGCCACGCAAGCCGTGAAGCCGGGAGCCAGCGTTGCGGTGCTTGCAGAGGCGCTTGCCTTGGTTCTGGACAGCTCTGCCGATTTGGCGCACACCGCCGCGGCATAGGCCGTTTCGTCCGAGACGGCGTTCCGGAGCAGATAATGTTCGGTGTCCCGCTCGGCGAGCTTGCCGTGCTGGTGGCCGCGATCGTAATTGGCGGCGTCATCACGGGTTTGCTGGCCGGACTTTTCGGCGTCGGCGGCGGCGCCGTCATCGTTCCCGTGCTCTATGAAATCTTCCGCGCCTTCGATGTGCCCGACGACGTACGAATGCAGCTTTGCGTCGGCACCTCGCTCGCGATCATCGTGCCGACCTCGCTACGCTCGTTCCTGGCCCATCGAGCCAAGGGCCGCTTGCCGGTCGAGGTCATCCGGCGCTGGGCGCCCTCGGTGGTCGTGGGTCTGGTAGCGGGTGCGGTGATCGCAGCACTCGCACCGAGTTGGATGTTCAAGCTCGCCTTTGTGGTGGTGACTTCACTGATCGCGGTGCGCATGCTGTTTGGCAATGACAATTGGCGGCTCGGCGACACGATGCCTGGTGCTGGATTGATGTCGGTCTATGGCTTCATTGTCGGCTTCTATTCGGCGGTGATGGGCGTCGGCGGCGGGTCGGTGTCAACGCTGATCATGATGCTGTACGGCACGCCAATTCACGTTGCGGTGGGGATTTCTGCCGGCATCGGGGTGCTGATCTCTGTGTTCGGCACCGTCGGTTTCATGATCGCCGGCTGGCCGCAACAGGCGTCGATGCCGCCGCTTTCGATCGGTTATGTCTCGCTGATTGGGGTGGTGCTGATGGCGCCGATTGCGGCCTATGTGGCGCCGTTTGGTGCGCGGCTCGCCCACAGCCTACCGAAGCGGCGGCTGGAGGTCGCCTTCGGCCTGTTCCTGCTCGCGGTCGCGGCGCGGTTCGTGATCAGCCTGCTCTAGTGTCCCGGCCCCGAAGTTCGCGCGGTTGTTCAGCAGCCACCTTTGCGAACTTCGGGTCCAAAGGGACACTAGAATCATAGAGTTGCTATTTTGCGGACGATCCGCAGCATGCGTTCCCCGGGCAAGGCCAGATGAAGCCGGAGCAGTTGGAGATCGCGCAGTTGCGGCGCGAAGTGGCCAAGCTGAAGGCCGAACGAGACATCCTAAAAAAAGCCGCGGCCTACTTCGCGAAGGAATCGACATGAAGTTCGGCTTCATTGCGAAGCACCGGGGGATCTGGCCGGCGGATTGGTTGTGCGAGGCGCTCGGTGTCTCGCGGGGTGGGTTCTATGCCTGGCTGACACGGCCGCGCAGTCAGCGCAGCCGGAGCGATGAAGAAGTCGGCGTCAGGGTTCGTGCCAGCTTCGTCGCGAGCGACCGCACCTATGGCGCCAGGCGCGTGTGGCGCGATCTGCTCGCTGAGGGCGTGTCGTGCGGGCTGCATCGGATCGAGCGATTGATGCGGCTGCAGGCTCTCAAAGCACGTCCGCGACGGCGTCGCCTGCCGCCTGATTTGGGTGAGCGGCAGGCGGCCGCTATCGCCCCCAATGTGCTCGACCGCACTTTCGAAGTCAGAAGTATGCGCTGCTACATCATTCTGATCGCGGCAGCTACACCAGCGAACAGTTCCAACGGCTGATGTCCGATCACGGCGTCGTCTGCTCGAGAGTTCGAGAGGCAGGCAGGAAGTGTCAATCTCGAATCACCGGGAGGCCACTCCTACCGCAGCCGTGAGCGAAGAAGTTACACCAGTGATTACAACAAATTCGTTAAAGTCGTTATGCCAGGAAAAAAAGAAGATTGCTTCTATATCATTCCATTTATCCGTTGTTTCCCAAATAATCTTCGTTGAACTATTCCAACTCTCGATGTGCTCATCGGCCAACAAGTCCGAGGGCCGCCCGTGAATAGAAAAGGGTTTGTCTAAGACCATCAAAACTGATGGGGGTGGCGCAATCGATGGTTCAGTAGTTATTGCGCCCTCGATGGCCGCTTTCCTATTTGCCAATGCCTCCCGATAAATTTTTGTGAGCGCCGCAAAGTTCTTGTCAGTCTCTGCTTCTTGCTCCTTCAAGTACTGCGTTACTTCCTGTTCGTGTCGCGCGACAGCCTCGTCGAGCTTGTTTTTATCCAAACCTATCTTACGGGCCACCTCGGCAAACACCGGTTCGAGGTGCTTGCTGAGGTTCCGATCTATCCAAACTCGATTAGCTTGAAAGATAAACTCCGCAGGGACGGTCCCCTCCCTCTGTTGCCGCTCAATTATTGCCGCAATGGCTTCTTGCACCGAGGATTGAGAATCGTTTGGCATCTGAGTCTCTCCCGCCAGAACTTATCCCTGGCTGCTGCGCACGCAGCCGCGAACGGCCAGGCGGGCCGCTGCGCCGCTCAGCGTGGCTAAGAATTTTCGTCGTCCGATGTGGCTTGCCATGCGACCCTCCGGTCGAGGGGGTCATTCATGCAACGGAGGGATTATACCACGTTCCATCGCCCAGTCTGTGACTAGAGCACTTTCATGATTCGTGGCGATAGCCTTGGTTGGCGAGGTAGTTTGCGCATTCTTGCGGTCTGACCTCGGTGAGGACTTCAGCAATCGCTGCGATCAGAGCTTCGACGGTTCTGGCGGCGGCCTTTCGCAGCAGGGCTTTGAGCTTGGCGAAGAACTGCTCGATCGGATTGAAGTCGGGACTGTAGGGCGGCAAGTAGCGCAACTCGGCGCCTGCGGCTTCGATCGCTTCGCGGACGCCGGCGACCTTGTGGCTTGCAAGGTTATCCATCACCACGATATCGCCAGGCTTAAGGATCGGGACGACGAACTGTTCGACATAAGCGCGAAAGCTTTCCCCATCCATCGGTCCGTCCAGCACACAGGGCGCGGCGACCTCGCCGAGCCGCAGTGCGGCAACGAAGGTCGTCGTTTTCCAATGTCCCCACGGCACGCTGCAAACGAGGCGCTCGCCGCGCGGACAGCGGCCGTAGCGGCGCGCCATGTCGGTCGCCGCACCGGTTTCGTCGATAAAGACGAGGCGTTCCGACTTCAGTTCGGGCTGGTTCGCACGCCACCGATCGCGGGCCTCGGCGACATCCGGCCGATCCTGTTCGGAAGCGCGCAGTGACTTTTTTTGAGCGGCAATTTGAGAAACTTCAGCCTGTTCCACAGGCAGCCGATGCTGACCTTGACCTTGCATTCGTCCGCAAGCCAGACCTGCAGCTCCTCGAGCGTCGCATCCGGATGAGCCGCCACGCGGGCGCGAATGGCTTCGTCGTGAGGTGCGAGCTTCGGCTTGCGTCCCGCTCGGCCCAAACGCGCCGTCGTCTCACCGGTCGTTCGCCGACGGCCAACGACCTTGGACACGTAGGATACGCTGACCAGAAGCACCCGCGCCGTCGCACAGACACGCGTTCCTGCATCGACCGTCGCAATCACGCGTTCACGCAGATCCTGGGAATAGGGCTTGCCCATCGGCGATTCTCGCAGCCATTGGCACCGCTACCCAGAATCACAAATCAGCCCCGTTGGGTATCCATCCGATTCCGCAAAACGTGAAAATGCTCTAAGGGTCGATAGGCAAGTCGAGTGAATGCTTCGAATGACCGCTCCGGGTCAAAACCGGCAAGTCTCGAAGTGAGCAAATGTTTTCCGGTTTGCCCCGAAAGCGGACGTTCAGCTATGGCTCTGCGCTTTATGAGTACGCGCCCTAGTGTCGCTTGGTTCGGAAGTTCGCTTCGGATCAAGCTGAGAATTCGGGCGAACTTCCGAACCGCGATACTAGCGATAACCTCGCATGACCAGCTTGTCGCCGCGCACCTCCCAGCTTTCCAGCCGATTGAGGAAACTCATGCCGAGCAGATTGGTCCGCAATTGTCCCGGCTGCGCAATCAGCGCCGGTACCGAACGCTCGACGATATTGCCGACCGCGATGCGGTCGAGCGTGACAGCGGCGGCGCGGGTGCGGCCGTTGGCGGTATCGACGTTGACGTTGTAAGCGAGCACCTCGAGCGGCAGGCCTGCGGCTTTAGCCGTCTCCTGGGTGAGCACCACGGCGCTCGCGCCGGTGTCCAGCACCATGCTGGAGCGGGCGCCGTTGATCTGTGCTGAAACCTGGAAATCGCCGCTGCGCCCACGCACCAGCTCCACGGTGCGCACGCCGCGGGTCGCGGCGCGCCCCGGCACGATCTCCGCCAATACGCGCTCGCCGACGTCGCGCAATTCCATTCGGTAGGTGTAGCCGAGGGCCAGCACGAGTCCGACCGCGGCCCAGAACAGCGCGGCTTCGAGCGCCTGCGAAAAACGCTCGCGGAACAGCACCAGCACCGTGCCGCCGAGAAACACAATCAGAGCCAGATTGTAGGCGAGCGACGCGAAGTCGTCGGTCGACATGTTCGTCGTCGGCATCGCGATCGTACCGGCGTCGTGCCGCGCGACCAGTACGACCAGCGAGAGGGCGAGGCCGATTAGCAGAATCCACAGTAGGCGGCGCACGGGTCTAAGCCCTCACGAGGCAGCGGCTTTGGCGGTTTGCCGGCGCATGCTCTCCATGCGAACCGGAAGCTCTGCCATGACGCGCGAACGCTCGACATCGGTGAACGCGGTCCAGTTCGCGATTTCGCCCAGCGTGCGTCCACAGCCCAGGCAGAGCCCGGAGTTGTGCTCGACGATGCACACCTTGATGCAGGGGGTTTCGATCGCGGCCATGGATGAGAATCAGCGTGTGGCCCCCAAAATAGGGTCCGTGGCGCGGAACGCAATCAGGAAGGACCCAGTCGTCAGGCGCTCATGCGGAAGATTGAGCGCTTGCCCTGCTTGCCCCTATTCGAGGCGACTTGGGGTGGTGCCGCTGGGGTCGAACTCGGTGATCGGCGGAAGCGCGGCCATGACCCGCTCAGGCGGGAACGTCGCGATCAGTTCGGTGCCGATACGGACCTTCGATTTCAACGTGAACGTGCCGCCGTGCATATCGACCAGGCTCTTGGCGATCGGCAGACCGAGGCCGGCGCCTTGCTCAGCCGACTTGATGGCGTTGGAGCCCTGGCCGAACGAGGACAGCACCACTGGGATTTCCTCCTCAGGAATGCCAGGACCAGTGTCCTTGCAGCTCATGTATTGGCCGCCGGCCGCCGTCCAGCCGACCTTGAGCCAAATCTCGCCGCCCGGCGGGGTGAACTTGATCGCGTTGGACAGCAGGTTGAGGCAGATCTGCCGCAACGCCCGTTCGTCCGCCCACAGCCGGGGCAGGTCTGCTTCGAACACGTTGTGAACGGTGATGCCGCGGTTCTGCGCGCGTAACTTGAGGAGATGATGGCAATCCTCCACCACGGTGGTGAGCATCACCGGCTCCTCGTTGAGCTCGTAGCGCCCGGCCTCGATGCGCGACAGATCGAGAATTTCGTTGATCAGGCCGAGCAGATGCTGGCCGGATTGATGAATGTCGTTGGAGTATTCCTTGTAGACCGGGACGGCGTGGGACCCGAAAATCTCGCCCTTCATCACCTCGGAAAAGCCGAGAATAGCATTGAGCGGCGTGCGCAGCTCGTGGCTCATCTGGGCGAGAAACTGAGATTTCGCGATATTGGAGCCTTCGACACGACGACGCGCTTCGTCGGAGATCGCCTTCGACTGCTCGAGCTCGCCGATCAGCGCATCCTTTTCCGCGCGTGCGACCAGTGTGGCGAGGCCCGACGAGTAGAGGCGGTAGGCAAGCAGGGTGAAATAGCCCTGCGCCGCGACCGCCATGACACCGAGGATGGTGTTGTGGAGGTCGCCCTGCAGCGCGAAGTTCAATGCCACGGCAGCCGAAACCGGAATAGTCGCGGCCAGCACCGCGATCGGCAAGCTCGAAGCAAGCATGCTCGAAACCGCCACCACCATCAGCATGACGAACAGCATGAAGGTGCTGGAGCCTTCGTCCTGGCCAAGCGGATGGACGAGATTGAACATCCATGCCAGGCCGTAGAAGAGATCGAGAACGATGAAGCGCAGCCGCCAAGCGCGCAGGTTCATGCCGTGCGGCGACTCGCTGAGGAATTGCCGACACTTGGTGACGATCACCGCGTGAATCACCAATACCGACGCAGTCCAAGCGCCGGCCATGACGGCGCCGGCCCACACACTCGACAGGAAGCCGATGGTGCCGACCAGCAGCAGGATCACCAACGACGCAGACAGCCGGTTCTCGGCGAACTGGCGCAGCAGCTCATAGTCGAAGGCGACCCGGGTCCCGGTGGTCGAGGTCAGCATGTCGCGGGCTTCGCGCACGCGCTGGGCGGCAAGCCGGCGGCGCTTGGCCAACGGCTTCTCGCTCGGCATCGGAATATCGCGCTGCTCGACCGCGGACACTGGTACGCCACTCATCCCCGAAAAACCCCGTCAAAAGTCGCTCAAAAACCTTAAGGGCCGCCTTAAACACGCTATAAATCCCATGGTTAACGGCGAGTGATTTATGAAGCTCTATGACGGCGGCAGGGCGCCCAATCCTCGGCGAGTCCGGGTGTTTCTGGCGGAAAAAGGCATCAGCGTGCCGATCGAACCGGTCGACCTCGGCGCGATGGCTCAAAAGTCGGCAGCCTTCACCGCGATCAATCCGCTGCAACGGGTGCCGGCACTGCTGCTCGACGACGGCACGATCATCTGCGAGTTGATCGCGATCTGCCGCTATTTCGAGTTACTCCACCCGCAGCCGCCACTGTTCGGAACGGCGCCGAAGCAGATTGCGACGATTGAAATGTGGCAGCGGCGGATCGAATTTCAGCTGCTCACCCAGGTTGGTCATGTTTTCCGCAACACACATCCGGCGATGAAGGACATGGAGGTACCGCAAGTACCGGCCTGGGCGGATGCTAACAAGCCTCGTGTGATGGAATTCCTCGATCTGCTCGACAGGGAGTTAAAGGATCGGCCGTTTGTCGCCGGCGACCACTTCAGTGTGGCCGACATCACCGGTTTGGTCGGCATCGATTTTATGAAGCCGGCGAAGCTTGCAGTGCCAGAGACGCACACGAACGTACGCCGCTGGCACAGCGCAATATCGGCACGACCGAGCGCCAAGGCCTGACATGCGTCTGACCGTCATCGGATGCGGCGATGCGTTCGGCTCGGGCGGACGCTTCAACACCTGCTTCATGATCGAAGGCAGCGAGCGCAAAATTTTGCTCGACTGCGGCGCCTCGACGCCGGTAGCGATGAAGGTGTTGAACATCGACCTCAATACCATCGACGGCGTCGTGCTCAGCCATCTGCACGGGGACCATTTTGGCGCGCTGCCGTTCTTTCTGTTGGAATCACAGTTTCATCTGCGCCGCGACAAACCGTTGACCGTGGTCGGGCCACCCGGCACGCGCGAGCGCGTGAAGTCGGCGATGGAAGTGTTCTTTCCGCTTTCCAGCAAGAATGTCTGGCGATTTCCACTCGAGATCGGCGAGATCACGCCGGGCGTTCCGGACGAAGTGTTGGGTTTCGCCCTGCGGACCGCAGAGGTCATGCACCAGTCGGGTGCGCCATCAACCGCGGTGCGGCTGACCGAAGGCGGCAAGACGCTGACCTACTCGGGCGACACTGAATGGACCGATGCGTTGATTCCGATCGCTGATGGCGCGGATCTCCTCATCATCGAGTGCTACGACTACTCGCGTAGTATGCCGGGACACACCAGCTACGCCACGCTCAAGGAAAAGCGCGCGGCGCTGAATGCCAAGCGCATCATGATCACGCACATGAACCCGACGATGCTTGATCGTCAGGACGAAGCGCGCGCAGCCGGCTTGATCGTCGCCGAGGACGGGCTGGTGGTCGAGGTCTGACGGATGCCGTCAGCCGAGCTGCTTGCCCGGCGGCCCCGGAGTGCGGTGCGCCGCTCGGCAGGTCGAACTGGTTGGCCGGCAGGGTGTCGAAAAATTCAAGCACCTCCGAGGTTTTCACCACGTCGGCGTACTTGGCGTTCATGTCGCACAGGTTGATGGCGTGGCTCGCCTGGCTGCGATCGAAGCATCCTTCTTCCGCCAGCGTGATGCGATAGTTCAGGCTGAAGGCGTCGAGAACGGTCGCGCGTACGCAGCCCGACGTGGTGGTGCCGGTGACAATCACGCTGTCGCATCCGAGCAGCGTGAGATAGCTCGCCATGTTGGTGCCGAAGAAGCCGGACGGCTTCTGCTTGTAGATCACGATGTCTTTCGGGCCGGGGGCGATCTCGGCCACGATTTCGTTGCCGTCGATGTTGGTCCCGGCCGGGTTCGAACGGTCCTCGCCGGAGCGGTTGTTCTTCCAGCTCCAGCTCCCGTTATCCCAATTGTCGGCGCGCCGTACGCCGGTGGTGTAGATCACCGGAATGCCCTTCTCGCGTGCCTTCTCGATCAGCGACTTGAGATAGGGCATCGCCACCCAGGCATCCTCGCCACAGGAATTGCGCCAGCGCTTGATCGACTCCAGGATCGGCATCGGCCGTTCGTCGCAGAACGCGTAGTTGACGTCGATGATGACCAGCGCGGGACGCTTGCCGAAGCCCTGTCGTGCCGCCATAGCCGGAGGTGCCGAACACCGCCTTGTCGCGTTCGGTGAGGAACTTGTTCCAGATCGGCTCGGACATAGTCGTTTTCCTGCGTGCTTTGCTGCGGGACGCTCCACGGTACCATACTTACAAGCTGGCTCGTACGCTCTCGACGAAGCTCATGTCGATAATGTCGTCATAGCTGACATCCGATTTGAGAATGTTCGCGCCCATCACGACGGCCTTCCCGGTGTCCCAGGACTCGCGGCTGATCATTCCGTCCGTGCTCCACATCTCGTCGGCGAACGAACGGTCGAGCGTGGCCTTCAAGTCGTCCAGCGCCATGGTTGGGAACTGCTTCTTGGCGATCTCGGCAGCGCCATTCTTGTCGGCATAGAGGAATTTCAGGCCCTTGATCATGCCGCGAACGAATCCGCGCACCACCTCCGGCTCTTTCTTGACCGAGTCGAGGCGCACATTGATGGTGGAGTAGGCGTAGGGCCCGAGCTCCTTCGGAATGTTTAGGAACGGCTCGCTCCAGAACCCCTGCTTGACACCTTGCGTGATCATCGGCTCGGTCGTCACGCCGATCGCTGCGCGGCCGGTGCGGACCGTCGCTGGAACCGCGGAATTCGGCACTTCGAGCAGTGTTACGTCCTTTTTGGCGTCGAGGTTCCACTTGGTCAGCAGGTAGCGCATGATCGAATTCGGCGTGCCGCCATACGGACTGAGCGCGATCGACTTGTCCTTGAAATAAGCCGGCCAATTTTTGTCGGCTGGATCCTGGCCCTTGGCGGCGCAGAAGTAGACGTTGCCACGATTGACGCAATTGACGACCGCTCGGAGGTCTGCGCCCTTCGCCTTGGCGAATGCATTGTGTTCGGGCCCGCCGATGAACGCGAACGCCTGTCCGGACAGAACGGCGTTGGTGTGGCCGCCGCCTGTTTCGATGGTTACGATCTTCACCTCGATGTCCGCCTCGGCGAAATAGTTGTTCGCCATCGCGATATACATCGGCAAGTAACCGGTCGAGTGGACCGGCTCGGCGACCAGGAGCTGGTGCTTGGCGGCATGGGCGATGTAGGGCTTTGCGAGGAGGGCCACGCCGGCTGCCGCGGTAGTGCCGAGAAATTTTCGTCTGTCCATGACAAACCTCCTGTTGAAACGCTGCATTACTGGCGGACGCCCTTGCGCAGCACGCTTTCGAGCCACGTCACGGTCGCGTACATGATGACGGCGAGTGTCGAGAGGACGAGCACTGCGACCCAAACCAGTGCGATGTCGTAGGTTTGGCCCGCATAAAGGATCGCGCGGCCGAGGCCGTGTTGCGAGGCAATGAATTCGCCGACAATGGCGCCCGTCAGCGCAAGGCCGATGTTTACGCGCAACACCGAAATGATCCAGGGCAGGCAGAACGGCACCACCAGTTTCCGAAACACCTGCCATCGGCTCGCGCCAAGGGAATAGAACAGCTTCTCGCCGTCGGGATCGAGCGCCTTGACGCCTGCGTAGGTGGTCAGCGTGGAAATGACGAACGTCAGCGCAGTCGCAATCGCTACTTTGGAAACGAGACCGAGACCGAACACCAGAATGATCAGCGGCGCCAGCGCGAGCTTGGGGATCGATTCAAAGCAGATGATATAGGGCTGAACGATCGCCGCGTAGTTGCGGGACCACCAGAACGACAGGCCGAACAGACGAGCCGGCGGCGGTACCGATCAGGAAGCCGAAGATCGTGGAGCGGAATGTGAAGCTGATGTCGGTCCAGGCTTCGCCTTGCGTGAAGAAGATGATCAGCGTGCGGTAGATGCTGCTCGGCTGCGACCAGAAGAATGCGTCGATAAGTCCTACCCGCGCTGCAAATTCCCAGAATCCGAGGATCCCAACCAGAATGCCGAGCTGGGTTACCACGATGGCCCATGTCGGCCAGTCTTTTTGAACCGGCAAACGCCGCGCTTTCTTCGCCGCCGGCTCAACCTGCTGACGCGCTGCAAGGTCGACGCCAGGCACGATGAATTCGTGTGCGTCCTGAATGGCCATGTCAGGCGGCCTCTTCCAACTCAGGGGCTCCGACCGCCAGGAGCTTCAGGCAGCGCTCCTTGATGGCGATGAACTCGGCGGACAAGGAACTGGTTCGCAGACGCGGACGGGCGAGGGGGATCGGAATGGTTTCCAGAATGCGGCCCGGACGCGTGCCCATGACGTGGATTTCGTCCGACAAATAGATCGCCTCCTCGACGTCATGGGTGACAAACACCACGGTCTTGCGGAAGTCGCCCCAGAGCTGCATGAGCCATTCCTGCATCCGCAATTTGGTCTGCGCATCCAGCGCGCCGAATGGTTCGTCAAGCAGGATCACGTCGGTGTCGAACAACAAGGTGCGCAGCAATGCCGCGCGCTGGCGCATGCCGCCTGACAGGGAGTTTGGATAGAGGTGCTCGAAGCCCGACAGGCCGTAGCGATGCAGCAGCGGCAGCGCGCGCTGGCGCGCTTCATTGCGCGGCGTGCCTTGGACCTCCATGCCGAGGATTACGTTGTCGACCACGGTCCGCCAAGGCAGCAGCAGGTCTTTCTGCAGCATGTAACCGACGCGGCCGATGGTGCCGGTGGCGTCCTCGCCGTCGATCAGCACCCGCCCTTCAGTCGGCTGCAGCAACCCGGCGATAACATTGAACAGCGTGCTCTTGCCGCAGCCGGACGGACCAACCAGGCTGACGAAGCGTCCGGTTTCGATCGCCAGATTGAGCGGCGCGACAGCACGGAACGGCCCACCTGGGGTCGCGAACGATACGCCGACCTGATCGAGCAGAACTTTGACTGCCATGATGCGCTCCGCGCGCCGGCAGCACCGCCGTCGCACCCGACTTGAGGTGCAACAGCCGTGCCAGTGGGGCGCATGCGCCTTATCAGTCCTTTAGCGGGATCGCGTGGGGTTTCGGAGCGACGATTGGCGAAAAAAGATGCAAACCTCGCTCAGCGATCAAGGCGGGCAAGCAGGCTCGACGTGTCCCAGCGGCTGCCGCCCATCTTCTGCACCTCGGCATAGAACTGGTCGACCAACGCAGCCACCGGCAGGTTGGCGCCGTTCCTGCGTGCTTCGGCCATGCAGATCGACAGGTCCTTGCGCATCCAATCGACGGCGAAACCGAAGTCATACTTGCCGGCCATCATGGTCTTGTAGCGGTTCTCCATCTGCCAGGACTGCGCCGCGCCCTTGGAGATGGTGGCGATCAGCTTCTCGATGTCGAGACCGGCTTTCTTGGCGAAGTGGATGCCCTCGGAGAGGCCCTGCACCAGACCGGCGATGCAGATCTGGTTGACCATCTTGGCGAGTTGGCCGGACCCGGGCGTTCCCATCAGATTGCAGGCACGCGCATAGGCCGCGATCACCTTCTCGGCGCGGCCGAACGGGTCGGCGTCGCCACCGCACATAACCGTAAGCACGCCGTTCTCGGCGCCGGCCTGGCCGCCCGACACCGGCGCATCGACAAAATCGAAACCGCGCTTCTTCGCCTCGGCGTAAAGCTCGCGCGCGACTTCAGCCGAGGCTGTGGTGTGATCGACAAACACCGCACCGTTCTTCACGCCAGCGAACGCCCCATTGGCGCCGAGCGCGACCTCGCGCACGTCGTTGTCGTTGCCGACGCACATCATCACGAAGTCCTGGCCTTCGGCTGCGTCCTTCGGAGTCTTGGCGGCCTTGCCGCCGAACTGGCTCGCCCACTTCTCCGCCTTGGCGTGGGTGCGGTTATAGACCGTTACCTCGTGGCCGCCCTTGTTCTTGAGATGTCCGGCCATGGGATAGCCCATGACACCCAGACCGAGAAACGCCACATTCGCCATCGTCTCCTCCTTGTGCGCGCGTGCCCGATCAATATCTTGCAGGCGTGGCGTTGACCAGGGTGCGGGCGCCTCTATGGTGCCGCCCCAATTCGCCGACTAACGACGAAATCTGGGGACGCGCGATGGCGGTGACCAAGGAACAGGTGCTGGATGCGCTCGGCAAGGTCGCCGCGCCCGATGGCACGCCATTGCCCAAGACCGGCACGCTGTCGGAGATCGTGGCGGGCGACAAGGTGTTCTTCTCGATCAGCGTCGATACAGCCGTGGCGCAAGCCTGGGAGTCGGTGAGGAAGCGCGCGGAAGAAGCGGTGAAGGCACTTCCCGGCGTGCAGTCGGTGATGGTGGCACTCACGGCAGAACGGAAAGGCGGTGCGCCCGGCGCACGTCCACCGCAGGCTGCCCCGACGCGGGGCGCAGCGCCGCGGGGTGAGCAAGCGCTACAGGGCGTGCCGGGCGTTCAATCCATCATCGCGGTCGCCTCCGGCAAGGGTGGCGTCGGCAAGTCCACCACCTCCGTCAATCTTGCGCTTGGCCTTCGCGACCTCGGCATGAAAGTCGGCATCCTCGACGCCGACATCTACGGGCCGTCGTTGCCGAAGCTGCTCGCGATCCGGGAGAGGCCGCAGACCCTGGGCGGCACGCGGCTCAAGCCGATCGAGCGCCATGGTCTCACCGTGATGTCGATCGGATTTCTGATCGAGGAAGAAACGCCGATGATCTGGCGGGGACCGATGGTGATGTCCGCGCTTACGCAAATGCTGCGCGAGGTGGAGTGGGGCGCCCTCGACGTGATGGTTGTCGACATGCCGCCTGGCACTGGCGATGCGCAGCTCACCATGGCGCAGCAGGTGCCGCTCAAGGGCGCGGTGATCGTCTCGACGCCGCAGGACCTCGCGCTGATCGACGCGCGTCGCGGCATCGCCATGTTCAGACGCGTCAATGTGCCGGTGCTCGGCATTGTCGAGAACATGAGTACTTTCATCTGCCCGAAATGCGGGGAGCGGCACCGACATTTTCGGCCACGGCGGCGCGCGCAAAGAGGCCGAGCGGCTCGGTGTGCCATTCCTCGGCGAAGTGCCGCTCGACATGGCGATTCGCGAGACCTCCGACTCCGGTCTGCCGATCGTGGCGACACAGCCGGACGGCCCGCATGCGGCAGCCTATCGCGTGATCGCTGCGAATGTACGCGATCAGCTCGGTGCGGGGGGCGCCCGGCAGGCGCCCAAGATCGTGATCGAGGCCTAGCGCCGTCCCTCGGGGTTCCGGCATTCGTTGCGCCGGATACGACTTTCGTCTTGCCCACAAAACCAGCGTCAGCGGGCCCGGATTGCACTGCGAAGCGGCTGCAGGCCGCGTTGCGCCTGCGACATGCGTTAGTTACAGTTGACGATCTGAAGTTTTGCCTCTGAGGGGAGAGTTCGCATGCTGACTTTGAAGAGGGGGTTGTCTGTTGCCGCCATCGCCGCAGTTGCGGCGTTGTGCATAGCTGCGCCGGCCAGCGCACAGCAGACTCGAACGCTGAAAATGCAATCGACCTGGCCTGCCAGCTTGACGCTGCAGGACAACTTTAAAATGTTCGCCGAGCGGGTCGACAAGCTCACCAGCGGATCGATCAAGATCGAAGCGCTCGCCGCTGGCCAAGTCGTGCCGCCGTTCGAAATCCTGGATGCCACCCACAAAAAGGTGATCGATGGCGGTCATGGCGTCGCCTACTACTGGGTCGGTAAGAATAAGACCGCGACGCTGTTCTCTGCGACGCCGGCGGGTCCGTTCGGCATGGACCACTTCGACTTCCTCGGCTGGCTCAACGAGGGCGGCGGGATGGATCTCTACTGGGAGTTCTACCGCGACATCATCAAGCTCGACGTGGTGGCCTTCCCGGTCGGTGGCTCCAGCCCGCAGGCGTTCGGCTGGTTCAAGCGGCCGATCAAGAACATGGCCGATCTCAAAGGTCTGAAGTGCCGGCAGACCGGCATCGTGAACGAGATCTACACGCGGATGGGAATGACCACCGTCAACCTGCCGGGCGGTGAAATCATTCCGGCGGCACAGCGCGGCGTGATCGACTGCGCCGAATGGGTCGGCGGCGTCGAGGATCTGCGTCTCGGTCTGCCGACGGTGTTCAAGTATCACTACACGCCGGGCATGCATGAGAGCAATTCGATGCTCGAGCTCATCATCAACAGCGATGTCTGGAAGAGCTTCACGCCGCAGCAGCAGGAGGCTGTGCGCGCCGCGACGTTCGACACCTTCATCCGCTGGGGCGTCAGGTGGCAGAAGCAGAATGCCGACGCGATCGAAGAGATGCGCGACAAGCACCAGGTACAGCTCTTGCGGACGCCGCCGGACATCCTGATCGAGTTCATGAAGACCTGGGACATTATGGCCGCTGAAGAATCGGCGAAGGATCCGTTTTTCAAGAAGGTCTATGAATCGCAGCGCGCGTACGCCGGGAAGGTTGTGCCGGCAAAGCGATTTATGTTCCCGCCGTACTCGTTCGCGGCCAACTACTATTGGCCGGAGAGGACCAAGTAGGCACGACAAGGCTAAGCCGAAGACTGAGCGAAACCCAGGAGCGGAGTCGATCCGCTCCTGGTCTCCGCGCTTCTGGCGGATTTGAATGACAGGCTTCTCGCCGCAAATTGTTGCCCTCACGGGACGGATCGACCGCTTCACGGATGCGATCGGTTTTGCCGTGGCCTGGCTGAACGTGCCGCTGGTGCTGGCGGTGGCCTACGAAGTGATCGCGCGCTATTTCTTTCACGCGCCGACGATCTGGGCTTACGACGTCACGTACATGCTTTATGCCGCGATCTTCATGCTCGGTGCAGCCTACGCGCTGCACAAGGGTGCGCACATTCGTACCGATTTCTTCTTTGAGAGCTGGTCGACCCGCACCAAAGGCCTGATCGACTCCATTGCTTACATCGGCTTGTTTTTTCCGTCGTTGATCCTGTTCTTCATCGTCAGTGCCGATGACGCCTGGTATGCGTTCGTGCTTGGCGAGACCTCCGAGCAGACGCCGTGGCGTCCGCTGCTGTGGCCCTTCAAGACGATCATTCCGCTCACCTGCCTGCTGCTGATCATCCAAGGCGTCTCCGAGGTGATCAAGAGCCTGTACGCTGTCTATACCGGCGTCGAGCTCGAGCACAAAGAGAAGGTCGAGGTCTAGGGCAATGACCGGTCAGGAAGCCCTCGGCATGGTCATGCTGACCGTGATGATCGGTGCGATTTTCATCGGCTTCCCGATCAGCTTCACGATGCTCTTCCTGGCGTTTGTGTTCGGCTATTTCGGGCTGGGCAAGGTGGTGTTCGACCTGGCCTACTTCCAGACTCTCGGACTGATGAAGGAGGAGGTGTTCGCGGCGGTGCCGCTGTTCATCTTCATGGGCTTCATCACTGAGCAGGCCGGCCTGATGGAGCGCCTGTTCCGCGCCTTCCGCAATCTGCTGGCGCCGATCCGCGGCTCGCTCTACGCGGTGGTCATTCTGACTTCGACCGTGTTTGCCATGGCGACCGGCATCGTCGGCGCTGCGGTCACGGTGCTTGGCATCATGGCCGGACCGATGATGATCAAGGCGAAATACGACGCCAAGCTTTCGGCAGGCGCGATCACGGCCGGCGGCACGCTCGGCATCCTGATTCCGCCATCCGTGATGCTGATCGTGATGGGACCGGTGCTCGGAGTTTCGGTGGGCGACCTTTATTCCGCCGCCTTCGGCCCGGGCTTCATGCTCGCCGCCATCTATCTGATCTATCTGCTGACTCGCTCGTTCATCAAACCGGAGCTCGGACCGCCAGTGCCGCAAGAGGAGCGCGTCCACAGCGTTGCGCAACTTCTTTGGGAGGTTGTGGTCGGTGTGGTGCCGCTGTTCTTGCTGATCACGGCGACGCTTGGCTCGATCCTCGGCGGTCTCGCGACGCCGACCGAGGCGGCGGCGGTTGGCGCGCTTGGCGCCTTTGTCTTGGCCGCTTGTTATGGGCGCGTCACCTACGCTGGCGCCAGACAGGCGGTGCTTTCGACCACTGCGACCTCCAGCATGGTGCTGTTGCTCGCGGTGACCTCGAACATTTTCGGCGCGGTGTTCTCGCGGCTGGGTACCGCCGAATGGGTCACCAGGTGGATGCTGAGCTTGCCGCTGACGCCGGTGATAATGCTGGTCTTCGTGGTGATCCTGCTGTTCCTGTTGGGTTGGCCGTTTGAATGGCCGGCGATCATCCTGGTGTTCCTGCCGATCTTCTATCCGATCGTCGATGCATTGCGGCCGCAGCTCGGGCAAACATTGGGCATTCATCCCGATTCGGTCATGCTGTGGTTCGGCGCCGTGGTGGCCTTGACCATGCAGACCGCCTACCTGTCGCCGCCCGTCGCCATGTCGGCCTATTACCTCAAGCAGGTGGTGAAGGATTGGTCGCTCGGCACGATTTACAAGGGTATGTTCGAATTCATGACCTTGCAGTGCGTGGCCATCGCGCTGCTGGTGGCATTTCCCGCCATCGCGACCTGGTTGCCGGAGCACCAAAGACGCGAGGCGTCGAAGGTGCAATACGAAAAGGTCGACGACAGCAAGAACATCCTGGAAGAGGACCCGTTCGAGCAATTCCGGCGGCAGCAACGGCAACAGGGCAACTGATAGACCTTAGGCGGCCGGCGTCGCTTCCCCGGTGATGTCTCGCCGCCGCACCGCCTCGCGATGCAGCGCGTAGAGGCCGCTTGCAACGATCAGCATGGCGCCTGCGACCGACCAGGCATCCGGCACCTCGCTGAACACGAGATAGCCGGCAACCGCGGATGTGATCAGATAGCTATAGCGGAACGGGGCCACCACCGAGATTTCGACGCCGCGGAACGCGAGTGTCATTAGGTAGGTGGCGATGCCAACAAACACCGCGGCCACCGCCAGCAACGCGATGTCGCCTGCCGGAACGCCGTGCCACTGCTCAGTTGGCGCAAACAGCAGGCCGACCGCGATGATTGCAATCGAGCCCATGAACGCGATCACGATGGTGGGAATGCTATGGTCGATCTGCCGGGTCTGCGTCTCCCGCAACGCCGAGGACGTCGCCGCCAGCAACGCAACCAGTGCCCAGGCATCGAAGGCTGACGGCGTCGGCTTGACGACGAACAAGGCGCCGATGAAGCCTACGGTGATCGCGGTCCAGCGTCGCCAGCCGACCGTTTCCCGGTAGAACAACACCGAGAACGCAGCGAGGATCAATGGGGCGACCTGGAGCACAGCTGCGAGATCGGCGAGCTTCATGTGGACCAGCGCGACCACGAAGCACGCGGTCGAGAGCCCATCGCACAGCGAGCGCAGGATCACGGGTCTGCTGAGAGCGCGCCGCAACTCTCCGGCATATCCGAGCGCCACCACGATCGAGCCGATCAGCAGTGTGGTGAACAACCCGCGGATGAAGATCACCTCGCCGACCGGGTGGCTTCGCGCGATCTCCTTTACCATCGCGTCATTGACGGTATAGGCGACCATGCTGCCGCAGATCGCCAGAATGCCGCGTTGATTGGCGCTGATGGACACTGCGAGCGTTCGATGCCGGACAGCGTCAGCCGCCGGTGACGCTCATGTGGCGGGACAGCGCCGGGCGCTTGTGGCGGCGGTCGATGACGAAGTCATGGCCCTTGGGTTTGCGCAGGATGGCGTCATCGATCGCAGTGTAAAGCAGGTCGTTGCCCTCCGAGGCCCGCAGCGGAGCGCGCAGATCCGCCGCGTCCTCCTGACCAAGACACATGAACAGCGTTCCGGTGCAGGTGATGCGCACGCGGTTGCACGATTCGCAGAAGTTGTGCGTCATCGGCGTGATGAAACCGAGACGGCCGCCGGTCTCCTTGACGCGCACGTAGCGCGCCGGGCCGCCGGTCATGTAATCGATCTCGTCCATGGTGAAGCGCTCGGCCAGCCGAGCGCGCGCGATCGACAACGGCAGGTACTGGTCGAGCCGATCTTCGCCGATGTCGCCAAGCGGCATCACCTCGATCAGCGTAATATCCATGCCCCGGCCGTGCGCCCAGGCGACAAGGTCCGCAAGTTCGTCCTCGTTAACGCCTTTGAGCGCCACGGCGTTGATTTTGACCTTGAGTCCGGCAGCCTGCGCGGCGTCAATCCCGCCGATCACCTGGTTGAGGTCGCCCCAGCGGGTGATAGCGCGGAACTTATCCGGGTCGAGTGTATCGAGCGACACGTTGACACGCTGCACGCCATGCGACCGGAGTTCGGCGGCATATTTCGCGAGTTGTGAGCCATTGGTGGTGAGCGTGAGCTCATCGAGGGCGCCGGTCTTGAGGTGGCGCGACAGCGTGGACACAAGCGTCATGATGCCGCGTCGCACCAAAGGTTCGCCGCCGGTCAGGCGCAGCTTGCGCACCCCCTTGGCGACAAATGCGGAGCACAGCCGATCGAGTTCTTCCAGGGTGAGCAAATCGGCCTTGGGCAGAAAGCTCATGTGCTCGGACATGCAATAAACGCAGCGGAAGTCGCACCGATCCGTGACCGACACGCGCAGATACGTGATCGCGCGTGCAAACGGGTCAACCAGCGGCTGTGCGGGCCGCTCGACAGGGCGGTCGAGTTCAATCGTGGACGTCGAAAAACTCATGCTTTTTCCTGAGATTACGGCGATTGTGACGGATCAAGCCGCAAGCGTCCAGAGTGCTATATATAGGCGATATAGGCGCAAAATCGCCTTTCGGGAGACGAAATTGGCTGCCTCCGATGCGCGCCCCTGGCCCACCGAATTGCGGCTCGCCAAGGACCGCAAGGCGCTCACAGTGAGCTTCGACAACGGCGAGAGCTTCGCTCTCGACGCGGAATATCTGCGAGTGCTCAGCCCCAGCGCCGAGGTCCAGGGTCATTCGCCTGACGAGCGCAAGACCGTTCCGGGCAAGCGCAACGTGGCGATCCTCGAGGTGCATCCGGTCGGCAACTACGCGGTGCGGCTGGTGTTCGACGACCTGCACTCGACCGGGATTTTCAGCTGGGATTATCTGTCCGAACTCGGCCGCAGTCACGCACGCAAGTGGCAGGATTATCTCGACGAACTGGCCAGCAAGGGCCTGTCACGCGATCCGCCCCAGCGCCATTGAAAGATTGCGGTCGGCCCATGCGACTGCGGCGCGCCGCAGTTATTGCACCACGACCTTGGTGCCGATCCGGACCCGGTTGTAAAGGTCGACGACGTCCTCGTTGGTCATGCGGAAACAGCCTGAGGACACGGCTTGGCCGATCGTCTCCGGCTCATTCGAGCCGTGGATGCGATACAGCGACGACCCGAGATACATGGCGCGCGCGCCGAGCGGATTATCGATGCCGCCGACCATATGGCGCGGCAAATCGGGGCGGCGCTTGAGCATCTGCGGTGGCGGCGTCCAAGCCGGCCATTCTTTTTTCGCCGAGACCGCCTTCACCCCCTTCCAGGTGAAACCGATGCGGCCGACTCCGATGCCGTACTGCAATGCGCGACCGTCACCGAGGATGTAGTAGAGCCGCCGCTCGGCGGTGCTGATAATGATGGTGCCCGGCCGTTCCGCGCTGGCAAGGCTCACCGTGCGGCGCGGGATCTCTTGCGTGAAACCACCGAACAACTGAAAGCGCCGTGAGTTCGGTGTGCCGCCCGCGAGCATCTCGCGCTTTTCGTCAATTTCAAAGCCTTGCGAAACCGCGGGGCGGATTTCCGTGGCAAGCAGAGCGGCGCCGAGTGACACGGCGACAGCCAAACGCAACAGCATCGCAAACTCCCGTACTTTGCGACCAACGTGACGCTACAAAGGCCACAAAATCCTGGCTGCGGCAACCGTCATGTCGTGCCGCCGAATTGGCAGTCCTCGCAAGCAGTTAGCGCAATGTTACGATCTGCTTAGCGGGAAGCTTTCAGGCGCTCCGCCGCGCTGGTTGCGCTCCCATGGTGACGTAGTCCGCCTCGATATCGCGTGTGGTGCGGGCGCAAATCGAACAACGGCTCAGGCTTGCGTTCTTTTGCAATTTTTTCCTTGGTGGCAGCGAGCCGCGCCGGGGTTGCAAAACTTGTTGCGCCCCGCGAATGGCGTGATGCTGGGAGACGATGGTGGGCGCTGTAGGGATTGAACCTACGACCTCTCCCGTGTGAAGGGAACGCTCTCCCGCTGAGCTAAGCGCCCGCACCGATAGGCGGTTTACGATCCGACTTGGAGCCGAGTCAAGGAAGGCAAGCAGCTAGCGAGCGGGTGGCGGCGGTGGCCAGGCTGCCGCGGGGGCTGGCGCAGGGGCTGCTGGAGCAGGCTGCTGTTGCTGTTGTTGTTGTTGCGGCGCCGGACGTGCTGTGGCCGGCCGCGGTTGCCGCGGCGGCGGTGGGCGCCGGCGGGCCGCCGCCGGCGGCGCTGCCGGCTGCAACTCCACGAACACCGGATTTGGCACCATGCGCGGTGCGGGCTGCACTCCGGTGTTGGGATCGACTGGTTCCGTCGATGCGGAAATGCGCACTGGCACTGTTTGCGGCTGATGGCCAGCGAGCGTGAACGTTACGGTGAATTCGGTTCCGACAACCGCCTGCGCGCAAGGCGTGCGGCAGCTCTGCCCGGTCGAGGTTCGCGCTTCCGCCCCGGCGGGCTCGGACTCGAATTGAATTGTGGTCGTGGGCGGGCCACCAAAGCTCGGCAGGCCCAGGCCGGCACATCCGGCCAGGCTAAATCCACAGGCTGCGATGGCGACGGTTCGTTTCATGGTCGCATCCGTCCATTTCGCGGCGCCGCCGGACTCAATTCCTGAGTGGGCTTGAGCTGCCGCTCTGAAAAGCCACCGCGCGCGCCGCAAGGGCGCATCGTCGCAGATAGAATTCCGCACGAATGTGCCCGCACTAGGGTAAATGGTTGGTTAACGAGCCTTCGGCAAGCGATGCCACTGCCGCTGGCAGGCCCGCGAAATGGCCGATAATGCGGTCGGGGCCGAGTTGCGCGACCGGGATCTCGGTGTATCCGAAATCAACCGCCACCACTGGAATGCCGGCCCCGCGCGCGGTCTCGATATCGGCTGCCGAGTCGCCGACCATGACTGATCGGTCGATGCTGCCCTTGGCCCGCGCAATGGTGCGGCGCAGGAATTCGGGATTGGGCTTGTGAACGCCGAAAGTATCCTGGCCGCAGATCGCAGCAAAGCGCGCGGTCATCCCGAGCGCATCGAGCAGCAGGCGTGAAAGCCCTTCGAGCTTGTTGGTGCAGACCGCGAAGATACAGCCCTGCGCCGCTAGCTCGTTGAGCGCAGAGATGAGGCCTGGAAACGGCAGTGACCGCTCGGCGATGTGTGCGGCATAGTGGGCAGTAAAGGCCTCGAACATTCGGTCCAGCTCAGCGGTCGTGACATTGCGGTTCTCAAACTGCAGCCCGGCTTCGATCATGCGGCGGGCGCCGCCGCCGATCATGGTGCGGGCCTTGGGGTACGGGACCGGAGGCAATCCCTCACGCGCAAGAGTGATATTGAGGGTGTCGACGAGGTCCGGGGCGGTATCGACCAGCGTGCCGTCCAGGTCGAAGACGATTGTCAGAGGGGTCATGGTTTTGGCTATGCTGGCCGCAGGACGCGGGTTAGATAGACGCATCACTGGCAAAAGCGCCCGCCGCACTCATGGACATTGAAGCGCAGAAACGTCAAGCCGCGGCTAGCGCGCTGGACTGGGTCAAGCCGGGCATGCGCCTCGGGTTGGGCACCGGCTCGACGGCCAAGCAGTTCGTTGACCTGCTCGGCGCGCGAGTACGCGAGGGCCTCAGCGTGGTCGCCGTTCCGACCTCGGAAACCACCCGTGCCCAGGCTGCAAGTCTGAATATTCCACTCACCACGCTCGACGAGACCCCGGCGCTCGACCTCACGGTGGATGGCGCTGATGAGATCGCGCCAGACCTCACCCTGATCAAGGGCGGCGGTGGTGCGCTGCTGCGCGAAAAAATCGTCGCGACGGCGTCCGCCGCCATGATTGTCATTGCCGACGACAGCAAGTGGGTGCCGGTGCTGGGCCGGTTCGCGTTACCGATCGAAGTGGTGCCGTTCGGATTGGGCGCGACGCGGCAGGCGGTCGAGGCGGCTGCAGCGATGGCCGGTGTGGGCGGCCAGATCGAGTTGCGCAAGGATAAGAATGGCCATGTTTTCGTCACGGACGGCGGTCACTGGATACTTGATGCCGCGCTGGGCCGGATCGCTGACCCGGCAGCCTTGGCCAGGGGGCTCTCCGCCATTCCTGGAGTTGTTGAACACGGTCTCTTTATCGGGCTTGCACATGTGGCCATACTAGCGGGCACCGCCGGTGTCCGTGTCGTGCAACGGCCCTGAACGATTTCCAAGGAGTGAATGCCATGACCGCCTCCCGTTTTGCCCGCACGCTATGCGCCGCGGCGCTCGCATGTCTGGCGTTCACGCAGGATCTCCGCGCCCAATCCGCGCAGCCGTCTGCGGCGGCCGTGGCGATTGCCAGGGAAATCGTCGAATTGAAGGGTGGGATCACGATCTTCGACGGTGTGGTTTCTGGCGTGATCGAGTTCCACAAGAAGGCGCTCCTGACCGCCAATCCCAATTTGTCGAAGGACTTGGAGGAGATCTCCGATCGGCTCATCAAGGAAAACGCGCCGCGCCGCGCCGAGGTGCAAACCGAGATCGCGCGCGCCTACGCGAGCCGCTTCACCGAAGCTGAACTCAAGGACATCTTGGCGTTCTACAAGACCCCGCTCGGCAAGAAGCTCATCGTCGAGGAGCCGGCCGGGCTCGACGAGGCCACCAAGCGCGTTGATGCCTGGGCCAGCAAGTATGCCGAAGAAGTGCTGGCGAAGATGCGCGCCGAAATGAGGAAAAAGGGCCATACCGTGCTCTGACGCCGTTCAGGGCGCGGGCGCTGGGACGGACCATGTCTCAAGAGGTTGATCTTTTCGTCATCGGAGCCGGTTCCGGCGGCGTCCGCGCCGCACGCATAGCCTCGGGTTATGGTGCGAAGGTGATGATCGCGGAGGAATATCGGGTTGGCGGCACCTGCGTGATCCGGGGCTGCGTGCCGAAAAAGCTTTTGGTCTATGCTTCGCGCTTCGCCGAGGAGTTCGAGGACGCAGCTGGCTACGGCTGGACCGTATCGGAGCCTTCGTTCGACTGGGCAACGTTGATCGCCAACAAGGACCGCGAGATCGCCCGGCTCGAGGCAGCCTACACGTCCAATTTGGAGCGGGCTAAGGTCGCGATCGTCAAGACCCGAGCAACGCTTGTCGATGCTCATACCGTTAAGATCAACGACACCGGCGAGACCGTTCTCGCTAAGCACATCCTGATTGCGACTGGCGGAGCACCCTCGCTCGGCAAAGATATCGAGGGCCGCGAGCACGTCATCTCGTCGAACGAAGCCTTCCACTTGACCGAATTGCCGAAGCGGATCCTGATTCAAGGCGGTGGCTACATCGCTGTTGAGTTCGCAGGCATTTTCAACGGGCTCGGCTCGCAGGTCACGCTGGTCTATCGTGGCGACAATATCCTGCGCGGTTTTGACGACGACTTGCGAAATCATCTGCGTGCCGAAATGGAAAGGCGTGGGATCAGGATCGTCACCAAAGCCATTGTCGAAGGCATCGAGAGGGTCGATCAACGGTCTGTGCGTCATGCTGTCCGACCATCAGGATATTGTCGTCGACAAGGTGATGTTTGCCACCGGTCGCCGTCCCAACGTCGCGGGCTCGGGCTTGAGGCCGCCGGCGTTGATCTCGACCAGCGCGGTGCGATCGAAGTCGAACGAGTTCTCGCAGACCTCGGTGCCGCACATCTATGCCATCGGCGACGTGACTGACCGCGTCGCCCTCACGCCGGTCGCGATCCGCGAAGGTCATGCCTTTGCCGACAGCGTGTTCGGTGGCCAGCCGACGCGGGTCGATCATTCCAACGTGCCGACAGCGGTTTTCTCCGAGCCGGAATGCGGCGTGATCGGGATGACCGAAGCGCAGGCGTGCGCGCAACTCGACAAGGTCGATATCTACAAGACCTTGTTCAGGCCGATGAAAGCGACGTTGTCGGGCCGCGACACCCGGACCTTCATGAAGCTGGTTGTCGACGGCGATACGGACCGCGTGGTCGGCTGCCACATCGTCGGGCCGGACGCCGGCGAAATGATCCAGTTGATCGGCATTGCAGTGAAAATGAAGGCCACCAAAGCCGATTTCGACGCGACCATGGCGGTGCACCCGACCGCGGGCGAAGAGCTTGTCACGATGCGCCAGAAGGCTGTCAGCCACGTCCGCAGCAAGGCTGCCACGGCAGCCGAATAAGATTTGTTTTTCAGCATCTTGGCGTGTATAAGCCCGGCACTCCGAGGGTAAGGAGTGCGTGCCGTGGCGGAGCGCTGGACGCGCGACAATTGGCGCAAAAGGCCGATCCTGCAAGTGCCGGAATATCCAGACGCCGCGAAGCTTGCCGCGGTGGAACAAGCAGCTTTGCTCAGCTATCCTCCGCTGGTGTTCGCGGGTGAAGCGCGCAACCTCAAGCAGCATACTTGGGCGTGTCGCGCAGGGCGAAGGTTTCCTGCTGCAAGGCGGAGACTGCGCCGAGAGCTTCACCGATCCCAGTGCCAACAACATCAGCGCCAACAACATCCGTGACTTCCTGCGCGTGTTTCTGCAGATGGCGGTGGTGCTGACCTATGCCGCCGCGGTGCCGGTGGTGAAGGTCGGCCGCATCGCTGGCCAGTTCGCCAAGCCGCGCTCGTCGCCGACCGAAAAGAAGAACGGCCAGGAATTGCCGAGCTACCGCGGTGACATCATCAACGGCCCGGAGTTCACGGCTGCGGCCCGCACGCCCGACCCGGCGCGGCTGATCGAGGCGTACCGCCATTCCGCGTCGACGCTGAACCTCATTCGTGCGCTTCACTCACGGCGGCTATGCCAGCCTTGGCCGGGTGCACCAGTGGATGCTCGATCTCGATCCGCAAGAGCAGCCAGCGCTACCTCGAGCTTGCCGACCGCATTTCGGAGGCGCTCGCCTTCATGCAGGCCTGTGGCCTCGATCTGGAAAGGCATCCCGAGCTCAAGACGACCGACTTCTACACGAGCCATGAAGCTTTGCTGCTCGGTTTCGAGCAGGCGCTGACCCGCGAAGACTCGACGCATCCCGGCACCTGGTGTCGCCTCGTCCGCGCATATGGTCTGGATCGGCGACCGCACGCGCCAACCCGATCACGCCCATGTGGAGTTCTGTCGCGGCATCATCAATCCGCTCGGCCTCAAGTGCGGCCCGTCGAGCAAGGTCGACGAGCTGATGCGCTTGATCGATATCCTCAATCCTGAGAACGAGCCGGGCCGGCTCACGCTGATCGTGCGGCTCGGAGCCGACAAGGTCGGCGACATGCTGCCGGCGATGGTGCGGGCGGTGAAGCGTGAGGGCCGCTCTGTTGTATGGTCGTGCGACCCGATGCACGGCAACACGATCACCTCGAGGAGCGGCTACAAGACCCGCCCGTTCGACCTGATCCTCAAGGAAGTGAAGTCGTTCTTCGCGGTTCATGCGGCGGAAGGCACGCATGCCGGCGGGGTGCATCTGGAGATGACCGGCCAGCATGTCACCGAATGCACCGGCGGCGCGCATGCCATCACGGACGAGGGCCTCAATGCGCGCTACCACACGCTGTGCGATCCGCGGCTCAATGCCGAGCAGGCGATCGAGCTCGCTTTCCTGATGGCCGATCTGCTCAAGCAGGAGCGCGCCGGCCGCGCCAAGCCGCTGACCGGCAGTTTCGGGGCTTTTCAGTCCGGCGCATCGCGCGGGGAGGGCGGCGGCACGGGGCGCAACGATCTGCCGCTGACTTTCCGATGAAGCACCTGCAACATTTTGTGCATGCGGCGCGCAACAGCTGGAAAGGGCTGGTTGCGATCACCAAGAGCGAGATTGCCTTTCAGCAGGAGCTGGTAGCCCTGCTGGTCGGCATCCCATTGGCCTTTCTTGTCACTTCCGATCCATGGCGGCGGGTGGCGCTGATCGGTGTCCTGGTGTTCCTGCTGATCGTCGAGCTACTCAATACGGGCCTTGAGAAGCTCGCCGATGTCGTCACGCGCGACCATCATCCCGGGATCGGCTGGGTCAAGGACATGGGCTCTGCGGCGGTCGCGTTGTCGCTGCTGCTGGCCGGCTTGGTCTGGCTGGTAGCGCTGGCCGAGCGGCTCGGGCTGATCTAGGCCGCCGAAGGTTCTCGTCGAGTATCCTTAATCCATCGTCGCCAGCACGATCGCTGCTTCGCGGCGTCTGACGTTCGCTCGCCTCGTGAAAAGCCCCGCTGCTTGGGGCTTTGCAAACGACACGCCTAACGAATTGCAAACGAGCGACGTGCCGCTTTCGCGTCTCGTTAATGGTGATGCGAGGAGCGCCAATACGAACGGCGCGCCGCGCAACGAATTGAAAGCAATTCGCTTCAAATTTTACGCGTCCGCGAAGGAGACTATTCGTGACGCGTTGGAAGCTCTGCACGGCAGCGATATTTGGACTTGGAATGGCGACAACGGTCGCGGCCTGGACGGCTGAGCGCGTGTCCGATGGCCCGCAGTGGCCAGACATTCCAGCCGGTAACCCGCAATGGCCCAACGTGCGGCTCGATGATCTGGATGCCGTCCGTGTGAATCCGCGGCCAGCCTTCATCGACCCCGTACAAGTCGAAGATCGTATCCTGGGTCGACCGTCGCGCGCGCCCGCAAGATGGAGCGCGGCATCGAAGTCTAATGCTGTGCCAATTCAACCTTCTGCCGCAGACGGCCTCGATGCCAACGCGAGCGGTGGCACCGCGCGCTGGCCTTCGCTGCCACCGGAGAAACAGCCGTCGCAGTTCGCCTTCGAGTTTGGCGCGCGCTACTGGTACTCCAGCGGCTCCATGAACTTCGCGTTCTCGAACGGCCACCCGCTGTTCGGCAGCCCGACCTCGACGCTCGACTGGCTCCGGCTGTCGAGCCATAGCGGCGAAGGGTTCGCCCGGCTCGATCACATTCCCTCCGGCTTCTTCGTCAAGGGCGTGGCGGGCCTCGGCAATATCTTTGACGGCAGCATCATCGACCGGGACTTCTTCATCGGACAACTCAAGTTTTCAGACACGACAAGTGATGTGACCAACGGTCGCCTGAGCTACGGGATATTCGACGTCGGTTGGGCGTTTCATCCAGTCCCGGATATCCGGATCGGCTTCTTTGCCGGCTACCACTATTGGAACGAGAAGGTCACGGCGAAAGGTCTTGTGTGCAACATGGCGTCGCCGCTGGGCTGCGCGTCTGCCGGCGAGGTCCTGATCGGCTATGACGTTGCGGTCCTCGCCTATGAGCCGACCTGGCACGCTGCCCGCGTCGGCGTTGAGGGCAAGTTCATGATTGCCCAAGGCTGGTCGGTCAGCGGCGAAATCGCCGCGATTCCTTACGCGGCGTTGCAGAACAAGGACAGCCATTTGCTGCGGGACGACTTGGGCCCCGCGCCCAATGTTATCACCAAGAGCACGTATGCCTTCGGCGTCGAGGCGGAGCTCTTTCTCAACTACGCCGTAACACCGAATATCGAACTCAGCGCCGGCGTGCGCTACTGGGGTTTGACGGCCAGGCTTGGCGATGTCGGGTTCGGACCGGCCTTCGACACCAGCAACAAACTGAACGATTTCGATCACCAGCGGTACGGCGTCTTACTGCAGATCAAAGGCAAGCTCTGACCGCAACAGGCGATTGCACAGCGCGCATTGCCGGGATACGTCCCGGCGCGCTACATCAACGTTCATGAACACGCGTCCCGCCGACCGCCTTAGCATTGCGCTGGCGCAGCTCAATCCGACCGTCGGGGACGTTGCCGGCAACGCCGACAGGGTGCGCCGGGCGCGCGAGGAGGCGAGGGCGCAGGGCGCGGACCTGGTCGCATTTCCTGAATTGTTCATCGCCGGCTATCCACCTGAGGATCTGGTGCTCAAGCCGGCGTTCCAGGCCGCCTGCCGCTCCGCGGTCGAGGCACTGGCCCGCGAGAGCAAGGACGGCCCGGCGCTTCTGGTTGGCACGCCTTGGGTGGAGGGCGGCAAGCTCTACAACGCCTATGTGCTGCTCGCGGGCGGTGTCATCGAAGCGATACGCTTCAAGGTCGACCTGCCGAATTACGGCGTATTCGATGAGAAACGCGTATTCACTCCGGGACCGATGCCGGGGCCGATCCTGGTGAAGGGCGTGCGGATCGGCATTCCGATCTGCGAGGACATCTGGGGCACCGAAGTCGTCGAATGCCTCAGCGAGACCGGCGGCGAAATCCTGCTCGTACCCAACGGCTCGCCGTATTGGCGCGGCAAGACCGAGCATCGGCTCAACATCGCCGTCGCGCGCGTAGTCGAGGCGGGCCTGCCGCTGATCTATCTCAACATGGTCGGCGGCCAGGACGAACTGGTGTTTGACGGTTCGTCCTTCATACTCAATGCCGACCGCTCGGTCGGTGCGCAGCTTCCAGCATTCCGCGAGATCGTGACCACCACGCGCTGGCAACGCGAGACCGGCGGCTGGCGCTGCACGGACGCGCTGGCCACGTCGAGCGTTGAAGAGGGCGACAAGGCCGACTACACCGCGTGCATACTTGGGCTGCGCGACTACGTCGAAAAGAACGGCTTCAAGGGCGTTGTGCTCGGCCTGTCCGGGGGTATCGACAGCGCGCTTTGCGCGGCAATGGCGACCGATGCGATCGGGGCCAAACGGGTGCGCTGCGTGATGCTGCCGTATCGCTTCACCTCGCAGGATTCTCTTGACGATGCGGCGCGCGCCGCCAAGGCGCTGGGCGTGAGCTACGACATCCTGCCGATCGAGCAGGCCGTGCTCGGCCTCGAAGGCGCGCTCAAGCCCGCCTTCGAAGGCCAGAAACGTGACGTCACCGAGGAGAATCTGCAGGCACGCGCGCGGGGCACCATCCTGATGGCCATCTCCAACAAGTTCGGCTTGATGGTGGTGACGACTGGCAACAAGTCCGAGATGTCGGTCGGCTACGCCACGCTCTACGGCGACATGAACGGCGGCTTCAACCCGATCAAGGACCTCTACAAGACCGAGGTCTACCGGCTCGCCCGGCTGCGCAATGTCTGGAAGCCGGAAGGTGCGCTCGGCCCGGCAGGCGAAGTCATACCCGAGAACGTGATCGTCAAAGCGCCGACCGCCGAACTGCGTGAGAACCAGAAAGACCAGGACACGCTGCCGCCCTATGACGCGCTCGATCAGATGCTTGAGCGCCTGGTCGAACGCGAGGAGCCGATTTCCGCAATTGTCGCCGCCGGGTTCGATCGCGACACCGTGATGCGCGTTGAGCGCATGCTCAACCTCGCTGAATACAAACGCCGCCAGGCCGCGCCCGGCGTCAAGGTCACGTTGAAGAACTTCGGCCGCGACCGCCGCTACCCGATCGTCAATCGTTTCCGCGATTCCGGTCTGCCAATTCCGGAGCCGGACAATTCTTTGGTCAAGAACGGCGGCATCGCCAAGAGCGACGCATTCGATTTTTGATCGAGCTCGTCACTATCCGCTCGTCCCCGCAGGCAGGGGGTTCAGCGGATACCCGATTTGGCTTGCGTGACTGCATGCCCGCTTTGGCGGGCATGAGCGGTCTAGCGCTGCTCCATGAACGTCGGCCCGACCGAGCGGATCGGCTTGCTGGGGTCGCGCGTCGGCTTCACCGGCGCATCGTTCGCGGCCTCCGATGCCTCCGCCGCCCCCGTCGGTTTCGGGTCGGGCTTCGTCGGGCGGGGCGGAATCTCTAGCTTGATTGGCTTGCCTTGCGCATCGACGCGCGGCTGCGACATCTGCTTGGCGCGCTCCTCGCTGACCGTGATGTCGGTCGGCGCGGCGGTGGGATCCTGAATGCCCTTGAGGGCCTGCGACCAGGACTCGCCGCTGCGCCGGCAGCTGCAGGCGTTGTCGAATGCCTGACGGTATTTGAAGGCATTCGGGATCGATGTGTAAAGCTGGCCTCCGGTCGAAACCGCTTGATTGATGTCCTCGCCCGGGTTGCGGTGCGTGAACAGCACCGCTTCGGACGCTGGGCATGACGCCTGGCACGTTCTCTCGTCTTCGGGGAACTTGGCCGGCGAGGCCGAATACGAGATCGGATAGTAGTAGCCGTCGCACATGCGCACGCATACCGTACGATAGCCCGACCCCTGCGGCGTGTTCTCGCCCTGGACGTTGGTGCCGCTGAACACAGAGTTCGACCCAAACAGCGATTCAAGCACGCTGCCACCGCGTTGCTGCTGCTGAACTGCCGCTTGGCGATATTGTGGACCGCAATCGTTCTGCGACAGCGCGCCGATCAGCGCGCGGCGCTGGCCTTCGCGCTCGGGAGCGGGGTCGCTGCCTTGCAGCCGCGCCAGATCGCCTTGGATGCGGTCCAGGTTGCCCTTCATCTGTTGAATTTGCGTGTTGAGCGGGCCGCATGCAGGCGGTTGGCTGCTGAAGATCGAGAGAAAACCGCCACCGCCTTCGCAGCCGGCCCTCTTTGCTTGTGCATTGAGACGATCAAGCTGGACCTGCTGCTGCGCGGCCGCGGTTTCATATTTCCTGATCTGCTCGCTACGTGCCTGATCGGGCCCACTGCGGTCGAATGCCGCAAGCTGGGCTTCGAGCCGGGCGCACATCGGGTTGCCCTGCGGCTGTGGTTGTGCCGATGGCTGCTGTTGCGCTGGCGGCAGCTGCTGCAAGGATTGGGCCTGCGCCAATGTTGGCGCGGTCGCGGCAAGCGCCAGCACAGCCGGCAGCATGATCGCGGGCAGCCTGCTGCAGCGCGTCGAAGTCATACGGATTGCATCCCCCAGGGGTCGGCCGCGGCCAAGGGCGCGGAAGGTGATTCTCGATGGTGGCGCAAATGTGGACGCGCGGCAGATATCCCGTCAAGCATCGGCAGTTGTGGCTTTTTCCGGACCCAGCCCGGTTGGGGGCCGCCGCCGCGATTCGGCAAAAAGGTTCCACAGCACGCCGCAAATGATCAGCCCGGCCCCGGCGAACACGAACACGTCCAGCGCTTCGCCATAAAACAGCCAGCCGACCAGGGCGATCAGCGGGATGCGGAGGAAGTCGAGCGGTACTACGACCGTGGCGTCGCCGGCCCTGAATGCATTGGTGAGGCAGTAATGGGAGGTCAGCCCGACGGCGCCGAGCGTGATCGCCGGCAGGATGGAACTGGCATCCAGCTTCAGCAGGAATAGCGGGTCGCTGCCCGCCAGTCCCATTGGCAGTTGCATGAAGTTCATCCAGAAGATGATCGCGAACGTGCTGGCATAGGCGGTCAGCATCTTGGTTTGGATCAGCGAGACAGCGAAGGCGACCGCGGCACCCAGCACCAGGAGTGCCGCAGGCTGGAAGCCCGCCAACCCGGGCCGCACGATGAGGATGACGCCGAGAAAGCCGAGCACTACGCTGCCCGCGCGGCTCGTGGTCATGCGCTCACCCAGCAGCGGGATCGCGAGCAGGGCGACCCAGGCCGGCGTGGTGAACTCCAGCGCGAACACGGTTGCGAACGGCAGCAGCGTCACCGCCAGCGTCCAGGTGTAGGTGCCGCAGAAATGGATGCTGTTGCGCGCAAGGTGCAGCCCCATCCGCCGGAGCGCCAGCTCCTTGCGCAGGTCGGCGTGGATTACGACCAGTGCTACCAGCACCATCAGGCCGAAGCCGGAGCGGATCGACAGGATCTCAAATGTGGTGAGGTGCTTGCCCAGTTCGCGGACTGCGACCGCGCTGGCCGAGAAGGACAGCAGCGCGCCGGTCATCCAGAGTACGACCAGGCCAAGTCGTTGTTGAGCCACGATCAATCTTGGGTTGGAGAGGGGGAGGCGCCTCTCTAGCGTATGACCGCGGAAAGTGGAAACCGGCTTTCGGACTGGATCGTACGCAAAATTGCCGATGCTGGCTGCCTTCACTCCGCATCCGGCTGATTTTCCGGACGCGCCTTGTCGAACGCGGGCAGCTTGAGGCAAGCGGCGTCGACCGCGACGATCTTTGGAAACTTGTCGAGCGGGACCTTGAGCCGGCGTGCGTTGAACACCTGTGGCACCAGGCAGATATCGGCGAGTGTGACCTGTCGGCTAAACGCGTAGGGTCCGCCGGGATCGATCATCGCCTCCAGCGCGGCAAAGCCCTGCAGAATCCAATGGTGGTACCACGTGTCGATGGCGGGCTGCTCGTGCTTGAGCTCGCGCCGCAGGTACTGCAGTGCGATCAGGTTGTTGAGTGGATGGATGTCGCAGGCGATCAGATCGGCGAGTGCGCGCACCTTGGCGCGCGCCAGGGGATCGTCCGGCAGCAGTGGCGGCTGGGGATGGATCTCGTCGAGATATTCGATGATGGCGAGTGATTGCGTCAGGATTTCGCCGCTGTCGGTGGCGAGCGCCGGCACGCGGCCCTGCGGGTTGACGGCGCGGAACTCCGGCGAGTGTTGCTTGCCGCCATCCTTGATCAGATGGATCGCGACCGCATCGTAGGACAAGCCCTTCAGGTTCAATGCAATGCGGACCCGATAGGCCGCGGACGACCGGAAATAGGTGTAGAGCTTCACGAAGCCTCCCCGCAGGTTCCGATCCGGCGTTCGCGCCGGACGCGCGAGCTTAGCTCTCGCTCTTGCCCTTTGCGACCTCGGCAGCAAGCTTGGCCGAGCTTTCGGTGAGGCGGTCGATGGCGCGCTCGAACGCGGCGCGGTCCGCGGGCTCGATCACCTCGGCGAGGCGCTTGGCAAAGTCGAGCGCGATCGGCGCCAGGTCCTGGTAGATCGCGCGTCCCGCCGGCGTGAGCGACAGGAACGATTCCCGTAAGTCCGCCCGGTTGGCGCGTCGGGTGAGCAGCTTGCGCTTTTCGAGCTGCGCCACCGCGCGCGACACCTTGGTCTTGTGCATGTGGCTGTGGGCGCCGACCGCTTTGCCGGTCATCATGCCGTATTGGCCGAGCGTGACGAGCACACGCCATTCCGGCACGCCGATGCCGTAACGCGCGGCATAAAGGCGCGACAATGCCTGCGACACCACGCTCGCCACAACGTTGAGACGGTAGGGGAGGAATTCCTCAAGCTTCAGCGGTGCCGACTCGCCGCTGCCACGGGACAAGTCGGCCGGGTCGTCGGCCGCACCGGTGTCTGTCACAGCTCGCCCCCCTCGGGCTGGGTGGTCAAAGCAGGCCCGCTGGTCGCGCCTGTCTCAACCGCGAAACTTGGCGGAAGTTTCGGCCCTGCGCAACGGTCCCTAGATTGGTTCTAAGAAGGCTAAAGCGGTTAGACTTTCGTGGCTTGTACCGGGATATCTCGACATTGATTATGGTTTCTGACGTAACTATTGTCGTTCTAACGAGCGAACTCCAAGAAGGGCGTCGTCATGGCCGAAAAATATCTGTCCGGCTTCGGCAATAGCTTCGAAACCGAAGCGCTGGCCGGCGCGCTGCCGATCGGACGGAATTCGCCGCAGAAGGTGAACTATGGCCTTTACGCCGAGCAGATTTCCGGCTCGCCGTTCACCGCGCCGCAATCCACCAACGAGCGCACCTGGCTGTACCGCATCCGTCCGACCGTGCGGCACACCGGCCGGTTCCAGAAAATCGACAAGGGCCTAATCCGCACCGCGCCGGAGCGCGACGATACCGATCTGCCGATCGGGCAATTGCGCTGGAGCCCCACGCCGCTGCCCAAGCGGCAGCTCACTTTCGTCACCGGCATGCACACCATCACCACGGCGGGCGACGCCGAGGCGCAGACCGGTATGGCGGCGCACGTGCTGCTCATCACCAAGTCGATGGAGCACGAGCACTTCTTCAACGCCGACGGCGAAATGCTGATCGTCGCCCAACAGAACAAGCTGCGCTTCTGTACCGAGTTCGGCGTCATCGAGATCGAGCCCGGCGAGATCTGCGTCATTCCGCGCGGCGTTATCTTCCGTGTCGAGTTGATCAACGGTCCGGCCCGCGCATACTGCTGCGAGAATTACGGCGGCGCGTTCACGCTGCCGGATCGCGGCCCGATCGGTGCCAATTGCCTCGCCAATGCGCGTGATTTCTACAGCCCGGTCGCCGCCTATGAAGACAGCGAAAAGCCCTGCACGCTGTTCGTGAAATGGGGCGGCGAGCTTTACCGCACCAAGGTGCCGCATTCGCCGCTCGATGTCGTGGCCTGGCATGGCAACTACTATCCGTACAAATACGATCTGCGGCGTTTCTCCCCGGTCGGCGCGCTGCTCTACGACCACCCCGATCCGTCGATCTACACGGTGATGACCGCGCCGTCCGATACGCCGGGCACCGCCAACGTCGACTTCGTCATCTTCCCGGAGCGTTGGGCGGTGGCGGAGAACACGTTCCGGCCGCCCTGGTATCATCGCAATATCATGTCGGAGTTCATGGGGCTGGTGTACGGCGTCTATGACGCCAAGCCGGAGGGTTTCGTGCCCGGCGGCATGAGCCTGCATAATCAGATGCTGCCGCATGGGCCCGACAGCGATGCCTTCGAGCACGCCAGCAACATGGAGCTCAAGCCGGTGAAGCTCACCAACACGCTGGCCTTCATGTTCGAGTCGCGCTATCGCCAGCGTGTCACCAAGTACGCGGCAACATTGCCGACCCGGCAGGATGATTACATCGACTGCTGGAAGGGATTGAAAAAACACTTCAACCGCAGGAAGCGGAATCCAAAATGAAGCTCGCCTCTCTGAAGCACGGCCGTGATGGGCGGCTCGTTGTAGTTTCGCGCGACCTGATGCGTGCCGCGGACGCATCCGCGGTCGCTCCGACCCTGCAATCCGCTCTCGACGATTGGGTGCAAGCGGCGCCGCGGCTCACCGAGATCGCGGATTCGCTCGAAGCCGGCCGCATTGCGCATGTGCCGTTCGATCCGAAGCAAGGCGCCGCACCGCTGCCGCGCGCCTATCAGTGGGCGGACGGCTCGGCCTTCGTCAATCACGTCGCGCTGGTGCGTCAGGCGCGCGGCGCCGAGGTGCCGGCGACGTTCTGGACCGACCCGCTGATGTACCAGGGCGGATCGGACAGCTTCCTCGGCGCCACCGATCCGGTGGCGCTCGCGGACGAGGCTTGGGGCATCGACCTCGAGGCCGAGGTCGCCGTCATCCTCGGCGACGTGCCAATGGGCGCACCGCGCGAGAAGGCCGCGCAGCACATCCGGCTGCTGATGCTGGTCAACGATGTGAGCCTGCGCAACGTGATCCCGCCGGAGCTGACCAAGGGCTTCGGGTTTTTCCACGGCAAGCCGTGGACCGCGTTCTCACCGGTTACGGTGACGCCCGACGAACTGGGCGGCGCCTGGGACGGCGCCAAGGTCAATCTGCCGCTCCTCTCCGCCATCAACGGCAAGCCGTTCGGCAAACCGAACGCCGGCGTCGACAACACTTTCGATTTTCCGGCGCTGATCGCGCACGCCGCGAAAACGCGGCCGCTCGGTGCCGGCACAATCATCGGCTCGGGGACGGTGTCCAACAAGGATCCGGACGGCAGTCCGGGCCGGCCGGTCGGCGAGGGCGGGGTCGGCTATTCCTGCATCGCGGAAATCCGCAGCGTCGAGACGATCCGCACCGGCAAGCCGCTGACGCCGTATCTCAAGTTCGGCGATCGCGTGCGCATCGAGATGAACGATGGGCAAGGCCGCTCGATCTTCGGCGCGATCGACCAGGAGCTCGTGCGCTACGGCTGATCGCTGCAGTGCAGCGTTGCCGGGTCTCCGAATTTGGTGCCGCAATTCTCCTCGTCATGGCTGGGGAGGATACCAATGGCAACTACAGTCGATACACAAGCGTCCAAGTACGGCGATGCCGCGCTGTTGGTCGGCCGCATCCTGGTTGGCGCGTTGTTTCTGATCGCGGCCTACAACAAGGCCAAGGGCTATGGCGGCGCGCCGGGACACCCTGGCGCGCAAGTCGCCCTGTGCTAGCCTTGGCTTGCCCGCCGCCAGCAAAAGAGCGCCGGGCTTAGGGGGTTGCGCCATGTCCATGTCCGGTACGACGGGTTCGTCACGCTTTTACATTCCTGCGCTCGCCGGCATCTATGCGTCACTCGACGCGTACATGCTTCCGCTGTTGCGGGTGACGCTCGGCCTGATCCTGATCCCGCACGGCTGCCAGAAGCTGTTCGGTTGGTTCGGCGGCATGGGGTTCGAGAAGTTCGCCGCGCTGTTCGACAAGATCGGCTACAAGCCCGGCGCGTTCTGGGTCGCGGTGGTCGCGCTCACCGAAGTGGTCGGCGGCCTGATGCTGGTGTTCGGGCTCTTCACCCGCTTCGCTGCGCTGGCCGTTGTGATCTTCATGATCAACGCGGTATGGTTTACCTCCGCCAAGGGCTTCTTCTGGACCAACGGTGGCTCGGAGTTCTCGATCCTGCTGTTGGTGGTTGCGCTGGTGTTCCTGGTGCGCGGCGGCGGCAACCTGTCGATCGACGAGAAGCTGAGCAAGGAACTCTAGCGAACGCGGGCTCGACTTGGCCGTCGCTCAGGTCGGCATCCGCATCGCATTGAGCATGTCGTTGCAGGCCTCGGCACACGCCGCGCAGGCCTCGGCGCACACCTGACAGTGCCGGTGCCGGTCGGCATGGCGAGCGCATTCGGTCGCGCAGGCGCGACAGAACGCGATGCAGTTCGCCAGCAGCGCCTCGAGCAATTGCCGGTGCCCCGCCTTGTTGGCGCGCGCCATGATGTTGCCGGTCGCGCTGCACACCGCGGCGCAATCGAGATTGAGCCGCACGCAGGCGACCAGATGTTCGATGTCGCGCTCGGCGAGGCACGCGTCCGCGCAGGCCGGGCAGGTTTCCACGCAACTGAAGCACGAATCGATGCAGCGGCTTATCGTCTCGGCATGCGCCGGCTTTTCGGGATGGGACCGGAACATGGCACGGACGGCGACAGCGGACATGGGGGCGCTCCTTGGGCTTATTGCCGTGGAAAACAACGTCCCGCGCGCAATGGTTCCGAATGGAACAGAGTTCCATCCCGGTTCCGAGCGAGAAGCGCAAAAATGCTTGAAAAGCGGCCCGACTGGCGGGCCAATCAGCGCGATCCGCCGTCCGAACTCAGCGTGAGCAGACGATCGCGACGTACTGGTCGCAGTTGCCGCCGCGGCACGTCTGCGCCGTGGTCGTGGGCACCGCGCCGGTGATCTCGTCCTTGTCGACCTTCTGGAACGACATCGCCTGCTGGAAATCCCTCGATTTGCAGTATGCGGTCGCAGCCGCCGCGCCGCAGGGCTGCCCGTTGGCGAGACAGCGGTCGACGCCATAGCCGTCGGCATTGCTGGCAATGATAAAAATGCGCCGTTCAGCTTGCGCCGCGGACACGGCAATCAGCAGGGCGGCAATGGCGAGCACGGGACGCATGGGCTCACTCGCTTTCTGAAAAGCCGGGTTGGTCCGGTTCCCTAGATTGCAAGCGGAGGCGTTAAGGCGCCCTTAACCCACCTAGTTCGGTTGGAACCCGGGCCTTGACGGCGTGCCGGGGCTTGGCCATTGTCGCGGCCATGAACGGCCTTAACCATATCTGCGGCGTTTGCCGGGACATTATTCGCTAGCAAAGCGCTGGCGCGGCCGTCTTTTTCTCAGATCGAGACCCAATCGACGCCCGGCCAGCAGGCTTAAGGGTGCGCATGGACTTGAAACTCTACGATACGCTCACGCGCGAGAAACGGGTGTTCACGCCGCTCGATCCGAAACGCGTGCGCATGTACGTCTGCGGGCCGACGGTCTATGACTTCGCCCACATCGGCAACGCGCGGCCGGTGATCGTGTTCGACGTTCTGTACCGGCTGTTGCGCCATCTCTACGGCGAGAGCCACGTCATGTATGTGCGCAACATCACCGACGTCGATGACAAGATCAACGCGCGTGCAGCGGAGCGCGGAATTTCCATCCGTGACCTGACCGAAGAGACCTACAAGAATTTCAAGGAAGATGTGGCGGCGCTCGGCTGCCTGCCGCCCGAGGTCGAGCCGCGCGCCACCGAGCACATCGAGGAGATGAAGGCGCTGATCGACCGCCTCGTGGCGGACAAGCATGCTTACCTGGCCGAGGAGCACGTGCTGTTCAGCGTGCCGTCGATGCAGGACTACGGCAAGCTGTCGAAGCGCCCGCTCGACGAGATGATCGCCGGCGCCCGTGTCGACGTCGCGCCGTACAAGCGTGATCCGATGGACTTCGTGCTGTGGAAGCCGTCAAAGCCGGGGGAGCCGTCATGGCCGTCACCGTCCGGCATCACGACACCGGGCCGGCCGGGCTGGCACATCGAGTGCTCGGCAATGTCGTGGAAGCATCTCGGCGAAACGTTCGACATCCATGGCGGCGGCATCGATCTCGTCTTCCCGCACCACGAGAATGAGATCGCACAATCATGCTGCGCGTTTCATACCAAGGTGATGGCGAACTTCTGGATGCACAACGGCTTCTTGCAGGTCGAAGGCGAGAAGATGGCGAAAAGCGTCGGTAATTTCATCATCATCCGCGATGTTTTGAAGGACTGGCCGGGCGACGTGGCGAGGCTCGCCATGCTGGCAAGCCACTATCGGCAGCCGATTAACTGGACGCTGAAGGGCTTGGAGGAGGCCGAGAAGGCACTGGCAAGCTTCTATGAAGCGGCGTCCGCCGATGCCGAGCCTCGTCCGGCGCAGGGCGTGCTCGACGCGCTGCTCGATGACCTCAACACGCCGAAGGCCATCGCCGAAATGCACGGGCTGAAGAACGCCGCCGGCCGCAAGGCGCTCGCTGGTACGCTGCGCTTCTTCGGCTTCCGTCCTGACGAATTGAAGGCGTGGCAGGCAAGGCGCGCGCCGGTACCCGGCTTGGAACAGGGCGAAATCGAGAGCCGGGTCGCGGCGCGCAATGCCGCTCGCAAGTTGAAAAACTTCGCCGAGGCCGACCGCATTCGAAAAGAGCTGGATGAAATGGGCGTGGAGCTCGAGGACCATAAGGACGGCACCACGACCTGGAAGCGGAAGCGGGCGGCCTAATGAGCGCAACCGCCCATCCGAAATCCGCGCTGCGGCCCTATCTGCCCGCCGACGCGCCGTTCCTGGCCGACATCTTCCGCGCCAGCATCGAAGAATTGACCGGCGACGACTACACGCAGGAGCAGCAGCAGGCCTGGGCCGCCAGCGCCGACGATTTGACCGCGTTCGCCGAGCGGCTGTCGTCGCGCCTCACGCTGGTGGCGACGCTGGGCGGCTCGGTGGTCGGCTTTGCGGCGCTCGAAGGCAACGACAAACTCGATATGCTCTACGTCCATCCCGCGGTGGCGGGGCAGGGCATCGGCGCGATGCTGCTCGACGCGCTGGAGAAGCTCGCCGCGGCGCGCGGCACCGCGAAGCTGACTGTGCAGGCCAGCGACAGCGCCTCGGGCTTCTTCCAGCATCGCGGCTTTGTCGCGATGACGCGCAACTCGGTGCTGCGCGGTGACGAATGGCTCGCCAACACGACGATGGAAAAGAAGCTGACGGAGCCAAAGCGATGAGCGGCTTGCGCGTCCACCATTTCGTTGTTGCTGCGATCGCGGTGCTGATCGCCGTCGCGATGGCGCTCAACTATTACCTGTGGTGATCCGAATGGCCCGCGAACGCCTCTATCTCTTCGACACCACGCTGCGTGACGGCGCGCAGACCAACGGCGTCGATTTCACGCTGCAGGACAAACTTGCGATCATCGAGATGCTGGACGGACTGGGTATCGACTATGTCGAGGCGGGTTATCCCGGCGCCAACCCGACCGACACCGCGCTGTTCTCGGAAAGCCGGCTGCTCAACACCACGTTCACGGCGTTCGGCATGACGCGCCGGCCTGGCCGCTCGACCTCGAACGACCCGGGCCTCGGCGCGCTGCTTGATGCGAAGGCCGAGGCGATTTGCTTCGTCGCCAAGTCATGGGACTACCACGTCAGGGTGGCGCTGGAGACCACGCTCGACGAGAACCTCGCGTCGATCCGCGACAGCGTGCGTGTTGCGATCGCCAAGGGCCGCGAGGTCCTGCTCGACTGCGAGCATTTCTTCGACGGCTACAAGGCCAATCCGTCCTATGCGCTGGCGTGCGCGAAGACCGCCCACGAGGAGGGCGCGCGCTGGATCGTGCTGTGCGACACCAACGGCGGCACGCTGCCGCATGAAGTGGAGGCGATTGTGCGCGAGGTGGTCAAAGTGGTGCCAGGCGATCACGTCGGGATCCATGCCCACAACGATACCGAACAGGCGGTGGCGAATTCGTTCGCAGCGGTGCGCGCCGGCGCGCGGCAGATCCAGGGTACGCTCAACGGGCTCGGCGAGCGCTGCGGCAATGCCAATCTCGTCTCCATCATTCCGACGCTCAAGCTCAAGCCGGAGTTCGCCAAGCAATTCGAGATCGGCGTGTCGGACGATCAGCTCAAGCTGCTCGCCCGCACCTCGCACGAGCTCGACGAGCGGCTCAATCGCGCGCCGAACCGCCATGCGCCCTATGTCGGGGAAAGCGCGTTCGCCACCAAGGCCGGCATCCACGCCTCCGCGATCATGAAGGATCCGGCGACCTACGAGCACATCACGCCGGAAACGGTCGGCAACCACCGCAAGGTGCTGGTCTCGGACCAGGCGGGCCGCTCCAACGTGATGGCCGAGCTGGAACGCGTCGGTCTCAAGGTGAACAAGGACGATCCCCGCGTCGGGCGGCTGCTCGACGTCGTGAAGGAGCGTGAGGCGGCAGGCTATGCCTACGAGACGGCAGACGCCTCGTTCGAGCTGTTGGCGCGGCGGATGCTCGGCACCGTGCCGAAGTTCTTTGACGTGACCTACTTCGACGTCAAGGTCGAGCAGCGCGGCAATGGCGGCGGCGAGGAGACGCTCACCACCGCGGTGGTGAAGGTCAAGGTCGGCGACGAGATGCTGATCTCCGCGGCGGAGGGCAATGGCCCGGTCAACGCGCTCGACGTCGCGCTGCGCAAGGACCTCGGCAAGTATCAGAAGTACATCGAGGGGCTGCGGCTGACCGACTATCGGGTGCGTATCCTCAACTCCGGCACCGAAGCGGTGACCCGCGTTCTGATCGAGAGCGAGGACGAGACCGGCGACCGCTGGACCACCATTGGCGTGTCCGCCAACATCATCGACGCCTCGTTCCAGGCGCTGATGGACTCGATCGTCACCAAGCTGTTGCGCGCTGGCGCTCCGGCGTAAGCTGGCCTTCATGTGCACATGTTCGCGACGGGCTTTTCTTGCTGTCTCCTGCATTGGCGTTGCAGCGCTGTCGAACCGCGCCAGTGCGGCATCCGCCGAGCATCGCGCTTTCATCGCGGAAGCGTTCCGCATGCGGGACGAGGCGGTGCGCGCCGGCGATCAGGCTTATGGCGCGGTGGTGGTGAAGGATGGCCGCATCGTCGGCTTCGGTCCGAGCCGGGTGGTGCAGAAGAAAGACGGGACCGCCCACGCCGAGCGCGAGGCAATCCGCGAGGCGCAGGTGCGGCTCGGAAGCGACCTCACCGGCTGCGTGCTCTATTCCAGTTCGCGGCCATGCTCGCAGTGCGAGGCGGCGGCAGCACGGGCTAGGATTGCGCGCATGTACTATGGGCACGACGCGGCTGATGCCGGCGTGCCGCGGGGATCGTGACATGCTCGACCACATTTCCATCGCGGTGCGTGATCTGCAGGTGGCCGGGCGGTTTTACGAAACCGTGCTGGCGACGCTCGGCTACAGCAAGATGATTGCGCGGCCGACCAATATTGGCTTCGGCAAGACGTATCCCGACTTCTGGATCAATCTTCGCCCGAATATGGCGTCACCGGACCCGGACGGCGGCGTGCACGTTTGCTTGCGAGCGTCGAGCGCCGACGTGGTAAACGCGTTCCATGCTGCGGCACTGCAAGCGGGCGGCCGGACCGATGGTCCGCCAGGCCCACGTCCGGAATACACTCCGGGCTACTATGCGGCGTTCATCCTCGATCCGGACGGCAATCGCCTCGAGGCGGTGACATTCCTCGACGCGCGGCGCTGAGACTGCGCCATCACATCTGCTCGGCCTCGGCGGTTTTCATTTCCTTCTCGGCTTCGGGCGTTGCACGGGCAGCGGCGAACAGCTTGGGCAGGATGTCCTCGACGCGGTCGGCCGTCAGATATTTGACAGTGAGGCCGGGGCGGATGAACTCCAACGCTTCCATGTGGTCGAGCAGCGTGCACAGCGGGTCCCAGAAGCGATTGATGTTGGCGATCATGATCGGCTTCTTGTGCTGACCGAGCTGTGCCCATGTCATTTGCTCGACCAGCTCTTCCAGCGTGCCGACTCCGCCGGGCAACGCCACGAAGGCGTCGGCGTGGTCGAACATCAGCTGTTTGCGCTCGTGCATGTCCTGCGTCACCACGATCTCGCCGCGGCGCATCGCGTGCTCGCGGTTGACCAGAAACTTTGGAATGATGCCGACGGCCTCGCCGCCGTGATCGAGCACGGCCCCGGCAAGTTCACCCATCAGGCCGACCGAGCCGCCGCCGAACACGAGACCGATACGGTGCTCGGCGAGGATTTTCCCGAAGGCGCGCGCGGCTTCGACAAAGGCGGGATCGGCGCCCGGCCCCGAGCCGCAGTAGACGCAGATGTTTTTGATTGTGCTGGCGTGGCGATCGGATTGCTGATTTCATGGCCGCTATATCGAAACTTTGGCGGGAAATCTCAAGCCCAACCGTGTTTTGCGCCGGGAAATCCCCTATATCAAAGGCCCTGGCGCGCCGCCTGCCGCGGCGCGCCAGCAGCCGGAAGGTCGATGAGCGAAACCCATCTGCGATCGCCGCATGCATCGAGACACGCGGTCTCGGCCGACGGCGGCAAGCTGTCTGTCACCCTCCGGCGATTGTGGCCCTACATCTGGCCGTCCGACCGCGCTGATTTGAAGCAGCGCGTGGCGCTGGCAACGCTGCTGCTGTTTGCCGCCAAGCTCGCCACCATCGCGGTGCCATTTACGTTCAAATGGGCGGTCGATGCGCTGGCGGGGCAGGGCACCGCGCCGGTCGCCGCCGATTCGTGGCTCGTCTGGGCAATCGCCGCGCCGGTTGCGATGACGCTCGCCTATGGCGGGATGCGCATTCTGATGGCGACCTTCACGCAATGGCGCGACGGCGTCTTCGCCAAGGTTGCGATGCATGCGGTGCGCCGCCTCGCGCTGATCACCTTCGAGCACATGCACCAGCTCTCGCTGCGCTTTCATCTCGAGCGCAAGACCGGCGGGCTTACGCGCGTCCTCGAACGCGGCCGCAACGGTATTGAGACGATCGTGCGCATGGTGATCCTGCAGGCGGCGCCGACCATCGTCGAGGTCACCCTGATTGCCGGCGTGCTGCTCTACCAGTTCGACTGGCGCTATGTGGTGGTGATCCTGCTTACGGTCTCGGCATACATGTGGTTCACCTACGCGGCGACCGAATGGCGAATCGCCATCCGCCGGCGGATGAACGAAAGCGACAATGACGCCAACACCAAGGCGATCGACTCGCTGCTCAACTATGAGACGGTGAAGTACTTCACTGCTGAAGAGCGCGAAACGCGGCGCTATGACCGCTCGATGGAGCGCTACGAGACCGCGAGTGTGAAGTCCTATACCTCGCTCGCCCTGCTTAACGCCGGGCAGGCAGTGATCTTCACGGTCGGCCTTGCGACCGTCATGGTGATGTGCGCGTTCGGCATTCAGAGCGGCAAGAACACTGTCGGCGATTTCGTGATGATCAACGCGATGATGATCCAGCTCTACCAGCCGCTCAATTTCATGGGCATGGTCTATCGCGAGATCAAGCAGGCCACAGTCGACATCGAGATTATGTTTTCGATCCTCAATCGCCCGGCTGAAATCCAGGACAAGCCGGGCGCCGAGCCCCTCAAGGTTACAAGTGGCGCATTGGTGTTCGACAACGTCGCTTTCGCCTATGAGGCGAAGCGCCCGATCCTCAAGGGCGTGAGCTTCGAGGTGCCGGCCGGCAAGACCGTCGCCATTGTCGGACCGTCGGGAGCCGGCAAGTCGACCATCTCGCGGCTGCTGTTCCGGTTCTATGACGTGACCGGCGGCCGCATCCTGGTCGACGGCCAGGACGTGCGCGACGTCACCCAGTCGTCGTTGCGCGCCGCGATCGGCATGGTTCCGCAGGACACCGTGCTGTTCAACGACACGATCCGCTACAACATCCGCTACGGCCGCTGGGAGGCGAGCGATGAGGAGGTCGAAGAGGCGGCGAGCCTCGCGCAGATCGACGCCTTCATCCGCATGTCGCCGCATGGCTACGAGACCGAGGTCGGCGAGCGCGGCCTCAAACTGTCCGGCGGCGAGAAGCAGCGCGTGGCGATCGCCCGCACCATCCTCAAGGCCCCGCCCATCCTGGTGCTCGACGAGGCGACGTCCGCGCTCGACAGCCACACCGAGCGCGAGATCCAGGACGCGCTGGAGCGGGTGTCGCGCAGCCGCACCACGCTTGTCATTGCGCACCGGCTCTCCACCATCGTCGGCGCCGACGAGATCATTGTGCTCGACCAGGGCGTCATCGCGGAGCGCGGCCACCACCATCAGCTGCTTGCCCATGGTGGACCATACGCCAGCATGTGGAATCGCCAGCGCGAGGCGGAGGAGGCTCGCGAGAAGCTTGCTCAGGTCGCGGACGATGCCGCCGCGCCGAACCGCAATCCGCCGCCGGTCGCCGATCCGCTGATCGAAGCGGCTGCTCGCGCACCGATGCCCGTGGCGACGGCAGCGGAGTGATCTATGTCGATCGTCAATTCCATTCGTTCGCAGATTGCACCGATCCATCCGGAAGGATTTCCGTTCATTGGCGGCTTCGCTTTGCTTAGCCTGATCCTGTTCTGGATTTGGACGCCGCTCGGCTGGCTCGGCGTCGTCGTCACAGCGTGGTGCGCGTATTTCTTCCGCGACCCCGTACGCGTGACGCCACTGCGCGACGGCCTGGTAGTGGCGCCCGCCGACGGTCGGGTCAGCCTCGTCACCAGCGCGGTGCCGCCGCAGGACCTGGGCCTTGGCACCCGGCCGTTGCCCCGCGTGTCGATCTTCATGAGTGTATTCGACTGCCATGTGAACCGCAGCCCGGTGTCCGGCCGCATCGAGCGCATCGCCTACCGCAAGGGTTTGTTCCTCAACGCCGACCTCGACAAGGCGAGCGAGGACAACGAGCGCAACGCGTTCCTGATCGCGGCCGTGGGGCGGCAGATCGGCGTGGTGCAGATCGCCGGACTGATCGCGCGGCGGATTGTTCCGTTCGTCAACGAAGGTCAGACCGTGGCGGCGGGCGACCGCATCGGCATGATCCGGTTCGGTTCGCGCGTCGACGTCTACCTGCCCGAGGGCACCGCGCCGCTCGTCTCTGAAGGCCAGACCGCGCTCGCCGGCGAAACTGTGATCGCCGATCTTGCAGCGCAAAATCCAGGCAGGACCTACCGAGTTGGCTGATCGTTAACCCAGCAGAACCCGGCCGTGGCGGCACCGGTCCGAAGCCGCTATATTGGCGGCATGAAACTTTCGCCGCCGAGCCGCGATCGATTGGAAGCCCAGCGCCAGCGCTTGCGGGCCATTCCGGTGCGCTCGCTGCTGCCCAATCTGATCACGCTGCTCGCGCTTTGCGCCGGCCTCACCGGGATCCGACTGGCGTTCGAGGGCAAGCTTGACCTCGCGCTGTACGCCATCGTGTTTGCGGCGGGCCTCGACGGCATCGATGGCCGTTTGGCACGGCTGATGAAGGGTCAGTCCAAGTTCGGCGCCGAGCTCGACAGCCTGGCCGATTTCATGAACTTCGGCTGCGCGCCAGCCCTGTTTCTTTACCTTTGGGCGCTCAACGAGCTCGGCAACGTCGGTTGGATCGGCGCCATGGTGTTCGCCATATGCACCGCGCTACGGCTCGCGCGCTTCAACGTCATGGCCGACGATCCGAACCGACCGGTCTGGGCAGGCAACTTCTTCACCGGCGTGCCGGCACCGGCGGGGGCGCTGGTGGTGCTGCTGCCGATCTATTTGAATCTGCTCGGCCTGTTGAAGGCACCGGCCACGCTGACGTTGATCTACACGTTGGTGATCGCCGGACTGATGGTATCGCGGCTTCCGGTGCTGTCCGGCAAGCGGGTCGGCAAGCGCGTGCCGCCCGAGTTGGTGCTGCCGGTGATCGTCGTGGTGGTGCTGTTTTTCGCGCTGCTGATCGCCTATCCGTGGTGGGTGCTTTCGATCGGCACGGTTTGCTACATCGCCGCGCTGCCGCTCGGTTACATGTCGTACCGCGAGTACGAGCGCAAGGATGCGGCCGCGGCTGCGTCACACCGCCCGGCCGCGGTCGATGTCGACCAGACGATGCCGCCGCAACAGCCGCAAGACCCCGAACGTCCCGCGCGTCTCAACTGAGCATCGTGACGGCGCTGCATCTCCGGATCCTTTCATGCCTCGCGCTACCAGCGTTCAACCGGCCGCTACTCGCAAGGGCGGAACCGTCGTCGACACATTGATCCTTCCTTTCGCGCAGCGCCAGGTGAAGCAGGGCTTCCTGTTCGGCGTCAAAGGCACCTGCGTCGAGGTCGATCTGGCGGAGCCAATGCGGTTGCGCACCGACGATGCGCTGGTGCTTGAGGACGGCAACCTTGTCGAAGTCGTTGCCGAGGCAGAACCGCTGATCGAGGCGCGCGCCGCGGACCTGCCGGGACTGGCGCGGCTCGCTTGGCATCTTGGCGATCGCCACGTGCTGATACAGGTACTGGAGCGGCGGCTGCGTCTCGCGCGCGATCCCGCGGTCGAAGCATTGCTGGAAAGCCTCGGCGCCAAGGTCAGCGTCATCGAGGCGCCGTTCGAGCCCGAGGGCGGCGCATACGAGGCCGCGCACGATCATGGCCACGATCACCATGGGCATGACCACGGTCACCATCATCACGATCATGGTCACGACCATCATGATCACCACGGCCACGATCACAAGCACGACCACGGCAAGGGCTGATGGATCGGCTCAAGGACAAGGTCGTGCTGATCAGCGGCGCGGCCGGCGCGATCGGCGTGGCCGCGGCGGCGGCGGTGCATGCCGCGGGTGGTATCGCGATCACCAGCGACCTGGCTGGCCAGAGCTCGGACCATGTGCTCGACGTCACGTCGGAGCGCGATTGGCTGCGCGTGATCGAGGAAATTGGACAGGTCCACGACAGGCTCGACGGCTTGATCAACGCGGCCGGTCTGGCGGCGCTCGGCACCATCGAGGAAACCGACTTTGCGACCTGGCGGCAGATTCTATCCGTCAATCTCGACGGCACGTTTCTGGGCTGCAAGCACGCGCTGGCGCTGCTCAAGCGACGCGGCGGCTCGATCGTCAATCTATCGTCGGTCGCCGGACTGATCGGCGGCCACAACTTTGCGGCCTACAACGCCTCGAAGGGTGGGGTTCGGCTGCTCTCCAAGTCGGTGGCGCTCCACGGCGCCAGGCTCAATCCCCAGGTGCGCTGCAATTCGGTGCATCCAGCGTTCCTGGAAGGACCGATGGTCGACGCCATCCTCCAGCAGACCGAATTTCCCGACGGCGCGCGCTCGCGATTGACGCGCGACATCCCGCTCGGCCGTTTCGGCAGGCCGGAGGAGGTCGCCGACATGTGCGTCTATCTTTTGTCGGATGAGTCCCGCTTCGTCACCGGCGCCGAGTTCGTGATCGACGGCGGATTGACGGCGCGCTGATCGTCAACCGCGCGAGCCGCGGCGGTGCAGGCGCCGCGAGTTCGCCTTCACGCGGCGGAACGCCGGGCGCAGTCCTGCCGCGACGATATCCGCCGGTGCGTCCGCGAGATCGGCAAGCTGAAGCCGTCCGGTTGCGGCCTCTCCGGCGATGCGCAGCGCTTCGACTTGGGCGTCCCAAGCACCTTCGAATGTCGCGGCAGCCTTTTCGCTCATCATCCGGCCAAACTCGGAGGGAGCCGTACCGGCCGCGAACATGGGCAGCCGGTACCACAGCGTCATGAACGTGTGCATGCCAGCGAGGCCGACCTCGGTGGCGAGCAATGATGCATTGCGTTTGCGGGATCGGGACATGCGCAGAGCTTCGGGTGATCCGGTTTCGAAATCAAGCCAGTGCCGGAGGGTGTCCCGGCATAAGATCGTACGGATGCTTCCAGCCCGGCAGCGCCTTGATGCGGTCGAGCCAGGCGCCGATGTTCTTGTGCGCCGCCGGAATGTCGAAGCCGAACTCGTCTGTCGGATAATACAAGTACGCACAGAGCGAAATGTCTGCGATGGTCGGCCGCGCGCCGAGGATATAGGGCCGGTCTGACAAGCGCTTGTCGACGATGGCCAGATTGTTGTCGATGCGGCCTTTCAGGAATGCCAACACCGCGGGATCGCCCGCCGGCCGCGCGAAGTTCTTAAGGAAGCGATAGGGGCCGAGGAAGCCGTTGACCTTCTGATTGTCGAAAATGATCCAGCGCAGCGCTTCGAGTCGCTCGTCTTCCCCCTCAGGCTTGAACTTGCCTGCGTGGTCCGAGAGGTATGTAAGGATCACGCCGGACTGGGTAAGCTTCTTCTTGCCGTGCACCAGCACCGGAACCTCGCCCATCTCGTTGACTTCGGCGCGGTACTTCGGCGTGCGCGTCTCGCCGCCTCTGAAGAAATCGACGAAAACCGGCCGCCAGTCCGCCTTGATCAGATTGAGCATCAACGCGGCGCGGTAGGCGTTGCCGGATTGAGCGAAGCAATAGAGTTGGTACTCGGGCATATCCCGTCCTTTTTTGCCGTCAGCGCGTCAGCGTAACCAGATCGCCGGTCGTGGCCTTGCCGTCGAAGCCGCCGCCCGCCGCCGAGAGCTGTGCCAGCGGCACGCTGTTGTGATCCCGGATCGAAAGCCCGTTGGAGTCAAAAGCCCAGCGGCGGCTGGTGAAGAACTTGCCCGGACAGCCGCCTTCCGGCGCAATCGTGCCTTCGGCGGCATCCGGTGTCGCGGATCGGAACGTCATGTTGCATTGGCCGCGGCCCGGTGAGGCCAGCATCCAGCGCCCGGCCATGTTGACCGGAGGCTGACTCGGCCGCGCAGCTTGCGGGGGCGTCGCGCCCGATCCTGGCAACTCGAAGCCGGTGCCACTGCAGTTCGCGGCGGCGGCCGCGAGCATTGCCAGCATCAAGACACGGAAGCTGAGGCGGAGCGCAGGCATGACGTTGCGGGGTCATCTCATGGTTGGAATGACGAACTCCGCGCCTTCCTTGATCCCGGAGGGCCAACGCGCAGTCACCGTCTTGGTCTTGGTATAGAAGCGGATCGAGTCTGGGCCGTGCTGATTGAGGTCGCCGAAGCCGGAGCGCTTCCAGCCACCGAATGTGTGGTAGGCGAGCGGCACCGGGATCGCGAAGTTCACGCCAACCATGCCGACCTGGACACGATTGGTGAAGTCGCGCGCAGTATCGCCGTCGCGGGTGAAGATCGAGACGCCATTGCCGTATTCATGGTCGGACGGCAGCCGCACCGCTTCCTCGTAGTCTTTCGCGCGCACCACCGAGAGAACCGGTCCGAAGATCTCCTCTTTGTAGATCTTCATGTTCGGCGTCACGTCGTCGAACAGACAGCCGCCCATGAAGTTGCCGTTCTCGTAGCCCTGAAGCTTGAAGTTTCTGCCATCGACCTTCAGCTTGGCGCCTTCCTTGACGCCGGTGGCGACGTAGTCTTTCACCTTGTTGAGGTGCGCCTTGGTCACCATCGGGCCGTAGTCAGCTTGCAGATCGGTTGAGGGGCCGACCTTGAGGCTCTCGACCCGCGGGATCAGTTTCTCGACCAGCGTATCGGCGGTCTTCTTGCCGACCGGTACCGCGACCGAGATCGCCATGCAGCGCTCGCCGGCCGAGCCATAGCCGGCGCCGATCAGCGCATCAACGGCTTGGTCGAGGTCGGCGTCGGGCATCACGATCATGTGGTTCTTGGCACCGCCGAAGCACTGCACGCGTTTGCCGTGCGAGGTGCCCGTCGAATAGATGTATTGCGCGATGTCGGACGAGCCGACAAAGCCGATCGCCTTGACGCGCGCATCCGTGAGCAGCGTATCGACCGCCTCCTTGTCGCCGTTGACGACGTTGAGCACGCCCTCGGGCAGCCCCGCCTTGATGAACAGCTCGGCGATGCGGGTCGGCACGGACGGATCGCGTTCGGATGGTTTGAGGATGAACGTGTTGCCGCAGGCGATCGCCGGCGCCGCCTTCCACAGCGGGATCATCGCTGGGAAATTGAACGGGGTAATGCCAGCGACGACGCCGAGCGGCTGGCGCACCGAATAGAGATCGATACCGGGGCCGGCGCCCTCGGTGTACTCGCCCTTCATCAGATGCGGGATGCCGCAAGCGAATTCCACCACTTCGAGGCCGCGCTGGATGTCGCCCTTGGAGTCGGCGAAGGTTTTGCCGTGCTCGGAGGAAAGCAGGCGGGCGAGATCGTCGTATTCGGCCTGGATCAGCTCCAGGAACTTGAACATGACGCGGGCGCGGCGCTGCGGGTTGGTTGCGGCCCAGGCGGGGAAGGCAGCCTCGGCGTTGGCGATCGCCTGCTCGACCTCGGCCTTACTCGCGAAATCGACTTTCGCCTGTACTTCGCCGGTGTTCGGATTGAAAACGTCGCCGTGCCGGCCGGACGCGCCCTTTACGGCCTTGCCGCCAATGAAATGGCCGATCTCACGCATGCTTCCCTCCTAGGGCGGCTTTACGCCGTCAACAAATCCTTAACAGTGAGATAGCGCACGCCGTGCCCTGCGGAAAGCCCGCCGCGCCACGCAGCCAAACCGATCGAAAAAGGTCATCGAAAGTTAGCCTTTACAGTTGTTTAAGCGCGCGCGGCTAGGGTTCATCCCGAGCCGTCGTGGTGGCGCGTCGCGCGTTTGTTGGAGTTTTCCATGGATATCGCAACCGGCCTCGGTCTGTTCGCCGGAGGCGTGGTGCTCATCGCCCTGATTTTGATGGGGGGCGACCTGCGGATGTTCGCCGACTCCCACGCCGCGATCGTGATTTTCGGCGGCGCGACCGCCGCGACCCTGATCCGCTTCCCGCTGTCCTCGATCTTCCACGGGCTGCCGCTCGGCATGAAGTTCGCATTCACGATGCGGCGGTGGACGCCGCGCGAGCTGGTCGACGAGATTGCGAGGCTGGCCGAGGTCGCGCGCAAGACAGGTCCGATCGGCCTCGAAAAGGAGGACGTCGAAGACCCGTTCCTCGCCAAGGGCATGCGCTTCATTGCCGACGGCTACGATCAGAGCTTCATCCGCGACAACCTGGAGCGCGATCGCGACAATTTCCTCTCCCACCTTGACGAAGGCCAGAAGCTCTACCGCGCCATCGGCGACTGCGCTCCGGCGTTCGGTATGGTCGGCACGCTGATCGGCATGGTGCAGATGTTCGCCAAAATGACCGACCCTTCCAAACTCGGTCCCTACATGGCGGTCGCGCTGCTCGCCACGTTCTACGGCGCAGCGCTCGCCAATCTGTTCTGCCTGCCGATCGCCGACAAGCTGCAGCTCAAGCTGCACGACGAGGAAATCAACCGCGATCTCATCATCGACGGCGTGCTGATGATCCGTGAGGCGAAGAGCCCCACGCTGGTGCGCGAGATGCTGCTCGCTTACTTGCCGGAAAAGCACCGTCACACCGACGAGGAAGAGGCGGCGCTGGCTGCAGCCTAGCCGTTGCAGGCGGGCGCTGGACGAACGTCGTAGCGAACCATGGCGAAGAAAAAAAAGGGCGGTGGCCATGGCGCAGGCGGTCACGGCTGGTTCGTGACGTTCGCCGATCTGATGGGCCTGCTGGTCGCGTTCTTCGTCATGCTGGTGGCGTTCTCGACCCAGGACGCGGCGAAATTGCAGGTGGTCGCGGGCTCGATGCGCGACGCGTTCGGCGTGCAGGACAAGATCCGCTATTCCGGCCTCATCGAGATCGATGGTTTGCCGACCCGGCCCAGGCTGAAAAACGCTGCCCGCGTCTCGCCCGAGGATGCCTCGGCAACGCCGACCCCCGATCAGGGCGGCCGCAATCAGGAGTTCGGCGCCAAGCTCGAGCAGGACAGCGCATTCGCGCTCGCGGCGGCTTCGCTGCGGCAGGCGTTGCAGGAAATGCCGGAGATCGCCGAGCTTTCGAAGCACATCATGATCGAGGAGACCAAGCAGGGTCTCAATATCGAACTGGTCGACCAGAACGGCAGCTCGATGTTCCCGGACGGCTCCAAGGAGCCCTATGAGCGCACCCGCCGCGTGGTGCAGCGGCTGGCCTACCAGGTCAAGGCCATGCCCAACCGTATTTCGGTTGCCGGCCATACCGCGGCGGCCCGCCGCCCCTCTCGCGCCGGCTACGGGCCGTGGGACCTCTCGGCGGATCGTGGCAACGCCATCCGCCGCATCCTGGAGGAGGAGGGCGTGCCGGGCAACCGCTTCGCCATGGTCGCCGGCCGTGCCGACACCCAGCCGTTGTTCCCTGATGATCCTTTCGTCGCCGCCAATCGCCGCGTCACAATCACGCTGATGCGGGAGGCGCCACCCATTCCAGTGGGGTTCAAGCCTTGATCGGCTACCTCTTGCCGGGAATCCAGGCGTCATATTGAATTCTTCGGGGCGGGGTATATAACCCGGCGCTCTTGCCGCGTGCCGCGAAGGCTGACCTCTATTCCATGAGTGTAGTGTCAGGCGAGGACAGGGCGCGCTCCGCCGCGGCCGCCGCCGGAACTCCGGCCGATAGCAGCTTCTGGGCGCTGGCGCTTGGCAGCGTGGGCGTCGTCTACGGCGACATCGGAACAAGCCCGCTCTACGCCTTCCGCGAGGCCGTGACCGCGGCGTCCGAGACCGGCGCCGTCACCCGCGAGAACGTGCTTGGCGTCCTGTCCATGATCGTGTGGGCGCTGATCGTGGTCGTCACGATCAAATACGTGTTGGTTCTGTTGCGCGCGGATAACAACGGGGAGGGCGGGACACTTTCGCTCACCGCGCTGGCAGCTCGCGCATTGGGCCAGCGCACGCCGCTCGTGATGCTGCTCGGCGTGATCGGCGCCGCCATGTTCATTGGCGATTCCATGATCACGCCAGCGATCTCGGTGCTCTCGGCTGTTGAAGGCCTCAAGTTGGTCACGCCGGCGTTCCAGGACTACGTCATCCCGTTCACCATCCTGATCCTGGTTGCGTTGTTCGCCGTGCAGTCGCGTGGTACCGCACGGGTCGCCTCGTTCTTCGGCCCGGTGATGACGATCTGGTTCCTGGCGCTCGCGGCGTTGGGCTTGCTGCATGTCGCCGACGATCCCGGCGTGTTCGAAGCCATCAATCCGTTATATGCCATCACGTTCGTCTCGACCCATGGCACCATCGGTCTGGTGACGCTTGGCGCGGTGTTTCTGGTCGTCACCGGCGGCGAAGCGCTCTATGCCGACCTCGGTCATTTCGGCCGCAAGCCGATCCAATCCGCCTGGCTGTTCCTGGTGCTGCCGGCGCTGCTCATCAACTATTTCGGCCAGGGCGCGCTGGTGCTCGCCAACCCGGCGGCGATCAAGAATCCGTTCTATCTGTTGGTGCCGCCGCCGCTGCTGCTGCCGATGGTGGTGCTCGCGACCGCAGCAACGGTGATCGCGAGCCAAGCCGTCATCACCGGCACGTTCTCGCTGGTCCGCCAGGCGATCCAACTCGGCTTAGTGCCGCGCTTTGCCATCACGCATACATCGGCCGAATATCACGGCCAAATCTACATTCCGCGCGTCAACTGGCTGTTGCTGTTGGGAGTGTTGTTGCTGGTTGGCCTATTCCGCACTTCAAGCGCGCTCGCCGCGGCCTACGGGATCGCGGTGGCCACGACGATGGTGGTGGACGGGCTGCTCGGCTTCATCGTGGTCTGGAAGTTGTGGCGCTGGCCGGCGTGGCGCGCGGCTGCGCTGATGGTTCCCCTGATCATCGTCGACGCGACGTTCTTCTCGGCCAATCTGCTCAAGCTCAACGAAGGCGCATGGCTGCCGCTGTTGTTCGGGGTCGCCATGGTGACGCTGATTCTCACCTGGCGGCGCGGCACCCGCATTCTGAGCGAGAAGACGCGCAAGACCGAAGTCCCGCTCGAGATGCTGCTCAAGAGCCTGGAAAAGAAGCCGCCGCACATTGTGCCGGGGACCGCGGTGTTCCTCACCAGTGATCCGGAGTTTACGCCGACCGCACTGCTACACAATCTCAAGCACAACAAGATCCTGCACGAGCACAACGTGGTGCTGACCATTGTCACCACCGACACGCCGCGCGCGCGCAACGAGGATCGCGTGACGATGACGCCGATCTCGCCGCATTTCAGCAAGGTCTCGCTCAGGTTCGGCTATATGGAGACGCCGAACGTGCCGCAGGCGCTGGCGATCGCGCGGCGGCAGGGTTGGAGCTTCGACATCATGTCGACTTCGTTCTTCCTGTCGCGGCGCGCGCTCAAACCCGCGGCGCATTCGGGCATGCCGCTCTGGCAGGACTATTTGTTTATCTGGCTTGCCAAGAGTGCGTCGGACGCCACCGACTTTTTCCAGATTCCGACCGGGCGAGTGGTCGAGGTGGGAACTCAGGTTACGGTGTGAGGCGCTATCTGATGTCCGATGAACCCAGAAATCCGCCCGTCCACGATCTGACACCCGAAGACGTAGCTCGCGGGCTCGCCGAGGATCGCATGATACTGGTCGACGTGCGCGAACCGAATGAAACCGCGGTCGAGCGCTATCCTGGCGCGGTGATCGTGCCGCTCTCGACCTTCGATCCGGCCGACATCCCCGACCCACAGGGCCGCCAGGTCGTGTTCGCCTGTCGCTCCGGCCGCCGCTCGGTGACGGCGTCGCAGGCGGCGCAGGCCGCAGGGTTGCCGTATGACTCGCACCTTGCGGGCGGTATCCTCGCCTGGAAGGCTGCCGGTCTCCCGACGGAAACCTGACACGCACGATGTTTGAAAGCGCTTACCGCCAGCGTCTCGACGCCGACCTCGCGCGGTGGCAGGCCGATGGCGTGATTGTGCCTTCGGTCGGTGATGCGATCCGCGCCGCGCTTCCACCGGCGCCCAAGTCCATCAACATCCCGACCGTCATCGGCATCTTAGGCGGGCTGCTGATCGCTGCGGCCTTTCTCGCGTTCGTTGCCGCAAACTGGACGGCGATCGCGCGGCCTGCGCGCTTCGCCATCCTGCTGGCGGGATAGCAGGCGCTTATGGTCTCGGTGCATGGTTTGATCGCAGCCAGCGTCCCCATCTTGCCGACATCTGCGCGGCCGTCGGCTGTATCGTGTTCGGCGCGTCCATCGCACTCGTGGGCCAGATGTATCACCTCGCCGAGGATTTCGCCGGCGGGATGATGCTGTGGTCGGCGGGCTCACTGATCGCCGCGATGCTCACCGGATCGCGCGGTGCGCTTGCCGTTGCGCTCGCGGCCGGATGCATCTGGAGCGGTATGCGTCTCTTCGATGTGTCAGGCACGCCACATCTGCCGTTCATTGCATTCTGGCTCGTGGGTGCCGCGCTTGCGGTGGTCTGGAACAGCCCCGTTGCACGCCACCTCGTCGGCGTCGCCGCGCTCGGCTGGATGTTCTCGCTCTTCATCAGCCTGCTCGAGCACGATACGCGCTCGATGCTGCCGGTCGCCGGTTGCACGGCGCTGATGCTTAGCGGAGGGCTCGCGCTCGTGCAGTGGAGCGAAGGTGCGCTCGGCAAGCTCGGCCTCACGCTTTCGACCTACGGCAGCTTCGCACTCGCGGCGCTGTTGGCGCCGGTCGGCGTCGGCGAATTCCTGATGGACGCCCGCTCGGAGCCCACCTGGGCACTCGTCTGCGCGCTGGCAGGCGTCGCTCTGGCATTCTGTGTTGCTGTCGCCGGGCGACGGTCAGGCGCCGTATTCGCAGGGCTCGCGCTGCTCTTTGCGATGGTCGTCGCGGCCGGCTGGACGAAAGGCCTGTCCTTGCCGCAGCCTTGGGCCGCCTATGCGTTTGCGCTGGCTTCGATGCTCTGCCTCGTCGTGTCCGGCATGCTCGATAACGTGCGGCCGCGCATCGTGGCAGGCTGGCTCGGTCTTGGCTTGTTGATCGCGGGCATCACCTGGGCAGTGCGCGGGTCGCTGTTGCGCCGCGCGGCGTTTCTCGCGGTCGCGGGCATGGCGGCGATAGGGCTTGCAGTTCTGTTCTCGCGGTTGGTGCCGAAGGAGGAGGTGCGATGAACGGCTTCGCACGCTTGTTCTCGCGTGTGCCGCGGCCGGCCTTGTTTGCCGCTGCGGCGGTTATCCAGCTCGCGCTGATTGCCGCCATGGTGATTGACCGCGCGAGCGTGCTTCGCGAGGGCAAGGAGATCATGCTTCAGACCCGCCCGGTCGATCCGCGCGACTTCCTGCGCGGCGACTACGTCGTGTTGAGTTACGACATCTCGGCCATTCCGGCCGGCGAGTTGAGAAAACACGAAACCAAGGACCGCGCCCCCGTACGGTTTCTACGGCGCGGTGTCAGCGCATTTCGAACCCGTTCCGATCAGCGGCAACGAAGTGCTGATCCGGGGTGATATCGTCAATTGGCGTTACTGTGGGAATTGCGAACGGTTCTCCATCCGCTACGGCCTTGAGAAATTCTTCGTTCCGGAGGGCGAGGGCCGGGAGCTTGAGAACGCGAGAAACGAGCGCAGGCTTACGATCGTCGCCGCCGTCACACCGTCCGGCCGCGCCGCGATCAAGCGCCTGTTGCTCGACGGCAAGCCAGTTTACGATGAGCCGTTGTTCTGAAACGCTGGCCAAACCCACCAAGCACGTTCAGGGATCTCAATGCTCCGCGCGCTTTTTGCTTCCGCTTTGATGCTTGTCGCCGCTGTCTGGCCCGCCTCCGCGCAGCAGCGCACCGTCAACGTCTACAACTGGTCCGACTACATCGAGCCGACGGTGCTCGAGGCGTTCACTAAGGAAACCGGCATCAAGGTCCGCTACGACACATTCGATTCCAATGACACGCTCGAGGCGAAGCTGCTCGCCGGCAAGTCCGGCTACGACGTGGTGGTGCCAACCGCCTATTTTCTCGAACGGCAGATCAAAGCGGGACTGTTTCAGAAGCTCGATAAGTCGAAGCTCACCAACATCGGCAACGTCTGGCCAGAAATTGCGCGGCGGCTCGCGACCTATGACCCGGGCAATGCGCATGCGGTCAACTACATGTGGGGCACGACCGGCATCGGCTTTAACGTCAAGAAGGCGCAGGCGATCCTCGGCAATGACGCCAAGCTTCCCGACGCGATGGCATCCTGGGACATCGTGTTCAAGCCGGAGAACCTCTCGCGCTTCAAGGATTGCGGGGTCCACATGCTGGATTCCGCGGACGACATCTTCTCGGCGGCGCTCAACTATCTCGGCCTCAACCCAAATTCGAAGGCGCAGGGTGATCTTGAGAAAGCCGCTGCACTGCTGATGACGGTGCGGCCCAATGTGCGCAAGTTCCACTCGAGCGAATTTCTCAACGCGCTCGCCTCCGGTGAGATTTGCCTCGTGCTGGGCTGGTCGGGCGACATCAAGCAGGCGCAGAAACGTGCCGCCGAAGCCAAGGCCGGCGTCGAGATCGCCTATGTCATTCCGAAGAGCGGGGCGCAGATGTGGTTCGATAATTTCGCGATCCCGAAGGATGCCAAGAACGTCGCCGCGGCACACGCATTCATCGACTACATGCTGAAGCCGGAGGTGGCGGCAAAAAACTCCAACTTCATCCACTACGCCAACGGCAATATCGCCAGCCAGAAGCTGATTGATAAAGCGGTTCTGGAGGATCGCTCGGTCTATCCCGACGAAGCGGGGCTCGCCAACCTCTACATCATCACCGCCAACGACCAGAAAACGCAGCGGCTGATCAATCGGTTCTGGACCAAAGTGAAAACCGGGCGGTAGGGCAGGCGGCGCTAACGCCAGCGGCGATGCAGCCACAGCCATTGCTCCGGCGCGCTGCGGATCCAGCGTTCGACTTCGCTGGTGATGATCTGCATCGTCCCTTGCACATCGATCCGGCCATCCGCGTCGCGTGGCGGCGTGATCGGATCGGTCAGGTCCAAAAAGAAGCGGCCATCGGGGCATCGGATCGCGTAGATACCGAAGATTGGACAATCGTAATGCCGCGCCAGCCGCGCGATGAACGGATTGGCCTTGGCCGGCCGGCCGAAGAACGTCACATCAACGCCGCCGTGGTAATACTGATCGACCAGCATGCCGACATGGGAGCCACGCGATAGCGCTTCGGCGATCCGGATCGGAGCGTCGAACCGCGTGGGAATGAGATTGCCCATCAGCGCGGTGCGCATCTCGATGGCCGCGTCGGCGATACCGCCGATGTTGGGCGGGCGGTACAGCACGGTGGTATCGAACCCGAGCTCGTGTGCAGCTACCGCGCCGAGCTCCCAATTGCCGAGATGCGCCGCGAACCCCAGTGCGGGCTTGCCATGCTCGCGCAGCTTGAGCATCCGGGCATACGCTTCTTCGGTACCGGTCATCCGCCCTTCGCCGGGCCGCGCCGGGTCGAAATCCCAAAGCCGGTCGAGGTGGGCGAACTCGGCGGCGAAGCGGCCTAGGTTGTCCCAGACGCCGGTCAGGATCTGCTCGATCTCCTGGGGCGATTTCTCCGGATAGGCCGCCGCGAGGTTGGCGCGGCCGATCTTGTGCTCCTTGAACCACGGGCCGATGCGCCGCATGGCGGCCCCGCAAAACCACGCCAGCCAATCTGGATCGACCAGCCGGACGGCCTTGAGGAATCCGGCGCCGATAAATCCGATGACGGTGTAGAAGGCGCGCTTTGCCGTCTTCGCAGCAGACCCGGACATCACGCCGCCTAGAACCGCATCACGATCTTGCCGAAGACCTGGCGGCTTTCCAGCCGGGCGAGGCCGCGCTCCAGCTCGGTGACCGCCAGCTCCGTGTCGATCACCGGCGTCATCCCGCCGGCCATCTTGGCAAGGCTGTCGCGCACATTGCGGATCGAGGCGCCGAACGAGCCGACGATCCGATACTGCTGCTGGAACAGCTGCATCAGGTTGAGCTGCACGCTCGGACCCGCGGTCGAGCCGCAGGTGACCAGCCGGCCGCCGCGCTTGAGCACCAAGAGCGAGCCGTTGAAGCCCTCGCCGCCGACGTGCTCGAACACCACGTCGACGCCCTTCTTGTTGGTGAGCTTGCGCGTAATCGTCTCAAACCGCTCGGTGCGATAGTTGATGACGTGGTCGGCGCCGAGCGCCTTGGCTTTGGCGGCCTTTTCATCGTCGCCCACGGTGGTGATGACGGTGCAGCCGATCGCCTTCGCCATCTTGATCGCGACCGAGCCGATGCCGGAGCCGCCGGCCTGCACCAGGATGGTTTCGCCGCTTTCGAGCTTGGCGTTGTCGAACAGCATGTGCTCGACGGTGGCAAAAGCGATTGGCGCGCAGGCCGCGTCGCGCAGGCTAACGCCGGGCGGCACCGGAATGACCAGCCGCGCCGGCATGTTCAGCAGGTCCCGCGCGAAGCCATCGATGTGGAAGCCCATGATGCCGCCGACGTTCTCGCAGAGATTGTCGCGGCCGTCGCGGCAGGCCTTGCAGGCGCCGCAGGTCAGACCGCCATACATCACCACCGGATCGCCAGCCTTGAACGCCGTGACATCCTGGCCCGCCGCTACGATCTCGCCGGATGCTTCGGCCCCGACCACGAGCGGCAGCTTGCGCTTGGCGAAGGCCATGCCGCGATAGCCCCACAAATCGATGTGGTTGAGCGCGACCGCCTTGATGGCGATCTGCACTTCGCCAGGGCCGGGCGGCGGTGGCGCGGGGGTGTTGGCCAGCTCGAGCTTGCGGTCGCCGACCAAGGTCAATGCACGCATTCGAATACCAGTACGCGGGTCTCAGCGCGGCTCAAGGCTCATGACCAGCGAGACGTTCTGTCCGCCGAAGCCGAAGGAGTTCGAGATCGCATGACGCAGCTTAGCGTCGCGCGCCACGTTGGGCACCACGTCGAGCGGGATGGTCGGGTCGGGCACCTTGTAGTTGATCGTTGGCGGGACGCGCTGGTTGCGCAACGTCATCAGCGTGAACACCGCTTCGACCGTGCCGGCAGCCGACAGCGTATGGCCGACCATCGACTTGTTCGACGAGATCGGAATGCTGATGGCGCGATCGCCGAATACCTGGGTGACGCCAAGACATTCCATCTTGTCGTTCTCCGGCGTACCGGTGCCGTGCGGATTGATGTAGTCGATGTCGTCGGGCGTGAGCCCGGCGTCGGCGATCGCGTTACGAATGCAGCCGATGATGGGCTTGCCGTCCGGGTTCGACCGGGTGCGGTGGAACCCATCGGCCATCTCGCCGCAGCCGTCCACCACGCCAAGGATCTTGGCGCCGCGGGCCTGCGCCGAACTCGAGGCTTTCCAGCACCAGCGCGGCGGCGCCTTCCGCCATAACGAACCCGTCGCGGTTTTTGGAAAATGGCTTGGCCGCCGCGCTCGGTTCATCGTTCGACGTCGAAAGCGCGGACAGCAGCGAGAACCGGATCAGCGCTTCCTGATTGACCGAACCGTCAGTACCGACACAGAGCGCGGCATCCGTCTCACCACGGCGGATCGCTTCAACACCGAGCTGGATCGCCGTTGCCCCCGAAGCACACGCCGTTGACAGCGAAATCGGCGAGCCCTTGGTTCCGAACGCATCGGCGATGTGGTCCGCGACCGACGCGAGCTGGAGGCGGCCGAACAACGCAGAATACCGGCCGGTGGAGCAGACTCGCAGCAGATCGTCGTAGCTGATCGTGTCATTGCCGCGCGCTTCGTCGGCAATCTTGAACCGATCGGGCCACTCGACCTCGATCGGCGGCACCGCGAGAAACAACGGTCCGGGGAAATCGCCGCGCCGGCCGATGCCGGATTCGCTGATCGCCTCCTCGGTGGCCATGAAGCTCAGCCGCTCGGACAGGGTCACGACCGAAATGTCCTCGACAGGCATGACGAAATCGACGGCGCCTGCGATTCTGGTCTTCAGGCCGTCGGTTGGAAAGCGGCTGATCGATTTGATGCCGGACTCTCCGGCGGTGAGCTTGGCCCAGTTGTCCTGCTTGCCCGCGCCCAGCGAGGTCACGACGCCCGTGCCGGTGACAACGACCACCGGGCGATTCAATTTATCCTTCGTGGCAGGCATGCCATTCTCCTTCACGACGCCGCCTCGATCAGCGCAAAGCCTTCGCCCCGCGTATGTCCGACGCCGGTAACGATCACCTGGGTGAGGGCGCCAGCCATTGGTTTCTCGACGCCCGAGTTCGTCGCCGGGCGGGAACAGAGTACCACGGTTGATCGCCAGCGCGGCCAACGCCAAATTCATCACGAATTGCGGCTCGTCGGAGTGGCCGAGGAATGTGCCGGTGGCGCGGACCGGGACATCCGGATGTTTGGCGAGAAAAGCACGTTCTTCCGCCGTCGCGGGCTCGGCGCCGGTAGCGCCGGACAGAATCGCATGATGTCCCGCGCTGAGCCGGCCGGCGATCTTGTGCCACATCGTGTCGAGCCGGCCCGACACACCGCCGGTCTGGCGGCTGCCGCGTTCCGAGAACACGGTGCTGAGCCTCGCGAAGCACTTTGCATTACGCGTCACCGCATGCTGGCGCTCCTCCAGCACAAGAAATGCGCCGAGCGAACCCATGGCGACACCGCCTTGTGGGGCACGCTGCCAAACCGGGACAAAGCGGTCCTTGAGATTGTAGCCACCCATCTCCTTGATCAGAATGATTTCGGGCCGCTCGACGTTGGAAGAGCCGCCGACCAGAGCCACCTCGCTCTGTCCGGCGATGATCCGCGCTGACGCAACGCGCACCGCGTCAATGCCGGCCGCCTCCTCGCCCATGAAGGTGCGTGACGAGCCCGTAACGCCGTGCACGATCGAGATATTGCCGGCAAGCAGATTGGACAATTGTGCCAGGAACAGCGTCGGCCGCAGGTCGTTCATCAGTCGTTCGTTGAGATAGGCGTCGCGATTGGCCGCAGTCCGCGCGCCTGTCAGGATGCTGGCATCGACGCCGGCATCACGCTCGCCGCCACACGCTGCGACGATCATGTCCATGCGCGACAACACATCGGTGTTGCCCTTGGCGCTGGCGGACTCGAGCGCAAGCCCGGCGGCATAGGTGCCGATCCGCTGCCAGGCCTCCATCTGACGCTGGTCGCCCTTCTTCGGGATCTGCTTGTCGAGGTCGAGCGGAGCGATCGGGTGGATAACGTAAGGTGCGAACGTGGTGAGATCGACCCTCGGGCGCGACGCTAGCAACGCATCCCAATGTGCATCCGGGCCCTCACCAAGGCAGGACACGATGCCGATACCGGTGATCCAGACCTCACGCGCGCCGTCAGCCATGGAGGACCGCCTCCTTGGGGAACGCGATGCGCTCGGCCACTTCTTCCATGCTGGCGCGGAACGTGGGGTTGGGGAAGCTCACCAGGCGGAACGTGATGGTAGCGTCGCAGATCGCCTTACCGTCGATGGTGATCGCGGCCTCAGTGATCATGTAGCCCGATCCCTCGTGCGCGATCTTGGCTGAGATCGAAAGCAGCTGGCCCGGGATAACGAAGGTCCGCAGCTTGACCTCCTTCAGCGCCACCAGGAACGGCATCCTCTCGAACTTGGTGTGCCCGATGATCAGCCAGCCGGCGGTCTGGGCCATCGATTCGACCAGCAGCACCCCCGGCATGAGCGGCTGGCCAGGGAAATGACCCTCGAAAATGGTGCTGGTCGTGGGGACCGCCGCCTCGGCGCGGATGGTCAGGTTGGTGAGATCGAGGTCGGTGATCCGGTCGATGAGCTGGAAGTACTCGATCCGCATTGGTCCTCTGGAGCCGGGCGCGCTGCGTCAGGCACCCTTGGCGGCGACCAGGTCGTCGATCCGGGCGCAGAGATTCTTCAGCACGAAGTAATCGTCAGCGCTCGCTTTGCCATCGTTGACCTCCTGGGTCCAGCGCTCCAGCGGCAGCTTGATGCCGAACGCCTTGTCGATGGCGAAGGCGATATCCAGGAAATCCAGGCTGTCGATGCCCAGGTCGTTGATGGAATGGCTTTCCGGCTTGATCGTCTCGCGCGGGATATCGCAAGTCTCTGAGATGATGTTGGCCACTGTGTCAAAGGTCGAGGGCATCGCAAATCTCTGCGGAAAAGGAAGGTTTTGGCCACGCCGGCCCCCAGGGAGGATGCAGGCAAGCCAGCCTGATCCGGGACGGTTCCCCGCCGGAGGGGGCATGCCCGTATAGCGAAGACAGGACGCGAGTTCAATGCTGCCGCGGTTGACTGCAAACAGCTAATCGGCTGCGATTTCCTGCGATAAAAATGTCCCGGTGCGCCACTCTCAAATGATCCGGCTACGCACTATGGATGTCGCGATTTCCGCTGCGATCACCACTGCGAATACGACGCACAGCACCAACCCGGCCTGATCCCAATAAAGGTTGGAAAGCGCGGTATCGAGCGCCATGCCAAGCCCACCGCCGCCGACCAAGCCGAGCACCGCGGATTCGCGCACGTTGATATCCCAGCGGAACATTGCCAGCGCCAGGAACGCCGGTTTCACCTGCGGCCAGACGCCCTTGATCAGGACCGCGAGGGGCGGCGCGCCGGTTGCCCTGAGCGCTTCGAGTGGGCCGGGCTTGGCTTCCTCGATTGCCTCCGACAGGAACTTTCCGGTGAAGCCGACCGAGTGCACGGCGATCGCCAGCGTGCCAGCGAGCGCACCTGGTCCGAACACGGCGACAAAGAACAGCGCCCAGACCATGGCATGCACCGAGCGCGTCGCCACCAGGATGAACCGCCCGATACTCTGAATGAAAACCGATCGCGTGACGTTGCGCGCCACCATCAGCGCGACCGGGGCAGCGATCACGATCGCCAGAATGGTGCCAAGTGTCGCGGTGTGCAGCGTCTCGATCAGGGCGGCGTGAACGACCTTGGGATACCAGGCCCAGTCGATCGGCCACATGCGCGTAAATAGATCGACGGTCTGTTGCGGCGCGTCGTAAAGGAATTCGGGAATGATCTCGATGGTGCGAAGCGACCACACGACGGCGATAACGGCGATCAGGTAGAAGGCCGAGCGCAGGATACGCTCGGTCGGCGAGAAGCGTTGCCATTGGCGAAGCGGCGGGGTTACGGGCGCGGTGGTGCTCATTGGAACAGCCGCCGCACGAAGCCGGAAAGAATCTCGCCGATCATCACCACGGCGATGATGGCGAGCACGATGGTCAGCACAAAGTCGTAGTCGAAGCGTTGGAATGCGGTGAACAGCGTGGCGCCGATGCCGCCGCCGCCGACCAGGCCGACCAGCGCGGAGTTGCGCAAATTGGAATCGAGCTGATAGGCGCAGAAACCAACAAAGCGCGGCATCACCTGCGGCACCACCCCCATTACGACGACCGAGAGGAATGGTGAGCCGGTGGCGCGCACCGCCTCGACCTGGCTCATCGACATTTCCTCGATCGCTTCCGCGAGCAGCTTGGAGAGGAAGCCCATCGACGCGACGATCAGCGCCAGCACGCCGGCAAGCGCGCCAAAGCCGACCGCTTTGACAAACAGGATGGCGACGATGACGGGGTGGAAGGTGCGCAATAGCGCAATCAGTCCGCGGGAGAACCAGGCAAGCGGCGCAGGGCTCAGGTTGCGCGCAGCGGCGAGGCCCAACGGCATCGCCAGCAGAATGCCGAACACGGTGGCAAGCACCGCGATCTGCATACTTTCGATCATCCCCGCGAAGAGCAGCGATTGCTTGTCCGGCGCGAAACTGGGCGGAAACATCCGCGACAGGAAGCGGCCGCCCTGGTCGATGCCGATCAGGAAGCGCGGCCAGGTGACGTCGAGAATCTGGCTCGCGTAGACGACGTAACCCGCGAGCGCCAGGTAACCGATGCGTGCCGGCCAGTTCGGCGGGAATGCGACGCGATTGGCGGCTGGGTGGGGCGCGCTCATTCCAGCCAGCCTTCGCCGCCATAGATCTGCAGCAGGTGGCTGTCTTCCAGGTCGCGGGGCGGACCGTCGAATACGATTTCGCCTTTCGACATCCCGACGATGCGATCAGCGTAACGCTTGGCGAGTGCCACGTTGTGGATGTTGACGATCACCGGGATGTCGCGCTCGCCGGCTCGCTTGGAGATCAACTCCATGATTTCGACTGAGGTCTTCGGGTCGAGCGAGGAGGTGGGCTCGTCGGCAAGGATGAGGTCCGGCTCCTGCATCAACGCCCGGGCGATGCCGACACGCTGGCGCTGGCCGCCTGAAAGCTGGTCGGCGCGCTGCGTCGCGAGCGTGCCCAGTCCCACTGCGTCGAGCAGTTGGAAGGCGCGCTCGATGTCCCTGGCGTTGAAGCGGCGCGACCATGCGCGCCACACCGCGACATAGCCGAGCCGGCCGGTCAGCACGTTCTCGATCACCGAGAGGCGCTCAACCAGGTTGTACTCCTGGAACACCATGCCGATGCGCCGGCGCATTTCGCGCAGCGGCCGGCCGTTGAGCGTGGCAATGTCCTGCCCGAGGAACAGGATCTGTCCGGACGATGGATCGACCAGCCGGTTGATGCAGCGGATCAGCGTCGACTTGCCGGTGCCGGATGGGCCGATGATCGCGGTCATGCCGCGGCCCTCGACCGTCAGCGACACGTCCTTCAAGACCGGCTGGCCGGCGCGATACTCCTTGCGCAGGTTGCGGATCGCCAGCGAGCGATCGACGTTGTCGGCCGCTGCCGGCCTAAATGGCGCCGAGGCATCCATCGTGGATTATTGCTTCGGGGCCTGCTGCTGCTGTTGTTGTTGCTGTTGCTGTTGCTGTTGTGCCTTCTTCGCCAGCGCATCCGCCTCGCGCTTGGCTTCGGCGTCGTAGGCCGCCTTGTTGTACGGCGTGCCAGAATCCTCCGCGATCTTGCGCACCACCGCCCAGTCCTTCTGGTAGGTGATGGGATAGAAGCGGTCGTCGTTGTTGAACTCCTTGCGCATCGATTCCGGGAAACGGAACGCGTAGAAGCAATCAACCAGCTTCTTGGCGAGTTCCGGCTTGAGGTCGTGCGCGTAGGCGAACGACGAAGTCGGGAAGATCGGGCTCTTGTAGACGATGCGGAAGTCGTTAGCCTTGAGCGTGCCGCGTGCCACCATGCGCTCATAGACGTCCGAAGCGACGCCGCCCATGTCATAGTCGCCGGACAGCACGCCGAGCGCGGACTTATCGTGCCCGCCGGACATCAGTGGCTTGTAGTCCTCGTTCGGTTTGAGACCTTCTTGCGGGTAGAGGACTAGAGGCGCGAGGTGCCCGGAGTTCGACGACGGCGCGGTGTGAGCGACGCGCCTGCCCTTGAGATCGGATAGCTTCTGGTAGGGGCTCGATGTCTTCACCAGTGAGATCAGGTGATAGCCGTGCGGGCCTTTTTCGGTGCCCTTGGCGGCAAACGGCACGGCGCCGGCGAGGTTGACGGCGAAGCCGGTCGGGCCCGTTGAGAAGCCGGCGAAGTGCAGCCGGCCGGAGCGCATGGCCTCGATCTCGGCGGAGTTCGAGTTGACCGGATAATAGACCACGCGTTTGCTCGTGCACTGCGCGAGGTAGTCGGTGAACGGTTTGAAGATCGGGCCATAGACCGCGGGGTCTTCAACCGGCGTATACGCGAATACCAGCGTGCTCGGATCGCGATGCCTCTTCGGATCCTTCGGCGGGTCGGCCACCAAATCCTTGTTCTCGTCGCAATAGAGCGCGTCGAGCTGGCCGCGGTTCTTACAATCATCGGCCTGCGCAAAGGCAGGTACGGTCAGGAACGATCCGGTCAGCAGCGCAGCCAATGCGCCAAGTGGCACAACGATCCATCGCTTGCGCATACCTTCTTCCCCCTTGCGGCCTCGTGTTGTCCGTTAACGATACGCGGCACTTATGCAGCCGGCAACCGCAGTTGCGGTGCAATTCCATCGTCGAATCGTCACACATGGGGTGCAGCGGAGATTTTGCCGCACCGCCCCATCAGCGCCGCATTTGCAGGTTCAACCCCCCAGTCTCTGCAATCAAAAAACGGGAATGAAATGCACGCCAGACTGTTTCTTGTCAGTTTCCTCGCTTGTACCCTCCTCACCAGCCTTGCGCATGCCGAGTCCGGCATCGCTTCCATCTACGGCTATAACGGCGGCAAGACCGCGAGCGGCCAGCGCGCCCATCCAGCCGGCCTAACAGCCGCGCACCGCAAGTTGCCGTTTGGCACGATGGTGCAGGTGACCAATCGCCGCAATGGAAAGTCGGTGACGGTTCGGATCAACGATCGCGGCCCGTTCATACGCGGGCGGGTGATCGATCTCACGCCCGCCGGGGCCCGAGCGCTGGGCTTCTCCGGGCTTGCACCGGTCACGCTGGCAGTGCTCGGTCGGGGCTAGCTCTTCGGCGTCTGAGTGATGACCGGCGGATTGCAGTTGCGATTTCCGGACAACGCGCAATCCTGGTTCTTGCGCATCAACGCCATGGTGTTGGCGATCCAGATACCGCCGCCAATCAGCAGGATCACTACCGCCGCCGCGATGGCATTCATCAGCATGCGGTGGCGGTAATCGTCTTCATCTTCTTCAGTGCGCTCGAATTGCTCGAGGTCCTGCACCGGCGATTGCGATGGACGCGGCTGGTTGATCGCAAACAACGAACCCCGGCGCCGGAACGGCACCACGCGGCCTTCGGGCTCGCTCGGAGGAGAGTTGGTCACACACCGCTATCCGCTGTTCAGCATGGCCGAGATTTAGCACGGACGGCGGCCGCAAACCATGCGACCATAGATGGGACATGGACGTTAGCCTAACCGCGTCTTATAGAGTTCCCTCATGATCTGCGGCGGGTTCCGCATTCGAGCCATTGCATTGATCGCTGCCTATGCGGTGGCGCTGCAGGGGCTGCTGTCCGCCTTCGTCCCGGTCGCGGCGGCGTTGCCCACGGAAATCCTTTGTTCCGGCCAGTCGATCGACGCGCCGGAACCGGTTGGTCATGAGTTCCTCCTGCGCGTCAGCTTGCGCGATGCTGGGCGGGAGTGCCGGCCTACTGCCGCCCCACGTTGTCATTGCAATTCACGAAATGCGGCCTGTGCATGCTGGAGCGCTTGTGGCGCCGCCATCGCTGGCTGCGCCTAGGCGTTCGCAGGTTGCCCGCGCTCCGCCGCTCGTCTGATCTACGAGTGACATGCAGCCATGACCTGTGCGCCACGCGCGCACGCCGTACTTCGGAGCAAATCAATGATTCGCAGCTTACTGCTCGTTGCCGCTTTGGCATTCGCCACCAGCGCGGCCCATGGACATGAGTATGAACTCGGCTCGCTCAAGATCGGCCACCCCTGGGCGCGCGCGACGCCGAAGGGCGCCGCCGTGGCTGGCGGGTATCTCAAGATCACCAACAACGGCAAAGAGGCCGACAGGCTGATCGGTGGTTCGGCGAGCTTCGCCGGCCGGTTCGAGATCCACGAGATGGCGACTGAGGGCGGCGTGATGAAGATGCGTCATCTGCCGAAGGGGCTGGAGATCAAGCCCGGCCAGACCGTCGAACTCAAACCGGGTTCATTCCATGTGATGTTCATGGACCTCAAGGAGGCGCTGGTGAAGGACCAGAAGCCACGGCCCAAGGGCACCCTAGCGTTCGAGAAGGCCGGCACCATCGAGGTGGAATACGCCATCGAAGCGGTCGGCGGCGCGCCGGGCGGCCATCACCACTGACGCTGGCGCCACTCAGCCCGGTACTGCGCCAAGAACGCCTCGGCCGCCTGCTCGTCGAGCAGGCGGCCGATTTCCATCGTCTTGCCGGGCACGTGCGCGAACACATTCGCGGCGAAGTTCTTTATCGCTGCGAGCGTCGCCTCGTCGATTTTTGGATTTTCGTCCGGCAGCGCCATCAGCACCTTGTGATCGATTGCGCCATCCTCGATCTGTTCCAAGAGGCCGATCGGCCGGCACTCCACGACGCTCCCCGACGCAAGCCACTGACTGGTGATAACAAAGCAATCCGCCGCGTCGCCGTCGCCGCTGCGCGTGCCAACCGCAAAACCATAGGGAAACGGATAGGTGGCAGAAACCTCGGCGCTGCGCACGAAAGCCAGCGTGCGCTCATCATAGGTATTCTTGCGCTTCGAGCCGGCCTCGTTCTCGATCAGGACGCGCATGGTTTGCTCCCGCCGCGACCCTAGCGCATTTGGCCGGACGTTGGATCGGGCCACGGCCATCGGCTAGGCTCCGGCTGGAGGGGCCAGTGGCACAATTCGACCGCGATACCATCGTGAAACGGTTGCGCGCCGAGTGCGCGGCCGGCACTGCGATCTACGACGCGCTGTGCGGCTCCGGCATCACCGCCAAGATGGCGGCGCGCGGCGGCGCCAGCATGGTCACGACCCATTCGCTCGCCTATTTCCGGATGCAGGGGCTGAGCTCCATGGCGGGATACCTGCCGATCTGTGACGCCAATGCGTTGACGATGGAGCTTGGTGAGCGCTCGCTCCTCAACGTGGTCAGGGAATGCCCGGTGATCGCGGGGCTGCTTTGCGTCGATCCGACCCGCGACATGGCGCGTTTTGTCGAGAAGGTCGCCGCCGCCGGCTATCACGGCGTGATGAATTGCCCGACCGTCGCGTTGATCGACGGAAAGTTTCGCAGCGATCTCGAAGAAACCGGCATGGGTTTCGCGCGCGAGGTGGGTGTACTTGCCCACGCCGCCCGGCTCGGGCTCTTCACCAAGGCGTTCTGCACGTCACCAGACGAGGCGCGCGCCATGGCCGAAGCGGGCGTCGACAACATCATCATCCACTTCGGCAACAGTTCGGGCGGCACCATCGGCTCCAAGACGGTGATGGCGCGGGATGAGGCGCTGAACCGGGCTGCTTCGATTCTCGACTCGCTCGCTGCGAAATTTTCCGATCGCCTCTACACTTGCCATGGCGGTGCCATCGAAACTCCGGCCGACTTCGAGCGTTTCCTCAAGGCCGAGTCGCGGCTGCACGGCTACGTCGGCGGGTCGTCGGCCGAGCGCTTCCCGATCGAGACATCGGTGGTCGAGGCGACCCGCGCGTTCCGCGCCGTGCGCCTGCCCAGAAGTCGGTGAGAGAGGCGCCGGTGGCGGAGCACTCCGACTGTCTGCGTTCTCGCCACGCTCGACAGCAAGCACGATGCCATTCGCTTTGTCTGCGACGCCCTGAGAGATGCCGGCGCGATGCCCTGGCTGGTCGATCTTTCGCTGCGCCCGCACGCGCATACGTTCGCTGACGTTAGCGGTGCGGAGGTCGCGAAAGCGGCAGGCACGAACTGGGACGCGCTTGCCAAGCTTTCCCGCGCTGACGCGGCGCAGGCGATGATCGTTGGTGGCATCAAGGTCGTTCAAGCCAACCAGCAGGCTGGCGCCATTGCTGGCGTGCTCGGCTTCGGTGGTGCCAACGGTTCGACCGTGGCTTGCGCGATCATGCGCTCGTTGCCGCTTGCGTTTCCCAAGGTCATGGTCACGCCGGTCGCGGCAACCGCGGCGGTGCAATGGTACGTCGCGGAAAGCGACATCGCCATGTTCCCGACCATCGGCGACATCTGGCTGAACCGCGTCACGCGCGCCGCGATCGAGAACGCCGCGCAGGCGGTCGCCGGCATGGCGCAGTCGCGGCGCGCCGTTGCCGCCGCCGGGCGCCCGCTGATCGGCGTATCGTCATTCGGCAATCTCCAGCCGGCGATCGACCGCATCACCGCGCAACTCGAGGGCCTGGGCTTCGAGGTGATCCACTTCCACGCCTCGGGGCCTGGCGGACGGGCGCTGGAATCGCTCGCAGGCCGTGGTGAGCTCGCCGGTGTAGTCGATCTCACCACTTCGGAACTCACCGATTGTCTCACCGGCGGCGTCTATAGCGCGGGCGAGGCGCGGCTGACCGGTGCGGGCGCGGCCGGCATTCCGCAGGTCGTGGTGCCAGGCTGTCTTGATTTCACCAATTGGTGGGTCGGCGAGGTGCCGGAGCGCTATCGGGGCCGCGAATTCTTCCAGTACAACGTCGAAATACTGTTGATGCGGACTAGTGCCGAGGAGTTCGCGGCGCTCGGCAAGCTGATCGGCGAGCGGCTGGCCGCAGCAAAGGGGCCGGTGACGGTGCTGATTCCGACCAACGGCTGGAGCGCACTGGTCTCCCGCAACACGCGCGACCTGTCAGGCGAAGTCACCGGGCGGTGGCAGCGCCCCGAGACGGACCGAGTGTTCGTCGAAACGCTGCGCCGGCACTTCTCCGGCGTGATCCGCGAGTTGCCCTTCCATATCAACGATATGAATTTCGCCGACGCATGCGTCGACGAGCTCACGGCTTTGCTGCGCTCCTAAGGCGGCGTGCTTGAACTCCCGGCTCGCGGGTAGCGCTATTTCGCGCCTGATAGAATTTTCAGCACGCGCGCCTTCTGTTCGCCCGTGACGCCGCCCGTGACCGCGGCCACATTCCGGTGCGTGCTGACAGGATCGAGATATTCGATGATCCGCTCCATCCTCTCGCCTTCGGCGATGAGCTGCGGATTGTGCAGTGTCTCCTTCACCACCTCCTGCAGGTAGGCGAGCCGCGCCGCTGGAATCCCGGGCGGCGCGAGCAGCAGGCGGCCGAGCCCTTCGATGTTGGCGAAGAAATCCAACACCCAAACCCCGTCCGCATCCATCCTGGCCGCCTCGAAAATGGTCGGCCGGTCCTGGAAAAAGCGTGACTTGGTGCGCGAGATCGTTGCCAGCGCCCAGTTCTGCTTGGCCTTCACGAAATTGTTGGCGGACGATTCCGGCACATAGAGCGCGTCCATCTCGCCGCGCGTGACCGCAAGCCCGGCATCTGAACTGGCTTTGTAGCCCTGCACCACATGGCAATCGAGCTTGAGCGCCTCGCAGGTGAAGGCTGCCCCGATGCCAAGCCCGGACGTTCCGCCCACGGAGGCCCAGCGCCACTTCTTCTTGGCATCGATCGCCTGCTGGACCTCCCTGATGGGAGAATCCGGCCCCACCAGCCAGAGCCCGGGCGGCGCGCCGACGGTTGCGAGATAAGTGAACTTGGCCAGGTCGAAGCGCGCCGCCTGGTCTCCGGTCAGTTGCGCGAACGCAGCCATGGTGCCCTGCGACAGCGAGATCTGCAGACCATCAGGCGGCGCGGCGTAAAGCCGATTAAGCGCGACGAGTCCGCCCGCGCCCGGCTGGTTCTCGACGATGACCGTCGTGCCCAGCGTCTTGGCGAGATAGGGCGCGATCAGCCGCGAGAACACGTCATAGCCCCCGCCGACGCCGGAGCCCACGATCATCCGCACGGTCTTGCCCGCGTAGAAGGCTTTCTCGGCATCCTGTGCTTGTCCCGGCGATGCCGATGCGGTCCAGGAAACTGCGACGAACACAAGAACAAGCTGACGTATCGCGATCATGACTGCACCCATGCGCCGCCTCACCGCCTTCAGCATCATGAACTGGCGCCGAATGCCAGAGGTCCGGAGATGGCATCGTAGCGGCGTAGACTGGTCGTATGGAAGGGCGCCGAACACTCAGGCTAGCGCGGCAGAGCGGGCACCAACTGCGCCCGTCGCGCCGCAACGCGTGAGCCTGCACCGCGCACCGCGTCGATCAGATCGAGCGGATTGTCGGGTGCTCGGTCGCCGCGCCATGCGACGTGGCCGTCGGGGCGCACCAGCACCAGTGGCTTGCGATAAAGCGCCGCGGCGTTGGGATTCTCGATGCGATAGACGTGCAATGATACGTCGCGCTGCTTGGCGGCCGTCTCGATCGATCCGGTTGGCAAATCGGCAAAATTGAGCAGCGCGAAGCCGCCGCCGAACAGATCGAGGATCGACCGGCCCGGCTCGAGCCAGACATGCGGCGCTCGTGCACCCGGAAAAGCGGTCGGCCGATAGCCGAACGTGTCGTCCTCGGGCTTGTCGCTGCCGTCCGGCACCACGATCGGCGAGGGGTGGTAGATGTAGCCGAGATGGACGCCGACCGGCTGCCAGGAGCGGCGGTTCTCCTCGACCAGCCGCTCGCCGATCGCGCGCCGCGCCGCTTCGCCCGCGGGCGTTGCCGCGTAAATGTCCTGGCGCTGCTCTGCGCTGATCAGGCGGCGATAGTTCTGCAGCGACACCTCGGCTGCTCGTGCCGAGGCCGGGCGCCGCTCGATATCGTAGCTTTCGAGCAAAGTCGGGCCGCCCCAGCCCTGGAGCGTGGCAGCAAGCTTCCAGCCCAAATCGAAGGCGTCCTGCAGGCCAGTGTTCATGCCGAGCCCGCCGTTCGGCGGATGGGCGTGCGCACTGTCGCCGGCGAGGAACACGCGGCCGTCCATGAAGCGGTCGGCGACGGTGCGCTTTCGCACCCACAAGGTCTTGTCTTCGACGGCGTAAGGCACCTCGCGCCCCATGGCACGGCGCACCAGCGCGTCGATATCGAGGCTCTGCAGCTTGTTCTCGTCGACGCCAACGAACTGCAGCCGCCACAGATCCTCGCCGTCGACTAGCGAGATGAACGACCAGGTGCCTTCCGGCCCGACATAGACGTAGCGAATGGCCGGCTTCTTGTCGTGATACGAGAAGAAATTCGGGATGCGCAGATAAACATTCATCGACCAGTCGATGTGGCGCTCGCCGCGCACCTCGATGCCGAGCAGCTCCCGCACCGTGCTGACAAAGCCGTCGCACCCGACCAGGAACTGCGCACGGACTTGCTCCGCGCTGGCGGTCGATTGGTCGCGCAGCGTCGCGGTAACGCCGTCCTCATCCTGTTCAAAGCTCTCCAGCTTGACGCGGTGGCGGATGGTGACGTGCGGCGATGACTGCGCACATCGCTGCAAGATCGGATCGAACCAGGTCTGCGGGCACATCATGCCGCGCTCGGGACTGAACTCGGAATCGCGTCTCTCGCCCAATGAGGGCGCCGAGAGCCGTCCGATCTCGTAACCCTGCATGTCGGTGACGAAGGCGTTGTCATAGGGATAGTCGAATGGAAAGCCCCAGTTGCGCACCTTGTCGACTACGCCGAGCATCCGGCAGAACTCCATCGTGCGAACGCTGACCTCCAGCATTTTGGCTGGACCGATCCTGTTGTCGTTCCTTTCGACCAAAAGCGTCCTCACCCCACGCCGGCCGAGGTCGGCGGCGAGCGCAAGCCCGATCGGACCGCCGCCGGCGATCAGCACCTGAGGTTCGGCGTTGGAAGCCCGCGTCATCGGCGTACCCAGCGGGCGCCGCCTGTCGGTGGCGAAGCTAGGCCGGCTCCGCGAACGGCAGCGGTGCGTTGTCCGGCAGTTCGGCGCGGAACACGTTGAGCGTCATCGAGATCAGCGTGTAGTAGCCAAGGATACCGACGAGCTCGACCGTGCCGCGGTCGCCGAAGATGGCGTTGAGGCGCTTGTAGGTCCTGTCGCTAACGCGGCGTGTCTTGTAGAGCTCCTGCACGAAGTCGTAGATCGCCCGCTCGTCCTTCGGTGCGGCCTTCGGCATGCGGCCGGCCTTGATGTCCTTCACGGTCGCCGGTTTGACGCCGGCCTTGATCGCCAGTGGCTCGTGGGCATACCACTCATATTGCGCCTTCCACTTCGCGCCGGTGCAGAGGATGGCGAACTCGGATTGCCGCGGTGACAACACGGTGCCGAACCGCACATGGGCGCCGAGCCGCTGCGCCAGGTCGCCGTATTCCGGGGCCTGCATCCAGATCGCGAACGGGCCGGTGAGCTTCTTGCGGATGCCGCGCGGGCCGGCGGAGATCGCCTCGCGCAGCGCACGCTGCGGAGGCGTCATCTGCTCTTCGGTCGGATCCTTGAGGCGATAGGTGGGACGCTTGGCCGCTTTCTTGGCGGCATGTTTGGCAGCTCTCTTGGCCATGACTTTCTCACTGGGTGTTGTGGGGTGACGATGCGAATGAGGGTTACGTTCCGATCGCCAGCGGCGAATGCATCTTGCGCAGTGCGGCGAGCACGGAGAGCGCGACGTTCTTGCCAGTCTTCGGGTTTTCGGACGGGATGTTCTCGATCGACAGCGTGTAGCGCGCGCTGTCCGAGTCGACCTCGATAGAGTGACAATTGCGGTCGACGCTGGGGTCGGCCCAGATGTCGATCATGGTGCGGTCGGGGCCGATGCCGGCGAGCGACAGCGCGGCGGCGACGTTCACGTTGGCGGGAAATCCAGCCGCGGCTTCGCGCGCGGTGCCGCTGAACACCAGCTTCGCGGTGTTGAGTTCGTCGACCGAAATATTGTTCTTGACCAGGTACGGGGCACCGACGAGACCGATCGGCGGCTTGCGGGTCGTCATCCGCACCGAATGAATCAAGCCCTCGGCCGATGCAATCACGGCATCGAGGCCGAGCAGGGCGCCGGTCGGTACAATGATGCGCCCGCCATGCTCCTTGGCGAACTCGATCAGCTCGGGCCGCGGCAGCAGCGCGCCGCAGGACAGCACCATCACCTGCTTGCCGGCTTCAAGCATCGGCCGGCAGATGTTTTCGATCTGCCCAGCGGGCGCGCACTCAACGGCGAGGTCGGCGTATTTCGGAAAGTCCTTGAGTGGAACCACGGGGCAATCGATCTTCTGCGCTTCGAGCCAGGCGCGCGCTTTCTTCTCGTCGCCGGCGGCCACACAGGCGAGCTCGAGGCCCTTGATGCCATCCGCCAGCCGGCGTGCGAGCACGCGGCCGATGGCGCCAAGACCGGCAATGCCGACACGTGTGTCAGCCATGAATTGCAGTCCCTCCCAGCACGGCGGCGGCGACATTCCGTCTGCCCGCCAGACTTGACCATAGCGAGCTTGTAGCGCAAGTCTGCGCTCCAATAACAGGGAGGCGTCCATGTTGAGACCCGTGATTTACGCAGCGGTGGCGGGCTTTTTTGCGTTCACCAGCAGCGCCTTTGCGCAAGGCTATCCGAACCGCCCGGTGACCATGATCATTCCGTTTGCCGCCGGCGGCCCGACCGACGTGCTCGGCCGCATCGTCGGCGCGCGGATGAGCGAACTGCTCGGCCAGCAGGTGGTGATCGAGAACGTCGGCGGCGGCGGCGGTATGACCGGGTCGAAGCGCGTCATGGACGGCAAGCCGGACGGCTATACGATCGGCATCGGCACGGTCGGGACCCATGCCCAGGGCCAGACGCTCTACAAGCGGCCGCTCTACAATTCGCAGATCGACTTCCAGCCGGTCGCACTGCTGGCCCAGGTGCCGATCCTGCTCACAGTGCGCAAGGACCTGCCCGCCAAGGATCTGCAAGAGTTCCTGGCCTACGCCAAGGCGAACCAGGCCAAGATGCAGTTCGGCTCGGCCGGCGCAGGCTCCGCCACGCATCTCGGCTGTGTGCTGCTCAATTACCTGATGGGCACCAACATCGTGCACGTTCCGTTCAAGGGCACCGGGCCTGCGATGGCGGAGCTGCAGGCCGGCCGCATCGACTTCATGTGCGAAATTATGTCGACGGCGAAGTCGCATATCGAAGCCGGCTCGATCCGTGCGCTCACCATCATGAACGCGACGCGCTCGCCGGCGCTGCCGAATGTTCCATCGTCGTCGGAGCAAGGCATGAAGGAACTGGTCGCCTACACTTGGAATGCGATCTTCGCGCCGAAGGGGCTACCGAAGGACGTGCTCGACAGGCTCAACAAGGCGGCGGTCGACGCGATCAACACTGCCTCGGTCAAGGAAAAGCTCGCAGGGCTCGGCGCCGAGGTCGCAACCAGCAACCAGACCACACCTGAATATCTCGCCAAGCTGGTCAAGGACGAAACCGAAAAATGGGCGGTGCCGATCAAGGCGAGCGGCGTATCGGTCGAATAGCGCATCCCTTCGCGACACAAATGTTAACGGGCAGCGTAAACGCTGCCCGTTTCCATTTGCGGATTAACCAACGCAAAGGAGTGGCGTCGTGCCGCAGGGCCGGCGGGGATAACGTTGTGTATCGACATTTGCATTCGGTGAAGTCACGGGACGACGCCCGGAGTGGAGTTGAGAATGTCTCTGCCGAAAAAAGTCTGGCTTGTGGCGGTGCTGCTGCTCGCGTCGACGGCGGCCGCGTCGGCGCGCTCCGCCGTGGTCGAGAGCAAGCTCAACCTGCGCGCCGGCCCGGGACCGATGCATCAAGTCCTCCTGGTTATGCCGGCAGGCGCGACAGTCACGGTCGGCGAGTGCCGTGGCGAGTGGTGCCAGGTCGAATATCGCGGCCAGCGCGGCTACGCGGTCGCCGCGCAGCTCAACAATGGCACCAGTGCCTACGCAACGGCGCCCACGCCGTCGGCGACCGAATACAGCGCGGACGACGCCGCACGGGTGTTGAACTGGCATGACCGCGAATGGCGCGATCGCTATTGGCGGGAGCAGGAGCTGCGCAAGGTGCGCCGGTGAAGCTCCACGATGAGCTCAAGCCTTGCCGAACACGCGCTTGAAAATCGTATCGACGTGCTTGAGGTGATACTTTAGGTCGAAGTTGGCCTCGATCTCTTTTGGCGAGAGCGCCTTGCGCACCTTGGGGTCGGCCTTGAGCAGGGCGAGAAAATCCTCGCCGTCCCGCCAGACCCGCATCGCGTTTTTCTGCACGATCCGATAGGCCTCCTCACGAGAAACACCGGCCTTGGTGAGCGCGATCAGCACGCGCTGCGAATGCACCAGCCCGCCGAGCCTGTCGAGGTTCCTGCGCATGTTTTTCGGATAGACCACCAGCTTGTCGATCACGCCGGCAAGGCGGTTGAGCGCAAAGTCGAGCGTCACGGTCGCGTCCGGGCCGATCATGCGTTCCACGGATGAATGCGAGATGTCACGTTCATGCCACAGCGTGACGTTCTCCAGCGCCGGGGTGACGTAGCCGCGCACCATGCGTGACAGCCCGGTGAGGTTCTCCGTCAGCACCGGGTTGCGCTTGTGCGGCATGGCGGAGGAGCCCTTCTGGCCTGGCGAGAAGAACTCCTCGGCTTCGAGCACCTCGGTGCGCTGCAAATGGCGGATCTCGGTCGCAAGCCGCTCGACCGACGAGGCGACGACGCCGAGCGTCGCGAAATACATGGCATGGCGGTCGCGCGGGATGATCTGCGTCGACACCGGCTCGACTGTGAGGCCCATCGCCTTGGCGACGTGGGCTTCGATCCGCGGATCGACTTGCGCAAAGGTACCGACCGCGCCTGAGATCGCGCAGGTCGCGACCTCGCGGCGCGCCAGGATCAGCCGCTCTTTCGCGCGGGAAAACTCCGCATAGGCCTGGGCAAGCTTGAGGCCGAACGTGGTCGGCTCGGCGTGAATGCCGTGCGAGCGGCCAATGGTCGGTGTCTTCTTGTGCTCATAAGCGCGGCGCTTGAGCGCCTTGAGCAGCTTGTCGACGTCGGCGATCAGGATGTCGGCAGCGCGCACCAGCTGCACGTTGAAACAGGTGTCGAGCACGTCGGACGAGGTCATGCCGGAGTGCACGAACCGCGCCTCCGGTCCGACGATTTCGGCAAGGTGCGTCAGGAACGCGATGACGTCATGTTTGACCTCGCGCTCGATCGCGTCGATGCGGGGGATGTCGAACTTGGCTTTCTTGCCCTTGTCCCAGATCTTCTTGGCGGCAGCCTTGGGCACTATGCCGAGCTCGGCCATGGCGTCGGCGGCATGCGCCTCGATCTCGAACCAGATGCGAAACCGCGTCTCGGGCGACCAGATCGCCGCCATGTCAGGACGGGAGTAGCGCGGGATCATCCGTTCAGACGCCTCAGTGCAGCCGGTCGCGGTCGTGCGGCCCCGACAGATCGACCGGGGTGCCCTTGGGAATGACGCCGGTCGGGTTCACCCGCTCGATCGAGTAGTAGTTGATGACATAATAGCGCGGCGTCACGGTCGCGGCGATGCCCGGCATGTTGTAGAGGTCGAGCATGTAGTTGCGCAGGTTCGGGTAGTCGGCGACGCGCCGCTTGTTGCACTTGAAAATCGAGAAATAGGCGACGTCGAAGCGCAGCAACGTTGGCAGCAGACGCCAGTCGGCCTCGGTGACCTGCTTGCCGACCAGGTAGCGCTGCTTGGAGAGCCGCGCCTCCAATTCGTCGAGGGTGGCGAACAGCCCGTCGTAGGCCTGCTCGTACGCGTCCTGGGACTTGGCGAAGCCGGCGCGATAGACGCCGTTGTTGACGTTGAAATAGGTCTGCTCGTTGATGCGGTCGATCTCGGCGCGCAATTCCTTCGGATAATAGTCGGTGTTGTCGCCGCCGACCGAATTGAATTCGCTGTTGAGCATTCGGATGATCTCGGACAACTCGTTGTTGACGATCGTCTTGCTCTTCTTGTCCCACAATGTCGGCACCGTGACCTTGCCGGTGTATTTGGGATCGGCCGCCGTGTAGGCCTGATGCAGATGGTTGAAGCCGTTGACGGTGTCGGGCGTGCAGTCCGGAAACTTGGGATCGTCGCGGAACTCCCAGCCTTGCGGGCGGATGCCCGGCACCGAGTAGGCGACGGTGATCGCGCCTTCGAGCTTTTTCAGCGCGCGGTAGATCAGCGTGCGGTGCGCCCACGGACAGGCGTGCGCGACATAGAGGTGATAGCGCCCCGGCTCGGCCTTGAAGCCGGACGAGCCGTCCGCGGTAATCCAGTTGCGGAAGCTCGAATCCTTGCGCTTGAACTCGCCGGATTTGCTGGTCTCCTCCGGCAAGGTGCCGTCGGTCCAAACGCCGTCAATCAGAACGCCCATCACGCCACTCCGGTCACGCTGCTTCGCCCCGCGCCAATGCCGCCGCGTGGCGGATCGCCGAGATGTTGGCGCCGTAACGCGCGGCACCATCTTTGAACACGGCGGAGCCGGCGACCAGCACATTCGCCCCGGCCTGCGTGACCAGCGCCGCATTGTCCGGCGTTACGCCGCCGTCAACCTCGATATCGATCGGCCGCCCGCCAACCAGCGCCGCGACGCGGCGGATCTTGTCCACGGCCCCCGGGATGAATTTCTGCCCGCCGTAGCCCGGGTTCACCGACATGATGAGGACGAGATCGACCACGTCGATCACGTGCTCGATCGACTCAACCGGCGTCGCCGGGTTCATCGTCACGCCGGCCTTCGTGCCGAGCGCACGGATGGCCTGCAGCGAGCGGTGCAGGTGCGGTCCCGCTTCGACGTGCACCGTGATGATGTCGGCGCCGGCCTTGGCGAACGCTTCGAGGTGCGGATCGCAGGGCGCGATCATCAGGTGGACGTCCAGCGGCTTCTTCGTCAGCGGGCGGATCGCCTTCACCACCTCGGGCCCGAACGAGATGACCGGCACGAAGTGTCCGTCCATCACGTCCACATGGATCCAGTCGGCGCCCGCGGCATCGACTGCGCGCACCTCCTCGCCGAACTTGGCGAAGTCGGCGGAGAGTATCGACGGTGCGATCCGGAGCGGGCGGGGCATCACATCCCTCCTGGCGGTGTTCGCGTAACACGGGTCGGCGAGGCGGGCAACGTGGCCTGCCGGGCGTCCCCAGACAAGAAAAGGCCTCTGCGGGGGCCTTTTCCACGTTCAATGTCGCTGACTATTGCGGCTGGATGTTTGCCGCTTTCACCGTCGCCGCGACGCGGTCGGCCTCTGCCTTGAGCCCCTTGGCGTAGTCGACAGGACCAGCACCCGCCGATTCCACGCCGACCTTCGCCAACTGCGCGACCACCTCTGGCATCTTCACAACTTCGGTGGCCTCGGCCGCGATCTTGTCGATTGCCGCCTTCGGCGTTCCGGCCCTAGCGAACACGCCGATCACTGGCGCGAAGTCGAAGCCCGGAATGAATTCGGAGATCGCCGGAACGTCCGGCGCGTCCGCCGAACGTTTCAGGCCGTTGGTGGCGACGAGCTTGACCTGCTTGCCCTGCACCGCGCCAGCGAGCGAGGGAAAGGCTGAGAACGCGACGTCAACATGTCCGCCGAGCAACGCAGGCACCGATTGCCCGGTGCCCTTGAACGGCACGTGCGCCATATCGAGTTTGAGCGCAGCCTTGACCGCCTCCATGGTCAGATGATGCGTGGTGCCGAGCCCGGAAGATCCGTAGTTGATCTTGCCGGGATTGGCGCGCGCGTAGTCGATGAACTCCTTGAAGGTGGACACAGGCAGCTTGGGATGCACCGCGAGAAACAGCGGACCGCGGGCCAACTGAACGACTGGCACGAAGTCCTTGTCCGGATCGTAGGTCAACTGCTTCATCAGCTTGGGATTGATGGTGAACATCGAGCCGTCGGTGACCATCAACGTGTAGCCGTCGGCCGGTATGCCCATGATGGCGGCCGCGGCGACGTTGCCGCCGGCGCCAGGGCGGTTCTCGACCACCACCGACTGGCCGAGCCGCTCCTGCAGCTTCAGCCCGACGATGCGCGCCACCGTGTCCGGCAGGCCACCCGGCGAGAACGGCACGACCCATTTGACCGCCTGATTGGGGTAGGGCGCTTGGGCTTGCGCTGGCATTGCGCCGATCGCAAGGACTGCGGCCGTGAGGGCGCCCTGGAAAAACTTCGACATCCTAATCGTCTCCACCCGTCAATTCTTCCCGTCATCCTGGCCGAGGCCAAGCTGGCGCGCCAGGGGCTTATACACCAACGGCAGCAGGTAGATCGGAAACTGCGCCAGCGCGACGTAGAGCCACACCAATTCGGGAACGAGTTCGGCCGAAGCCGCAAGCATCAGCCCCATGTTGCGGGAGCCGGCGGCATGCGCGAGCGCAAAGGCAGTCTCGCGCCCGGCGCGCAGGAACAGCAACGACGTCAGCGCACTCAGCGCTACCGAGACGGCGGTGGCGAGTACGATCAGGCCAAACACCAGCAGCGGATTGGCGAAAGCGTTCTCCAGCACGCTGCCCATCAGCGCGATGGCAAAGCCGAACAGCGCGATCACGCTCAATCCGTCGAGGCGTTCCGCCTGGCGCTCCACCCACGCCTTGCCGGCGATCGCCCGGATCGCCCATGCCGCGGCGGCGGCGCCGGCCAGGATCAAGCCGAGGCGAACGCCGAGCGTGAGCGGCGACAATGTCACCGTCGAACCGGTGAACAGCGCGACGAACGCCGGCGCCGTGAACGGCGTCGCCACGATGCAGACAATGAGCAGGGCGAGGGATAGCGCGGCGTTGAGCCCGATCAGTGCTGCCAAGGCCGGCGATGAGAAGGTTGGCGGCGCGACCGCGTGCAGGATCAGAGCGAGCAGCAGCGCCGGCGAGAGGTTGACAACGTCGCCAGCCGCAAGTCCGACCCCAACAAGCACCGGCACCGCCAGCATGGTCCAGGCCGCCGCGGCGATGAGCAGGCCGGGCCGTGACAACTCGGTGCGCAGTCCCACAGGATTGACCCGCAGGAAGGCGAGAACCAGCAGCATGATCACGGTTTCGGGAAAATAGGGCCGCAACCATGCGCCAAGCGGCGGCACTGCGATCCCGACGAACATCGAGACCGCCACCGCCCCAGTGCCATGGCGCCCCAGCCAGGCAAGCGCGGCCGCCGGGAAATCGAGAATGGCCATGCGCGCGGAATATCAGCCATGCTGGCGGCCGTCGAGCGCGTCGCCTACATAGGATCGGTCATCTCGGAGATTCTCCCATGGCCCGGATTCAAGCGGTGGTGCTCGGCGCGGGCATCGTCGGCACCTCGGTCGCGCTGCAGCTTGCCAAGCGCGGCGTCGCGGTCGCGCTGGTCGACAAGCGTGGCCCGGGCGAGGAAACATCCTACGGCAATGCCGGCGTGCTCGAAGGCAACACGCTCTTTCCGCACGCCTTCCCGTCGCGCGCGGTGGCGTTGTTGCGCGTCATGCTCAAGCGCGCGCCGGAGGCGAACTATCACTTCTCGTTCCTGCCGCAGATCGCGCCCTGGCTCTTGGCCTATCGCGCCAACACCACCCCGGAAGCGAGCCTCAAGTACGCCGAGACGATGCGGCCGCTATTCGAGCGGGCGATCCTCGAGCATGAAGCGTTGATGATGGAATCCGACGCTACGCGCTATTTACGCAAGGACGGTTGGCTCAAGCTCTATCGCGAGGAGACTTCGTTTCAATCCAACGCGCGCGAGCGCGACCTTGCGGCCAAGCTCGGCATCGCCTTCAAACTGCTCGACGACAATCAGGCGCGCGCGCTCGAACCCTCGCTGTCGCCGGTGTTCGGCCATGCGGTGCACTGGCCGGGTGCGGCGAGCGTGTCAAATCCGCTCGCGGTCACCAAGGCCTATGCGGCGCGCTTCACCGCGCTTGGCGGCATCATCCTCAAGGGTGACGCGCGCACCTTGATGCGCTCGGGCGACAACTGGCGCGTCAACACCGAGGCGGGGGTGCTGGACGCCCCCGAAGCCGTCGTCGCACTGGGGCCGTGGGCGCAGGATCTGCTCGATCCGATGGGCATCAAGCTGCCGCTCAAGTTCAAGCGCGGCTACCATTGGCACTTCAAGCCGCGCGGCAACGCCGGGCTCACCCGGCCGGTGGTTGACGTCGACAACGGTTACTGTATCGCGCCGATGGAGCAGGGCATCCGGCTCACCACCGGCGCCGAGTTCGCCGACCGTGATGCGCCGCCAACCCCTGTGCAATTCGATCGCCTGCTGCCCGATGCGAAAGGTTTGTTTCCGCTTGGCGACGCGGTCGAAGCGAAGCCATGGCTGGGCAGCCGACCGTGCTTTGCGGACTCGATGCCAGTTATTGGTCGCGCGGAGGGACAGCCGGGCCTCTGGCTCTGCTACGGCCATGCGCACTGGGGCCTGACGCTTGGTCCCATCACAGGACGGCTGGTCGCGGAGTTGATGACCGGTGCGACACCGTTCTGCGATCCGTCGCCCTACGCCATGACCCGTTTTGGGAACGATCGATTGGCCTAAGAATTGCCTGATCAGTGCTATGAGCTGCCGACTGGGGCGGCGTCAGGGAACGTTTTGATGTCTATGGCAAAACAGGCCCTTGTGGCCGTCTTGGCTGCAACCTGGATCGTGGGTCTGTTTCATCAGGACTCATGGCCGATGGTGGCGGCCTACATCGCGATTTCTGCCGCAATGGTGGGTCTGATCTATGGCAACAGACGTGTGCTCAAATTCGCGCCACGGCGCACGGATCGCAGGCGCTAGACTTTAGTCTAGTTGCTAGCCAAACTTATCCTTCCAGCTTGGTTTCGCGGCGGGAAACGGCAGCGCACGCGCCTCATAGACGCCGCGTGCGATGGCGCGGGCGAGCACATTGGCTGCGATCGCGCCGATCTCGGTGAGATCGAGGACAGGAGCTTTGAGCGGGCGCACGCCAGTTGCCGCAGCGAACACGGTGTCGCCATCAAGTGTGGTGTGTACCGGATAGATCGCGCGAGCAAAGCCGTCCTGCGCCATCACCGCGAACTGCTTGGCCTGTGTTTTTGTGAGCACCGCATCGGTCGCGACCAGCGCGATGGTGGTGTTCTCGCCCGGCTGGCCTTTGGCGCGCGGGATCAGCGCGTCCGGCGGTACTTTCGCGGGAAAGCCGTGGCCGCCGAACTCGGAGTTGATCTCGAACGGCGCCGCCCAGAAATGCTTGCTGCTACCGACGTTGGTGTTGCCGCAGGCGTTCACCGCGACAATCGCACCGACCGTATAGCCGCTGCGCGTCACCGCCGACGCCGAGCCGAGCCCGCCCTTGAGCATCACCGCTGTGGCGCCGTAGCCCGCACCGGCGGTGCCGAGCGCGAACCCGGCTCCTGCCGCGGCAGCCGCCGCGTAACCGAAATCGCGATACGGCGAGAAGCGGCCCCACGTCTTGTTACCACCGTTCGTCATGTCGAACAGCACCGCGCCCGCGACCAGCGGAATGGTGACGTTGCCGATCGCGAATCCGCGGCCCCGTTCGTGCAACCACGCCTGGACGCCGGCGCAAGAATCGAGTCCGAACGCGGACCCGCCTGACAGCACCACCGCATCGATCTTCTCCACCGTGCGGTGCGCGTCGAGGAGGTCTGTCTCGCGCGTGCCGGGGGCGCCGCCGCGCACGTCGGCTGCGACCACCGCTGGCTGATCGAATACAATCGCGGTGACGCCGGACGCGAGCGCGGCGTCTTCGGCGTGGCCGACTCGCAGGCCGGGGACATCGGTGATGAGGTTTCTTGCCACCATGGAACCGAGCATAGCAGATCAACTGCCGTTCACATCGGCGGCAGGCCGCTTGTGCGGCACGCCGCTCCCATGCATCAAGGCATCATGACGCCGGACGTAACTATCCTGGCCGCCCTGCTGGCAGGCCTCATCAGTTTTCTCAGCCCGTGCGTGCTGCCGCTGGTGCCGCCCTATCTGGTCTATCTCGCCGGTACGTCGCTGGAGCGGCTAGCGGACGACGATCCACGCACGGGCTCGCAGCGCCAGACGGTTGTTGCTGCTGCGCTGTTCGTCTGCGGCTTTTCCACTGTGTTCGTCGCACTTGGTGCGAGCGCCAGCGTGATCGGTGCAGTGCTGCGGGCGTATTCATTCTGGCTTTCGAAGCTTGCCGGCGTCGCCATCATCATCATGGGCCTGCATTTTCTCGGTCTTACCCGCATCTCCTGGCTAATGCGGACCAAACGGCTCGACATCGCGAATCCGGTCGGGCTTTGGGGCTCCTACGTTATGGGGCTTGCTTTCGCATTCGGCTGGACGCCGTGCATCGGCCCAATCCTGGCGACCATTCTTGCAGTAGCGACCTCCGAGGCAACGGTTACCAAAGGCGCGGGTTTGCTGGCGATCTATTCGCTAGGACTGGGCATTCCGTTCGTGATTGCGGCATTCTTCGTTGAGCCGTTCGCGCGATTTCTCACGCGCTTCCGCCACCATCTCGTCCACGTCGAGCGCGCGATGGGTGTGCTGCTCGTGTTGACCGGTATCGCGTTTCTGCAAGATTGGTTTCCGCGGGTTGGAACCTGGATGCTTGAAACGTTCCCGGCACTTGGCAAGCTCGCCCTTTAGCCAAACAAAAAGCCCGCCCCGTAAGGGGCGGGCTGATCGTTTGCGCTTTGAGTGAACTTACGAGCCGGGCTTGCCTTGCGGCAGTTCGGCGTAGTTGCCCTTCGCGTCCCACTTGTAGACGACATAGTCCAGAATGGTGATGTCGCCCTTGGCGTCGAACGACAGCTTGCCGAGCACGGTGTCGTAGCTGCCCTGCTTGATCACGCCCGCGACCTTCTTGGCGTCGGTGGTCTTGGCCTTTGCCACCGCCTGCGTCCACACCTGGAAGGCGGCGTAGGTGTAGAGCGTGTAGCCTTCCGGATCGATGTTCTTCTTCTTGAACATCTCAACGATCGCCTTGGCAGTCGCCTTATTGCGCGGATCGGGGCCGAAGGTGAAGAGGACGCCCTCGGCGGCCGGCCCGGTTATCGAGGCGAACTCCTTGTCGGCGAGCGCATCGCCGGCCATCAGGATTGCCTTGACACCCTGGTCGCGCATCTGCCGCAGGATTAGGCCGGACTCCTGATGATAGCCACCGACATAGACCAGATCGATATTGTTGAGCTTGAGCTTGGAGACCAGCGCGTTGAAGTCCTTGTCGCCCTTGTTGTAGCTCTCGTAGAGCTTCTCCTTGATGCCGGCCTTGTTGAGCGCCTTCTTGGTTTCGTCGGCGAGACCTTTGCCGTAGGTGGTCTTGTCGTGGACGACCGCGATGTTCTTGCCCTTGAAGGTGCGCGCAATGTAGGCGCCGGCCACCGCGCCCTGCTGATCGTCGCGACCGCAGACGCGGAACGTGTTCCAGAGCTTACGCTCGGTGAAGGTCGGATTGGTCGATGCCGGAGTGATCTGCAGCACGCCGCCCTCGGCGTAGGCTTCCGACGCCGGAATGGACGACGACGAGCAGTAGTGCCCGGCGACGAACGGCAGTTTCGCGCCGGCGAACTTCTCGCCGACCGAGCGCGCCTGCTTGGGATCGCAGGCGTCATCGCCGATCTCGAGCTTAAGCTTGCGGCCGAGCACGCCACCCGCCGCGTTGATGTCGGCGACCGCCTGCTCAGCACCGTTTTTCATCTGGCGCCCGAACGAGGCTTCGCCGCCCGTCATCGGGCCGGCAACGCCGACCGAAAGATCCTGCGCGGAGACCGCGCCGCCAAGCCAAAGGCTCGCGCCCAGCGCCAGTCCTGTTACCCACACTTTTTTCATGTCGTTCTCCTCACAATGAGCGGACCGCTGACCCTATGGTCTCCCCGGCCGCGTTGCTCGTCCAGGCGTTATTCTGTCTGGTTTTTGGCGGATGTCATCCGGAATTGGTGCCGTTTGCAGCGGCATTTTCGACGTTTGAGCAGGAACCGGCTCCGAAATTTCACGATGGCGTCTTGGCCCGCCACGTGAATGGGCTGGTTCGCTCATAAAGCCAGTAATATTGCGTCGCCATCTGGGCGGCGCGGGTGAAACGCCAAGCGAGCGCGCTCACCACAAAAAGATAAAGCGTGTCGGCGCCGTAGGAGGCGAGTGAGAGCAGCGTGCCTTCGAACAGGGCGAAGTGCACAAACCGCACCGCGCAACCGAGCAGCAGCGTATAGGCCAGGACGTGCCAGAACGGCCGCCAGGTCGAGGCGATGGCCCCGCCGGCAAGCCAGGCGGCGGTGCCGCCAATGCCGCCAGTGACCAGGAGAACCTGCAGCAGCGATTCCGATTCGTAGAGGCCGTTCATGGGCAAAAGGCGGCTGTGAATCTCTGTTTCCGCCGATACTATCACAGCTCCACAGCCAAGGCCCGCAATGAGCAAGTCCGCGCGTCCGAATTTTCTCCTCTTCATCACCGATCAGCACCGCGCCGACTTCCTCGGCTGCTACGGCCATCCGGTGCTGCGCACGCCCCATATTGACTTCGATCGCGGCGCGGGGCACCGCATTCGACAAGTTCTACGTCGCTAGCCCGGTCTGCATGCCGAACCGCTCGAGCCTCATGACGATGCGGATGCCGTCGGTGCACGGCGTGCGCTCCAACGGCATTCCGCTGTCGATGAACGCGGTCACCTTCGTTGACCTGCTGCGCGACGCCGGCTACCGCACCGCATTGATCGGCAAGAGCCATCTGCAGAACTTCACGTCCTGGGCACCGATCATCAAACGGCCGCCGCCGCGCGAAGGTTTTCACGAGCCGCCGCCCGAATTGGCGCAGGCGCTGCGCAACGATCTCGCCAGCAAGAAATACGAGCAGGAGACGCCGGAATACTGGAACGCCAAGGAGGCACGGGTGGCGACGCCGTTCTACGGCTTCGACTACGTCACTCTGGTCCGCGCCCACGGTGACGAGCCGGGCGGCGACTACGATCGCTGGCTCGACGCGCGCGATCCCAAGGCGAAGAGCCTGCTCGGACCAAAGAACGCGTTGCCGCACGATTACTCCGTGCCGCAGGCCTATCGCACCGCGATCCCCGAGGAGCTTTACGCCAGCGCGTTCCTTGGTGATCGCGCCGCGGCCTATCTCAACGACGCCGATCCGGACGCGCCATTCTTCCTCATGGTGTCGTTTCCCGATCCGCACCACCCCTTCAATCCGCCGGGCAAGTATTGGGACATGTACAAGCCGGACCAGTTCGCGGTGCCAGAGGCATTCCAGCGCAACGACTGGACGCCGCCCGCGCTGGTTCAGGCCATCATCAACGAACGCGAAAGCGGCAAGGCCAACCTCACCGGCATGAATACGATTGGAGTTTCGGCCCGTGAAGCGCAGGAGGCGAGGGCGCTGACCGCCGGCATGATCGCCTGCGTCGATGACGCGGTCGGCCACGTGCTGCGCGCTCTGGAGAAAAGCGGCCGTGGCGGCGATACCGTGGTGATGTTCACCTCGGATCATGGCGATCATCTCGGCGACCACCGGCTGATGCTCAAGGGTGCCGAGCAGTATCAAAGCATCGTGCGGGTGCCGTTCATCTGGTCCGACCCTGAGAAGCCGACCAAAGCAGCGCGCACAGCCGCGCTGGCTTCGACCATCGATATCGGCGCGACCATGCTCGATCGTGCCAGGATCGAGCCCTATAGCGGGATGCAGGCGAAGAGCTTGTTGCCTGCGATGGATGGTCAAGCCGGTGCGCGACAGCGTGTTCATTCAGTACGATCACCAGCACCCGAGCCCGGGCTCGGACGGCGTGCCGCCGCGGGTGCACTCACTGATCGATGGCCGCTATCGCATTGAGCGTGTTCCACGGCACCGGCTGGGGCGAGCTTTATGATCTCGAACGCGATCCGGGCGAGTTCGAGAATCTGTGGGACGCTCCTGCGCATGCCGCGATGCGTGCGCGGATGGTGGAGAAGCTGGCGCTGACCGAGATCGAGCATGTCGATCGCGTGCCGCTGCCGACGCGGCGGGCGTAAGAACAGGTTTGGGAGGACACGATGGGCTGCTTCAGGATTGCCTTCGCCGTCATCGCTTTGGCTTGGGGGGTCGCTCCCGCCGTTGCGCAGGACTATCCGTCGCGACCGGTGCGCATTGTGGTGCCGTTTGCGGCTGGCGCCGGCAATGACCTGCTCGGCCGCCTGCTCGCGGCCGAACTGACCAAGCGGCTCGGCGGCCAGGTCTTTGTCGAGAACAAGCCCGGCGCCGCCTCTCAGCTCGGCACCGATCTGGTCGCGAAATCGGCGCCGGATGGATACACGCTGCTATGGACCGCCTCGGACGGGCTTTCGGTGCTGCCGGCCGTCAAAGCGTCGATGCCCTACAAGATTCCCGACGATTTCATCTTCATTGCCTCGCCGACGCGGATTTCGTTCGTGATTGCGGCCCACCCGGACGTTCCGGCGAAGTCGCTCAAGGAGCTGATCGCCTACGCCAAAGCCAATCCGGGCAAACTGAACTACGGTAGCGCGGGTCTCGGCAGCGCTCCGCACATGGGGGTCGCGCTGTTCGCCAATGCCGCCGGCATCGACATGGTGCACGTGCCGTTCGCCGGGCTCGGCCCTTCGCTCAATGCCGTGATGGCGGGCACCGTCCAGCTGTCGTTGACCACGGTGCCGTTTGCCAAGCCGCAGGGCGAGGCCGGCAAGATCCGCAACCTGGGGATCACTGGCCCGTCGCGCGATCCGCTGTTACCGGATGTGCCGACCTTGCAGGAGTTGGGCTTGCCGGTGACGACGCAGGTGTTCTTCGGCCTGCTCGCGCCGGCCGGCACGCCGGAGCCGATCGTCACGCGGCTGCGCAAAGAAGTCGGCGAGATCGCCAACGATGCGGCGGTCGTCGAACGGTTGCGCACGCTCGGCTATCCGCCTGCATATCTCGACGGTTCGACCTATCGTGACACCATCCTCAAGGACCTCGAGCAGTGGCGTGCCGTCGCCAAGGCGGCGAACATCCAGATCACCAACTAGCCGGCCCAACGGCTGGCCGAGGCATCCGCGCTATTTCACGCTGCCGCGGTCTTCAGAGCTGAAACCCGCCGCCTTCACGATCCGGGCCCAGCGCGCGAGCTGTGTCTTGATATCCGGCAAGAGCTGCGGCCCGGTTTCGCCGGTGACCTCGTAGCCCTGCGCCTCCAGCTTGCCGCGCACCTCGGGATCGTTGTGCGCGGCCTTGGCGGCGTCGGTGAGCCGCGCGACGACGTCAGGCGGCGTACCTTTCTTCACCAGCAGACCGAACCAGACTCGCGTGGTGAATTCCGGCTGGCCCAGTTCGGCGAAGGTTGGCACGTCCTTCATTGCCGGCCAGCGCTCGGCGCTGGTGATGCCGAACGCCTTGAGGTTGCCGGCGGCATACTGCGGCGCCGACGTGTTGACCTGCGCAAAGCCGAACAGCGAATGGCCGGCGACCAGGCCGTTGGTCTGCAATCCCGAGCCCCGGTAAGGCACGTGGGTGAGGTCGAGGTCGAACTTCTCGTTGAGCTGAAAGCCGAGGAAGTGCGACGGCGTGCCAGGCGTGTAGGAGGAATAGCTGAGCTTGCCGCGGTTAGTCTTGGCCCAGGTCACGAACTCCGCGAAGTTGGCAGCCGGCACGCTCGGATGTGCGACGAACACCAGCGGCGCCTGCACGCCTTTGATCAGCGGCAGGAAGTCGTCGATCTTCCATTTCAGATTGTCGAACACGCTCGGGTTGATCTCGGTGAGCGCCTGGGTGCCGACCCAGATCAGATTTCCGTCCGCCGGCTGTTCGATCATGTACTGCGCCGAGATGTTGCCCGTGGCGCCGGGCCGGTTTTCGACCACGATGGTGCGGCCAAGCGTCTTGGCCATGTGCTCGGCGATGATCCGCGCATAGGGGTCGACCGCACCGCCTGGTGCCAGTCCGACGATGAACTTCATCGGCTGGGTCTGCGCGGCGGCAGGAACGAGTGCGACAGCAGCGGCGGCGCCGATCGCCGCCACCAAGGCCGAGCACCGCAATGTCATGGCTGTCTCCCGGTTGTCGTCACCAATCGTAATGGCTGGCATGCCGCTTGTCTAAGCGCCGCCGCCCGTCATGATGGCGCCCCCTTCAGTCGGTGGATGCCAATGGGCGAGTGGCTCGGCGTGTCGATCGCGATCGTCTCGGTCAGCCTCGGCGCCGCCGGGCTTGCGGTGACGCGTTATCTTGTCACCGCCGCCGATCCGGTGACGCTCGCGATCCTGCGCTGGGGCATTGGATTTCTCTGCGTGCTGCCGGTCGCGCTGTTGCTCCGGGCGAGGTGGCCGCAGCGCGGTGACTGGCCCGCCGTGGCGGCGCTCGGCGTCGCCTTCTATGGGCTGTTCTTCGTCCTCTACAACATTGCGATGGCCTACACGACCGCGGCGCGGGCGAGCCTCGCGCTTTCTACGTTGCCATTGCAGACCATGGTGGTCGGCGCCTTGCTCGGGCTGGAGCGGCTCTCCGCGCGAAAGACCATCGGGGTTCTGATCGCGGTGCTGGGTGTCGCGATGGCGCTCGCCTCCGGCCTCGCCGCTGCACCGCCCGGGGCGTGGCGCGGCGAGCTGATCATGACCGCCGCAGTGCTCTGCATGGCGTTCTACAATGTCTGGTCGCGGCCGTTCATCCAGCGCTCCAGCGCGCTGGGTTTTCTGGCGGTGGGCATGGGAGCGGGCGCGGCGGCGCTGTTGCGGTCGGCCTGGTGACCGGCCAGGTCGAGGTGCTTGGCACGTTCGGCGCGCCGCAATGGATCGCCGGAATCTATCTCGGCGTCGGCGGTGGAGCGCTCGCCTTCATCCTCTGGGTCATGGCGCTGGAGCGGGCCTCGCCGACGCGGGTCGCCAACACCATGACGGTCAACCCGATCGTCGCGAGCCTGGTGGCGACGCAACTGGTCGGCGAGCCGATCACGATCGATCTGATCGTCGGAATGATTGCGGTGTTCGCCGGGATTTGGATCGCGACCACCGAAAGCAAAGCAGCCTAATGCCGGCCGCCTTCGAGATAGGCGGCGCGCACCTCGGGCCGCGCCAGCAAGTCCGCCCCGGCGCCGGACATGGTGATCTCGCCGTTGACGATGACATAGCCGCGGTGCGCCAGCTTGAGCGCATGGAACGCGTTCTGCTCGACCAGGAACACGGTGAGCTTCTCCCGCCGGTTCAATTCGCGGATGGCGCGGAAAATCTGCTTGGCCAGCATCGGCGCGAGGCCGAGCGAGGGCTCGTCCAGCAGGAGCAGGCGAGGTCGGCTCATCAGCGCGCGGCCGATCGCCAGCATCTGCTGTTCGCCGCCCGACAGCGTGCCGCCGCGCTGGCCGATGCGCTTTTCCAGCAGCGGGAAGACGGCGAAGACGCGCTTGAGATCCTCGGCGAAATGGCTGGGATCGGCGACCGTCGCGCCCATCTGCAGATTTTCCAGCACCGTCATGCGCGGAAAGATGCGCCGGCCCTCCGGCGACTGCGCGATCCGCAGGTGCGCGATCTCGTGGGTCGGCAGGTGCGTAATGTCGCGGCCTTCGAACACGATCGAGCCTTCGCTGGCGCGCGGATTGCCGAACGTCGTCATCATCAGCGTCGACTTGCCGGCGCCGTTCGCGCCGATCAAGGTGACGATCTCGCCTTCGTTGACGTCGAGGTCGATGCCCTTGAGCGCCATGATGTTGCCGTAGCACGTCTTGACACCACGAATTTGGAGAAGCGCGGTCATGGCCGCACCTCCGCCTCGGCCTCTTCGACCTCGTCGTCCTCAACGCCGAGATAGGCCGCGATCACCTTCGGATCATTGCGGATCTCGGCCGGCGTGCCATCGGCGATCTTGACGCCGTAGTCGAGCACCACGATGTGGTCGGAAATCTCCATCACCACCGACATGTCGTGCTCGATCAGCAGGATCGAGATGCCGTGCTCCCTGCGGATGAACAGCAACAGCTCGTTGAGCTCGCCGCTCTCCCGCGCGTTGAGGCCGGCGGCCGGCTCGTCGAGACAGAGCAGCACCGGATCGGTGCACATGGCACGCGCGATCTCGAGCCGGCGTTGCTCGCCGTAGGCCAGCGATCCGGCAAAGTCGTCGGCGCGTCCCATCAGGCCCGCGCGGTCGAGCCAGTAGCGCGCCTTGTCGATCGCGGCGCGTTCGGCCACGCGATAGGACGGCAGGCCAATCAGGCCGGCGAAGGTGAAGCCGGACGCCACCATCATGGCGTTGTGCTGCGCCACCACCAGATTTTCCAGCGTGGTCATGCCGGCGAACAGCCGGATGTTCTGGAAGGTGCGGGCGACGCGGGCGAGCTTGGCGATGCGAAAGTCGAGCAGCCGCTCCAGCAGGTAGGCTTTGCCGTCGGGATGCGCGAGCCGCATCATGCCGGCGCTCGGCTGGTAGAAGCCGGTGATGCAGTTGAACACCGTGGTCTTGCCGGCGCCGTTCGGCCCGATCAGCGCGGTGATGTCGCCGCGCCGCGCGTTGAAACTGAGCGTGTCGACGGCAACAAGTCCGCCGAACCGCATGGTGAGGTGTTCGACCTCGAGGATCGGCGCTGCGGCGCTCATGGGCCGTTGCTCTTCTTGATATCGGAAAGCAGCAGCGACGGCTCGCGGGTGGCGACCAGTCCGCGTGGCCGCCAGATCATTATGGCGACCATGGCGGCGCCGAATACCAGCATGCGGAATTGCTCGAACTCGCGCAGAAGCTCGAAGCCGGCGAGCATGACCAGCGCCGCCACCGCGATGCCGATCTGCGAGCCCATGCCGCCGAGCACGACGATGGCGAGCACCAGCGCGGACTCGCTGAACGTGAAGCTCTCCGGGCTGATGAAGCCCTGTCGGGTCGCAAAGAACGCGCCGGCGACGCCGCCGAACATCGCGCCCATCGAGAAGGCGGTGAGCTTGGTGTTGGTGGTGTTGATCCCCAGCGAACGGCAGGCGATCTCGTCCTCGCGCATCGCCTCCCAGGCGCGGCCGATCGGCAGCCGGCGCAGCCGCAGCGTCACCCAGTTGGTGAGCAAGGCGAGCGCCAGGATCACGTAATAGAGAAACACGATGCGGTGGGTGGAGGAGAATTCCAGTCCGAAGGTCGCGGCGAAGCCGTCGTCCTCGTTGTTGAACGGAATACCAAAGAACGACGGCCGTGGGATCGAGGTGATGCCGTTCGGCCCGCCGGTGAAGCTCTGCCAGTTCAGCAGGACCAGGCGGATGATCTCGCCGAATGCCATGGTGACGATGGCGAGATAGTCGCCGCGCAGCCGCAGCACCGGAAAGCCGAGCAGGATGCCCCCGAACGCCGCAAGGATGCCGGCGAGCGGCAAGCAGATCCAGAACGACAATTCGAAGTTCTGCGCCAGGAGCGCGTAGGAATAGGCGCCGATCGCGTAGAACGCCACGTAGCCGAGGTCGAGCAGCCCGGCGAGGCCGACCACGATGTTGAGCCCCCAGCCCAGCATCACATAGGTCAGCACCAGGATGCTCAGATCGAGCAAGTAGCGGTTGTTGAAGAACAGCGCTGGCGCGATCAGCGCAAAGCCGAGCAGCGCCGGCACCAAGAACGTGCTTAGCGTCGGCCCAAACCGTTCCTTGAGTTGCAGCAGCGGCGCCGCGAGGGAAGCCGACGGCGCAATCGGCTCGCGGCCGAACAGCAGCGCGCGGGCGAACGCGCCGGCAAACGTTACGCCGACCAGAATGACCAGCGTCTCGAGCCGGGTGGTGACGGTCAACGCGCCGGTCGGGCCCTGCACGGCGTGCAGCCCGACCATCAGACTGAATAGGCCGAATGCCACCAGGGCGGCGAGCGTCGCATCCTTCAGCGCGGCGGCGACGGGCATCGCGGTCGTTCGCTTGACTGGCGCTTGGTCGATTGTGGTCATCGATCCCGCCCAGAGTTCCGCTCATTCCCGCGCAAGCGGGAATCCAGGGCAAAATCGTGGTTCAGCAATGGGGACTCTGGGTCCCCGCTTTCGCGGGGACGAGCGGCCGCAAATTGCGCTAGCGCGTGCAAGGCCTGTCTCACACTTTCTCGACCTCGGGACGGCCCAGAATGCCGGTCGGCAGGAAGATCAGCACCACGATCAGGATCGAGAACGCCGCGACGTCCTTGTATTCGATCGAAAAGTAGGCCGACCAGAAGGTCTCGATCAGGCCGAGCAACAGGCCGCCGATCATGGCGCCGGGCAGCGAGCCGATGCCGCCGAGCACTGCGGCGGTGAATGCCTTAATGCCGGCGACGAAGCCGATGTAGAAGTCGACCACGCCGTAATAGAGCAGGTACATGATGCCCGCGACCGCGGCGAGCGCGGCGCCGGTCACGAAGGTCAGCGAGATGGTGCGGTCGATGTTGACGCCGAGCACCGATGCCATTTTCAGGTCCTGTTCGCAGGCCCGCATGTCGCGGCCGAGCCGGGTCTTCGCCACCAGGAACGAGAACGCCGCCATCAGCGCCAGCGTGGTGAAGATCACGATGATCTGGACGTTGGAGATCTGTACCGGGAAGCTTTCGCTGTCGATCAGCTTGTGGCCGCCAGTGATGAGCGGCGGCAGTGGCAGGACGCGGGCGCCCTGCGCGATCTGCGCGTAGTTCTGCAGGAGGATCGACATGCCGATCGCCGAAATCAGCGGCGCCAGGCGAAACGAGCCGCGCAGTGGCCGGTAGGCGAAGCGCTCGACCGTCCAGCCGTACAGTGCGCAGAGCGCCATGGCGATCAGCAGTACCAGGAACAGCGCGAGCGGGATCGCGGTGACGCCAATGGCGATCAGGGCCAGGAACGCCAGCAGCGCCAGGAACGCGCCCACCATGTAGATGTCGCCGTGGGCGAAATTGATCATGCCGATGATGCCGTAGACCATCGTGTAGCCGATCGCGATCAGCCCGTAGATCGAGCCGAGCGTGACGCCATTAATCAACTGCTGGACGAAATATTCCACGCGGACCCCTCCGCAAGCCACCGCGCCGAATCCCGCGCGCGCTTGCTGTCTTTTGCGCTCTTAGCAGGGGCCCGCACGCCCGACAATGCGGCGACGCAGCGTTACGAACCGGAACCGGTTCCGCGCGGGCGCGTTGATCCGGCACGACAGGAAGCCGGCCATGATCACCCTCGGCAGAATGTTCGCCGCCGCCCTCGTTTTGACCGTCGCGGTGCCCGGCGCACAGGCACGGCCGCGGTTTGGCCCTGCCGGCTTGGTCCTGGTGCCGCTGGCAATCGTGGGTGGCGTTGCCGGCGCAGCCCTTGGCAGCCGTAAGGCGCGGGCGCACCGGGCTTACCAATATCGATACGTCGCGCGACACGACCGCGCCGCCATCCGGCAGGCCCGCGCGGCGGCTGCGCCCCCGCAACCGACGGCAGAACCCGTCGTCACGCCGACGCCGGCACCTGCACCGCGCGCGCCGTGTCAGCGGGCTGGGTCGGTCCGCTGTTCTGGCCGCACGCCTACGATGGCGTGTTCGAATACGCCTTTGGCCTGCCCGGTGACGACAACCAGTTCTGGGCGCGCGGCTTCGGTGACGTGATCGACGGCATGTTCGCGCCGCGGACGCGCGAAACCGACGGACGCCGCCCCAGCGACGCCGCCTATCAGCCGGCGCCGGCCTGGACCGGATTGTGCGGCAGCGAGGTGCCGACCGCCACCGAGACCACCATCGAACGCATTCGCCAGGCAGTGCAGCTCAATGAAACGCAGCAAGCGGCCCTGACCGAGTTGCGCTCCGCGCTGTTACGCGCCACCGAGCGGATTGAGACGGCGTGCCCGTCGCGCCATGCCTCGACGCCGCCGGAGCGGCTGCATCTGATGATCGCGCGGCTCTCGGCCATGCGGCAGGCGGTGCTGACCGTGCAGGGCCCGCTGCGCACGTTCTACGAGTCGCTGAGCGAAGAGCAGAAATCGGTGCTGGAACGCGCCGGTTCGGAAGGCGCCGACACGCGCGCTGACGCGGCCCAGACCGCCGGCTGCGCGGCGCCGGTCGCGCACTGGCCGCAGCAGCAGATCGAGCGCGTGCTGCAGCCGACCAAAGCGCAGCGCATGCTGCTTGAGCAACTGCGTCAGACCTCGCTCGGCCTCGCGCAGTTCGTCGCCAGCACCTGCCCGGCGCAACTGCCACGCACCGCGCTGGAGCGGCTTGATGCGATCAAGGACCGGCTTGCGGTGTTGCGCTATGCCGCGAGCAACGTCAGCCCCGCGTTCGAGCAGTTCTACGCCTCGCTGAGCGACACGCAGAAGGCGCGCTTCCAGGCGATGGCACGGGATCGGCGCGCCGACAGCGGGCGGTAAGGGACCTCACGACAATCTCCGACTGTCATCATCCGCGAAAGCGGATGATCCAGTAATCAGTGACGTCGATTTGTTGGTCGTGTCGGTGTTTACTGGATGCCCCGCTTTCGCGGGGCATGACGGCGAGGGAAGGCGATGGACCCGACCATCGAGATGGCGCTGCGGCTCGGCTGCACCGTGCTGGTGTTCGCCATGCTGGCGGCGTGGGAGTTGTTCGCGCCGCGCCGCCAACTCGCCGTCGGCCGGCTCAAGCGCTGGCCAAGCAACATCGGCGTGCTGGTGGTTGACGCGCTGCTGGTGCGGCTCCTGATCCCGGCCGCTGCGGTCGGCGCCGCGATTTACGCGGCGGGCAACGGCCTCGGCCTGTTCAACTGGTTGCAACTGCGCCTGTCGGTCGGCGCCATTCTCGGCTTCCTGATCCTCGATTTCGTCATCTGGGCGCAGCACTGGGCCTTCCACCACGTGCCGCTGCTGTGGCGATTGCATCGCATGCATCACGCCGACCTCGACATCGATGTGACGACCGGTGTGCGATTTCATCCAATCGAGATATTGATCTCACTGGCGATCAAGATCGCAGTGATCGTCGCGTTCGGTATTCCGCCAGTCGGCGTGTTCGTCTTCGAAGTCATGCTCAACGCCACCTCGATGTTCAACCATTCCAACGCGCGGATGCCGCATTGGCTCGACCGCGTGCTGCGGCTCATCGTGGTGACGCCCGACATGCATCGTGTGCATCATTCGATCGTGCGGGAGGAAACCGACAGCAACTTCGGCTTCAATCTGCCGTGGTGGGACTGGATGTTCGGCACCTACCGGCGCGAGCCGCAGGCCGGCCACGACCGCATGACCATCGGTATTCCGCAGTTCCGCGACCCACAGGAACTGCGGCTCGACAAGATGCTGACGCAGCCGTTCCGGGACGGACATTGGGGATGATCGTGGCACGGGCGCCTTGGTGGACATGGACGTGGCCTGTATTGGCCTGGGTGGTCCTGTTGATGGCGTCCTTTTTCGGCGATGGGGGACTCATCACCGCCGTTGCCGGCGTCACTCTGCTCGCTGCTGTGTTCGCGGCAGTCTATCACGCGGAGGTGGTTGCACACCGCGTCGGCGAGCCATTTGGCACGCTTGTCCTTGCCCTGGCCGTAACCGTGATTGAGACGGCACTGATAGTCTCGGTGATGATCGCAGCTCCAACCGATAAAACAGGGCTGGCACGCGACACGGTTTTCGCCGTCGTTATGATTGTGTGCAACGGCATTGTCGGCGCCTGCCTACTTTGGGGCGGTGCCCGTCATCATGAACAGGGATTTCAGGTCCAAGGAGCGAGCGCCGCGCTGGCCGTGCTGGCAGCGCTCACCGTCCTCATTCTGGTTCTTCCAAACTACGCGTCAAGTGCAATCGGTCCGCTGTACAGCACGGCGCAACTCGTCTTCGCCGGGCTTGTATCGCTGGTGCTCTACGGTTCCTTTGTTTTCGTCCAGACCGTGCGGCACCGCGACTACTTCCTCCCGGCGCAAACCGACGATCAAGAGGCGCACGCGACGCCGCCCACCAACAGCGTTGCAGTACTGAGCGCCGGTCTCCTTCTTGTTTCGCTCGTCGCCATTGTCGGGCTCGCCAAAGCCCTAACTCCCACCGTGGAGCGCGGAATAGCCTATTTCAACGTGCCAAAAGCCGTGGTGGGGATCATCATCGCTATGCTGGTCTTGCTGCCCGAAGGTCTGGCGGCTCTGAGAACAGCCCGAAGTAATCGACTACAGACCAGCTTGAATCTGGCATTGGGATCTGCGCTCGCGACCATTGGCTTGACGATCCCAGCAGTTGCGGCTGTTTCGATTGTGCTTGGGCAACCTCTCCAACTCGGCTTGGACGGGAAAGATCAAGCGCTGCTGGCGCTAACGCTGCTTCTCAGTGTGATCACCCTGGGCACCGGCCGGACCACAGTACTTCAGGGCATCGTCCATTTGGTCATCTTCGCCGTATTTTTGTTCTTTGCGGTGGTGCCGTGACGTGTGCCGGTTCCCTTAGCTATCCGCCTTGATGTTGTGCTCCTTCACCACCGGGCCCCAGAGCTTCATCTGGTCGGCGAGGAACTTGCGCTGCACGTCGGGACCGCCGAGCTCCATGGTGATCTGCATCGCCTCGATGCGCTCCTTGATGGTCGGCTCGCTCAGCGTCTCGGCCAGCGCCTTGCTGAAGCGGTCGACGATCGGGCGCGGTGTCTTGCCGGCGGTGAACGAGCCCCACCAGGCGTAGGACTCGAAGCCGGGGAAGCCGCTCTCGATCACGGTCGGCACGTCCGGCAGGCCGGGGACGCGTTTCGCGCTGGTCTGCGCGATGCCACGCAGCTTGCCGCCCCTGACCTGCGGCGTGACCAAAGCGGCGCTGCCGATCGCGAGATCGACGTGGCCGGCGAGCGCGTCGTTCATCAGCGGGCCGCCGCCGCGATAGGGCACGTGCACCATCTTCACGCCAGCGCGCTGCGCCAGCAGCACCATGGTCAGATGACCCAGGCTGCCGTTGCCGATCGAGCCGTAGGTGATGCTGTCGGGCTTGGCCTTTGCCGCGGCGATCACGTCGGCGAAGGTCTTGAAGGGTTTGCCGGGCAGGGTGGCGAGCACGTTCGGTGCGGTGCCGATCAGCAGCACCGGCTCGAGATCCTTCTCGGTGTCGAACGGCAAGTTCTGCAGGAACGGGTTGACCGCATGGGTGTCGAACACGAACACCCAGTTGCTGCCGTCCGGCGGCGATTTGGCGACCTGCGCGGCGCCGAGGCTGCCGGAGGCGCCCGGCTTGTTCTCGATGATGATGGTGGCGTTGAGCCGCTGTTGCAGCCCGGGCTGCACCATCCGCGCGATCGGATCGACCGTGCCGCCGGGTGGGAAGGGAACGATGATCCGCGTGATGTTACCCGCGGTGGTCTGGGCGAGGGCGGATTGGGCGAACGGTGCCGTCATGGCGCCGAGCACCAGCGAGCGTCGCGAGATGGTGGTCATGGCGTTCTTCCCTAGGGTGTTGGTCTTCGAGCGCCGCGTCGTATGCGCGGCGTTGACGAAATTGTATTCCGATTTGCGCCCGCGGCCCGGGAAAAGTGCCCCGCGCAGGCCGGCCACTTTTGCCCGAAAAAGCGTACTTTGGCGTCTTTTTTGGCTCCAACCCGCAATCGTTAACAGGCCCTAAAGAAATTTACTTAATAGCTCATCGCTATTCGTCCTCAGAACCGCGGCGCATGCGCAAACCGAAAATTCGAATTGGCACCAAGCTTGGCTTCTCGGCCTTTGTCGGCCTCGTCCTGGTCGCCGGCATGGTCGGCAATCAGGCGCGCGTCAACAGCCTGACGCGCGAACTGATGAGCCAGGCGACAGCCAGCCGGAACCTGCAGCAGGCCGCGCTGGATGTCAGAATCAAGCTCAACGAGCTCATTTCGATCGATCGCGATCTGCGGCTGGCGAAGAGTTCGTCCGACATCAATTTCGTGCTGCAGCACCTCAAGAGCCGCGTCATCGACGCAACGTCCGCCTACGATGGCGCGATCGCGCTTGCGACCCAGGATGACGACAAGCAGTACTTGGCCAAGGCCAAGGACGCGTTCAACGGCTATATCGCCGCGGCGCAGGAAATCGCCGCCCTGCAACGCGAAATCGTCGATCTCCGCGACAAGCAGCTGGCGGAAGCGCAAGGCTGGTCGAAACGGTTCGACACCCTGATCAACAGCGCGGCCATTGCGACCGCCGCCAACCGTCACGCACTGGAAAACAATCTTCAGCACGCGAATTCGGAATTCATGCGCGCCGACTCGCTGTCCTGGAGTCGCTTCGTGCGCAGCGACCGGACGCAGCTCAACAGCATCTTCGATGCGCTCAGCACGGCTTCGCTGCTGCTGGATGAATCGCGCAGCATGATGCGCCACCGGGAGGCGCAGGCCGCGATCGACGATCTGCTGACTTTCCCGCCACGCTACAAGTCGATTGTCGACGCCCAGACTCAGGCGGTGCAAAGCCAGACCGATCTGGTGCTGCACAAGGCCGACCCACGGCGAGCCGAGGCGAACGACACGATGGGTCTGATCGCGATCGGAGCGGATCAGCGTGCCGATGCGCTCGCCGGCCTGACCGTCCAGGAAACCTCATCTGCCGCATGGATCAATCTGATCGTCGGCGCGGTGATCATCGCGGCGATGTTCGGGGTCGCGATCGTCTTGTCGTTGAGCATCGGCCGTCCGATCCGCCGGATCGCCGAGGTCCTGATGCAGCTCGCCGACGGCCGTAACACGGTAGAAATTCCGTATCGGGAACGTCAGGACGAAGTCGGCGATACCGCCCGCGCCGCCAGCATCTTCCGGGACAACATCGTGCGCATGCGGGAGCTAGAAGCGGAGCAAAAGCGCACGGTGGAGCAGGCGGCTGCAGCGCGCCGCGAGCAGACGCGCAAGCTGGCGGACGAATTCGAATTGGCGGTCGGCGCGATCGTCAAGACGGTGTCGCGCGCCACCGAAGAACTGCAGGGCACGGCAAAAACGCTCACCCAGACCGCGGACGGCACGCATCACCTTGCGAACTCGGTGTCCGTGGTGGCGGCCGAGGCGTCGAACAGCGTCCGGTCCGTTGCCGTCGCGTCCGATCAACTCGCCTCGTCGATCGCTGAGATCGGTCAGCAGGCTCAGCAGTCCCGGAATATCGCCAACGAGGCGGTCCGCAGCGCCGCGACCACCGATGCGCGGATCGCGCAGATGACGCAGGCCGCCGAACGGATCGGTCATGTGCTGAACCTGATCACCGGCATCGCCCAGAAGACCAACCTCTTGGCGCTCAATGCCACGATCGAGGCGGCGCGCAGCGGCGAAGCCGGCCGTGGCTTTGCGGTGGTCGCCTCCGAGGTCAAGACGCTGGCCAGCCAGACCGCCAAGGCCACCGAGGAAATCGCCGCGCAGATCGCCGACATCCAGGTTGTCACGCGGGACTCGGTCACGGCGATCAAGGAGATCGGCTCGATCATCCAGCGCGTTTCCGGGATTGCCACGACCATTACCTCCGCGGTCGAAGAGCAGCATGTCGCGACCCGCGAGATTGCCCTCAACGTCCAAGAAGCGGCGCAGGGCACCGACAACGTCACCGAAAAGATCAAGAACCTCGAAGCTGACGCAAGCCAGACCGGCGCCGCGGCGAACCAGGTGTTCTCGTTCGCCAGTCAGCTCGCGGCCGAAGGCAACACGCTCAAAGTCCAGGTCGAAAAGTTCCTGCGCACGGTGCGGGCGGCCTGAGCGGGCGACGCTGCCAGAGCGGTACGAGCGAAGCTTTGGTGCAGGACTATAGTCACATCTTTCGTGAGCACTTCTCCTCATCCCCCTGGGGTGGGTTTAGCCTCGCCGGTCTCGATTTACACGAGGGGCGCGGCCGGACGCATCGAGGTCCGTGGGATCCACCGGCCCCCGGCGTCCCGCGCCTCCCTCGCATCTCCAGGGCAGCGCAACAGCAGGAAAAGGCGGACCCGGCGCCTCACAAATCCGGGCGGCGCAGCGTTGCTAAAAATGATGAAGGCGGCATGGTGGAGCAACACAGCCGATCGGAGTGAAGATATGGAGCGGCAAAAACCTGAAGACGTGATCGGCACGGCGAATCGTTCACTGGCGCGCAATATCTCGACAGCCTGCGCGACGGCCGAGAGGTCTACATCTACGGCGAGCGCGTCGACGACGTCACCACGCATCCGGCGTTCCGCAATTCGATCCGCTCGATCGCGCGGCTCTACGACGCGCTGCACGACGAAAAGCAAAAACCGGTATTGACCTGTCCGACCGACACTGGCTCGGGATCATTCACCCACAAGTTCTATCGCGTCGCGCGTTCGCGCGAGGACTTGATCGGCCAACGTGACGCGATCGCACATTGGGCGCGCATGACCTACGGCTGGATGGGCCGCACGCCCGACTACAAGGCGTCGCTGATGAATACACTCGGCGCCAACTACGCGCTCTACGGCAAGTTCGCCGAGAACGCCAAGCGCTGGTACGCGCGGGCGCAGAACCACGTGTTGTTCATGAACCATGCCATCGTCAATCCACCGGTCGACCGCATGAAGGCGGCCGACGAGGTGAAGGACGTGTTCATCACCATCCAGAAGGAGACCGACGCCGGCATCTACGTCTCCGGCGCCAAGGTGGTGGCGACGGCGGCGGCGTTCACGCACTACAATTTCCTCGGTCAGAACGCCGCGATCCCGATCGCCGACACCGACCTCGCGGTGATGTTCATCACGCCGATGAATGCGCCGGGGGTGCGGCTGATCTGCCGCAATTCCTACGAATGGATGGCCGGCACGTTGGGCACGCCCTACGACTATCCGCTCTCCTCGCGGTTCGACGAGAACGACGCGATCTTCGTGTTCGACAACGTGTTCATCCCCTGGGAGAACGTGCTGGTCCACCGCAACATCGAGATCATCAAGACGTTCTACCCGCGCTCCGGCTTTCTCGCCGGCTATCAGTTTCAGGGCTGCACGCGGCTCGCGGTGAAGTTCGATTTCATGGTGGGAATCATCGCCAAGGCGCTGCGCGCGGCGGGCTCCGACGAATTCCGCGGTAATCAGGCGATGCTGGGCGAGGTGATCGCGTGGCGCAATCTGTTCTGGGCACTGTCCGACGCGATGGCCGGCAATCCGACGCCGTGGGTCGGCGACACGGTGCTGCCGAACGCACAGTCGGGCTCTGCCTACCGGGTGTTCGCCGGCGACGCGTTCGCCCGCGTGCGCGAGATCGTGGAGAAGATCGTCGCGTCTTCGCTGATCTACCTGCCGTCGTCATCCAAGGATTTCGCCAATCCGGCGATCGAGCCGCATCTCAAGAAGCTGGTGCGTGGCTCCTACGGCATCGACTACAAGGAGCGCATCAAGATCATGAAGCTGTTGTGGGACGCGGTCGGCACCGAGTTCGGTGGACGCCACGAGCTTTACGAACGCAACTACGCGGGCAATCACGAGGACATCCGCATCCACGCCATGCTCAATACCAAGGGCTCCGGTGCCTACGACCGCATGATAGCCTTTGCCGAGCAGTGCATGGCGGACTACGACGAGAACGGATGGACCTCGGACGTCTGGGTCAATCCCAGCCATGCCGATGCCGCGCTAGGCTCTGCGCGGTGAGTGGGTTCCCTCCCACTAGACGGTGCACTACATTGTCGCCATGACCTGGATGGACCAGCACGACGACATGGCCGGCGCTTTCGCGGCGGTGGCCGAGCTCAAGACCGTGGATGTTGCGCTGTTCCGCGATGCGATGTGCCGGCTCGGCGCCGCGGTGCATGTCGTCACCACCGACGGTCCGGCCGGCAAGACCGGCTTCACCGCGACCGCGGTGTGCTCGGTGTCGGACAGCCCGGCGACGCTGATGATCTGCCTCAACCGGACCGCCACCAGCTATCCGGTGCTGCGCGGCAATGGCGTGTTCTGCGTTAACACGCTGCGCGCGGGCGAGGAGATCATCGCCGACATCTTTGCGGGCCGCACCAAGATCGCGCGCGAGCGGCGGTTCGACAACGGCACGTGGTCGACGCTCGCCACCGGGTCGCCGGTGCTGATGTCCGCGGTGGTCGCGTTCGATTGCCGGGTGCGCGAGGTGAAGTCGGTTGCCTCGCACGACGTCTATTTCGGCATCGTCGAAGCGATCCACTCCGGTCCACCGGGCGCCGCGCTGGTCTATCACGACCGCGCCTATAAGCAGGTCTAGTCCAAGGTTCCCTTGCCGCGGTTTGGCGGCATTGCCGCCGCTAAAGGGTCACGCGGCGTGCGGAACGATGCCTGTGCGCCGCCGGTTGGCTGTTCGGGGCCTATTCCTTGGAAGGAGTTCCGAATGCCTCAGCAGCAGAATCCCAATCAACAGCAGAACAACCCGAAGCCCGGCCAACAGCAGGGCGGTCAGGATTGGGATAAGAAGCCCGGTCAGCAGCAGCAAGGTGGGCAGAAGCCCGGTCAGCAGCACCAAGGTGGGCAGAAGCCTGGCCAGCAGCAGGGCGGCCAGAAGCCGAGCGATTTCCCTCGCTAGTCTGCGCCGCAAGCGCTGGAGACGAAGCCCCGCCGTCCGTGGCGGGGCTTCGCTTTTCCACGCTATCAACGGGTCCGCACGGCTCCGCAGTTTCGCCGCCGGGCGCAGCTGGCGTATTCTGCGGCCCATGGCCACGGTCACGGCACTTCCGCTATTCCATCTCTACGGCGATCCGCCCGATGATCAGGCATTCGACTTCATCCACGTCGAGACCATCGCATCGCGCTCGTCGGTGCACGATTGGCTGATTCGCGCGCACCGGCACCGCAATCTGTTTCAGATCCTGGTGATCGAAGCGGGCGGTGGCGAGATGACGTTCGAAGCTGCGATCCTGCCATTTGCGGCGCCGGCCGCGATCCTGGTGCCGCCGACCACCGCACACGGCTTCCGCTTTCAGCCCCGTGCCACCGACGGCTGGGTGGTGAGCTTCACTGAAGACGTTGCCGCGGCGCTCGGCGAGCGCTCCGGCGAAGCGCTCAAGCGCCTCAAGGCGCTTGCCGCCTATCCGGTCATTCCGCTCGGCGGTGCGCCGGACATCACGCGGTTATGCGCTTTGTGCGTCGATCTCAACCAGGAAAGCTTTCTCGCCCGCGAGGGCTACCGACTCGCGATGCGCGGGCTACTGGCGCTGATTGCGATCGAGGTCGCGCGACTCGCCGCCAGCCGTGCCCGCACCGGCGCGGTGACGCTGGCGACAGCCGACACGACCGTCGAGGCACTGCGCGGCCTGGTCGAGGAGCATTTCCGGAAGGAACGTCTGATCAGCTTCTACGCCGAGCGGCTGGCGATGACGCCGGACCGGCTCAACGATCACGTCAAGCGCGTGAGCGGGGTGACGGCGGGGCATCTGATCCGCCAGCGTGTGCTCACCGAGGCAAAGCGTGCGCTCGTCTTCACCGGCCAGCCGATCCAGGAAATCTCACACGATCTGGCGTTCTCCGACCCCTCGCACTTCGCGCGGTTCTTCCGCAAGCAGACCGGCATGACGCCGCAGGAGTTTCGCGAGGGCAGGGGCGGCTAGGGTCTGGACTCACAACTTGATCCAATAGAGTGCACCGACAAGCGCCGCGGCAGCCAGAAAGTTTCGGGCGAGCTTGTCGTAGCGCGTCGCGATACGCCGCCAGTCCTTGATGCGACAGAAGTAGTTCTCGATGGTGTGGCGCCGCCGATAAAAGCGTTTGGGACAATAGGCTTTCTTGGTGGCATTGCTGCGGCTCGGGATGATCGGCAAGGCACCTTCATCTTTGATCTGCTGGCGGACCTTCTCGCTGTCGTAGGCTTTGTCAGCCGTGATGGCGAGTGGCGGCTTGGGAGTATCAAGAACGTCACCGACCACTTGGCTGTCGTGAACCTGGCCGCCCGTCACCGCAAAGTTCAGCGGCCGCCCCTTACTATCGACGATGGCATGGATTTTCGTGGAGCGACCACCGCGACTGATACCGATCGCCTGGTTTTGCTCCCCCCTTTTGCCCCGCTGGCCGCACGGTGGGCTTTCACGATCGTGCTGTCGATCAAATATAGGCTGTCGCGCGATTTCGCGGCCAGCGTGTCGAAGATTCGTTTCCAGATGCCACGCCGCGACCAACGATTGAACCGATTGTACGCCGTTGTGTACGGGCCATACATGGGTAGATCACGCGGCCAAATTCAGAGGCGAGGCGGCTGAGATCGAGAAGTTCAGTTTCAAATTCCCGCTCAGCATCGAAGACCTCGCGGGCAATCTTCGCCAGGCGGAACGTCTTTGACATTTCTCCCGGGCAGGTATGCTCGCTGCGTGCCGCGCCGTTGATCAGCAAAATGCGCGAGGGGGACGTAGGATCCTTTTGCCGCTGCTCGGCCTCCTTGATTTTGCGGCTTGCCTCGATCCAGTCGATTGAAAGGTCGTAGTCCGGGTCGGCATAGCCTTGTCCCGCCTTTTCGGTGTGCGGCGCCTTGCGGTAGTCCTCATAGGCGTCCCACGCGACCTCGGTGATGCGTTCGATCGCGTCCGTCAGCGATCCCCCCCCCCCCTTGCGGATTTCGGACATGACCGTGTCCTCGTAGCCCCGTGACGCTACAAGTCGCGTGCCATGCCGGCGGTTCAGGGCGGTGGCGAAAAAAAACAGCCTCAGGCCAGCTTTCCGGTTTCCTTCAGGACCTGCTCGGCCAGCTTGGTGGCGTGGTTTCCGACCGGCACACCGCAATAGTGCGCCTGCTGGAAGATGATTTCCTTGATGTCCTCCGCCGAGAACCCACCCTCGGTGAGAGCGGCGCGCACGTGCAGGATGAACTCATCCCAGCGGCCGAGCGCCATGGTGGTGCCGAGCACCAGCACACGGCGTGTCCGCTCGTCGAAATGCGGCCGCGTCCAGACTTCGCTCCACACACCGCCGGTGATGAAATCCTGCCACTCGGCGTTGAACGAATTGCGGTTCCTCGACGAACGATCGACCCAGTCGTTGCCAAGGACCTTGCGGCGCGCCGCTTCGCCGCGCTTGAGACGTTCCGTATCGTCCATCCCGTTTTCCCCTAGTGCTTGGTCAGGAAGTTCAGCACCGCCTCGGTATAGGCTTTGGGTTGCTCGATATTGGACAGGTGCGCGGCCTCAAATGAGACGATCGTCGCACCCTTGATCATCTTCTGAATCTCGTGGCCGTGCTCCGGCAGTGTCGCGGGGTCCTTGCTGCCGACGATGACCATGGTCGGCGCGGTGATGGTCGGGGTCGAGGCACGGAAATCCATGTCGCGCACGGCCTCGCAGCAACCGACGAAGCCGTCGAGCTTGGTGCCCGTGAACATCTCGACCACCTTTGCCACGGGTTCCGGCGAGCGATCGAGGAAGTCCTTGGTGAACCAGCGCTCCATTTGCGGGCCGGAGAGCTTGGCGAGGCCGTTGTCGATCGCAAACTTGATGCGGTCGTGCCAGGGTTGTTTGTCGGCGTAGTAGTAGTGCGTGTTGGACAGCACCAGCTTCTGCACGCGATCGCGGGCGTTGGCGCCCATCCATTGCCCGACCATGCCGCCCATCGACAGGCCGCACCAGTTGAAGGTTTTGGCGCCGGCGGCATCGGCGACCGCGAGCGCGTCGCGGCCGAGCATGTCCATCGTGTACGGCCCCTTCGGCACGCCCGACTTGCCGTGGCCGCGGCGGTCGTAGCGCACCAGACGGAAATGCTTGACCCAGGTCGCGGCCTGTTCGTCCCACATGTGCAGATTGGTGCCGAGCGAATTGCACAGCATCAAAACAGGAGCGTCGGCCGGACCTTCCACCTCGTAGTTGATCAGGCAGCCGTCCTTGGCATCGGCAGTGGGCATGGTTTCCTCGTGTGTCGTCGCTGATTGTTGGAGCCGGCAACCCTAGCATCATCGCTAGGGGCGTAGGGTTGCCGAATATTGGAAGGTGGGAGGCGCTGCCAGCAGATCAGGCGGGCTTGCGCTCGTTTTCCGGCCCGTCTTGCTGTGCGCTCTCGCTTTCGATCCTGGCGAAGACTTCGAGCAAAGCGCCCGGCTCTTCGTCCTCGGGTGCGCGCAGCGATGGCGCTTCGGTTGTGGGCACCGGCTCGCGGGCGGGCGATTGCTTTACAGTGGGCTCGGATGCCGCGACCGGTTCCGGCTCTGCGACGGCAGGCGCCTGGTTTGCTGGCGCGTCGGCAACCGTGGCCGGTGGCGTCTCGGCCACCGCTGCGGGCGGTTCGACGGTGGGGAGCGTGGCAGCCGGAGCTTGGCTCTGATCTGCGGCGGCGCTGGCCTTGATGGCATTGGTCGCAGCTTCGATTGCGGACAACTGATCAGGCTGTGCGGCCGGCAGTTTCGGTTCGGTGAGATTGCTCACGCTGGCGCTTATCGGCGCCGGCGGCGCGACGGGTTGTACGGCCGCAGGCTTGTCGGCCAGGCCTGCAGTCGAACCGACTGCAACCGTAGCCTTGACAGCGGAGGTTGCGGCTTGGATCGCCGACAGATGATCCGGCCGCGTCGATGGCATTTTTGGATCGGTGAGATGACTCACGCTGCTGCTGCGCCGAACCGCGCGGCCTTGCGAGGAGGCGACCAGCCGGTCGATGAAGGTCTGCGCTGTGCCCTGGTAGTGGTTGGGCATGAACAGGCGCTCGAGTTCGGGGGCGCTGATGTGCGCTTTGACCTTGTCGCTGTCCGCGACCACGTCCTTGAACGCGCGCTTCTCGGAGACTGCTTCGCGCGCCAGCTCTGCCACCAGTTCGTGCGCCTCGTGCCAATCCAGCTGCTCGGCGAGCGCGAACGACAACGCCTCGGCAAACACCAGACCGCCGCTCGCATCGAGATTGGCTTTCATGCGTTCGACGTCAACGGTGAGGCCTTCGGCGATCTCCACCACGGCGTGTAGCGTGCCCGACACAGTGAGCGCCAGCGCCGGGAAGGTGAACCATTCGACCTGCCATCCGCCGACCGAGCGCTCGTGCTCCTGGATTTGCGCATTGAGGATGGTCGCGGCGAGATTGGGCGCAACCATCGCAGCCGACAGCGCCGCCGATGCGCCGATCGGATTGCGCTCGTGCGGCAAGGTCGAGGGGCCGTCTGGCGCCGATGGCTCGAAGGCTTCGGCGATCTCGCTCTGCATCAGCAACGCGACATCGCGAGCGATCTTGCCGCAGGTGCCAGCGAGGATCGCAAGCGCCGCAGCAATTTCGGCGAGGCGGTCGCGGTGGCTGTGCCAAGGGCCGTCTGGAACGGTGAGATCGAGCAGCGCAGCGAGCCGCTCGGACACGTCGAGACCCTTGTCGCCGAGTGCGGCAAGCGTGCCCGCCGTGCCGCCAAATTGCAGCACGAGGGCTTCCTTGCGCAGCCGACGCAGCCGGTCGCGCGATCGGGCAAGCGCCGCGGCATAACCCGCGAGCTTCAACCCAAACGGCATCGGCAGCGATTGCTGCAACGACGTTCGCGCCACCGTCATGTTGCGGCGATGGCGTCCAGCGAGGGTGGTGAAGGCCTTGGTGGCCGCGTCGAGATCCTTGAACAGCGCATCGATGACAGCGCGCAGTTCGAGCACAGTCGCGGTATCGATGACGTCCTGGCTGGTTGCGCCCCAGTGCACGTAGCCCGAGGCCTTCTTGCTGCTCTTGGCAACCTCAGCGGTCAGCGCGGTCACAAGCGGGACGGCCAGATTGCCGGCGGGGATTGCGGCCCTGCCCAACGCGGCTAGATCATAGAGCTTGGCTTGGCAGGCCTCGGCGATTGTCGAGGCATGACCCGCCGGCACGGTCCCGACCGCGGCCTCGGCGCGCACCAGCGCTGACTCGAAGTCGAGCATGCGCTGGATGCGGGCCCGGTCGTCGAGTACGGCGCGCATTTCCGCGGTCGAATAGAGCGGCGCCAGCAGCGACGAAGGGAACAGGGGGTCGGTCATAGCCGGGCAAACATCTATTCCCCTGGGCGTTTTCCGCCAACCCCAATTTGCGGCCCCGTTGGGCGCGGACTTGGCCGCTCTTTGCGAATGAAGCAAAAGCGCCTAGGTTCGACGTTAACTACGTTTCGAGCGAGCTGAAATTCGGCTGATCCGGCGCGCCAACTGAGACGTTTTTCCTTGGTCGATAAGAAGGGTTGTGGCGATGGCTATGGTGATGACGGGCGAGCAGCAGCTCGCGGCTCCGCGCGAGAAGGTCTGGGCGATGCTCAATGATCCTGCGGTGCTGAAGGCCTGTATTCCTGGCTGCGAGACGTTGGACGTGATTGGCGAGAATGAGTTCCAGGCTGTTGCCACCAACAAGATCGGGCCGGTGAAGGCCCGCTTCAAGGGCAAGGTCCGCCTGACTGATATTAATCCGCCCAACAGCTACAAGATTTCCGGCGAAGGCGACGGCGGTGTAGCCGGTTTCGCCAAAGGTGGCGCGTCGGTCAGCCTTTCGGACAAGGACGGCGGCACGCTGCTGACCTACAACGTCGAGGCGCAGATCGGCGGCAAGTTGGCGCAGCTTGGCCAGCGTCTGGTCAACGGCGCCGCCAAGAAGCTGGCGGACGACTTCTTCGTGCGCTTCGCCAACGCGGTGAAGGGCTGACCCGCTATGACCGCCCTTGACCGCTGAGGCCGCAGGGGTTCAACTTGCTCTTGTTCCAAACTCGGAATTGAGCGAAAAACATCCAGTTTCGTGCCGTTTTATTGCCCGGGTCGATTTATCCGGGCCAAAACGGGCCGTTAGACCCGGATTTTGAGGAGGAGTAGTCATGCCTACCGTTTCGATGACGGTGAATGGAAAAGCCGTCAGCGCCGATGTCGATATCCGCACCCTCCTGGTCCAATATCTCCGCGAAAATCTTCGGCTGACCGGCACCCATGTCGGCTGCGACACTTCGCAATGCGGCGCCTGCGTCATCCATCTCGATGGCAAGGCGGTGAAGTCCTGCACCACGCTTGCGATCCAGTGCGAGGGCACGAAGGTCACCACCATCGAGGGCCTTGCCGCGCCGGACGGACCGCTGCACCCAATGCAGGAGGCGTTCCGCGAGAACCACGGCCTGCAGTGCGGCTTCTGCACGCCCGGCATGGTGATGGCGGCGATCGACATGGTCTATCGCAAGGGCAACGAGCTCGACGAGCACACCATCCGCCAGGAACTCGACGGCAACCTCTGCCGCTGCACCGGCTACCACAACATCGTCAAATCAATCGCCGCCGGCGCCAAAGCCATGAAGGGGATGCCGGCGAATACCTAGAACTGCTGTTGAGGAGTCAAACCCAGGAGGCCACCATGACTGCGACCGGAATTGGCGCGGCGGTGCGTCGCAAGGAAGACTTCCGTTTCATTACTGGCAAGGGCCAATACACCGACGACATCAGCCGCCCGGGCGAGACCCGCGGCGCGTTCGTGCGTTCGCCGCACGCACACGCCAAGATCAAGAGCATCGATGCCAAGGCCGCGTCGGCCATGCCCGGGGTGCTCGCGGTGCTCACCGGAGAGCAGCTTGCCAACGACAAGATCGGCAATCTGATCTGCGGTTGGATGATCCATTCCAAGGACGGATCGCCGATGAAGATGGCGCCGCATCCGGCGCTTGCCAGCGGCAAGGTCTGCTATGTCGGCGATCCGGTGGCCGTGGTGGTCGCGGAGACGCTGGCTCAGGCCAAGGATGCCGTCGAGAAGGTCAAGGTCGAATACGAGGTGCTGCCGGCGGTGACTGATCTCGCCAAGGCGCAGAGCGGTCTGCAGATCCACGAGGTGGCACCGAAGAACACTATCTACCAGTGGCACCTCGGGGACGCCAAGGCGGTTGATGCTGCGTTCAAGTCCGCGAAGCACGTCACCAAACTCGACATCGTCAACAACCGGCTTGTTCCCAACGCCATGGAGCCGCGCGTCGCGATCGGCGAATACGACCGTGGCAACGACAGCTTCACGCTCTGGAACACCTCGCAAAATCCGCACGTCGCACGGCTCGTCATCGCCACCTTCGTCGGCATGGCGCCGGAACACAAGCTGCGCGTGATCGCACCGGATGTCGGCGGCGGCTTCGGCTCCAAGATCTTCATCTACAACGAAGAGGTCGTATGCCTTTGGGCGTCGAAGAAGGTCGGCCGCCCGGTGAAATGGACCTCCGATCGCTCCGAGGCGTTCGTCTCCGACGCGCACGGCCGCGATCATGTCACCCACGCCGAGATGGCGTTCGGCGACGAAGGCCGCATCACTGGGCTGCGTGCCAAGACCTTGGCCAATCTCGGCGGCTATATGTCGACCTTCTCGTCATCGGTGCCGACCTACCTGTACGCGACGCTGCTGTCGGGCCAGTACGAGATTCCGGCGATCTATTGCGAGGTGGACGCGGTCTATACCAATACCGTGCCGGTCGACGCCTATCGCGGTGCCGGGCGGCCGGAGGCGACCTTCGTGGTGGAGCGGCTTGTCGAAGTGGCGGCGCGAGAGATGGGTGTCGACCCCGCCGAGCTGCGACGCAGGAATTTCATCAAGTCGTTCCCGCATCAGACGCCGGTGATCATGACCTACGACGCTGGCGACTATCAGGCGTCGCTCAAGAAAGCGATGGACGTTGCCGACGTCAAAGGCTTCGGCAAGCGCAAGCGCGAGTTTTCGCGCGCCGGCAAGCTGCGCGGCCTGGGCTATTCGACCTATATCGAGGCCTGCGGCATCGCACCGTCGCAGGCGGTCGGGTCACTCGGCGCAGGAGTAGGTCTCTGGGAGTCGGCCGAGGTGCGCGTCAACCCAACCGGTTCGGTCGAAGTCCTCACCGGATGCCATGCTCACGGCCAGGGCCACGAGACGACGTTCGCGCAGCTCGTGTCGGAGCGGCTCGGTATCCCGATCGACAACGTCAGCGTGGTGCACGGCGACACCGACAAGGTGCAGTTCGGCATGGGCACCTACGGCTCGCGTTCCGGCGCAGTCGGTATGTCGGCGATCGTCAAGGCGCTCGACAAGGTCGAGGCCAAGGCCAAGAAGGTCGCGGCCTACATGCTGGAAGCCTCGGAGGGCGACATCGAATTCAAGGACGGCAAGTTCACCGTCGCAGGCACCGACAAATCGGCGGCCTGGGGTGATGTGACGCTCAACGCCTACATCGCGCACAAGTTCTCGGGCGCGCAGCTCGAGCCGGGTCTCAAGGAAGGCGCGTTCTACGATCCGACCAACTTCACCTTCCCTGCAGGCTGCCACATCTGCGAAGTCGAGATCGATCCCGAGACCGGCCACACCGACATCGTCGGTTGGACGGCAGTCGATGATTTCGGCGTTGTGATCAATCCGATGATCGTCGAGGGTCAAGTGCATGGCGGCGTGGCGCAAGGCATCGGCCAGGCGCTGCTCGAAGGCGCGGTCTATGACAAGGAGGGTCAGCTTCTGAGCGGCTCGTTCATGGACTATTCGATGCCACGCGCCGAAAACCTTCCGACTCTAAAAGTCGACACCACTGTAACCAAGTGTCCGTCAAACCCGCTCGGCATCAAAGGTTGTGGCGAGGCCGGCGCGATCGCTGCGCCGGCCGCGGTGATCAACGCCATCACGGATGCAATCGGTACTGAAGATCTGGCGATGCCCGCGACAGCCCAGGCGGTCTGGGCGGCGATCCGCAAGGCCAACAAGATGCAACGCGCAGCTGAATAGGAATAGGGAGATTTCGATGTACGCATTCAAGTATCACCGCCCCACCACGGTCCGGCAGGCGGCCAATCTGCTCGCCAAGTTTCCGGACGCGAAGGTATTGGCCGGTGGGCACTCGCTCATCCCGGTGATGAAGCTGCGGCTCGCCAGCCCGTCCGACATTGTCGACATCAACAAGGTCGAGGGCCTCTCGGGCGTCGAGATCAAGGGCCGCTCCGCCGTGATCGGCGCCATGGCCCGGCACTTCGAGGTCGCCGCCTCGAAGGAATTGCAGGAGGCGCTGCCGGCCCTCGCCGCCGTGCCGGCCTCGATCGGCGATCCGCACGTGCGTCATCGCGGCACGATCGGCGGCTCGATCGCCAACAACGATCCCAACGCCGACTATCCGGCGGCGTGTCTGGGGCTTGGTGCCACCATCATCACCAACAAGCGGCGCATTCTGGCCGACGACTTCTTCACCGGCATGTTCTCGACCGCACTCGAGCCCGACGAGATCATCACCAAGGTGAGCTTCCCGCTTGCCAAGAAGGCGGCCTACCAGAAGTTCAAGCATCCGGCTTCCGGCTTTGCGCTGGTCGGCGTGTTCGTGTCAAAGCGCGGCTCGGACATCCGCGTCGCGGTGACGGGCGCGGGCTCGAACGGGGTGTTCCGTGTCAAGTCGTTCGAGGAGGCGCTCAAGAAGCGCTTCTCGCCAAAGTCGATCGAAGGCATGACCGTGCCGGCTGACGGCATGAACTCCGACATTCACGCCAGTGCCGAGTATCGAGCGCATCTGATCGGAGTGCTGGCGCGCCGCGCGCTCGCCGCGGCGTAGCTCCTCCGGCAGTCGGGGTGCGCGCCGGCTGTGCCTCGAACATCTCAACAGCGCGGCTGATCGCTGCCGTGTTGGCGTGTTGCAGCATTGGACTGGCCGATGGCGCTCGCGCTCAACGCAGCGAGCGCCTCGATGTCGTTCACGAGCATCGAGGAAAACCCGTCAAGCTCAAGGTCGAGTTGCAATTTCCGGAGCAATCCGGCGAAAAGCTTCCCGCGATCCTCATCTCGCATGGTTCGGCGGGCGTGAGCGACAACCGTGAGCGCGCCTACGCCCGGGAGTTCCTCAAGCTCGGCGTCGCTGCAGCCATTGTCGACAGCTACATGGCCCGCGGCGTCGGCTCGACCGCTCGCGACCAGGGCGCGGTCAGCGCCCATGAGATGCTGGTCGATGCGGTTGAGACATTGCGTGTGATGGCGCGACATCCGCGCGTCGATCCCGAGCGGGTCGGCCTGGTCGGCTTTTCCAAAGGCGGAACCGTTGTTATCAAGGCTGCACTGCAGCGCTACGTGGCGCCGCTCGCCAAGGGTGAGGCGGGTTTTGCCGTGCTGGTTGCGCTTTATCCCTGGTGCGGAGATTTTGCGCTCGATTTTCGGCCGGCGGGTTCGCGGGTCTCCACGCTGCTTGGATCGGATGACACCTACTCAGGGACCGCCGCGTGTTTGGAATACGGAAAGAAGCTGCAACAGGCGAGCGCCAATGCGACAGTCAAAGTGTACGCATCCGCCAAGCACGGCTGGGACGTGCCAGGACCCGCGGTATGGTCGGATCCGAAGGGCCAAAATCAGAGCAAGTGCATCTATGACGAAATCGAGAGAAACACCTGGGTCGAGCGCGTCAGCCAGATCAAGGTCGTCGAGAACAACAAGCCGACCGGCAACCGGCCCAAGGCTTTGGCGCGCTGCATGACCCTCGGCGTCTCAGGGGGATACAACCGCCAAGCCCACACCGAAACGCTGCAGGATATTCGCACGCTGGTGCGCGATGCGTTCCGGCTGAAATAACCGCGCGACCACCGCTGGAAATTGCTCCAAATACTGGCAGGAGCCATGCGTACCTGACGGCCGGACAGGCCGCGACAAGCCGCGCGATGGCCGCTATATGTGGCTCACGATGAAAGAGAATAATCGCTCTATCCCCGCCTCGATCGACGCCACCCTCGACCTCCTCTCTGGGGCCGACTATCTCGCCGACCGGTCACTGGCGACGGTGCTGTTCCTGGCCCTCAAGATGGGCCGACCGCTGTTCCTCGAAGGTGAGGCCGGGGTCGGCAAGACCGAGATCAGCAAGGTGCTGGCGACAACGCTCGGCCGCCGCCTGATCCGCTTGCAATGCTACGAGGGCCTCGACGTCGCCTCGGCGGTTTACGAATGGAACTACGCCGCGCAGATGATCGCGATTCGTGCCGCGGAGGCGCAGGGCGAGCGCGACCGCGCGCGGATCGAGCACGACGTGTTCTCCGAGCGGTTCCTGATCAAGCGACCGCTGCTGCAGGCGCTGGAGCCCGACCCGGCCGGCGCGCCGGTGCTGTTGATCGACGAACTCGACCGCAGCGATGAGGCATTCGAGGCGTTTCTGCTGGAGGTGCTGGCGGACTTCCAGGTCACTATCCCGGAGCTTGGCACCGTCAAGGCCGAGCATCCGCCGATGGTAATAATCACCTCGAACCGCACCCGCGAAATTCATGACGCGTTGAAGCGCCGCTGCCTCTACCACTGGGTGGGCTACCCGAGCGCGGCGCGCGAATTGGAGATCGTGCGCGCCAAGGTGCCGGGCATCGGCAAGAAGCTCTCGGAGCAGGTGGTCGGCTTCGTGCAGACGCTGCGCAAGCAGGATTTGTTCAAGGCGCCTGGCGTTGCCGAGACGCTCGACTGGGCGACGGCGCTGTCCGAGCTCGATGCAGTGGCGCTCAATCCGGCCACAGTGTCCGACACGCTGGGCGTGCTGCTGAAGTATCAGGACGACATCGCGCGGCTCGAAAGCGGCAAGGTCAAGGAATTGCTCGACCAGGTGCAGGCGGAGCTAAGGGCTGCGGAGTAGTTGCGCCGAATGGATGAGGTGCCGTGGTCATTGAGAGCGAGCAAAAACGGCAAGCTATCTTTGGGAGTTTTTCCGCAGTCGAGACAGCCAAGCCGCTCGGATATTTGCCGCTTGCTACATTGGATCAGCACTTGGAAATGGAAGTTGGAGGGATCGCTGCCTCGCTGGAGAAGAGAGGGCTCAAGACCAAAATCTTCCAGGCCGATGAATGCTGCATCAAGAGCGGCGCCCTATACGTTTACGATCCGTCCGCGTTGTAGAATGTCCTGGATGCAGCCTCCGATGTTCTTGCAGACAATGCGTGGCCGACCGTGGCGGAGTTGTTCGTGAATATCGCTAGAACTGGATCGAACAAACTCATCCTGTCTGCAAGGTTATCGAGCGCGCTTTTGGGCAGTCGCAATGACAGAACAAGCCGGCAAGCTCGCCGAGAACATCGTCTACTTCGCACGCGCGTTGCGCGCCGCCGGAATTCCGGTCGGGCCCGGCTCGGTGCTCGACGCGCTCGCCGCGGTGCGCGCGGCGGGCGTCGGCACCCGCGACGACTTCTACTGGACGCTCCATGCGGTGTTCGTGAAGCGGCACGATCATTCCGTCCTGTTCGACCAGGCGTTCAAGATTTTCTTCCGCAAGCGCGGCTACCTCGAACAGCTGATCGCGATGATGTCGCCGGAAATGTCCGGCACACCCGTCACGGAGCCGGCGGCGGCCTCGCAGCGCGTGCTCGATGCGCTGTTCCAGGGGGCCGAGCGGGAAGAGCGAGAAAAGGATCAGGTCGAAGTTGACGCCCGCTTCACCGTGTCGGACCGGGAGGTTCTGGAGAAGCGCGACTTCGCGCAGATGACCGCGGCCGAGGTCGCCGCCGCCAAGGACGCGATCAAACAATTGGTGCTGGGCTTCGACGCGGTGAAGACCCGCCGGCTCGCTCCCGATCCGCACGGTCACCGCATCGATCTGCGCCGCACATTGCGGGCCAGCCTCAAGGCCGGCGGCGCGGTGATCGACCTCAAATACCGCGGCCGCAAGACCAGGGTGCCGCCGATTGTGGCGCTGCTCGATATTTCTGGCTCGATGAGCCAGTACACGCGGCTATTCCTGCATTTCCTGCATGCCATCACTGACGAGCGAAAGCGCGTCTCGACCTTCCTGTTCGGCACGCGGCTCACCAACGTCAGCCGCGCGCTGAAGGAGAAGGATCCCGATGAGGCGCTAGCGGCCTGCTCGGCCTCGGTGCTCGACTGGTCGGGCGGCACGCGAATCGCAACCTCGCTCGCCGCCTTCAACAAGCTGTGGGCGCGCCGCGTGCTCACCCAGGGCGCGGTTGTGTTGATGTTCACCGACGGGCTCGAGCGCGACCCCGACGAGCGGCTCGGTTTCGAGATCGACCGGCTGCACCGCTCCTGCCGGCGGTTGATCTGGCTCAACCCGCTGCTGCGGTTCGAGGGCTTCGAGGCCAGAGCGCGGGGCATCAAGGTCATGCTGCCGCATGTTGACGAATTGCGGCCGATCCACAATTTGGAGTTGATGGGCGAACTGTGCCGGGCCTTGTCGGAGCATGGCAGGCATGTGGACCCGAAGACATGGCTGGCTAGAGTAGCGTAATATCCGTTCGTATATAACGGACGAGGCCCGCAAGCCGGACGATTTTGCCGCAAGGAGGCCGAAATGTCGAGATGGCTGGGTGTCTTCAGACGACGGGGGCCCGGAGGAAGGCGTGCGTGGGGTCATTGTGGGGAGCGGATGGAGAGTTCTGCGCCGGGGCTTGGGTCCCCGAGCTGGACCCAGGTTGATGCGTTTCGGCTTTGATGAATACGTGTTTCAAGCAACGCGATCGTAGATCGACGGAGGTCCAACCATGCTGGCACGCGACGAAGACATCCTCAAAGCCGCCGAGGACTGGAAGAAGGCAGGCAGGGGCGTGGCACTGGCGACGGTGGTGGAGACCTGGGCTCGGCGCCACGGCCGGTCGGCTCCAATCTGGTGATCGACGACCAGGGCAACTTTCTGGGCTGGTGTCCGGCGGTTGCGTCGAAGGCGCCGTGGTGACCGAGGCGATGGATGTGATTGAAAGCGGCAAACCCAAGACACTGGAGTTCGGCGTGGCCGATGAAACCGCCTGGAAGGTCGGACTGTCCTGCGGCGGGACCATCCGGGTGTTCGTGGAAAAGGTCGAGTAATGCGTCTCGATATTCTCAAGGCGTTGAACGAGGAGCGCGCCGCGCGGCGCGCCGCAATCGTCGTCACCAACCAGGATAGCGGCGCGCAGCGTCTGGTGACCGCCAAGGACGTCGCCGCCGATCCGCTCAAGGCCCTGCTCGAGAAGCATCTGAGAACCGGCAAGAGCGGCCTCGAAGACGCTCCAGAAGGCAAGGTGTTTCTCACTGTTCATGTGCCATCGCCGAAGCTTGTCATCACCGGCGCGGTGCACATCAGCCAGACCTTGGCGCCGATTGGCCAGCTTCTCGGTTACGATGTGACGATCGTCGATCCACGCACTGCTTTCGCCAGCGTCGAGCGGTTTCCCGACGTGAAGGTGATCGCCGAATTGCCGACGTGGCGCTGCCGCCGATCGGCATCGATCGCTATACCGCGTTTGTTGTGCTGACGCATGATCCCAAGATCGACGACCCGGGACTCACGCTCGCGCTCAACAGCGACTGCTTCTACATCGGCGCACTTGGCTCGCGGAAGACGCACGCGCGGCGCGTCGCGCGCCTGAAGGAAGAGCGGGGCTTCTCCGACAACGAGATCGGCCGCATCCATTCGCCGATTGGCTCGATATCGCTGCCGTATCGCCGGCCGAGATCGCGGTCGCGATCATGGCCGAGATCACGGCCCGGCTGCGCCAACGGAAGCGGCATGAAATTCGGTCCGGTCTCGCCGCGAGAGGCCGAAGGCGCCACCGCCGTGCACACCATCCGTCAGGGTGCGCTGGTGCTCAAGAAAGGCACGCTGATCGGCCCCGCTGAGGTTCAGGCGCTGGAACAGGCCGGCATTCCGCAGATCGTCGTGGCACGGCTGGAGCCGGGCGACGTATCCGAGGACGAGGCGGCCGCTTCGATCGCTGCCGCGGTGGCGGGGCAAGGGGTACGGGTCGATCGCGCTTTTACCGGCCGCGCCAATCTGTTTGCGGAAGATGGCGGTGTGCTGGTGGTCGATCGTGAGGGCATCGACCGGCTCAACCGTGTTGACGAAGCGATCACCTTTGCAACGTTGCCCGCGTTCAAGCCGGTAGTGCCGGGCGAAATGATCGCGACCGTAAAGATCATCCCGTTTGCAGTTAGTGACGCGGCGCGCAATGCGGCGCTTGCGATTGCGGAGCCGTCGTTCCTGAATGTTGCGCCGTACAAGATCAAGAAGGTCGGCGTCATCTCGACTGTGCTTCCCGGGCTTGCCGGCAAGGTGGTCGACAAGACCTTGAAGATCACGCAGGAGCGTCTGGCACCCGCCGGGGCGCGCATCGTTGCGGAGCGGCGTGTGCCGCACGAGCAGGCTGCGCTCGCCAAGGCGATTGACGCGGTACTCAACGACGGCGCCGAGCTGGTGGTGGTGTTCGGCGCCTCTGCGATCGCCGATCGCCGCGATGTCATTCCGGCCGCAGTCGAAGCGGTTGGCGGCCGCATCGAGCATTTCGGCATGCCGGTCGATCTGGGCAACCTGATGCTGATCAGCACGGCGCGTGGCCAGCCGGTGATTGGTGC
>CAWBFG010000038.1:0-215210 GCA_963787955.1 uncultured Alphaproteobacteria bacterium | reverse complement strand
CTAGTGAATGCGCATTCTCACAGTTTAGTCGGGGCTTAACAGGGAGCAGTGAAGTGATTCTCCTGAGGTGCAGTTGGCACGAGTACCCGCCTTTCAGGAGATCGAGATGTTGAAGATCGTACTTGCGGTACTCGCGTGCTTTTCCCTGCTGGTTTCAGCCGGCTGCGCTGGCAAAGGTGTCGGCAAGGGGAAGGCTCCTATCAGCACTCGCGGCTGACGCCAGGCAACCGGGCGAAGGGCCGGCCCGTGCCGGCCCTTTGGTCCTTTTTCGTCATCAGGTGCGAGGGTTGACACACATGAGAAGCTTCGGCATCGCCGCGGCGGCGTGCGCGCTTGCGCTTTCGGTAGGTTTGCCGACCGCTGCGCTTTCGCAAGACGCCGCCGATCAGACTCCGGCGTTGGAGCAGAACGCCCAGCGCAAACCGGCGCCGCGCTATTTCATCGACTTCCGGTCGCGCTCGGCGCTGAGCTACGGCCACACCTACGTCGTGTTCGGCCGCGTCGGCGAGAAGCTGACGGGGAAGAACGTCGCCGGATTGCATCCCAGGGGCGACAGTTCGCTCGTCTACATGCTCGGCCACGTGCTGATGGTGCCCGCCGAGACGGGCATCAGCGATGGTGATCTGGAGAAGCAGTACACCACCGCAAACTATCGTGTCATGCTCACCGCGGCGCAATACCGGACCGTGGTCGCACACATTCGTGACCTGCAGGCCAATTCACCGATGTGGAACGCCGCCACCTACAATTGCAACGCCTTCGTCGGCACGATCGCGCATTTCGTTGGACTGGTTTCGCCGCCGACCTGGCTGCTGCCGCAGGATTTCGTCAACAGCATGCGCCAGATCAACGAAGGCCGCACCTACGCGATGACCGCGGCGCAATCCGGCTCGCCGGCCACTGCACGCGCCGTACAATCTGTGCGCGGCGCGCAATGGGGTGCGGATCGGCGTCACGAAGCGCGCCGCGCAATGGCGCGCGCGTCGACCGGACGTTAGCTCTGACCCGTTGTTAGTTCGGCTGTGCCGGCTTGCGCCTGCGCTTGCCATCTTCGGCCGCGCGCTGCGGTGACGGCCGCGAAAACACCTTGAAGCAAGCCGGGCTCAAGTCCTTCTTCTTCACGGTGAGACAGGTGATGATCTCGTCGCGATTGGGAATGAAGTGCTGGCACAGCCGCATCACGTCCGGCGAGCAGGCCGCTTCGTCATCGGGGTCGTGGGCTTCCTGCGACCATGCGGCCAACGGACTTCCGAGCATCACCACGGTCGCCAGAACACTCAATCTTCGCATCGGGGATACTCGGAACCGGGCCTGACGGCGCGCCAAACAGCAGGATCGCACGGGGCATTATCGGGGTTTCGCCCAGCCTGTAAATCCGATTATCGCCGCTGCCTTATTTGACAAACAGCGTGTGGCCAGGGTGCCTCACCCGCTGGCGCCGGGCGATTGTGGCTGCCAGCCCAATTTCTTGTTTGAGCAGATGCCCGGTTAGCCCGAGGGCGCCGGGTTTATCGGCCGACTGTCGGAGCGCTAGGGCGTGGGCTCATTAACGCGCAGCCATAGCCGGATTGATGCAAACTGGATGAAGGCAAGGCAGTTGGCCGCAAGCTTATCGTAGCGCGTTGCATGGCTTGCGAACTACCGTGCTCGATCAGCACCCTTGGGTGCCATCACTGGTCTTGGACCTTTTGAACGGCGTCCGCACAGCCCTTGGAAACCGAGGTTTTGTTTGCCGCCAAACATGCTGCAAGACGGCCTTGGCCGGGCTGAGTCGTCGCGCAGACTTTTTCGATATCACCCCGGCAGGCCTTCACAGCCTCCCTCAAGTTGTCGGCGGTCGCTTCAGCTTGATATGCCACTTCGTCCAGAGTGGATGCACATCCGTCACTTATCTTGTCCTCATGCGCTTGCATACAAAGCATGATGCGGCCCTCTCCAGGCGTGACAGTGCTGCAAAATTTCTTCACATCTTCGCCGCAGGCAGTCTCTAGTTTTTTAAAACCTGCCGCTAACCGTTCGCGCAGCAAACTCATCATGTCCGTTTGCGCGTAGGCGGCGCTCGAAATGCTGATGCACATGGGCAGGAGCACAATCTTGGCCAGCAGGCGGAGTGTATGTTTCATCTATCGTCCTCTCGCGATCAACTCTGAAGCGGCAAGAACAGGCCAAATTTCAAGGGTCAGCGAACCGGGGTCAGCGTCATTCCCGCAACCCCAAGCGCAAGATTAAGGCCGACCTGTCCTTCCACTGATAGTGGCTGTAACGATATCCCCTGCGCCGTCCCTCCGACGAGGACATTTGCACCGACGCCGACACCCACGGAGATTTCACCACTGGCGCCGACAAAGCGGCCCGTGAGCACCCCAGGCCGTACCGCGCCTGTGCTGCCAATAACACCCCATGCCATGACACCCCCGGCAGTGAAGCCGATATCCAGGCCAATGCGGTTTATTCTGCCAAAGTAATCCTGGGTCCAGCCGGAGTTATCTCTGTATTGGCACGCGAGCTTTTGAGTCGAGCCGATAATGAGACCCAAGCTAGGTGCGGTCCTGCATGTCAGCATGCCCTGCCGGCCTGTACTCCCTTGTGCATGAGCGGCATTCCCGACCAACAGGAAGCCGAGAAGTAATGCAGGCTTGATAAGGCGATGAACCATTGGGATATGTCCTTTTGAATCACTCAGCGCTGGCAGTCGTAGGCACCCGCTGCGCGCCGCGTCGTCCTCCGCAGCGCCAGCCACGATAGCCGGGTCGTCCCGCACTCATTTTGATTTACCTCAATCCAGCCCTCCCGAAAAAGTGCTTCGCATTGCAATGAGGCGCTCCTCAGCTAAGCGGAGCTCCGCGAGCTTGGTTCACTTCCCCAACCCCGACCAGGTTGGCGCGCGGCTGACTCTTACTCCAGGAATCAGCCGCGCCCATTTTTCAATGGGAGACGATGCATGCACGTATTGATAGCTATTCTACTCTTTTGCATCGTGATTGGGCCGAGTTGGGCCGAAGAGGCGATAATTACGGATGGCGACACCCTTATCCTGAATGGAATCCCATATCGGCTCGATGGCATTGAAGCCCCCCAGACAGATCAGGTGTGCCTCAACGAGAAACGCAATGTCTGGGCGTGTGGACTTGAAGTGCGTGATCAACTGAGGAAGTTTGTCGGAAAGCGCGACGTTCGTTGCGACAGAAAAGGGTACGACACAGTTTACCGCAATCGGCGCATCGGCGTTTGCTGGGTTGAGGGCGAAACCACCAGCCTGAACCAATGGCTTGTGAGGGAAGGGTGGGCACTGAACTTTGAGCCTTATGCGAAGGGTCGCTTCAAGCCAGACGAGGATGATGCGCGCAGCAGAGGCCGTGGACTTTGGAATGGATGTTTTTCACGGCCACTAGAGGCGCGAAGATGGAACAAGGGTAAGGCCGCTTTGCTAGGGGCAAGTTGCCCGCCAAGCAAAGAAATTCGCGATATTCTATTCCCCGACTACCCCGCAATGCCGCTCGGTTGTCCGATAAAAGCAAAATCTGCTGTGCGTGCTCACGTAACTGGCCACCGTGGGATTTATCACTTGGAAGGTTGCCGCAGTTATGGACGCACGAAAACGCCGGACCGTTGGTTCTGCTCCGAGGATGAAGCGAAAGCAGAGGGCTTCCGCAAAGCTTTCAGTTGCTAAGCCGATGATCCATGGCCCAATTCTGCGTCTGCCAGAAGCGGGCATGGTCAATTTATGAGTACACGTCCTAGTCCCAAGGCGGCACCCGGCTCCTGGGATCGGCAATTCGTCCATCGGGCCGCTTCAAGGCGGCGATGCGCCGCATCTCGTCCGCGGTCAATTCGAAATCGAACACGTTGAGATTGGCCGCAATGCGCTCCGGATTCGACGAGCGCGGAATGGCGGCGACGCCTTGCTGCATCAGCCAGCGCAGCGCGATCTGGGCGAGCGTGCGGCCGCGCTGCTCGGCGATCTCGCCCAGCACCTTGTCGTTGAACAGCCGGCCGCGGCCGAGCGGACAGTAGGCGACGAAGGCAAGGCCCTGCGCCTTGCAGGCGGCCAGCACCTTGGTCTGGTCGAGGTAGGGGTGGTATTCGGCCTGCAGCGCGACGATCGGCTCGCCGCAATGCGCCAGCGCCTCGGCGAGCAGCGTGGTATTGAAGTTGGCAACGCCAATATGCCGCGCAATCCCCTGGCGCTTTGCTTTGGCCAGGCCCCTCACCGCCTCGGACACCGGAATCTCCGGGTTCGGCCAATGGATCATCAACAGATCGAAATAGTCGACGTTGAGCGCCTTCAGGCTTTCGTCAACCGAGCGCGCGAAGTCCGCTTCGCGCAAGTTCTCGTGCGACACCTTGGTGGTGAGGAAGATGTCGCCGCGCGGCACGCCCGAGGCGCGCATCGCCTCGCCGACCTCGCGCTCGGTGCCGTACTTGCGCGCGGTGTCGATGTGGCGATAGCCGGCTTTGAGCGCAGCGACGACCTCTTCAGCGGCGAGCGCGCCGGTTTGCGGCGAGGTGCCGAAGCCGAGCGCAGGGATGTCCGCGCCATGGGCGCGCAAAGTGGGCACGGAATATTGCATCAGAAAAATCCATGATGACGGGATCGCTTGTTGCCACCGGGTGGGCCGCGCCATAGTAGAACAAATTCGCGCCGGGTTGATGCGATTAGGCCCAAAGGGCCGGGAGGGGACGACATGCGTGCCTATCAATTGCCCAAGGGTGGTGTCGGCATCGACGCGATCACCAAGGTCGAGCGGCCCCAGCCCAAGCCGGCCCACCGCCAGGTGCTGGTCAAGGTCGCAGCCTGCTCGCTGAACTTCCGCGACCTCGGCATCGTGCGCGGCACCTATCGCATGCCGGTGCGTGAAAACATCGTGCCACTCTCCGACGGCGCCGGCGAGGTGGTCGAAGCCGGCGCCGGCGTGACGCGCGTGAAGGTCGGCGACAAGGTGGCCGGCTGCTTCTTCCAGCGCTGGCCTGGCGGCGAGCCGCCGCCCGACGTGCAAGCCGGCGCGCTCGGCGGCGGCACCGACGGCATGCTGGCCGAATATGTGGTGCTGGAAGAGGAAGGCGTCGTCAAAGTCCCGGCGCACTTGTCGCTGGAGGAAGGCGCGACGCTGCCGTGCGCGGCTGTCACTGTGTGGAACGCAATGATGGAGCACGCCAAGCTCGTCGGCGGCCAGACCGTGCTGCTGCAAGGCACCGGCGGGGTCTCGGTTTTCGGGCTGCAGCTCGCGCGCGCGATGGGCATTGTGAGCGTCATCACCTCATCGAGTGATGACAAGCTGGCGAAGGCCAAGACGCTCGGCGCCGCCCATACGATCAACTACAAGACCACGCCCGACTGGGAGAAGGCCGCGATGGAGTTCACCGGCGGCCGCGGCGTCGATCATGTCGTCGAGGTCGGCGGCGCCGGCACGCTCGCACGCTCGTTCGGCGCCATTCGCGTCGGCGGCAGGATCAGCATGATCGGCGGCTTGAGCGGCGCGGCAACCGAGCTTGACCCGCGGCTGATCATGGCGCGGCGCGCCAACATCCAGGGCATTTCCGTCGGTTCGACGCAGATGTTCGAGGCTCTGAACCGCGCCATCGCGGCTAACGGCATCAAGCCGGTGATCGACAAGGTGTTCGGCTTCGACGAGGCGCGAGCGGCGTACCAGCACATGGCCTCCGGCGCGCACTTCGGCAAGATCGTGATCCGCGTGGCGTAGCGGCGCGATCCGGCCGTATTACCTGTTCTTGACGCCGAGCAGATCGCGGGCGCGTTCCAGCACCGGCTGCGGCGTGGCGAAAATCTCCGCCACCACTTGCTCGATCGCAGCCGCCGCGACCGGCTGGATCTCCAGGTTGATCTTTTTCGTCTCGGCGCGGAACTGCGGATCGTCGAGCGTCGCCGTCACCGCGTTGCGCAGCGCTTCGACGCGATCCTTCGGCACGCCGGGCGGCGCCATCAACGGTCGGCCGTAGGTCCACGGCCCGAAGATCAGGCGGAACAGCGCACGATCCTCTTCCTTGGTGACGAGATCGAACGCGTTCGGCACGTTCGGAAACTCGTCGTGCTTCTTCAGTCCCATCTGGATCGCCACCGTCATGCGCCCGGACTTATGGTCGTCCGCCGTGTCGGTCTTGATCGACGACACCAGCAGCCCGCAATAGCCATCGACCTCGCCGCGGTTGGCGGCAAGCCGCACTTCGGTAAGGCCGGGATAACCGGTCACGATCTTGAAGTTCACGCCGATCAGCGCCGCCAGCACCTTGGCGTCCACCGCCGAGCCCGACGACGGCCCGGTGGCGCCGACTGCGACCTGCCTGCTCTTGAGATCGTCCACCGTCTTGATCGCCTTGTTCCAGATGCCGCAGGTCGAGATTTCCGAGTTGAGGCTGCCCAGCCAGTTGAATTGCCGCGGATCGAACCTGCTGCGCTCCGGATCGATCAGCGGCTCGATGGTGTTGACCGGGTTCGGCATGCCGATGGTGAGGCCATCGCGCGTCGCGACGGCGGCGAGATAACCGGTCGCCTTCAGCGAGCCGGCGCCCGGCATGTGCTGCACGATGATGTTGGGCTGTCCCGGCACGTGGCGTGCCATGTGCTGCACGAACAGCCGGAGATAGAGCTCGAAGGTCGAGCCCGGCGGATAGCCGACCACGGCGTGGATGGTCTTTCCGCGATAGAACGATGCGGCGTCCTGCGCCTGCGCCGCAGACCCGCACAGGGCCAGCGCAGCAATGAGGGCGATGATACGGCTCCTGCTCATCGGGTCTCACTGCGCTTTCAACCCGAGCTTCTTGATCACCGGGCCCCAGCGGTCGATCTCCTTGCGCAAGTGCACGCCGAGCTCCTCCGGCGTCGACGGCGCAAGATCGATCGCGGCGACGCGCTCGCCAAGGTCGAGCGCCAGGATGCGCCGCAGCTCGGCGTTGAGCTTGGCGATGATCGGCTTCGGCGTGCCCTTCGGCGCGAACATGCCGTACCACTCCGTCACCACGATATCGAAGCCCTGCTCGCGGAACGTCGGCACGCTCGGCAGCGCGCGATGCCGCTCCGTGCCGCTGACGCCGAGAGCGCCGAGCAGGCCGGCCTGGTACTGCGGCAGCGCCTGGGTGACGGTCGCCATCGTCATCGGGATGGTGCCGGCCAGCGCATCGTTGAGCGCCGGCGCGCCGCCCTTGTAGACCACATGCTGCATCAAGGTGACGCCGTGCTGGTCCTTCAGCGTCTCGGCGACCAGATGCGTCATGCTGGCGATGCCGGCCGAGCCGAACGGCACCGGGTTGGTCTTGCCGTAGGCGACCAGCTCTTTGATGGTCTTGGGTGGAAACTTGGGATGGACGTAGGGCACCAGCGGCGCGTGGCCGAGCAGACTGACCGGCTCGAAGTCCTTTATCGCGTCGTACGGCAGCGAGGGCTGCAGCGCCGGATTGGTGGCGAGGTTGCTCACCGTGATGAGCACGGTGTAGCCGTCGGGTGCGGCCTGCGCCGCCGCGGCGGTGCCGATCACGGTGGCGGCGCCCGGCCGCGTTTCGACGATCACCTGCTGGCCCCAGTTCTCCAGCATCTTCTGGCCGATCACGCGGGCCAGGATGTCGGTCGAGCCGCCAGGTGCGAACGGCACGATGATCTTGATGGGTCGCTCCGGATATTTGTCGGCGGATTGGGCCGAGGCCGATCCGGTGGAGACCGTCGCTGCTGTTGCCAGGAGCAAGCCGGTGAGAATTGCTCGACCCAACGAAAATGTGCCGTCCACACGTGCCTCCCATTTGAAACGGGCGGCCCGGTGTTGCCCCAGGCTCGCCCATCTCCGCCAGTCTATCGTGTGCGGCGTTGCGCGGGTAGCGGTGTGCAGCGATGCCGCAGTCCCGCTACGGCGTCTCGTTCAGGTCGACGCATCGGAAGCACCAGTCGCTTCGCTGCCGATGCGCAGCCGATGGCCGTCGGGATCCTCGACGTTCATCTCGCGCACACCCCAGGGAAAGTTCGTCGGCGGCTGGCGGATGATGGCGCCGCGCCGCACGTAGTCGTCGTGCAGCGCGTCGACGTCGTGGACGAAGATGGAAATCCACGTGCCGGGCGCGCCCTGGGTGTTTTGGGAGAGGAATATCCGGACCGTGTCCCGGAACACGCAACCGAAAGTCGGCGGCGTGCCCCAATCCCATTCCTTTTCAAAGCCGAGCTTGTCGACGTAGTAGGCGATGGAGTTGGAAACGTTCTTCACGCTCAGGATCGGCACGCAGGATTCGAAGCGGTTCAAGCCTTGCTCCCGGGGATTGGCGCCGGCTGCGATCAGCCGCGCGGCGATTGCCTGGTCGGTCTTCGATGTCGCGTAGTTGAGCGGCGTGTTGCCGCGGTCGTCCTTGGCGGCGGGGTCGGCGCCGAGCTCCAGAAGAAGTTCAACCATGTCCGGGCGGTTCTTCAGCACGGCAAAGTGCAGCGGCATTCTGCGATGCTCGAACCGGCTCATCTGCCGGGACACCAGTTGCGAGTTGCCTTCGACCAGACGCCGCACCAGGTCGGCGCGGCCGAGCGCGATCGCCGCAAAGATGGTCGGCTCGGCGCCGCGTGACAGCAGGAACTCGGCGACCTCCTGGCGCACCTGCTGGAAGCAGGCGGCCCAGCCGATCGCGTTCATCTCGTGCTCGTCGCCCTTGCCGTCGATATCCGCCCCGGCGTCGATCAGGTGCTTCACCACATCGAGGTGGCCGCCTTGCGCGGCCCAGTGCAGCGCGCTGGCGCGGTCGAGCCGGTCGCGCTTGTTGACGTCGAAGCCGCGCTGCAGCAGCAGCGCGACGCAGTCGAGCTGACCCGCGTCGGCGGCCGCGTGCAGCAGCGGCACGTTGAAGCGGCCGCCGGTGATGCCGAGCTTGGCGGGATGTTCAGCCAGCAAGCGGGCAAGCTCGTCTGCATTGCCTTTGCTGGCCGCCGCGATGATCTGCCCGTCGAGGCTCAGCGCATCGACGTGCGTCTTGAGCGCGCGCCAGCTCTTGAACCCGTAGTCCTGCGCGATCGCGAGCTGGGCCTGATGCAGCTTGGCGTCGGGATCGCTGGCGCGCAGTTCGGCAAGCTGTTCCTTGGCAGCCTTCTTCAGCCACTCGATATCGGGGCGAGGCGGTAGCGCCTTGGTCATGGGACACCTTCTTTCTCAGGGCCCGGTGTCCGCGCTGTCGGGCCAGAAAGAAGATGTGGAGCACATCAAGCCGGAGGTGGGTTCAACCCTTCACGCGGACCGTTGGTCGCCTGCTCGACCGCAACAATGGTATCGGCCGCGAACCGGCGAAGTCAATTGCACAAGCGCGTCATGGGTATGGCAGCGCGTCTTCGCCCAATCGCGACGATCCTGCGTTGCGGCAGATCGCGCGGCCGGTCTTGGAATAACCGCTGGCAGTCATACCTTCCGTGCAATGACCCAAGCGTGAGGTTCATTTCATGACTACGCCATCCTTCTTCGAGATGCTGCGCGCCGACGGACCGGCGTCCGATCGCGCCGACAAGATGAAGCTCTACGGCTGGCTGATCGGGCGTTGGATAATGGACGCGGTCGTTCATGCCGACGACGGCATGCAGCACAAGCAGGTCGGCGAAATCCATTTCGGCTGGGTGCTGGAAGGCCGCGCCATTCAGGACGTCTGGATCCTGCCCGGCTTCTTCCACGGCACCACGCTGCGGGTCTATGACCCCGGCATCGACGCCTGGCACATCTTCTGGAACGATCCGGTCAAGCAGTACTACACGCGCCAGATCGGCCGTGCGTCCGGCAAGGACATCGTCCAGGACGGCAAGAACGACGCGGGCGAGGGGGTGCGCTGGAGCTTCACCGACATCACGCCGGACTCCTTCACGTGGCGCGGCGAGCGCTCGCGCGATGACGGCCGGACCTGGCAGCTGCAGGCGGAGTTCCACGCCCGTCGCGTCAAGAATTGATGGCTGTGGGGGTATGGCGCGCCCGAGACAATTCGAACGTCCGACCTTTGCCTTCGGAGGGCAACGCTCTATCCAGCTGAGCTACGGGCGCGTCAGGCATTGAATAGCGCAAGGGGCGGAGTCGGGCAACGCCCCACACTGCGCGCTGCAGAGACGGATTTTTCGTCTACGATAGAAGGAGAGAGCAGCGCCGCCGCGCGGCGCGAAATGGCGTTCCTGGGCGGAAAACGAACCAGCATGAACCTCGCGTCGAGGGTGCTTATTGGAGGCGTGGCCGGGGTCCTCGTCGGTATCACGTTCGGCGAGCGCTGCGCGATCCTCAGTCCCATCGGTTTCGCCTATGTCGGGCTGCTTCAGGCCGCGGTCTATCCCTATCTGATCTGCTCGCTGCTGCACGGTTTGGGCTCGCTCGACCCCGACAAGGCCTGGCGGTTGTTCAGGAGCGGCTGGGTCTTCTACGTCGCGGCGTGGGCGATCACCTTCGTGTGCCTCGCGGCCCTGACGCAGGCGATTCCCCCGGTGCAGCCGGCCGTCATCGGCGACACGGCGCGAGAAGCGCAGAGCATCTCGAAGCTGCTCGGACTTTTGATCCCGGCGGATTTGTTTACCGCGCTCAGCCAGAACTACGTTCCCGCGGTCGTCATCTTCTGCATCTTCTACGGCGTTGCCCTTCAGAGCATCAAGGACAAGGGGCCGCTCCTGAGCATCCTGGAGACCATCCGGCTGGCGAGGCTGCGGTTCTGGAACTGGATCGTGCGCCTGGCGCCGATCGGGGTGTTCGCGCTGTTTGCCGTCACCGCCGGAACCACGGCGCCCGCCGACCTTGTCAATATGAGCTTCTATCTTCTTCTCGTTCTCCTCGGCACGCTTGTGCTCGCGTTCTGGATTTTGCCGGCGCTGATGTCGGCGCTCGCGCCGGTCGCTTACCGCGAGGTGATCGTCGAACTGCGGTCGGCACTCGCCATCGCGGCGGTGACGACGCTGTCAGTGGCTGCAGTGCCGTTCGTCATGGAGGCGACGCGCAAGCTCGCCGATCGTTGCGGGATCGTGGACCCCGAGCGCGACGACATCATCCGAACCAACCTTTCGGTCGCCTATCCGCTGGGCCAGCTCGGCAACTTCTTCGTCTATCTGTTCCTGGTATTCGCGGCCTATTACTACAAGGTCCCGTTGGAGGACAGGGACGAGGCGCTGCTGCCGTTGATGACGCTGCTGTCCGGCTTCGGTTCGCCGACCTCCGCCGTCAACGCCGTCGAATTCCTTTCGGCGTGGCTCGCGCTCCCGGCAGGGACCCGCGAGCTTTACGTCGAGCTGCAGACGCTCACGCGCTACGGCCAGGTGATTGTTTCGGTGATGGCGTTCGCGTTCCTGAGTGTGCTTGTGACGCTGGCCTATTACGGCAAGCTCGAGGTTCGGTTGCCGCGGCTGGTTGGGGCGCTGGTCTTTCCCGCGCTTGCCTTCGTCGCCATCGCGTGGGCCGGACACGCCGTCCAGGGATACTTCCCGGCCCAGGCCGGCGTGAGCTACGGGGCGCTCACGCTCGATCCCGCCGGCACGCGCGGCGTGCAGGCCACGGTGCTGCGCGGCGCCGCAGTAGAGCGGACTGCTGCGCCGGCCGAGGCTGGCGCAACCATCGAACGCATCCAGCAGCGCGGCGTGCTGCGGGTGGGCTACAACGCCGCTGCGGTGCCGTTCTCCTACTTCAACGACGCCGGCGAACTGGTCGGCTACGATGTCGCGTTCGCTTACGACCTCGCCCGCTCGCTGAATGTTCGCGTAGCCTTCATCCCGTTCGAGTTTGGCGATCTCGATCGCGATCTCAAGACCGGGCGCTTCGACATCGCGATGGCGGGCATCTACGCCAGCACGCAACGGCTGACCGCGCTCTCCGCGTCAATGCCGTACTATCAGAGTCCTGTCGCCCTGCTGGTGTCCACCGCGCGGGCCCAGCAATTCCGCACCCGCGACGAGATTCACGCCATGCGCGGCCTGCGTCTCGCCATGAGCGTCGATCCGGTGCTGCACCCGTTGTGGACGCGCCTGTTCCCGAACGCCGAGATCGTGATGGTGCCCGACTATCGGACGCCGCCGGATTTCTCCAAGGTCGATGCGGCAGTCTGGACGCTCGAGCAGGCCGCCGCGTTCGCCCGCTCCCATCCCGGCACCACCGCGGTGGTGCCGCAAGGCGTCGGCAATCCATTTCTGCTCAGCTACATGATGCCGCCCGGCGCGGAAGCGATGGTGCATTTCGTCAACTACTGGCTCGAGCTGCGGCGGGCCGACGGCATGCGGGCGCGCGAAACCAACTACTGGATATTGGGGCGACCGCGCGAAACCAGGGCACCGCGCTGGAGCATCGTGCGCGATGTCCTGCATTGGCAGGATTCATTCGTGCCGAGGCACGGCCTCCCCTGGCGCGCCGGGACCACAACGTCCCGGGCGCGCGTCGATGCTCGCAACCTATGGCTGCTTGGTCAATTCTACGCAGGACGCGATGCGCGTGGCCCGGGACAGCATCATGTAGCAAAGCTCGATCCGGTTGGGTGCAAGCACGGTGCCCACAGTATAGCCGTCGTTGGCCGCCGTTGCTCGGCATAGGTAATCGCCAGGGTTTGCATGTCCGGTTCTCGCGCAGATTGTTCATCATGCACAGGAATCGGCCGTCCGGAGAAGAAACCGACCTCGTGGCCGGGCGAGAAGATCCTGTCGAACTTCACCTCCCAGTGATCGTTGTCGATTCTGCTGACCGGGTACTGGTTCGGCGCATCCTTGTTGAATTGGAGGAATACGACCGGCTCGAAATTCTTCTCTGCATCGAGGATCAGTTGGCCGCCGCACAATCTGATCACGGTGGATGCCCAGCGGCCGCTCGGGTGCCAGATCGTGCCGTCGGCGCCGCAAAGGCCGTGAACATCGTCACCGGGAATCGTTCCTTCCTCGACGAACAATTCGCCCATCGGGACCATTTCCCACTCGATCTGCTGACCCTTGGTGCCGCGATAGTCGTGCTTGCCGGTCGCCGGATCGGGATGGATTTTGGAGATCTTCAGCACGCCGCCCTTTTGCCAACCTTCGGCGAGATTGCGGACGTTTGGCACCCTCGTATTTGAGCGCCGCGATCACTCGCGATGTCCGGCGGTCGAAGCAGGCAGCGATATCCTTCTGCCCGTCGGTGACGAAATAGCGGTCGGCATTCTTGGGGTCGATGGTGACGTGGACGCCGAGACCGAGCCCGGTCGTCTCGGAGACGTTCTCGATCAACTCCATCTGTGCGCCGTCGTAGCGCACCCGGTAGATATTGAAGCCTTCTGCCGGCTTCTCGATGTTGGTGGGAATTCCGTAGATCAGCGAATTCTTGCCGCCCTGCGTGCTGTTGATCCATTCGAAGCCCCGGGTCGGCTCCGCGCTCGGGAAGGCGCACACGTGGTGCGAGATGGGGTTGTAATCGCCGTAGTTCCAGTACGAGATCCAGGCCAGCGTCCGGCCGGTTTGGAGGTTGACCGCGTAGGTGCCGCCGCCGAGCTTGGTCGGCATCAGCAGAACCCAGTTGCCGAAAGTTCTGCCGCGGATATCGGCCTGCGGATTGACCAGTTCGCGTCGAATAGACTGACGCCGGGGTTCGGCCGAGGCGACACCGCTGGGCATGAGGCCGTGGAAGGAAATGTCCTGGCCGGTGACCATCGTGTAGCCCAGTACAGCGGCCTCGCCGGCCGCCGCGGTGCCGGCCGCCCATTTCAGCATGCTGCGCCGATTGATCGTCGCCGGACGCAGTGCGTCGGCCAGCGGCGCCGTCTGTTGTCGGTGGCGCGCGCTCTTGTGCTGCAGATAATTGGAAAATTCCGCATGGTCCTGCCGAGCCACCTCGGCCCGACGCCGCAGAAAGTTCCGCACCGGATCGAGCGGCTGGCCTCGCCGCGCTGCAGATCCGCGAGCAGGTCGATGATGTCGGCCTCGCTATCTTCGTCGAGATCGCTGGTTGGTTCGTCGGCGAGCAACAGCGGCGGCGAATTGATCAACGCGCGCGCGACAACGACACGTCGCTGCTCGCGGCCGGACATGCTGCCCGGATAGGCGTCGGCGCGGTTCTCCAGGCCGACGCGCGCGAGCAGATCGAAGGCCCGCGAGCGCGCCGCCCGTGGGTCCATGGTGCGGCCGAGCAACGCCGGAACGGCGACATTGTCGACCGCGGTGAGGTTCGACAGCAGGCTCGGAAATTGGAAGACGAAGCCAATATGGCGGGAGCGGAGGGCGGCTCGCTCCGCCTCGGGAAGCGCCCAGATATCGGTGCCGTCGAGTAGCACCTTGCCTGCGGTCGGCGGGGTGAGCGCGCCGAGCATGGCCATCAGCGTCGATTTGCCCGAGCCGGAGCGGCCGACGATCGAGACGAACTCCCCGCGCCGCAGCTCGAGGCTGGCGTCGCGCACCGCATCGTACCCTGAGGTGTTGCCATATCGCTTCGTCAACGACAGCGCCGACAGAGTCACGTCACCGGCCTTCCGTCTGGATGAGCGCATAGGGTGGCATTCGGCGCACCCGCCACACCGGCAGAAGCGCACCGAGGAGACCGAGGATCGCGGAAAACACCAGCGCGATGAGCGCGCCGGCCTGCAGGATCGCTGGAGACGGCCAGGCGAATGGCACGCCGAGCAGTTCGAAGTAGAAGCCGAGCGAGCGGGCGAACGTCAGCAGCACGACCGCTCCGAATCCGAGGCCGGCGAGGCCGCCAAGGCCGGTAATGATGGCCGCTTCAGCGAGGAGGATTGCCGTCACCTGATTGGGCCGCGCTCCCATCGCCCGCAGCAGACCGATTTCGCGGTGGCGCTCGTGCACGATCGCCGAGAACAGCAGAGAGACCAAAATCAGCAAAGCGGTCAGCTGGAACGCGGTGAACACTGAAATGCCGATTAAAAGAGCGCTCAAAGCTTGGCGTGACGAGGTCAACGCGTTGTTGCCCTCGACGATCTTGACGTCAGGAAGCTGGGCAAGCGCGAACTTGACATCCTGCGGCTTGGCTCCCGGCGCGAGTTGCAGCAGGAAGGCCGAAACGCGATCAAGCGCGAGGTCCGGCGTGCAGGCGTCGGCATGGTTCATGCCGGTGGCTGACGGTGCATCGTCTTTCATCGCCGCTGATTTGCCGACGGGTCCCGACGAACGGCAAAACGCGACGATGTCGGCGAGGGCGTCGAAGCTGAGAAAATAGGACTCATCGAACGGACCCACGCCGGTCTGCCCCAGCCGACCGTAAATGCTCATCGGCCTGCCGCAGACACTGAGCGTTGCGCCGGGCGACGCGATCAGGCGGCCGCCGGCAATCAGGCCTTCGATTGGTCCCGGCTGCCGCTGCTCCAGCCAGGTCAAAACCGAAAAGTCGCGCGCCGGATCGAATGCGATCAGAGTCACCTGCCGCCCATCGACCAATGACGGAACGATGCGCTGTGGCGCCACGACGGCCACACCGGGCACGGCGGCAATTCGCTCCGTCAGCACGGCGGGCAATGTCTCATCGGTCGGCTGCACAGTGAGTAGGCTCGCGGTGATGTTCACCAGGGTGGCGCGCGGAACCACGACGAGATCGGCGCCCATGCGCGAAAAACTGGTTGCCATCCCGTCGCGCAAGGCCCAGCCGGAGACAAAGCTTGCAAAGCTGATGCCGACGCCGAGCATCACCGACAGACCGAGAAGCATGGCCCGAACGCGGCGGCGTCCGACGTTTTGCGCCGCCAGTCGGGTCAGCAGCCAACGATCGTGCCGGTCTTGCGCCATTTCGCTTCTGGTCGGTCGATGAGAATTGATGTTATCTGTCGCGCGCGAAGTCGGCCAGTCGGAACGCCGTTCTCCACCGCGCTCAAGGCGCGGGCGGTGTCGCAATCGTCTTCCGTTTTCGCTCGCTCAGCACCAGGTAAAGCGACGCCGCGATGATCAGCCCCATACCGAGGAAGTTCCACGGTCCCGGCACTTCGCCGAACAGCAAATAGCCGAGGATCGCGGCGTAGACGACACGGGAATAGTCCAGCGACACCAGCGCGCCGGCGTCGGCCAGCGTATAGCCGTGAGTCACCAAGCCCTGGCCGTAGATGCCGAGGATGCCGACCCCGAGCAGCATGACCAGCTCGAACGGTGTCGGCGCCACCCACCAGACCAACGCTGGAATCGCGGAGAACACTGCAGTCCAAAGCGAGTAGTAGAACATGATGACGCGCGTCGGTTCGGTTTTCGCCAGCCATTTGATGCAGATCACCACGAGGCAGGAAAACACCGCGCCGGCGGCGCCGACGAACACACCGGGATCGAAGCCCGCCGTGAATGGCCGGGCATAGACCAGAATGCCGAGGAAGCCGACTGCAACGATCAACGAACGCTGCAGGCCCGCGACTTCGCCGAGAAACAGCACCGCCAGCGGCAGCATAAACAGCGGCCGCGAAAATTGCAGCGCCACCGCATCGGCGAGCAACATGTGGGTGATGGTCCAGAAGAAGCAGATGTTGGCCAGCGTACCCATGGTGCCGCGGATCAAATGCGCGCCGAGCCGCTTGGTGCGCAGCGGCTCCAGTGGATTTCGCGCGAAGAACGGCAGCACGAACAGGAAGCCGATCGCGGAGCGGAAGAACAGGATTTCGATCGCCGGGATGCGGCTGCCGAGCTGCTTGATGAGCAGCGACATCGCCACCAGCATCATCGAGCCGGTCGAGACCAGGAAAATGCCGCGCGCAGTGGCGCTCATCGCAGTCCAGCGGGCGTGGAATGGATTGGGGAGCAGGGGCAAGCAGCAAACTCATCTGTCGTCCCCGCGAAAGCGGGGACCCATCTTACCCCGGACTCGTTGCGCAATGGGTTCCGCTTTCGCGGGGACGACAATCGAGGTTGTAGCGGCTAAGATGAGCCAAACGACAACCTCCAGGAGTTTCCCATGTCGCAAACCGCCGAAAGGGTCGGCAAGAAGCCGGCTGCGGTGCTCAAAGACACCGACTTCAACTGGCAGGACCCGCTCGATCTCGAGGGGGAGCTGAGCGAAGAAGAGCGCATGATCCGCGACAGCGTGCGCGACTTCGCGCAGGACAAGCTGATGCCGCGCGTGCGGCTCGCCTGGCGCGAGGAGAAGGTCGACAAGGAGTTGCTGCCCGAGATGGGCGCGCACGGGCTGCTCGGCCCGACCATTCCGGAAGAGTACGGCGGCGCCGGTCTTGGCTATGTCGCCTATGGTCTGATCGCGCGCGAGCTGGAGCGGGTCGATTCGGGTTACCGCTCGACGTTGTCGGTGCAGTCGTCGCTGGTGATGCACCCGATCTATGCCTACGGCAGCGAGGCGCAAAAGCGCAAATACCTGCCCAAGCTCGCCACCGCCGAGCTGATCGGCTGCTTCGGTCTGACCGAGCCCGACTTCGGCTCCGATCCCGGCTCGATGATCACACGCGCCGAGAAGGTGCCGAACGGCTACAAGCTCAACGGCGCCAAGATGTGGATCTCCAACGCGCCGATCGCGGACCTCTGCATCGTCTGGGCCAAGCTCGACGGCAAGATCCGCGGCTTCATCGTCGAGCGCGGCACCAAGGGCTTCTCGACGCCGAAGGTTGAAGGCAAGCTCTCACTGCGCACCTCGGTGACCGGCGAAGTCGTGCTGCAAGACGCATTCGTGCCCGAGGACAATCTGCTGCCAAACGTCTCTGGCCTCGCCGGCCCGTTCGGCTGCCTCAACATGGCGCGCTATGGCATCTGCTGGGGCGCGATGGGCGCCGCCGAGTTCTGCTGGCACGCGGCGCGGCAATACACCCTCGACCGCAAGCAATTCAACCGGCCGCTCGCCGCCAATCAACTGGTGCAAAAAAAGCTGGCCGACATGCAGACCGAGATCGCGCTCGGCCTGCGCGGCGCGCTGGCGCTCGGCCGCATGCTGGAGGCCGGCAAGGCCGCGCCGCCGTCGATCTCGCTGATGAAGCGCAACAATTGCGGCAAGGCGCTGGACATCGCGCGGATGGCGCGCGACATGCACGGCGGCAACGGCATCGCGGACGAGTTCCACGTCATGCGGGTGATGTGCAACCTCGAGACGGTCAACACCTATGAAGGCACCCACGACATCCATGCGCTGATCCTCGGCCGCGCGCAGACTGGGATTCAGGCGTTCTTTTGATTGAGGCAGGTCATTCCGGGTCCCGCGCTTCACGGCGTCCGGAATGACTGCGTCTCAGGTGCGCTTGCTCAACTCCACCAGCCTTGCCGTCATCGCGCTGGCTGGATCGGCCATCGCGTCGCACACGGTGAAATGGTTCATGCCGGGGATCGCCTCGTAGCGCGTCGTGTTGTCCTTCGCCCACGCATCGGCGATGATCTTGCTCTGCCGAAAAAACTCCGACGACTCGATGCCGCCGACCACGGCGTCGAACACTTTGCCTTGCGGCGCCGGCCAGAACAGCGGTGAGATTGCCCTTGCGCTCGCCTCGGTGAGCTTGAATTCGGCATTACCGGCCAGGTGCGTCAGCGGGTCGAGGTCGTAGAGACCGGAGATCGCATACGCCGCCGGCACCAGGTCGGCGGGTGCGTTCGCGTCGAGCTTTTTCCAATCCGTCGCGATCATGCAGCCGGCGAGATGGCCGCCGGCGGAATGGCCGCTGACCATGATGCGCTTGCCGAACGCCTTCCACAGATGGAGGCAGGCTTGCTGCGTCTGCGCCAGGATGTCGGCGATCGACACCTGCGGCACCAGATCATAGCCCGACACCGCGACGGCGACGCCGTGGGCGTTCATGCCGCGCGCGAGTTGGCTGAACATCGCAGGCTCGAGCGAGCGCCAGTAGCCGCCGTGGATGAACATGGCGAGCGGCGCGTTGGCGCCGCCGCCCTTCGGCAGGAACAGGTCGATGATCTGACGCGGCGTCGCGCCGAACCGGATGCCGAGATCGGCGCGGCCCTCGGCCTTGGCTTGGTCGCGATAAGCGGCGGCGTCGCGCTGCCAGCGCTCGAAAATCTGCGGATGCTCCGGCACCCGGGCGCGGTTGTTGTATTCAACCTCGTAGTCGATGGGCATAAAAAGCTCCCGCGCCAAAAACGCATTGGAGAGTGCGTCAATCAAAGCGCAGCGGGCAGAGGCGTCTCCCGGGCGCAGTGCAGGACGTCAGTGCTGCGGGGCAATGCCCCGGGACCCCGGTTAGCCAGAAAAGAAAGCTTCGGGTCTCGGCCCCTCTCGCTTTCGCTCGGCCGGGACACGAGAGTTCAGCGCCTGATCTGCGCCTTCAGCGTCTCCTCGACCACGCGGTCGAACGAGTCGGCGACCTTTGGCGCCTTCTTGCGTTGCTCCACGACATACACGTCGCGCTTCTTGACCAACTCGGACATCCGCGCGTTGAGCGTCTTGCGCTCGCCCATCTGCCGGTCGATCTCGGCCTGGCGCTGCGCCGGGCTCATCGGCTTGAGCGCATCGGGCAGGTCTTCATCCTTCACCGACGAGAGCTTCTGCCGGCCGGCCGACACGTCGGCGACCAGATCGCCGGCGCCGGTCACCGCTTCGGCCGCGGCCAGGCCGCTGGATCGCTTGCTCATGTAGCCGGCCATTTCTGAGCCCACTGACGCGGGCGCGGCGGCGTATTGCCTTGTCTTCTGTTCGACGCTGGAGCGCTGTTGCCTCGGCCCGTACGGGATCACCGTGCCGTTGATGCGGCCCTGCAATTCGATGATCTCGATGTCATAGGGCGTCTCGATGATCACCACATGGCCGCCGTCCTGCGGGATTGGGATGTAGCGGCCGTGGCCCATCTGCGCGATCTCGCGCCACACCAGTTCGGTGGAGCGCGCCTGCCCGGCCTGCACCGCGTTGACGATGATGTCGCGCTCGCGCGCCATGCGCAGCACTTCGGGGTATTTGACGTCCTGCGCGTAGTCCATGTGCGGCGGCGCGTCGCCGACCAGGAACATGATGCGGCGGACCTCGCTGCCCTGTGTCCAGCTCAGCTTGGTGACGCCGACATGCAGCGCCTCGTTGACGCTTTCCGGCCAGTCGCCGCCGCCGCGGGCGCGAAGCTCCAGCAGGTTGGCGTAGAGGTCCTGGATGTCGGTGGTGAGCGGAAACACCTTGGTGACGTACTCGTCGCCGATGTCGCGATAGGCGACCAGGCCCATGCGGATCTCGGCGTCCGGGTTGGTGTCGACGATCGACGTCGCGATCGACCAGATCTTGCGCTTGGCGCCCTCGATCAGCGGCCCCATAGAGCCGGTGGTGTCGAGCACGAAACCGACCTCGACGATGGGCTTCGCCGTCGCGTGGCTGAATGCAACGAATGGCAGAACGAAAAAGGCGAGGGCAAACGCCCTCGCGAGTTTGGCAAGCATGATTTCACCCCTCTCAATGATTCTCCGACGTGGGAATGTTTCCCCGCCTTCGCGGCGCCCGATGGCCGGGATTGCGGCTGACCGCCGGCGGATTGGCGGCGGCACGCTTTGCCGCAGGCGTGCGGAAAGCCGCGCATTTCCAAGCGCGGCGTGCGCCGATTTGGACAAATCCGCGGCAATATTGTTCCGGGATGAACGGACGTTTATGAGTCGTGGCATGAAGGTCGACGGCAAGCATTACCGCAGCATCTGGCTCGAAGCCGACGGAGCGACGGTCGGCATCGTCGACCAGACCGTGCTGCCGCACCGCTTCGCCACGCTAAAGCTTGCGACGCTCGACGACGCGGCGCGCGCTATTTCGACCATGCAGGTGCGCGGCGCGCCGCTGATCGGTGCCGCCGCCGCCTACGGCATGTGCCTGGCGCTGCGCGCTGACGCGTCAGATGAATTGATTGAGCGCGCTTGTGCGGCGCTGATCAAGACGCGGCCGACCGCGATCAATCTCAAATGGGCGCTCGACGAAATGGTGGCCGCGGTGCGCAACCGCCCGCGCGCCGAGCGTGTTGCAGCCGCGCATAAACGCGCTGCTGAAATCTGCGATGAGGATGTCGCCATCAATCAGGCGATCGGGCGGCATGGGTTGAAACTGATCGAGGACATCGCGCGCACCAAGAAGCCGGGCGAGCCGGTCAACGTGCTGACCCATTGCAACGCCGGCTGGCTCGCCACGGTCGACGTCGGCACCGCGACCGCGCCGATCTACACCGCACACGACAAAGGCGTGAAGCTCCATGTCTGGGTCGACGAGACACGGCCGCGCAATCAGGGCGCTTCGATCACCGCCTGGGAGCTCGGCCATCACGGCGTCCCGCATACCGTGATCGCCGACAACACCGGCGGCCACCTGATGCAGCACGGCATGGTGGACCTGGTGATCACCGGCACCGACCGCGTCACCGCGCGCGGCGACGTCTGCAACAAGATCGGCACCTATCTCAAGGCGCTCGCCGCCAAGGACAACAACGTGCCGTTCTATGTCGGGCTGCCGTCACCGACCATCGACTTCGCGGTGAGCGATGGCGTCGCCGAGATCCCGATCGAGCAGCGCGGCGCCGCCGAGCAGGCAACCATGACCGGCCGCACCGCGGACGGCCGGATCGAAACCGTCACGGTCATTCCGGACGGCTCGCCGGTCGCCAACTACGGCTTCGACGTGACGCCGGCGCGGCTCGTCAGCGGGCTCATCACCGAGCGCGGCGTGCTGCCGGCGACGCGGGAGGGGCTGGCCGAGACGTTCCCCGAGCGGGCCGGCGGCTTGCGCGTCAGCGCGGGAGGCGGGCGATGAAGTTGTTGCGTTATGCTTTGGGCACCGCGATGGTGGTGGCGGCGTTCGGGGTTGCCGCGGCGGAGCCCGACAAGAAAATCCTGGATCGGGCGCAGCACTATCAGGCTGACGCGCTCAAGCTGCTCGAGCGGCTCGTCAACATCGATTCCGGCACCGGCCATGAGGAGGGTCTCCGTGCGGTTGGAGCGATTGCCATCGAAGAGCTGAAAAAGCTCGGCGCAGCGGTCGAGACCGTGCCGGTGATGAAACCTTCGGTCGGCGACAACATCATCGCCACGCTGAACGGCACCGGCAAGGCGCGCATCCTGCTGATGGCGCACATGGACACGGTGTTTGCCCAGGGGACCGCGGCGGCGCGGCCGTTCCGGATCGAAGGCGGCCGTGCCTATGGTCCCGGCGTGTCCGACAACAAGGGCGGCATCGTCTCCGCCATCCATGTCCTGAAGATTTTGCGTGATCTCAACTTCAAGAACTATGCGCAGATTACCTTGCTGCTCAATTCCAACGAGGAAACCGGGTCGCGCGGCAGCCGCGCGCTGATCGAGAAGCTCGCCAAGGAGCATGACGTCACGCTCAATCTCGAGTCCGGCCGGCTCGGTGACGGCATCGTGATCTGGCGCAAAGGCTCGGCGAAGCTCACCATCGAAGTGAAAGGCCGCGCCGCGCACGCCGGCAGCCAGCCGGAGCAAGGCCACAATGCGGCGATCGAGCTGGCGCATCAGGTGTTGCAGGTCGCCAAGCTCGGCAATCCCGACAAGCAGACCACGGTGAATATCACGGTGCTGAACTCCGGGGACCGTGCCAACGTAATCCCGGATCTTGCCGCGGCCACCGCCGACGTGCGTGCGTTGCTCAACGAGGAGTTCGACCGCGTCGAGCGCGAGGCCGCCGCGCTCGCCAAGAACAACAAGCTGATCCCGAACACCGAGGTGACCACCAGGCTTGATCGCAGCTTCCCGATCATGCCGAAAAACCCGCAGACCGATGCACTGGCGAAAATGGCGCAATCGATCTACGCCGAGCTCGGCAAGACGCTGAAGCTCGAGGGCAGCGGCGGCGCGGCGGACTCCAGTCTTGCCGCTGGCGTGTTCAAGCCGGCGCTCGACGGGCTCAGCATCATCGGCGCCAATGCGCACACCGACCGCGAATATGCCGAGATTGCCAGCATTACTCCACGCTTCTATCTGCTCACCCGCATGATCATGGAGCTGTCGGCCAAATGACCGGCAATCTGGCCAAGGCGATGGAAGTCCCGCCCGACGGACGCCAGTCGCAGACTGCGCTGGCGGTGGCGCGCGGCACCGCGCGGCTGTTGATCTCGCTCGGCTTCTGCTGCGTGAGCGAGTTACCGCTCGCCTCCGGCCGCCGTGCCGATCTGGTCGCACTCGGCCGCAATGGCGAAATCTGGATCATCGAGATCAAGTCCTCGGTGGCGGATTTCCGCGCCGACCAGAAGTGGATGGACTACCGGACACACTGCGACCGCCTGTTCTTCGCCACCACCACCGAGGTGCCCTGTGAGATTTTCCCGCCCGACACCGGGCTGATCGTGGCGGACGCATTCGGCGCCGAATTCGTGTGCGATGCACCGGAGCACAAGCTGCACGCCTCGACCCGCAAGAGCATGATGCTGGCGATCGCGCGCGCTGCGTCGCTGCGGCTGCAGTCGCTGATCGATCCGGCGGGCCCATACGGGTCCGAATTCTAGCGAGACGGCGCCATGATCATGATCAGAAGCTTGCTCGCCACATTGGCCCTGCTGGCCGGTATTTCCGCAGCGCCGGCGCAGCCACAGCCGTTCGCCGGCAAGACCGTCGCGATGATCATCGGCTTCGGGCCGGGTGGAGGCTACGATCTGTGGGGCCGTACGGTGGCGCGCCACATCGGCAAACACATGCCCGGTGCTCCGAGCGTGGTGCCGCAGAACATGCCGGGCGCCGGCAGCTACGTGGCGGCGAGCCACATCTACAACGCGGCGCCGAAGGACGGCACGGTGATGGGCATCATCGCGCGCGACGCCGCGCTCGGGCCGCTCACCGGCGCGCCGGGCGCGCGCTTCGACGCGACCAAGTTCTCCTGGCTCGGCAGCCCGACCACCGAGCACAACGTCTGCATCGCCTACCACACCGCCAAGGTGAAGACCGCGCAGGACCTGCGCGACAAGGAGCTGATCCTCGGCGACACCGGGCCCGGCACCGGCACGCGCTCCTATCCGAAGGTGCTCAACGACCTGCTGGGATACAGGTTCAAGCTGGTGAGCGGCTTCCGCTCGTCGGCCGACGTGTTCCTGGCGATGGAGCGCGGCGAGGTCGACGGCATCTGCGAAAGCCTCGACAGCATCCACAACCGCCGGCCGGACTGGATTCCGGAGAAAAAAGTGGTGGTGCTGCTGCAAGGCGGCGTCGCGCCCCACGCCAGCCTGCCGGGCGTGCCGTTCGTGCTCGATCTGGCGCGCAACGCCGAGGAGCGCCAGGTGCTTGAATTCCTCTACGCCGGGCAGGGCATCGGCCGGCCGTTCGTGGCGCCGCCGGACCTGACGCCGGACCGGCTGAAGATGCTGCGCGACGCGTTCATCGCGACGATGAAGGATGCGGAATTTCTGGCCGAAGCGAAGAAGAGCAAGCTCGAGGTCGAGCCGGAGGACGGCGAGCATCTCGCCGCGCTGATCGCGAAAATCTACGCGACGCCGAAGCCGATCATCGAGCGGGTGGGGAATTTGATTAAGTGAGCGAAAGCTACGGTTTGACGAACAGACCGTATTCCATATGGCCGTACCAGCCGATCGCCGCCGCTATGGCGACAACAATATGGCCAGCACGATTTTTGGGATGCTCATGTAATGCTGCGCGACTTGCTTATGGATTCGGCTTGATCCCTGCCGCCTTCACCAGCGTGGTGTTGAGCGCTATATCAGCCTGGAAGAATTTTTCGAACTGCGCCGGCGTCATGCTGGCCGGCTCGCTGCCGAGCGCGGTGAGCTTCTCCCGCACGGTCGGAATGTCCAGCACCTTTCGGGTTTCCTGATAGAGCCGGTCGATCACCTCGCGCGGCGTCTTCACCGGCACCCACATGCCGATCCAGAAATTGTAGTCCGAGTTGGGGTAGCCGGCTTCGATGGTGGTCGGAACCTCCGGCAACGACATCGCGCGCTTGGAGCCGGACACCGCCAGCGCCGACAGCTTTCCTGCGCGAATGAGCGGCACCGCGGCGAGCGTCGGCGAAAAGAAGAAATCCACCCGCTCGGCCAGCACCTCGTTGACCGCCTCCGGCGCACCACGGAACGGAATTTGCTGCGCCTCGAAGCCGGCGGCCATCCGCAGCCGCTCCGCCGTCAGGTGCGCGGCCGCGCCGTAGCCCACGGTCGCATAGTTCACTGCATTCGGCTTGGCCTTCGCGGCGTCCACCAGTTGCTTCAGTGTTTTATACTTGGCGGGCGACGCGATCATCACCAGCGGTGCATTGCCGAGCAGCGTCACGCCGGCGAAATCCTTGCCGGAATCGTAGCCGAGATTGGGAAACGTCGCCGGCTGGATCGCAAACGCGGCCGAATGCACCAGGATGGTGTAGCCGTCCGGCTCGACCGATTTGGCGACATAGCCCATGCCGGTGGTGCCGCCAGCCCCGGTGCGGTTCTCGACCACGATCGGCTGCCCGAGCAGGGGTGACAGATGTTCGGCAATGAGGCGCGCGGTGACGTCAGTCGCGCTGCCCGCGGTCACCGGCACAATGATGCGGACGGGTTTGCTGGGCCAACTCTGCGCTGATGCACCGGTGATTGAGACAAGGCCGATGGCACAGGCGATGAGCCAGCGAAGCACCATATAGTCCTCCCCGAATCCGGCTTGTCGCGCCGGTACCCTGTCTTGCTAGCGCGGCGCGCGTTTGGCCAGGATGCGCTGCAACGTTCGCCGGTGCATGTTGAGCCGGCGTGCCGTTTCCGAGACGTTGCGGTTGCAGAGCTCATAGATGCGCTGGATGTGCTCCCAGCGCACGCGGTCGGCCGACATCGGATGCTCCGGCGGCTCGGCCTTGCGTCCCTCGATCGCGAGCAGCGCCGCCACCACGTCGTCGGCATCGGCCGGCTTGGCGAGGTAATCGACCGCGCCGATCTTCACCGCGTTCACCGCGGTGGCGATGTTGCCGTAGCCGGTCAGGATGATGGCGCGGGCGTCCGGCCGGCGTTGCTTGAGCGCCGAGACGACGTCGAGGCCGGTGCCGTCGCCGAGCCGCATGTCGATCACGGCAAAGGCCGGCGCGGTCCGCTCGACCTGGAGCAGTCCGTCCGACACCGACTCGGCGGTGGTGACCTCGAAGCCGCGCGATTCCATGGCGCGGGCCAGCCGCTGCAGGAAGGACTTGTCGTCCTCCACGATCAGCAGCGACCGTTCAGCGAGGTCGGCCAAGGGCTTGGCCTCATCAGCGACGGCAATGTTCATGGTCGTTTCCTAACCCGGTCGCCCAGCCCACAAGGTAAAGTCCCGCGGCCCGCGGCTCAAGTCTCAAGAGGCGGCAAAACCGAGCGGCCGCTCGAAATCGCTGCGGCCCCAGCGCACCTTGACCACGGCGCCACGGTCCGGGAACACGCGATTCTCGAAATCGAGCGTCGCGCCCGAGCGCTCCAGCAGCGTCTTGGCGATAAAGAAACCAAGCCCGAGGCCGGTGGTCTCGCCGCCGGCGTTCATGCGCCGCCGCTTGGTCGAGCGCACGTAGGGTTCCCCGATCCGGTCCAGGATCTCCGGCGCGAAGCCCGGCCCATCGTCGCTGATCACGACCGCGATATTGTCGCCGGTCCAATCGGCCGTGACCTCGACCCGCTCCTGCGCGAAGTCGACTGCGTTCTCCAAAAGGTTACCCAGGCCATAGAGGATGGCCGGATTGCGCGCGCCGTTTGGCGCCGCGGGCGGCACGTCGATATTGATGGCGACGCCGAAGTTGCGGTGCGGCGCCACCACCTCTTCGATCAGCGCGGACAGCGGCACGCTGTCGAACGGCTCGGCGCTGGGCAATTCGTTGAGCTTGGCCAGGATGCTGCGGCAGCGCTGCGACTGCTCCTGCAGGAGCTTCACGTCGTCGGCATGCGGCGAGTTCGGCTCGATCGCGCGCTCCAATTCCTTGGCGATCACCGAGATAGTGGAGAGCGGCGTGCCGAGCTCGTGCGCGGCGGCGGCGGCCAGCCCGTCGAGCTGCGAGAGCGCCTGCTCGCGCGCCAGCACCAGTTCGGTCGCGGCCAGCGCTTCGGCGAGCTGCCGGCCTTCCTCGGTGAGCTGCCACGCATAGACGCCGATGAAACCGATCGCCAGCAGGATCGAGAGCCAGACGCCGAGCAGATAGATCCACGGCAATTCCAGCGGGTCCTCGGCGTCCCACGGCAATGGATAGTGTGCGAACACCAGCACCGTGGCGCACAACACCGCGAAGCCGCCGAGCATCAACGTAAGTCGCGGTGGCAGCGCGGTCGCCGAGAGCAGCACCGGCGCCAGGAACAGGAAGGCGAACGGGTTCTGCAGACCGCCGGTCAGGAACAACAGGACGGCCAGCTCGGCGATGTCGAAGGCGAGCAGCCAGGCGGCGCGCTCCGGTTCGAGCCGCTGGGTCGGGGCGAAGCGTACCCGCAACGCAACGTTGAGCCAGGCCGACAGCGCGATCACCGCCAGGCAGGCATAAACCGGCAGCGGGAAGTCCAGGCCGTAGTGTACCACCACGACGGCCGTGGTCTGGCCGATGATCGCGAGCCAGCGCAACCGCAGCAGCGTGTCGAGGCGGACATTGCGCCGCTGCGGCAGGTGCAGCTGGTCCAGGGTGTCGTCGAGCATGCTCTAATTTAGTGCATCACGGCAGGGCGAGCCACCACGACCGCTTGCCGCCCAAAGAATCGGCAAGAGCAACAGGCGCCAGTGATGGAGTTCCACGCCTTGACCGGCCGCGGTCCACGTCAATAATGCCGCGGCAAAATGGCCGCCGACGTAACCCCCTCCTCCAGCGACAAGCCCGACAGCGACATCCGCTGGGATCACGCCGTCGACGTGGTGGTGATCGGCGCCGGCGCCGCCGGGCTGCCGGCCGCCATCAGCGCGCGCGACCACGGCGCAACGGTGATCGTCGTCGATGAGAATTTCGACATCGGCGGCCGCGCCATGTTGAGCGGCGGCCGTGTCCAGGTCGGCGGCGGCCATGCGCTGCAGAAGAAGCTCGGCATCGAGGATACGCCCGAGCGGATCTATCAGGACTGGATCCGTCACGATCACGCCGAAAGCCGGTTCAGCGACCGCGAGCTGGTCCGCGTCTTCGCCGATGAAAATCTGGCGATGTACGAGTTCCTGATCGAGAACGGCGTGGAGTTCATCGAAAATCCGATCCGCTCGCCCGATGCATCGACCGTCGACCGCATCTTCGTCACCAAGGAATGGCACATCCCGAGCGGTGTGATCGCGCCGCATCGCGACCGCAACGGCTCCGGCCTGATTCGGCGGCTGGAGGAGAGCGCGCGCAACAAGGGTGCGCAGATTTTCCTCAAGCACAAGATGACCTCGATCGTGCGCGAGCAGCACAACGCCGGCCGCGTGCTCGGCATCACCACCATGAACGGCGGCCATGCGGTGAACATCGCGGCGCGCAAGGGCGTCGTGGTCGCGACCGGCGGCCACATCGGCAACGTCAACTTCCGCCGCACCTTCGATCCGCGGCTCACCGAGGAGTACCAGCAGGCCGGCGAGCCCTATGCGCACCAGAGCGCCGATGGCGAGCTGGCCGCGATGGACATCGGCGCGGCGCTGTGGGCGACCGCGATCCAGACCATCGATGCCGGTGTCTGGATCACCAGGACCGCGCACATCGGCTGCCGGTGGGGCTACAACTCGCTGGTCTGGGAGCCCGACAGCGTGATGTTTCCGCAGGCGCGCGCCACCGGGCTCACCGTTGAAGATTGGCAGGACGTGATCCTGGTAAACCAGTTCGGCAGACGGTTCTGGGACGAGCTGGACGAATCGCACAAATTCTTCGACGCCGCGCTCGCCAATCACGGCGATGCGACCAAGCTCAACGGCGGCGGCCCGATCTGGGCGATTTTCGATGCCAATGCGGTCAGGCGCGAGAACTGGAAGCCGGCACCGCCGCACGTCGACCCCGACGGCTGGTTCTTCAGCGCGGATACAATCTCCGAGCTCGCCGGCAAGATCAGAAATCCATATCAGCGGAGACCAATGCCCGGCGTCGCGCTCCAGGAAACGGTGAATCGGTACAATTCCTTCGTGGCGGATGGCGTCGACACCGACTTCAACAGGCCGATGCTGCGCTACAAGATCGAGATGCCGCCGTTCTACGCGGCGTGGTCGACGCCGATCGTGCACGACGCGCTGACCGGGCTTCGCATCAACACCAACGCCGAGGTGATCGACACCCGCGGCGCGGTGATCCCCGGACTCTATTGCGCCGGCGAGTCGCAGGGCGGCTTCGCGCAGCACGGCCTGTGCCGCTCCATGGTGTTCGGCCGCATCGCCGGCCGCCACGCGGCGCAACGCAACGACTGAAATCTATTTCGGCGGACACGATCCTTTATAAGGCGCGACCGGCGCCGCTCCTTTGCAGATCGCAACGCGCTCAGTCTTCGTCTCCGGCGCCAGCGAGTAGGACCGCAGGCTGTAGCTGCCGGCGGCGTTGATGTAGTTGCATAGCGGCAGCGTCGTGGTGGTGCGATCGACGAACCAGTCGGCGCCGAACTGCTGGGGTGCGCCGTCGGTGACACTCACGGTTTCGTGGGACAGCACCGTCTGCCAGCCTTCGTCGCCGAGCGGATCGCAGCTGTGATCGGCCCTGGCTCGGCCCACGCCCAACAACGCCGCGCAAGCGGCGGCGGCGAACGGCAATGATCTCTTCAACATAGGACACCTGCAGCCGCGCCACGGCTCGTGGTGCCTTGACCCCATACCGCGCAAGGTCAAAACTACCACCATTACAAGCAAAATATACCTTGGGAGGTCAGGCCATGGGCAAGCCGACGAACGACCGCACGACGCAGAAGGTCAACCGACGCAATTTCCTCTCACGGAGCGCGGCAGGAGTTGGTGCCGTCGCTATGGCCGGCGCAGGAGCGCGTGAAGCCAGCGCGCAGGCCAATGGCAGCGTCCGGTGGGACTACACGGTGGACGTGGTCGTCATCGGCGCCGGCGTCGCTGGCCTGCCCGCAGCCATTACCGCACGCGACAATGGTGCCTCGGTTATCATCGTCGAGGAGAACTACGACATCGGCGGCCGCGGCATGCTCAGCGGTGGCCGTGTGCAGGTTGGCGGCGGCCATGCTCTGCAGCAGAAGCTCGGCATCAAGGACACGGCCGACCAGATTTTTCTGGATTGGGTGCGCTACGACCACCCCGAAAGCAAGTTGAGCGACCGCGATCTGGTTCGCGTGTTCGCCGACGAGAACGTCGCAACTTACGACTTCCTGATCGACAACGGCGTCGAGTTCATCGAGAAGCCGATCCGCTCGCCCGACGCCTCGACGGTCGACCGCATCTTCGTCACCAAGGAATGGCACATCCCGAGCCAGGTCATCGCACCGCGGCGTAGCCGCAACGGCTCCGGCCTGGTGCGCCGTCTGGAAGAAAGCGCACGCAAGAAAGGCGTGCAGATCTTCCTCAAGCACAAGATGACGTCGATCGTGCGCGAGAAGCACAATTCCGGCCGCGTGCTCGGCATCACCGCCGTCAACGGCAGCAATCCGGTGAACATTCGCGCCACCAAGGGCGTCATCGTTTCGACCGGCGGGCACTCCGGTAATGTCAACTTCCGCCGCACCTTCGATCCGCGGCTCACCGAGGAATACCAGCAGGCCTGCGAGCCTTACGTGCATCAGGGCGCCGACGGCGAGCTTGCGGCGATGGACCTTGGCGCGTCGCTGTGGACGACCGGCAACCAGACCATCGAAGCGGCCGCCGCCATTACCAAGACCCGCCACATCGGCTGCCGCTGGGGCTACTCGTCGCTGGTCTATGAGCCCGACAGCCCGATGTTCCCGCTCGCCCGCGCCACCGGGCTCACGGTGCGCGACTGGCAGAACATGATCTTCGTCAATCAGAACGGGCAGCGGTTCTGGAACGAGGTCGACGGCTCGCACAAGTTCTTCGCCGCCGCGATGGGCTACCACGGCGACAAGACCAAGCTCAACGGCGGCGGCCCGATCTGGGCGATCTTCGACGCCGATGCGGTGGCTCGCGAGAAATGGAAGCCGGAGCCGCCGCACGTCGATCCCGACGGCTGGTTCTACAGCGCCGACACGATCGCGGAGCTCGCCGGCAAGATCGGGAATCCGCACCAGAAGAAGCCGATCTCCGGCGCCGTGCTGGAGGAGACGGTGAACCGCTACAACTCGTTCGTCACCGCCGGCAAGGACGCCGACTTCAACAAGCCGACGCCGCTCCACAAGATCGAGAAGCCGCCGTTCTACGCGGCCTGGACCACGCCGATCCTGCACGACACGCACACCGGGCTTCGCACCAACACCGATGCCCAGGTGATCGACACCCGCGGCGAGATCATCGCCGGCCTCTACGCCGCCGGCGAGACGCAGGGCGGCTTCGCGCAGCATGGCCTGACGCGCTGCATCGTGTTCGGCCGGGTGGCTGGCCGGCACGCCGCGAAGTCGAGGATCGTCGCCGAAACCTCGGGTCAGCGCTGATGACAGCAGTGGGCGCGGCGCTGTTCATCTCGAGGTGAGCGAGCCCGTGCCCATCGAGGCGCCAGCCGGCAGCGACGTCGTCGTCCGCTTGCGTGCGTCGTGTCCAGATGAACGCAACCGCTGCGGCTTGTCCGTTCGCGTGACCGCGCCTGATGGCTCGGAGGCGACGCATCCGCTCGCGACCCCCCAGGGCACGGTCAGTGAGACCGCCGACATCGTTCTCCATGTGCCGCCTCGCGTCGGCGAGCATGTGTGGCGCTTCGCGTTGCCGGCCCATGAGATCGCCGGCGTGAGCTGCGATGAGGCGACGCTCGACGTTGCGGTGCATGCCAGGCCGCAGACCACCAGCCTTGCGGTCTGGGACACTCCATCGCCGGTCGTACTCGGCGCCCGGTTCGCGGTGAAGGTCGGCGCCAAGTCCGCCGCCGGTTGCGTCTGACGGCCAGCCGGTCGAAATCTGTGACGACGCCGGAACCGTGGTCGCGCAATGCGTGCTGGGTGACGCGCCGCTGCCGGGCACCGCGGCGCTGTATTGGACGGACGTTGAACTCGCCGCGCCCGCCAACGAGGGGCTCGCCTCCTGGTCGGTTCGGTTCGCCGCGGCGGCGCTCGACCTGCCGCATGACGGTGCGTCCTCGACGTTCAGCGCTGCGGTGGTGCGGCCGCCGGAACACAAGCTCACCGTGAAGGTGGTCGAGAAGGACACCGCCAATGCCATCGACGAGGCGGTGGTGCGGCTCGGCGCGTTTCGGGCGGAAACCGGCCGCTCGGGCTATGCCGAAATCCGCGTGCCGAAGGGCCGTTACGAGTTGCAGGTCTGGAAGGCGGGCTACGACATCAAGCCCGCTACGCTGGAACTCGACAGCGACGTCAGCATCGAGGTCGAAGCGCTGGCCCTGCCCGAGGAAGACCCCGACGCACGCTGGACGATGTAAAGCGCAGCTTCGTCATGGCCCTTGCGCCGACCGGCGCGGCGGGTCACATGTGCACCCCTCATGACATCCCCGTCGCCATCGCCGTCGATCGCCTGGTCAAGGTCTACAAGAATGTGACCGCGATCGACACCATCTCGTTCGCGCTTGCGCCCGGCACCTGCACCGCGCTGCTCGGCGGCAACGGCGCCGGCAAGACCACCACCATCGCCACCATCATGGGTCTGGTGGAGCCGACCGCCGGCCGCGTCACCGTGCTCGGCGCCGACATGCCGCGGCAGCGCCACCGGGTGCTGCACCGCATGAACTTCGAGAGCCCGTATGTCGACATCCCGATGCGGCTCACGGTGCGGCAGAACCTCAAGGTGTTCGGCATGCTTTACGGCGTCGCTGACGTCGAGGTGCGCACGCGGCAGCTTGCCGAAGAGCTCGACCTGACCGACCTGCTCGACCGGCCGACCGGCAAGCTGTCGTCGGGCCAGAAGACTCGCGTCGCACTGGCGAAGTCGCTGATCAACGAGCCGGAGGTGCTGCTGCTCGACGAGCCGACCGCCTCGCTCGATCCCGACACCGCCGATTGGGTGCGCTCTTGGCTCGAACGCTATCGCGCCGATCGCCGCGCCACCGTGCTGCTCGCCTCGCACAACATGAGCGAGGTCGAGCGGCTGTGCGAGCGCGTCATCATGCTCAAGCGCGGCAAGATCGTCGACGACGATACGCCGACCCGTCTGATCGCGCGTTATGGCCGCAGCAATCTGGAGGAGGTGTTCCTCGACATCGCCCGCGGCCGCGGCGAAGCGCAAGAGGCGGCGCAATGACCACGCTCGCCCCCGCTTACATTGCCTTTTCGCCGCGCCGCATCGCCGCGGTGGTGCTGCGGCATTGGTACGTCATCAAGTCATCCTGGCCTCGCATCTTCGATCTGATGTACTGGCCGATGGTGCAGATGCTGATGTGGGGCTTCCTGCAGCTCTACGTCGCGGAGCACTCCAACTTCTTCGCGCGCGCCGCCGGCACCTTCATCGCCGCCGTGATCCTGTGGGACATCCTGTTTCGCGGTCAGCTCGGCTTTTCGATCTCGTTTCTCGAGGAGCTCTACTCCCGCAACATGGGCAACCTGATGATGAGCCCGTTGCGGCCGAGCGAATACGTCATCGCGCTGATGGTGATGAGCATCATCCGGCTGGCGATCGGCACCATCCCGGTCACGTTGCTGGCGATCGCGTTCTTCGGCTTCAACCTGTGGGCCATGGGGCTCGCGCTTGCCCTGTTCGTCTTCAACCTGTTCCTGACCGGGTGGGCAGTCGGGCTGGTCGTGGCGGGCCTGCTGCTGCGCAATGGTCTCGGCGCGGAGAACCTGGCGTGGGGCATCATGTTCCTGTTCCTGCCGCTGACCTGCGTCTACTACCCGGTGTCGGTGCTGCCCGACTGGCTCCAGGTCTTCGCCTGGATGCTGCCGCCGACTTATGTGTTCGAGGGCATGCGCGCCCTGCTGGTCGACCAGGTGTTCCGCGCCGACCTGATGGTGCAGGCGTTCGCGCTCAATGCGCTGCTGTTTGCTGGCAGCGTGGTTGCTTTCCTGGCGCTGCTCAAGAGCGCGCGCCGGCATGGCACCCTGCTGCAGGGCGGCGATTAATCCCCGCTATTTCCTTGGGGAACCTGTCTCGCCGGAAAACGCTTTATTTTCCGGGCGATACCGGCGGGCGAATAAATGACCATATGTTGACGGTATGGCAACAAAGCTTCAGTATGCTGCGCCGCAACAAACGGGCCGGGGTAAGATGGCAATTGGGGAATTTGGCGGGGCGCCGGCTGCCGGCGGTCCGGTACTTTCGAACGGCCTTTATTGGCTCTACGAGATGAGCCATGCGGCGCTCAATCCGGCGCGCGCGTTCGCCGGCGCGACGCAGCTCTACTTCAAGAATCCGCTCAACCCGCTGGCGCACACCACCTACGGCAAGTCGGTCGCCGCAGCGATGGAACTGTTCGAGCGCTCGACGCGGCGCTACGCCAAGCCGGAGTGGAACATCAACTCCACCCTGGTCGGCGGCGAGCGTGCGCCGGTTCATATCTCCACCGTCTGGCAGCGTCCGTTCTGCAACCTGCTGCACTTCGAGCGCATGTTCTGTCACATGCCGCGCCGGCCGCAGCCCAAGGTGCTGATCGTCGCGCCGATGTCGGGCCACTACGCCACGCTGCTGCGTGGCACGGTCGAAGCCTTCATCCCGAACCACGACGTCTACATCACCGACTGGGTGGACGCGCGCATGGTGCCGGTGTCCGAGGGCCGCTTCGATCTCGACGATTACATCGACTACGTCATCAGCATCCTGCACTGGCTTGGCGGCGACACCCATGTCATCGCGGTGTGCCAGCCTTCGGTTCCGGTGCTGGCGGCGACCGCGCTGATGGAGGCCGACAACGATCCCTATGCGCCGCGCTCGATCGTGCTGATGGGCGGTCCGATCGACACCCGCAGCAACCCGACTGCGGTGAACAAGCTGGCCGAGGAGCGCGGCGTCGACTGGTTCCGCCGCAACGTGATCACCAAGGTGCCGTTCCCGCATCCGGGCGTGATGCGCGATGTCTATCCGGGCTTCCTGCAGCTGCACGGCTTCGTCAGCATGAACCTCGACCGCCATGTTGACGCGCATCGCGATCTGTTCGTTCACCTCGTCAAAGGCGACGGCGACTTGGCGCAGAAGCACCGCGAGTTCTACGACGAATATCTGGCGGTGATGGATCTTGCCGCGGAGTATTACCTGCAGACCGTCGACACCGTGTTCGTGCGCCACGCGCTGCCAAAAGGTGAGATGACCCACCGCGGCCGCAAAATCGATCCGGCGGCGATCCGCAATACCGCGTTGCTCACCATCGAAGGCGAGAACGACGACATCTCCGGCGTCGGCCAGACCGAGGCGGCGCACCGGCTGTGCGTCAACATCCCGGCGGAGCGCAAGGCGCACTATCTGCAGCTCGGCGTCGGCCATTACGGCGTGTTCAACGGCTCGCGGTTCCGCGCCGAGGTGGCGCCGCGGATCGCCGATTTCATGCTGACGCACGACGCGCGTCCGCGCGCGGCGCGCCGGCCGCTGATGAGGGTTGCCGGGTAGCACCGGCCCGCCGATCTGCTAGATTCCTTCGTCCAGATTCGCCGACAAGGCCCCGCGCCGCCATGGCCAGCCGCAACCGCACGCCGTCATGGCTTCGCAGCATCTATGACAAGGCTGCCGCGCAGCCGCTGCGCGCGTTGCTCGACCGGCGGCAGAGCCAGCCGCAGACCTTTCAGATCGCCTTCGAGCAGGACATCTACCTGATCAACGTGCGCCGTCATCGCCGCGCCCGCCGCTACACGCTGCGCATCCATTCCTCGACGCGTGAGGTGATCCTCACCATGCCGCCGCGCGGCAGCCTGCGCGAGGCCAAGGCGTTTGCGCAGAAGCATGGCGGCTGGATCGCAGCGCGGCTGCGCCGATTGCCGGCTGCGGCGCCGTTTGCCGACGGCGCCATCGTGCCGCTGCGCGGTGTCGCGCATCGCGTGCTGCATTGTCCCGGCCGGCGCGGCACGGTCTGGATCGAGCAGGGCGAAAGCGGCGAGCATCTGCTCTGCGTTGCCGGCGACGCGCCGCATGTGGAGCGGCGGGTTGGCGATTTCCTGCGCCGCGAGGCGCACCGCGACCTGTCGGCAGCGAGCCGCCATGCGGCGGAGGCGCTGGGCGTCGCCATCAAGCGCATCTCGGTGCGCGACCAGTCGAGCCGCTGGGGCTCGTGCTCGTCGACCGGCGTGCTGTCCTACTCCTGGCGGCTGATCCTGGCGCCGCCGTTCGTCTTGAACTATCTCGCCGTCCACGAGGTCGCGCATCTGGTCGAGATGAACCATTCGCCGCGGTTCTGGCGGCTGGTGCATCGCGTCTACCCGGACGCGGAGCGCGCCAAGGCCTGGCTCGACGCGCACGGCGCGGACCTGCATCGTTATGGCTTGCCGGATGACACAGGTGTGGCCTGAGCCGTTTGGTGAATAGAGCCACGCACTCGGTTTACCTCTCCCCGCTTGCGCCGTCCTTACCTCGCCCCGCTTGCGGGGAGAGGTCGGACCGCGTAGCGGTCCGGGTGAGGGGGACTCTCCACGAATCGTCTCGCTGAGACTCCCCCTCACCCCGACCCTCTCCCCGCAAGCGGGGAGAGGGAGCTCATCGCCGATGCCGCACTACTTCAAATCAAAGCATCCATAAGGTCCCCTGATGCTGCGTCCCGGCACCTTCGCGTTGACGTTGCTGCTGGCGCTGCTCGCCGGCATGGGGCCGCTGTCGGTCGACATGTACCTGGCCTCGCTGCCGGACATGAGCCGGCTGCTCGCCGCGCCGACCGCGCAGGTGCAGCTCACCATCTCGTTCTATCTGGTCGGCTTCGCCATCGCGCAGGTGTTCTACGGGCCGCTGTCCGACCGCCATGGCCGCAAGCCGGTGCTGCTCGCCGCATTGGCCATCTATCTCATGGCAACGCTGGCCTGCTCGTTGGCGACCTCGATCGAGACGCTGATCGCGGCGCGCTTCATGCAGGCCGTCGGCTCGTCGGGCGCGATCGTGCTGGCGCGCGCCGTGGTGCGCGACATGTACGACGGCGCGCAGCTCGGCCGCGAGATGTCGCGCATCGCGGCGATGATGGCGGTGGCGCCCCTGGTCGCGCCGCTGTTCGGCGGCGTGTTGCAGACCGCATTCGGCTGGCGCTCGAATTTCGTCGCGCTGTTCATCTACGGCGCCACCGCTGCCGCCATGGTCTGGCTGCTGCTGCCGGAAACGCTGCGCGCCCGCGCGCCGGAGCCGGTGTCGCCGCTGTCGATCCTGCGCAGCTACCGCCGTTTCCTCGGCGAGCGGATGTTCGTCATCCACCTCGGCATGGCGATCTGCTGCATGTCCGGATTGTTCGCCTGGATCTCGACGTCGGCTTTCATCTTGCAGGACATCTACGGGCTGTCGCCGCTCGCGTTCGGCATCACCTTCGCGGTGGCGTCGTCCGGCTATCTCTTCGGCGCCTCGATCGGGGCGCGGCGGGTGATGCGCTGGGGCGCGGGACCCAGCATGGGGCTGGGCGCCGCGCTGATGGCCGTGGGCGGTCTCGGCACACTGCTGGCGGTGTGGTTCGGCAGTCACGAAGCGATCGGCCTGGTGCTGGCGGTCGCGCTCTACATGACGGGCATGGGGCTGGCCTGGCCGCTGGCGCAGGCCGGCGCCCTGCTGCCGTTCCCGGATCGCGCCGGCGCGGCCTCGTCGTTGCTCGGCTTTCTGACCCAGACCAATTCGGCGATGGTCGGCGCTGTGCTGGGCCATCTGCTCGGCAGCACGGCGTGGCCGTTTGCCATTGCGTCGGCGCTGGCGGGCTGTTGCGCGCTGTTGCTGTGGACGCTGACGCGACGTCCAAGGGCGGGGTGATGGCACGGCGTGACGGCCGCCCTTGACGGCCCGGTTCCTGCTTTGATCTTTTGGCACCGGCGCGGCGGCTGGTGCACGCCGATGAGGTAATCGAGTAGGGGTGCGACGCCGGCCGCCAAACCCTTTCGATTTCAATCGCTTAAAGCCCCGCTCGCGCTTTACCATGCATTGAAACTTACCGGCTACCGCCTTGTGAGTGCGACCTCGCGCTGGTAACTATGCGTTAAGTATCCGGTCGGCTCGGGCGGGGCCGCTGGATACGTTCACAAGGGGCTTGGCGGCGTCGCTCGGGACGAGGGTTCGTCCGGTGACGGGGGAGGCGTAGCGGAGTTCGGGGGTCCATGTTGCACTGTGGAGTTTGGCTCGGCGCGAGCCCGCTTGGTCGCGCGCCCATCGAGGCCGCGCGTTCTTCGAAGCGCTCATCGAAACGTCAGCCTGTCTTCCGGGCGGCGCGCTCGGCGCCGGCGTCCGCTCCATTTTCTCTTCTGACTCGATCACACCACGCGCAGCATCCGCTGCGCGTCACGCGAGCGCTGACTGGCCGGGCGAGCGTCTCGTTGCTCCCGTGATGACCATGCGCCGCTCGTCCGACTTTCATAGAAAGGTCTCAGACACTGGCCGCTACAACTCTGTCCGTCGGCGACATCGCGATCATCGGCGTCTACACCGAAGAAACGGCGATCCGCAGCTCGACTCGATCTCCTTCATTTTGCTGAAGCCGATCGGCTCCGGGACGGAGATCTTCTTCACTGACCGCGGCTCGGAACGGCACCACGCTTCGTGTGCCGGAGGCGGGCGAGGGCACGTTCACCTATACCGCTGCGACGGACCTTCCTGCCGGTTCGGTTGTCACCATCACCGCAGGCGGAGCTCGACAGGGGCTGGCATCAACCTGTCGGACCTGGGTGAGGCGATCTACGCCTTTCAAGGCGCTGATCAACGCGCCGACCAGGTTTCTCCACGCGGTCGACATCGCCGACGGCAACACGCCGCTTCGATGCACCGAGCTCACCAACACCGTCTGAGCGTCGAACGGAACTTCGGCGGTCGCGATCGCTCGTCGACAACGCCGAGGTTCGGCACGCGCACGCTACAATCATCCAGACGCCCGACGCTGTTCGCCGCAGATCAACAACCACGACCGACTGGGTGCAGAACGACAACAGCCCGCAGGACGGCACCGCCACGGGCACGCCGGCTTCCACCGCTCCCGACGCACAAATCTGGGTCTCCGGCTCCGGGCGCCGGCGAGGCAATCGTCACGATCAACCTCGACGGCACGTACAGCGCCGGCACGCTCGGCTACCAGATCGTCCAGGCCTTTCAGAACGACGCCAACCTGTTCCACCCGAGCGACATCACGCTCGAGACGGTGCACAACAAGTATCTTCTTTGTCGATGCGGACCTCAACGGTCACAACCGCATCGTTCAGGGCAGCATCAGCGATCTGCTGAACAACCCCGGCGGTCCGCTCAACGCTCACGATTCTCTACAGCAACGCGGATTCCGGCGCGACGAACAGCATGCGCACGCTGTCGATCGATCCCGCGAGCAACCAGATCTATTTCGACATCGGCACGACGTTCGCCAAGATCAACTACGACACGGCGGGCCAGAACTCCCACGGAACTCGCCGATCTCGGCAGCAACAACTACGTCACGCAAGTCACGATCGACTACGCCCACGGCGAGGTCTATCTCGGCAGCAGCCGCATCCAGAGTGTGTTCAGCTCCGACGCGGTCACCAAGAACTACATCTACAAGGCGACCGGCCTGACGGCCGGCTCGCTCAAGCCTAACCTTCACTCAGCTTCCCTTCGATCCGGACGACGCAGGCCTCGGCCCCGAGGGTCCGCGCTTAGCGGCGAAGCCTGGCCGGTCGAGCGCGGCACCATTCGCGTCTTCGACGTCGATCCCATCAATCACGATCTCTATATCGTTACTGGCTCCGTCATTCTCGACAACGACAGCAACGGACTGACGACCTATTACGGCGGCGTCTGGAAGTACGACCTCGACGGCAATCCGAGCGGCAACGTCACGTCGCTGTTTCAGCAGAACGGCAGCACCGGCCCGGTCGGGCTGCTCTATTACATCGAGGTCGATCCCGCGACCGGCCAGCTACTACGTCATCGACGAGACCGGCACCAACGCGATCCCGGCGACGGCTCCGTCTGGATCGGCGGCCCACCAGCACCGGGCACGCCGACGTTCGCTCGGCACTGTCGGCAATATCAACGGCCTCGGCCCGCAGGGCCTGGAGATCCCAGGACGCTGGCGCTCACCCTCGCGCCTACTCCGACCTATACCGAGACAGCGGGCTCGCCGTCCGCACCCGGCACAGCGGCGGTGCTCATAAACAATGCGACCGGGGTAGACGCGAGCGACGTGGACAGCGTCGGCGTAGATCAGCTCGCCGGCGCGCAAGTCCGCATTTCCGTTGGTTTCCTTTCCGGGGCAAGCCATCAGGATCTTTTGACGATCAACGGCAACGCGAGCGGCACGCTCGACTTCGGCAGCCAGGACATCACGTATAGCTACGACAACGCCACCGGCGTGATGACGCTGAGCGGCGTGAGTACGTTTGCGAACTATGAGAGCGCGGTATCGCTCGTGCGCTATCGCAATTCAGGGGACAATCCTACCGACTACGGCACAAATACATCGCGGACGCTCGCCTATTCCGTCTTTGACGGCCTTCTCTACAGCGATGAGCAGACCGCGACTGTCAACGTCGACGGCCTCAACGACGCGCCGGTGAACGACAACACGCCGAATTCGGCGCCGTCCGGCGCCGAGGACGGAGCTGCCATCGCAATCGTCGGGCTCGGGGTTTCCGATGTCGACGCCGATCCGGCCTCGCAGGACATCCAGCTTACGTTGTCCGTGCCGGCGGGGCGCGGAACACTGACGCTCAACCTCGAAGTCGCGAGCGGCATAACGGCCGCTGACATCACGGGCGGGGCAGGGGCGGCGGCCGGCGTGACGTCGATCGTCATCACGGCGACGCAAGCTCAGATCAACGCCACGCTGGCGGCTGCCAACGGCCTGTCGTTCACGCCGGCGGCCAACGTCAACGGCACTGTCGCCCTGACGATGACCACCAATGACCTTGGGCTCAACGGCAGCGACGCCAGGCGGCCCGCGCGGGTAGAATCGGACAGCGACATCGTCAACATCACGGTCACGCCCGCCAACGATGCGCCGACGGTCACCGACGGAACGGAAACGCTCGGCGCCGTCAACGAGGATTCCTCCTCGGCCGGGGCGTCGGTATCCAGCTTGTTCGGAATTGGGCATTTCTCCGACGCGACCGACAACCAGTCGGCGTTCAGCGGCTCCTCACCGAGCACATTCGCCGGCATCGCCGTCGTCACCAATGGTTCGAGCGGCAGCACCGGCCAGTGGCAGTATTTCAACGGCGCGGCCTGGACCGACATCGGCACGGCATCGACGGCGTCCGCCCAGTTGATCAATGCCGCGACGCTGATCCGCTTCAACCCAATGCCGAACTTCAACGGGCTCGCTCCGACCCTGACCGCGCATCTGGTCGAGTCCGGCGCCGCATTTGCTAACGGAGCGGACGTGAACCTCACGGGGGCGACCGGCGGGACGACGCGCTACAGCGCCGCGACCGTGACGCTCGACACCAGCATCAACGCCGTCAACGACGCGCCGAACGTGATCAACGGCACTGCGGCGACGCTCGCGGCGATCGACGAGGACAGCACCAATCCGGCCGGCAACTCGGTCACCAACCTGTTCTCCACCCATTTCTCGGATGCCGATGACACCGTTGCGGGCGGCAGCACGGCGGACGACCTCGCCGGCATCGCCATCACCGGGAATGCGGCGGCCGCCGAAGGGGCCTGGCAATATCGCGACGGCGTCGGCGGCCCGTGGACGGCACTTCCCTCCGTGTCGGCGGCCAGTGCGTTCCTGCTCGCCCTCAATGCCGAACTCCGCTTCGTGCCGGCTGCAAACTACAACGGGGCGGCGCCGTTGCTGACAGTGCACCTTGTCGACGATTCCTCGGGCCCAATCGCGACTGGCGGCTCGGCCGACGTTACGACCACCGGCGACCCCACGCGGTACAGCTCTGCGCTCACCCTCGGCGAGACCGTGACCTCGATCAGCGACGCGCCGGTCGCGGTCGACTCCACGGCCTCGGCTAACGAGGACCAGACGATCACGTTCACGCTGGCGCACTTCCAGTACACCGATGCGAACAACTCGCCGGCGGACGACCTCGCCAGCATCACCATTACCTCGACGCCCGCCGGGGGCACGCTGACGCTTGTCGGGACCGGGACGATCACGCCCACGGGCGGCTCGCCCGTGACGGTCACCCGGGCGCAGCTCATGGCCGGAAATTTGAAATTCATCCCGACGGCCAATGCGAGTGGCACGCCCTACGCGTCGTTCACCTTTACGGTACGGGACGACGGCGGCACGGCCGGGACCGGTGCGGACGACACCTCGAACAATTCGGCGACGCTGACGATCAATCTCGCCGCGCTCAACGACGCGCCGGTCGCGTCTCTCGGCACCGATCCGTATGCGGCGTCCGAAAATGCTGCGATCAATCTGAAGAACACCGGTATTACGGTGTCCGACATCGATGCAGGGAGTGCCTCGGTGACGGTGACGCTGGCGGTCACGCAAGGCGTCCTCAACGTCACGGCGGGCGGAAGCGATGCGGTCGTCGCCGACAGCGGAACCGGTACGGTGACCATCACCGGCACGCTGGCGCAGATCGACGCGCTGCTCAATACCGACGCCAGCTCGACCGTCACCTACATCAACAATACCGACAACCCGTCCGCCACCGCGACGCTCACGTTGCAGGTCAACGACGGCGGAGCGACGGGTACGCCGGGCGCGCTCACCAGCACCGACACCTCCATCATCAACATCACGCCGGTCAACGACGCCCCGACGGTGAGCCCCGCGACGCTCGCCGCCATTCTGGAGGACAACTTCACTGCGGCTGGCGAGACAGTCGAAAACCTGTTTGCCGCTGCCCTCTTCATCGATCCCGACAATGCGGCGGAAACCATCAGCGGCATCCTGGTGTCCGCCAACACCGCGAACGCGGCGACCGAAGGCGCCTGGCAATATTCGACCGGCGGGGAAGTTCGGTTCGACATCGGCCCGGTGAGCGCCGCCAGCGCGCTGGCGCTCGATGCCGACACGCTGATCCGCTTCGTCCCGGTGGAGGACTACTTCGGCGCGCCTCCGGCGCTCACCGTCTACGGCCTCGACAACACCTACGTGGGCTTCACAGTCGACGACACGCGCACCGAAGTCGCCACCACTCCGAACGGCGACACCACCGCGATCTCGGACGTGTCGACCACGCTCGGCACCAGCATCAATGCGGTGAACGACGCGCCGGTCGTGGATGGGGCGAATAACATCATTCCATATGAAGAGCAGGATGGCCCCGGCACGCTCGCGGCCGGGCTGACGCTGACCGATGTCGACAGCGATCTCGCCAGCGCGACGGTGAAGATTTCGGTTGGCTTCCAGCCCGGCGACACGCTGCATTTCACCGACCAGAACGGCATCACCGGGTTCTACAACGCCGCGACCGGCGTGCTGACCTTGAGCGGCACCGCCTCGGTCGACGATTACCAGGCCGCGCTGCGGTCGGTGACGTTCTCCAACGCGACCAACAACGACCCGACCGATTCCGATCTCTACGCGACCCGCAGCATCACCTGGCAGGTCAACGACGGCACGCCGCAGTCGGGTTCGCTGTTCGCGGAGAAAAGCGACCATGTCGTCGGCAATATCCAAAACGACACCCCCCTCGCGATTGGCGCCCACGATGTCAACGGCGACGGCCGTTCGGATATCGTGATCGGAAACGTCCTCGCCGACACAGTCCAGATCTTCCGGAGCTCAGGCGCTGGCTTCGGAGCCCCCATCACCATCACGGGGTCGGCGACCCGACCGCCTTCGCCTTCGCCGACATCGGCGGCCAATCCGACGACGTCGACGTGGTTGTCGCCAACGCAGGCGGCAGCGTGCGGTGATTATCGACGGCAATCAGGCGCCGGCGTCGTTCGCGGCCGGGACGAACTCCCGCTCGGTTGCGGCCGGCGACCTCAATCATGACGGGTTCGTCGACCTGGTGGTGGCGAATGCCGGCTCCAACGACGTCTCGGTGCTGCTCGGCCTCGGCGGCGCCACGCCGATTTCGCGGCCGCCACCAGCTTCGCGGCCGGATCGAGCCCCTGGTCGGTCGCGCTCGGCGATCTCGACGGCGACGGCGATCTCGATGCGGTGCGGCCAACAGCGACTCCGACAGCGTCTCGATCCTGCTCGGCAACGGGCTCGGCGGATTTTCAGCCGCCACCAATCTCTTGACCGGCGGCACAACGCCGCAGTCGGTCGCGATCGGCGACTTCAACAACGACGCAGTGCTCGACCTGGCGGTCGCCAATTTCGGTTCCGGCGATGTTTCCGTCCTGCTCGGCACTGGTGGCGGCAGCTTTGCGGCGGCTGACACGTACGCAGTCGGTTGCGACCTGTCGGGCATCGTGGTCGGCGATTTCGACGGCGACGGCAATTCCGATCTCGCGGTTTCCGATCGGTTCATATCCAACGCTTCGGTGCTGTTGGGCGATGGCAACGGCCTGTTTGGCACGGCTGCAAATTACCTAGTCTTGCCCAACCCAAGGAGCATCGTTAGCGGCGACTTCAACGGCGACGGCTATCTCGACCTTGCGACCGTCCACGCCAACCACCCCACCATCGAGGCGTTTTCCGTGCTGCACGGCCAGGGCACCCACCTGAGCAACGTCCAGCACACCACGATCGAGGTTGCGGCGGTCAACGACGCGCCGGTGCTCGACGCCGGCGCGACACCGGTGCTTGCCGCAGTCAATGAGGACGCCGCCGCGCCGACCGGCCCAGTCGGCACGCTGATCTCGGACCTGGTCGACTTTGCGGGCGGCGCCGGGATCAACAACGTGACCGACGCGGATGGAATCACTGAGCTGACCGGGATCGCGCTGACCGGCGCCGATGGTGCCAACGGCACCTGGTACTACACCGTCGACGGCGGCGACACCTGGGACCCGGTCGGCACGGTCAGCGATGCCTCGGCGCTGCTGCTTGCCGTCGATCCCGACACGCGGCTCTATTTCCAGCCCGCCGACGATTTCAACGGCGCCGCCAACATCACGTTCCGCGCCTGGGATCAGACCACCGGCAGCAACGGTGAGACCGGCGTCAACACAGTTCCGAACGGCGACGACACCGCGTTCTCGGCAGCGACCGATACGGCCGCGATCACAATCAATGCGGTCAACGACGCACCGGTGCTCGACGCCGGCCAGTCACCGGTCCTCGAGATCGTGCAGGAGGACGCAGGTCCGCCGTTCTTCTTCCCGGTTGGCACGCTGGTGGCCGACCTGGTCGGCCCTGGCAACGTCACCGACGCCGACGACGGCGCGCTCATCGGCATGGCGATCACCGGTGCCGACGAGAGCAATGGCACCTGGTGGTACACCACCAACGACGGCTTCGACTGGTTCGAGGTCGGCCCGGTCGACGATACCTCGGCGCTCGTGCTCGCGGCCGACGCGGATACCCGACTCTATTTCGAAGCAGCGCCGGGCTTCACCGACTCTGCCACCATCACGTTCCGCGCCTGGGACCAGACCGACGGCTCGGACAACGGCCAGGATGGCGTCAACGCTGCGCCGGGCGGCGGCATCAGCGCGTTCTCGGCGGTCAGCGACACCGCGACGGTCGAAGTCAACGCTCAGCCGGTGATCAACGACGTCGATGGTGACGCCGTCACCTTCACCGAAGGCAACAGCTTCGTCATCGTCGATGCGACCCCGGTCGCGGCCAGTGTTGCGGACATTGACAGCCCCGATCTCGAGGACGGCGACCTGTTCGTGGAGTTCTGCGGCTGCTTCATCACCGACGACGACGAGCTGTTCATCCGGACCGGCAACGGCATCACGGTCAATGGCACCGATGTGCTCTACAACGGCGACGTGATCGGCGAGTTCTTTGGCGGCGTCGGCTTCGATCCGCTGATGATCTTCTTCACCACCGCGGACGCGACGCCGGCGGCGGCGAGCGCGCTGGTCCGGCAGATCGCCTACCGCAACACCAACATCGAGGAGCCGATCGCCGGCGTGCGCACGGTGTCGTTCAGCGTCACCGACGGCGACGGTGGGCTGAGCTTTTTCTCGGACGCGACCGTCGAGGTCATCACGGTCAACGATGCGCCGACGCTCGCGGCGGTGCCGGGCGCGACCTACACCGACACCGCCGGCAACGACACGTTCACGGCGATCTAGCGGCACGCTCATCGGCAACGACGTCGACAGTTCTCCGCTGATCTATGGCATCACCGGCGGGACGACCGGTGGCAGCACCAATATCGACGGCACGGTCTACGACGTGTCGCGCATCGCCACCTTCGGCACGCTCTATGTCGCAGAGCACGAGCGGCGCCTATACGTTCGTGCCGCGCGACGCTGGGATCGAGGCGCTCAAGGCCGCGACGACGCAGAGCTTCACGGTGACGGCTCAGCGATGGCTTGTTGAACGACACCCAGAACCTCGACATCATCTCAACCGGCGCCGACGACACGCCGGTCGCGACGATCAGCAATCAGACCCTGGGAGTCCAACGAGTGGGTCCCGCTGCTGGGCCTGCTGAACGCCAGCGACCGCGATGACGGCCTTCACCCGGTATGAGCTCTACGATGCCGGCGCGGCAGCCGACAGCGGCTACTTCTGGACCACCGACCTCGGCCAGCGCGCCGCCAACACCTACATCACCATCGATGCCGCGATCTCGCCACCACCTGGCTGCGCGGCGACGCCGACAGCAGCGAGCTGATGTGGGTGCGCGCCTTCAACGGCACCGCCTGGAGCGATTGGGACCCGTTCACGCTGACCACGACGAACGCCGCGCCCGGCCCGAACGACTCCGCCGGTCGTGACCACGGACAATCAGAACCTGCAGATCGGCGATGCGATCAGCCGGCTCGCTAGACCTCGTCAGCGTCAGCGATGCCGACGGCGACAATACCGTCACGCAGTTTCAGTTCTACGATGGCGAAGCGGCGGCCGACAGCGGCTATCTGTGGACCGTCAATGGCGGGCAGCGTGCGGCCGGCCAATACTTCACCATCGCGGCCGCCGCTGGGGACGGTCGAGTTGCGCGCCGGGCAGGCCGCGGGCACCGAGTGATGTGGGTGCGCGGCTACGACGGCACCGCCTGGAGCGAGTGGGATGCCGTTCTTCCTGAACACCAATGGGCTCAACAGCGCTGGACCACTCGGCAACGACCGAGCGGCTCAGACCGAGGGCCGCGAACTCGAGTTCGGCGTCAACGATCTGGCCTCGCTGGCCTTCCAGTCCGGCTCGGGCTCCGACCTCCTGTGGGTCAGGGTCGTTCAACGAGACCGGCGATCCCAACGCCGGCGGGCAGAGCGGCTGGATGAGCTTCCACGTCAATGCGCCGATCGACACCAAGGCGGTGGTGCCGGGCGGCGACGCCAACATCAACATCGGTCAGACGCGTCGACCGCCGCCACCCTGTTCAATGTCAGCGACCCGGACGGCCATCCGATCCCGTTCGACGGCATCAGTTGAGCGCTTCGGATCCTTCAATCTGCAACTCCGGGCTGCGTCAGCGGGCACTTTCGCCGCAGCCATCGTGGACGGCGTCGGCAGGGCGGTCGCCTGCGGCTAACACAGCGCTACGCAGCGATCAGCGCCCGAACAGCTTGTCGATCAGCCAGGTATCCATGCCGGCGGCTTGCGGCTTGGCGTTGCTGCGCCGCGGCTCGGTACGGGTGCCGGCGGCGCGGCCGGGGCCGGCTGCTCCCACGGCATGTTGAACGGCGGCAGCAGGCCGGCGGTGCGTGGCCCGCTGTGCAGTCCCGGCAAGGCGGCGACGGCGACACCCTGGTGCACCGGCTTCATGAGGCGGGTCCAGACCTCGACCGGCATGCCGCCGCCGGTGGTCTTCTTGGTCGGCGAATTGTCGTCGTTGCCGAGCCAGACGCCGGTGACGAGATGGCCGGTGTAGCCGATGAACCAGGCGTCGCGGAAATCCTGCGACGTGCCGGTCTTGCCGGCGGCCGGCCAGCCGGGCAGTTCCGCCTTGCGCGCGGTGCCGCTGATCAGCGTCTCGTGCATCATCGCGTTCATCATCGCGACGGCGCGCGGCTCGATGATGCGGCCGAGGTTCTGCTGCGCCCGCGCGTAGAGGATCTTGCCGTTGGTGGTGCGAGCGCGCTCGACCACGTGCGGCGCGGCGGCGAGCCCGCCGTTCGCGAACGGCGCCATCGCCGCGACCAGTTCCAAGAGCGACACCTCCGAGGTGCCGAGCGCGATCGAGGCGTTGGGCTCGAGCTTGGATGAAATGCCGAGCCGGTGCGCGGTGCGGATCACCGCGGTCGGCCCGAACTCCTGGGTGAGCCGCACCGCGACGGTGTTGAGCGACATCGCCAGCGCCTGCTTGAGCGTCACCGGCCCGTGGTACTCGCGGCTGTAGTTTTCCGGCCGCCAGCCTTTGATGGCAATCGCCTTGTCTTCGCGCACCGTGTCGGGGGTGAGCCCGCGCTCGACCGCGGTGAGATAGACGAACGGCTTGAACGCGGAGCCGGGCTGCCGCCTGGCGGCGACGGCGCGGTTGAACTGGCTCTCGGCGTAATTGCGGCCGCCGACCAGCGCGCGCACCGCGCCGTCCGGCGTCATCGACACGATCGCGCCCTGGCTGACGCCGGCCTTGCCGCCGTTCTTCTCCAATTCGTCGGCCAGCGCCTTCTCGGCGGCGGCCTGGATCACAGGATCGATCGAGGTCTCGACCACGACGTCCTGATCGACCCGGCCGATCAGGTCGTTGAGCACGTCCATCACCCAGTCGGCGACGTACTGCGCCGAGCCCGAGCCCGCGACCTTCACCACCTGCGCCGGCCGTATCAGCGCAGACTTCGCCGCGTCGTCGCTGACGAACTTCATGTCGACCATGGCGGCGAGCACGGTCTGGGCGCGGCGCTCGGCGCCGTCCGGATTGTGGTTGGGCGCCAGCCGCGACGGCGAGCGCACCAGGCCGGCCAGCATGGCGGCCTCCGCCACGGTGAGCTTCGGTGCCGGCTTGCTGAAGTAGCGCTGCGCCGCCGCTTCGATGCCGTAGGCGCCGGCGCCGAAATAGACGCGGTTGAGATAGAGCTCGATGATCTCGGTCTTGCTGAACTTGTGTTCCAGCCAGAACGCCAGCGCCACCTCCTGGACCTTGCGGGTGAGCGTGCGCTCCTGGGTGAGGAACAGGTTCTTGGCGAGCTGCTGGGTGATGGTCGAGCCGCCCTGCGCGACGCCGCGGCGCATCACGTTGGCCGCGAGCGCGCGCGTCACGCCGATCGGGTCGACGCCATAGTGGGAATAGAAGCGGCGATCCTCGATGGCGATGAACGCCTGCGGCACGTGCCGCGGCAGGTTCTTGAGCAGCACCGGGTCGCCGTAGAATTCGCCGCGGGTGGCGATCAGGCGGCCGTTGAGGTCGACGATCTGGATCGACGGCGGCCGTTTGGGGATTTCCAGCGACTGGATCGGCGGCAGGTGCATGCCGATCCAGACCACCACGCCGACGACGCCGATCAGGGCCCATAGACCGCCGACCAGGCCCCAGTAGATGCCCCGACCAAGCCTTCGTTGCAGTTTGTCGGCGCGCCGTTTGCCGCCGCGAGCCTTGCCGCGCTTGCGCGGCGCAGGCTTCGCCGGCCGGGGCTGGGTTGCGTCGGGACCATCCGTTGGTCCAGGCGACGCCGATGCAACATCGAATATCGGCTCGCGGCGTTCGCTGGCCTTTCGCCGTCCCATGTCCCGCCCGCGAATTGCCTCGACAGCCCCAAAGGCCGAGTGCCAATCCACGCTACGGAGCCCGGTTTAAGGGCCGGTTAAGCTGTTTCGGGACGCCGTCGATCGGTCTCCGTCCGCCACATTCGCGTCGTGCTGGAATCGGTGCGCAACTGCGGTTTTGTGGCTCGATTCAGGGCTGGCCCGCCTGCATCGTCATGCTAGGCTGGCCATGTCGATTGGGGCCGCCGATGTGCGCGGCGTTTGACTGAGGGATGAACAAAATGCGGAAACTCGCCCTGTTTGTTGCGCTTACGATGATCGCGGCTTCGCCGGCGATGGCTGCCCAGAAGAAGGCCAAGAAGGCCGCGGCGCCTGCCATGACGGCTGAGCAACAGCATGCCGACAATGGTTATCGTCTGGTGCGCGACAGCCTGCCCATGTGGCTGCCGAGCTGGGCACAGATCATCTATCAGACGGGTGTCAAGCCCGCCATGGCTGCCGAGGAGCCGAAGCCGGCGAAGAAAAAGAAGAAAGCCGGGGCTGCTTAAGCTCGCGGTACATCGCTCAATTTTTGGCTTTATGGGCAAGCGCCCGCGGTAAGGCGCGCGTCAGCCCGCTGCCGCGCCTTTGGCGGACAGCGGGCTTGCTTCGGACGCCAGCAACCGCAGCAGCGCGCGCTTGATGGCGACCTCGCGTGTTGGCGAGGCGATCTTGGCGCCCAGCAGATCGGTCACATAGAACACGTCGACCACCCGCTCGCCGAACGTGGCGACGTGCGCCGACGTGATGTTGAGGCTGAGCTTCGACAGCGTGGCGGTGAGCTCATAGAGCAGGCCAGGCCGGTCCAACCCGGTCACCTCGATCACCGTGTAACGATTGGACCACTGGTTGTTGATCGTCACCTCGGGCTCGACGGAGAATGCCCTGAGCCGGCCCTTGGGCGTTGAGCGGTGCGCCACCACGTCGGGCAGCTTGAGCGTACCGGCCAGCGCCTTCTCGATCGTCTCGGTGATGCGGCTGGCGCGCCGTGCCTCATCGTCGTTCCCGTCAAATTCGCGAGTCACCGCGATGGTATCGAGCGCACGGCCATCGGTGGTGGTGAAAATCTGCGCATCGACGATGTTGGCGCCTGCTGCCGCGCAGGAGCCGGCAAGGCTTGAAAGCAGCCACGGATGGTCAGGCGCAAGTACCGTCAGCTCGGTGACGCCGCGCGCAGCGTCGAACGCGAACGCCGTTGCGATCGTCTTGCCCGTTTCTTCCGCCGAACGCACGAATCGCGCGTGCGCAATCCGGTGCGGCAGGTCGACCTTGAGCCAATACGCGGGATAGTGTCGCGCAAAGTAAGCTTCGATGCGCTCCGGCGGCCAATCCTTGAGCTCGGCTCGCAACTCTGCCTGTGCCATCGCCACGCGCTGCGCTCGGTTCACTTCCGAGAAGCCGCCAGTGAGGACCGGTTCGGTTTCATAGTAGAGAGTACGCAGCAGCTGAGCCTTCCAGCCGTTCCATACGCCCGGACCGACGGCACGAATATCTGCGGTTGTCAGGATGGTAAGAAGCTTCATCCGCTCGAGCGATTGCACGACAGCGGCGAAGTTCTCGATGGTCTTGCGGTCGGACAGATCGCGCGACTGCGCAACGCTCGACATCACGAGATGCTGCTCGACCAGCCAGGCGACGGTCTCGGTCTCGGCCGGCGACAGACCGACGCGCGGACAAAACCGCCGCGCAACGCGCGCGCCGGCGATCGAATGGTCCTCGATCCGGCCCTTGGCGATGTCATGTAGAAACAGCGCCACGTAAAGCACCTTGCGGTGCTCAGGCTGGATCTTGCGCATCAGGTCGTTCGCGAGCGTGAACTCCTCGTTGTTGCCGCGTTCGATTTCGGCGAGCACGCCGATGCAGCGCAGCAGATGCTCGTCCACCGTGTAGTGGTGGTACATGTTGAATTGCATCATCGCCACAACCTGACCGAACGCCCGCACGAAGCGGCCGAGCACCCCGGTCTCGTTCATGCGCCGCAGGATAATCTCGGCATCACTCGAAGTGAGTATCTCCAGGAACAGCCGGTTGGCCTCGGGGTCTTGCCGCAGATCGCTGTCGATCAGTTTCAGCGACTTGGTCGCCGCGCGCATGGCATCCGGGTGCAGCACCAGATTGTGCTTCTGCGCCAGACGGAACATGCGGATCAGGTTGACCGGATCGCGCGTGAGCGCATCCGCGTCAGCGACCCTGAGGCGGTTGTTGTCGTCGACGAAATCCTCGCTCTCCGGTAACGGCCGGCGACCGCGCGGACGTAGCCTTGCCATCACCCGGCTCAGCACCGGCGCCGGCTTGGCCTGCTGATCTTCCAGCGCGGCGCAGAGAATAGCGGTGAGATCACCGACGTCCTTGGCGATCAGGAAGTAGTGCTTCATGAACCGCTCGACGTCCTTCAAGCCGTGACGCCCGGAGTAGCCAAGCCGCACGGCGATCTCGCGCTGGATGTCGAACGACAGCCGTTCTTCGGCGCGATCGGCGAGAAAATGCATGTTGCAGCGGACCGACCACAGGAAGTCCTCGCAGCGGCGGAACAGTTTGAGCTCGTCGGCATCGAATACGCCGCGCTCGGTCAGGCCTTCGACGTCGCGCACGCGATACACGTACTTGGCGATCCAGAACAGCGTGTGCAGGTCGCGCAGGCCGCCCTTGCCGTCCTTGACGTTGGGCTCGACGAGATAGCGCGATTGCCCGCCGCGGCGGTGGCGCGTTTCACGCTCGGCGAGCTTGGCGGCGACGAAGTCAGGCCCGGTTCCCTGGACGACCGACTTGTCGAAACGCGCCATCAATTCGTCGAACAGCTTGCTGTCGCCGAGCAGGTACCGTGATTCCAACAATGCCGTGCGGATCGTCATGTCCGCCTTGGCCTGGCGAATGCACTCGTCGACCGAGCGCGTTGCATGGCCGACCTTGAGGCCCAGATCCCACAAGCAATAGAGGATCACTTCGGCGACCGACTCGCCCCACGCGGTCTGCTTGTAGGGCAGCACGAACAGCAGATCGATGTCGGATCCCGGCGCCAGCAGGCCGCGGCCGTAGCCGCCGGTGGCGACGATCGCCATGCGTTCAGCCTCGGACGGATTTTGCGACGGGTAGAGATGGCGGACGATGAATTCATAGAGAATGCGGATGATGGCGTCCTGCATGGTGCACAGGCGCTCGGCGCAGCGCCGCCCCTGGCGGTTTTGCAGGAGCTGGCGTTCCGCATCGGCGCGCCCGGCGACAAGTGCGTCCTTCAATGGCTGGGTGATGGCGCGGCGCAACGCTTGTTCGTTGCCGTCGTGCTCTGTCGCAAGGGCGTCAAGTTCGGCCACCAGGGCGCGTTCATCGAACAGTTCGACGGCCGTGTCGCGAGGTTTGGTGGATGTCAGCATCGCGTCATCCCGATAGCGGAGCGCGCGGATCATGTCACCGCCGGTCGAACAATGGGAGGGAACAAGCGCACTGCAAAGCTGTGCCCGTGGGAAACGTCATGCCACCTCCTGGGTGCAAAATGCTATATTTTTCTCGTTGACCATCAAAGGCTTAGACAATAAATACTGAACAGCGCCGATTTGAGCGAACAGCTTGCGGGCGCTTAACAAATGCAGCTAAAGCGGTCGGGGCCCGCCCCGTCGCATGAAGCTGACGGGCGGGCAAAGTGTTTTTGACCCGCCTCCATCAATCGGCGGCCGCGCCATGTGGCCGAGCAAAGTGGAGGTTTCGATGAGTGTTCTGTCCCGACGTTCCCTTCTCGCTTCGGCCCTGCTGGTCGGTCTGCTGCCGACCGCCGCGCTCGGGCAAAGCAAGCCGGCCGAAATCCGCATCGACTGGGCGACCTACAACCCGGTGTCGCTGCTCCTGAAGGACAAAGGCCTGCTCGAAAAGGAATTCGCCAAGGACGGCATCAAGGTGCTGTGGGTGAAGACCGTTTCGTCGAGTAACGCCCTGCAATTCCTCAACGCCGGTTCGATCGACTTCGGCTCGACTGCCGGCTCCGCTGCTCTGGTCGCCAAGATCAACGGCAACCCGATCAAGTCGATCTACACGTACTCGCGGCCGGAGTGGACGGCACTGGTCGTCGCCAAGGACAGCAAGATCACCAAGGTCGCGGACCTCAAAGGCAAGAAAGTTGCGATGGTGCGCGGCACCGATCCGCACATCTTTACCGTCCGTGCGCTTCAGGGCGCAGGGCTGAGCGACAAGGATGTCACGCCGGTGCTGGTGCAGCAGCACGCCGACGGTGGTACCGCCCTCATCCGCGGCGACGTCGACGCTTGGGCCGGTCTCGATCCGATGATGGCACAGCACGAGGTGAAGGATGGCGCCAAGCTGTTCTTCCGCAAGCCGGAAGCGAACACCTGGGGCATCCTGAATGCCCGCGAAGAGTTTCTGCAGAAGTATCCGGACGTCGTGAAGCGCGTGCTTGCAGTCTACGAGGTGGCCCGCAAGGAGTTGCTGGCCAATTACGATGAACTCAAGAGAGTGTTCATCGGCGTGACCGGGCTCGAAGGCCCGGTGGTCGACAAGCAGCTCAAGGAGCGCACCGGCCTGACCTTCAATGTGGTTGGTCCGGCGCAGCGCGAGTCGATCCTCGAAGCCGGCATCGCGCTGCAAAAGGGCGGCGTGATCAAGGCCGACGTCGACGTGAAAAAGGCGGTCGACGATCTGATCGACAGCCGGTACGTGGCCGTCACCAACTGACGGTCATCCCGGGCGCCGCGCAAGCGGCGGACCCGGGATCCAGGTTGGCACGATAGCCAGCGGCATCGCGCGGTGTTGCAATTGAAGGCGCGGTTATGTCTCTTGTTCTTATGAGTTCCAGCGTAGACGCAGCGGCCCAGGAACAGGCGCCCAAGAGGGACTTGGCGTGGCTTCTCCGTCCTGCGCTGGGATTGCTCCTGCCGATCTCGCTGGCGGTGTTATGGGAGGTTGCGGTCGCCGCTGGCTGGTCGACCGGCCGCCTGGTGCCGCCGCCCTCTGTCATCTTCAAGACCTTCGCCGAGCTGTGGGGCACGGGCGAACTGCAGACCCACGCGCTGGCGACGTTGACCCGCGTGTTCGCTGGTTTCATCTGCGGCGTCACAGCTGGAACGATCTTCGGCGCCATCACCGGCTATTCCGCCTTGAGCCATCGTCTGGTTGACCCGACCTTGCAGGCCTTGCGGTCGATCCCGTCCATCGCCTGGGTGCCGCTGTTCATCCTGTGGTTCGGCATCTTCGAGGCGTCGAAGATCATCCTGATCGCGGTCGGAGTGTTTTTCCCGGTCTATCTCGGTGTGATGGGCGCGGTGATCTCCGTCGACCGCAAGATTGTCGAGGTCGGCCGGGTGTTCCGCTTGTCCGGCTTCGCGATGGTGCGGCGGATCCTGCTGCCGGCGGTGCTGCCGGCCTACGTGTTGTCGTTGCGCGCCGGCTTGGGGCTCGGCTGGATGTTCGTCGTTGCGGCCGAATTCCTCGGCGCCTCGCAAGGCCTTGGCTTCCTGCTGATCGACGGCCAACAGCTCGGCAAGCCGGCGACCATCGTCGCGGCCATCGTCGCGTTCGCCATCCTAGGCAAGCTCACGGACACGATCCTGGCGCTCGCCACCGCGCCCCTGCTGCGCTGGGAAGACCGGCATCGGAGGACGTAATGCTCACCCTCAATCGCGTCGGCAAAACCTATCCCAACGGTGTCCGTGCGGTCGAAGGCGTTTCGCTTGAGGTCGCGCCCGGCGAGATCGTGGCCGTGGTCGGCGGCTCCGGTTGCGGCAAGTCTACGCTGCTGCGCGCGATATCGGGTCTCGATACGCCGACGCAGGGCAAGGTCGCACTCGACGGCGTCGTCATCACCGAACCGAACGAGCGGATCGGCATCGTGTTCCAGGAGCCTCGACTGCTGCCATGGCTCAGCGTCGCCGGAAACGTCGGCTTCGGCCTCGAGCATCGGCCGAGGCGGGAACGCGAACAGCGCGTCGCCGCGCAGGTCGCTCGGGTCGGACTGACCGACAAGGCCGGCGTATGGCCGCGTGAGCTTTCCGGCGGCCAGGCGCAGCGCGTCGCGCTCGCCCGTGCGCTGGTGACGCGGCCGGAGGTGTTGCTGCTCGACGAGCCGTTCTCGGCGCTGGATGCATTCACCCGCGTCGATCTCCAGGACCATCTGCTGGACCTGTGGGCCGACGGCAGGCCGACGCTGATTGTCGTCACCCACGATGTCGACGAGTTGATTGTGCTGGGCGACCGTGTGGTGGTGATGCGTCCGCATCCTGGCCGGATCGAGGACGAGATCGCGATCGATCTGCCGCGACCACGCGATCGTCAGTCCGCTGCCTACGACTTTGCCAAGCGGCGCGTGCTCGCTGCGCTCGACCGTTCGCTTGGCCGCGCCGCCAGCGTCGATGATCGCGAGACCAGGGCCGAAACCGGCCAGGCGATGTGGTGGTGACCGCGCGCTGACAATTTCTGCTACCGTGATGCCCGGCCATAGCCGTCCGAAGGACGGCGTCGCTTCGCTCGCCTATGGTGCCGGGCATCTACGTCTTTGCGAGAAAAGGACGTGGACGCCGGCATGTGCCGGGCCATGACGGGAGGAATGTATGCGTAGCTTCAAGCTCTGCACCTGTGGCGCGCCGTTGGAACTCGTCGAACAGCCGACGCCGCGGCCCGCCGGGACCGAAGTTCTACTCAAGGTCCTGGCGGCCGGCGTCTGCCACAGCGACCTGCATCTTTCCGAAGGCTTTTTTGATCTGGGCGGCGGCAAGCGCCTGAGCCTGGCCGACCGCGGCATGAAGCTGCCGATCACCCTGGGCCACGAGAATGTCGGTGAGGTGGTTGCCGTCGGTCCACAGGCGCAGGGGATCAAGGTTGGCGCCCGCGTGCTCGCCAATCCCTGGATCGGCTGCGGCGAGTGCACCGTCTGCAAGCGCGGTGAGGACAATCTGTGCCGCGCAATGCGCAGCCTCGGCGTCTTCTCAAACGGCGGCTACGCCGATCATCTGATGGTTCCGCACCCACGCTACCTGGTCGATATCGGCGACATGCCGCCCGACAAGGCCGCGCCGCTCGCGTGTTCCGGGGTCACCACCTACGGCGCGCTGAAAAAAATCGGTCCGACGCTTGAGAGCGAGCCGACGGTCATCATCGGCGCTGGCGGACTTGGACTGATGTGCCTGGCGCTGCATCGCGCGATGGGCGGCAAAGCCGCAATCGTCGTCGATATCGATCCGGTCAAGCGCGAAGCGGCCAAGAAGGCCGGCGCTCAAGTGGTGATCGACGGCGGGGCGGTCGACGCCGTGCAGCAGATCATTGCGGCGACCGGCGGCGCGGGCGCCTGGGCGGTGATCGATCTGGTCGGCTCGTCGAGCACCGCCCGCATGGGCATCGACAGCCTGATCAAGGGCGGCAAGTACATCATTGTCGGCCTCTACGGCGGCGACATCACGGTGTCGCTGCCGCCGTTCCCGATGCGCGCCATTACGGTGCAGGGTTCCTACGTCGGCAGCGTGCCGGAGATGGCCGAGCTGATCGACCTGGTGAAGCGCACCGGTCTGCCGCCGGTCCCGGTCGCGACCCGGCCGCTCGCGGACGTCAACGCGGTGCTCGGTGAGTTGCGGGCCGGCAAGGTGATCGGCCGGACGGTGCTGACACCGGCTGGCTGATGACTATGTGATAGGCATGAAGTAGCAGGAGACTTCGCATGGATGCTGCCGAACTGCGCGCGATGCAGGCGCCGATCAAGGACAAGTATAAGAGCCAGCCGGACGCCGCCTTGATCACGCTCAAGGCAAAGGGCTCGCTCGATGACACCAACATCGCCTGCAAGGTCGAGACCGGGCGGGCGTTGGCAGTTGCCGGCCTGCATCCGGCGACCGGTGGGTCCGGCCTTGAACTCTGCTCCGGCGATATGCTGCTGGAGGCCCTGGTGGCCTGTGCCGGTGTGACCGTCAAGGCAGTGTCCACGGCTCTCTCTATTCCGGTGAAGTCTGGCACGGTGTTGGCCGAGGGCGATCTCGATTTTCGCGGCACGCTGGGAGTCGCCAAGGACGCGCCGGTTGGCTTCCGTGAGATCCGCTTGCGCTTTGCGCTCGACACCGATGCGACCCAGGAACAGCTCGATCAACTGCTCAAGCTTACCGAGCGCTATTGCGTGGTCTATCAGACCATCGCCAAGGGGCCGCCGGTGGACATCAAGCTGCAGCGGGTGTGATATCCGCGACGTCTATTCTCTCTCGGCCTCATGCTGAGGAGGCGGCGAAGCCGCCGTCTCGAAGCATGAGGCCGCTCCATCCTTCGAGACGCGCACTGCGTGCGCTCCTCAGGATGAGGGCGGAACAAGAGCATGCCCCCCGAACTCGCATTCTGGCTTGCGCTCGCGCTGAAGATGGCCGTGACGGCCGGCTTTGTGGTCATCGCCGCGTGGATCGCCGAGCGGGCCGGCCCGACCGTCGGATCGATGATCGCGACGCTGCCGATCGCTGCGGCGCCGTCCTACATATTCCTGGCGTTCGATCACACCGCGGGCTTCATCGCCGACAGCGCGCTGGGCAGCCTCGCCGCCAACACCGCCAACGCGGTCTTTGCGCTGACCTATGTCGTGCTGGCGCAGCGTCAATCATGGCCGGTCAGTCTGGCGTTCGCGCTGGCGGCATGGTTTGGGCTGGCGTTCGTGCTGTCAGCGGTCGACTGGACGCTCACAGCCACCATCGCGCTCAACGTTGTCGTGTTCGCGTTCACCGTTCCGCTGGCGAAACGCTATCTTGATGTGAAGATGCCGCCGGCGTGGCGGCGCTGGTACGACATGCCGCTGCGCGCCGGCATGGTGGCGTGCCTTGTCGCCATCGTGGTCGGCACCAGCACTCGGGTCGGGCCGGCTGTCACCGGCGTGCTCGCCGTGTTTCCCATCGTGCTCACCAGTCTGATCCTGATCTTCCAGCCACGTATCGGCGGACCGGCGACTGCTGCCCTGCTGGCCAATACGCTCTGGGGTCTGGCCGGTTTTTCGGTCGCGCTGGTGGTGCTCTATGTCGCCGCAGTCGTATTCAGCATTTGGACCGCCTATGCGCTGTCGTTAGCGACCTCGATGATCTGGAATTTCATCGTCTGGTCGATGCGCCGCCGCATGGCGCTGCGCAAGGCGCGCTAGTGCGTGATCCCGAAAAGTGGGAACCGGTTTTCGGAAAAGATCACGCACAAAACAACCTAGTGCGCGATGGCGAGGTTCTGCTCGCGGATTACCTTGGCCCAGTTCTGCAGCTCGGTTTTGATATAGGCCTCGAACTCCTCGGTCGAACTGGTCATCGGCTCGTACAATTGCTTGGCCAGGAAGCGCTCGCGGAACGTCGGGTCGTCGATGATCTTGAGCACCTCGGCGTGGATTTTCTTGACGATAGCCGACGGTGTGCCCCCTGTCGTCGCCATGCCGAACCATGTCCCTGCGATAAAGCCCGGCAGGTTGCCGCCCTCAGCAATGGTCGGCACATCTGAAACCTGCGGCAGCCGCTTCGGGCTGCCGATGCCGATCATCTTGACCTGGCCGGCGCGGAAATTCGGCAGCGCGGAGCTGACGCTGATCAGCATCATGTTGGTGTGGCCGCCCATCACGTCGTTCAACGAGGGCGTGGCGCCACGATAGTGGATCGGGACGAGCTGGATGCCGGCGACGTTTTGCAGTCGGGCGATGTTGACGTGCGGCCCGGAGCCGACACCGGCGGTGCCGTAGGTGATGCTGTTCGGCTTGGCTTTTGCCATCGCGATCACGTCGGCCACGCTCTGCGCCGGGAACGATGGCGTGGTAATCATCGCGTGGTGAATGCGCACCAGCCCGGTGATCGGGGCGAAGGCCCTGTCCGGATCGAACGGTATCTTCTCCCGCGGGTATAGCGCCGGGTTGATCACGAAGGTCCCAGCCTCCGCCACCATCAGGGTGTGGCCGTCGGGCGCTGCGTTGGCAACCGCGGAAGCGCCGATGATGTGCGCGCCGCCGCCGCGGTTTTCGATGATGATCTGCTGACCCCAAGCCTCCGATAGCTTTTGCCCCAGGGCGCGGGCCACCACGTCGGTCACGCCGCCCGCCGCGGCGGTGACGACGATGGTAATGGTCCGGGTGGGATAATTTTGCGCGTAGGCGGCGGCCGGTATCGACAGCGCGGCTGCGGAGATCAACGCACAAAGCCATTTCGACATGATCCGCTCCCTGGGTCGACGCTGTCGCGCTCTTATGAGAAAAGTCTATATCCGGCCTGTCCCGCCCGCCACGTCTGCCTTGCCGCACCTCCAGACCCCGCATGGCCTTCGACCCCGCATTCTGGCTTGAGCTCTCGCTCAAAATGGCGATGACCGCGGCCATCGTGGTCACCGCGTCGGTCCTGGTCGAACGCTGCGGTCCGTTCATTGGTGCGCTGATCGCGGCGCTGCCGACTGCGGCGGGCGCCGTCTACATCATCCTCGCGATCGATCATCCGCCATCGTTTATCGCGGCGAGTGCGGTCGGCAGCATGGTGTCCAACGCGGCGGTGGCGCTGTTCGCGCTCAGCTATGCGGCGTTGGCGCAGCGCCAGTCACTGCTGGTCAGCCTGGGCGGCGCGTTTGTGGTTTGGTTTGCGGCGGCCGCATTCCTGCACGCTTTTCCATGGACCGCCACCGGCGCGCTCATCCTCAACGTGGTCGTCTTGTCGTTAACGAGCTAGTCGGCGCGCGCTTCCAGACCGATGGATTGGTGACGAAGGCCGAAACGCGCCGCGCTGATATCGCCGTCCGCGCTGCAATTGTCTCGCTCTGCGTCGCGGTCGTCACCGTGGCCAGCCATCGTATCGGCTCGTTTGCCTCCGGCATGTTCGCGGTATTTCCGGTGGCGATGGGGAGCTTCTTCATCATCATGCACCCGCGGATCGACGGGCCGGCGGCGGCGAGCGTCGCGGCGCACGTGCAGGCGCCGCTGTTCGGCCTGGTGCTCGGGTTCCTCGCCGTGCATCTGCTCGCCGAGACAATCGGCGTTTGGTGGAGCTATGGCGTCGGGCTTGCGTTCGGCGTGACCTGGAACGGTCTGCTCTGGGCGCTGAAGCAGCGCCGCCGCAAGCCCTCGCCTGCCTAAGCTTTCTTTGGCTCGGCGGCTTTCATTTTCAGCGCGTAAAGTGCTTCCAGTGCCTCGCGCGGCGACATCTCATCGGGATTGATGGTAGCCAACGCCTCGATCAGCGCATCGAGCGCACGCTGCCGCGGATCGGGCTCGGCCGGCCGTGGCGGGGCGGCGAACAGCGGCAGGTCCTCGAAGCCGCCGCGCGGCGTGGCCCGGTCCTCGGCCTCGAGCTTCGCCAGCACCACCTTGGCGCGCTCGATCACGCTCGCCGGCAGGCCGGCGAGCTTGGCGACCTGGATGCCGTACGAGCGGTCGGCCGCGCCCGCCACGACTTCGTGCAGGAACACCACATCGCCGTGCCATTCCTTGACCCGCACGGTAGCATTATGCACCCGCGGCAGCGTTGCGGCGAGCGCAGTCAGCTCGTGGAAATGGGTGGCGAACAGCGCACGGCAGCGGTTGACCTCGTGCAGGTGCTCGATCGCCGCCCACGCGATCGAGAGCCCGTCGAACGTCGAGGTGCCGCGGCCAATCTCGTCGAGGATGACCAGCGAGCGCGGGCCGGCCTGGTTGAGGATTGCCGCAGTCTCGACCATCTCGACCATGAAGGTGGAGCGGCCGCGCGCCAGATCGTCGGCGGCGCCGACGCGGGAGAACAGCCGGTCGATCACGCCGATCGTGGCGCGCTTCGCCGGGACGAACGATCCCATCTGGGCCAGCACGGCGATCAGCGCGTTCTGCCGTAAGAAAGTCGACTTGCCCGCCATGTTGGGGCCGGTGAGCAGCCAGATCTTTCCCGCGGTTTCTCCCGCCGTCAGGTCGCAGTCATTCGCCACGAACGGCTCGCTGATGGCCTGCTCCACCACGGCATGGCGGCCGCCTTCGATGACGAATTGCAGCGAACGATCAACGACAGGCCGAATGTAATCCCGTTCGACGGCCAGCGTGGCGAGCGCGCTGGCGACATCGAGCATAGCCAGCGCCTCTGCGGCGGCCTTGATGGCGTCGCATGCCGCAACGACGGCGGCGGACAGCCGGGCGAAGGTTTCCAGCTCCAACCCAAGCGCCCGGTCGGCGGCGTTCGCGATCTTCGCCTCCAGTTGACCGAGCTCGGTGGTGGTGAAGCGCACCTGGCCGGCCAGCGTCTGGCGGTGGATGAACCGCGCGTTGAGCGGCGCGCTCATCAGCTTGTCGCCGTGCTGGGCCGTGACCTCGACGAAATAGCCGAGCACGTTGTTGTGCCGGATCTTGAGCGCGCGCACGCCGGTCTCGTCGGCGTATCCGACCTGCAATTGCGCGATCACCTTGCGGGATTCGTCCCGCAGCGCACGCGCCTCGTCGAGCGCTCCGTGATAGCCGGCGCGCACAAAGCCGCCATCGCGCTTGAGCAGCGGCAGTTCTTCGGCCAGCGCCGCACCGAGTTCTTGCGCCAGATCTGGATCAGGGCGGCGCAGCGCCGCGATGGCTTCGGTGATCTCATCCGGCGCTTTCGCCAGCGCATCCAGGCGCGCCGCAAGGTCCGACGCTGCAGCGATGCCGTCGCGAATCGCGGCGAGGTCGCGCGGGCCGCCACGGCCGACCACAAGTCTTGCCAGTGAGCGCGCGAGGTCGGGAGCCGCGCGCAGCCGCTCGCGGGCCTCGCTCCGTGCGGCCTGATCCGCGACCAATGCCTCCACGGTATCAAGTCGCCGTGCGATCTGTGCCGGATCGGTCAGCGGCGCTGCCAGCTGTTGCGCCAGCAGCCGCGAGCCGGCCGCGGTTACAGTGCGGTCGATGGCGGCGAGCAGCGAGCCGCGCCGCTCGCCGCCGATGGTACGAACCAGCTCGAGATTGCTGCGGGTTGCTTGATCGATCGACAGCGTGGAGCCTGCCGCCTCGCGCATCGGCGGCGACAGCGGCGGCCGCTTGCCAAGCTGGGTGCGCTCGACATAGGTCACGCAGGCCGCCGCGGCGTTCAGCTCCAGCCGCGACATCGCCCCGAACGCGTCGGTGGTGGCCACGGCGAAATAGTCGGAGACGCGCCGCTCGGCGGTTGCGCCATCGAACACGTCACGCGTGAGCGGCGTCACCGCGGGCAGGGTGCGCAGGTACGGCGCAAGCTCCGGATCGCTGTAGAGCGCGTCGGAGACGATGATCTCACCCGGCTCCAGCCGTGCGATCTCGGCGGCAAGAGCGGCCCGGTCGCATTCGGCGATACGGAATTCCCCAGTGGAGATATCGATCCAGGCGATGCCGAAGCGCGGCTCGTCGCCAGCTGACGACACACGGGCACGAACGATGGCGAGGAGGTAATTGTTACGCCGGGCATCCAGCAACGTGTCTTCGGTCAGGGTGCCCGGCGTGACCAGTCGCACGACATCGCGGCGCACCACGCTCTTTGAGCCTCGCTTCTTGGCTTCGGCGGGGTCTTCGGTTTGCTCGCAGACCGCGACCCGGTGGCCGAGTGCGATCAGGCGATGCAGATATTCGTCGGCCCGATGGATCGGCACGCCGCACATCGGGATGTCGCGGCCGAGATGCTTGCCGCGCTTGGTGAGCACGATGCCGAGCGCGCGGCTCGCCACCTCGGCGTCTTCGAAGAACAGTTCGTAGAAATCTCCCATCCGGTAGAACAGCAGGCAATCCGGATTGGCCGCCTTGATCTCGATGTATTGCTCCATCACCGGCGTGGCGCGCGGTGCCGGTTCCGACGGCGGATCTTCGTTCAGAGCAAGGGAGCGTGCAGCGTCCATCCGGAGACGCTAGCAGATGCGACGCGCCGTTTCATGGGCGCGTGCGGGCAACCCACAGGGGTGGAAACTATGTGGCGCGCTTGTGCGCAGACACCGCTTTGCCGAACGCCTGGAACAGCGTCCGGTTCACTGGGTTGCGCTGCGGGTCGTATTCGGCGTGCCATTGCACGCCCAGCGCAAAGCCTGCAGCGTCGGCAACCCGGATCGCCTCGATCGTGCCGTCATCCGCCACACCCTCGACGACGATGCGCTTGCCGAGCTCGAGGATGCCCTGGCCGTGCAGCGAGTTCACCCGGATGGTTTCCTTGCCGTAGAGCCGTGCGAAGGCCCCGCCGGGCGTGAGGTGGACATCGTGGCGGTCGGCGAAAACGACGTTGTGATCCGGGTGGATTTCGCCGTTCTCCAATCGCGGCATGCGATGGTTCACGCGGCCGGGCAGCTCGCGGATCTCGGGATGCAGCGAACTGCCGAACGCGACACTCATCTCCTGCAGGCCGCGGCAGATGCCGAACAGCGGCACGCCGCGCGCGACGCAGGCCTCGGCCACGGCCAGCGCCACCGCGTCGCGCCGCTCGTCGTAAGGCTCGTGCTTGGGATGCGGCTCGACGCCGAAATAGCTTGGATGAACGTTGGCCCGCCCGCCGGTCAAAAGAATACCGTCAACGGCGTCTAGCAGCGCGCCGACATCGGTGAGATCGGGGCAACCGGCAAACATCAGCGGTAAGGCGCCGGTAACGTCCACGACCGCCTTCAGGTTCTTTTCGCCGACACGCTGCGAAGGGAAGCGATTCTCCGCCAGATACGTGTTGCCGATGACGCCGATCACGGGCCGCTTCATGGCCTGGCTCTCAATTCCCAATTAGCCCTCTGAGCATCGGCATTGCGGCAATCACTTCACCAGCTTGCGACCGGTGAGCTTCTCCAGGTTACCGTACATGATCGCCTTGCGCTTGGCCTTCGGCATATCGATGCCGTCGAGGATCTTCAGCGTCTCGCGGATGTAGAAGGTACCCTTCTCGGGGTCGAACGGGCAGTCGGAGGCGAATAGCACCTTCTCGGTCGGATAGAACGCCAGCCCGCAGAGCGTGGCGGGCTTGCCACTGAACGCCGCGGTGTCGGTCCAGAAGTTCTCTTTGAAATAGCGTAGCGGCCGCTTCTTGAGTGACTTCGCCACCTTTTGCAGGTCTTCGTCCGAGGTGCGCGCGCCGATCTGGTCCCAGCCGGGGCCGATGCGGCCTTCCAGCATCGGCACGATGCCGCCGAAGTGGTGGGTGACGATCTTCAGCTTCGAATACTTGTCCATGATCGTGGAAAACACGAGCCGCGCCATTGCGGCGCCGGTCTCGTAGGACCAGCCGAACGTCCACCAGATCTCGTATTTCGACTTCTGCTCGGTCTGATAGTCGGCGAAGCTCGCGCCACGCGAAGGATGCATCCAGATCGGCGTGCCGGCCTTGTTCATCGCCGCCCAGAACGTGTCGAACTCCGGATTGTCGAGCGGTCGGCCGGCGACGTTGGTGTAGATCTGCACGCCGAGCGCGCCCATCTTCATGGCGCGCTGCGCTTCGCGTACGCCGGCGTCCGGCGCCGACATCGGAGCCTGCGCGACCCAGCCTGGAAAGTGGTCGGGGTGCTTCGCGCACAATTCGGCAAAGCCATCGTTGATGATGCGGGCGTATTCCTCGGCCTGCTTGGGATCCTTGGTCATAACCTCGAGGGGAGGCATCGGGTAGGACAGGATCTGCGCGTAGTCCTTGAACTTGTCGACGACCTTCAGGCGGATGTTGACGTCGTAGATACTCGGCACGCCCTTCATACGCTTGCCGATATCCGCATAGGAGCCGACCGACAGCACCTCCTTGTAGAATCGCTGCGGAATGAAATGGGTGTAGGCATCGACGCGCATCATCTGAATAGTCCCTCCCAAGGTCGCCGCCTGTTTAAGGCGGCGGTCGGATTTGTCGAGTGATTTTGTCGGCTGATTGCTCAGTACGGGCAAATGACGTTGAGGAGCGCCTGACGCTTTTCGTTGACGACCACGTCGCGCGCCCGCTTCAGCGCCGCCGGCAGGTCGGCCGGCTTTTCGACCCGCTCGCCGTGGCCGCCTTGCATCTGGACTGCCTTCTCGAACGCCGGGCTCGGATCCAGGTCGGCCATGAAGCGGCCCTGGTCTTCGCCTGCGGCGCCGTCCTTGAACATGGACATGGTGGCGCCGCGCACGGCGCCGTAGCGGCTGTTGTTGAAGATGATGGTCAGGATCGGCAGCTTGTGCACGTCCGACACCCAGTGCGCCACCATCGGATTGGAGAACATGTAGGCGCCGTCGCCCAGCGTCGCGACCACCAGCTTCTCCGGCGCAGCCAGCTTGGCGCCGAGTGCGGCGCCGAAACCCCAGCCGAGCCCGCCGGCGGCGCTGAGCCCGTAGAACGTATTCGGCTTTTCGCGCGGGCAGTACTCCTGCTCCATCGAATACTCGTTGAAGATCACGGCGTCATCGCCCACCGTCTCGGCGATCATGCGGCTCAGATATGCTTTGGTGATCTTGTCGCTCGGCGTTGCGGAAGCCTTGGCAAGCGCCTCGTTGCGCTTGCGGTTGAACTCGGCTGCACGCGTGCGCCGCGCGTCGATGCGCGCTTGCGGGATCGATTGCTTGGCAAGCGCCGTTTCCAGCGCTTCGAGCGCGCTTGCCGTGTTCGATGTGATGGCAAGATCGCTCGGGAAGCTGCGCATCGGGTAGCGCTTGAAGGCGGGGTCTTCGCCGATCGAGGCGAAACGGCAGTCGGCCTTTGGATGCTGCTCGTTCGGAATCCACGGCACGTCGGCGTCCATGACGACGATGAGATCGGCCTCCTGGAGCAGACCCTGCGGATCATAGCCCATGTGCATCGGGTGGCTGGTCGGCAGGCACACCACGCGCTGGCGTTGCGTCACCACTGGAAGCGCATATTTCTCGGCGATGCGGCCGAGCGGCGCCATCGCCTCGGCGCCGCTCGCGGTGGTGATGATCAGCGGTTTCTCCGTCGCTGCAATCCACTCGGCGAGTGTGGCGATCAGGCGTGGATCGGGATGCGGCATCGCCGGCACCGCGCGCGGCTTCACCGGACCCGGAAGCTCGGGCAGCGGCGCAGCCAGCGGCTCGCGCGGCAGCGACAGATAGACCGGCCCGCGCGGGCTGGTCATCATGATCTCATAGGCGCGCGACACCACGTCGGTGATCTGCTCGGGCACCCGCAGCTCATAGTCCCACTTCACCGCTTCGCGCAGCATCCCAGCCTGGTCGAACATCTCCTGGCCCCAATGGATGTAGCGGTTGCGGCCACCGAACTTGCCCTTCTCGGTGATCGGCGTCCGCCCTGCCGCGAGGATCAGCGGGATGTTGTCGCGGTTGAGGTTGATGATGTTGTTGATCGCGTTGGCGGTGCCGACATTGACATGCAGCATCACCGCCTGCGGCTTGCCGCTCATGGCGTAAGCGCCGTGCGCCATTGCGACCGCGAGGTTTTCATGCGGGATCACCAGCGGCTGCGGCACCTTGGCGTTCGACTGCTTGGCCCGGCTGAATGCTTCGACGATCGGCGGGAAATCGGTTCCCGGGTTGGCGAAGAAGTAATCGATGCCATGGTCCGACAGCGCACGCAGGAAGGCCTCTCCGGCGATCGGCGCGCGTTGTTTGGCGTCGGTTCGCTGGGCGCTCGGTTGTCCGGCCATTTCAAATCCTCATGACAAGGGGTTGCGCGTGCCGCGCGTGGGTGGAGCGATCATAGCGAGCTCGCCGGTGGCAGCCTAGGGCAGGCGGTTGCGAAGCCGGTTCATCACCGAAAGCACATAGCGGCGCGGCGCAAGCCGCGGCAGGACCGTGACCACGTGGTTGGCAAGGCCCGGCACCACCACGCGCCGGCCGGCCATCAGCCCGCGATAGCCGTCGTGCGCGACGCGTTCGGCGGACCGATCGAGGATGGACGGAAAATATCCCCCTGGCACCCCGGCGCGTGTCTGGAATTCGGTCGCCACCGGGCCCGGGCACAGCGCCGTTACGCGTACGCCGCGCGGTCTGAGTTCGAAGTGCAGCGCCTCGCTGAACGAGAGCACGTAGGCCTTGGTGGCGTAATAGACCGCAATGCCGGGTCCGGGCAGGAAGCTGCCGACCGACGCGACATTGAGGAGGCCGCCGCGATGATGCGCCAGGCTGTCGATGAAGCGCAGCGATAGATCGGTCAGCGCGCGGGCATTGAGGTCGATGATGGCGAGCTGGGCGGCGCGGTCGAGCTTTGCGGCTTGGCCCACGAGGCCGACGCCTGCGTTGTTGACGACGAAATTCGGCTCAAGGCCGCGCGCGCGAAGCTCGTGTTCGAGGCCGGCTGCCGCATCAGCGCGTGAAAGATCGGCGGTCATCACATGGGGACGGGGCCGGCCTTGCGCCGCGATGGTGTCGGCGAGCTGGGCAAGTTGCGGCGCGCGCCGCGCCACCAGGACCAGCTCGTGTCCTGCCGATGCAAACACCTGCGCCAGCGCGGCGCCGATGCCGGAAGATGCGCCAGTGATCAGGGTGATGGGTTTGGTCGCGGCCACGCGCTATGCCGCGTTGAACTTGGCGATCACGTCTTCAGGGATTGGCGCCGACTTGATCTTGTCCGGATCGTTGGGGTCGCGCGCCGCCCAGACCCGTGTGTCCAGGCATTCCACCGCAAGCTCGCCCTTGTGGCTCAAGCGATGACGCACGTCGAAGCTGGAGCGGCGGAACTCGGTGACCGTGGTTTCGATCACGACGTCGTCGCCGAACTTGGTCGGCTTGAGGAAGCGGGCGCGAATATCGACCATCGGATAGCCTGCGAACTTGTAATGCTTGATGAAGTCGAACTTGGACATGCCCAGCGCCTGCGAGAACATGCTGGTGGTGCAGCTGTCAAACATCGCGAAATAGCGCGGAAAGAACACGATCCCCGCGGGATCGCAATCACCCCACTCGATGCGGGTGTTCCGGACATAGGTCAGCATGGAAGATTGTCTCCTTGAAGAACTCAGCGCGGCGCCATGCGAAGCGCGCCGTCGATGCGGATCACTTCGCCGTTGAGATAGCGGTTGCGCACGATCGTCAGCGCCAGGTCGGCGAACTCGCGCGGCTCGCCAAGCCGTTTCGGAAACGGCACCGAGGCGCCGAGCGAGTCCTGCGCCGCCTGCGGCAGCGCGCGCAGCATCGGCGTGCCGAATATGCCCGGCGCAATCGCCATGACGCGGATACCGAATTGCGACAGCTCACGTGCCGCCGGGATGGTGAGCGCGGCCACGCCGCCCTTCGACGCCGCATAGGCGGTCTGCCCAATCTGTCCCTCGTAGGCGGCGACCGAGGCGGTCGACACGATGACGCCGCGCTCGCCGTCGGCCATCGGCTCGAGCGTCTGCATGTCGGCGGCGACGAGTCGCATCATGTTGAAGGTGCCGACGAGGTTGATGGCGATCACCTTTTCAAACTCGGAAAGCGGCATCAGGCCGTCGCGGCCAACCATGCGCTTGGCAGGACCGATGCCGGCGCAATTCACCAGGATGCGTGCCGCGCCGTGCCTTGCCTTGGCTTCAGCCAAAGCCTTCACGGCATCGTCCGAACTGGTGACGTCGCAGTGGATCGCCAAGCCGTCGATCTTGTTCGCGTTCTGCCGCGCGCCATCGAGGTTGACGTCGAGCAGCGCGACCTTGGCGCCAGCCGCTGCGAGTTGCGCTGCCGTCTCGGCGCCGAGGCCAGATGCCGCGCCGGTGACGACGGCCGCATATCCCTTCGGATCCATGTCAATCGATCCCGATCACGCGTGCCGACATCGGCCGCGCGTAGAGCTCATCCACCAACGCCGCGCGGCGCGTCAGCACCGCGCGCTGGTTGATCGAGCCCTTGTCGGTCGCTTCGCCGGCGTCGAGTGACGGTGGCTCCTCCATCAGCACGATGCGGCTGACGCGGGTCGAGCCGCCGCGGCTTTGCTTGGCCAGTGCGTTCAGCTTGCTGCGGAACTCGCCGCGCACCTTGGCGTCGCCCAGCACCTGAGCCGGTGCAGCCACCGCCGCCAGGCCGCCAAGCTTGCGGCAGGCCTCGACATCCGGAAACACCAGCGCCGCGACATAATCGCGGTCGGCGCCTGCGATCACCGCGTCGCGGATGAGCGGCGCACAATGGTCGATGACCTGAGCGCGCAACGCCCCGACGCTGACCCAGGTGCCGCTCGCCAGCTTGAAGTCTTCAGCGAGTCGGCCGTCGAACAGGAGACCTTTCGCAGGATCGGCGGGGTCTGCGAATTTCAGCGCATCACCGATCTTGTAGAAACCTTCATCGTCGAACGCGTCCTTGGTGAGATCGGGGCGGCGCCAATAGCCAGGTGTGATATTCGGCCCCTTGAAACGCGCTTCAAGCTTGTCTCCAGTCGGCACGAGCTTCAATTCTACGCCCCGCATCGGCAATCCAATGTTGCCGGGTTGCTCGGATTCCCACGTGCGGACCAACGCGGCCGGCGCCGTCTCGGTCGAACCGAGGCTCGACAGGAAGATGATGCGCTCGCCTGTGGTAGCGATGGCCAACTGCTGCAATTCGTCCCACACGTGCTGCGCCAGGCCCGCGCCGGCGTAGAACAGCACCTTGAGCCGGCTGAAGAACGTTTGGCGCAAGGCGGCGTCGCTGCGGAAATAGGGCAGCAGCATCTCAAAGCCTTTAGGCACGTTCAGGTAAATGGTCGGCGCGACCTCGCGCAGATTGCGCACGGTGGCTTCGATTGCGCCGGGAAGGGGCTTGCCCTCGTCGATATAAAACGAGCCCCCGTTGTGAACGACCATCCCGAAATCGTGGTTGCCGCCGAACGTGTGGTTCCACGGCGGCCAGTCGACCAGGACCGGCGGCTGGTCGGCCAGGAAAGCGAAACTCGAGCGGATCATCGCCTGGTTTGAGCAGAGCATGCGCTGGGTGTTGATGACGCCCTTTGGCATCCCGGTCGAGCCGGAGGTGAAAAGGACTTTCGCAATTGTATCGGGCCCGACCTTGGCGTGCGCGGCCTCGACGGCCGCGGTTGGTTCAGTGGTGATCAGGTCGGCGAACAGCGTGGTCGAGCGATTGGCAAGCGGATTGGCGGTGACGACGATCTCCGCATCGAGCGGCACCGCGGCGTCGACGGCGCGGGCGAACGGCCTTCCGTCGGAGATGAACACCAGACCAGGCGTGAGATCGGCGATGATGGATTTGAGTTTGCCGAAGTCGCTCGACATCAGCGAATAGGGCACCGAGATCGGTGCATAGGGAATACCCGTCACCATTGCCGCGAGCGCCAGCAGCGCGTGCTCGATGTCGTTGCCGGACAGGATGGCGACGGGTCGCTCAGTTGACAGCTTTCGATTCAGCAGCGCTTGCGCAATGCCGCGCACCAGCGCAAGCGTCTGCGCATAGGTGAGCTTGCGCCAATCGCCTGCCGCGGTGCGCTGCGCGATGAACACGCGATCCGGCGCAGTCGTGGTCCAGTATTCCAGCCGCTGCGTCAACTTGTCGGGATAGTGTTCGAGCGAGTGTGGCGAACGCAGGTGGATGGTGCCGTCCGGCTTCTTGTCGAGCACCACGTCGGCGGGGCCGAGCCGCACCGGCCGTAGCGGCGCCGCAGCAGCGGGCGTGTCGCGCATCGGCTCTGCCAGCTCCTGACTAACCATGGGTTACCTTGCCGCCGCGCTTTTCGAGAAAATCCTTGAGCCGCGCCTTGGCCTCGTCGCTGCCTTGCGCGATTGCCGCCATCAGGGCTTCGGCGAGATATCCGCTGGCCGGATCGCTTTCCGCGATGCGGGGCAGCACGTGCATGATCGCGAAGTTGGTCAGTGGTGTATTCGCTGCAATGCGCTCCGCGAGCTCGATGCCTTTGGCAAGTCCGGCGCCGTTGTCGACCAGGTAGTGCGACAGGCCGATCGTCTGCCCTTCATCGGCGCCGTAGGTGCGCCCCGTCAGCATCATGTCCATCACCCGCGCGGTGCCGATCAGCCGCGGCAGTCGCACCGAGGCGCCGCCGCCGACATAGATGCCGCGGCTGCCCTCGGGCAGCGCGTAGTAGGTGGAGCGCTCCGCGACGCGGATGTGCGCCGCTGCCGCCAGTTCGATGCCGCCGCCAACCACCGCGCCGTGCAGCACGGCAACCACCGGCACCTTGCCGAACTCGATGTGCTGGAAGGCGCGGTGCCACATTTGCGAGTGCTGGACACCCTGTGCGGTGTCGCGCTCGGTCAGTTCGCCGAGGTCGAGACCGGCGGAAAAATGTTCGCCCGCGCCGTGGATCAGCGCGGCCTTGATGCCGTCGGGCAGGGTGGAAAAAAACGCCTCGATCCCGAGGACCGTGGTGTCGTCGAGCGCGTTGCGCTTCTCGGGCCTGGCCAGGCGCAGGATTGCGACGTCGCCTTTACGCTCGGCGCGGAGCGAAGCAGGCAACTTGGCGAAGCTTTCGGCCATCGGCGGTTCCCGGACGTTTCCCGCGAAAGTCATGCGTGGCGGCGCGCATCGGGTCAAGCGTTTGACCATGCCCGGTGGGACCCCTAGATTGGGCTGGAAAACACAGTGCAATCAATCAAATACGCCGGGCGCGCCATCCGACCTAGCGGACTTGTCAGGAGCTCAAGGATGCCCGAAGCCTTCATCTGCGATGGAATCCGCACGGCCATCGGCCGCTACGGCGGTGGGCTTGCGAAGGTGCGTACCGACGATCTCGCTGCGGTGCCGCTCAAGGCGCTGATAAAGCGGCATCCCAACGTTGATTGGACGGCGCTGGACGAGGTCTATTTCGGTTGCGCCAACCAGGCCGGCGAGGACAACCGCAACGTCGCGCGGATGGCGCTGCTGTTGTCGGACCTGCCGGATTCGATCCCCGGCATCACGGTGAACCGGCTGTGCGCCTCGGGCCTCAACGCGGTCGGGGCGGCGGCGCAGGCGATCCGCGCCGGCGAGATCGAGTTCGCCATCGCCGGAGGCGTCGAATCAATGACCCGCGCGCCGCTGGTGATGGGCAAGGCGCAGGAGGCGTTCCAGCGCAGCGCCCAGGTCGAGGACACCACCATCGGCTGGCGCTTCATCAATCCGCTGATGAAGAAACAGTACGGCGTCGACGCCATGCCGGAGACCGCGGAGAACGTCGCCGAGGACTACCAGGTCGCGCGCAAGGACCAGGACGCGTTTGCGCTGCGCTCGCAGCAGCGCGCCGCCAAGGCGCAGGCCGCAGGGTTTTTCGCCGAGGAGATCGAGCCGGTGATGGCGCCGGGCGGCAAGGCCGGGCCAGTCACCGTGGACAAGGACGAGCACCTTCGGCCCGACACCACGATGGAAGGGCTCGCCAAACTCAAGCCGTTTGTGCGCGATCCCGGCACCATCACCGCCGGTAACGCCTCGGGCGTCAACGACGGCGCCGCCGCCATGCTGATCGCTTCCGAAGCCGCGGTGAAGAAGCACAACCTCAAGCCGGTTGCGCGCATCACCGGCATGGCCGCGGCCGGCGTGCCGCCGCGCGTCATGGGCATCGGCCCGGTGCCGTCCACGCAGAAGCTGATGGCGCGGCTCGGGCTCAAGATCGGTGACTTCGACGTGATCGAATTGAACGAAGCCTTCGCCTCGCAGGCGCTGGCCTGCATGCGCCAGCTCGGCCTTCCCGACGATGCCGAGCACGTCAACCCGAACGGCGGCGCCATTGCGCTTGGTCATCCACTGGGCATGTCGGGCACGCGGCTCGCCATCACGGCGACGCATCACATGATGAAGCATGGCGGCAAACGTGCGCTCGCCACCATGTGCGTCGGGGTGGGGCAGGGGGTTTCGCTCGCTATAGAGCGCGTGTAGAGACAGGCGACAATCTCAATCGGCCTCATGCTGAGGAGCGCGCGAAGCGCGCATCTCGAAGCACGAGGCCGCCCCATCCTTCGCGACGCGGACTACAGCCGCTTCTCTGGATGAGGCGTGAAGGAACAGGAGACTTCTCACGTGGCAATGAGTGCCGGCTACATCCCATTTCATCCCAATCCGTCGAAGCCGAGGTACAAGTTGCCGGCCGGCGCGGTCGATGCGCATTGCCACGTGTTCGGGCCGGAGGCGACATTCCCCTACGCGCCGAAGCGCAAGTACACGCCGTGCGACGCCCCCGCCGAGAAGCTGTTCGAGCTGCGTGACTTCCTCGGCTTCGACAAGAACGTCATCGTGCAGGCGACCTGCCACGACACTGACAATCGCGCGATGATTGACGCAATGCGGCGATCGAACGGTAAGGCGAAGGGCATCGCCTTCATCGACGAGAGCTTCACCGACGCGCAGCTCAAGGAGCTCGACGCCGCCGGCAACAAGGGCGTGCGGTTCAACTTCATCAAACGGCTGGTCGATTCCACGCCGAAGGACGTGATGCAGCGGATCGCCGCGCGCATCGCCAAGCTCGACTGGCACATCGTGGTGTATTTCGAGCACGCCGACCTGGAGGAGATGGGGCCGTTCCTCACCTCGCTGCCGACCACCCTGGTGTTCGACCACATGGCGTGCCCGAACGTGAAGGCTGGCGTGAAGAGCCCGGCGTTCCAGAACTTTCTGAAGTTTCTCGACGCGAACCCGCGATTCTACACCAAAGTGACCGCGCCGGAACGCTTCACCGTTGCGGGCCCGCCCTACGATGACGTGGTTCCGTTCGCGCGGGCCATTGTCGAGCGCTTCCCGGATCGGGTCATCTGGGGCACCGACTGGCCGCATCCGAACATGCCGAAGGAAGCACCGGACGACGGCGTGCTGGTCGACATGATCCCGAAGATCGCGCCGACCGTTGAGCAGCAGCGCAAGCTGCTGGTCGACAATCCGATGCGGCTCTATTGGGATTGATTGCGAAGGCAACAACACAACGACGCCCGATGTCCGACCACTACGTCCATCGCCTGCAGACCAGCATGCCGCTCAAGACGGCGGAGACGATCGTGGATGAGGCGCTCAAGGCCGGCGCCGACGCCGGACTGTTGCCGCTCACCGTCGCGGTGCTCGACGTCGGCGGCAACCTGGTGTTGCTCAAGCGTCAGGATGGCTCCGGCAACCTGCGCGCCGATGTTGCGATTGGCAAGGCCTGGGGTGCGCTCGGCATGGGCATCTCCAGCCGCACCATCCGCGACCGGCTTAAGGAACGTCCCGCCTTCCAGGGCGCGTTAGCCGCGGCGTCGGATGGCCGCTTCATTCCGGTGCCGGGCGGGGTGCTCGCGCTCAATGACAAGGGCGAGGTGGTTGGCGCGGTCGGCATCAGCGGCGACGCCTCCGACAAGGACGAATTCGCCGCGATCACCGGCGTGCGTAAAGCCGGGCTCGGGAGCCATCCCGCTGAGCCGGCGGCCAACTGGCGCGACGCCGGACTTTAGCGCGTGGCGCTGACGACGAAGGCGCGGATCCGACCTTCGACTGGGCCGCGACCGAACCGGCTGGCCAGCAGTTCGGCCGCTGTGTTGGTCGCCTCTTCAAGCCTTGCCGCACCGCGCGCCTCGATTTCATTCCGCAGCGGCGTGCCCTGGCAGTAGGCGACCGCGGGATGCCGCGGCGAAGGTGCACGGCTGATGTTGTCCACCGCCTTGATTGAAACGGTCTCAAACCCGGCCGCGGCGAGCTGCTCGCGGATCAGGTTCGTATCGTGATGACCGTGCGGCGTGCGCGCCAGGAAGCGCGGCGGATCGTTTGGAAAGACTTCAGCCAGCGCCTGCGTCACCACGTCGGCGAATTCGTTTTCTGAGATTTTGTCCCACATATTGAACAGAAAGCGCCCGCCTGGCTTCAGAACCCGGCGCGCCTCCTTGCAACCCTGCACCTTGTCGGGGAAGAACATCACGCCGAACTGGCACGCCACCACGTCAAACGATTGATCCTCAAATGGCAACGCCAGAGCATCCGCGTGTTTCCATGTCAACCGGCGGTCGCCGGGCTGCCGCGCGGCAGCGTGATTGAGCATTGGCTGATTGAGGTCGGTCGCGACAATGCGCGCGTCCGGCGAAAGCCGCGCCGCGATGGCGCGGGTCAGCACGCCGGTCCCGGCCGCGGTCTCCAGCATGTCCCGCGGTTTGGCACCGGTGATCAGGTCCGCAAGATCGGCGGCGTATGGTTCGAAGATCAGCGGGACCAAGAACCGGTCGTAGATTTCGGGGATTGATCCGGCGAACAGCTTGTCAATCGCCACCATGGATAGCTCCGTCAAGCAATTGGCTGGCCGCCGTTGCAAAGGCCAGGGCCGCTGGATATATCCATAAATATATCAGGCTCTTGGGGCTTCGGCCAAAGTGGAGCAGCACCGATGGCGCCCGCAAAACATACGTCCGAAAAAGACTATGATGACATCCCGGGCACTTACGTGTTCGACGCCGACCGCTCGCGCGAGGGCTACCACCTCAACATGTTCTGCATGTCCTTGATGAAGGCGGAGAACCGCAAGGCCTTCAAGGACGACGAAGCGGGCTATCTCGACAAGAACTTTCCGCAGCTCACGCCGGAGCAGCGCGAGGCGATCCTGAAGCGCGAGTACAACCGGATGCTGGAGCTCGGCGGCAACATCTACTTCACCGCCAAGCTTGGCGCGACCGACGGGCATCCATTCCAGCATCTCGCCGCGATCATGACCGGTTCGACCCAGAAGGACTACGCCGATATGATGCTGCGCGGCGGCCGCCCGGTCGAAGGCAACCGCAGCCGGACCGGCTCGCGGCAAGCCCAAGGAAAAGACGAAGGCAAAGTCCAAGGCGAGGCCGAAAGGAAAGAAACGTGGCTAGGATCATCGCAGGAGTGACGTCGTCGCACGTGCCGGCGATCGGCGCGGCGATCGACAACCATCGCGAAGTCGGAGCCCTACTGGCAGCGGGTGTTCCGCGGCTTCGAGCGCTCCAAGGAATGGATGGCGAAGACGAAGCCCGACGTCTGCATCGTGGTCTACAACGATCACGCCTCGGCGTTTTCGGTCGAGGTGATCCCGACCTTCGCGCTCGGCACCGCGGCCGAGTTTCCGATCGCCGACGAGGGCTGGGGCCCGCGTCCCGTACCGGTAGTGAAGGGCCACCCCGAGCTTGCCTCGCACATTGCGCAGTCGGTCATCCTGGATGAGTTCGATCTCACGCTCTGCAACAAGATGGAGGTCGACCACGGCCTCACCGTGCCGCTCAACCTGATGTTCGGAACGCCGAAGGAATGGCCGTGCCCGATCATTCCCCTTGCCGTGAACGTGGTGCAGTTCCCGCCGCCGACCAGCAACCGCTGCTTCAATCTCGGCAAGGCAATCCGCAAGGCGGTCGAGTCCTATCCCGAGGATCTCAAGGTCGTGGTGTTCGGCACCGGCGGCATGTCGCACCAGATCAGCGGCCAGCGCGCCGGCCTGATCAACAGCAAGTTCGACCATGCGTTCCTGGACAACCTCACCCGCAATCCGAAGAAGCTCACCAAGCTGTCGCATCTCGAGTTGATGCGCGAAGCGGGCGCCGAAGGCGTCGAGATGGTGATGTGGCTCATCATGCGCGGCGCGCTCGATGAGAAGGTCGACGAGGTCTATCGCTTCTACACCGTGCCGGCCTCGAACACCGCAGTCGGCCACATCATTCTGGAGAACCGGGTCAAGAAATCCGCGAAGAAACCGACTCCAAAAATGAAACGCGCCGCTGCGCGCGCCAAAGTTCACCGCATTCGCAGTTAAGAGGCATCAATGAAAATCTGTGTCGCCGGCCAAGGCGCCTTTGGCCAGAAGCATCTCGACGCGCTCAAGCGTATTCCCGGCGTCGAAGTCACCTCGCTGGTCGGCGGCAATCAGGATTCGACCGAAGCGGTCGCCAAGAAGTACGGCATCCCGCACTACACCGGCGAGCTTTCGGAGGGCATCAAGCGCGCCGACGCAGTGATCCTCACCACGCCGACCAAGATGCATTTTCGCCAGGGCGAGCAGGTGATGCGCGCCGGCAAGCATGTGCTGGTCGAAATTCCCGTCACTGACTCGGTCGAGGATGCTGAGAACCTGGTGAAGATCGCCAAGGAAACCGGCGTCACTGCGATGGGCGGCCACGTGCGGCGCTTCAACCCGAGCCACCAGTACGTGCACAAGAAGATCAAGGCCGGCGAGCTCTCCATCCAGCAGATGGATGTGCAGACCTACTTCTTCCGGCGCAAGAATATCAACGCCGCCGGCAATCCGCGCAGCTGGACCGACCATCTGCTCTGGCACCATGCCGCGCACACCATCGATCTGTTCCAGTATCAGGCCGGCGAGAACATCTCGGACTGCTACGCGGTGCAGGGACCGATCCATCCGCAGCTCAACATCGCCATGGACATGGGCATCGTCGCCAAGACGCCGTCGGGCAAGATGCTGACGCTGTCGCTGTCGTTCAACAACGACGGCCCGCTCGGTTCGTTCTTCCGCTACATCTGCGACAACGGCACCTTCAAGGCGTTCTACGACGACCTCTCCGACGGCAAGGACAACAAGATCGACGTGTCGAAGGTTGACGTCTCGATGGACGGCATCGAACTGGAGGATCGTGAGTTCATCGCCGCGATCAAGGAAAAGCGCGAGCCGAATGGTAGCTTGGCGCAGCTGCTGCCCTGCATGCATGTGCTCGGCAAGCTGGAAAAGATCATCGATCCACAGCGCAAGGCTCACGCGTAGTCACGGTGTCGCAGCGGGATACCTCTCCCTCGCAAGCGGGGAGAGGGAGAGATCAATTCGGCTTGGCTCCCGACGCCTTCACCACCGGAGCCCATTTCGCAACCTCGCCGGCGATCAGCTTGGTAAAATCGTCGGGCGTTCCCGGCCGGATATCGGCGCCAAGTTCGTCGAAGCGTGCCTTGAGCTTGGGATCGCGGAGCCCGGCGTTGATCTCGCGGTTGAGCATCTCCAGCGCCGCTGGCGGAATGTTGCGCGGCGCGCTGACGCCGAAGAATGCGTAAGCCTCATAGCCCGGCACGGTATCGGCCACCGTTGGCACGTCCGGCAGCGCTGCTGAGCGCGTGGGTGTGGTTACCGCGAGCGCCCGAAGCTTGCCTTGCTTGATGTGACCGATCTGCGAATTGAGATTGTCAAACATCACCTGCACCTGGCCGGCGAGCAGGTCGATCGTCGCGGGTCCGGCACCGCGGTAGGTGACGTGCTGCATCTGCACGCCGGCCATCATCTTGAACAGCTCGCCGGAGACGTGGACCGAGGTGCCAACGCCGCCGGAAGCGAAGTTGACCTTGCCTGGATTGGCCTTGGCGTAGGCGATGAACTCCGCGACATTGTTGGCCGGCACCGACGGGTGCACGGCCATGACGTTCGGCATCGTCACCAGCGCTGCGACGTGCTGGAAGTCCTTGACGATGTCGAAGCTGAGATTGTCGTACAGCGTGTGATTGATCGCGTTGTTCGGACCAATCAGGTAGAGCGTGTAGCCGTCGGGCGGCGACTTCACCACTGCTTCGGCGGCGATGCTCGCGGCTTGCCCGGGCCGGTTCTCGATCACGATCTGCTGGCCGAGCCGCTCCGACAACCACTGTCCGATCAGCCGGGCCAGGATGTCCTGGCCACCACCGGGCGCAAATCCGACCAGCAGGCGGATCGGTCGCGACGGATAAGCTTGCGCGAATGCGCCCGGCGCGGCGGACGTTGCTGCGACTGACGCTGCAAGCTGCAAGAAATGGCGGCGACGAATTCCCATGGTATTTTCCCGCAATGATTTTTTCTGCTTGACGGAGTATGCCCAGTTTCAACGTGGAGCGACAAGGCGCGTTGACTAGAGTTCGCGGGGCGCGCCTTCCAAAACCGTCACGTTGGGATTCAATTGCGCCGCGCCAAGCGGTCGCGATCATGCGGTCTTGAATAGTCGACGGTGGGACCTACCGGGATGATCCCATTCGAACCCACGGGCCCAGCCTTGCTGAATACGCCGCGCTTCATGCCGGCGAGATCGCAGACGTCCGCTATACCCGGCGTCTGGTAGAGGTCCCGAAGATAATTCGAAAGATTTTGATACTCGTCGAGACGGCGCAGATTGCACTTGTAGCCGACGTAATAGCAGGGATCGAAACGAACCAGGCTCGGAAACAGCCGCCAGTCGGCTTCGGTCTCGACGTCGCCGCACAAGTAGCGTTGCTCCGAAAGCCGCTGCTCCAGGCTGTCCAGCGTGCCGAACAGGAGTGTGACGGAACTGTCGTAAGCCTGTTGTGAAATCGAGTAGCCGCAGCCATTGACCGCGTTGTTCACGCCCTTGAGGACGAGCGCGTTCGTTGCGTCGATTTCGGAGCGGAGCGCCTCGGGGTAGTAGTCCGGCGAAGCCTGCGCGAGCCCGGCAAACGCAGTGTTGAACATCCGAATAATTTCGGAGGACTCGTTGTTGACGACGCGGCGCGTTTTGGCGTCCCAAAGCGTCGGAACGGTCACCCGGGTCGTGCAGGTCGGATCGGCGATCGTATAAAGTTCATGGAGCCATCGCACGCGCTGATCGGTCCCGGGCACGATGTGCCCCTCTTCTCCGAACGACCATCCCTGGCCACCAGGCTCTTGAAATGTGTTGGTCAGCATCACGAAGGGTTCGAGTTCGCTTGAGCGTGCGCATCAGCGTCGCGCGATGAGCCCACGGGCAGGCAACGGCGCAGTAGAGGTGATACCGGCCGGCTTCGGCAGGAAACTCGGACTGGGCTTGGTTGCTGATGCGAGCACGGAAAACAGAATCGCGCTTGAAGTAAAGCCCCTTGTTGTCGTGTTGGACGAGAACATTCTCCGTGCTCCATTTCCCGTCGACGAGTTGTCCCATTCATCCTCTCCTGCACAATTCAACACGATCTTATTATCATTGGCAGCTTTTGGGGTGTGCATCCGCCCTGCCCCCGAAACTGGACATGCGCTGCGGTGCTAGGGCCGTCGCCTCTACTCGCTCACGCCAATCAGCTGCGCCAGCCGCTCCGGATCGTCGCGCAGCGCCTTGGACGCGCCGTCATAGACGATGCGCCCCTTGTCCATCACCACGCTGCGGTCGGAAAACTCAAACGCCACGCGGCTGTTCTGCTCGACTAGAATGATCGACAGCCTGCTCTCGCTGCGCAGCCGCACCAGCACGGCGGTGAGCGCTTCGACGATCACCGGCGCCAGGCCCTCGGTCGGCTCGTCCATCAGCAGCACGGTCGGATTGGTCAGCAACGCGCGGGCGATCGACAGCATCTGCTGCTCGCCGCCGGAGAGCTGGTTGCCCTTGTTGCCGAGCCGTTCCGCCAGGTTCGGGAACAGCTCGAACACCCGCTCGTCAGTCCAATGCCCGGGTCGCGCGCCGACATCGAGGTTCTCACGTACTGTGAGTGACGGGAAGATTTCGCGTTCCTGCGGCACGAAGCCGATGCCGGCTGCGGCGCGGCGATAGATCGGCACGCCGTTGAGGCTGCGGCCCTCGAACACCACCTCGCCCTTGTGCAGCGTGGTGTGGCCCATCACGGTTGCCAGCAGCGTCGTCTTGCCGACGCCGTTTCGCCCGATCACGCTGATGCTCTCCCCGGGCGCGATCTTGAGGTTGAGATCTTCCAGCACCACGGTCTCGCCGTAGCCCGCGGACACGTTGTTCAGCTCGATCGCGTTGGTCGTGCTAGCCATGGGCGGCCTGCCCGAGATAGACGGCGCGCACGTCGGCGTTGGCACCGATTTCCTTTGGCGTGCCCTCGGCGAAGATCGCGCCGCGCACCAGCACGGTGATGCGCTGGGCAAAGCGGAACACCAAATCCATGTCGTGATCGATGATAAGGACGCCGATCGTCTTGGGCAGCGCGTCGATCGCGTCAAGAATGATATGACTCTCGGCGCTCGGCACGCCCGCCGCCGGCTCATCGAGCAGCAGCACCTCGGGCTTCTGGCCAAGCGCGATAGCGAGCTCGACCAGCCGCTGACGGCCATAGGGCAGGCCGGCAATGGTGCGCTGCGCATCGTCGGCGAGCTTGAGCGTCTCCAGCAGGTGCATCGCCTCGTCGATCACGTCGCGGCGATTGCCGGCCGGTGTGAACATCGTCGGCGCGGCGCCGACCCGCTCGGCGACCGAAATGTAGACGTTCTCCAGCACCGAGAGGCCGCGGAACAGCCGGTTGATCTGGAAGGTGCGCGCGATGCCGAGCTTGACGCGCTGCGCCTGCTCCATGGTGGTGATGTCCTGCCCCTTCATGAACACCTGGCCGGACGAGGGCAGCAGCACCCCGGTGAGCAGGTTGATGAAGGTGGTCTTGCCGGCGCCGTTGGGGCCGATCAGCGCATGGCGTGCGCCGCTTTCCAGTTTGAAGTTGATGTTGGTCGACGCCGCGAGTGCACCGAAGCTCTTGCTGACACCGCGCGTTTCGAGAAGCGTGGTCATGGCGACGCGCGCTTTCTTCGCAGCCAGTTCGTTATCGCATCGCCCATGCCGAGGATGCCGCCGCGGAAGAACAACGCGATGATCACCAGCATCAGGCCGAGGCCGAGCTGCCAGGCGGTCGGATAGAGCTTGGACAGAAAGTGCGCGAGCGCCATGTAGGCGACCGCGCCGATGAACGCGCCGTAGAGCCGACCGTAGCCGCCGAGCACCAAGATGATCAGCACGGTTGCGGCGCGGTCGAGGCCGAACGTCGAGAGATTGACGTAGGCGTTGGCCTGCGCCCACAGGCCGCCGGCGATGCCGGCGATCGCCGCCGAGATCGTGTAGCAGACCACTAGCCTGGTGCGCACCGGCGCGCCGACCGCGTGCATGCGAAGCGTGTTCTCGCGAATGCCAGTCAGGCTCTGGCCGAACGGCGAATAGACCAGGGTGCGCACGAACACGAAGCAGATCAGCAGCACGGCCAGGATGTAGAGATACTGCACCTTCGGGAACAGCGGGTTGAATTCGAACAGGCCGAACAGCGGCGGAATGGTGATGCCGGTAAGGCCGTCGAACCCGCCGGTCCAGTCGTGAGCGAGGTTCGCCGCCTCCTCCAGCAGCGCCATGGTGCACAGGGTGAGCATCAGCAATGTCAGTCCGGTGGTGCGCAGCAACACCAGCCCCGACGCCAGGCCGATCGCGGCGGCGACTGCCGCTGCGGCAAAAAGGCTGGTGATCGGCTCGTTCCAGATGCCGTGGTGGGCCAGCATCCCGACCGTATAGGCGCCGGCGCCGAAGAACGCTGCGTGCCCCAAGGTGACGATGCCTGCATATCCAAGTGCGAGATCAAGCGAGATCGCGAACAAGACTGTGATGAGAAGCTCGGTGCCAAAGCCGAGATGGCGCGGGAACGCGAAATAGAAGGCGAGCGCGAGCAGCCACGGCAGCGGCTCCCACCAGCGCCAGCGATGGCGCTGGGTCAGCGCCTGCGCCCCGGCGTTCTGGTAGCTCGGTGCGGGTGCACTCATGACGGCTTCCCGAACAGGCCCTGCGGCCGCCACAGCAGCAACATGATGGTCAGCACGTAGATGAACAGCGTGCCGCCCTGCGGGATGTATTTCTTCAGCACGAAGTCGAGCACGCCGATGATGATCGAGGCCCAGAACACGCCCCAAATGCTGCCGAGCCCGCCGACCGCGACCACGATCAGAAAGAACACCAGATATTTCAGCGCGTACTGCGGATCGAGGCCGAGGAACTCCGCGCCAAGTCCGCCGCCCAGCGCCGCCATGCCGCTGCCGAAGCCGAAGGTGATGGCGAACAGCCGGTCGATGTTGATGCCGAGCGATTCCGCCATGCGGCGATTGTCGACCGCGGCGCGGATCTGCGCGCCAAATCGCGTGCGCTCGAAGCCAAGCCACAGCCCGATCACGATGACAATACCGACCGCGATCAGGAACACGCTGTAGGTGCGGTACTGCACGATGCCGAGATTGAGCTGCCCTTGCAGCACCGGCGGAATCGGCACCGGCTGGTTCTCCGGGCCGACGCCCACAGTCACTCCCGCGATGATGATGAAGACGAGCCCGATGGTGAACAGCACTTGGTCCAATTCACCCGCCTTGTAGAGCCGCGCATAAAGCAACCGCTCACACACCATGCTGACAATCGCGATGACGATGAAGCCGATCGCAAGCGCCGGCGCGAAGCTGACGCCCCAGTTGCGCATCGCCAGCACGATCACGTAGCCGCCCAGCATGGCGAAGGCGCCATGCGCCAGGTTGACGAAACCCATCAACCCCATGGTGACCGACAGGCCGACCGAGACGATGAACAGCACCATGCCGGCGGCGACGCCGCCGAGCAGCATGCTGGCGATGTTCTCGACGGTGAAGATCATGGCGCCGCCGCAACGGCTCCAGCCGCCGCGGCCGAAATGGCCGCGCACAAGCGCTTCATAAGCGTCCCCCAGAGCCGGCTTTTGTCACGCAAATTGTAAGGCGAACGCTGCAAACTGCAAGCGAAGGCCCCAGACAAGCAGCCATTCGATGCAAAACCGCCGCCCTTGCGGGCGGCGGCCTTTCGATTGCGGATGATCGCGTGGATCAGGCGCAGGGCGCGATCTTCTGCGCCTTGCAGGCATCCTTCACGTTGTCGATCTTGCCGATCACCTTTTGCTGCAGCTTGCCGTCCTTGCCCTTCACCACTTCCGAGAGATACTCGTTCATGATGATGTCGCGGGTGTCCGGATCGATCGAGATCGGGCCGCGCGGGCTGTTGTACTTGAAGGTCTTGGCTGCAGCGATCGCCTTGTCGGGGTCTATCTTGCCCTTGAGCTGCTGGATCATGTGCACGATCAGCGCCATGCCGTCGTAGCCGCCGACCGCCATGAAGTCCGGCGTTGTGTTGGCGCCGTATTCCTTCTTCCATGCCGCGACGAAGCGCTTGTTCTCGGCGTTGTCGAGATCGGCATGATAGTGATGCATGGTGATGAGGCCGATGGCCGAGTCGCCCATGCCCTGCAGCTTGGTGTCCTGGGTGATGTCGCCGGGGCCCATCAGCTTGATGCCGGCCTCGCGCATGCCGAGCGCGCCGTAGGTCTTCACCACGGCGGCGGCGTGGTCGCCGGCCGGTACGAAGACGAAGAACACGTCAGGCTTCTTGTCCTTGGCGCGTTGGAAGAACGGCGTCATGTCCGGCACCGCGCCGGCGCCGCCCATCGGGATTTCGTCGATCACCTTGCCGCCGTTGGCTTCGAACGAGCGCTTGAACGCGGCCAGCGTGTCCTTGCCGGGCGGGAAGTCGGTATAGCCGACCACCGCGGTCTTGGCCTTGAGCTGCTTGGCGGTGGCTTCGCCCATCGCGTAGGCGGCGTGCCACATGCTGAACGAGGTGCGCAGATAGTACTGCGACATGTTGGTGATGTGCGCGGTGCCGGCGTTCATGATCACCGCGGGCTTCTTGCCGGCATTGACCACCGGCGCCGAGGCAATCGCGTTCGGCGAATAGACCCAGCCGGCCAGGATGTCGACGTTGTCCTGGGTGAGCAGTTCCTGCGTCGCGACGCGAGCGTCGTTGCCGCCCGGGTTCTTGGCGTCGCGCTTGATCAGCGTGATCTTGTAGGGCTTCACCTTGTCGGCGTTGATCTTGAGATAGATTTCCATGCCGCGGTCGATCAGCTGCGCGAATTCGGCGCCGATCCCGGTGTAGGGCAGGTTGACGCCCACCTTCACCTCTTGGGCGTAGGCCAAGGTCGCCGAAATGGCGAGTGCGGCGGACGCCGCGAGAACGCGTTTCATCATCAATACCCTCCCGAAGGTAACCGGACCGAGGCCCCTTCACTCGTCCGGTTTCGGGCCGGATATTAGGTCGAAAGCGCAAAATGGCGCAAGCGAACGGCTTCTTTGCACCATGCGGCTTTTCGGCATTTTTCGCGCTTACGCTGGTCACCCAAACCCGGCTTTGTCCCAGCGGTGCAAACGTGATTGGGAGATGTCCCACGGCCGCTCCGGCGCCCGCAGGGTTGACGACATGGCCCGTTCTCGACCACTGAAAGCCGACATGCGATGCTGCGCCGAAGGCCGTCGAGCGGCGCGCAAACAGTCGAGTGAGGAGACGACCCAATGAAAAGAACCAAACCCCCGTATCGCGCCGATCACGTTGGCAGCTTCCTGCGATCTCAACCGATCAAGGACGCGCGCGACAAACGCGAGAAGGGCCAGATCAGTGCGGCCGATCTGAAGACGGTCGAGGATCAGGAAATCCCGAAGCTCATCAAGAAGCAGGAGGAGTGCGGCCTCCAGCTCGCGACCGACGGCGAGTACCGCCGCTCATGGTGGCATTTCGATTTCTACGGAATGCTCGACAACGTCGATATCTACGAGCTCGACCACGGCATTCAGTTCCAGGGCGTGCAGACCAAGCCGCGGAGCATCAAGGTCACCGGCAAGATCGGCTTCTCCAACCATCCGATGGTCGATCACTTCAAGTTCGTCAAAGAGCACACCAAGGTGACGCCGAAGATGTGCATTCCGGCGCCGACCGTGATGCATTTCCGGCTGGAGCCCGGCGCGGTCGACAAGAAATTCTATCCGGACCACGACGCCATCTACGACGACCTCGCGGCGGCGTACCGCAAGGCGGTGAAGGCGTTCTACGACGCCGGCTGCCGCTATCTGCAGTTCGACGACACGGCCTGGGCCTATCTGTGCTCCGACATCGAAATGAAAAAGGCGAAGGATCGCGGCATGAACGTCGCGCGGCTGCAGCAGGACTACACCAACCTTCTCAACAAGTCGCTGGAGGGCAAGCCCGCCGACATGGTGATCACCACGCACGTCTGCCGCGGCAACTTCCGCTCGACTTGGATCGCGTCGGGCGGCTACGAGCCGGTGGCCGAGAAGCTGCTCGGCGAATGCAACTACGACGGCTATTTCCTCGAATACGACACCGAGCGCGCCGGCGGGCTTGAGCCGCTGCGCTTCTTGCCGAAGGGCAACAAGATCGTGGTGGTCGGGCTCATCACGTCGAAGAGCGGCACGCTGGAGAAGAAGGACGACATCAAGCGCCGGATCGACGAAGCGGCCAAGTACGCGCCGCTGGAGCAGCTCGCGCTGTCGCCGCAATGCGGCTTTGCCTCGACCGAGGAGGGCAATGTCCTCACCGAGGAGCAGCAATGGGCCAAGATGCGCGAGGTGGTCGAGATCGCGGAGGAGGTTTGGGGCAAGTGAGCAGCCCCGCGAAAACATCACGGGCGTCATCGCCGGGCTTGACCCGGCGATCCATCTCTTCGTTGTGAAGCTGGACGCCCGGGTCAAGCCCGGGGGTGACGATCAGAGCAAGCAGAGCGAGTAAGAGCCATGCAGCGCACCAAACCGCCATTCCGCGCCGACCACGTCGGCAGCATTCTGCGCACCGCGCCGCTTAAGAACGCGCGTGCCAAGCATGCCAAGGGCGAAATCAATGACGCCGCGCTCAAGGCGGTCGAGGACCGCGAGATCGAGACGATCATCAAGAAGCAGGAGGACATCGGCCTCAAGCTCGCGACCGACGGCGAGTTCCGCCGCACCTGGTGGCAGTTCGATTTCTACCAGGGCCTTGACGGCGTTGAGCTTTACCAGGTCGGCGAAGGCATCCAGTTCGCCGGTGTGACTACCAAGGCCGAGAGCGTGCGCGTCACCGGCAAGGTCGGCTTCTCCAGCCATCCGCACATCGATCACTTCCGGTTCGTCAAGGACCACACCAAGGTCACGCCGAAGATGACCATTCCGGCGCCGAGCACGCTGCATTTCCGGCAGGGCCGGCAGTCGATCAGCAACCAGGTCTATCCGGAGCTCGACGCGTACTTCGACGACGTCGGCGCCGCCTACAAGAAGGCGATCCGCGCGTTCTACGACGCCGGCTGCCGCTATCTGCAGATGGACGATACCGCTTGGTCGATGCTGTGCGACCCCAATGAGCGCGAGAAGTCGAAGGGCCGTGGCGACAGGCCGGATGCGCTGCCGGCGCAGTACGCCGCGGCGACCAATAAAGCGCTGGAGGGCAAGCCTGCCGACATGACGGTGACCATGCACTCCTGCCGCGGCAACTTCCGGTCGACCTTCATCGCCTCGGGCGGCTACGAGCCGGTCGCGGAGCGCTTGTTCGGCGAGGTCAATGTCGACGGTTACTTCCTGGAATACGACAGCGATCGCGCCGGCGGATTCGAGCCGCTACGGTTCGTGCCGAAGGGCAACAAGCACGTCGTGCTCGGGCTCGTCACGTCGAAGAGCGGCAAGCTGGAATCGAAGGATGCCATCAAGCGGCGGATCGACGAAGCAACCAAGTATGTCGCGCTCGATCAGCTGTGCCTGTCGCCGCAATGCGGCTTCGCCTCGACCGAGGAGGGCAACATCCTGGCCGAGGACGAGCAGTGGGCGAAGCTGCGGATGATTGTGGAAGTGGCGGAAGAGGTGTGGGGGAGGTAGCGGCCTCGTGTCCCGGGCGAGCGAAGCGAGGCCCGGGAGCCAGCTTTCTTCCGAGTAACCGGGGTCCCGGCTCGCGTTCGCTAACGCTCGCTTGGCCGGGACACGAGAGTTGAGTAAGTGACGACAATGCAACGCACCTCGCCTCCCTTCCGCGCCGACCACGTCGGCAGCCTGCTGCGTTCCGCGGCCCTCAAGGATGCTCGCGCCAAGCGGGAGCGGGGCGAGATCACCGCGGAGCAATTGAAAGCGGTCGAAGACCGCGAGATCGACAACAACATCAAAAAGCAGGAGGCCGTCGGCCTCAAGTCGATCACCGATGGTGAATATCGCCGCGCGTTCTGGAATTACGATTTCCTCGGCAAGCTGCCCGGCGTCGAAGCCTATCTCGGCGAGCGCAAGATCAAGTTTCAGGGTCCGCAGCCCAAGCCGATGATGCTGCGGGTGATCGGCAAGCTCGGCGCCTTCAACACGCATCCGATGCTGGAGCATTTCCGCTTCGTCAAGGAGCACACCCAGCACACGCCGAAGATGACGATCCCGTCGCCGTCGTCGCTGCACTTCCGTTACGGCCGCTCGGCGGTGCCGGAAGCGATCTATCCGGACATGAATGATTTCTACGGCGATCTCGGCACGACCTACCGCAAGGCGGTGCGCGCCTTTGCCGATGCTGGCTGCCGCTATATTCAGCTCGACGAGGTGAACTTCACCTATCTGTGCGATCCGTCGCTGCGCCAGCAGGTGAGTGAGCGTGGCGACGATGTCGAGCGGCTGCCGCTGATCTATGCCGACATGATCAACGCGGCGATCGCGGACGCGCCCGCCGACATGATGACCGCGATGCATCTCTGCCGCGGCAACTTCCAGTCCACGTTTGTCGCCTCGGGCGGCTACGAGCCGGTTGCCGACGTGCTGTTCAACAAGGTCAAGATCCAAACCTATTTCATGGAATACGACAGCGACCGCGCCGGCGGCTTCGAGCCGCTGCGGTTCGTGCCCAAGGACAAGATCGTCGTGTTGGGCCTGGTGACGTCGAAGTCCGGCAAGCTGGAATCGAAAGACGAGCTCAAGCGCCGCATCGACGAAGCGGCCAAATACATTTCGCTCGACCAGCTTTGCCTGTCGCCGCAATGCGGCTTCGCCTCGACCGAGGAAGGCAACATCCTGGCCGAGGATGAGCAATGGGCGAAGCTGCGGATGATCGTCGAGTTGGCTGATGAGGTTTGGGGGCGGTAACCCTCGTGTCCCGGGCGAGCGAAAGCGAGACCCGGGACCCCGGTTTCTTTCTTTGCCGCGGCGAACCGGGGTCCCGGCTCGCGCTCGCTGCGCTCGCTTGGCCGGGACACGAGTAGAGTGAGCGCATGCAACATACCAGACCCCCCTTTCGTGCCGACCAGGTTGGCAGCCTGCTGCGCTCCGTGAAGCTGAAGGATGCCCGCGCCGGGCGCGAGCGCGGCGAGATCAACGCCGAGCAGCTGAAGGCGGTTGAGGATCAGGAAATCGAAGGCCTGATCAAAAAGCAGGAAGCGGTCGGGCTCAAATCGGTCACCGACGGCGAGAATCGGCGGCGCTCCTGGCAGATCGACTTTCTTGAGCAGTTACCGGGCATCGAGTCTTATCCCGGCGAGCGCAAGTTCCAGTTTCAAGGTGCCCGCTCGCGTCAGGTGCTGATCCGCGTCATCGACAAGCTTGGCCGGTTCGACGGCCATCCGATGATCGATCACTTCAAGTTCCTGCAGGCGCACACCAAGGCGATGCCGAAGATGACCATTCCCTCGCCGTCGGCGGTGCATTTCCGCCATGGCCGCGAGGGCGTGCCGGAGGCGATCTATCCCGACATGGACGAGTTCTATCGCGACCTCGGCGTGACGTATCGCAAGGCCGTGCGTGCCTTCGCCGATGCCGGCTGCCGCTATCTGCAGCTCGACGAGGTCAACTTCACCTACCTGTGCGATCCCAAGCAGCGCCAGATCGTGATCGACCGCGGCGACGACCCCGACAAGCTGCCGGCTGCTTACGCTGGCATGATCAACGCCGCGATCTCGGACGTTCCATCCGACATGACCATCACCATGCATCTGTGCCGCGGCAATTTCCGTTCGACCTTCATCGCGTCGGGCGGCTACGAGCCGGTGGCGGAGATGCTGTTCAACGGCACCAACGTACACGGCTATTTCATGGAGTTCGACACCGAGCGCGCCGGCGGCTTCGAGCCGCTGCGCTTCGTGCCCAAGGGCAAGATGGTTGTGCTCGGTCTCGTGACGTCAAAGTTGGGCACGCTCGAATCCAAAGACGAGATCAAGCGCCGTATCGATCAGGCGGCGAAGTTCGTGCCGCTCGATCAGCTTTGCCTGTCGCCGCAGTGCGGCTTCGCTTCGAGCGAGGAAGGCAACATCCTGGCCGAGGAAGAACAGTGGGCGAAGCTCCGAATGATCGTGGAGATCGCCGACGAAGTGTGGGGACAATGAAATGAAACGCACCAGTCCGCCGTTCCGCGCCGACCATGTCGGCAGCCTGCTGCGCCCGAAGGTGCTGCACGAGGCGCGCGCCAAGCGCGCCAAGGGTGAGATTTCCGCGGTCGAATTGAAGGCTGTAGAGGACCGCGAAATCGAGCGGGTCATCAAGAAGCAAGAAGAAGTCGGCCTGCAAGCGATCACCGACGGCGAGTTCCGACGCTCCTGGTGGCATCTCGATTTTCTCTGGGGCCTCGACGGTGCCGAGAAGCACGTCATGGACACCGGCATCGCGTTCGCTGCGGTGACCACGCGCAACGAGGGCGTGAAGGTGACCGGCAAGCTTGGCATGGCGGGCCCGCATCCGATGGTCGAGCACTTCAAGTTCGTGGCCGCTCACACCAAGCAAACGCCGAAGATCACCATTCCGGCGCCCTCCGCAATCTACGGGCGCCCGTCGCGCACGCCGATCGACAGCAAGGCGTACCCGGCGATGGACCAGTTCTGGGACGACCTTGGGACAGCCTACAAGAAGGCGGTGCGCGGCTTCGCCGACGCCGGCTGCCGCTATCTACAGCTCGACGAGGTATTCATCGCCATGCTGTGCGATCCGAAATACTGCCAGCAGATGCGGGATCGCGGCGATGACCCGGACAAGCTCGGCCCGCTCTACGGCAAGCTGATCAACCAGGCGATGTCGGATATTCCATCCGACATGACGATCACGATGCATCTGTGCCGCGGCAACTACAAATCGACCTTCATGGGCGCCGGCGGCTACGACGCCGAGGCCGAGGTCCTGTTCAACCAGATCAACGTGCACGGCTATTTCATGGAATACGACACCGAGCGCGCCGGCGGGTTCGAGCCGTTGCGGCTGGTGCCGAAGGGCAAGCAGGTGGTGCTGGGGTTGGTCACCACCAAGACCGGCAAGCTCGAAAGCAAGGACACGCTCAAACGCCGCATCGACGAAGCGACCAAATTCGTGCCGCTCGACCAGCTTTGCCTGTCCGGTCAATGTGGCTTCGCCTCGACCGAGGAGGGCAATACGCTCTCGGAGGTCGAGCAATGGGCGAAGCTGCGGCTGATCGTCGAAGTCGCCGACGAGGTGTGGGGGCGGTAGGCTTCGCCGCCGTCATCGCCGGGCTTGACCCGGCGATCCATCTTCCCTTTTTAAGTGTCGAAGCAAGTAGGATGGACCCCCGGGTCAAACCCGGGGGTGACACCTGAGTATGTTGATGGGGTAATGCGTACCATGCCGGGCATCGTCCAAGACAAAGTCGCCATCGTCACCGGCGCCGGCCGCGGCATCGGCCGCGCCATTGCGATGTTACTGGCGGCGGAGGGTGCCAAGGTCCTGGTGAACGACGTCGGTGCGGCGCTCGACGGCTCGGGTGGAGATGCCGGCCCGGCGCAACAGGTCGTTGACGAGATCAAGCAGGCCGGCGGCGAGGCCATCGCCTCGACGCTGTCGATCGGCGAGCCGCAGAGCGCCGACCAGATCGTGCAAGCGACGCTTGATGCGTTCAAACGCGTCGACATCCTGGTCAACAACGCCGGCATTCTGCGCGATCGTATCTTCCACCGCATGAGCTGGTCGGACTGGTCCGACGTGATCGCAGTGCATCTGCACGGCTCGTTCAGCATGAGCCGCGCCGTCGCCGGCCATTTCCGCGAGCAGAACTCCGGCAGCATGATCCACATGACTTCGACGTCGGGGCTGATCGGCAACTTCGGCCAGGCCAATTACATGGCGGCGAAGATGGGCATCGTCGGGCTGTCGCGCGGCATCGCGCTCGACATGGAGCGCTTCAAGGTGCGTTCCAACGCGATCGCGCCGTTTGCCTGGGGCCGCATGATAGGCTCGATCCCGACTGAAACCGAGGCCGAGAAGGAGCGCGTCGCGCGGCTGCAGCAGATGACGCCGGAGAAGATCGCGCCGCTGGTGGTCTATCTCGGCTCCGACCGTGCGTCCGGCATCTCCGGACAGATCTTCGCGGTGCGCAACAACGAGGTTTTTCTGTTCAACCAGACGCGTCCCATTCGTTCGATCCATCGTGCCGACGGCTGGACGCCGGAAAAGCTCGATCAGCAGTTCAAGGGCGCGTTCGGGCCGTCATTTACGCCGCTTGATCGCTCTGGCGACGTGTTTGCCTGGGATCCGATCTGATGGCGATCGACTACGACAAGCTCAAGGCGCTCAAGATCGCCGACGTCGAGCACACCTACACCGACAAGGACACCATGCTCTACGCGCTCGGCGTCGGGCTCGGTCACGATCCGCTCGACCTCAAGCAGCTCGACTTTGTCTACGAGAAGAACCTCAAGCCGCTGCCGACCTTTGCCGCGGTGCTGGGCTATCCCGGCTTCTGGGTGCGCGATCTCGACACCGGCATCGACTGGGTGCGTATCGTCAACGGCGAGCAGGGCGTAGTGCTGCACGCGCCGCTGAAACCCAAAGGCACGGTGTTGGGCAAGACGCGCATCGTCGATGTGATCGACAAGGGCACCGGCAAGAGCGCGCTGGTCTACACCGAGCGCAAGGTGACGGACAAGGCGAGCGGTGAGCTGGTCGCCACCGTGACGCAGACCACGTTCTGCCGTGCCGACGGCGGCTTCGGCGGTCCGCCGCGCGAAAGTCCGCCGGTGCACAAATTACCGGCACGCGCGCCCGACCTAACCTGCGATCTCACCACGCGGCCGGAGCAGGCGATGATCTACCGGCTGTCCGCTGACCGAAATCCCCTGCACATCGATCCCGAGGTTGCGAAGGCTGCGGGCTATCCGAAACCGATCCTGCATGGGCTCGGCACGTTTGGCGTGGTCGGTCACGCTCTGCTTCGGGCGGTATGCGACTATGATCCCACCCGCGTGCGCTCGTTCACCGGACGTTTCTCTGCACCAGTATTCCCCGGCGAAACCATCCGTACCGAGATGTGGCGCGACGGCGACGTGGTGAGCTTCCGCGCGCTGGTGCCGGAACGTAACATCGTGGCGATGAACAACGGCCGCGCCGAGGTTGCCCCATGAGCGAGACCGACCTTGCGCCGATCCGCGAGTCGGTGCGGGCGCTGTGCGCCGGATTCCCAGGCGAATACTGGCGCAAGCTCGACCGCGAGCGCGCCTATCCGGCAGAGTTTGTCGCCGCGCTGACCAAGGCCGGATTTCTGGCCGCGTTGATTCCCGAAGAGTACGGCGGCAGCGGGCTGCCACTGACCGCAGCAGCTGCCATCCTGGAGGAGGTTCATTCCTCGGGCTGCAACGGCGCTGCCTGCCATGCGCAGATGTACACCATGGGCACCGTGCTGCGGCATGGCAGTGCCGAACAGAAGCGGCGCTGGCTACCCGCGATCGCCAAAGGCGAGCTGCGGCTACAGGCGTTCGGCGTCACCGAGCCGACGTCCGGTACTGACACGCTCAATCTGCGCACCACCGCGGTGCGAGAAGGCAATTCCGGCTATGTCATCAACGGTCAGAAAATTTGGACGTCGCGTGCCGAACATTCGGACCTGATGCTGCTGCTTGCGCGCACCACGCCGCGCGAGCAGACGAGGAAGCGTACCGAAGGGCTCTCGGTCTTCCTCCTCGACATGCGGGCGGCCAACGGACTGACGATCAGGCCGATCCGCACCATCATGAATCATGGCACCACCGAAGTGTTCTTCGACAACGTGCGAGTGCCGGCCGATACGTTGATCGGCGAGGAGGGCCAGGGCTTCCGCTACATCTTGTCGGGCATGAACGCTGAACGCATTCTGATCGCCGCCGAAGCCATCGGTGATGCCAAATGGTTCGTCGCCAAGGCCAACGGCTATGCCAAGGAGCGCTCGGTGTTCGGTCGCCCCATCGGACAAAACCAGGGCGTGCAGTTCCCCATCGCGCGCAGTTACATGCAGATGCGCGCAGCCGAACTGATGGTGATCGAAGCCGCGCGTCTCTACGAAGCCGGCAAGGATTGTGGTGCGGAGGCCAACATGGCGAAGCAGCTCGCCGCCGAAGCGTCCTGGGCCGCAGCCGACATGTGCGTGCAGACCCACGGCGGGTTCGGCTTTGCCGAGGAGTTCGACATCGAGCGCAAGCTCCGCGAAACGCGGCTGTTTCTGACCGCGCCGATCTCGACCAATCTGGTGCTGTCCTATCTCGCCGAGCACGTGCTCGGCCTGCCGCGGTCGTATTGAACGATGTCGCCTCCGCTCGAAGGTCTGCTTGTCGTTTCGCTTGAGCAGGCGGTTGCCGCTCCGCTGTGCGCCTGCAGGCTCGCCGACGCCGGAGCACGCGTCATCAAGGTTGAGCGGCCGGAAGGCGACTTCGCCCGCGGCTACGATCAGCTTGTGCAAGGTCAGGCCAGCTACTTCGTCTGGCTCAATCGCGGCAAGGAATCGGTGGTGATCGATCTCACCAACGCCGAGGACAAAGCGCTGTTCGAAGCGATGCTCGCCAAGGCCGACGTGTTCATTCAGAACCTCAAGCCTGGGGCGATCGCAAAGCTCGGCTTTGCCATCGACCGTCTGCGCCGCGATTATCCAAGACTGATTGTCTGTTCGGTCTCGGGTTATGGTGAAACCGGGCCGTATGCGCAGCGCAAGGCCTACGACATGCTGATCCAGGCCGAGGCCGGCGTTGCGTCGGTGACGGGCGGACCTGAATCCACCGCGGCGCGAGTCGGCGTGTCCGTGTGCGACATCGCCGCCGGCATGAACTCTTACGAGGCGATCCTGGAGGCGCTGCTGGCTCGCGCCCGCACTGGACAGGGCACGGCCATCAGCGTGTCCATGTTCGACGCGATGGCCGAATGGATGACGGTGCCGCTCCTCCAGCATGAAGGCGGCTCGCCGCCCAAGCGGATCGGGCTCGCACACCCATCGATCTCGCCCTACGGCGTGTTCAAGACCCGCGACGGCGCCGACATTCTGATCTCGATCCAGAACGACCGCGAATGGCGCGTGCTGGCGGAAAAGGTGATGGGCGACAAGGCGCTCGCCGCTGATCCAGCCTTTGCTACCAACGTCGAACGGGTCAAGCGCCGGCCTGACACCGACGGCCGGGTCGCCGCGGCGTTCGCTGCGCACGACGCCGAGTCGCTGATGGCCAAGCTTGAAGCCGCCGAGATTGCGTTCGGCCGCGTCAACGGGCCGGCCGACTTGTTGCATCACGCGCATCTACGGCGTGTCACCATCGGCTCGCCGGGAGGGCCGATCGACATGCCGGCGCCGGCCGCGCAGCGCGAAGGCGAGGTTCGCAAATACGGTCCGATACCCGCGCTTGGCGAGCATACCGACGAGATCAGGGCCGAGTTCACAAACCACAGCGTTGGTGTTCCAATGCACAATCCGTCATCCTGAGGTGCAAGCGCCATAGCGCGTCGAAGACGCGCGTGAATGCGCTTATGGCGCACGTGCACCTCAGGATGACGGTTCTGAATTCAGGGAGGAAGTCATGGAAATCGGGTTCATCGGGCTGGGCAACATGGGTGGGCCCATGAGCCGCCGTCTCGTGGAGGCCGGCCACCAGGTGACCGTGTTCGATACCCGCAAGGAGGCGATGGACAAGCTCACCAAGATCGGCGCCACCGCCGCCCGCTCGGTCGCCGACGTCGCCGACCGCGTCGAGACGGTGATGACCAGCCTGCCGTCGCTCGACATTGGTTTCCAAGTCGCGGCTGGCGAGAATGGGCTCATCCGCGGCAATCGCATCAAGCGCTATGTCGATCTTTCGACCACCGGCTCACGCGCGGCGATCAAGACGGCCGAGATCATGAAACAGCGCGGCATCACGCAGATCGACTGCCCGGTCAGCGGCGGCGTCGCCGGCGCCGAGAAGGGCACGCTCGCTGTGATGGCGTCCGGGCCGAAGGAGGAGGTCGAGTCGATCCGCTCGGCACTCGAAGTGTTCGGCAAAGTGTTCTACTGCGGCGACAAGCCGGGCATGGCGCAGAGCATGAAGCTTGCCAACAACTTCCTCTCCGCCACCGGGCTGGCGGCGACCTGCGAAGCGATCGCCATGGGGACCAAGGCCGGTCTCGATCCAAGCTTGATGGTGGACGTGATCAACTCCGGCAGCGGCATGAACACATCGACGACACAGAAGTTTCCACGGTCGATCCTGCCCGGCACGTTCGACTACGGCTTCGGCATGGCGCTGATGGTGAAGGACGTGCGCCTGTTCCTGTCGGAAGCGGAATCCTTTGGCATTCCGATCGAGGTGGCGCAGGCGGTCGGCCGCCTTTGGGAGAAGGCGCTCGCCGAGCATGGAGCGGAATCGGACTTCACGGAGCTCGCCAAGACGGTTGAGAAGGGCGCGGGCGTGCAGATGCGCGCCAAGAAGCAATAGGGGGCGATCAATGAGCGACGACACCTATGAGATCTACGCCATCAAGTATGCGCACCATCCACGGAAGGCTGCGGAGAACTACATCGGCGGCGATCCACACGACGTGTTGCAACCGCTCGATTATTTCGTCTGGGCGATCGTCAATGCCGCGCGCACCGTCGTGGTCGACACCGGTTTCGACCAGACCGTCGCCGACCGGCGCAAGCGGCAATTGCTCAAGCCGCTGCGCGACGGGCTCAAGGCGATCGGCGTGGATGCCGAAAAGGTGGAAACCATCATCCTGAGCCACATGCACTACGACCACTGTGGCAACCACGCCATGTTTCCGCGTGCCCGCTTCCACTTGCAGGACAAGGAGATGGATTTCTGCACCGGCCGCTGCATGTGCCACGCACAGCTGCGCAATTCATACGAGGAAGACTACGTGGTCTCGATGGTGCGTAACGTGTACGCCGGCCGTGTGACGTTCCACGATGGTATCGATGAGATTGCGCCGGGCATTACGGTGCACCACATCGGCGGCCACGCCAAAGGATTGCAGAGCGTGCGCGTGAAGACGCGCCGCGGCTATGTGATGGTCGCCTCCGATGCGATCCACCTTTATCCGCATATCGACGAGGCGCGCATCTTCCCCACCACCTACAACCTTGCGGAGGTGCTCGAAGGGTACGAAACGCTCAAGAAGCTCGCGACGTCTCGCGCGCACATCGTGCCGGGCCACGATCCGGCAGTGATGAAACTCTATCCGGCGGCAAAGCCCGGCCTCGAGGATTGGGTGGTGCGGCTCGACGCCGAACCGAAAGCGGCTTAGGCAAGCCCGAGTTCGGTGAACGCATTGATGTGATGCGTCGCCGAATCTGGCGAGAAGCAGCAGAACACAGCGCGTTCGATACCGCGCGGTCCGGCAGCGACCTCGGAGGCAACTGTTCCAACAGCGATGCGGGCCGCCAGGTCGGCGGGAAAACGATAGACTCCCGTCGAGATCGCCGGAAATGCGATCGAACGCAGGCGATGTTCCGCCACGAGATTGAGCGCGGTGCGATAACAGGACGTGAGCAAGTCCCACTCGCCCTTGGCGCCGCCGCCCCATACGGGACCGACCGCGTGGATGACATGCCTGGCCTTGAGACGATAGCCACGCGTGATCTTGGCCGAGCCGGTCGCGCAGCCGTTAAGCGTCCTGCATTCGGCGAGCAATTCGGATCCTGCGGCGCGGTGGATCGCGCCATCGACGCCGCCGCCACCGAGCAGCGATGTATTGGCCGCGTTCACAATAGCGTCGACGTCCAGCGTTGTGATATCAGCGACGATCACCTCAAGGTGCGCGGTACCGACCTCGGCGACAAGAAGAGGGGTTGCTGCGGGCAGCAGGCTTGGCATGCCGCCAGTCTATCATGCCGCGTCGGCCGCTGCCTTGGCGCCGGATTCGATCGTGCCACGGACCCCAATGTCGTCATAGTGCGTGTCGAGGAACCGCCGCGCCGCGCGTTTGCCCGCGCGGTGCAGCATTTCGAAAAAATCGAAATCGTTGTTGAGCCTGCTGCTCGGTTCGAGCGGCTTGTGCCCGCCCAGCACGATGCGGTGCAGATGGATGGGACGGTATTGGCCTGAGGCGCTGGTCAATTCGCCGCGGTCGAGCAAGTGACTGGTGAATTCGATCACACGCATTTCCGCAGCCAGCGACGCGTTGAAGGTGATTTCGTTGACCCGGTGCAGAATCTCCCTGGACGACGTCGGCGTGGCGCGCCGCATCAGCGGATTGATCTGCACCACCAAGACATCAGGACTGTGCATGCCGCGCAGCAGCGGAAAGATCGGCGGGTTTCCGGTATAGCCGCCGTCCCAATAGGGAACGCCGTCAATCTCGACGGCGCGGAAAACATAAGGGAGTGCAGATGAAGCCATCACCGCGTCGGCGGTGATCTCCTCGCGCGAGAACACGCGAAGCTGTCCGGTATGCACGTTGGTGGCGGAGACGAACAGCCGCAGTTCCTGGCATTTGCGGATTGCGTTGAAATCGACGAACCGTTCGATCAGATCCTTGAGCGGGTTGATGTTGAGCGGATTGAGATCGTAGGGCGACAGAAAGGCCGACCATGCATCGACCCAGGCCTGCACCGGCGAGCCCACCGCCGGGACGAACGCCATCAGGCGGTCGAGCACGGCGCGTTGCGCGGCCGGCATGCTGCCGTCGAAGCTTGCCGCCCGCCAGAATTCAGCCAGACGTTGCCGCGCCGCCTCAGGCCCGCCGCGTGCCAGGCCGTCGGCCAGCATCACGGCGTTGACTGCGCCGGCCGACGCACCGGAAATGCCGTCGATTTCAAGCCGGCCGTCTTCGAGCAGATGGTCGAGCACGCCCCAGGTGAAGGCGCCGTGGGCGCCGCCGCCCTGCAGCGCCAGATTGATGCGCTTGCGGCCGTGGCGGCGCGGCGCGAGACCGCTGCGCTTGCGAAACATTCTGGAGAACAGGCTGCTCACTGCGCCGTCCAGCCGCCATCGATGGAGATGTTGGCGCCGGTGATGTTCGCGGCGGCGTCGGAGGCGAGGTAGAGCGCGAGGCTCGCAACTTGATCCACGGTCACGAACTGCTTGGTCGGCTGCGCGGCGAGCAGCACGTCGCGCTTGACCTGCTCCTCGGTCATGTTGCGCGTCTTCATCTGGTCGGGGATCTGCTTTTCGACCAGCGGGGTCCAGACGTAGCCCGGCGAGATGCAATTGCAGGTCACGCCGAACGTCGCGAGCTCCAGCGCGACGGTCTTGCTCAGCCCCAAAAGCCCATGTTTTGCAGTCACATAGGCCGCCTTGAAGGGCGAGGCGACGAGCGAATGGGCGGACGCCGTGTTGATGATGCGGCCCCATCGCCGCGCCTTCATGCCGGGCACGGCGGCGCGAATCGTGTGAAACGCCGACATCAGGTTGATGGCGAGGATCTGGTCCCACTTGTCGATCGGGAATTCCTCAATCGGCGCAACATGTTGAATGCCGGCATTGTTGACCAGCACGTCGACCGAGCCGAGCTCGGCTTCGGCCGTCTTGATCATCGCCGCGATCTCGGCGGGCTTCGTCATATCGGCCGCCGAATAGAGCGCTTTCACCTTGAATTCATTGGCGATTCCAGAGCGCTCCCGCTCGATGTCGGCGGTGGTGCCGAAGCCGTTGAGCATCACATCGGCGCCGGCGCCGGCCATCGCCCGGGCGATCCCAAGTCCGATTCCCGAGGTGGAGCCGGTGATGACTGCGGTCTTGCCTGTAAGCATCTGATCAACCTTGTGATTTTGGAGCCGGCACGCGGCGGCCGCGCCGCCCCCAGCAACGTTCGGGTGAAAGCTGGCGGCTCTTCTGCTGCATTGCAATAGGGAAAATTGTGCAACGCAGTAATCGCCGACCGACCGCAGCATAGGCCGGAATAAGCTGGAATTCATCGTTCGTCGGCCTATGTTCGGCCGGTGCTCGGGCCTGTTTGGGCGGTGCTCGGGCCTTGCTCTGCTGTTGTCCGTCGCGTTCCGTGTCGTTCCGATCCGTCTCCTTCGCCGAGCCTGTCCCGCGATGTCGCAGACCGTCTTCCACGCCCCCGACCACGATCACGACCGCTGCACCGCGGACGCACTGGCGCACGCCGAGGCGCTGTGTGCGCAGCGCGCGCAGCGGCTCACCCCGCTGCGCCGCCAGGTGCTCGAGGTCCTGCTCGGCTCGCACAAGCCGCTCGGCGCCTACGAGATCATCGACCACGCCGCGCAGACCGGCGCGCGGCCGGCGCCGATCACCATCTACCGCGCGCTCGACTTCCTGCGCGACAACGGCCTCGTACACCGCATCGAGAGCCGCAACGCCTTCATCGCCTGCGTCAACAATCATGCCACCAGCGACCTGGTGGTGTTCCTGATCTGCGAGCGCTGCGGCGAGGTCGGCGAGGCGCAGTCCGCCACGATCGCCGGCGAGCTCAAGAGCGCGGCGCGCGCCGCCGGCTTCACGCCGAAAGCGCCGGTGATCGAGGTCAGCGGCATCTGCGCGAACTGCCGCGCGGCGAGTCCTTGAGCCGCTGATCCCGCAACGCCGAATGCGAACCTGATGGCGGACATCCCGGCAAGCCACAGCCGCCCGCTCGACGGCGCCGCGATGGCGCTCACCGTGCTGCTGTGCGTCACCTGGGGCTTCAACCAGGTCGCGATCAAGCTCGCGCTCGCCGACATCCCGCCGCTGATCCAGTGCACCTTGCGCACCGCGTTTGCGACCGTAATCGTGCTCGCCCTCATGCGCGCCCGCGGACTGCCGATCACGGCGCGTGACGGCACGCTCATTCCCGGGCTCATCGCCGGCGCGCTGTTCGGCCTCGAGTTCCTGCTGATCTATCGCGGATTGATCTATACCACCGCGTCGCGCGCCACGCTGTTCATCTATCTCGCGCCGTTCTTTGTGGTGATCGGCGCGCGGCTGTTCCTGCCGGGCGACCGGTTCTGGCCGCTGCAATGGGCCGGCCTCGTGATGTCGTTCGCCGGCATGCTGATCGCGTTCGGCGTGCCGACGCCCGCGGCTGATCCGCGCCAGGTCGTCGGCGACCTGATGATGGTCGGCGCCGCCGCGGCGTGGGCCGCGACCACCTTGCTGATCAAGGTGAGCTCGCTGGCCCGCATCTCGGCGGAGAAGACGCTGCTCTATCAGCTCGTGGTCTGCGTGCCGCTCACCGGGCTCGGCGCGCTGATGTTCGGCGAGCAGATCGCCGCCATGCCGTCACCCGTCGCGCTTGGCTCGATCGTCTACCAGATCCTGGTGGTGAGCCTCACCTTCGCGGCCTGGTTCGCGCTGATCGTGAAGTATTCGGCGAGCCGGCTCTCCGCCTTCACGTTCCTGACGCCGCTGTGCGGCGTCGCCGCCGGCCATCTGGTGATGGGCGATCCGCTCACCCCGGCGTTCGCGCTGGCGGTGGCATTGGTGGCGGCGGGGTTGGTGCTGGTGAACAGGCCGCGGTGAACACCATGAAGCGCCCCGCCAACCTTGCCATCATCCAAATCTTCGCGCTGGCTTTCGGTCTCTTCGTCGCCGTCTCGACCTGGCTGGGCAATCTGATGAATCCCCTGGCCTCGGGGTTGGGCACGGTGGTGTTGTGGTGCGCCGTCGTCATCGTGGTGATCACGGCCGGCGTGCTGGTCGAGCTCCGTAGCACCTCGATACGCACCCGCTGGTTCGTGGCGGCGGCGGTGTTGACCGGCCTGATCGGCTTGGTGCCGGCAGCAAAGTACATCAGCGATCGCTGGGCGGATGCCGCGTACGACGCGGCCGAGAAACGCGCGCTCGAAACGCGGCTGCTCGACAAGCTCGCCGCGCTCCGGCGCGACCTCGATGCGCGCACCGCCGAGCGCCGGCCTTACACGCCGCAGGAGGCGCTGGATTTCCTGTCCCTGGTCGCCACGTCCAATTTGAGCTATCGGGGCCTTGGCGATCACTCCGAGGCCGCGCTGGCGCTGCTGCGGCGCGCCTTGCGCGAGAAGCTCATCGATCCGAACGGCATGGTGAAAGGCCCGCGCCCGGTTGACGTCGAGCCTGAGCCGCTGCTCCTGTACTACTACAAGGTCAACGCTTGGATACGGCCGGGCGGGCGTAGCCGCATCAGTGCGGTGGACTGGAAGATCATCGTCATGCTCGCCGGCCACGGCGCCGACCTCACGCTGCCCGGCGCGGCAGCGCTGGCGGCGGACCTTCGCAAGACCGAAACGCCGACCGACGATCCCAGCTACATTCAACTGAAGTAGGCAATCGAACGGCCACATTTTTCGGTACACTTCCTAGTGTCCCGGACCCGAAGTTCGCACGATTGCTCAGCAGACACTTTTGCGAACTTCGGGTCCAAAGGGACACTAGAATCACTAGGTTGCTAGTGTCGCTTTGGTTCGGAAGTTCGCTTCAGAGCAAACTGAGAACTCGGGCGAACTTCCGAACCGCGACACTAGCAAATCGTCGGCTTTGCCAGGGACAATGCGATGGAGCGTCGAACCGCGTGGCTTGTGACTGGCATCGCGGTCGCGTCGTTCGTCGTTGCCTTCTATGCCATGCTTGGGCGCGAGCTTTACGACAGCGTCGATTGGGCCGTGAGCCGAACGCAGCCGTTGCGGACCGTGCCGGAATTGTTCGGGAAAGGCTGGAACGCGGACGGAGGTCCGGTGATCGAGGCGGTCGGCCAGCACAGTGATGTCGTGGGGCGCCAGGGCGAGCGCGGGCCGCCGGGACCGCCCGGCCCACCAGGGCCGAAAGGCGACCCAGGCGCTGAGGGCCCAAGAGGCGATCCGGGCCCACAGGGGCCGAGAGGTGAGCCGGGCTCGCAAGGTCCAGGAAGTGAGCCGGGCGCGCAAGGTCCAAAAGGTGAGCCGGGCGCGCAGGGTCCAAAAGGTGAGATGGGCGCGCAGGGTCCAAGAGGTGAGCCGGGTCCGCAGGGGCCAAGAGGTGAGGCGGGTTCGCAAGGCCTAAAGGGTGAGGCGGGTCTGCAGGGCCCAAAGGGTGAGGCGGGTCTGCAGGGCCTAAAGGGTGAGGCGGGTCTGCAGGGCCCAAAGGGTGAGGCGGGTCTGCAGGGCCCAAAGGGTGAGGCGGGTCTGCAGGGCCCAAAGGGTGAGGCGGGTTCGCAAGGCCTAAAGGGCGAGCCAGGCCTGCCGGGCGCAAAAGGCAATTCAGGTCCGCAAGGCATTCCAGGTCCGCAAGGCGAACGCGGACTCCCAGGACCGAAGGGCGAGCCCGGCGCGGGAACTGACGCTCCGAGCGTGGCGCTGCGCGTTGTTCGCGGACAACCGTCGACTTCGTGTGCGGCCGACGAGACGATGATCGGTGTCTACTGCATCAGCGCCGCCGACGAAACGAAGTCCGATCCCATCATCATTCCACCGCGCGGCGCGCGATGCGTCGGCGTGCTGAAGCCGACGGTCGTCATCACGTGTGCAAAGCTGCGCTGACGCGAGATTGGCTTGAGCCGTGCGGGCGGATGAATGGGTTGTCCCGATTGCAGCACCGGCAAAAGTCATGGAACGTGGCATCGATGATACTGCGTCAATGCAAAATCCCGACCGGGCAAGGCGCGTCATGAGACGGCGCGTCATCATCGCCAGCCTTCAGTGTGTCGCGGCGGTGCTGGCGCTTGGCGGCCTCTACACCACAATCCTCTTTCATGTGATGCGGAGGATGTCGCAGACGATCTACCACCTGCAGCAGATCGGGCTGGTTGTGATCGCGGCGACGACCGCCGCCGTGTTGATTTCGCTTCGCCGCTGGTCGATCCCGATCTGGGCTTATGCCGCCGCGGCGATGCTCACGCTGGTGGCGGGATTTACTCCGATCGTGGTGGATGAGGTCAGCCGCCGTCAAGCCATTGCAGCCGAGCAGGCCGAACGCACGGCCCGCGTGGCCAAATTCGTCGCTGGCCTGGAAGCCCGCCGGCAGGACATCGAGGCGCGCATCGCGGCGCAGCGGCCCTATTCGCCGCAGGAGGCGATGGACTTCCTCGTGTACCTGAAGGAGACCAATGTCAGCCGGCAACGCGGAAGAAACTATTCGGAGGACGCGCTGGAAATGCTCCAGCGCACTCTGGAAGGTAAGGTCATCGATCCCAACGGCATGGTGAAAGGACAGCGTCCCACCGACACTGCTCCCGAGCCGCTGTTCATTCATTTCTACAAGGAGCGGGTCTTGCGCGGGTCGCCCCGCTGGATCGAGACCATCAACTGGAAGGCCATGAAACTCCTCGCGCAGAACGGCGCCGATCTTTCGTTGCCGGCAGCGTCCCCGCTTGCCGCCGATCTGCGCAAGACCGAAACGCAACACCACTTCGGACTGTTCATAGAATTGAAGTAGGGGCGTCGGTCATTGTGCCTCCCCCCACAAGGGGAGCCGGCGCATCAATAAGCAGCGCATTCGCTGCACTACTTCCCTGCCGCTTTGCGCAACGCCTCGACGATCCGGTCCTGCCAGCCTGGGCCATCAGCCTGGAAGTGGTCGAGGATGTCGCGATCGATCCGCAGCGTGACCTGTTCCTTGACGCCCGGGACCGCGGGCTTCTTGGTTTCCGGCAACGGCAGCGGCGGCGGCTTTGCTGTCGCCGCCTTGAATGCGGCCTCGGCAATTTCGCGTGAACCGGTCGGTCGGCGTGGTCTGTCCTGCATCTGAAACCTCGCAAAGTTCAGTTCTGTGCCTGCGTAGGCGGTTGGTCGCGGGTCAATCTAGCACTCTCATACTCGCGCTTGACGGAGTCGAGGAAGGCCGCCATCTCGGCTGGTGACTTCAGGTGGTGAACCCGCTTCGAAGCCGCCATGTCAGCAACTAGAGCATTTTCACGTTTTGCGGAATCGGATGGATACCCAACGGGGCTGATTTGTGATTCTGGGTAGCGGTGCCAATGGCTGCGAGAATCGCCGATGGGCAAGCCCTATTCCCAGGATCTGCGTGAACGCGTGATTGCGACGGTCGATGCAGGAACGCGTGTCTGTGCGACGGCGCGGGTGCTTCTGGTCAGCGTATCCTACGTGTCCAAGGTCGTTGGCCGTCGGCGAACGACCGGTGAGACGACGGCGCGTTTGGGCCGAGCGGGACGCAAGCCGAAGCTCGCACCTCACGACGAAGCCATTCGCGCCCGCGTGGCGGCTCATCCGGATGCGACGCTCGAGGAGCTGCAGGTCTGGCTTGCGGACGAATGCAAGGTCAAGGTCAGCATCGGCTGCCTGTGGAACAGGCTGAAGTTTCTCAAATTGCCGCTCAAAAAAAGTCACTGCGCGCTTCCGAACAGGATCGGCCGGATGTCGCCGAGGCCCGCGATCGGTGGCGTGCGAACCAGCCCGAACTGAAGTCGGAACGCCTCGTCTTTATCGACGAAACCGGTGCGGCGACCGACATGGCGCGCCGCTACGGCCGCTGTCCGCGCGGCGAGCGCCTCGTTTGCAGCGTGCCGTGGGGACATTGGAAAACGACGACCTTCGTTGCCGCACTGCGGCTCGGCGAGGTCGCCGCGCCCTGTGTGCTGGACGGACCGATGGATGGGGAAAGCTTTCGCGCTTATGTCGAACAGTTCGTCGTCCCGATCCTTAAGCCTGGCGATATCGTGGTGATGGATAACCTTGCAAGCCACAAGGTCGCCGGCGTCCGCGAAGCGATCGAAGCCGCAGGCGCCGAGTTGCGCTACTTGCCGCCCTACAGTCCCGACTTCAATCCGATCGAGCAGTTCTTCGCCAAGCTCAAAGCCCTGCTGCGAAAGGCCGCCGCCAGAACCGTCGAAGCTCTGATCGCAGCGATTGCTGAAGTCCTCACCGAGGTCAGACCGCAAGAATGCGCAAACTACCTCGCCAACCAAGGCTATCGCCACGAATCATGAAAGTGCTCTAGCTGCCGATACTTGGGCGTTAGTTTGCGATGGCAAAGCCAAAGCACCTTGTAGCTGTCCATCGTGCTGCTCCAGATCGGACTGTTCTCCGGCCAGCCTGGCGGATCTGCGAACAGACCTTTGATCAGGCGCTTGGTCACGAACCAGTGGTGCGTGATGAGCGGCAGATCAACGTAGACCAGCGTGTCGGCTCGCGCGAACCGCTCCCAGGCCGAGGCCACGGAGCCATAGCCGTCGATGATCCACTGGTCCTGGCGCAACAGGTCCGCATGCATTTTCAGTAATTCGTCGTGCGAAACTTTGACGCCGCCTGGCCGGAACTGGATGATGTCGATCGGATGCAAGGGCAGCCGCGTCAGCTCTGCCAAGCGTCTGGCCAGTGTCGATTTCCCGCCGCCGGCGTTGCCGAATACCGCGACCCTTTTCATCTGCGCTTCGTCAACATGTCACCTGACATGCCGTCAGGATCAAAATCAGATTCTGGTGAGTTTAGTGCCGCGATGACGATTCATCCGTCTCGATCGCGCCGCTCTTCTCGAGATAGAGCTGACCCAAATTCGCCAGCACGTCGGCCATGACCTTGGTCTGGTCGCCCGGCGGCGCGAGCATGATCAGGTCGACCAGGCTTTCCGCGACCCGTGCCGTCAGGTCCATCAGGTCGACGTCTTCCTTCTCCAGCCGCTTTTCGACCAGCTCGTTGATCTCGCAGTGCAGGCAATCGGACATGGCGTAAGTTCCGCGCCGGAATTGGCGTTGGTTCATGCAATATAGTTATGCGTGGCAGCTTGTGGCAGCCCGCTCGTCCCCGCGCAAGCGGGACCCAGGGCAACGATTCAAGGACAACGCGGTCGGGCTTCACATCGTCGCCTGAGCCGGGTCGCCCTCCTTGCTCAGCGCGCTGGGCACGAACAAACGCTCCACCGCCTCGACCATGTAGTAGAGCAGCACGCCGATTACGGTGAGCACCAAGAGCGCGCCGAACACGCCCGGCGTGTCGAGCTGGCCGTTGGCATAGAGCAGGTAATAGCCAAGCCCGCGGTCAGCGGCGACAAACTCCGCCACCACGGCGCCGACCACCGCGAGGCTCATGCCGATCTTCAGCCCGGCGAAGATGTTGGGCAGCGCCGCCGGCAGCCGCAGCTTCATGAAGGTGCGGTAGGCGCCGGCGCCCATCGAGCGGAACAGCCGCACCATGTCGGCCTCGATGGCTTCGAGACCCACCATGGTCGACACCATGATTGGGAAGAACGCGATCAGGAACGAGATCAGCACCTTCGCTTCAAGACCGGTGCCGAACCAGATGATGAAGACCGGCGCGATCGCGACCTTCGGCACCATCTGCGACGACACCAGCAGCGGATAGGCGGTGCGCTTGGCGAGGTCGCTGAACGACACCAGGATGCCGAGCAGGATGCCGGCGACCGCGGCGACAGCGAAGCCGGCGAGGATTTCGACGAGCGTCGGCTGCGAGAACGCGATGTACAGCTCGCGCTTGGTCCAGATGTGGTCGAACACCACACTCGGCGCCGGCAGGATCAGCACCGGCACCTTGAAGAAGCGGACCAGCACCTCCCACACCACAAACGTGATGATCACGGCGATGATGGGGTAGGTGGAGCGCAGATGTCCGGACGCACGCAAGCCTTGCGCAGGCCGGGCCGAAGCATTGGCGGATGGTGCCTCGCTCATGACGGCCGCGCCCGCAGGATGCCGTGCTGCATGAACAGTTCGCGCACGCGGGCGGTGTAGCGTGTAAACTCCGGCGCGTCGCGGATCGGGAGATCGCGCGGCCGCGGCAGGTCGACGTCGATCATCTCCGCGATGCGGCCGGGCCGCGCCGTCATCACCATGACGCGGTCGCCAAGGAACACGGCTTCGGCGATATTGTGGGTGATGAACACGACCGTGCGGCGATCGCGCTGCCAGAAGGTCTGGAAGTCGAGCGCGAGCTGATCGCGCGTGATGGCGTCGAGCGCGGCGAACGGCTCGTCCATCAGAAGAAGCGGCGGGTCGTGCAGCAGCGCGCGGCAGATCGCAACGCGCGAACGCATGCCGCCGGAGAGCTCGTGCGGATAAAAGTTCTCGAAGCCTTCGAGGCCGACCAGCGCCAGCAATTCCATCGCGCGGGGCAGCAGCGCCTTGCGGCCGAGACCGCGCACCTCGGCCTGGATCAGCACGTTGTCGAGCGCGGTGCGCCAGGGCAGCAGCAGGTCCTTCTGAAACACGATGCCGAGGTCGGTGTAGGGATCGATCACCAGCTTCTCGCCGATCCACACCTCGCCGCTCGATGGCCGCAACAGCCCGGCGATCAGCGACAGCAACGTGGACTTGCCGCAGCCGGACGGCCCGACGATGGTGAGGAACTCGCCATGCGCGACGCTCACGTCGGTCGGGCACAGCGCCTCGACCTGGTCGGCGCCGGCCCGGCGGGCGGGAAAGATCTTGCCGACGCTGCGCAGGGTGACGAGGGGCGTCTGCCGGTCGAGCGTGGTGAGTGCCGCGGTGGTCATGGAACGAATTGTTTCAAAGGTTGCTCCGGCGGCAGCGTGCTCCCTCTCCCCGCTTGCGGGGAGAGGGTCGGGGTGAGGGGGGCCAGCTCGCTCGATAGAGCGTAACCCCTCACCCGGCGCGCTTTGCGCGCCGACCTCTCCCAATGGGAGAGGTAAACCGAGTGCGCGGCGCCCAATTGTGTGAACGACTCAAATCGCGTCGTTGGTATAAAACTCCGTCACCGGCTTGGCGATCGGCTGACCGAGCACGCTGATGACGGCCTCGTAGGTGGCCTTCATCTTGTCCGGATCGTGGTAGCCGAGCCCGTTCTTCCTCTGCGCCGGGCCGACGCCGAGCGTAGCCTGGATCGCCATCTCCTTGACGCCGGTCTCCTTGTTGAGCTCGGGGAAATGCTTGGCGATGGCGTCGATCGCAGCCTTCGGGTCCGCGTAGGCGTCCTTGCAGCCCTTCATGGTGGCGCGCACGAAGCCCTGCACGGTCTTCTTGTTCTCCTGCCAGTACTTCTCGGTGGTGATCAGGCCGTCGCCGTAGATGCCGACGGAATCGCCAAAGGTGAAATTGCTGATCTCCTGGCCCGGCGGAAGCTTCGACTCGATGCCGGGCTTGGCGGGCAGATAGATCGCGACCGAGTCGGCCTGGTTCTGCAGCATCATGGCGACCTTTGCGGTCGCGGCGGCGCTCTTCCAGGTCACCTTGCTGGTGTCGATGCCGTTCGAGCGCGCGAACAGATTGAAGATGAACGGCGCGGTGGAGCCCGGCGAGTCGACGATGCTGCGGCCCTCCAGGTCCTTGGGCTTGTCGATGCCTTTGCCCTTCTGGAAGAACAGCGACAGCGCGAGCTTGTCGGAGATCAGGCCGACCGCGCGCATGTGCGGGTCCGGAGTCTTGCCCTGCAGCTGCAGCATCTGCACCAGATCGGCGTGGATGAGCTGGGCGTTGCCGGCGGTTAGCGCCTGCAGCGCCAGCGCATTGCCCAGCACATGCTGGAACGTGACATCGAGGCCGTGCTCCTTGTAGTAGCCGCGCTCGCGGGCGAGGTAGACATGTGCGTAGTCGCCACGCGCGAAGAACTGGATGGTGAGCTTGACCGGCGTCAGCGCCTGGGCGCGCGCCACGTAGGGCGCGGCGATGGTGCCGATGCTCGACAGGCCAAGTGCGGCGCCCGCCGAGCGGGTCAAAAGCGTACGCCGCGACAATTGAATTTTGCTATCCGCGTTGTTCATGAGCTCTCCTCCACATGACGCTGCGGGAGGGAGTTCTTGTTGTTGTTGCACGCGCCATCGCGCACTCCCGCCCCGGCAAGATCATACACGGGCCGGCCGGGTTGGGGAGGGTGCCCACATGGCTGCGGCCCGATGTCCGCTTTGTGCCAAAAGCTGCCATGCGCAAGCTGACTTGGCGCACCAACAGGTCACCATGGGCGCTCGACTGAATTGGTTACATGTTCGCGATCCGGCGAGGTGAAGCACAGGCCGATGCACAGATAGGGCAGATCGGGATGCGGGTTATGCCCACGGTGAAATTTGGCGATCGGTTCGGAATAGCATTCTCCGGCTTTGGCCTTGACCAGCACGCCTTCTTGAAAATGTGCCTCGAACTGGCCCTGCAGCGCGACGAAGAACGCAGCGCCATTGTGACAATGCCAGTTGGTGAAGCCGCCCGGCACGATCTCGGCATTGTAAATCTGAACCTTCACCTGAGAGTCGCGCGGCAGCGAAGCATACATCGCATCGAACAGCAGGTTACGGTGGAAACCATGTCCGGCCGGCACCATGCCATCGAGCTTGAGTTTCAATTCCTTGTAGTCGTCAGGTGCGTGCATGGTTGTCCTCATCCTGGGTGCTGGACCACGATCTCGACCAGATCGACGATCCGCGCCGCTGCAAATAGTATCGGCTCAAACGAGTGCTTTGATAGAGGCCGAAACTAGCCCTTGGATTGGGATGTCCGCGCTTCCCCCGAAAGTGGACATGGCCTGAGCGTTTGTGAGTTCACGTGCTAGAGCGGCGCCTCGCCTTCCTTCCTGCAGGCGATGCTTTCCTCTTCGAGATCAAGCTCGCGTTCGATCCGGCGGCGCGCCTCGTCGGTCAGCTTGCCGTCGCGCAGCAATTGATAAAGGAAGCGGCGCTCGACATCGATCAGGTCGATGCGCAAGTCGGTGCCCAGATGCGTGAAATCGAGCCCATCGGCGGTGGTCTTGGGCAGTTGCCGGATGCGCTGGTCGTGCCGGATGCGCAGCAGCTCCAGCGCGTCGGCGGGCAATCGCCGCTCGGCGGCGATGGCTTCGAGGCGCGCCAGCGCGGCGTCGAGCGCCTGGGCACGTGCCGCGATCTCGATCTCCCGCTCGCGGCGCTGCTCGTCGCGGGCGTGGTCCGCGAGACCCAGCCAGCGCACCACGCTCGGCAGCATGAGCCCCTGGCCGACCAGCGTGACGATGATGACGCCGAAGGTAACGAACAGGATCAGGTCGCGCTGCGGGAACGCCTCGCCGCCGACGGTCGAAAGCGGAATGGCGAGCGCTGCCGCGAGCGAGACCACGCCGCGCACGCCGGTGAACGCCAGGAAGAAGGGATTCTGCCAGGGCGGATAGGGGTCCCGCTTGCGTAGCGATGGGCTCGCCCAGCGCGGAAGGTAGGTAGCCGGAAACATCCAGACGAAACGCGCCGCGATCACGATGGCGGTGGTGAGCGCGGTCGCGACCAAGAGATCGCGGATCGAGAACGACTGCGCCTTCTCCAGGAGCGTGCGGGCCTGCAGGCCGGTGATCAGGAACACCAGGCTTTCGATCACGTAGATGAACAGATCCCAGAAGAAGATGCCCTGCAGCCGGGTCGACGCCGAGATCAGCAGCGGACCGTTCCAGGAGACGTAAAGCCCGGCCACCATGGTGGCGAGCACGCCGGAGCCGCCGAGATGCTCGGGCACCCAATAGGCCAGGTACGGCGTCATCAGCGACAGCGTGATCTCGACGCGCGGGTTGTGCGCCCAGTGACGCAGCCGCAACGCGAGCCAGCCGACCCCGATGCCCCAGGCGATCTCGCCGACCACGATCAACGCGAACGTGCCGGCGGCCGTGCCGAGCGAGAATGCGCCGGTCGCGACCGCAGCGACGGCGAAGCGATAGAGGATCAGCGCGGTGGCGTCGTTGGCGAGGCCTTCGCCCTCCAGCACCACCACCAGCCGGCGCGGCAGGCCGAGCCGCCGCGCGATCGCGAGCGGCGCCATCACGTCCGGCGGCGCCACGATGGCGCCGAGCAGGAAGGCGACGCCCCATTGCCAGCCGAGCAGGGTGTGCATCGCCACCGCGACCGCGCAGGTGGTGAACACCACGCAGCCGAAGGCCAGCAGCGCAATAGGCCGCAGGTTGAAGCGGAACTCGCGCCAGCTCATCGCCACGCCGGCCGAATAGATCAGCGGCGGCAGGATGACGAGTAGCACGAACTCCGGCGCTAGCTCGAAGTTCGGCAGGCCGGGGACCAGCGCCAGCGCAACGCCGGCGATCACCAGCAGGATCGACGGCGCGAGGTTGAGCCGCTGCGCGATCACGGCGACGGCGACGCCGATCGCGAGCAGCAGCATCAGGGTCTGGATGGTGGCGGTCATGGGAGGAGGCACCCTCTCTCACTCCTTCTCCCCGCTTTAGCGGGGAGAGGGTGGGGTGAGGGGCGTCTATCCGCGAAGACGTCGTATGGAGAGTCCCCCTCACCCGGAGAGTACGGAGTGTGCGTGCTAAATCGCATTGGCGGCCATGTTCACCGTGAGCGCCACCACCGTGGTGGTGAAAAAGAACGACAGCACGCCGTGGGCGACCACCGAGCGGCGGATCCACTTGTTGGTCACCTGCACGTCGGACACCTGGAACGTCATGCCGATCACGAACGAGAAATAGACGAAGTCCCAGTAGTCCGGCTTGTCATCGTCGGGAAACTTCAGTCCGTGGGCGCGCTGGCCAGCGCCGTAGAAATCGTGCGCGTAGTGCAGCGCGAAGATGGTGTGGATGAAAGCCCACGACAGGATCACGGTGGCAATCGCCCGCACGTGCGGCCACAAACCGGGACCCTCCTTGCCGGCGGCAAGCTCGAAGAAGATCGCGCCCAGGCTTATCATCGCCGCGGCGATGCTGAGCACCATCAGCGCGATGGCGCCTTCGTCCTGCGCGGCCGATTGCCTGCGGATTTGCGCAGCCGGCGTGCCGGCCATCGCGGCGAAGGTCCAGATCAGATAGGCGGCCACGGCAATGTCCCATGCCATCAGCATGCGCGTCACGCGGGGCCACTCCCCGGGAAACAGCGCATGGACGGCAAGCCCCACCGCGACGGCCACCCAGAGCCGCTTGTGGCCGCGCGCCACGCGGATGATCCAGAGTTCCGGCATTGCCCTCTTGGCCATGGTCCCGCCGCTGTCGCAGATTTGTGCTTAACTTGGCGGCGTGACAAGTGCCAGCACCAACCCGCCTCGCGAGGCCGCCGCGCCGCGGCGCCGCAGTCTGGTATTTCGCGTCGCGCGGGTGCTGGTCGTGCTGCTGCTCGGGCTGTTGCTGCTGCCCTACGTGCTGGCGCCGCTCTATCGCATCTTCGATCCGGTCTCGACCGCGATGATCTGGCGCTGGATGAAAGGCGCGCAGGTCGAGCGCATCTATGTGCCGATGGAGCGCATCGCGCCTGTGATGGCCAAGACCGTGATCGCCTCGGAGGACGCCAAGTTCTGCTCGCACCGCGGCATCGACTGGGGCGAGCTGCGGGCGGCGATCAACGAGGCCGACGAGCTCGGCGACGCGCGGGGCGCCTCGACCATCACCCAGCAGACCGCCAAGAACCTGTTCCTCTGGAGCGGCCGCAGCTTCGTGCGCAAGGCGCTAGAATTCCCGCTGGCGCTGTGGGTCGATCTGGTGCTGCCCAAGCGGCGTGTCCTGGAGATCTATCTCAACGTGGTTGAATTCGGGCCGGGCGGCACCTACGGCGTCGAGGCGGGCGCGCGTCGCGCGTTCGGCAAGTCGGCGCGCGACCTGACGGCGGGGGATGCCGCACTGCTCACCGCAGTGTTGCCCAATCCGCACCGCCGCAACGCGCAGCGGCCCGGACCCGCGGTGCGGCGCATCGCCACCCGGATCCAGGGCCGCGCCGCGGCGGCAGGCGACCTCGACCGCTGCGTGCGGGCCCGGTGATTGGCACTGGTCAGGGCGCCGCCCTTCCTCTATAAGCCCGGCTTCCCGCAGGCCTTGCATTTCTGGCGCCCTTGCCTTTGGCGCTGCCGTTTCAGGAGAATCCCCATGGCTGTGCCCAAGAAAAAAACCTCGCCGTCCCGCCGCGGCATGCGCCGCTCGGCCGACGCGCTGAAGCAGCCGAGCTACATCGAGGACAAGGACTCCGGCGAGCGCCGGCGTCCGCATCACATCGATCTCAAGACCGGCATGTACAAGGGCCGGGCGGTGCTCAAGCCCAAGACGGACCTGTAAGACCGGAAGTCTCGGGCCAACACAGCCGGGGGACCCTTGCCATGTATCTGATCGGCTTTCCGCTGCTGGTCATCCCGTTCGCGATCTACAATATGATCGTGTTCCTCACCCCCGGCGTGAACTGGACCGACACGATCACGTCGGTCCATCTGATATCGGGCGCGACCTGGAGCGTGACGGCGGAGGACATGCTGCTCGGCCTGGCGATCATCCTGTTGCCGCTCGAGATCCTCAAGGCCACCAAGATCGGCGTCCGCTCGATCGTCGATCACATCCTGTCGCTGGTGCTGTTCATCGTCATGCTGCTCGAGTTCGTCCTGGTCCGGCAGGCCGGCACCTCGACCTTCTTCCTGCTGATGATGGTCAGTTTGGTGGACGTGCTCGGCGGCTTCATTGTCACGCTGCGCACCGCGCAGCGCGACATGACGATCGAACGCGTCGAAGCCGCGTCCTGACGCACCCGCAGCTGCAATCCCGATGGCTCGCGATTTCCAACTGCCCGGCCGCTCGCAGGTGATTGCCGGCGAGGGCATGGCGGCAACCTCGCATCCGCTCGCCACGCTGGCTGCACTCGACGTGCTGCGCGCCGGCGGCAACGCCGCCGACGCGGCGGTGACCGCGGTCGCGGTGCTGTGCGTGATCGAGCCGCACATGACCGGGATCGGCGGCGACTGCTTCTGCCTGATCGCCGATCCGGGCAGGCCGGTGTGGGGCTACAACGGCTGCGGCCGCGCCGGCGCGAAGGCTTCGACCGAAGCGCTGCTGGCCAAAGGCATGCGCAGCATCGAGGCGACCTCGCCGCATGCGGTGAACGTGCCCGGCGCGATCGAGGCCTGGGGCGAAATTCTCAAGACGCATGGCAGCTGGCCATTTGATCGCGTGCTGGCGCCTGCCATCCGCTACGCCGAGCATGGCTTTCCGGTGGCGCCGCGCGTCGCGGCCGACTGGAAAGGTCTGGTCAGCAAGCTCGGCAACAGCCCCGGCGCGACGCGGCATTACCTGCGGAACGGCCGCGCGCCGACGGAGGGCGACATCGTCAAATTGCCGGCGCTCGCCGCGACGCTGAAGGCGATCGCCAAGGATGGCCCGCGCGCGTTCTACGAAGGGCCGATCGCCGAAGACATGGTGGCGACGCTCGCCGCCATGGGCTCGGTGCTCACCGTCGAGGACTTCGCGCGGCATCGCGGCGAGGCGCCGACGCCGATTTCGACCAACTATCGCGGCGTCGACCTGGTGGAGATTCCGCCCAACGCCCAGGGGCTCACCGCGCTGGTGATGCTCAACATCCTGGAGCACTTCGAGCTCGGCAAGCTGGAAGCGCTCGGTCCCGAGCGTTTCCATCTGATGCTGGAGGCGGCCCGGCTCGGATTTGCGGTGCGCGACACTCACATCGCCGAGCCGTCGCACATGCGCGTGTCGGCCGCGGCGCTGAACGACAAGGCGTTCGCGAAACAGCTCGCAGCGAAGATCAATCCCGGCAAGCGCGTGTCGCTGCCGGCCGCGCCGACGCCGGGCAGCGACACCGTTTATCTCACCGTGGTCGATCGCGACCGCAAGGCGGTGTCGTCCATCAACTCGCTCTATTCCTCGTTCGGCTCCGCGATCTGCAGCGAGAAGACCGGGGTGATGTTCAACAACCGCGGCTCGGGCTTCGTGCTCAACCCGGGTCACCCCAACGCGCTCGGTCCGAGCAAGCGGCCGATGCACACCATCATCCCGGCGCTGGCGATGAAGGACGGCCGCTGCGACGTGGCGTTCGGCGTGATGGGCGCGCACTTCCAGCCGATGGGCCACGTCCAGATGATGCTCAACATGTTCGACTACGGCATGGACCTGCAGAGCGCCATCGATGCGCCGCGCGCGTTCTTCGAAGGCGACAGCACCGTGATCGAGCGCGGCGTGCCGGCGGCGACCGTGGAGGGGCTCAAGGCGCGCGGCCATAACGTCGCGGTGGCACCGTCGCCGTGGGGCGGCGCGCAGGCAATCCGCATCGACTGGCAGCGCGGCGTGCTGATCGGCGGCTCGGAGCCACGCAAGGACGGCTGCGCGCTGGGTTACTAAACGTCCGCGCGCGCCATCGTGGCCGCATAAGCGGCTGCTGCTTCCTCAGGCGCGGCGCGGCGCTTTTCACGCAGCTGCGGGACCTGTTCCGCCATCGCGATCAGATGGGTGAGGAAGGCGGCGTCGGGGCGCGCCGTGGGGCGCGGCGGCGGCGCGGCGATCTCCGGCTCGAGACAGACGAGCGCGTGGTCGGATGGTGAACAATCGGAAGTTGTAGCCGACCGCGGTGAGGATGGTGTTGGCGGCATCGCCGGCATGGCCTTTGAGGTAGCAGCGGCCGAGGTGACCTTCGGCTTTCATGTGGCCGATCACGGGCTCGATGGCGGAGCGACGTCGCAGCTCGCGCTTGATGGCGCCGAACACGCCGCGCTTCTGGCCTGAGATGAAGACACGGCGTGGATTTTGTGCGTCGTGGCCGCGGTAACCCTTGTCGACATAGGCACGCTCGATCTCGCAGCCGGTGAGCTTTTGCGTGTCCTCGATGACGTCCCGCAGGGTGTGACCGTCGTAAGGATTGCCCGGCAATGACTTGGCGTGCAGCACGAACAGGCCGCCGGGGGCACGGCGGTTGGTGGTGACGATGGACGCCTTCACCCCGAACTCATAGGGCGCGCTGGCCTTGCCTTTGCCGATGCACTCGGTCTCGGGGGCGTGGAAGGAATACAGCTTCCAGCCGCGCTGGCGCTGCTGCTGGGAGCGAATTTGGGAGGCACGAGCGAGCGGGGCTTCGAACGCCGCCTCGAGGTCTTGCTTGCCGGCGATCCTGCGGCGGATGTCGCGGATCAGCCGGCCGAGCCGGGTTCGCAGGATGCGCAGCTGCCGACGGTGGCGGTTGAACTGTTTGGCGTGGGCATAGCGTCCCGCCATCATCGCCGCGCGCTTAGCGATACGGATGTAGGATTGCCGCAGCCGCACCCCATGCTTCTTGACCAGGCGGTTGAGCCCTTTGATCGCCGCGTGCAGCAGCTTGGCGTCGGTCGGGAAGGTAATGGCCTTAGGCTGCACCGTGGTGTCGACCGTGACCCGCGCCAGGTCGCGGGTCCGCAGCGCGCCGCTGGCATGGGCTACCCGCAGGCTCTCGGCCAGCAGAAGCTCCAGCTTGTCGCCGAGGCGCTTCCTCCAGTGGCTCAGGTCCGAGCGCTCATGCGGGAAGCTGTGCTGGAAGAACTCCTCGCCGGTGAAGTGCTGGAAGTACGGATCATAGACCCAGCGCTCGCACACGCCTTCGTCGGACAGCCCGTAAATGTGCTTGAGCAGCAGGAGCCCGATCGCAAAGCGCGTCTCGATCCCAGGTCGCCCCTTCTCGCTGTAGAGCGGCGCGATCTCGCCGTCGATCCAGTCCCAGTCGATCGCACCTGCGAGTTGTTTTCGTGCCGGAGGTTGATGATCTGGTCGAGCCGTGCCCGGAACAGATCGTCCGATTTTGTTGTCTGGTGCTTCTTCGCTTCCCTTCCAGCATCGTACAGCCTCTGTCTCAGCGCGGGACACAACGCGCCCGCTGAGGGAGACGTCGCAAGCGGCGTGCCGGAGCTGTCACAAAGCCAGAGCTGGCGTTTTGCCGTTTCTTTAGGGGTTGTCAGGTACGTTGGCTTGAGCTTCCGCCCGCACGTTGCCAGTTAGAGACAACGCGGCTTTCCCAAAAAGGTTCGCCTGTGATCAAGAACCGCACGCCCGTCAACCGCCCCAATCCCGCCGGGCACCAAGCTGACGTTTTTGCCAAACCTGACGTGTTTGCCACGCAGGCTCCGAAACCTGCGACCGACGTGTTCGGGCAACGCAACACTCCGGCCAGCGCGCAGCCCAGCGTGTTCGCATCGCCGGCCGCGCCGAAATCCGCCGATGCGCTCGACCCGGCGGCGATCCTCACCTCGGTCGGCGAAGTGCCGTACGCGTGGACCATCGCCACCGACGCGCTCGCCTGGGGCGCCAACGTCCACGATGTGCTGAAGCTTCGCGACCGCGACGCGATCAACAGCGGCCGTGGCTACGCCAAGCTGCTCGATGCCGCCACCGCGCAGGGGCGCTTCGACGCGGTGATGGGCTCGCCGCATCGCGACGAGGGCAATGGCGTACCCTACCAGGTGCAATATTCGATCACTCCTGAAGGCTTCTCAACCAAGCTTTGGATCGAGGACACCGGCCGCTGGTTTGCCGGCGCCGACGGCAAGCCGGCGCGCGCCCACGGCGTCATTCACGTAATCAACGAGCGGCACGCCCAGGAGGAGAAGCTCTCTTATCTGTCGCACTTCGACGGCCTGACCGGCGAGATGAACCGCTTTCACCTCACCGAGGTGCTCGAAGCCACGTTGCAGCAGGCGACTGCCCAGCGCAGCTCCTGCGGCCTGCTGATGATTGCAATCGACAATCTCGCCCGCATCAACGAATCCTACGGCTTCGACGTCGCCGACGATGTGATCGGCGCGGTGGCCAAGCGGCTGCGCGCCAAGATGCGCGGCGGCGACCATCTCGGCCGCTTCTCGGGCAACAAGTTCGCCGTTATCCTCAACAACTGCACGCCTGAGGACATGGAAAAGGCCTGCGAGCGCCTGCTCGCCGGCGTGCGCGACGACGTGGTCCGCACCCCGGTCGGGCCGGTCGCGGTGACCGTCACCGTTGGCGGCGTCACCGCGCCGCGCCACGCCAAGTCCGTGCCGGAAATCTTTGCGCGCGCCCAGGAGGCGCTCAATGCCGCCAAGGCCAAGCGTCAGGGCTCGTTCCAGTTTTATCGTCCGAACGTCGAGCGTGATGCGGTGCGCCGCGAGAACGTGCGTGCGGCCGACGAGATCGTCGCGGCGCTCAACGAACGCCGCATCCTGATCGCGTTCGAGCCGGTGGTCGATGCGCGTTCGCGGCAGCCTGCATTCCATGAGTGCCTGATGCGCATCCGCCGCGCCGACGGCACGCTGATTGCCGCCCAGGAGGTGATCCCGGTCGCGGAGCGGCTCGGCCTGGTCCGTCTGCTCGATCATCGCGTCTTGGAGCTTCTGGTCAACGAGATGATCGCGGTGCCCTCGCTCTGCGCCAGCCTCAACGTGTCGCCGGCGTCCACCACCGATCCCGACTGGTGGTCGGCGCTCGGCGCGATGCTGCGCGCCAACAAGGGCGTGGCAGAGCGGCTCATCATCGAGATCACCGAAATGGCGGCGATCCACGACATCGACGACACCAAGGGGTTCGTGCGCCGCGTCAAGGACCTCGGCTGCCGGATCGCGATCGACGATTTCGGCGCCGGCTATACCTCGTTCCGCAGCCTGCGCAAGCTCGGCGTCGACATCATGAAGATCGATGGCGCCTATGTGCAGAACCTGATGCGCTCGGAAGACGACCGCGCCTTCGTGCAGACCCTGGTCGAGCTGTCGAAGCGACTCGGGCTCAAGACCGTCGCCGAATGGGTGCAGGACGAGCACGCCGCCAAGCTGCTCGCCGACTGGGGCTGCGACTACCTGCAGGGCGCGCTGGTTGGACTCGCTTCGGTCGAGCGACCGTGGGGCGAGGTGGTGCAGGTCGATCGGCGCAAGGGTACGCGGGTGGAGTAACGGCTCTCGTGTCCATAAGCACGTTCACGCGCGTCTTCGACGTGCTATGGCGAGCGAGAATTTGTAGGGTGGGCAAAGGCGCGAAGCGCCGTGCCCACGCCTCATTCGCCAAACGATCCTGGAACATCCCGGATATCGCCGCCCCAATCGTGTGGCAGTAGTCCGCGCTTCACATGCTGATGAAAGCTGCTATGCGGCCAGTCGCAGACGCGCGACACCAATCCATGTTTGACTGGATTGTAGTGGATGTATTCGACGTGCCGCGCCAAGTCAGCATCGTCGCGGATAGTGTGTTCCCAATAGCGGCGCTGCCAGATGCCTTTGTCTCGCTTGGCGATCCTGCTGGCCGAACGAGACGCGGTGCTCGCAAGCCCGCGCGAAAATCCGCCCTTGATCAGATTCCACCGCATCGCGAAATCAGCGTCGTCCGCGGGAAGCGTCCAGATTGCGTGTAAGTGGTCGGGAAGAATGCAAATTGCGACAGTTTCAAACGGCCGTTGCTTTTGAACCGATCGATAGACATCGCGCAATCGATCGATCTGCCGCACCAGCAGATCGCTGGACCGGTTACCGAGCGCGAGTGTGAAGAAAAACGTGCCGCCTGCAATTTTTGCACGTCGATAGCGTGGCATGGCGGCTTAACCGCGTGGGCACGGCGCTCCGCGCCTTTGTCCACCCTACGACTGGGCAGGCGCACGCGATAGCGCCTATCCCTTGTCTTTGTCGCTCAGCCGATCCAGCCGCTTCTGCATCTCTTCCATCTGGCGCTTGAGCGCGTCGATGTCGTCGCCACCCGCCGGCTTGTCCGTCGCGCCCGGCTTGTCGGCGCCTTCGGTCTTGTCGGGCTGACCACCCTGGCGCGCGAACGGCGCGAACATCGCGAAGGCGCGCTCGAACATCTCGGTGTTGCGCCGGATCTGCTCCTCGAACGTGCCGAATCCGCCGCCGAAGGTCTGCGCCAGCTGGCCGCGGAACTTCTCCTGCTCCTTGGTCAGCGTGTCGATCGACGCTTCGAGGAAGCGCGGCACCATCATCTGCATGCTGTCGCCATAGAAGCGGATCAGTTGGCGCAGGAAGTTGATCGGGAGGAGGTTCTGTCCCTCCTTGTTCTCCTGCTCGAAGATGATCTGCGCCAGCACCGAGCGGGTGATGTCCTCGCCGGTCTTGGCGTCCTCGACGGCGAAGTCTTCGCCGGCCTTCACCATGACCGCGAGATCTTCCAGCGTCACATAGGTGCTGGTGCCGGTGTTGTAGAGCCGCCGGTTGGCGTACTTCTTGATTTTGATCGGCTCGTCGGACTTAGCCATGATAGCCACGCTTCACGATGATTTGCCGCAGCACTGAGCGGGTGATGTCTTCGCCGGTCTTGGCTTCGCGAACCTCGAAGTCTTCGTCGTCCTCGACCATCTCGATCAGAGCGTCGATTGTGACGTAGGCCCCGGCGCTCGGGTTGTAGAGCCGGTCCGCGTATTTCTTGATGACGGTCGGCTTTCCCGCGTTTGCCATGACGTGTTTGCCCAGCCTTGCCGGTCGTTCTTCTCGATACCGGCCCCCGCCGGCGGCAGCCCGGCAAGCGTAGGCGGTTTCCGCATGGCGGGCCATAGTTTTGTGCAGTGCGCCACCTTGGCGGCTAGGCTGCGAGATACTATCAAAGGGGCATAATCCCAGGATCGGCGCGGGATTGGGACCCGCCTTCAAACAAGGAGTGTTTGCAATGCAGGACGATATCGTCATCGTCAGCGCAGCCCGTACGCCGGTCGGCGCGTTCAATGGGGCCTTGGGCGGCCTGCCGGCCCATGAGCTTGGCAAGGTCGCGATCCAGGAGGCGCTCAAGCGCGCCGGGGTCGAAGGCGGCCGGGTTTCCGAGGTCATCATGGGTCAGATCCTGACAGCCGGGCAGGGCCAGAACCCGGCCCGGCAGGCCTCGATCGCGGCCGGCATCCCGGTCGAGAGCCCCGCCTGGGGTGTGAACCAGCTCTGCGGCTCCGGCCTGCGCGCGGTGGCGCTCGGCTATCAGGCGATCCTCAACGGCGACAGCGACATCGTGGTCGCCGGCGGCCAGGAGTTGATGAGCCAGGCGCCGCACTGCCAGTATCTGCGCAACGGCGTGAAGATGGGTGGCATCGAGCTGGTCGACACCATGATCAAGGACGGCCTGTGGGACGCCTTCAACGGCTATCACATGGGCAACACCGCCGAGAACGTCGCCAAGAAGTGGCAGATCACCCGGCAGATGCAGGATGAGTTCGCGGTGAAGTCGCAGAACAAGGCCGAAGCGGCGATGAAGGCTGGCAAATTCAAGGACGAGATCGCCCCGGTCACGATCAAGACCCGCAAGGGCGATGTGGTGGTCGACACCGACGAATATCCGAAGGCGGGCGTGACGCTCGAACTCGATCGCGAAGCTGCGGCCCGCGTTCGACAAGGAAGGAACTGTGACGGCGGCCAATGCGTCCGGCATCAATGACGGCGCGGCCGCGGTGGTGCTGATGAAGGCGAGCGAAGCGGCGAAGCTCGGCAAGACACCGCTCGCCCGCATCGTGTCCTGGGCGCATGCCGGCGTCGATCCCGCGATCATGGGAACCGGGCCGATCCCGGCCTCGCGCGCCGCGCTGAAGAAGGCCGGCTGGAAGCATGAGGATCTCGACCTGGTCGAGGCCAACGAGGCGTTTGCCGCGCAGGCCTGCGCGGTCAACAAGGACCTCGGCTGGGACACCGACAAGGTCAACGTCAACGGCGGCGCGATCGCGATCGGCCACCCGATCGGCGCATCCGGCGCGCGCGTTCTGACCACGTTGCTCTATGAAATGCAGAAGCGGAACGCGAAAAAGGGTCTCGCCACGCTCTGCATCGGCGGCGGCATGGGCATCGCGATGTGCGTGGAGCGCTGAGCGCTTTTCGCACTGCATCATCCAAATCGAGAGGGCCACGGAACCCCCGTGGCCCTTTCTCATTGCCGTCTTTAAGCTGTCGTCTCGAGGGGACAGAAGAAGAATCAGGAGGCGTTCATGGCTCGCGTAGCGTTGGTGACAGGTGGGACACGCGGCATCGGCGCCGCGATTTCGAAGGCGTTGAAGGCAGCCGGCTACAAGGTCGCGGCGAGCTACGCCGGCAACGATGAGGCGGCGCAGAAGTTCAAGGCGGAAACCGGCATCAGCGTCTACAAATGGGACGTGGCGTCGTTTGAAGCGTGCGCCACAGGCATCAAGCAGGTCGAGGCCGACCTCGGCCCGGTCGAGGTGCTGGTCAACAACGCCGGCATCACCCGCGACGCCACGCTGCACCGCATGAAGCCCGAGCAGTGGACCGCGGTCATCAACACCAATCTCAATTCGTTGTTCAACATGTGCCGCCCGGTCATCGAGGGCATGCGCGAGCGCAAGTTTGGCCGCATCGTCAACGTGTCGTCGATCAACGGTCAGAAGGGCCAGCTCGGCCAGACCAACTATTCCGCCGCCAAGGCCGGCGAACTCGGTTTCACCAAGGCGCTGGCGCAGGAGTTGGCGCGCGCGGGCATCACCGTGAACGCGATCTGCCCGGGCTACATCAACACCGAGATGGTGCAGGCGGTGCCGAAGGACGTGCTGGAGAAGAGCATCCTGCCGCTGATCCCGATCGGCCGGCTGGGCGAGCCCGAAGAGATCGCGCGCTGCGTGGTGTTCCTGGCGTCGGACGACGCCGGGCTGATCACCGGCTCGACGCTGACGGCGAACGGCGGGCAGCATTTCGTATAGTGGGTCTCTTGTCCCGGGCGCAGCGCAGCACGAAGTGGTGCGCTGCAGACCCGGGACCCCGGTTCTCTGGGAAGAAGGCAACCGGGGTCCCGGTTCTCGCTTCGCTCGCCCGGGACACCAAACGCATCACGGCTCCCACCCCTTCGGCGCCAACTCGAATACGGAAAACTCGAAGCCCGGCGCGACGGTGCAGCCGACCAGCGTCCAGTCGCCGGTGGTTTCGGCCGCCTGCCACGCATGCGCGGGCACAATGCCCTGAGGGCGCTCGCCAGCGGCGAGGTCGGCGCCGAGCCGGATCGTTGTCGTTCCTTTGCCGTCGTTGATGTGCAGCGTCAGCGCCGCGCCGGCATGCCAGTGCCAGACTTCGACGGCATCGACGCGGTGCCAATGCGAGCGTTCGCCGCGCGCCAGCAGGAAATAGATCGCAGTCGAGGCGGCGCGGCCGCCTTCGATCGCGCGCGAGTTGCGGAACGTCTGGCGATAGTGCCCGCCTTCCGGATGCGGCTTGAGATCGAGCAGGCGGATCACATCCTGGGCGGTCAAGTTTTGGGTGGATAGCAATGCAGGTCCCCGTTGAAGTCTTCGACCTGAGTGCGGTCGTCTTCGTTCCGCGAGAGATAGTTCGGTCCGATCGGCGACTTGCCATAGCCGCCCGGAATGTCCAGCACGTAGCTCGGCTGGCACAAGCCGGAGGTGCGGCCGCGCAGCGCCCGCATTAATTCCTGGCCGCGCTCGATCGAGGTGCGCAGGTGCGAGGTGCCGGGCGCCAGATCGCCGTGGTGCAGGTAGTAGGGCTTGATGCGGCATTCGACCAACGCGCGCATCAGCGCGCCAAGTGTCGTTACGTCGTCGTTGACGCCGGCGAGCAGCACCGACTGGCTCAGCATCGGAACGCCGGCATCGACGAAGCGTGCGCAGGCCTCGCGAGCGGCCGGGGTGAGCTCGCGCGGATGGTTGGCATGCAGCACCACATAGGTTGCCTTGCCCTTGGCCTTCAGCGCGCTCACCAGCTGCGGCGTGATACGCGCCGGCTCGGCGATCGGAATGCGGGTGTGGACGCGGATCACCTTGACGTGGTCGATCGCGGCGAGCCGCGCCACCACCTGCTTCAGCCGGCGCGGCGACAGCACCAGCGGGTCGCCGCCGGTGAGGATCACCTCCCAGATCTCCTTGTGTGCGGCGATGTAGCCGAGCGCGGCGTCGAGCTTCTCCGGCGACAATGCTTCGGCCTCTGGCCCGATCATCTCGCGGCGAAAGCAGAACCGGCAGTACACCGCGCAGATCGCGGTGAGCTTGAGCAGCGCGCGGTCGGGGTAGCGGTGCACAATGCCCTCGAGCGGAGCATGGGCGTGATCACCGATCGGGTCCGCGGTTTCTTCCGGCTTGACGTCGAGCTCGGCCGCGTCGGGCACGAACTGCCGCGCGATCGGATCGTGCGGATCGGTGGGATCGATCAGCTCGGCCATCGCCGGCGTGATGGCGACGGCGTATTGCGCGGCGACGCGTTCCAGCGCGGCGAGCCGGTCGGCGGGGGTGAGGCCCGCGGTGATCAGATCGGACAGGTGGCGCAGGGTCTTGGGTGAGGCGTTCATGGCAATCCTCGGGACTGTCATGCCCGCCAGCGCGGGCATCCAGTACTCACTGCCGCCAGCGATAACGCTCCACTGCCTCCATCACAAGCACCTCAGGTACTGGACCGCCCGCTTGCGCGGGCGATGACACTGGAGGGTGGGCTATTGCAGCGAAGGACGGCGCCAAGCGGAGGCAGCGTTGCTCAATTCGAAAACCCGACCGACGTCACCATCGTACCCCAGCGCTCGATCTCGTTCTTGAAGTAGCTGTTGCCCTCGGTGACGCTCATCGCCATTGGATCGAAGCCGGCTTTGGCGAGCCGCTCCATCGCGTCGGAGTCCTTCATGGCGGCGGTGATCTCGGCGTTGAGCTTGGCGACCACTGCGTCGGGTGTCTTCGCCGGCGCAAAAACGGCGACCCACGAGCCGATCTCGATATTGGGATATCCCATTTCGGCGTAGGTCGGGACATCGGGGATCGCGGCATTGCGCTTGGTGCTGGCGACGCCGAGGCCGCGCAGCTTGCCCTCGCGGATCTGCGGCGTGACCGGCGGCAGGGTGAGCACCAGCGAGTCGATGTGGCCGCCGAGCAGCGCCGTGATCGCCGGCACGCCGCCCTGGAACGGCACGTGCGTGTACTTCACCTTGGCGACGTCCTTGAAGAAATACTCGGCGCCGATCTGCGGGCCAGTGCCGAGCCCGGCGCTGCCATAGGTGAAGGCGGTGGTCTTGGCGTTGGCAAGGAATTGCTTGAGGTCCTTCGCCGGATTGCTCGGGTTCACGGCGAGCACGTCGGGGCTGTAGGCGACGAACGCCACCGGCCGCAGGTCGCTGGTCTCGAAGCCCTTGTTCTTCGACGCGGTGTGGTTGACGGCCAGCGCCGACGTCGTGGTCAACAGCACGTGGCCGTCGGGCGCGGCGCCCGCCACCGCCTTGGCCGCCAGATTGCCGCCGGCGCCAGCGCGGTTCTCCACCACGAAGCTCTGCTTCAGACGATCGCTCAGCTTGCTCGACACCAGCCGGCCGATGATGTCGGCCAGGCCGCCGGCCGGGAACGACACGATCATGGTGACGTTCTGCGACGGATAGGACTGCGCCAAACCCGCTGGCGTGAAGGCGGTCAGGCCGATCGCCGCGGCGGCAAGGGTGGTGGCGCGAATTCGGAACATGAAAATCTCCCCGTCTGGTCGTGGCGAACCCTAGTTCGCTGCAGTCGTCAGGGTCAATGCGACCACTCCGACACCTCCTTATTGGGGGCAGACCATCGCATTTGGTGCAGCACGGGCGGTGCGCTCCCTCCCCCTAAGAGGGCTTTGCACAACAACCCTGAAATCCAACCGGCCTTTTGTGCAGTCGTGGGCCCTGCATAACATGCCGCCATGTCCGCTTTTGACGGTGGGAATGCACGGACCTGGTTCACGCCAAAGCAGAAGGCCGACGCCGGTGATCGGCTTTTTCGTCAATGGGACCGCCAACGGCTACGCAGCGCAAAGCGCCCTCTTCAGCGCGCGGAACCGTCCACGGCTCCGCACCGCGCCGTGGCGCCCTCGGGCGCACCTCCCGCGTTCGGTTCGCTTGCCGGTTATCGCGGCGGGCAGGGCACTCGCCCCGCGCGTCAGCTAGCGCGCGCGTCCAGCGCCTCGACCTCGAGCATTTGGTTTTTGGTCAAAGTCAATTATCGAGAAAGCTCCTGTACGCCCTTGATCGGCTCGGGTGTCTGAGCTTCCGCAGTGCCTTCGCCTCGATCTGGCGGATGCGCTCGCGGGTCACCGAGAACTGGTTGCCGACCTCCTCGAGCGTGTGGTCGCTGTTCATGCCGATGCCGAAGCGCATGCGAAGAATGCGTTCTTCTCTCGGAGTGAGAGAAGCCAGCACCAGCGTCGTGGTCTCGCGCAGGTTCGACTGGATGGCGGCGTCGATCGGCAGGATTGCGTTCTTGTCCTCGATGAAATCGCCGAGGTGCGAATCCTCCTCGTCTCCGATTGGAGTCTCGAGTGACAACGGCTCCTTGGCAATCTTGAGCCCCTTGCGCACCCTCTCAAGCGGCATGTGGAGCTTCTCGGCGAGTTCCTCCGGCGTCGGCTCGCGGCCGATCTCGCTGATCATCTGGCGGCTCGTGCGCACGATCTTGCCGATCACCTCGATCATGTGCACCGGGATACGGATGGTGCGCGCCTGGTCGGCGATCGAGCGGCTGACCGCCTGGCGGATCCACCAGGTTGCGTAGGTCGAGAACTTGTAGCCGCGACGGTAGTCGAACTTGTCGACCGCCTTCATCAGGCCGATGTTGCCTTCCTGGATCAGGTCGAGGAATTGCAGGCCGCGATTGGTGTATTTCTTGGCGATCGAGATCACCAGCCGGAGGTTGGCCTCCACCATCTCCTTCTTGGCCTGGCGCGCCTCGCGCTCGCCCTTCTGCACCATCTGGACGATCTTGCGGAACTCGGCGATCTCGAGCCCGGTCTCGCCGGCCAGCGTCTGGATGTCATGGCGGATCGCCTTGACGCGGTCCTTGTCCTTGGCGACCAGGTTCTTCCAGCCCTTCGCGCTCAGCTTGGAAACGCGGTTGAGCCAGCGCGGGTCGAGCTCGGAGCCCCGGTAGTTCTTCAGGAAGTCGTCGCGCGCCACGCCATAGCTCTCGGAAAGGCGGAACAGCCGGCCCTCGTAGCCGACCAGGCGCTTGTTGATGTCGTAGAGCTGCTCGACCAGCGCGTCGATGCGCTGCTGGTTCAGCCGCAGCGACTTCACCTCGGCGATGATCTCTTCCTGCAGCTTCTTGTACTTGCGCTCCTGGCTCGGCGACAGCGAGGCGCTCTTGAGCCGGAACGCGATGTCCTGGTCCTGCAGGCGGCGCAGCCGCTTGTAGGTCGAGGCGACGGTGTCGAACGTCTCCAGCACCTTGGGCTTGAGCTCGGCCTCGATCGCGGCGAGCGACAGCGAGTTCTCCATGTCGTCGTCATCGAACTCGCCTTCCGGCAGTTGCGGCGCGCCGACAACCTTGAACGCCGGCGCGGCCGGCGGCGCCGCGGCAAACGGCGGGGTGCCGCCGTTGGCGCCGCTGGTTCCTCCGGCGCCAGGCGCACCGGGGTTCTGCATACCCTTGGCGTCGGGGCCGGCGTGGGTCGCTTCCAGATCGATGATGTCGCGCAGGAACACCTTGCCGTCGTTCAACTCATCGCGCCAGATGATGATGGCCTGGAAGGTCATCGGGCTCTCGCACAGGCCCGCGATCATCGCTTCGCGGCCGGCCTCGATGCGCTTGGCGATCGCGATCTCGCCCTCGCGGGAGAGGAGCTGCAACGAGCCCATCTCACGCAGATACATCCGCACCGGATCGTCGGTGCGCTCGGATGGCTGGGACTTCTCGGCCTTGGCGGGAACCTTGGCGGCGATCGGCACCAACTCGCCATCGCTCTCGTCGTCGTCGGCCTCCTCGACCGGCTTGTTTTCGTCGTCCTGCTCGGCCTCCTCAGGATCCACCACGTTGATGCCCATTTCGTTGAGCATTGCGTAGACGTCCTCGATCTGGTCGGAGGAGACCTTCTCGGAAGGCAGCACAGCGTTGAGCTGGTCGTGGGTGACGTAGCCGCGCTTCTTGGCCCCCTTGATCATCTGCTTGACGGCGGCGTCCGCGAGGTCGAGCAGCGGGCTGTCGGGCAGGGTCGCGGAACCCTCCTCCTTCGGCACCCCTTCCTCCTGTGGCGAGTTGGCGGTTTCGCTGCGTCCGCTATTCCTCAGCGTGACAATACCGTTCATCGTGGCTCCAGTGGGCATGATCAGCTAACACGGCCTCAGCATGCGGATTTTGTTTCCTGCTGTGGCGGCTGCCATTTGCCAACTGAAGCGCCCTCCGGAAACTCCAGAGGAGTTGTTAAAATCCGATCACTTTGGTGTACAGCACAACCAAAATGATGAACCCCAGCGCGCAAGCGAGCATTGTAAGTTTTGGTTTGCTACTTGGACTACTCGTCGGTTGATTGGTCAACTCATTAGCGTTGGTCATAAGAATCACCTGAGTTCAAAATTTTAAAATTCTCTCTGTGCACCGCCCCGGCGTTTAAGCCGGGGTTGTTTGCATCGAAACTTACTTCGCCTGACTAAGCAGGTTGGCGCAGGCCTCTGCCACTTTGCGGTCAGGCTCCGAGCCGGGGAACGTTGCCCACCCGGCCTTTTGTATAATCTCATCCCGCTTCCATGAGTTTGCCCTATTGAGCGCCTGCAGATTTGCGCTGGCATCGGCGGACCGTTGGAATTTGTCGGCGCAGATCGGTGCCAACACTCGCACGATACTCGCCTGTTCGGCATCCTTGACCTGCTTCTCGGCGGTACTTCCGAGCGTCCATCCGCTCCAGTAGAAGCCGATGACTATGGTTGCCACAGCGCCGCCCGCTGCGCCTTGCAGAAGACGGGTCAACGACTCGCCCTGCAGGATTGAAGGGACTTGCATGGCTTTCGCCTTTCGATGAGAGGGACTTGCGCTGCAAGCAGCACAAGCAGTGGGCACGCACGGACGCGGTTGCTGATGGCACCCGCGCCGAACGAAGCTCAACTTGGAACGATTTTGTGCCTGCCGACAGCACCAGTGCTGCCACCTGGAAGGAGCGGAGACTTCGGTACGTCCCCGCTTTATGGGCAGCTCTCGGACAAACCGCTGCTTGTCCTTTATACATTACTTGGGGTTGCCGGACGTAAGAACAATAGCGGGTCGACAAGTTAATCGCTGAACACCTTCCTAAACCGACTTGCGGCATGTCCGCTATGAGGTCGGCTTTCAAGGGTAAAGCGGACGTTGCACGGATGGGCCAAAAACGACGTGAATGGTGGAGTCGGGATGTGACGCGGTGGCTGTAGGTCCAACATATCTGTTGCCGCCTCTTTCGTCTGGCGGTGCCTCAATGGTTCGACCATGGCTCCGTTTCCACATCCCGCTCATCGAACCGGACATGCAGATCTCCCGCATCCGGCTCTCGGACAAGACCTCACGCCTTCGCCCACGGCGTGTCGTGCCCAAGCCGGCCCAGGCGTACGAGCCCGAAGTGCCCGTAGAGGTGCGAGAGTGGATAGGTTCCGCCCCTGCGTTGTCTGACCTTGTGCTTGATGCGCAACCACCGGCGCAACCGCACCGCGGTGTAGCTGTCGATCACCCGATACGCTTTGGTGACGGTGCCTACTTCGAAGTAGTTCGCCCATCCGCGTAGCGTGCGGTTCAACTTACCCACCAGCTTTGCGGTTTCTTGCGATGTCCCCGTTCGGTCTGTCAGTGCATGGATTTTCTCAACCATGCGCTTGATGCTCTTCTTCGATGGCCGATATCCCAGGCGCGCCTGGCCGGTTCTCGCAGAATGCATCTGTCCGAACGTGTAGCCCAGAAAGTCGAACTCTCCTTCCGGCACCTTGCAGATGCGTGTCTTCTCCTCGTTGAGCGTGAGCTTCAGCTTGCTCATGATCCTGCGCAGTTGCTGCAGCGCCTCATCGGCTTTGCCCTTCTTGCACAGGATCACAAGATCGTCGGCGTAGGTCACGAGGCGAGTGCCGAGGCTTCGCTCCAGCCCGAGCATCTTCCATCCCAACACGAACCGGCGCATGGAAAAATTCGCCAGCAGCGGTGAGATGGGTGACCCTTGCGGAATGCCGCGCCGCTTGTCCCGAACTTCGGTCGTGCGTGTCTTCCGTCCTCGATCATCGGTTTCCTCCACGGAGCATTCCAGCCACATCTTGATCAGATGCAGCACGCGTCGATCAACAATCCGGCGCGCTGCCGACTTCAAGAGTTCGGCATGAGGGATGCTCCCGAAGTAGTCCGCGAGGTCGGCGTCAACGACTTCCGGGTGGCCGCGGAACAGCAGCCCATCCACCTCGACCACCGCCTGTTGGGCGTTTCGCCCGGGACGGTAGGCGTACTGCTCTGGTGGAAGATCGGCTTCGAAGATCGGTTCCAGCACCAGCGTCGCTGCTGTCATGCAGACCCGATCCCGCACGGTTGAGATGCCCAGCGGCCTGAGTTTGCCGTTGGCCTTCGGTATGAACACTCTTCTGATGCGGTCCGGTCGGTAAGTCTCCTGCCTGAGCGCAAGCGCCAGTTCGCCGAGCCACCGCTGCACCCCATACGCGTCGATGTCCGCAAAATCCTGTCCGTCCATGCCAGGCGCGCCCTTGTTGGAGCGGCACTGGGCATAGGCGTGAGCCAGGATGTCCTCGCGGCTGATCTTGTCGTACAGGGTATAAAAGCGATAGCCAGCTTCCGCCTTAGCTTTCGCGTGCAACGCCTTCTGCAGTTTCTGGACAGATTTCGGAGTTGATAGGTTGCCCAATCTCCAGGTCCCTCACCACGTATTGCGTCTGTCTTGAACTGAGGCCCCTTCCCTCCACCGGCGTTACCCGGCTTCCGCGGTACTGCGAACCTCTCCGCCACCCCAGGGCATCCGGCCTGTCCCTCGCGGGCGTCCGGTTGGTCATCCCTGACCACACCTTGGGGCTTCCCGTGTTGCGTGCGTCTTCCTTGTGTACATGCCGCCGCCACTACCCCGGCGCAGCGTCTGGGCGTCTTGCTTCGCTCATTCACCCAGCCGTACCAGCCTTCCCCGAAAGGGTTGTCGGGTCGGCCTGCGCATCGTCCTTTTCGAGGCTTGCTCAGCGTTCACTCGCGTTGCGGCCTGCACACTCGCGCTGTCACCGATTCGTGACACGCTAATCGAAGGCTTCAGCCACTTCGTTACCTCCATGACTGCTCCGATTGCTTCCGGCTGGAGCGGTCGCCGAGTGGGGCTTGCACCCACTGGAAAACGCCGCCTTTCCACGGCGCACACCCAAAGCGGACATCGCCCAGCATCTCATGTTGAAGCAGCGAAGCCGGTTCACTTGGCCTTGATCATCGAGAACGTGGACTTCGACGTTGCTGCGCTTGTGATACTGCTGCCAGAATTCGTCACGGTTGAACTGCCACCAAATGCGATTGCCCTGCCTTTCGGGGGGAGAAACGGAGAGAGCGGGCGAGATTCAATCCGGCAGATAGCCGATGGCGCGGGACATCTTGGCCCAGCTGGTGATGTCGCGCTTGAACATGACCGCGGCTTCGGCTGGCGATTGGATCATGAGGTCGAATCCGCCGGCTACGAGTTTGCGCTGCACCTCCGGCTCTTTGAGCACGGCGTTGATCTCGGCGTTGAGCTTCACCACGATCGGCTCCGGCGTCTTGAGCGGCACAAACAGGCCGATCCAGTTGAGCGGGCTGAAGTTCGGATAGCCGACCTCGGCGAAGGTCGGCACGTCCGGCGCCAGCGGGCTGCGGGCCGCGGCACCGAGTACGATGCCACGAAGCTGGCCTTGGCTGATCGGCGCCGCCGCCGTCGCGACATTGCCGGCGAACACGTCGACGTGGTTGCCGATCGCCGCAGCGATCGCAGGTCCGCCACCGGCGAACGGCACGTGCACCGCTTTGACCTTGCCGACCTCCTGGAAGAAATATTCCGCGACGATCCACGGCGTGGTGCCGACGCCGCCGCTGCTCATGGTGATACTCTTGCCGTCCTTTGCATTGTGCACCAGGTCGTCGAGCGACTTCGCCGGGTTGCTGGGATGCAGCGTCAGAATGTCCGGGCTCGACGCCACGATGGCGACGGTGCGCAATTCGTCGTTGGAGAAGCCCTTCTTCTGCGAGATGTCGTTCACCGCGAGCGTCGCAGTGGTGAGCAGCACGGTGGCGCCGTCGGGCGGCGATTGGATCACGCGCTTGGCGCCGATGCTGCCGGCGCCGCCGCTGCGGTTCTCGATCACGATCCGGCTGCCGAGGCGCTCGGCCAGGTATGGCGTCACCAGGCGTGCGAAGGCATCGGTCGAGCCGCCTGCGGCATAGGGCACCACCACGATGATCTGAGACGGCAGCGTCTGCGCCAGGGCAGGCGTGGAGAGCTCGATGGCGATGACCGCCAGCAAGCCGGCCGCAGCGCAGCGCGCGCGCATGATCTGCCTCCCTCGTTTGTCGTTGCGCAAAGGGTAATGCAAAGCGGCGTCAAGCTAAAGCGGAGCAGTTCGTCACTTTTCCGCAAACGGGAAAAGGAAATGGGTAGCCGCTTTCAACCTAACCCGCGACCGGCGCCGACAGCACCTGCTCGATGCGCGTGGCTCCCGCGGCGAGCATCGCCAACCGGTCGAAGCCGAGTGCGATGCCGGACGCCGCAGGCATCTTGCCGAGCGCAGCGAGGAAGTCCTCGTCGATCGGGTAGCGTTCGCCGTAGCGGCGTTCCTTCTCGGCCATCCATGCCTCGAAGCGGCGGCGTTGCTCGACCGGGTCCGTGAGCTCGCCGAACCCGTTGGCCAGTTCGACGCCGCAGACGTAGAGCTCGAAGCGCTCCGCGACGCGAGGATCGGCGGTGGGCCGGGCCAGCGCTGCTTCGGTGATCGGGTATTCAGTCAAGAGCGTCGGCTGGCCGATGCCGAGAGCGGGCTCGATGCGCTCGCTGATGACGCGGCTGAAGATGTCGGACCAGGTGTCGTCTTTGGCCAGGCGGATACCTGCGCGGTCGGCTGCCCGCGTCAGCGCGACGAGGTCCGGGCGTCCGGCGGGGAGCGTCGCCAGCAAATCGATGCCGACGAATTGCTCGAACGCCTTCGCGACGGTGAGCCGTTCCGGCGGCGCGAGCGGATCGCAGGCGCGATCCTTGTAGCGCCACAGGGTCGAGCCGGCAGCGTCGGCCGCGGTGGCAAGGAGCGCGGCGCAATCCGCCATCAGCGTCGCGTAGGTTTCACCGGCGCGGTACCACTCCAGCATGGTGAACTCGGGGTGATGCAGCGGGGAGCGCTCGCGATTGCGGAACACGCGGGCGAACGTAAAGATTTTTGACTCGCCCGCCGCCAGCAGCTTCTTGCAGGTGAACTCCGGCGAGGTGTGCAGGTAGCGTCGCGTCCGCGCGCCATCCGGCGCCACGATGTCGGTGGCAAAGGCATGCAGGTGCGTCTCGTTGCCGGGCGAGACCTGCAGGATCGGCGTCTCGACCTCGACGAAGTCCTGGTTCGCGAACCATGCCCGCACCGCCGCCTGGACGCGCCCGCGCGCCGCCAGCAGCGGCCGCCGGTCGCCGTAGACGCCGGGATCCCACCAGGGGGACGGGTCGGTCACGCGGTCCTCATCGTGACTGTTTAGCGGCTTCGGGCGATCCCGAAAATACTGGCGAAGCGCGTCAGGATCAGTATGGTGCGCCCACCAAACCGCCGGGGCGACGCCCCTTCAGCACCTAAAGGAATTACGCCTGTGAGGGTTATCGCCAGCTCCGTCCGCAAGGGCAACATTCTCGAGATTGACAACAAGCTCTACGTCGTTCTGACCGCCGAAAGCTTCCATCCCGGCAAGGGCACGCCGACCACGCAGATCGACATGCGCCGCATCAGCGACGGCGTGAAGACCACGCAGCGCTACAAGACCACCGAGCAGGTCGAGCGCGCCCACGTCGAGGACCGTGAGTATCAGTTCCTCTACGAGGACGGCGAGGGCTTGCACTTCATGAACACCGAGAATTACGACCAGGTGCAGGTGCCGGAGGACGTGATCGGCAATGGCAAGGCCTATCTGCAGCCGGAGATGAAGGTGATGCTCAGCGTGTTCGAAGGCACGCCGGTCGCGATCCAATTGCCGCAGCGCGCCACGCTTGAGGTGGTGGAAACCGAGCCGGTCACAAAGGGGCAGACCGCGTCGTCGTCCTACAAGCCCGCGCTGTTGTCGAACGGCATGAAGACGCTAGTGCCGCCGCACATCACCGCCGGCACCCGCATTGTGGTGATGACCGAGGACGGGTCATACGTGGAGCGCGCGAAGGACTGAGGTTTCAGCGGCACTCTTACCACTCGTGTCCCGGGCGAGCGCAGCGAGACCCGGGACACGAGAGTGACAGCTGATGTTGCTTGATATCAATGGGGTATTGGCGGACCCAATCTCCTACCCACGTTCCAACTACGTCCGGTGCGCGGATTGCGACGGCTCATTGCGAACAATAGGCGGAATTGACGCGAAAACGAGCCCGCATTCTACACCCCCGGTACCCCCTGGTTGTGGAGCGAGAAGGGGCCAGGTCCTGCGCTTCAGGTGGTGCGGAAAAAATTCTGAAAAAATTTGTCCGTCCTTGAGGTTGGACGCCGTGATTTTCCTATTCGAGCCAAGTGTTTTTGTGAATCGCGATGCTTACGCTTGGCTTCCAACTCAGTGTCAAAAAGTCAGCAGACTAAATGCATCCCAGGCGCTCCAATCGGTGCCGTCGAACGCGCGCACCCACATCAGGTCAGGACCCCCCGTTTGGCCACTGCGCACCCAGGTGGTGTCGAGGTCGTCGGCTGAGACGCTGATATACGTGTTCGCCGCACGTTGCCCGACGTCGGCGGTCCAGAAGTAGCCGCTGCCCGCTGCCGCACCGGCGTCGTAGAACTGGAAATGGGTGATCGCGTCACCGTTTGCGTCGGACGTGTTGATCAGGTTGTCGAGGTTGATCCACTGGTTTGGATTGACACTGAGATCGTTGATCGAAACCTGCGGCGGAGTGTTTGGCGAAGTCGTCAGCGTGAAGGCATCCCATGCGCTCCAATCGGTACCGTCGAACGCGCGCACCCACATGAGGTCAGAACCCCCCGTTTGGCCGCCGCGCACCCAGGTGGTGTCGAGGTCGTCGGCGGCGACGCTGATATACGTGTTCGCCGCACGTTGCCCGACGTCGGCGGTCCAGAAATAGCCGCTGCCCGCTGCCGCGCCCGCATCGTAGAACTGGTACTGAGTGATCGCGTCACCGTTTGCGTCGGAGGTGTTGATCAGGTTGTCGAGCTTGACCCACTGGTTTCGATCGACGATGAGATCGTTGATCGAACCCTGCGGCGGCGTGTTCGGCAGAGTTGTCAGTGTGAAGGCATCCCATGCGCTCCAATCGGTGCCGTCGAACGCGCGCACCCACATCAGGTCAGAACCCCCCGTTTGGCCACTGCGCACCCAGGTGGTGTCTAGGTCGTCGGCGGCGACGCTGATATACGTGTTCGCCGCACGTTGCCCGACGTCGGCGGTCCAGAAGTAGCCGCTGCCCGCTGCCGCGCCCGCATCGTAGAACTGGTACTGGGTCGCCGCGCTGCCGTTGGCATCCGAGTAGGACAGCCAGCTATCGATCTGCATCCACTGGTTCACGTTTACCGAGTGATCATTGATGGTCGCCACTGGTGGCGTCGGCAAAGTCCCATCCGGCGAATAACCCGGAGCAAAGTTCGCCACCGTCAGCGACGATGCACTTACGTTCTGCAGCGTGACGATGGTGGTCCAGACGGTGCCGCCGGTGGCGCCATTCGAGTCCCGCTGCAAATCGGTATTAGCGCCGTTCTGCACCAGCCGCAGGAACCCCGCCGCGAATGGGTTGGTGCTGCCATCCCATCCGCTCAGGAGCGACAATATCGAGTTGATATCGAGCACATCCCCGCCGGAACCCGCCGTGAAGTCCGTCACCGTCACCCGGTGACCATCGTTGCCGCTCAATAGTTGAATTGTGTCGCTGCCAGTCCCGGTCGTGATCGTCGGATCTGAGAGCCAGAAGACCGAGAACGCATCGTTGCCGGCCCCACCATCTGCAATGTCATTCTGATTGATCCATCCAAGATTGCTGAAGGAGTCATTGTCATTCTCGCCATAGAGCGTGTTGCTGCCCAGTCCGCCTGTGATGTGGTCGTTACCGTCGCCGCCATGGACCACATCATTGCCGGCCCCCGCGTTCACAAAATCGGCCCCCCCAAGGGCATTGATGGTGTCGTCGCCGGGCGTGCCAGTCAGATTGTCGGTGCCAGATGTGCCGGTGATGATTTGGCCCAGCGGCAACGACCCATCCGGCGGATAACCCGGAGCAAAGTTCGCCACCGTCAGCGACGATGCACTTACGTTCTGCAGCGTGACGATGGTGGTCCAGACGGTGCCGCCGGTGGCGCCATTCGAGTCCCGCTGCAAATCGGTATTAGCGCCGTTCTGCACCAGCCGCAGGAACCCCGCCGCGAATGGGTTGGTGCTGCCATCCCATCCGCTCAGGAGCGACAATATCGAGTTGATATCGAGCACATCCCCGCCGGAACCCGCCGTGAAGTCCGTCACCGTCACCCGGTGACCATCGTTGCCGCTCAATAGTTGAATTGTGTCGCTGCCAGTCCCGGTCGTGATCGTCGGATCTGAGAGCCAGAAGACCGAGAACGCATCGTTGCCGGCCCCACCATCTGCAATGTCATTCTGATTGATCCATCCAAGATTGCTGAAGGAGTCATTGTCATTCTCGCCATAGAGCGTGTTGCTGCCCAGTCCGCCTGTGATGTGGTCGTTACCGTCGCCGCCATGGACCACATCATTGCCGGCCCCCGCGTTCACAAAATCGGCCCCCCCAAGGGCATTGATGGTGTCGTCGCCGGGCGTGCCAGTCAGATTGTCGGTGCCAGATGTGCCGGTGATGATCATGCCCCCTCCGGATTGGCTCGTCGGCGCAAGCGCAGACCGCATCGGGCGTGTCGCCCCTATCGCGATGGCGCGCGTGCCCCAGCCAAATGAACGCCCAGGAGGTTGTGGCTAAAATCCTGCGGGGACCGAGTGTGTGTTGGTCCCCCCGACCCGCAGGGGATAATCGCTCAACTTGGACGCGCGATCAACGGAGACAAATGCCCGCAGTTAACGGGGTGACGGAGAATTCTGGCAGCCGCTGGCCAACCTTCCTTGGTTGGCGCTCATAGACCTAACCCCCGTGCCTAGCGGCGGGTTTCGTCATAGCCCTGATGGTGAGGGTTAAGTCCCCAACCGTCAGCTTGGGGGCGGCCATTTATGCAGTGGAAGGTGAAACGCCATCGTTTTCCGAAGCCGTCTCTGTAGTCGGCGTGCCCCCAAACGTAGATCGATTTGGTGCCCTCCCTAATCCCGTGCGCGTCGTTGACACCAATGGCGCGGGCACAGGTCAGCTGCGACGAAACCCCTGGCCCCAATATCGACCGACTTCCTGGCCGATCAGGACTAAGCTCGACGAACGGGGCGGGAAGACTGGTGTCTATGACTTCGACCCTTATTGCTGTCGTAAAATCATAAGCTGGCGTCAGCCCGCAGTTTTTCAATTCGACCTGGGCAAACACTCCGCTCCCATTATCGATGGTTGCAGGCGTCACTCCCCCCTTATGAAGAGAAACGTAGGCTCGCAATTGCTTGTGCGCGGTTCTTTCAGCTCCAGCGACAAGGTCGCGGGTAGCGACCCAGAGAAAAATCGTCGCAGAAGCCAATATTATGGTGAAAGCGGCGAGAAGATCGTTGTGGTGCGAATGGAGGAAACTCCCGAGACACTCACGACGATGAGAAAACATGGTCTTGAGAGCGCTGATGTGTCCTTGAACATCGCCATCGGGGATCGAACCTTGCTGCTTTTGTAAGCAGGCTTGGAATGTGGATGACGCTTCCAACCCCCATACGCAAAGGGCGAGGAATGCAATGGTTATTATCGGAGCGCGCCACATAAGAGCCGGTCCAGAATCCCTTAATGAGGAAATCCGCTAAATATTCGCCAGTCTGACGACCCCAACCTAAAACTTATTCTTGCGCGTTCTGATCTCGGCGAACACCTCGGCCGCCGGCTTGCCGGCAAGGCCCACCGCCGCTGCGACCGACGGGACGTCGGCGCGCAGGAACGGGTTCGCCGCTTTCTCCTCGTCGATCGTGGTTGGCACAGTGTGCTCGCCAGCGGCGATCTGTTTCGCCGCCTGCGCGGCGCGCGCGATCAGCACCTTGTTGTCGGGCTCGATCGTCTGCGCGAATTTGATGTTGGCGAGTGTGTATTCGTGACCGCAATAGACTAGCGTGTCGCCGGGCAGATCGCGCAGCTTGAGCAGCGAATTCCACATCTGCTCCATGTTGCCCTCGATCACCCGGCCGCAGCCGATCGAGAAGAGTGTGTCGCCGGCGAACGCCAGCTTGTCGGCGTGAAACCAGTAAGTGATGTGGCCGGCGGTGTGACCCGGCGTCTCGATCACGTTGGCCGACAGCTCGCCGACGCCGACCTTGTCGCCTTCGCGTACCGTCGCGTCGACCAGCGGAATCTTGCTCGCCTCGGCGCGCGGCGCCACCACGCGGCAGCCGTATTTCTTCTTCAGGTCAGCGATGCCGTCGGTGTGATCGGCGTGATGGTGCGTCACCAGGATGTCGGTGAGCTTCCAGCCCTTGGCCTGGAGCGCGGCGTCCACGGTGGAGGTTTCGGGCGCGTCAATGGCGGCGACAGCGCCGCTCGCGGTGTCGCGGATCAGCACGCCGAAATTGTCGCTGCGGCAGCGGAACAGATGGGTTTCGACAGCCATGGTGCGTCCTCGTTGGGTTTGTTGCATGACGGTAGCACGGTTGCGACGCGGTGAAAATTTGCCGGCGTCGTTCTGGATTCGCACGCCATGGCGCGCCTGTCAGGGCGCTTACGCCGGTCTTCGATGGGCCTTGGCGCGCGCCTGAACGCGCTTGTGGCTCGCGCCCCGGCCGCCGGGTCTATGCTAAAATTGCTCCATGTCCATCGACGTGGTCGATCTGCGCAATTTCTACAGCCACCGGCTCGGCTCGGTGGCGCGGCATCTGATTGGCCGCGGCATCGGCAAGCGCTGGACCAGCGTGGCCGGCCAGCGCCTGCTGGGTTTGGGCTACGCGTCGCCCTATCTCGGTCCGTTCCGCGAGGAGGCCGAACGTTGCCTCGCCTTCATGCCGGCGGCGCAAGGCGTGGTGAAGTGGCCGACCGCGCACCCGACGTTGTCCGCGCTGGTCGAGGCGCTCGATCTGCCGCTGCCGGATGGCTCGATTGATCGCGTGCTGCTGGTGCATGGCCTGGAGATGTCGCAGGACGCTGCTGCGCTGCTGCGCGAGATCTGGCGCGTGCTGGCGGCCGGCGGGCAATTGCTGGCGGTGGTGCCGAACCGGCGCGGCGTCTGGGCGCGCATGGACAACAATCCGTTCGGTCACGGCCGGCCCTATTCGCGTTCGCAGATCACCAGCCTGTTGCGCGAGACCTGGTTCACGCCGGTCGCCTGGGACGAGGCGCTCTACGTGCCGCCGTTCGGGCGGGGCTGGTTCCTGCGCTCGGCTCCAGCCTGGGAACGGATCGGCGCGCTGCTGCCGGGGCCGTTCGCCGGCGTCCATATCGTCGAGGCGACGAAGCAGGTCTATCGTGCGCTGCCGGCGCGGCCGAAACGCAAGCTGGTCCCCCAACTGCCGCCGGTGCTGGCGCCGTCACCCGGCGGCGCCGGGGCCTGACCGTTGCCCGCAAACGGAAATGGCCGGGCAAGTGAAGTGCCCGGCCATTCGCATCATCAATCTCGCTGGTCGACTATTCGTTGCCGGGCACTTCCGGCGCCTCACCGCTGCGCACGTCCGACTGCTGCGAATGGTGCGGGCCGCGGTGGCGGCGGCGCCGGCGATGCATCGGGAAGCGGTCGCCCTGGTCGCCGTCGTGGCCGTTCGAGCCGTATTGCGGCGTCTGTTGCTGCGGCTGCCCGCCGGTGATGAAGGACGGCAGCCCGCCGACGTCGTTGCCGTAGTTTGATTGCGGCTGCTGTTGTTGCGGCTGCTGCTGCGGCGGTTGCTGCTGCTGCGGCTGGTGCTGCTGCGGCCGCGAATATTGCGGCTGCGGTCCGCTATAGGGCTGCGGCCCGCCGTAAGGCTGCGGCTGGAAGTTCTGCGGGCTGCCGAAGTTCTGCGGGTTGCCGAAATTCTGCGGGCTTTGCGCCGTCTGGTTGGCGTCGTCGCCGCCTTCGTCGGACGCTCCGTCGCGGTTTTCCTCGGTGATCTGGGTGGGCTGCGGTTGATAGTTCGGGTTCTGCTGGCGGAATTGCTCCTGCGCCGCAGCGATCAGGCGAAGGTAGTGCTCGGCGTGCTGATGGTGCGCTTCGGCGGTGACATGGTCGCCGACCGAGGTCGCATCGCGGGCGAGCTGCAGGTACTTTTCGGCGATGTGGTGGGCGGTGCCGCGAATCTTCACGTCCGGCCCGTTCGATTCATAGACTCGCGTTAGCGGATTGTGGTGGTGATGACCGCGATTTTGGTTGTGGGTGTGGTTGTTGTTGTTGCGGTTGCGTCCGCGCATGCGCTTGTTCTGACCGTTTCTCATCATGGTTCGCCTGTTCACCGACTCCTAAAGCGGCGGTATTGGCCCGCCGGGTTCGCCCGTCCGTCCTACGCTGCCATGCACGATCGGTCCCGTAGGACACCGACCCGTTGCATTAGCCGCAGCAACCCCCAAGCCACGACCTCGCCGCGGCGCTGCCTGTCTTCGCATGCGCGTCGCTTAGTAATGTCATAAAGCCCGATACGCTTTCGATCGGCTGCTTTCCTGACTTGAATTCGGCGATCCTGTTTGCCGTCCGACCCGGATCTTCATCTGGCGTGCCGCTCGCCTCGTCGTGCCACAGCTCCAATTCCGTGAACTCGGGGCTTTGAGCGGTGCGACCCCTCTCGGGTCGATTCCGTAAGCCGAAGCTAGTCTGTTACGGGCGATAATCCAAGCGATATTTTGGCTGTCCGCAATGCTCATTTGTCATGGCGGTATTGTGGCCACACGCGCCGGTAGCGCCCGTGCGATGCCTGATAGATCGGCCCGCGCCTGCAACGTTTCAAGCCCCGCCGCCTTCATTAATGCCGTGACAGCAGCCTCCTGCCCGATGCCGATTTCGACGACGATATGCCCTGCCGGAGCGAGCATGCGCCGGGCATCGGCGGCAACAGCGCGGTAGCAGGCAAGCCCGTCCGTGCCACCGTCGAGCGCGATCAATGGATCGTGGCGTACTTCGGCAGGCAGACCCGGGATGTCGAATGATGCGACATAGGGCGGGTTAACCACGATGAGATTGCAGCCGCCGGCGAGCGCCGCACCGAAGTCGCAAGCGACGAAATGCGCGCGCGCATCGAGCTTGAGCTGTCGAGCGTTGTCACGGGCGGCCGCGAGTGCGGCGATGCTCTGATCGGTCGCGATGCCGACGGCATTGGGCAATTCGGAGAGCAGCGCGAGCAGCAGCGCCCCGCTGCCGGTACCAAGGTCGGCGATGCGCAGCGCACGGGTTCGTGGTCCCGCGGCGTCGATCAGCTTGAGGGCAGCCTCGACCAGTGTTTCGGTCTCCGGACGCGGCACCAGCGTCGCGGCGGTGATCCGCAACGGCAGGCCCCAGAATTCCTTGATCCCGGTGATGCGCGCGACCGGCTCGCCGCCAAGGCGGCGCGCGGCCAGCGCTTCGAGCGCGCGCAGCGCGCCAGCTTCCAGCTGGTGGCGAGCAATGGATGCGAGCGCGGCATGATCAAGACCGAGCGCGTGTCCGGCCAGGATGCGAGCATCGAGGTCAGGCGTCTCCAAGCCGGCGTTGCGAAACTTCTCGGCAATCGCGCGGCGAACTTCCGCGACCGTTGTCATCACGAGGATTCAGCGGCCAGCAGCTCCGCCTGGTGCTCGGTCACCAGGGCGTCGATCAGCTCGCCCAGCGCCTCGCCCTCCAGGATCTGCGGCAGCTTGTGCAAGGTAAGATTGATGCGGTGGTCGGTGACGCGCCCCTGCGGATAGTTGTAGGTGCGGATGCGTTCGGAGCGGTCGCCGCTGCCGACCTGGCCGCGCCGGTCGGCGGCACGCTCGGCATCGCGCTTGGTGCGCTCGGCGTCGTAAAGCTTGGCGCGCAGCATGGCCATCGCCTGGGCGCGGTTCTTGTGCTGCGAGCGCTCCTGCTGCACCGCCACCACGATGCCACTGGGCAGGTGGGTGATACGGATCGCGCTGTCGGTCTTGTTGACATGCTGGCCGCCGGCGCCGCTCGCCCGCATGGTGTCGATCTTGAGATCCTTGTCGTTGATCTCGATGTCGACGTCTTCCACCTCGGGCAGCACCGCGACGGTCGCCGCCGAGGTGTGGATGCGGCCGGACGCCTCGGTGTCAGGCACGCGCTGCACGCGATGCACCCCGGATTCGAATTTGAGCTTGGCGAATGGACCGCGGCCGCTAACCTCGGCGATGATTTCCTTGAAGCCGCCCTTGGCGCCTTCGTTGATCGAGATGATCTCGACCTTCCAGCCTTGCTTGGCAGCATAGCGCTCGTACATCCGGAACAGATCGCCGGCGAACAGCGAAGCTTCGTCGCCGCCGGTGCCGGCGCGGATTTCCAGGATGACGTTGCGCTCATCCATCGCATCCTTCGGGATGAGCGCCAGCCGCAGTTCCTGCATCAGCGTTGCGCGCTTCTCTTCCAGCTCCGGCTTCTCGGCGTTGGCGAGATCGCGCATTCCGGATTCGGTCGCGGGATCGGCGATCAGTGCGTTGAGCCCGTCGATCTCGGCCGAAACGCTGCGGTATGCCTTGGCCTTCTCGATCACCGGATTGAGCTCGGCGAATTCGCGCGACAGCTTGACGAAGGTCTCGGGCGGCAATTGGCGCGACAGCTCGGCCTCGACCAGCGCGTGGCGATCGAGCAGCGCGTCAAGCTTTCCCTCCGGCAGCGCCGTCACAGCGGCAGTCCCTCGGCGGCGGCGAATTCCTCCAGCCGCTTGCGGATCGAGTGGTCCCTGATCGGCTGTTCGATCAGCGGCTTGAGCACGGTTTCGGCCTTTTTGACGTCGAGTTCGAGCAGCATGGCCTTGACGGCGCCGAGCGCCGACGGCGTCAGCGACAGCGCCCGGAAGCCGAGCGCGACCAACGCCAGTGCGCCGATCGGCTGCGAGGCGAGCTCGCCGCACAGCGTCACCGGCTTGCCGGAGGTACGGCACTTGTCGACGATCGGCAGCAGTGCACGGAACATCGGCGCCGAGATCGGATCAAAGCGGGTGGCGACGCGACGGTTGCCGCGGTCGACCGCATAGAAGAACTGCACCAGATCGTTGGAACCGACTGAAAGGAAATCCACTCGCGACACCAGCTCATCAAGCTGGAACAGCAGCGACGGCACCTCGACCATGGCGCCGACCTCGATCCGCTCGGGCAGCTTGTGACGATGCCGGCGCAGATGGGTCAATTCGCGCTCGATCATCTGCTTGGCTTCGTCGAACTCGGCGACCGAAGCGACCATCGGGAACATCACCTTGAGCTCACGCTCGGCGGCCGCCTGCAGCAAGGCGCGAATCTGGGTGCGCATCAGGCCGGGGCGGTCGAGGCCGAGCCTGATGGCGCGCCAGCCGAGCGCCGGATTCTCCTCCGGCTCCTCGCGCATGTAGGGCAATACCTTGTCGCCGCCAATATCGAGCGTGCGGAACGTCACCGGCTTGTCGCCGGCGGCGTCGAGCACGGCGCGGTAGAGCGACAGCTGGTCGCCGATCCGGGGCATGTTGGTCGCGATCATGAATTGCATCTCGGTGCGGAACAGGCCGATGCCGCTGGCGCCGGTTTCGGCGATGTGCGGCAGATCGACCATCAGGCCGGCATTGATCATCAGATTGATCGGCTGGCCGTCCTTGGTGATGCAGGGCCTGTCGCGTAGCGCCCGGTACTGCGCCTGGCGGCGGGCGCGCAGCTTCACCCGTTCGCCGTAGGCCGATTCGATGTCGGTCGGGGGGCGCACGTGGACGTCACCGGTTGAGCCGTCGACGATGATGGCGTCGCCGGTGTCGACCAGTCCGGCGATATTTTCCACTTCGCCGACCGCGGCAATGCCGAGCGCCCGCGCTACGATGCTGACGTGCGAGGTCGGTCCGCCTTCTTCCAGCAGCAGACCGCGCAGCTTCCTGCGGTCGTAGTCGAGCAGCGCAGCCGGCCCCATCGAGCGGGCGACCAGGACGGCGTTGTCCGGCAGCTGTTCGCGCGGCGGCGCGTGATCGATTCCGACCAGCTGGCGCATCAGGCGGTTGGAGAGATCGTCGAGATCGTGCAGCCGCTCGCGCAGGTAGGGATCGGTGGCACGCATCATGCGCGCGCGGGTGTCGGACTGCACGCGCTCAACGCCGGCCTCCGCGGTGAGGCCCGTCATCACCGCCTCGCGCAGCCGGTGCGCCCAGCCCTGGTCGTGCGCGAACATACGGTAAGCTTCCAGCACTTCACGGTGCTCGCCGCTGTCGGCGATCTCGCCACGCTCCAGCATCAGGTCGAGGTCGTTGCGCAGCACGCTGATGGCTTCGTCGAGCCGCTTGAGCTCCTTGTCGACGTCGTCGGCGATGACGTTCTTCACGGTGACGCGCGGCTCGTGGAGCACCACATGGCCGAGCGCGATGCCCTCCGCGAGCGCGGTGCCGGTCAGATGCAGCCGTGGCCGCACCGCGGGCTCCGCGCCCGGTTTGGCGAGGGCGGACAGCTCGCCGGACGCGATCATCTCGGCGAGCACCATGGCGGTGGTTTGCAGCGCCTCTTCCTCTTCCTCGGAGTAGGTGCGCCGCGCCCGGTTCTGCACCACCAGCACGCCGAGCGTGTTGCCGGCGCGCAGCACCGGCACGCCGAGGAACGAGTGGTAGATCTCTTCGCCGGTTTCCGGCCGATACGAGAAGGCCGGATGATTCTGCGCTTCGGAGAGGTTGATCGGGTTGGCTTCGCTGGCGACCAGGCCAACCAGGCCTTCGTCCTGTCGCAGCACGGTCTGGTGCACCGCTTCGCGCTTGAGGCCTTCGGTGGCGTACAGCTCGAGCGTGCCGTCGACGCGCAACACGTAGACGGAGCAGACCTCCGCCACCATGTTGGCGGCGATCAGCACCACGATCTTGTCGAGGCGTTCCTGCGCGCTGACCGGCTCCGCCATCACCTCGCGAAGCCGACGTAACAGCACGCGCGGGCCGCCGAGCGCGCCACGCATCCGATGAATTCCTCAGAGCCGCAATTTATCCAGGGCTATAGCGAATGGGGTATGCAAGCCGCAAGCCAAAGCTGTCGTAAGGCATTGATGCGACGGGCCTGTTACCAGGCGTAGCTCGCCGAAATGCGGCCGCAGGCGGCCAGGAATTGTTCGGTCGCGACAATCGCGGCGTAGAGGTCGTGGATTGTTGTGCTGCGGTGCAGCGCGGGCGCGCGATTGTCCTGCGTCGGTCCAAACAGCCGCTGCGAAATTGCGGCGGCATCGGCTGGCGTCGCCAGCCGGTCGAGTTCGGCAGCCGGCAGGCCGGCGGTGAGAAATTTGATATGAGCGCCGGCGCCGAGCAGCGGCAGCCGCACCAGGTCGGCACCCTTGCACAGCGCGGCGAGCCGATGGTCGGGATGGTTGCGATCCTCCAGGGCCGGCCCAAACGAGCCGATCTGCGTGACCCGCTCGAACGAAGGCGGCCTACCCGCCAACAGGGCATGAACCGCAGGCTGGTCCTCATCGGTGTAGTACCGGTTCAGGCCATCGAAGAAGGCGAAGCGGTAGCCGTTGGCCCGCAGCGTTGGCTCCCAGTTCTCCCAGGCCGGCTCCAGCGTGATCGGGGCGACCGCCTCCGCCATGATCACCTTGGGACGGCAGCGCGCCCAGTCGTTGCCTTCCAGCACGGCCTGTTCGACGCCTTCGACGTCGATCTTGAGGAAGTCGATCTGCGGCGGCGCATGGGCGCGGCAGATCGCCTTCAGCGTGGTGACCGGCACCGGAAACGATTTCACCGGCTTGTTGAATTGCTTCTGCGCTGCGGCAGCGTTGCTCTCCACCGTAGTGGAGAGGCCGTGGAATTCCTCGACCAGGTGATAGATCGCCTGGCCGGGCGCCGCGCCAATGAGCGAATCGATCCGCCGATCGCGCGGCCGCACCGCGGCGCTCAATTGCGCAAGCCACGGATTGGGCTCGACCGTGATGCCGCTCCAGCCGCGCAGGTAGAACAGAAACGACACGTTGGAATGCACCGGATGGCCGGCGCCGACATCGATATAGAAGCCGGTCGGCTGCCCGCCGAAGCAGCGGTCGAGATGCAGGTCTTCGTATTGCTGAGCATAGGAAATCGCAGCGGCCATGCCGCTTGTCTAGCACATGTTCCAGGCGATGGCGGATTGGCCCTGTGCGCGGCCACTGCCGCGCGCGGTGTTGCAGAACTCAGGCCAGCTTTCTAAGCCCGTCGGTGAATTTCGACCGGCTGGTTCGCATGAAACGAACGGCGCGCTGCGCGTTGGCGGTGGACAGCGTTGAATAGCTCGCAAACATCGCGTTGATGTCCTCGGCGGACTTGGTCGGCAGCGCCACGGCCAACATTTTTTCCAGGTCCGGCCAACCGATGCCGTAGGCCTTGCCGAGCACGATGAGGGCCTCATTCGAGGCCTGCTGGATCAGATTCTTGACTGCCTTCACGGGAATTTCCGAGAGCGCGGCGAGCGCGTCGATCAATTCCGCGGCATCGCGGCTTTCGACACATTGCGCAATCCGGGTTTTGAGGTCGACGGGATCTTGCCGCATCGTCGCCTTGGCCGTTGCAGCGGTTTCGGCGGGTGTTACGGACAGTGAAACGTGATCGGAAATTGTCGCCAGCACGTTGGTGATGCGCTGCCGCATCTCAAGTCGCGCATTCGCCAGCAGCCGCCGCCGTACGGTCGCGGTGGCCCTGCGAACCAGTTGATCGAGCAGGTCGGCCGGCAGGTTCATGCGATCGACCAGCGCCAGGGCGAGCGACTCGTCCAGCACGGCGCGTGACACGGCGGTGTCGAAGCCGAAGCGAGAATGGGGTTCTCCGCGACTGCGCGCCACCTGGGGGCTGCCGCGGTCAATCAGCACGTCGGTGATCGGCTCGTTGATGCGCGCGCGCCTGGCGATCGCCGAGAGATGCGCCTGGCTCTTGGTCCTGGCGATCTCGACGGGCTGGTCGTCGGTCAGGATGCTTGATTGTTCGAGGACCGGGCCCGCAATGCTGATGTCGTCGTCGTGCGACAACCGGCCGATGACGTTGACCGGAGCGCGGGCGATCGGCGCCAGCTTGCCGCTCAATTCGACCAGAGCCTGCGATTCGATCCGGTCGATCAAGCGGCTCATCAGCTCGTCGAACACCGCGACATGGTCGTCGGAGTAGGTGTCGACTTCGGCCAGGAACAGATCGGTGATCTTGCGCAGGATCGAGAAGCGCTGTGACGTCTGCCCGTTGGTCAGCGTCGCTTCCAGTTCGGCAAAGAGTACGTGGGTATCAGGCATGGCATCGACCCGGGCGCAATCATGCCGTGTGTCGGTTGCCGTGGAAAGCGTTCCCCTGCATTTGAGCAAACAAACGCTTAAATCTTCCCGCCGGCTGCCGACCGGTAAAGGAGACGTTGCTGATTTGATTAGGCTTGCGTGCGAACCGCTACCAGTTGGAAAGGCTGCAGCTACTTGTCGAGCCCATAGAGCGAGTGCAGCGTGCGCACCGCGAGCTCGGTGTAGGCGGCATCGATCAGCACCGAGAACTTGATCTCCGACGTGGTGATGGCACGGATGTTGACGCCGCGTCCGGCCAGCGCCTTGAATGCCTCGGCCGCGACGCCGGCATGACTGCGCATGCCGATGCCGATCACCGACACCTTGGCGACGTCGGTCGAGCCGTCGAGATGATCGAAGCCGATCGCGGCCTTGGCCTTGCCGAGCACGTCGACCGAGCGCTGGTAGTCGGCGGCCGGCACCGTGAATGTGAGGTCGGTGGTGGCGCCGTCGGCCGAAACGTTCTGCACGATCATGTCGACGTTGATCGCCGCCTCGGCGAGCGGGCCGAAGATCGCCGCGGCGACGCCGGGCTTGTCCGGCACATGACGGACGGAGATCTGCGCTTCGTCCTTGGAGAACGCAATACCGGTGACGACCTGTTGCTCCACGATATCCTCCTCGTCGCAGATGAGAGTGCCGGGCGGATCGACGCGCGGATCGATGTCCTCGGGCTGGTCGAAGCTTGAGCGCACGAAGATGCGCACCTTGTGCACCATGCCGAGTTCGACCGAGCGCACCTGCAGAACCTTGGCGCCGAGCGAAGCGAACTCCAGCATTTCCTCGAACGCGATCTTGTCGAGCCGGCGTGCGCGCGGCACCATGCGCGGGTCTGAGGTGTAGACGCCGTCGACATCGGTGTAGATGTCGCAGCGATCGGCCTGGATGGCGGCGGCGACCGCGACCGCCGAGGTATCGGAGCCGCCGCGGCCGAGCGTCGAAATCCGGCCTGTCTCCTTGACCACCCCCTGGAAGCCGGTGATCACCGCGACCTCGCGGTTGCGCTCCTTGAAGCGCTTGACGATCTCGGCGCCGTTGATGTCGAGAATGCGGGCCGAGGAATGCACGTTGCTGGTGGCGATCGGGATCTGCCAGCCTTGCCAGGAGCGCGCCGGCACGCCGGCGGCCTGGAGCGCCAGCGCCAGCAGCCCCGCGGTGACCTGTTCGCCGGAGGCGACCACCGCGTCATACTCGCGGGCATCGTGCAGCGGCGCCGCGCCGCGGCACCATTCGATCAGCTGATTGGTGGCGCCCGCCATGGCGGAGACCACCACGGCGACCTGGTGGCCGGCGTCGATCTCGCGCTTGACGTGGCGCGCCACGTTGCGGATGCGGTCGATGTCGGCGACCGAGGTCCCGCCGAATTTCATCACCAGCCGAGCCATCGACGACCATCCTTGAAATAACGCGTGTTTTTACCCCGGTTCGAGCGGGGCGCAAACGGCGCGCATTCATACCGACGGGACTTGCAGGCCGCAACCTGTGCGTCGAGTGCGCTATTTCAGGGTGTCTTCCTCGAGCGTCGGCGCGGTGCGCTGGCGGTCCAAAACCTTCTGATGGTCATCGGGGATTTTTTGCGAGCGCGCCGCTTCCTGCAGCGTCTCGGGGAACCAGGTCGCGATCGGCGGGAATGCGACCAGAACGGCGATACAGATCACCTGGATGACCATGAACTGGAACATGCCGCCGTAGATCGTCGTGAGGCTCCAGTCCTTGACCACCTGTTTGAGGTAGTACGCCGACATCGCGACCGGCGGCGACAGGAAGGCGGTCTGCAGCACGACGGCGACCAGCGCGCCGAACCAGACCAGGTCGATCTTCATTGCGGCGACCACCGGATAGAAGATCGGCAGGAACACCAGCACGATCGCGGGCCACTCGAACGGCCAGCCCAGCAGGAAGATCAGGATCAGGATCACGATCAGCATCAGGGTCGGCGGCAATTGGAATGACAGCAAGGATTGCGTGATCCAGTTCGCCGTGCCGAGCCGCGCGAACACCGCGCCGAAAATATTGGAGGTGACCGCCAGCAGCAGCACCATGCTCGAGGTCGCCATTGTGGCGTGCAGCGCGCGCTGAAAGCCCGGCCAGGTGAACCGGCGATAGGCGAGCATCAGGATCAGCGAGCCGGCCGCGCCGACGCCCGCTGCTTCGGTCGGCGTCGCAAGGCCGGCCAGGATCGAGCCGAGCGTCGCCGTAATCAAGCGCGAGCAGTGGCACGGTACCGATCAGCACTTCCAGCAGCATCGCCGGAAGCGATGGATGCGCTCCTCGATCGGCACTGGCGGCCCGAGCTTCGGATTGAGGAAGGCGCGGCCCATCAGATAGACGATGTACATGCCGGCCAGCAGGAAGCCGGGACCGAACGCGGCGGCGTAGAGGTCGGCAACCGACACGCCGAGCACCGGCCCCATCACCACCAGCATCACCGAGGGCGGAATCAGAATGCCGAGCGTGCCGCCGGCAGTGATCGTGCCCGCCGACAATTTTGCGTCATAGCCGGCCCGGACCATGATAGGCGCGGCCATGATGCCGAGCACGGTCACGGCGGCGCCGACGATGCCGGTCGCCATCGCGAATACGGTCGAGGTAAGTATGACGACCAAATAGAGCGAGCCGCGCATCGGCGCGAGCAGCAGCCGGAACGCTCGGAACAGGCGCTCCATCAGCCCGGCCTGCTCGGTGATGAAGCCCATGAAGATGAAGAGCGGCACCGCCGCGAGCAACTCCTCCTTCATCAGGCCGATGATCTGGAAATAGGCAAGATCGAACACCGACGCGCCGAGCCCGAAATAGCCGAACACCAGCGCCAGGAACAGCAGCGTGAAGGAGATCGGCACGCCGATGAAGATCGCGCCCAGCAAAACCACGAGCATGATCAGCCCGGTCAATGCTTCGCCGGTCATACCTCGACCTTCTCTTTGTGTTCGAGCTCAATGCCGGTGCGGGCCATGTAGAGGCTCTTGAGGAATTCGGAGAAGCCCTGGATCAGCAGCAGCAGGCAGGCCAGCGGAACGACGGCCTTGAACGGCCAAAGGAGTGGGCCGCCAGGGCGTCTGGTCCGACAGCTCGTTGATCCGCCAGGCGTAGGCCGCTTCGTGAAAGCTGACGAACAACAGAATGAGAAAGCCCGGAAAGAAAAACAGCACGTAGGAGATCGTGTCGATCACCCCCTTCTTGCGGGTCGAGAACTGCTCCCAGAAAAAGTCGGTGCGGATGTGCGCGCCCTTGTGCAGCGCATAGGCGGCGCCGAGCATGAACACGGTGCCGTACAGCATGTAGGTGACGTCGAACGCCCAGATGGTCGGCGCGTTGAACAGGTAGCGGGCCATCACCTCATAGGCGACGGCGGCGACCAGCGGCACCGACAGCCACGACACGATCGTGCCGGTCCAGTCGGTGAACCGGTCGATCGTCCGGATGGTGGTCAGCAGCAGAGGTGATGGTTCCGCCATCGTGCGGCTAGCGGCTCGCAACAACCTGATGGCCGGCCCGCGCGAGGGCCGGCCCAGGGCGCTGCCGGGGCGACGGTAAGGTCGCCCCATGGGGCCGCGCCTCCCTGTTACTTCTTCACCGGGGGGTGATAGTAGTTGGCGAGGAAGGAATACGGCGGGAAGTAAGCGCGCTTCATCGGCACCACGAGGGCCGCGTAGGCCTTCTGCGAGTCGATGACCTTCTTGAAGAAGGCGTTCTTTGCCAACTCGTCGGCCACGAGCTTGTCCCAGCCCTTGAGGAACTCGCGCAGAATTTCCGCCGGCGTCTGCAGCACCTGCACGCCGTGCTTCTCCTGCAGCTCCTTGAGAGCTTCCGCGTTCTGCTTCTGCCAGCGGGTCCACCAGATCAGGAAGGTCTCGTTGGCCGCCGACTTGATGATCTCGCGCTCATGCGGCTTCAACGAGTTCCACACGTCGGTGTTGATCAGCACTTCGGCAATGGTCACGGACTCGTGGACGCCCGGCGAGTAGTGGTATTTCCACACGTTGTGGAAGCCGAGCCGCAGATCCTCGATGCCGCCGACCCACTCGGCGCAATCGATCACGCCGCGCTGCGCGGACGGAATGATTTCGCCGCCCGGCATGTTGACGACGGTAAAGCCGAGCGCCTGCCAGATTTCGCCGGCAATGCCGGTCTGCCGGCACTTCATGCCTTTCATGTCGGCGAGCGTCTCGATCGGCCGCTTGAACCAGCCGAACGCCTGCGGCCCGGCCGGCATGATCGGAAGCACAGTGACGTTGAGCTTGAGCTGGTCCTTGTAGAACTCCTGATAGAGCTCGAGCCCGCCGCCGTTATGCAGCCAGCCCATCGCGTCGATCATGTCCATGCCGAAGGTGCCGGGACCGCCGGTGAACAGGATCGAAGCCTTGTGCTTGCCGGTCCAGTAGCCAGCCCAGGTGTGCGCGCCGTCGATCACTTTCTTATGTGCGGCGTCGAGCACTTCGAATGCCGGCACGACCTGGCCGGCCGGCATCGCGTTGATCTTCAGTGTGCCGCCGCTGACAGCTTTTCGACGCGTTCGGCGAAGTAGGTGAAGTTTTCCTGCAGCGTCAGGCTGGCCGGCCATGACGACTGCATGTTCAGCGTGCGCGTCTGCGCTTGAGTCCCGCTCGACAGCGCGAGCGCGACGCCAACGCCTACGACAGCAGACATAATTGTGGTGTAGGCCTTTCTCATTGGTATTCCTCCCCTATGGCATTCCAGAAGAAAAAGGTGGTTGAGCGTAGCAGAGATTTTTCCGGATGCTCGTGCGAAATTTTTCGAGCCGCGATTGGACTTAGGGCTAGCGACGTGAGATAGGTCAGCGATCGCTGACATGAATCGAAAGAGCAAGGCACCATCGGTCGACCCCGCTCAAGTGGAGCGCTTCTCGGCGCTCGCCGCGGATTGGTGGAATCCGCGCGGCAAGATGGCGCCGCTGCACAAGTTCAATCCGGTGCGGCTCGGCTACCTGCGCGACCGCGCCGCCGAACGGTTCGGCCGCAATCCGAAGCAACTCGGCTGCCTCAAAGGACCTGCGCATTCTTGATATCGGCTGTGGCGGCGGCATCCTGTCGGAGCCGCTGGCGCGGCTCGGCGCGGCGGTGGTGGGCGCCGATCCATCCGAGACGAACATCGAGGCCGCGAAGCATCATGCGGCACAGTCCGACCTTCCGATCGACTACCGCTGCACCACCGCCGAGGCGCTCGCCGAGGCCGGCGAGCGCTTCGACGTGGTGCTGGCGATGGAGGTGGTCGAGCACGTCGCCGACGTGAACCTGTTCGTCGAATGCTGCGCCGGCATGGTCAAGCCTGGCGGCCTGATGATCGCGGCCACGCTCAACCGCACTCTCAAGAGCTTCGCATTGGCGATCGTCGGCGCCGAATACATCCTGCGCTGGCTGCCGCGCGGCACCCATCAGTGGGACAAGTTCGTCACGCCGAACGAGCTGGAGATCGCGATGGAGAAAGGCGGCCTGCGCGTGATCGACGAGCAGGGCGTGATCTACAATCTGTTTCGCGACGAGTGGCAGCTCTCCTCCGACACCGACGTGAATTACATGCTGGCGGCGGAGCGGGGATGATCGCCACTGGTTCGCTCTGGATCGTCTTCACGCTGTTCGCCGCCGCGGGGCAGTCGGCGCGCAACGCCATGCAGCGCGAGCTCACCGCCAAGCTCGGCACCGTCGGCGCCACCCATGTGCGCTTCCTGTTCGGCTTTCCGTTTGCGCTGATCTTTCTCGCTGTTGTGCTGACGGTGACCGGCGCGACCGTGCCGACGCCCGGCCTCGCATTCATCCCCTGGACCCTGTTGGGCGCTTTGTCGCAGATCTGCTCGACCGCGCTGATGCTGGCAGCAATGAACGACCGCTCCTTCGTCGTCACGATCGCCTACACAAAAACCGAAGTGATCCAGGCTGCCGTGTTCGGACTACTGTTCCTCGGCGACCCGCTGACCGTGCCGATTGCGGTCGCCATCCTGATCGCCACCGCCGGGGTATGGGTGATGTCGTTCAAGGCCGGCGTGCGGATGCAGGGCGGCTTGCGACCGACGGTGCTCGGCCTGTTGTCCGGCGCCATGCTGGCGCTGTCGGTCGTCGGCTATCGCGGCGCAATCCTGTCGCTGGGCCGGCCCGATTTCGTGGTGACCGCGACCTTCTCATTGGCCTGCGGACTGTGTCTGCAGACCACGGTCTTGACGCTCTATCTTGCGCTGCGCGACCGCGCCGTGCTGACCGCGATCGCACGCGCGTGGCGGCCGTCGCTGTTTGCCGGCTTCATGGGTGCGACGGCGTCGGAGTTCTGGTTTCTCGCCTTTGCGCTGACCAGCGCCGCCAATGTGCGCACTCTCGGCCTCGCTGAGGTGCTGTTCGCACAGGCGATCTCGTATTTCATCTTCAAGCAGAAGACGACCTCACGTGAGGCGCTCGGCATGTCGCTGATCGTCGCCGGCGTGGCGTTGCTGCTCTGGGTGCAGTAGCAGCTGTCATTCAGGAAGCCGAACGCAGCGAGGGTATCCAGATGCAAACTCGGTGCTTGTCTCTGGATTCCGGGTTCCTCGCAACGCTCGGCCCGGAATGACAAGGGCGTCAGTTTCGCTCGTCCGGCAGGATCGGCAGCGGGTGGAATTCGATGCCTTCCTCGTGCAGTTCCCTGGCATCTTCCGCCGAGGCTTCGCCGTAGATCGAGCGATGCTCGGTCTCGCCGTAGTGCATCTTGCGCGCCTCTTCGGGAAACTTCTTGCCGACGTTGTCGGCGTTCTTAGTCAGGTGATCGCGCAATTCCTTGAGCTTCGCCCGGAATTCCTTCTCCTGCGGCGATATCATCGCCACCGGTGAAGTCTGCTCGGCCGTCGCACTCTCCGGCGCGGTGGCGGCCGGGGCTTCGATCGGGCGCGACGCGGCGGATTGCCGTTTCTTCGCCCCGGCGCCAAGCGCCGGCGCCATCAGCGCCTTCTCGACCTTGGTGGAGCCGCACGCCGGGCAGGACACCAGGGCGCGCTTCGCCTGCTGGTCGTAGTCGGCGGAGTTCTTGAACCAGATTTCGAAGTCGTGCTTGCGGTCGCAAACCAGCGAATAGCGGATCATGCCGGTCCTCGCACCGTCCTTAGATGGGTCGGCTCCGCCATCGGTTCAATCACCTCGAAACGGCGGCCGTGCTGTAGCGAAGGCACCTTCGAGCGCGCCGCCACCACCTCGGCTGGGTCGATCTCCGCCATCACCACGCCGGGCTCGGTGCCGCCTTCGGCGAGGATGCGGCCCCAGGGATCGACCACCAGCGAATGGCCGAACGTCTCACGGCCGTTCTCATGCTTGCCGCCTTGCGCCGCCGCCAGCACGAAGCAGCCGTTCTCGATAGCGCGGGCGCGGTTGAGGATGTGCCAATGCGCCTCGCCGGTCTGTTTGGTAAAGGCGGATGGAATGGCGAGAAACGAAGCACCGGCCTCGGCGAGCGCGCGATAGAGCGATGGAAAGCGCAGGTCGTAGCAGACCGTGATGCCGAGCCGGCCCCACGGCAGGTCGGTAACCACCGCGATCTCGCCGGCGCGATAGTTGCGCGACTCGCGATAGCTCTCGCCGTTCGCCAGATCGACGTCGAACATGTGGATCTTGTCGTAGCGGCCGACGACCTCGCCTCTCGGGTCGATCAGGAACGCGCGGTTCGCCGCCTTGTCCGGCGACACGCGGATCGCCAGCGAACCGAGGTGCAGGTAGATGCCGAGCTCGCGAGCCAGCTCGCGGAAGGTGGCGAGGTTTGCGTCGCTGTCCTCGTCGACGATCGCGGCGAAGAATTTCTGCCGGTCGACCTCCATGATGTTGGTCATCTCGGGGGTCTGCACATAGTCCGCGCCGGCGCGCTTTGCTTCGCCAATCAGCTTGGCGGCGGCGTCGAGATTGGCTTGCGGCGTGCGGCCGGTGCGCGTCTGGATCAGGCCGACCCGGAAGGTCGCGGACTTGCCGGTGGTCATGCTCATGCGCTGCGGCTCGCTGTCAACGCTTCATTAAGCAAGGGATCAAGCTTGCCTTCGCCATCGAGCGCGTAGAGGTCGTCGCAGCCGCCGACATGGGTCGCGCCGATGAAAATCTGCGGCACCGTATAGCCGCCATTCGCCCGGTCGGTCATCTCTGCGCGCCGCTTGCTGTCGCGGGACACGTCGATCTCGGTGAACGCCGCGCCCTTGCGCTTCAACAGTTCCTTCGCCGCGATGCAATAGGGGCAATAAGGTGTCGTGTAAATCTCGATCTGGCTCATGCGTACTAAATGGCGGCGCCCGATGCGCCGCCGCCACTATATGGGCGCCCGAACCTCGTTCACAACCCGGGCAAACACCAGCACATCGACGCTGCCTGCCCCCGCCCGCAGCAGACTGCGCGCGCAAGCATCAGCTGTTGCACCGGACGTGAGCACGTCGTCGATCAAGATCAGCCGGCGTCCCTTGACCTCGGCGCGGCCTTCCGGCGGCACGCGGAACGCGCCCTGCACGTTGCTGGCGCGCTCGGCCTGCGACAGGCCGACCTGCTGGGCGGTTGGCTTGACGCGCCTGAGCGCATTTTCCGCGACCGGTACGCCTCCGACCTCGGCGATTGCTTTCGCCAGCAGGGCGGACTGATTGAAGCGGCGCGCCCACAGCCGCCGCCAGTGCAGAGGCACCGGGACCAGCGCGTCGGCATCGGCAAGCAGTTCGCGACCGGCGCGCGCCATCCAGCGCCCGGCCGTCGGGGCGAGGTCGAGCCGGTCGCCGTATTTCAGCGAATGCACCAGCGAGCGCGCGATCTCATCGTAGCGCACCGCGGCGCGGGCGCGATGGTAGGCCGGCGGATTGGCGATCGCCTGCATCGACAGCACGCCGGGGCCGGGATCGTAGGCAAACGGGATGCCCAGCCGCTCGCAGTAGGGCGGCGCAATCAGCGACAGCTTCGACCAGCAGGAGGCGCACAGCCCATCGCCGCCGACCAGCTCCCGGCAGGCCGGACAGAGTGGCGGCAGCGCGACATTGAGCGCGGCGTTGAAGGCGGCGCGCAGCGGCGCGGCGAGGCGGCTGAGGCGCGACGGCCGAGCGTCTGTCCCTGACAGCAACATGACGTTACGCTAACGCCGCACCCCTGGGTTGTCATCGCCCGGCTTGACCGGGCGATCCAGCGTTCACGATAACGCGGTGGTTATCGGGGCATGACAGGAAGAAAATGCCGCAAGCGCCGCAAATCTTTGACCGCACGCTGCTGGCCGCGCGCCGTGCGCGGGCTGCAAAGCTCGGCCCGGCGACCTTTCTGCTCGACCGCACGGCGAGCGAGATGGCCGAGCGGCTCGGCGCGGTGCTGCGCACGTTTGATCGGGCTGCGGACGTCGGCACGCCCAGTGATGCTGTGCGCCGTGCGCTCGCCGGCCAGGTCGGCGCGTTCGAGCCGGCTGTGACCGACGAGGAGGTGCTGCCGTTCGTGCCGGGCTCACTCGATCTCGTGGTCTCGGCGCTGTCGCTGCAGTTCGTCAACGATCTGCCCGGCACGCTGATCCAAATCCGCCGCGCGCTCAAACCGGACGGGCTTTTCCTCGCCGCACTGATCGGCGGCGAGAGTTCTCACCGAACTGCGTCAGGCGTTCGCTGCGGCCGAGGCGGAGGTCGAGGGCGGCGTTTCGCCGCGCGTCGCGCCGTTCGCCGACCTGCGCGACCTCGGCGCCTTGCTCCAGCGCGCCGGCTTCGCGCTTCCGGTGGCGGACGTCGACCGCGTCATTGTGCGTTACGCGTCGCCGCTCGACCTGATGCAGGAGCTGCGCCGCATGGGCGCCGGCAATGTCCTCCTGGAGCGCCGCCGAGTGCCGCTCAAGCGCGCCACGCTGCGGCGGATGCTGGAGGTCTATGCCGAGCGCTTCGGCGGTATCGACGGGCGCATCCCGGCGACGTTCGAGATCGTCTGGTTATCAGGTTGGGCGCCGCATGAGAGCCAGCAACAACCGCTCGCGCCGGGATCAGCCAAGACACGGCTGGCCGACGCGCTGCGTACGCAGGAAATCTCGGCAGGAGAAAAGACCGGCCGGTGAATTTAATTGAGGCCGTTCGATGCGGATGTGAAGGAGCCCTTCACCGCCGAGCCGATTGAGGTCACTGCGGCGACGATCACGACGGCGATGCCGACCGCTATAATCGCGTACTCGATCGCGGTTGCGCCGCTTTCGTTGGCCCAGAAGCGACGGAAGTCGTGTCTGGCGTTCGCGCAAAACGTTTGCAGCTTGGTCATGCGCACCTTCCCATTTCGTGTGCCCCGCGGCACATTCACAGCAGCGTCATCAGATGCGAGACCAGCGGCTCGTCCGCCGGGGGCATCTTGTAGTCCCGGAGCCGGTTCGGCCGGACCCAGGTCAGCGCCTGACTCTCATTCGCCGTCACCGTCCCGTTCCATCGCCGGCAGACATAGAGCGGCATCAGCAGATGGAAGTCGGGGTAGCTGTGGCTCGCGAACGCCAGCGGCGCCAGGCACTCCTCCTTCACCGCAATTCCAAGTTCCTCGCGCAACTCCCGGATCAGCGTGTCCTCGGGTCGCTCCCCGGCCTCGACCTTGCCGCCCGGAAACTCCCAGAGGCCCGCCATCGACTTGCCTTCGGGCCGTTGCGCGAGCAGCACGCGTCCGTCGGCGTCGATCAGGGCGCAAGCGGCAACCAGGACGATTTTGACGCTCACGACCAGTCCTCGAACGTATACAACCGCAAGTTAAAGAGCGTTCAATGCAGTTGATCAAAGTCTCAGCCTTGCGGGGCTGGTTAACAGGTGCTTACGAGCGATAGTCGCCGTTGATCGCGACATACTCCTTGGTGAGATCACAGGTCAGCACCCGATCCTTGCCGCGGCCGAGTCCGAGGTCGACCTTGAGTGAAATGTTCGGGCTTTTCATCGCCGCCGAAACCTTCGCCTCGTCGTAGCCCGGATCTCGGGCGCCTTTGTGGGCGACGCGCATGCCGCCGAACCAGATCGACAGCTTGTCGCGGTCGGCCGGCTCGCCGGCCTTGCCGACCGCCATCACCACGCGGCCCCAGTTGGCGTCCTCGCCGCCGATCGCAGTTTTGACCAGCGGAGAATTGGCGATCGACATCGCAATCTTGCGCGCCGACTTGTTCGACACCGCGCCTGCAACCTGGATTTCGACGAGCTTGCGCGCGCCCTCGCCATCACGCGCCACCTGCTCGGCGAGATCGCACAGCACCATGTTGAACGCCGACTTGAAGCCGCGCAGCCGCGGGTCGTCCGGACGGCTGATCTTTGGCGCGCCCTGCTTCGCGGCGGCGCCGGTCGCGAACGCCAGCAGCGTGTCGGAGGTCGAGGTGTCGCCGTCGATCGTCACGGCATTGAAGCTGTTGGTCACGCCGTCGCTGAGCAGCTTCTGCAGCACGCGCGCCGAAATCGGCGCGTCGGTGAAGACAAACGACAACATGGTCGCCATGTCCGGGGCGATCATGCCGGCGCCTTTGGCGATGCCGTTGATCGTCACCGGGGTCTTGCCGATACTGGTCTTGGCGGTCGCCACCTTGGGGAATGTGTCGGTGGTCATGATCGCCTTGGCGGCATCCTGCCAGATTTCTTCCTTTGCGGCGGCGACAAGCCCCTCCATCACTCCGTCGAACGCCTTGGCATTGAGCGGCTCGCCGATCACGCCGGTTGACGCAAGGAACACGTCAGCGGGCTTGCAGCCGATCGCGCGCGCCGCGATCTCGGCGGTGGCCTTGCAGGCCTGCCTGCCGGTCTTTCCCGTGAAGGCGTTGGCATTGCCGGAATTGACGACCAGCGCGCGCGGCTTCGCACCTTTAAGATTGTCGCGGCACCATTCCACCGGCGCCGACGGGCACTTCGATTTGGTGAACACGCCGGCCGCGACCGTGCCTGGATCGAGCAGCGCCAGCAGCACGTCGGTGCGGTTTGCGTATTTGATTCCGGCGGCAGCGGTTGCGAGCTTGACGCCGGCGATCGCCGGCATGTCGGGGACGGATGTGGGGGCTAGAGGGGAAACCGGGACTGGCGGGGCCATGGCACGACCTTTGAGACGCGTCATGCCCGGGCTTGTCCCGGGCATCCGCGTCTTAGCTTGCGGTGTCGGACATTAGTAAGACGTAGATGGCCGGGACAATAGACGCAAAGACGGCACTTCGTGCCTTTGCCCGGCCATGACGTTGGTAGGGCAGTGCGGCGAACCGGCTACTTCTTCGCAGCCGGCTGATCCAGCCGCTCGACCTTGGCGCCTTCGCGCAGCTTAGAGACATAATCCGCTTGTGCCTTGCGCTGCACAAACGTCTCGACCTGGTCCTTGACCTGTTCGAACGGCGGCGGCGACTTCGATCGCTTGTCCTCGACCTTGATGATGTGCCAGCCGAACTGCGTTTTCACCGGATCGGACAGCTTCGCCCTTCTGCAGCTTGAACGCCACCTCGGCGAACTCGGGCACCATCTGGTCCTTGGTGAAATAGCCGAGGTCGCCGCCCTGTGCCGCGGCGCCGGGGTCCTTCGATTTTTCCTTGGCGATGGTTTCGAAATTGCCGCCCTTCTTGAGGTCGGCGAGGATCGTTTTGGCCTCGGCTTCGGTCGCCACCAGGATATGGCGCGCCCGCACCTCTTCGTCACCGCTCATCTGCTTGACAGCGTCGTCGTACACTTGCCGCATCGTCTTGTCGTTCACCGCGCCCTTGCCGACGGTCTGCAGCATGGCTTCCATCATCACCTTATTCTGGACGAAGGCGAGACGCCGCTGGAATTCCACCGTCCCGACCGCCTTCCTGGTCTCCGGCGATTTGGCGACCAATATGATGTCGGTGAGATAGGAGAGAATGAAATCGCGGCGCGCTTCGCCCTGCATCTGCTGCGGAATGTTCGAGCCGAGGTCTTCTTCCGCCAGCGCCAGATCGCTCTCACGCACCTCGACGCCGTCCACCTTGGCGATCACCGGATCGGCGGCCTGCGCGAACGCCGGCTCGGCTGGCGACGAGCACAGCAACATGGCGGCCAGCGTGGCGACGACGCCGGAGCGAATCGCACCGGTGGTGGCCGTGCTGAGAGTGCAATTCCAGGTGTGACGCACGGCGCGGTTCATGACGTAATCCTTGGGGTAGCGGAGCTTCGCCGATCGGCGGCGAATGGCGGCGCTTGTCGCGCATTCGGGGGGCCAAGGCAATGCCGGAATGGCGTGCGGCGCTAACGAGCGCGTGAGGCAGACGCCGCCGATTGACAAGCCTTGGACCCCCTCCTATGTCTCGAAACGTTCCCGTCCGCGACCGCTCGTCATTCCGTTGCAATTGCTCGAAAAATGCCGCATTTCGCCTTACCGCAGACTGGTTCGCGAAGGCTTGGCCCCACACAGGTGACGAGATAAGGACCGCACGATGCTGACCGCCGTTGCCCGCAAGCTGTTCGGCTCTTCCAACGACCGGCGCGTCCGCAAGTACCAGCCCCGTGCGCAGGAGATCAACGCGCTCGAGCCTGAACTCGCGGCGCTCTCCGACGACCAATTGCGCGCGCGCACCGCGGCGTTCAAAAAGCAGGTCGCCGACGGCGCGGAACTCGATGACATCCTGGTGCCGGCGTTCGCGACAGTGCGCGAGGCCGCGAAGCGCACCATCGGTCAGCGCCATTTCGACGTGCAGCTGATCGGCGGCATGATCCTGCACGAAGGCCGCATCTCGGAGATGAAGACCGGCGAAGGCAAGACGCTGGTCGCCACGCTGCCGGTCTATCTCAATGCGCTGGCCGGCCGCGGTGTCCACGTCGTCACGGTCAACGATTACCTCGCCACCCGCGACAGCGAGTGGATGGGCCAGATCTACACGTTCCTCGGCCTGTCGGTGGGTGTGATCGTGCACGGGCTCGACGATGAAGAGCGCAAGAAGCAGTACGACTGCGACGTCACCTACGGCACCAACAACGAGCTCGGCTTCGACTATCTGCGCGACAACATGAAGTACCGGCTGGAGGACATGGTCCAGCGCGGTCATACCTATGCCATCGTGGACGAGGTCGACTCGATCCTGATCGATGAGGCGCGTACGCCGCTGATCATCTCCGGTCCGCTCGACGACCGGTCCGACTTCTACAATACGATCGACAAGTACCTCCCTGAGCTTGAAAAGGCCGACTACGAGGTCGATGAGAAGCAGCGCGCCGTGTCGCTGACCGAAGGTGGCATGGAGAAAATGGAGCAGCGGCTGCGCGCCGCCGGTTTGCTCAAGACCGACTCGCTCTACGACGTCGAGAACGTCTCCGTCGTGCACCACATCAATCAGGCGCTGCGCGCCCACAAGCTGTTTCAGCGCGACAAGGATTACATCGTGCGCAACGGCGAGGTCGTCATCATCGACGAGTTCACCGGCCGTATGATGCCGGGCCGGCGCTATTCTGAGGGGCTGCACCAGGCGCTCGAAGCGAAGGAGCACCAGCCGATCCAGCCCGAGAACCAGACGCTCGCCTCGATCACGTTCCAAAATTACTTCCGCATGTACGAGAAACTCGCCGGCATGACCGGCACAGCGCTCACCGAGGCGGACGAGTTCAACGATATCTACGGCTTGGAGGTCATCGAGGTTCCGACCAACCTGCCGATGATCCGCGATGACCAGGACGACGAGGTCTATCGCACCAACGTCGAGAAATACCGCGCCATCATCACCCTGCTTGAGGATTGCAAGGTCCGCGGCCAGCCGGTGCTGGTCGGCACCACCTCGATCGAGAAGTCCGAGAGCCTTGCGGAATTGCTGCGCAAGGAAGGCTGGGAGCAGCACGACTTCACCGATCCCAACGCCTTCGCTGCGCTCTACAGCGGCGACGAGGGCGCCAAGAAGGCCAAGGTGTTCGCCATCCTCAACGCCCGCTACCACGAGCAGGAGGCCTACATCGTGTCACAGGCAGGCGTGCCGGGCGCGATCACTATCGCGACCAACATGGCCGGCCGCGGCACCGACATTCAGCTCGGCGGCAACGCGGATATGCGCATCAAGCAGGAGCTCAAGGAGCTTCCGGAGGGCAGCCAGCGCGATCAGGCCGTGACTGAAATTCGCTCGCAGGTGGCGCGGCTCAAGGAATTGGCGCTCAAGGCTGGCGGTCTGTTTGTGCTCGGCACCGAGCGCCACGAGAGCCGTCGCATCGACAACCAGCTGCGCGGCCGCTCCGGCCGCCAGGGCGACCCTGGCCGCTCCAAGTTCTTCCTGTCGCTGGAAGATGACCTGATGCGCATCTTCGGCTCGGACAAGCTCGACGGCATGCTGCAGAAGCTCGGCCTCAAGGAAAACGAGGCGATCGTCCATCCCTGGATCAACAAGGCGTTGGAGAAGGCGCAGCAAAAGGTCGAGGCGCGCAACTTCGACATCCGCAAGAACATCCTGAAGTTTGATGACGTGATGAACGACCAGCGCAAGGTCATTTTCGAACAGCGCGTCGAGTTGATGAAGGATGAGACGGTGGCCGAAACCGTCGCCGACATGCGCCACGCCGTGATCGAGGATGCGGTCGCCAAGCACGTGCCCGAGAATGCCTATCCAGAGCAATGGGACGTGGCCGGCCTCAAGGAGAACATCACCAGGCTGCTTGGGCTCGACTTGCCGGTCGACGAATGGGCCAAGGAAGAGGGCATCGCCGACGAGGAACTGCTCTCGCGCATCCTGCGCCGCGCCGATGAGCATATGGCGGCCAAGGTCGCGCAATGGGGTCCCGACGTGATCCGCTACGTCGAGAAGTCGATCCTGCTGCAGACGCTCGACCACCTCTGGCGCGAACACCTCGTCATGCTGGAGCACCTGCGCCAGGTAATCGGGCTGCGCGGCTATGGCCAACGCGACCCGCTCAACGAGTATAAGGCCGAGGCGTTCAACCTATTCGAGACGATGACCACGAGCCTGCGCGAAGCAGTCACCTCGCAGCTGATGCGGGTCGAGATCGTGCAGCAACCACAGGAGCAGGAATTGCCGGCATTGCCGCCGATGCAGGCGCATCACTTCGATCCGAACACCGGCGAGGACGAGTTGGCGCTGGCTGCTGCCGGTGCCGAGACGCTGGCACGCGCCGGCATCACTTCGCGTCCAGCGGCCGAGCGCAATCCCGGCGACCAATCGACCTGGGGCAAGGTGGGCCGCAATGAGCCTTGCCCGTGCGGCTCCGGCAAGAAATACAAGCACTGCCACGGCCGCTACGCTTAAGCCGTCATTCCGGACGCCGCGCAAAGCGCGGCGCCGGCATCTCAGCCTAATCGAGAATTCCTGCGTGTCTGGGTTTCGCTGGTGGCGCTAGCCGCGCGCGTGCCGGCGAGTCTTTTCGCGTAGTCCCAAGAGCCCTCGACAATCGGCGCCGGCACACCGAGATCGAACTTGAAAGGCATTTGGGCGAGCTTTGGTCACAGCCCGGCAGAATCAACGTCTAGCGGAACGCAGACCAGCGGTTGTCGAATGTGCCGGCCGGTACCACCGGGGCCGCGCCGGCGATCGCGCCGTTGTTGGCTGCAGCCGGGGCTGGCTGTGCGGGCGCCGCGGGCTGCTGCGTGGTCTTGGCCGGTTCGGCCTCAGTGGGCTTCGGCCGAATTGCTCCGTTCGAACTGGTCGGAGCAGGCTTTGGAGCCGGACGCTCTGCGACCTTCGGCTTCGGAGTGGGCGCCGGCGCCGACTTCTCCTGGTCGTCGGAGCCGCGCAGGCCGATGAGCTTGGCAGTGCGGTCGATGATCCCGCCCTCGCTCTTCTTTTCGGCGGCGGGCTTGGAACTCGACGAGAACATGTTGGAGAAGAAGTTGCCGGTCGACGTGGAACCTGTCGTCGAGGGAGCCGGCGTGGCGACCGGCTCGGCAGAGGCGACGCGAACCGGCTCGGCGTTGGGAGTCGCGGCACGCATCGGCGCGCCATCGACGCTGTGAGCGCCCCCGGCGGCCGTCGTGATCGGCTGGCCGGTCACCAGCGGTGAGTTGGCGAGCTCGGGGATGCGCGGCGGCCGCACCGTAGCCGGGATGGTTCCCGGGATCGAGGCGGTCGAATAGGCGGTCGGCGAGACGCCGACCTCGTTGCGCTTCACCGCGGCGACGAACACCGGGTGCATGCCGCCGTCCGCGCCGGTGCGGACCGGCGCCGCGGCGACGCGGGTTGTCAGGTTGGCGGCTGCCAGCTCATCCTGGCGCTGCTTGTCCTTGACCGCTGCGACCACCTCGTCAGGCACCGCGAACACCGGGCACTTGCCGGCGGCGCTGAACGACAGCGGCCGGGTCGGATCGTTCGGGTCCTGCGCGTCGAACACGTAACGCTTCTCGCAGACGTTGATCTTCGGCTCGAGCTTGGTGACCTCGAAATGGTCGTTGCCGCGCTTGAGCATTTTCCAGAACGCCATATGCGGGCTGTTGCGGTGCTTCGCCAGATTCTCCGACGTCATCCGGAACGGATAGGCCTGCACCTGGAACGCGCGCTGGCCGCCGAAGAACGCTTCGCGGCCAAGTGCATAGATTTCCGAAATCTGCTCGTCGGTCATCGAGTAGCAGCCGCGCGACGAGCAATCGCCGTGCACCATCAGGTGCGCGCCGGTGCGGCCGTGAGCGCGGTCGAACGCGTTCGGATAGCCGAGGTCGAACGACAGATAGAACTGCGAGTTGGGATTCATCTGCGCCGGGGTGATGGTGTAGAACCCCTCCGGCGCCTGGCGATCGCCTTCCTTGACCTTCGGCCCAAGCTCACCGGACCAGCGGCAAATCGGATAGGCCTTCAGCAGCGCGAAGCGGCCGCTACGGTCCTGCTTCCAAATCTCGAGTTCGGATTCCTGCTTGAACACGCGAACAAGGATCGGTGACTCCTTGTCCATGTTCTTGTGTTCGATGTCCGACAGCATCCGCGACGACAGCGGCGCCATCGCTTTCGCGTTGGTCGGAAGCATGCCGTCGGTGTTGCAGCCGGCGAGCGAAATCGCCGCGACGAGCGCTGCCGAAGCCAGTAGCGATCGAACAAGCGGGCCCTGCTTCAAACGCGACACTCCCCAGCCGTTGAACCGAAAACCCGATTCCCCAAGCTTTGACCGAAAAATCGATATCCTCAAGGCGCCCGGATCGCAAGATCGCAGGCCGATAAGGTGCGGCCCGATTGAGCACCGTTAAGATGAACGAACGGTAAAATTGTGGCTAAATCCCAGGAAATTCCTCGCGAATTCACGGTCTGCGTACACCGTTTTGGACGAAATAAGGGACTGCTGCGGCGAAATCCCCGCAAAACCTCGCTTGCCACAATTCGGCGCCGCCACAGTTCCGTTTACGCTTTGAGCAGGCGGCTCGGGTCGAGCTCGAACTGATTTTGCAGCACCCAGCGCGCGATCTCGGCGTGCGAGGCGTACCAGACGTCGGGGAACTGGGCGAAGTAGGTCAGCAGCTTGTGGTAAATGGCCGTGATCATCGGCCGGCCGCCGTTGTGGGCATGCAGCGACAGCGGCAGGTAGCTGCCCGGTTCGCGCAGGTAGAGGTAGTCGAACGCCTCCCGGTAGACATCCCACAGGTCCATCGAGCTCGAGCGCAACACGCGGTTGTCCGTGAAATCGCTCCACGGAATGTGAGCCATTTGGCCGCTCTTGGTCTGCACGACCCGCGGCACGTCGGCATCGCGGGCGTCACCGTGCCATTTCAGCCCGGCCGCGGCGAGGAGGTCGAGCGTATGCGGCGAGAACGCCATGCTGGGGCTGATCCAGCCGATCGGCCGCTGGCCTGCGGTCTTTTCCAGGATGTCGAGGCACTTCTTTATGGTGGCCTCCTCCTGCTCTGGGGTGAGGCTGTTCATCGGCTGGTCTTGCAGCCAGGCGTGGCCGGCGACGTCGTGGCCCGATTTGGTGATCTGCCCCACCGCATCCGGGAAGATTTCGCAGCAGCGGCCGCTGACGCCGAACGTGCCCTTGATGTTGTGCTCCTTGAGCAAGTTGATCAGGCGATAGACGCCGATCCGGCCGCCGTAGCTGCCCCAGGCGATGCCGGCGAGGTCAACGACACCCGGCTTTGGCGCGGTGGCCTGCACGCCGTACGGCGGCGCCTTGCCCTCCGACCAGGTCTCCAGCATCACGCTCACAGAAACGCAGATGCGCTTGCCGTCAGGCCAGTGAAACGCTTTCGCCAATGATGCCTCCCTGCCCTGCGTCCGGATGCCATGATCAGAAAAAATTCGTGGCGTCTCTACTGCTTCTCGATGCCGGACTTGTTGATCACGCGCCCCCAACGGTCAGCCTCGGTGCGCATGCGCTTTTCGAGCTGCTCACCCGGCGTGGGGCTGACTTGAAGTCCGAGCTCATGATGCCGATCCTGGATGGCCTTTTCGCCGAGCATCGAACGGCAGGCTCTTGAACAGGCCAACACTGACCGCCCAGTTGTTGCCGCCCAGCGCCATGCAGTTGTAAGGTCGCCTGTCTATGTCAGCCCGCGGCCGATCGCGAGAAACTTGTCGCGGCGCTGGCGCCGCACCGCCTCGCGGTCGAGACCTTTGAGGCTGGCGAATGCGTCGGCGATCGCTTCACCGGCCGATGTGATCGTGGCGGCCGGGTTGCGATGCGCGCCGCCGAGCGGCTCGGTGACGATCCGGTCGATGATGCCGAACTGTTCGAGATCCTGCGCGGTGATCTTCATGCTGGTGGCGGCGTCCTGCGCCTTGGCGGTGTCGCGCCACAGGATCGAGGCGGCGCCCTCCGGCGAGATGACGCTGTAGATCGCGTGCTCCAGCATCAATACGCGGTTGGCGGTGGCGATCGCGATCGCGCCGCCGGAGCCGCCTTCGCCGAGGATCACCGCGACGTTGGGCACGCCCAGATTAAGACACGCCTCGGTCGAACGCGCGATCGCCTCGGCCTGGCCGCGCTCTTCCGCGTCGACGCCGGGATAGGCGCCCGCCGTGTCGACCAGCGCCAGCACCGGGATGTCGAAGCGGTCGGCCATCTCCATCAGTCGCACCGCCTTGCGGTAGCCCTCCGGTCGCGCCATGCCGAAGTTGTGCTTGAGCCGGCTTTCGGTGGTCGAGCCCTTCTCGTGGCCGACGATGCAGACGCTCTCGCCGCGAAAGCGGCCGAAGCCGCCGACGATGGCGTCGTCGTCACCGAACTTGCGGTCACCCGCGAAGGCGGTGAAGTCAGTGATGAGTGCGTTGACATAGTCAAGGCAATGCGGCCGCTGCGGATGCCGCGCCACCTGGGTCTTCTGCCACGGCGTCAATTCCGCGTAGATGTCCCGGAGCGCCTGCGACGCCTTGGTCTCCAGCCGTCCGATGTCCTCTGTGATGGCGACGGCGTTGCCGGCCTCCTGCATTGCGCGGAGCTCCTCGACCTTGGCCTCGAGTTCGGCAACCGGCTTTTCGAAGTCGAGGTAGCTGCGCATTTGAGAAAAAGTGTTGCTCTGAAAGTGCCGCCGCAAGGGTCGAAACTGGCCTTTGCGGGGGATTTAAGTCAAGCAACCGCGCCGTTGCTGGGTTCCTGAGGACGTCGGGCGTTCAAGTCAGTGCACCGTTCTGGTCGAGCCAGTCTCGAAGTGGCCGCTTACCGTCCGCAAATCCATTGATGCGATCAGATTGGTGCGGCGCGCCTCCGCGGTCTCGAGCGCCGACTGGGCCTGCTGCATGGTGCTGCGGTTCGATCCGCCCAGGATGAAGCCGCCCAAAATCGCGCTGATCGATCCCATCGCGCCGGCCATGCCCATATTCGCGACCCCGAAGATCGTGGCCGCCATCCAGAGCGCACCGCCGGCCAGCAGAATTTTCGAGAACACCGCGAGCTTGCGGCATCGTTCCAGATCGTCCGCCAGTTCCTCGATCCTGGATTCAAGCCGTGCGATCTCCTCGCGCGGCTCTTCCACCATGTTGGCGTCGTCGTTCACGTGTCGGCAAGCGGATGCAGGTCGCGCACCAGGCTCTTGAGCCGCTCCTCCAGCACATGGGTATAGATCTGCGTCGTTGAAATGTCAGCGTGGCCGAGCAGCGTCTGCACCACGCGCAGGTCGGCGCCGTTGTGCAAGAGATGACTGGCGAAGGCGTGGCGCAGCACGTGCGGGCTCACTTGCGCAGGCCTCAGGCCGGCGGATGCGGCCAGCGATTTCAGCTCGCGCGCGAAATGCTGCCGGCTCAAGTGACCGCTCTCGCCGAACGATGGGAACAGCCATTTCGAACGCTCGGCCTTTGGCGCGCGTGCCGCCTCCTCCTCGCGCAGTGCGAGATAGTCGGCCATGGCGCGTTTGGCAGCGTCATTGAGCGGCACAATGCGCTCGCGGCCGCCCTTGCCGCGAACGAGCAGCATCTTCTGCTCGGGGCGTGCCGCCGTCACCGGCAGCGCCACCAATTCGGACACCCGCAGCCCGGTGGCGTAAAGCACTTCGAGCAGGCACGCCAATCGCGCCGCGCGTAACCGTTCGGACGGGGAATCGGCGCTTATGTTGCCGCGGGCCTGCGCCAACAGATCGTCGACCTGCTTGACGGTCAGCACCTTCGGCAGCGCGCGGCCGCGCTTCGGCCCCTCGATCACCGCCGCCGGATCGTCGCTGCGATGGCCTTCGCTGTAGAGAAACCGGTAGAGCTGGCGGATCGCGGAGAGCCGCCGCGCCACCGAGGAAGCCGCCAAGCGCCGCTTGCCAAGCCGCGCCAGATGTGCGCGCAGGTCGTCGGAATCCGCTTCGGCGATGTGGCCGCCGTGCTTGGCAAGGTCGGCTGAGAAGTCCGCAAGGTCGCGCCGGTAGGCCGCAAGCGTATTTTCTGCGGCGCCCCGTTCGGCGGCGAGCATGTCGAGGTAGAGCTCGATCAGCGTCTCGTTGGATTGTTGCGCCCGGCGGGCCATGCGAGGAACCGGCGGCTCAGCGGTGCTTGGTCAGCTGGTTCTGTGGGATGATCACGGTGATTTCACGCGGCTTTGGGTCGGTATAGTTCGCCAGCGCATAGATCGCACCGTAACCCGCACCCAGGAGCAGCCCGGCAACGACGAGGAATCGGAAAAGGGTCGGCATGGTCCGTTCGCGAAAGCCCAAATTGGCGGCGTTAACCACTGCCCTGCAGCGGTTTATGAACGAAGCGATATTCGCTACAAGTATACCATGTCGGATATCGCCATGCACGACAGCGCCGGGACACTGCAGGAATCCGCGCTCGTTGCGGCGCTGGGCCGGCGCTCTGTCGTGCTGGTCGGCATGATGGGTGCGGGCAAGTCCTCGATCGGCCGCAGGCTCGCCGGCCGGCTCGGCATTCCTTTTATCGACGCCGACGCCGAAATCGAGAAGGCAGCCGGCATGTCGATCCCCGATATTTTCGCTGCACATGGTGAGCCGTACTTCCGCGCCGGCGAAACCCGCGTCATCGCGCGCTTGCTGGAGAGCGGTCCGCAGGTGCTGGCGACCGGCGGCGGCGCCTTCATGAGCCCGGAGACACGTGGCGCGATCGGCGCCAAGGGTATCTCGGTCTGGCTGCGGGCGTCCGTCGAGGTGCTGGCGCGCCGCATCAAGCGCCGCAACGATCGTCCGCTGCTCAAGGGCGCCGACCCGGTCGAGACGCTGCGGAGCCTGGTCGATGAGCGCTATCCAACCTATGCGGAGGCCGACATCACGGTCGAATCGCGCGATGCGCCGCACGATACGATCGTCGACGAGATCATTGCGGGATTGCGCGGTCAGACGCGGCTCGCCGCGGCGGCGCAGACGCCGCCCGACGGAGGCTCGCAATGACCGCCGCTGCCGCGCGTCAATTGAGCGAGCCGATCAAGGTGAATGTCGGACTCGGCACGCGTGCCTACGACATCGTTATCGGCCGCGGTCTGGTCGAGACGCTCGGCAGCCGTGTCGCGGCGCTGCGGCCCGGCGCCAAGGTCGCGATCCTCACCGACGAGACTGTGGCGAGGCATCACCTCGCCGCGGTCGAGACGGCGCTCAAGACCGCCGGCGTCGGCTCGGCGCGGGTGATCGTGCCGCCGGGCGAAGGCACCAAGAGCTTTTCCGTTCTTGAGCGGGTCTGCGACGCGGTGATCGCCGCGCGCATCGAACGCGGCGACCTGCTCGTGGCACTGGGCGGTGGCGTGGTGGGCGATCTCGCCGGCTTCACCGCAGCGGTGGTGCGGCGCGGCATCGACTTCGTGCAGGTGCCGACCACGCTGCTGGCACAGGTCGATTCCTCGGTCGGAGGCAAGACCGGCATCAACACCGGCCGCGGCAAGAACCTGGTTGGCGCGTTCCATCAGCCGATCCTGGTGATCGCTGACACCGCGCTGCTCGACACGCTCCCGGAGCGGGAGTTCCGCGCCGGCTATGCCGAGGTGGTGAAATACGGCTTGCTCGGCGACCGCGAGTTCTTCGAGTGGTTGGAGGCGAACTGGCAGGATGTCTTCAAGGGCGGTCCGGCGCGCGGCAACGCCGCGGCGCCGCGCGAATATGCGGTGCGCAAGAGCGTCGAGGCCAAGGCCGAGATCGTGCGCCGCGACGAGCGCGAGACCGGCGACCGCATGCTGCTCAACTTGGGGCACACCTTCGGTCACGCCTTCGAGGCCGCTGCCGGATTTTCCGATCGGCTCCTGCACGGCGAGGCGATCGGGCTCGGCATGGCGCTGGCGTTCGAGTTCTCGGCGCGTCGCGGTTTGATCCCAGAGGCCGACGCGGATCGCGCGATCCGTCATCTGGCGGCGGTCGGCCTGCCCACCCAAATCGAGGATGTGCCCGGCGAGAAGCCGGGCCTTGATACGCTGATGGACTTGATCGCTCAGGACAAGAAGGTGAAGCGCGGCGCACTGACCTTCATCCTGGTGCGCAGCATCGGCGCGAGTTTCGTGGCGCGTGACGTCGACGCCACCGACGTCCGTGCCTTCCTCGCTGAGAAGCTTTCGGGATGAGTTCCACGGCCGTCAATTTGCTGCTAGCGGTTCTGCTGCTTGCGGCCAATGCGTTCTATGTTGCTGCGGAGTTCGCGCTGGTGAAGGCGCGTGGCTTCCGCGTTGATGCCATGGCGGAACAGGATCGCTTTGGCGCGCGCCTTGTTCAAAAAATGCTGACAAATATCGAAGCCTATCTCGCCTGCTGTCAGCTCGGCATCACCATGGCCTCGCTCGGCCTCGGCTGGGTCGGCGAGCCGACCGTCTCGGCATTGCTGCATCCGATTCTGGTCCCGCTCGGGATGTCGGAACCAGCACTGCATTTCACCTCGTTCATGGTCGGCTTTCTTGTTTTCTCGTCGCTGCACATCGTGCTTGGCGAACAGGTGCCGAAGACTCTGGCAATTCGCGAGCCGATTGCGGTTTCGCAATGGATCGTCTATCCGCTCCATGTTTCCTACCTTGTTCTCTACCCGCTGAATTGGCTGCTCAACACCGCGTCGGTTTCCATCTTGCGGCTGCTCGGCGTGAGGGAAAGTTCCTATAAGGAGATCCTCACCGACGTCGAGATCGAGGGGCTCGTGGAGGAATCGGCTGAGCACGGCAAGATGGAAGTGGGTCAGGCTGAGTACATCCAAAACGTCTTCCGCTTCGGCGACCTACAAGTCTCCGACGTCATGGTTCACCGAACGGAAATGGTGACCGTCAACGCCGACGAACCGGTAGAGGATGTCGTGCGTGCGGTGCTATCCGCGGAGTTTACCCGTATCCCGCTGTGGCGCGATACGCCCGAAAATATCGTCGGCATTCTGCACGCCAAGGATCTGCTGCGTGCCATCCAGAACGCGGATGGCGATCTTCACAAGATCGATATCATGGCGATCGCGTTGCCGCCGTGGTTCGTTCCAGACATTCGGCCAATCTCGGAGCAGCTCAAGGCGTTCCGCCGCCGCAAGACCCACTTCGCGCTGGTTGTCGACGAGTACGGCGAGGTGATGGGCCTTGTCACGCTCGAGGACATTCTGGAGGAAATCGTTGGCGATATCTCCGATGAACACGATGTGCCGGTGCCGGGCGTGCGGCCCCAGCCGGATGGCTCGGTCAACGTCGACGGTTCGGTGCCGATCCGCGATCTCAATCGGGTCATGAGCTGGGAACTGCCGGACGCCGAGGCGACCACGGTCGCCGGTCTGGTTATCCATGAGGCGCGCTCGATTCCGGACGTCGGACAAAGCTTTACGTTCCACGGCTTCCGCTTCAACGTGTTGCGCAAAACGCGCAACCGTATCACCGCGCTACGGATCACGCCGTTGCAGCGCAAGCCGGTGCTGGCGAAGGCAAGCTAGGGCGGTCGCGTTGACAGCGCCGGCGCCGCACCTATCGTAGCGCCCCAAAATCATCGGGAGGTCGCCGTGCTGCGCCGGATTGCTGTTGCACTAATTGCCGTGCTCATCGCCACCGCGGCTGATGCGCAGACCTATCCGGACCGGCCGATCCGCTTGATCGCGCCGTTCCCGGCCGGCGGCCTCGCCGATGTGCTGGCTCGCGCGATCGGCGACGAAATGTCGAAGTCATTGGGCCAGCCGGTGATCGTCGAAAACCGCGCCGGTGCGGGCGGCAATACCGGCGCCGACGCGGTCGCCAAGGCCGCACCGGACGGCTACACGCTCCTGATGTCGTCGGCCGGCATCCTCACAGCCAATCCGCATCTCTATGCCAAGATGCCGTTCGATGCGTCGACCGCCTTCATTCCGGTGTCGAACGTCGCGCAGATGAACATGATCGTCGTCGTCCATCCCAAGGTGCAAGCGCAGAACCTCAAGGAGTTCGTCGCGCTCGCCAAGGCGCAGCCCGGCAAGCTCAACTTTGGCTCGCCGGGCATCGGCACCACCGGCCACCTCGGGCTGGCGATGCTGATGCACGCCGCGCAAGTGCAGATCACCCATGTGCCCTATCGCGGCGCCGCGCCCGCGGTCACCGACCTGATCGCGGGTCAGATCGACGGCGTGGTCGACAATCCGCCGACCGTGATCTCGCATATCCAGGGCGGCAAATTGCGTCCGCTGGCGTTCGCCGCCAAGCAGCGGTTGGCGTTGCTGCCGGATGTGCCGACCGCGGCCGAGGCGGGCCTCGCCAATTTCGAGGCGACGTCCTGGTTCGGCATCGTGGCGCCGGCCGGAACGCCGCCCGCTGTCGTCGCGCGGCTGCACAAAGCGATCGCCGAGGGCGTGCGCACGCCTGCCATGAAGGAGCGTTTCGCCAAGTCCGGCGCCGAGCTGGTCGGCGACACACCGGAGCATTTCGCGGCGCAGATCCGTGCCGAGTCCAGAAGCTGGGGCGCGATCATCAAGGCCGCCAATATCAAGACGGAGTGACTATCCCTCGCCTGGCGCGCGGGCGTTGATCGCCAGCGCGTGCACCGTGCTGGCAAGCTCACCGGAAAGTGTCTGGTTGACCATGCGATGGCGGTCGACCCGGCTCTTTCCGCGGAACGCTTCCGACACGATATGAACCCTGTAATGGGTTTCCCCTCCTGGTCGATGTCCGGCGTGCCCGGCATGCATATGTGACTCGTCGATGACATCGAGACTCTGCGGCGCGAAGGCGGCGCTGAGCTTCTCGGTTATGAGTTTTTTCATCGACATGGCGCTTGAGTAGGCAAGACCGCCCTGAGAATCAATGGCCTCCAACCTGTGGTTCCGCCCCCGACGCCTGGAAAACTCATCTGTCAAGACTTGAAGCGGACGTTGCTGCATCCGCATAATGATCGGTCATGAAATTCGACTCGCCCTTGTTCGATCGTATCCGGGTCAAGCCCGGGGAAGACCGCCGGGTCAACCCCGACGCACCGACGTGCGAGTGGAAGGGCTGCGCCCATGCCGCGACGCATCGCGCGCCCAAGGGCCGCGGCCGCGAGAACGAGCACTGGCGGTTTTGCCTCGATCATGTCCGCGAGTACAATCATTCGTACAATTTCTTCGCCGGCATGAGCGCCGACGACGTTTCCAGGTACCAAAAGGACGCCATCACCGGTCATCGTCCGACCTGGAAGATGGGCACCGGCAACATGCCGGGCGGCATGGAGTTCAACGCCACCGATCCGCTCAATCTGTTCCACGAGTTCAACAGCGGAGCTGGCTGGCGGCGCCGCGCCGAGCCGGCCGCGCCGCAGCGCACGGTGCGCAACGCCGAACGCAAGGCGCTCGGTGTGCTCGGGCTCGATGCCGGCGTCGAGGCCACCGAGATCAAGTCGCGCTTCAAGGAACTGGTGAAACGTCACCATCCCGACGCCAACGGCGGCGACCGCGCCTCCGAGGATCAGTTGCGTGAGATTATTCAGGCCTACAAATATTTGAAGTCGGTCAAGTTCTGCTGATCGGCTTCGGCCGGATCAGAATCAGCACCGCCGCGACAACCTTCAACGCGACGCAGAATGCCAGCGGCACGGTATAGCTGCCGCTCATGTCGCGCATTGCGCCGAGCAAGCCCGGGCCGAACGCGTAGGTGAACTGGCTGACTGCCCACGCCAGCGCGACCAGCATGCCGAACGAAGCTGCCTCGAACTCTCGCTGGATAACGAGCGACGGCAGCGTGATCAGGTTGCCAGCCGAAAAGCCGTAGACGGCGCAGGCGATATAGAGCGCGGCGGGATCCTGCAGCCAGATCATGGCGAGGAGTGCCGCGGCCTGGCTGGCCAGCGACCACGCTGTGAAACGGCGCATGTGGATGCGTTGCGAAAGGGCGCCGAGGGTCAGGCGCCCGATGATTGCTGTCACGGTCAGCACCGCGACCGAGACGCCCGCCTCGGTGCGGCCCAGCACCGGCTGCAGGAACGGAACCTGGTGCACCAGAAAGCCGACCTGTGCCGTGAGCGCCATGGCGAATGGCGCCGTGACGCTCCAGAACGCCGCGCTGCGCAGCGCGCTGCGGCGCGTCCAGGTGGGCGCGATGGGCGCATTCGATGCCGGATCGGGCGAGGATATGGCGCGGGAATGCGGCTGGTCGATCCAGAGCGCGATGACCGGCAGCAGGATCACCGCGAACAGCAGCGCTGCGGCCAGTATGGCGTTGGCGAAACCGAAGTATGCGATTGCCAGCACCAGCGCCGGCGTCACCAGGATGCCGCCCGAGCTCGCGCCGTTGAGCGCGAGGCTGAGCGCAAGGCCGCGCCGGCGGTTGAACCACAGGCCGATCACGTTGCTGATCGAGCCGACATGCATCGACGCTGCGCCGACCGCCATGATCAGATAGGCAACGTAGAGCTGCCAGAGCGCGGTGATGACGGCGAGCAGCAGCACGGCGCAGCCGAAGCAGGTCGCGCCGATCAGCATCATGCGACGCGGTCCAAGCCGATCGATGGCGTTGTTGACGAAGACGACCAACGTGGCGGTAACGAGATAGAACGCGGTGGCGGCACTGGAGATTTGCGTTGTCGACCAGCCGTGCATGCGGTGCAGCTCGGCGAGGTAGACGCCATGGCCGTACAGGCCGAAGCCCCAGCAGAACACCGCAGCGAGATAGCAGGCGCCCACCACCCGCCAGCCGGTGTAGCGAAGCGAGCTTTCGTCGATGCCGTTCGGTATCGTTGCGGCAGCAGGCGTCATAGGTTCGTCGAAGACTTCGCGGCATAGGCCTCGATCTCGATCAACCATCCGGGTCGCGGCAGTTCAGTTACCACCATCAGCATCGAGGCAGGGCGGAAGTCGTCGCTGAGTACGCCGGCGCGAACCTTGGCATAGGCCGGGATGTCGTCGGCGCGCACGAGGTATTGCGTGATCTTCACAAGATCGCCCAGGCCCATGCTGGCACTCTCCAGCGTCTTGATGATGTTCTGCCAAGCAAGCTCCGCCTGGCCGGTGATGTCGGCTGGCAGCGTACCATCCGGTGTCAGGCCCGGCGTGCCGGCGGTGAACAACCATCGCTTGTTCGCGGCGACTTCCACGCCGTCGCTGTAGGGCCCGATCTGGCTGGCGATTTCGATGTCGTGGCGTTTGTGAGTCATGAGCAATCTCCTGGCATCTGCGAGGTTCGGCCGAGCAGAGTTGCACCTTGCCACGTTGACAGCCCTCCATACTTCGGGAATTATCAAACTATGAAAGAAGGTCCCGATATCTCGATCATCGCTGCGCTGATCGGCAACCCGGCCTGCGCCAACATGCTCACCGCGCTGCTGGCCGGGCCGGCGCTGACCGCCACCGAGCTCGCGCAGGAGGCGGGGCTGACGCTCTCGACCGTCAGCGGGCATCTGGCAAAACTCGAGCGCGCCGGTCTGGTCGCAATCGAGCGGCAGGGCCGGCACCGCTACTTCCGTCTCGCCGATCCGGACGTCGCGATTGCACTCGAAGGTCTGATGCCGGTCGCGACGCGCGCGGGGCATCTACGGGTGCGCACCGGGCCGCGCGATCCAGAGTTGCGCCGCGCGCGCTCCTGCTACGACCATCTGGCCGGCGATCTCGCGGTGGCGATGTTCGACCGCTTCATCGAGCGCAAGCTGCTGGCCGGACGAAGTGAAAATCTGCGCGTAACTGAGGAGGGGCGACGCTTCTTCGCCAAGTCCGGCATCGACATCGATGCGTTGGAGACGAGCCGCCGGGCCGTCTGCCGGCCATGCTTGGACTGGAGCGAACGGCGCAGTCATCTCAGCGGGACGCTCGGCGCCGCCGTGTTCCAGCACATCCTCGACCGGGGCTGGGCGGTACGGGAGCGCAAGACGCGGATCGTGCGCTTTTCGCCCGCCGGCGAGCAGAAGGCGCGGGCCTGGCTTTCGCGCTGATTCCCCATATATTTCATAGCATTCGAGCTATGCACCGAGCGGCTTTCGCAGTGCACCTTGATTCTGCTAGGTTGCGCTCGAATTCCGAATCCCCACGCGTAATCCCGGCAGTAAATGCGGCCCCGCGCCGTTCCGGGGCCACGGAGTAGCAATGGCAACTGCAACATCAACTGCGTCCGGCATGCCCGACATGAAGGTGTCGGTCCGGCAGGTCTTCGGCATCGAAAGTGACATGGAGGTCCCGGCCTATTCGAAGGGCGACGACTACGTGCCTGACGTCGATACTGATTACCGCTTTGATCGCGCGACCACGCTCGCGATCCTGGCCGGGTTCGCTCATAACCGCCGCGTGATCGTGTCGGGCTACCACGGCACCGGCAAATCGACCCACGTCGAGCAGGTGGCGGCGCGGCTCAACTGGCCGTGCGTGCGCGTCAACCTGGACAGCCACATCAGCCGTATCGACCTGATCGGCAAGGACGCTATCGTTATCAAGGAGGGCAAGCAGGTTACCGAGTTCCGCGACGGCATCCTGCCGTGGGCCTATCAGAACAACGTCGCGCTTTGCTTCGACGAATACGACGCCGGCCGCCCGGACGTGATGTTCGTGATCCAGCGCGTGCTGGAATCCTCGGGCCGGCTCACGCTGCTTGACCAGAGCCGCGTGATCCGCCCGCACCCCGCGTTCCGGCTGTTCGCCACCGCCAACACCATCGGGCTTGGCGACACCTCCGGCCTCTATCACGGCACGCAGCAGATCAACCAGGCGCAGATGGACCGCTGGTCGATCGTCACCACGCTGAACTATTTGCCGCACGACAACGAGGTCGAGATCGTGCTCGCCAAGGCGAAGCACTATCGGACCGACGCCGGCCGCGACGTGGTCAACAAGATGGTCCGGGTTGCCGATCTCACCCGCAACGCGTTCATCAACGGCGATCTCTCGACCGTGATGAGCCCACGCACCGTGATCATCTGGGCGGAAAACGCCGACATCTTCAAGGACATCGGCTTCGCGTTCCGGCTGACCTTCCTTAACAAGTGCGATGAACTGGAACGGCCGATCGTCGCCGAATTCTATCAGCGCTGCTTCGGTCAGGAGCTGCCGGAAAGCTCGGTGAACGTGGCGCTGAGCTGAAGCAAACACAAACGTCATGCGCGGGTTTGACCCGCGCATCCATCACTTTCGCGAAAGAGATGGATTGCCGGGTCAAGCCTGGCAATGAGGTGGAGAGAAAATCGCGCGATGTCTTCCAACATCAAGCCGAAGCCGACGGCAAAGGACTCCCCAACCGAGCCGTTCAAGCGCGCGGTATCGAGTTGCCTGCGCGCCATAGCCAGGCAGCCGGAGCTTGAGGTCTCGTTCGCCGCGGAACGTCCCGGCCTGGTCGGCGGCAAGGCGCGGTTGCCGGAGCCGCCACGCAAGATGTCGCGGCAGGACGCCGCAATCGTTCGCGGCCATGCCGATGCTGCGGCGCTCAAGCTCGCCTGCCACGATCCGGCGGTGCACCGCCGCCTGGTGCCCGGCGGCCAACAGGCGCGCGCGGTGTTCGAGGCGGTCGAGCAGGCCCGCGTCGAGGCGATCGGCGCCAAGCGCATGATGGGAGTGAAGAACAACCTCTCCGCCATGCTCGATGACAAGTTCCACCGTGGCAAGTTTGACGAGATCACTGACCGGGCCGATGCGCCGATCGAGGATGCCGTCGCGCTGATGGTGCGCGAGCGGCTGACCGGCGAGTTGCCGCCGCCGGCGGCCAAGAAGCTGGTCGACCTGTGGCGCCCGTTCATCGAGGAGCGCGCTGGCCGCGGCCTCGATCAGCTCAACGGGCTGGTCGAAGACCAGCGGCGGTTTGGCGATGCGGTTCATGATTTGCTGGAATCCCTCGACATGGGCGAGGACCGCTCGACCTCCGAGGATGAAGAAGAAGAGGGCGAGAGCGGCGACCAGGACCGCAAGAAGGATGAGCAGGGCGAGAAGGGTGAGGCCTCTGATTCCGAGGACCTGGAGCGCATGAGCATGGAGGAGGCCGAGGCCTCAGCCGACGCCGCCGAATCGACCGAGGAGGAATCCGAGGCGCCGGCCGGCGACATGGCCGACGACACCGAGATGGGCGACAGCGAGCAGGCCGCCGAGCCGTGGCGGCCGCGCAACCGCCTGAACGAACCGCGCGGTCCCGACTACAAGCCCTTCACCATGCGCTTCGACGAGACGGTCGCCGCGGAAGACCTTTGTGAGCCGGAGGAGCTCGACCGGCTGCGCGGCTATCTCGACAAGCAGCTCTCGCACCTGCAGGGCGTGGTGGCCCGCCTCGCCAACCGCCTGCAGCGGCGTTTGATGGCGCAGCAGAACCGCGCCTGGGAGTTCGATCTCGAAGAGGGCATGCTCGATGCCGCGCGCTTGCCGCGCATCATCATCGATCCGATGCACCCGCTGGCGTTCAAGACCGAGAAAGAAACCAACTTCCGCGACACGGTGGTGACGTTGCTGCTCGACAATTCGGGTTCGATGCGCGGCCGCCCCATTACGGTCGCGGCGACCTGCGCCGACATTCTGGCGCGCACGCTGGAGCGCTGCGGCGTCAAGGTCGAGATCCTCGGCTTCACCACGCGGGCGTGGAAGGGTGGCTCCTCGCGCGAAGCGTGGCTCGCCGCCGGCAAGACGCCGAACCCTGGCCGCCTCAACGACCTGCGCCACATCATCTACAAGTCGGCGGACGCGCCCTGGCGCCGCGCCCGCAAGAATCTCGGGTTGATGATGCGCGAGGGCCTGTTGAAGGAGAACATCGACGGCGAGGCGCTCGACTGGGCGCACAAGCGCCTGCTGGCGCGCAGCGAGCAGCGCAAGATCCTGATGATGATCTCGGACGGCGCGCCGGTCGACGATTCCACGCTGTCAGTCAATCCGGGCAATTATCTCGAACGCCACCTGCGCTGGGTGATCGAGGAGATCGAGATGCGGTCGCCCGTGGAACTGATCGCGATCGGCATCGGCCACGACGTCACCCGTTACTACCGCCGGGCCGTCACCATCGTGGACGCCGAAGAGCTCGGCGGAGCCATGACTGAGAAGCTTGCCGAACTGTTCGAGGAAGGTGCGGCGCTGGAGCCGGTGCTGCGCCCGTCGCGGCCGCCGCGCAAGCTGCACTAGCGTTTGCTCCATTCTCTCCGCCGTCATGCCGGGCCACAGCCGGCCGAACGACGGCGTCGCCTCGCCCGCCTATGGTGTGCATCGAAGTAAGACGTGGATGGCCGGGACAAGGCCGGCCATGACTGTGATGTATTGTGCTACTGGAAGGCCTCCGATTGCGGAGAAGCCCCTTGCCTTTGGCATCGCGGATCGCATGCGGCATTGCCGCGATCCTGCTGCTCGCCGGCCTGACCGCCGCGGCGCAGGCACCCACTCCACCGGCGCAAAGCCAACGCATCGCAATTCAGGCCCAGGCAATCGAATCGTTCGATCCACGCGACACCACTCAAACCCATTTCGGTGCGCTGCGGTTTCGCGGTGGACTGGTGCTCACGTCATCGCATCGCGAGTTCGGCGGAATCTCCGCGCTGCGTGTGAATGCCGACGGCGCCCGATTCATCGCTGTGTCCGACAAGGGCAATTGGCTGCGCGGACGGCTCGTCTATCGTGGCAGCGCGCCGATCTCGATCGCCGACGCCGAGATGGCGCCGGTGCTTGGTCCCGACGGTCGGCCGGTCAACCGTCGCCGCGGCGGCTGGTACGACACCGAGGCGCTCGCCGACGATGGCGGCACACTCTACGTCGGCATCGAGCGCGCCAACGAGATCTTGCGGTTCGATTACGGCAAGGACGGCTTGCGTGCCCGCGGCCAGCCGATTGCGCTGCCGCCGGGCATCAAGGGATTGCCGCACAACAAGGGCATCGAATGCCTGGTGGTGCCGCCAAGAGGCCTGCCGCTCGCCGGAACGCTGATCGCGATCTCCGAGCGCGGCCTCGACTCGGCGGGCAATATCCAAGGATTCCTGATCGCGCCGTCGGGAGGCTCATTCGGCGTCAAGCGCACCGACGAGTTCGACGTCAGCGACTGCGCGGTGACGCCGCGCGGCGACCTTTTGATCCTGGAACGGCGGTTTTCTTGGACGCGCGGGCTAGCCATCCGCATCCGGCGTGTCCCGCTGGCCCGCGTCGCGCCGCGCGCGGTGATCGACGGTCAGGAGCTGATCTTTGCCGACATGGGGGCGCAGATCGACAATTTCGAAGGTCTCAGCGTGCACCGCGCCGCCGACGGCGCGCTGGTGCTCACCCTGATCTCGGATGACAATTTCTCGCCGTTGCAGCGGACCGTGCTGTTGCAGTTCACCCTGCCGGGGGAGTGATTAGCCCGCTGCCTGCTTCTTGCGGATGGCGCGCTTGAGCTCACGCGCCTTGGGCGACAGTTCTGCATCCTTGGCCTTCATCAGGAAGGAGTCGAGCCCGCCGCGATGATCGACGGACTTCAGCGCGTTGGCGGACACGCGCATCTTCACCGAGCGGCCGAGCGTGTCGGAGATCAGCGTGACATTCAGCAAGTTCGGCAGGAAACGCCGCTTGGTCTTGATATTGGAATGGCTGACTTTATGGCCGACCTGGGCGGCCTTGGCGGTCAGGTCGCAACGGCGTGACATCACACGATCCCGGGATTGGACACGGGCTGCCAATTGGCGCCCGATCGATGGTTATAAATGGCTGGCGGACGTATAGTCAGGGGGCGAAAAGGCGTCAAGGCAAACGGCCGCGGATGATCCTGGTCTAACCCCTTGCGGCGCCATCATAGAAACGACTTATTCGGACCCGAAATCGGGGATAAGCACTGCATCGCAGCAGGAAGGCCTTGATAGGCCGATGCCCCGCGCGGCAAATGCCGGTGTTCAGCATGGCGTTCGGGAGAATAGCAATCGTGCGCTGGGGTTTTCTTCGGCCTGCGCTGGTGGGTGCGAGCCTCGCGGCTGCGTTCACGGCAGCCGCTCCCGCGCAAGCGCAGGGTCGCCTCGACGCCCGCTACGTGGTGACCCTGGGCGGATTGCAGATCGGCAAGGGTGCGTGGGTGATCGACCTCGCCGAGGATCAGTTCACCGCGGCGGCAAGCGGCGCGACCACGGGACTGCTGCAACTCTTTGCCGGCGGCACTGGCAGTGGCGCATCGCGCGGCACCGTGGTCAGTGGCAGGCCGATGCCGGCGAGCTACGCCTCCAGCGTCAGCACCGATCGCAAGACCGAAGAAATCCGTATGACGCTGTCCGGCGGCAACGTGAAGGACTACGCGATCACGCCGCCGGTGATCGATACGCCCGAGCGCATCCCATTGACCGAGGCGCACCGCACCAGCGTGACCGATCCGATGACCGCCTCGCTGATCCGCGTTCCGGGCAACGGTGACCCCCTGCGGCCCGAAGCGTGCCAGCGCGTGATCTCCATATTCGATGGCCGCATGCGCTTCGATCTCAAGTTCGCTTTCAAGCGCATGGATCGCGTCAAGGCGGAGCGGGGCTATGACGGGCCGGCCGTTGTCTGTGGCATCCAGTTCGCGCCGCTCGCCGGTTACGTGCCGTCGCGTCCGGCGATCAAGTACTTGATTGAGAGGAAGGACATCGAGGTCTGGCTGGTGCCGATCACCGCGACGCGTGTGGTGGTGCCGTTCCGGCTGGTGATCCCGACGCCGTTCGGCCAAGGCGTGCTGCAGGCAGTCCAGTTTACAAGCACGGCGTCGTCGGCGCAGAAGCCGCGCGCGTCGGCAGCCGGACCGAAAACGCAATAATTGCGGCGCCGCGCCCTCCCGGTTTGGCATCTTGAGCACGATATCCACAGGGGGCCTGGACCACTTGGCCATTGACTCCTGCGCGGGAGCACTCCGGTGCTGTTGTTAAGCTTTCGAAGCCGAAAACGGCTTGGCGGGCCGGCTGCGCCGCACCATGTTGTAGCCTGCTCCCAACTGGGCGCGACATGTCGTAGGGAACGAAGTCAAACAGCCTCCGAGTCAGCGATTCGGGCGCGGTTCGTTCCAGACTCGTTCCCATCCTTAAGGCGGACGCCTTTCCGGGGTCGCATTGTGACGCATTGTGATACACAAAGCTGGCTCGCTGGCGCTGTGGCCAGCTTCCCAGCCTCCACTGCGGGCATGATCCGGACGAATCGAAGCCGGCTTTCCGATAACACCATGCCCAAACCAACCAGAAGCGGCCTTCGCACGCTTCAACGGATCGAACTTTAGATGCCCATCTCGTTTTCGTCGCCTGCCTCTCGCGGCGCCCGTAACCGCGGCACCGACGTTACCGCCGTGCTGGGTCCGACCAACACCGGCAAGACCCATCTCGCGATCGAGCGGATGCTGGCGCACTCGTCCGGCATGATCGGTCTGCCGCTGCGCCTGCTGGCCCGCGAGGTCTACAACAAGGTGGTGGCGCGAATGGGCGAAGGCAGCGTCGCGCTGATCACCGGCGAGGAGAAGATCAAGCCGCAGAACCCGCGGTTCTGGGTCTCGACGGTCGAGGCGATGCCGCGCGATCTCGACGTCGCTTTCGTCGCGATCGACGAGATTCAGCTTGGGGCCGACATGGAGCGCGGCCACGTCTTTACCGATCGGATGCTCAACTGCCGCGGGCGCGAGGAAACGTTGGTGCTCGGTGCCGCGACGATGCGGTCGATGGTGGAGCGGCTGCTGCCTGGCGCCAACATCGTCAGCCGGCCGCGGCTGTCGCAACTGACGTTCGACGGTGACCGCAAGCTGACCCGGCAACGGCGGCGCACGGCGATCGTCACGTTCTCTGCCGACGAGGTCTACGCCATCGCCGAGGTGATCCGGCGCCAGCGCGGTGGCGCGGCGGTGGTGCTCGGCTCGTTGTCGCCGCGTACCCGCAACGCCCAGGTCGCGCTCTATCAGTCCGGCGACGTGGACTATCTGGTGGCGACCGATGCGATCGGCATGGGACTTAATCTCGACGTCGATCATATTGCGTTCGCCGCTGACCGCAAGTTCGACGGCTACCAATACCGGCATCTCAATCCTGCCGAGCTTGCCCAGATTGCTGGCCGCGCGGGGCGCGCTACCAGCGACGGGACATTCGGCACCACTGGACGATGCCCGCCGTTCGACGACGAATTGGTGCGTGCGCTCGAGAGCCATTCGTTTGACCCGGTGCGGCAGTTGCAGTGGCGCAACAGCGATCTTGATTTTTCGTCGCTCGGCGCGTTGCAAGCGTCGCTGGCGACGATACCGACCGAAACCGGGCTCACCCGCGCGCCGGTCGCGGAGGACATTCTGGTGCTGGAACATGCTGCCCGCGATGAAGAAATCCGCGGCATGGCGGCGAGCCGGGATGCCGTGCAGCGGCTATGGGATGTTTGCCAGGTTCCCGATTACCGCAAGACCGCGCCGGCGATGCACGCCGAGCTTGTCGTGACCCTCTATGGATTCCTGATGCGGGAGGGTAGAATTCCGGTCGACTGGTTCTCCAGCCAGGTTGCGCAAGCTGATCGAACCGACGGCGATATTGATACGTTGTCGAACCGGATCGCGCATGTGCGGACTTGGACGTTCGTGGCGAACCGTCCGGATTGGCTGGCTGAGCCGGAGCATTGGCAGTCGGTCACTCGTAGCGTCGAGGACAAGCTTTCCGATGCTTTGCATGAGCGCCTCACCGAGCGCTTCGTCGACCGCCGCACCAGCGTGCTGATGAAGCGTTTGCGAGAGAACACGACATTGGAAACCGAAATTCAGAAAACCGGCGAAGTGATCGTAGAAGGCCATGTGATTGGCCGTCTGGACGGCTTCAGTTTCGCCGCGGAAAACGCCACCGGCGGGTCCGATGCGAAGGCACTGCAGGCCGCAGCGCGTAGCGCGCTGGCCGGTGAGATCGATGCCCGCGCAACCAAGGTTGCGCAGGCGCCGGAGCGGGACTTCGTGCTTGCCTCGGACGGCACGTTGCGCTGGACCGGCGCGGCGGTCGCCAAGCTCGTCGCGGGCGACGACGTGCTGCGGCCACGGCTGCGGCTCATTGCGGACGAACAACTTACCGGCGCGGCGCGCGAGCACGTTCAGACCCGGGTCGATCTCTGGCTCAAGACTCACATCGAGCGGATGTTTGCACCGCTGTTTGCGCTCGCAGCCACTGAGGATGTCACCGGCATAAGCCGCGGGATCGCGTTTCAATTGATCGAAGCGATTGGCGTGCTGGAGCGGCAGCGCGTCGCCGAAGAGGTCAAGGGGCTCGACCAGCCGTCGCGCGCCACGCTGCGCAAGTACGGCGTGCGGTTCGGCGCCTATCACATCTATTTGCCGGGACTGCTCAAGCCCGCGCCGCGCAGCCTCGCCGCGCAGCTTTGGGCGCTCAAGCACGAGGGCCCGGAGGTCAAAGGCCTCGACGAATTGCAACGCCTTGCCGCGAGCGGACGGACCTCGATCCCGGTCGACAAGGACACACCCAAGCCGCTGTACCGCAGCATCGGCTATCGCGTGTGCGGCGAACGCGCGATCCGCGTCGACATTCTGGAGCGGCTTGCCGATCTCATTCGCCCGGCGCTCGCCTGGCGAGAGGGCGCGACCGGCGCCAAGCCGCCCGGCGCGTTCGACGGCACCGGCTTCACCGTTGCCGGCGCGATGACCTCGCTGACCGGCGCCTCGGGCGAGGACTTCGCCTCCATCCTGCGATCGCTCGGCTACCGCATGGAGCGGCGGCCCAAGCCGGCGGAGCCTGCTAACGCCAACAAGCTGCCGGAACCGGCTCATATTGAGACTTCGACGGAGCCTGCTAAGGCCGACGCCTCGGCAGAAACGGTCAGTGTCGAGGCTTCAATAGAGCCGGCGAACGCCGAGCCGCCAGCCATCGTTGAGGCATCGAGCGAGACACCGCCTGCCGAAGCCACTGCCGAGTCGAGCCCGGCGTTGACGCCGGACATCGAGCCGGTGCCCGCCATATCGGAGCCGGCGGCGCCCGCGTCGTTGCTGCCGGACAATTCTTTCGTAGCCGATGCCAAGCCCGAGCAGGTCTCCGAGCCAGCTGCGGAATCAGTGGCGGCAGCGTCCGACGAACAAGCTCCGCCTGCGCCAAGTGAGGGATCCGCAGCCGCGCCGTCTGCTGCGGAAGCAGCCGCCGAACCCGCGATGATCGAAGTCTGGCGGCCAGGCCGGCCATCAGGCATGCGCAACCGCCGCGAAGCCGGCAAGCGCCGCCGCCGTCCCGGTGATCGTCCAGGATCGCAACAACAGACTCCCGCGACCGATGGACAAACCACCACTGAGCCGGCTGTTGCGGCAGAGGGACAAAGTGCGGTCGGCGATGCAGCCCCTGCAACGACCGACGGCGAACGCAAAGGCCGTCCGCGGCATCGCCGTGATCGCGATCGGCAGGACGGTCAGGGTGGTGCGGACGGCGAGCAGGCGCGTGCGCAGCGCGCCGACCGCGCCAAGCGCCAGGACCGTGATCGTCCAGATCGTGAGCGGCACGAGCGCCCGCCGCGCGGCGAGCGTTCCGATCGGCCGCGCCGCGACCGCGATCGTGACGACAATCGTCCGTCGCGGACCTGGAGTTCCGCGAACGAACGCCGCGGCAAGGAGCCCGATCCGAATTCGCCATTCGCCAAGCTGTTGGCCTTGAAGGAGCAACTCGAAGCCAACAAGGAGCGGTAGCTTCTGGATCGCCAGCGTATCGACAAATGGTTGTGGCACGCGCGGGTGGTGCGCACGCGCTCGGCTGCGACCGCGTTGGCAGCAAGTGGCCATGTACGGCTCAACGGATTGCGCATTGATGCCGCAAGCCAGCCGGTTCGGTCCGGCGATGTGATCACCGTCGCGCTCGACCGCCGTGTCCGGGTGCTCAAGGTGAAGGATTTCGCGGAGCGGCGCGGCGGCCCGGATGCGGCGCGTGGGCTCTACGACGATCTTTCGCCCGCCGCTGCACCGTTGCCACCCCCGGGACCGGCCCGCGAGACCGGTGCCGGCCGCCCGACCAAACGTGAGCGGCGCGCCGTCGATCGGCTGATGTACGGACCAGGATCTGGTCCGGACGAGGAGGCCTGAAATGGCCGCAAGGCCGCGTGGCGCTTGCCTTGCGGGGTGGTAGCCCTTGGGTTAAGCAGCACCCGCGAAAGCGTGGTTCCGGAGCAGAGATGACCTACGTCGTCAATGAGAGTTGCATCAAGTGCAAGCTGATGGACTGCGTGGAAGTGTGTCCGGTCGACTGCTTCTACGAAGGCGCCAACATGCTGGTCATTCATCCGGACGAGTGCATTGACTGCGGGGTCTGCGAGCCGGAATGCCCCGTTGAGGCGATCAAGCCGGATACCGAGCCTGGCCTTGAGGAATGGCTGGCACTCAACTCCGAATATTCCAAGACCTGGCCGAATATCACGGTGAAGAAGGAACCCCCCGCCGATTCCAAGGAGTGGGAGGGGGTGGCCGGCAAAAAGCAGCATTTCGACCCGGAGCCGGGTACCGGGGATTAGCCCGATACAGTCCCATTCTTAACCAATTTTCACGAATTTATGTCCGCCAAAGCGCCGAATTGGCGGCTTTGTGAAGCCGTAAGGCTTTGATTTTTGGGAAAAATGTGTTATATAGGTGACATGGATTGGCACCTGATTGCTCCCCGCGGGGAGCCTATTTTTTCGGTGGTGGTCCCTACATAAACCCGAGTGGGGCGTGTCTCGTACACGTATAAGCTGTGGCAGGGAAGATGCGTCAGAAGTCCAAGAAGGGGTCTGCTGGCTTGGGCCGGCGGGCCAAGAAGACATCTGCCGGTTCAAGCCGGCGGACCTCGCAAGCGACACGCGCTAGCTCGCGCCGTGTGGCTCCCGTGTCCAAGACAGCGGTCGGCCGCAAGCCGGACCAAGGAGTACAGCCTGGAATGACCACCAAGAAGACTACCCAACGCCAGGGCTTCAAGACCAACGAATTCATCGTCTATCCGGCCCACGGGGTCGGCCAGATCGTGGCCATCGAAGAGCAAGAAGTGGCCGGCGCCAAGCTGGAGCTGTTCGTCATCAATTTCGTCAAGGACAAGATGACGCTGCGGGTGCCCACCGCCAAGATCGTCGCGGTCGGCATGCGCAAGCTCGCCGAAGGCGCGGTGGTCAAGCGCGCGCTCGAGACGCTGAAGGGTCGCGCCCGCATCAAGCGCACCATGTGGTCGCGCCGGGCCCAGGAATACGAGGCGAAGATCAACTCGGGCGACATCGTCGCCATCGCCGAGGTGGTCCGCGATCTCTACCGGTCCGAGACCCAGCCCGAGCAGTCCTACAGCGAGCGGCAGCTCTATGAGGCGGCCCTCGACCGGCTGTCGCGCGAAATCTCGGCGGTCCAGCACCTCACGGAGACCGAGGCGGTCAAGGAGATCGAGGCTGCGCTGGCCAAGGGCCCGCGCCGCGGCCCGAAGCCGGCTGAGGCCGAAGAGGCCGAGGCTGTCGAGGAAGAGGCGGCCTGACGGCTCGCTGCTCCATCGCGAAATACAAAGCCCGGCGGTGACGCCGGGCTTTTTGCTTGGCGCGCCGGCCGGACCTTGCAACGGCTACTAACATTTGCGCTTTGGAAGCTTGTTCCGGTCTCTTGCTCTGTCCAGAGGGTGGACGTTCCCGGCTGTAGCTCCGGGTTATTCCCGATTGGAACGATTAAAATCCGCGTAGGCGCATCCGCCTCGCTGCGCTACGCTCGGGCCGACGCCGGGGGTGGCGCGCTCCAGTTCCTCAGGTCGTGCTGCCCCGAACCGCTCACAGATGATGCGGGCAACGGCAACGCACGAGGGAACGCCCATGGCAAAGATCACCATCAACGGCAGGACGCGTGAAGCCGACGTGCCGAACGACACGCCGCTGCTCTGGTTCATCCGCGAGCAGGTTGGGCTGACCGGCACCAAGTACGGCTGCGGCGTCGCGCAATGCGGCTCCTGCTCGGTCCACATCAACGGTGAGGTGCAGCGCTCCTGCTCGATCCGGATCGGCGACATCAAGCCGACCGACAAGATCGTCACTATCGAAGGTTTGTCCGGCACCACATCGCATCCGGTACAGCGGGCCTGGCTCGCGGTCGACGTGCCGCAATGCGGCTACTGCCAGTCCGGCCAGATCATGGCCGCGGCGGCGCTGCTCGCGAAGAACAAGAATCCGTCCGACAAGGACATCGACGAGGCGATGACCAACATCTGCCGCTGCGGAACCTATCAGCGCGTCCGTGAGGCGATCCACCTGGCGGCCCAGGGCCGCCGCGCGATCAACCGCGCCAACAAAGCCCGCGTCTGAGGAGGTCAGCCATGACAAAGACGATCTCCCAAACTTCCACCAATCTCTCGCGCCGCAAGTTCATCGTCGGCTCCGTCGCCGTTGCCGGCAGCGGCTTCGCGCTGGGCATGGATCTGCCGTTCCTGCGCGAGGCGCACGCGCAACGCGCCGGCTATGGCTCCGAGGTCAACCTCTGGGTCGTGGTGCGGCCCAACGACACCTGTGTGATCCGCATCGCGCGCTCCGAAATGGGGCAGGGCACGCTGACCGGCCTCGCGCAACTCGTCGCCGAAGAGCTCGAATGCGACTGGAAGAAGGTTACGACCGAGGGGCTCACCCCCGGCCGCAACCTCGCCGCCAAGCGCGCCTGGGGCAACATGTCGACCGGCGGTAGCCAAGGCATTCGGCAATCGCAGGACTATGTCCGGCGCGGCGGCGCGGCGGCGCGCATGATGCTGCTGCAGGCCGCCGCCGACCATTGGCAGGTGCCGGTCAGCGAGGTGACGGTCGACAAGGGCATCATCAGGCATGCCTCGACGTTCCGCCAGATCGGCTACGGCAAGGTGGCGGCGGCCGCGGCCAAGCTGACGCCGCCTGATCCCAAGAGCATCCAGCTCAAGGACCCGAAGGATTGGAAGATCGCCGGCAAGCCGCTCAAGCGGCTCGACACGCCTGCCAAGCTCAACGGCAGCAAGGTCTATGCGATCGATCTCAAGCTGCCGGACATGCTCAACGCCGCGATCAAGGATTCCCCGGTGTTCGGCGGCAAGGTGAAGAGCTACGACGAAGCCAAGATCGCCAAGATGCCCGGCGTGAAGAAGGTGGTGAAGGTCAAGGACAGCGCGGTCGCCGTCGTCGCTGAAACCTGGTGGCAAGCCAAGACCGCACTCGACGCGCTACCCATCGTCTGGGACGAGGGGTCGAATGCTTCGGTGTCGAGCGCCTCAATCGCCGAATTGCTCAAGGAGGGCCTGACGGCCGCGCAGACCAACGGCGACATCAAGCGGGGTGATGCGCTGGGCGCGATTGCAGGCGCCGCGAAGAAGGTCGAAGCCACCTACGGCACGCCCTTCCTGTCGCACGCCTGCATGGAGGTGATGAACGCGACGGTGAAAATTTCCGCCGATAAGGCGGAATGCTGGGTGCCGACGCAAAACTTGGAGGCGGCGCTCGCCGCTCTCTCGGAGGAATTTGGCGTTCCCCTCAGCCAGTGCGAGGTGTACCGCCATGACCTCGGTGGCGGCTTCGGCCGGCGCGGCGGCATTCAGGACTACACCCGCTACGCGGTCGTCGTCGCCAAGGAATTCCCCGGCATCCCGGTCAAGCTGATCTGGAGCCGCGAGGAGGACCAGGCGCACGACTTCTTCCGGCCGATCTCGCAATGCAAGGCCAGCGCCGGACTTGACGCCAACGGCAACCTGGTCGGCCTGCACATGCGCGTCTCCGGCCAGTCGATCAACGCCTGGCTCAATCCCGCCGGCATCGTCGGCGGCCGCGACCGCCGCCAGCTGCAGGGCTTTTACGAGGAGCCGCATGACGCGCAGCTCGGCTACACCGTGCCGAACATGCTGCTCGAGTACGTGATGCGTAACACGCATGTTCCGGTCGGCCCTTGGCGCGGCGTCAATACCAACCAGAACGGCGTCTACATGGAATGCTTCATCGAGGAATGCGCACGCGCGGCTGGCAAGGACTCGCTCGAGTTCCGTCGCGCGCTGATGAAGAACCATCCCAAACATCTCGCCGTGCTCAACGCGGTCGCGGAGAAAGGCGACTGGGGCAAGCCGCTGCCGGCGGGTCAGCATCGCGGCATCGCGCAGTTCATGGGCTACGGCAGCTATTCGGCCGCGACCGCCGAGGTCTCGGTAAGCCCGCAAGGCAAGGTCAAGGTGCACCGCATGGTGCTGGCGCTCAACTGCGGCCACGCGGTCAATCCCGACCAGATTGCCGCGCAGGTCGAGGGCTCGGTGGCCTATGGGCTGTCTGCCACGCTCTACGGCGACTGTCCGGTCGACAAGGGCCGCATGACCAGCCTCAACTTCGACAGCTACGAGATCATGAAGCTCGCCGAGATGCCGAAGGTCGAGACCGTCATCGTGCCGACCTACGACTTCTGGGGCGGCGTCGGTGAGCCGACCATCTGCGTGGTTGCGCCGGCGGTGCTCAATGCGATCTTCGCCGCGACCGGCAAGCCGGTGCGGAGTTTGCCGCTGAAGGATGTGAAGCTGGTTTGATTGAGGCGCATGGAAGCCAAGGCCCGGCGGTAACGCCGGGCCTTTGCTTTGCGGTGCACCATGTGCACTCGCGGCCCTTCTGCGCATACCGACAAGTGGTGTAGCGTTGTGACAGAACTGCCGACACAGGCAGCCAGAGGGGAAACGCCATGAAGCTTCAACGCCGCCGATTTCTGCACCTCGCCGCTAGCGCCGCCGCGCTGCCGGCTCTGCCGCGCGCGTCCTGGGCGCAGGCCTATCCAAGCCGTCCCATCACGCTGATCGTGCCATTCCCGCCCGGCGCCGCGACCGACGTCGGCGCCCGCATCGTCGGCGACCACATGTCGAAGACGCTCGGCCAGCAATTTGTCATCCAGAATATCTCCGGCGCCGGCGGCACTGTCGGCTCGGCCCGGGCGATGCGTGCCGATCCCGATGGCTATACCATCATCATGGGACAAATGGGAACACATGCCGCCTCGGTCGCGCTTTATCCGAACCTCGCCTACAAGCCGGCCGAGGATTTCGAGCCGATCGGCATGGTCAGTGCCTTTCCGCTGCTGATCGCGGCCCGGAAGGATTTCCCGGCCAACAACCTGAAGGAATTCATCGCCTATCTGAAGGCGAATGACAGCAAGATCAATCAGGGGCACGCCGGCGTCGGCTCGATCTTCTTCACCACCTGCCTGCTGTTCAATTCGATCTTGGGCACCAAGCCGACGATGGTGCCGTTCGCCGGCGGCGCGCCGGCGATGAACGCGCTGGTGGGCGGCCAAGTCGACTTTATGTGCGCCGACATCCTCACCGGCGCCCCGCAGCTCGCGGACGGCAAGATCAAGATCTACGCGCTGGCGGCGCCAAAGCGTAATGCGGCCATACCGAACGTGCCGACCACGGCCGAAGCCGGCATGCCCGAGTACGTGGTGGCCGGCTGGAACGGCCTATTCGCGCCGAAGAGCACGCCCAAGCCGATCGTCGACCAGCTCGCCGCTGCGCTCGACAAGGCGCTCGACGACGAGGCGACGCAAAAGCGCTTGTTTACCCTCGGCTGCGACATCCCCGACAAGCCACAGCGCGGGCCGGCGCCGTTCCTTGCGCTCGTCAAGAGCGAGATCGCGCGCTGGTCGCCGATCATCAAGGCGGCCGGCGTGCAGATGAACTAGCCGCTTCATGGCCGAGGAACCAGCACAGTGCGCGGGTCCTCGGCTCGATGTGGGCAAGCCGAAGCTCGCGCTGCCGCCCAAGGCGGCGGACTGCCACTGCCATGTGTTCGGTCCGCGCGAGCAATATCCCTGGGCCGTCAACCGGCTCTACACGCCGCCGTCGGTTTCGCTCGACGACTATCTCGCCATGCAGCGCGTCACCGGTTTCGAGCGCGGCGTCATGGTGCAGACCGGGCTCTACGGCACCGACAACCGCTTCATCGTCGATGCGATGAAGGCGCATCCCGGCAAGCTGCGCGCCGTCGCGCTGATCGGCGAGCACGTCACCGACAAGGAGCTGCGTCATCTTGCGGAGAGCGGCGTGCGCGGCTTCCGCGTCAACCGCACCGCGAAGACCGGCCTTGCGTTCGACGTGGCGCGTAAGCTTGCCGAACGCACCAAGGAGCTCGGCTGGCACGTGCAATTTCTGCTCAACGTCGAGAATCATCCAGATCTGGACACCATACTCGGAAGCTTTGCCACCGAAGTCGTGATCGATCACATGGGGCGGCCCGATCCGGCCAAGGGCACGAACGCACCCGGTTTCCAGGCGTTGATCCGACTGCTCAAGTCGGGCCGCGGCTGGGCCAAGCTGTCGGCGCCGTACCGCACCTCGCGGATGCCGTCGCCCTATGCCGACATGACGCCGTTTGCACAAGCGCTGGTCGCTGCTGCGCCCGATCGCCTAGTCTGGGGCTCGGACTGGCCGCATGTGCTGCTTGAGACCGAAATGCCGAACGACGGCGATCTGGTCGACCAGATTGCGGTTTGGGTGCCGGACGAGGCGGTGCGCACCCGCATCCTGGTGGGCAACGCGGAGCGGCTGTACGGCTTCGAGCGGCCGTAGGCCTTCACAAACATCAATGTTGGTCTAGGCTTTCTCCGCCGGAGAAATGAGACGGAGAGGGCGATGAAAACGATATTCGCGGCTGCAATCCTGCTGGCGGCAAGCTTGGCGGGCGCGCCGGCACAGACCTTTCCCGATCGCCCGATCAAGGTCCTGGTGCCGTACCCGGCTGGCGGGCCGACCGACACCGTGGCGCGCTCCATCACGCAGGCGCTAGCGACCGACCTCGGCCAGAGCGTGATCGTCGAGAACCAGGCCGGCGCTGGTGGCCGCCTCGCCATGAAGACGGTCGCGCGCGCCGCGCCGGACGGCTACACGCTGCTGCTCGGCGGCACCAACAACAATGGCATCACGCCAGCGGTCTACAAGGATCTCGACTTCGATGCGGCGAAGGACTTCGCGCCGGTGGCGGCGATCGCGAGCGATTCGATGGTGCTGGTGGTCAATCCCAACGTGCCAGCGAAGACGCTCGCCGAGTTGGTCGCCTACGCCAAAGCCAATCCGGGCAAACTCTCGTCGGGCGGCGGTGTCGGCATCGCGCCGCACTTCATTCTGGAATTCGTGCGCGTGAAGAGCGGCACCAACATCCAATTCGTGCCGTATCGCGGCGCCATGCCGGCGATGACCGACACCATCTCCGGCCAGGTGCAGATGCACGCCAGCGCCAAGGTGCTGCTGCTGCCGCAGATCCAGGCGGGCAAGCTGCGCCCGCTCGCGGTCGCGAGCGAAAAGCGCTGGCCGGAACTGCCCGATGTCCCGACCTTGGCCGAGGCCGGGATGCCGGGCTTCCCGTCCGCGATCTGGTACGGCCTGCTGGCGCCGGCCGGCACGCCCGCCCCGGTCATTGCCAAGCTCAACGCGACATTGAACGCGCGGCTAAAGACGCCCGAGATGCAAGCCGTCGCTGGCCAAGCTCAGCCTCGATCCACGTCCGATGACCTCACAGCAGTTCGGCACCGTGCTGGCCGATGACATGCGCCAGTGGGGCGATCTCGCAAAGCAGACCGGCATCAAGCTGGAGTGATCTGTCAGCCGTTGCATTTCACGCGCGCCTGCTGATAGGCCGATCGCTGCGCCAGCCGCTCGCGGTATGCCACCAGTTCGGCCGGCAAAGTGCGGTCGAGTGCGCCGACCCACATCCCGAGCGCGGTGCTCACCGATATGTCCGCAAGGGTAAGGTCGTTGCCGGCGAGGAACGGGTTGTTGCCAAGAATCTCGGCCACATAGTGAATGACGCCCTCCAGGCGCTTCTCCTGAACGCGCACCGACCAATTCTGCTTGTCAGCCTCGGGCGCGCCGAAACGAGCTGCCATGAGCGGGTTCATGCCCGCTCCCATGGTTGCTTCGCCGAATACCGTCATCTGCATCACGCGCGCCAGCATTGGGTCGTCTTTGCTGGGCAGCAGTGGCGTCGGCCCATATCGCTGCGCCAGATAGAGCATCATCGCAACAGACTCGTTGATCGCCACGCCGCCTGCATCCTCGAGGAACGGCACCGAACCAAGCGGATTGAGCGCGCGATACGCTTCACTCGGTGGAAACGAGACAATCTCCACCTGATAGGGCAGGCTCATCTCCTCGCATTGCCACATCGCGCGCAAGCCGCGCACGCCACGGGCAAAATTGTGAATCTTGATCATCAGACTTCGACCGCGGTCGCGTCGTAGGCGTAGAGCCACTCCATCCGCTCGCGCACGCGCTCCTGCTGCCACTCGCGCGCCACCTCGACCGCGACCTGGCTCTGGTCGGCGAGCGCCGGGCTGAACGCCGAGCGCCGGTTCTCGTGCGATTTCCGCACCACGGCGGCGGTGCGCTCGCGGCGGATGTCTTCATAGCGGGCAAAGGCGCGTTCCGGCTCGTCGAGGTATTTCTGCAGGCACGCGGCGAGCACGTAGCCGTCCTCGATCGCCATCACGCCGCCCTGGCCGAGAAACGGCAGCGTCGGATGGCAGGCATCGCCCATCAGTGTGACGCGGCCCTCGCTCCAGCGCGGCATCGGTCCGCGCACCATCATCGCCCATTTGTAGGGTGTCTCGATGTTGCGGATGATCGCGTGCACGTCCTCGTGCCAGTCGCGGTAGTCGTTGGCGAGTTCGTCCTTGCTGCCCTGCGTCACCCAGGATTCGATCTGCCAGTCGTCGCGCTCGACAAAGCTGATGAAGTTCATGATCTCGCCACGCCGAACCGGGTAGTGCAGCACGTGGCCGTGCGGACCGAGCCAGTTGGTGCCGAGCAGCGGAGCGATGTGCGGCGGCAATTGCTGCATCGGCACCAGACCGCGCCACGCCACGCAGCCGGTGAACTCCGGCTTGTCCGGGCCGAACAGGAATTCCCGGATCTTGGAATGGATGCCGTCGGCGCCGATCACGTAGTCGGCGGTGACCGTCTCGCCGTCGGTAAAAGTCACCTCGGCGCGCTCGGCGGACTGCGCCAGAGCGCCGCAGCGCTTGTTGAGATGCACCGCATCCGGCTTGAGGTTGCGCACCGCATCGGCAAGCAGGCCGTGCAGATCGCCGCGATGCAGCATCACGTGCGGCGTGCCGTAGCGCTGCTGCGTGACCTGGCCAAGATCGAACCAGTTCCAGGTTTCGCCGGTGCGCCAATGGCGGATCTGCCGCTTGGAGGGCTGCACCTGCACCCGCTTGAGCGCGTCCTCGAGCCCCAGCGCGAACAGCACGCGGGTGCCGTTGGAGCTGATCTGGATGCCGGCGCCGACCTCTTTGAGCTCGGGCGCCTGCTCGTAGATGTCGACATCGAGGCCGCGCTTGAGCAATGCGAGCGCGGCAGTCAAGCCGCCGATGCCGCCGCCGATGACGGCGATCTTTCCGGGGCACGCCACCTACTGAGCCTTTTCGCCGACCGACTTCACCACCTCGGCCCAGCGCGGAATTTCCTGCGCAATGAACCGGGCGAAATCTTGCGGCGATCCGACTTTGGCGTCCAGCCCAAGCTTGACCATGCTGGCCTTCATGTCCGCCGATTGCAGGCTGTCATTCACCGCGGCATTGAGCTTGGCGATGATCTCGGGCGGCGTGCCGGCTGGCGCCAGCAGCCCGTTCCAGAAATCCAGCGTGAGCGCTGGCAAGCCAACCTCGCGTACGGTCGGCACATCCGGCAGGTCCGGGCTGCGCTCGGCGCTGGTGATCGCGAGTGGCAGCATCTTGCCTTCGCGGACCAGCGGCAACGTGGTCGACGGCGTCGGGATCAGCATCTGGATTCGCCCGCCGAGGAAGTCCGGCATGGCGGCCGCGCCGCCCTTGTAGGGAATGGCGACAATGTCGGCGCCGGAAAGTTGCTTGAAGCGCTCGCCGACCAGCACCGCGGCGGTGCCCTGCGTGTAGGCGAGGGTGACCTTGCCGGGATTGGCCTTGGTGTAGGCGATGAACTCGGCCATCGTCTTGACCGGCAAGGATGGCGACACTGCCAAGAGCCATGACGTGGTCGTCACGCTCGCCACCGGTGCGAAGTCCTGCATCGGATCGTAGTCGACTTTCTTCATGGCCGGATCGATCACCAGCGCCGAGCTGATGAAGAGGAGCGTGTAGCCGTCAGGCGCTGCGCTTGCGGCGGCCTTGGTGCCGATCGACGTGCCGCCGCCCACCCGGTTGTCGACCACGATCGGCTGGCCGAGCCGCGGCTGCACGTGCTGCATCAACAGCCGCGCCATCACGTCGTTCGGCGAGCCCGGCGTGAACGGCACGATCACCTTCACGACCTTCGATGGATAGGTTTGCCCGATCGCGGGTGGGCTCGCTACGAGCGCAAGCGCCATGATCGCCGTTGCTGTTGCGACTCGTCCGTAGGGCATGGATCTTTCCCTGAAAGGCCATGGTGGATCGCTGACGACCAATTCCATCGGGCTGGCTCTTGCTTAGCACATGGGCGGAAACCCCTGGAGCCGGCGTTAGACCGCGGTCATCTTTCATTTGTTGCGATGAGGGACCGCTTACTGATTTGTAACGTGTTCCTGCGGCGAAAGATCGCTACTGGTTTGCGGCGGCTGCAAGCAATCGCAGATCAGCGCGAGGATGCAATGATAAGTCGTCGAAGCTTGCTGACAGGTTTTCCTGCAGCAGTCCTGACGGCGCATCAAGTGTGTCAGGTCAGGGCGCAGGACGCTACTCCCGGTTCGGCGCTCGGCACTGGGAAAAAGGGCGTCATGCTGATGAACCGGATCGGTCCGTCAGCGTCGGAGCTCTATATCGCTAATTTCGATGGGAGCAACGAGCGGAAGCTGTTGAGAGAGTCAGCATTCGACTATCACGCATCGTATTCCGCTGACGGCCAATGGATTGTTTTCACGTCGGAGCGCGCCGGCCTTGGCCAAGCGGATATTTATCGTGCCCGTCTGGATGGTACCGCAATGGAGCGGTTGACTGACAGTGAGGCGGTCGATGATCAGGCTGCACTGTCACCCAATGGGATGTTACTTGCGTTCGTTTCAACGCGCGAAACGTACAAGGCCAACATCTGGATTCTCGATCTCGAGACGCGACAGCTTCGCAATCTGACCGGGCAGTCCGGGATACAGGGTGATCCAAACAAGCCCAACGGCTTCTTCCGGCCGTCGTGGTCCCCAGACGGCCGGTGGCTCGCCTTTTCGTCCGATCGCAATACCGAGTGGAGGGCTCGCAAGGGCGCCTGGGAGCACGTCCAAGAACTGGCGGTCTACGTCGTTAGAGCAGACGGCACCGGCCTGCGCCACGTCTCGAACGCGCGGCCTGACATCAGCGCCGGGTCGCCGAAGTGGTCGGCCGATGGGAAGCGGGTTGTCTTCTATGAGCTTCCCGTGGAGCAGACGTAGCATGCCCACCGGCCCGAACTGGTGGCATCCGTGACATCACAGATCGTGTCCGTCGATGTTTCGACCGGCGACAGGGTCGAACATACTTCGGGGCCCGGGCTGAAGCTCTCTCCGCAGTTCGTGTCGGCGAATGAAATCGGCTATCTCGCCAAGGGCGGTCCGAACGACGGCCTTGCCTACACGGGCGAGAGGGCCATTGTGAAGGGCAAGATGCGTTCGCCGGTTTGGTCGCCGGACGGGGCGAAGGTGATCTATCAGAAGGTCGACTTTGCGCTCCGCGCTCAGAACCTGCCGCTCTATAGCTGGGACCGGAACCACGAGTATCGTTACACGGACGTGTTTCCGCAGTTGTCGAGAGACGGCAAGCTGGTGGTGACGGAGAAGGATGCGGACCCTTCCATCGTCATCATGGACCCCGATGGATCGAACAAGCAGCGCGTCTTCCATGCCGCAGGCAAGGGTCTTGCCTTCGCGCCGAGCTGGTCGCCGGACGGGAAATGGATTGCGTTCGGGTTTGGCGCCTTTTTCGGGGACCGTCACAAGACCAGGGTGAAAGTCATGATGGTTCGCCGCGACGGGACGGGCGCGCAGGATCTCACCCGCGACACGCCGAACTCCGGGTTTCCGAGCTTCTCGGCGGACGGCAGGCAAATCGTCTATCGGGTATGGGGCGAAAGGGACTATGGGCTGCGCATCCTCAACCTCGATGATCGCTCGGTGAAGGTGCTGACCATCGCGCCCGACACTCTGCCCGGCTGGTCACCCGATGGCAGCCGCATCGTGTTCACCCGCAGGCAAGCCGACGGCAACTACGACGTCTTCACGATACGACCCGATGGCTCCGATCTGCGCCGGCTTACCAATTCGCCGGCCGTTGATGGGCACGCGGTGTGGAGCACGGACGGCAAGCACATCCTGTGGAACAGCGGCATGTATGGATGGAGAGACGAGGCGGCGCTCTACGACAATACCTTCCAGCCCTACGCACCGATCTTCATCATGAACGCCGACGGGACCGGCAAGCGGCTGCTCACGGACAGTCCGTGGGAAGATGCAATGCCGCAATTCATCGCACTGGGAAGCCAGTAGCCGGAGTCTTACTGCTTTGGCTGAAAATTGATCGCCTTGACGATCGAGGCGACGTTCGACCGTTGCTCCTCGATGGAGTTGGCAAACTCCTTCGGCCGGCCGACGTTGATCACCTGGCCGGTGGCCTTGAGCCGGTCTGCGATCGCTCCATCCTGCGCCGCCGTCCTGAAGTCGGCTGCAATCTTCTCTTTCAGCTGATCCGGAATGGTCTTGAGCCCGAACAAGCCAACGAGACCTTCGATTTCCAGCGACGGATAGCCCTGCTCGCGTGCGGTCGGAACATCCGGTGCCGCCGGCGCGCGCGTCTTGTTGTTAATCGCAAGCAGCCGGATGCGCCCGGCGGTCGTCTGCGGCTGCACGATGGCAAGCGACGACATCACCACCTGGATGCGTCCCTCGCCGAGATCGACCGGCGCCACGTTGATGTCGCGATAGGGCACCTGCGTGATCTGAAGCTTCTCATGGTGCGAGTAGCCCCAGAAAATGAATTCGGTGATGCCTTGGACCAGGCCGGAGTTGAATTTGCCCGGCTCCTTGCGCACCGCCTCGGTGAATTCCTTCACGTTCTTGTAGGGCGCGTCGGCCTTTACGGCGACCGCCAGGATGGTGTTGGAGACGCGCACAAACGGGATCAGGTCCTTCGGATCGTACGACAGCTTGCTGTAGACGAACGGATGAACCGTGAAGTTGCCCGACGGCCCGAACAGGAAGGTGTGATCGTCGTTGGCGGACAGGAAAGCATTGATCGCGACGATGCTGTCGCCGCCCGGCCGGTTCTCGATCACCACCGGCTGGTTCCAGATTTTCTGCAGCCGTTCCGCGAACAACCGCCCACCGATGTCGGCACCGGCGCCGGGACCGAACGGCACGATGAATTTCACGGTCCGGGTCGGCCAAGCGGGCGACTGGGCTTGCACAGGCGCGGCGAGTGCGAGGCTTGCGACGATGGCAAGAGACAGCAGGCACGGCTTGATCAGGCGCATGATATTTTCCCTGGCGTTTCCCCGGACGCGGGTCGATTGGTCGAAAACGCTACGCATTTTGGCCACCAAACACAATGTTCGCCGTTGTCGCGGCGACGTGGCCCGTATGCGCCGGCGTCGGTTGTTCGACCGCGCGATTTGCGGGAAGATCGGCGAAACGGCCAAGCGAAACGGTCAGGAGGATCGCCATGGATGCCAAGACCACGGGTGCCAAGACCCATGACTTCGACGTCGAGGACGTCGAATATCTGCGCCACGGCGACAAGCCGCTGCTCGCGCGGGTGTACGCGCCGCGCGCCGCGGGGCCGTTTCCGGCGTTGGTCGAATGCCACGGCGGCGCCTGGTGCCAGAGCGATCGCCTCACGGAGAAAGTCCGCCACGAGTTCATGGCCTCGCATGGCATCGTTTCGGTGGCGCTCGATTTCCGCTCCGGCAGCACGGACCCGTATCCAGCCTCCGTGCAAGACATCAACTACTCGGTGCGCTGGGTGAAGGCGAACGCGGCGAAGCTGAAGACCGCCCCCGACATGGTCGGCCTGTCAGGCCAGTCGAGCGGCGGTCACTTGGCCATGCTGGTCGCAATGCGGCCGCACGACCCGCGCTACACGCGCTGGCGCTGCCGGCCGGCTCGCCCGTGGTCGATGCCACGGTGCGCTGTGTCATCATGTCGTGGCCGGTGATCAACCCGATCAGCCGCTATCGCCTCGCGACGCGTGCCCGCGACGGGGCCAATCCGCCGGAGTGGCCGAAGTCGATCATCGCGCGCCACGACTCATACTGGCGCGGCGATGCCAACATGATCGAGGGCAATCCGATGCTGGCGCTGGAGCGCGGCGAAAAGGTGGTCATGCCGCCGGCGCTCTGGTTCCAAGCCCTCGGCGACATGATGCACGACTACAAGGACGAGGATTCGAGCTTCCCGGGCAACGAGCCGCAACGCTTCGGCGCCAACTACAAGAAGGCGGGCGGCGAGATCGATCTCATCTATTTCGAGGGGCCCCGGATGGCCGGCCATTCGCCGGACCTGGCGAACATGGGATCGAACTTTGAGCGCATGGTCGAGTTCGTCGGCCAGCACATCAAGGGCAAGCAGAAGGCAGCGTAGCCTCGCTCTTTCCGCTGGTTCCCGTGACGGAAATCCAGGGCATGTGGGGGCTCGTAGCTACTGCCTGGGTCCCCGCCTTCGGGGGACGAACGGAGCGCCATTACTCCACGACGATCTTGACCTGATCGCCGACCCTGAGCTTGTCCCCCGGGTTGAGCCCGTTGAGCACGCGGAAGCGCTCGGCGTTGCGGTCGCTGACCATCATGCGGCGCGCCATCCGTTCGATTGTGTCGTTCGGTCCGACCGTCACCATCTTGATGCGATGCGGCTTGGCAAGCCGGATTTCGCTGAGCGTCATGCGGCGGAACGATCCGATCGAGTCGCGGAACGTCCGGTCGACCGCTTCGGTCCGGTTCTTGGCGGCGAAAATGAAGCGGTAGACCTCACTGCCGAATCGCACGACGTAGAGCCGGAACGTCCATTGATCGCCGCTCGCGGTTGCGGTCGCCGCCGGGTGGCCGTTGATCGTGATGGCCTCGACACTCTTTGGCTCGATGTTCTCGATCCAGCCGGAGATCAGGTATTCGGTCAACGCCTGCTCGGTCGGCACCTGCACGACGTCGAGCCGCAGCGCCTGTGAGCCGCCGTCCTTGACCCCGAACACCGCCTGCGCGGTGTTCTCCAGCGTGAAGCCCTCTGGCGCCGTGACGGTGAAGCCGAGCTTGGGATGCAGGAAGCGGCGGCCGCGGACGAAGCCTTCGCTCGGATCTTCGCCGAACACCAGGCCGTCGATCATGGCGAGGTAATCGGCCTTAGCGCGGCCCGCGTTGTTCGGGCTGGCAAACTGGCGCGCGTTGGACTGCACGTTGGTGACGCGCTCCGGCGTTGCCGGGTGCGAGGACAGAAAGTCGGGTGCGCGCGGATCGATGTTGGCGCTCTTCGCCCGCAGCTGAGAGTTCAGGCCCAACGAAGTGAGGAAGCGTTGCGCGCCGTACGGATCGTATCCGGCGCGCGCCGCGATGCCGACGCCGATCCCGTCCGCCTCGAATTCCTGCGCGCGAGAGAAGCTCGCCAGTGTGATCTTCGATTTGGCGAGCGCCAGCGCGCCGAGCTGCGGGTCGCTCAGCAGGTCGGTGGCAACGCGGTTCATCAGCGCGGCCTGGCGCGCCTGATCCTCGCGGATCGCGGCGTGGCGCGCGATCACATGCGCCATCTCGTGCGACAACACCGAGGCGAGCTCCGAATTGTCGTTGGCGAGCGCGAGCAGACCGCGGGTGACATAGAGCTGGCCGGTCGGCAAGGCGAAGGCGTTGACCGACGGCGAGTTGAGGATGGTGACCTCGTACTTGAGGTCGGGCCGCTCCGAAGCGGCGACCAGCTTCTCGACGGTCTCGGTGAGCATCGGCTGCAGCCGCGGCGACTCGTAGGAGCCGCCATAGGCAGAGAGGATGCGCTGGTGCTCGCGCTGGTGGGCCTCCGACATCTGCGGCTTTGCAGGCGTCGGCAAGCCAACCTGGTTTTGCGGCCCCATCGCGGTCGAGCAGCCGGCGAGCAGGCCAGCCGACAGGACAAACGCAAGCAGCCCCGGCGCCCGCCGCCGGTTTTTTGCAAGCCTCGATGTCGCGTGATCGCCCATCCCGGCCATAGTTCTGCCCTGCGATCGCGAATTTTTCTGGGCAAGGAGCCCATCTGGGCCGCCCAAAATCTTATCACGCCGCGCCAAACCCTTGTTTAACGCAAATTGTCCGGGTTTTGGCCTCCATCGGGCCATATAGGGCCTCAGCGGCGTCCGGCAACTTCGATCTGCTCAGGGCGGGTGACCTCGATCCAGGGTCCACCACGCTCCTCGACAAACCCGCGAACTCGGACTTGGCGACCGGCCAGTGCCTTCAGGTCGAGGCCTGCCGCCCCGAATGTGCGCTCATGCCGCCGTAGCACGGTCACGGTGAAGTCTTCGGTCCAGCGCCGCCCGAAATTCACATAGATGGTGCCGCCGCTCTCGCGCACGGAAATGACCCGGCCTTCGACCAGGGTGAAGCGGCCACGCTCGGCCAGCACGGCCGCCGGATCGTCCGCTTTGCGCAATGCGTAGGACGCCTCGCCCCATAGTCCGAGCCCTGCATCGCGGGCGGCGCGCTCGGCGCTTAGCAATCGTGCTGCACAGGCCGCGTTGCCGACCCGTGCGGCGACGCGGGCGTGCCCGGCCGCGAGCAGCGATTGTTGTGCCGAACGTTCGTCTCCTGGAACGAATGCGTACGCAAGCAGGCGGCCGTAGCGGTCGGCCTGAGCGTCCAGCCGCTTGAGCGTGACCTCGCGGCCGCCGCCGACCATCGCCTCCAGCGCAACCTTGCTAGCTTGCGCGGCATTGCGGTGGTCCGTTTGCGGCACTTCGATCCCGTCGAGCCGCACCTCGCGCCCGTCGGTGAGTGCGAAGGTGCGACCGTCGAGCACGGCTCGCACCGTGCTGGAACCGGCGTCTTCGAATGTGCAGCTGGAGGAACTATCCTGTTGCGCCGCTGCGCCCTGCGCTACGGCGGCAAGCATGCAGACCAGCAGCGCAGCGCCACGCATCGCCGGCTCACACCTAATGCGACATCAGAACCGGCAGCTTGGCGTGGGCCAGGATGTGACGGGTCGCCCCGCCGAAGATCATCTGCCGCAGGCGGCTCTGCGTGTACGCGCCTTTGATGAGAAGGTCGCAGCCGAGCTTCTCGGCATGGCTCAGGATGACCTCGCCGGCGTTGCGGTTGCCTGGGTTGACGGTCACTTCGTCGCAGGCGATGCCGTTGAGCTGCAGATGGCGTGCCGCCTGCTGGCCGCTCGGGCCGACCACCGAGCCGCCTTCGACCGTCAGCACCGTGACTTTGTTCGCACCGCGCAACAGCGGCAACGCGAAGGCGTTGGTGCGGGCTTGTTCGGTCGAATGGTTCCAGGCGATCAAGCACGTTCTCGCCCATTTTCGTGGGTGGCGTCGGCGGCGCCAGCAGGATCGGGCGGCCGCTCTCAAACAGGCAGGCCTCGTAGGTGGAGAGCCGCGGGCTCTGCGCGCTCTCGCCAGGCCGGCCCAGCACCGTGACGTCGAACACGCGGCCGTGACTGCCGACAAACTGATCGCCGTCCGGCGCACCGTCGAGCCAGCCGCAGCCGACCGCGCCCTTGGGATCGCCGCGTGCGACATTGTGCTTATGCATGAAGGCGTCGTAAAGCGCCTTCGCCTCGGTCGCCATCTTGGTGTCGTTTTCCTGCAGCTCCGCCAGCGGGAAGGCGCCGCCGATATCCATCGCCATGACCGGTGCGACCACCGGGCGTAGCGCGAAGCCTTCGATATAGGCGTCGAACTTCCGCGCCAGCACCAGCGCGGTTTCGAGCGTCGCATTCATGAGGTCGTGCTGCTCGACTGGAACCAAAATGGTCTTGAAGCTCATAGCCGCCTCCCGTCCCCCCGGTCGAGATGAACTGCTCTGTCCAAGCCGACGCCCGATCGTGACACAAGATTAGTCGTCCGCCGTGACGGCGGCAATCGGCAGCGCGTCGCAGTTCGAACGCGCCGGCCGATCCCGCGGTTCCTTCGGGGCGAGGCCGGCCGACCCGCCCTATGCCGGCTTGAGGTCGAACAGCCGCAACTCCTCAGGCAGCCCTTTGAGGGCGTGGCTGCCCTGATCGCGGAATGCGAGCTCGGAGCCCGCCACCAGATCGCGCACCGTGCTCGATACGAGCACCTGTCCGGCTTTCGCCAGTGCCGCCACACGGGCCGCCACGTTGACCGCTATACCGCCGACGTCGTTGCCTTGGAGTTCGACCTCGCCGGTGTGGATGCCGCTCCTAACTTCGATGCCGAGCGGCCGCACCGCCTCGGCATGGCCGCCGCGCAGCGCACCCCCCGGGCCGGGCCGTCGAACGTCGCCAGAAATCCATCGCCCAACGTCTTGATCTCGCCACCGCGCAGCCGGCCGATTTCGCGGCGAATGATGCTATCGTGTTGTTCGCGCAATTGACGCCAGCGCTTGTCGCCGAGCTCGACCGCGCGCTTGGTCGAATCCACAATATCTGTAAACAGCACGGTGGCGAGCACGCGATCGGGCTCCGGCACCGGGCGTGTGCCGGTGAGGAATTCTTCGACCTCGTCAACGATTTCGTCAACGTTGCCGACCCACGGCGCGTGGTTGACGCCAGGCAGCTCAACGTATCGCGCGTCCGGAATTTGACTGGCCAGGTAGGAACTCGAATCGGCTCGCAACCGACTGTCTGCCACACGTTGAATCACGATGGTCGGCACCCGAATCGCGGACAGCACAGGCCGCACGTCGATCTCGCTGTTCATGCGCAACAGCGCAGCGACAGCCGATGGGCTGGCGCTGGCTCGCTCGAAGCGCGCCCACCACGCCGCGATCTGCGGATCGTTGGCCCCCTCCGGCGCAAAGGTCTTGATGCTGGCGCCGGTTCCCCAGATGTCGTCAAGCTTGTTGATGAAGTTGTCGAGACCGCCGGCGATCGGCGCGAAGGTTGGGAAGTGCGCGTAAGTTCCGTAGAGCACCAGCGAGCGCGTGCGCTCCGGATAGGTCGCCGCAAATAGCATAGCCATCGCGCCACCTTCCGAAATTCCCATCACGGCCGCCCGCTCACTGCCAACCGCGTCCATCACCGCACGGACATCGTCCATGCGCTGCTCCAACGTGGGGATCGGTCCAACACGATCGGAGAGGCCGGTGCCGCGCTTGTCGAATACGATCAGGCGCGAAAAGGACGCAAGCCGCTGCAGCAGATGGCTGAAACCAGGGCTGTCCCAAGCCTGGTCGAGATTCGAAATGAAGCCGGGCACGAACACCAGATCGAACGGCCCCTGGCCCACGACTTGGTAAGCGATCCGAACGTCGCCACTTCGCGCGTAGTGCGTCTGTGGCACCACGGTTTTCTCCGAATGTCTGACTGCGGAAAGCGTATCACACCAATTGCGGCCACAGGGATGAGTGATCAAAACATCGGATAAGCCGGATTGATCCCTAGGCCGAATTCGGTCCGTCCGAAGTTCTCCGCGGGCACGTCCCAGTTCATCACCACGTGGGATGAAATCGCGTGCACGTCGCGCCAGCAGCGCTGCACTGGGTTGCTGCCCATCAGCCCGCTAGAGCCGCTGATCTTGATCAGCGCGTCCATGGCGCCGCGCAGCGAGCGCATCGCGTAGGTGAAGTCCCGCCGCAGCAAGGTCCGCGTCTCTAGCGACAGCCCGGTGTAGTTCTTACGGGCGGTCGAAAGCGCGCGCCGCGCCAACAGCTCCGCTGCATCGATCTGCGCCGCGATCTCGGCGATGCGGATCTGCACCGGCACGTGCTGGGCGATGTTGAGCTGCGTGTAGGTCAGGTAGCGCGTCTTGGTCCATTGCACGAACTCGGCATAGCCGCCGCGCGCCAGGCCGAGCGCCGGACCGAGCAGCGCATAGGTGTGCACCGCGATGAACGGTGTTCGGTAGATCGGGTTGGTGTTGAGCTTCGAGCCCGGCGACTGCGCGTCGCGCAACGTCGAGAACGACACGCTGCGGTGCTCGGGCACGAACACGTTGTCGAGCACCGAGGTATTGGAGCCGGTCGCGCTCAAACCCGCGCAATACCAGGTATCCTCCTGCTTCACCTGCGAGGTCGGCACCAAATAGAGCCGCATGTCGGGATGGTCCTCGCCCTCACGGAACACCAGCCCGCCGATCATGATCCATTGCGAGTGTCGCAAGCCGCTGCACCATGACCAGCGGCCGTCGAGACGGTAGCCGCCCGGCGCGACGGTGACCTTGCCGGTCGGCGCTGCCGAGGTGGCGATGCAGGCGGCCTTGTCGCGGCTCCAAACGTCGTGCTGCGCCTCTTCCGGGAAATGCGCCAGGATGCAGGCGTGATCGCCGAGGTAGTTCAGACACCACGCCGACGAGCCGCAGGTCGACTTGCCAAGCTCGATCGCGATATCGAACATCACCTCGTGATCGTGCTCGTAGCCGCCCCAGCGTTTGGGCTGCAACGTGTGGATCAGGCCGGCGGCGATGTAGTCGTCGACCGATTCCTGAGGAATGTTGCGGTCGCGCTCGGCCTTGACCGCACGCTCGCGCAGCTTGGGAGCGAGCGCCCGGGCGCGGGCGACGAGCTCATCGGCGGTCGGAATCGAACCGACGGCCGCAGGCCTTGCTTCGGCGACACTCACCGGCGCTTCCTCCGTTTTGCAAAGCTTGCGCCAGGAACGGGCGGTGAATCAAGATCGCGCTGTCGGTCAGACCGCGGCGCTGAGTGGTCCGGCGCGGGACTTTCTGATAGCGTGCGCGCCTTCCGGTCCCGTAGCTCAGCCGGATAGAGCAGCGGTTTCCTAAACCGAAGGTCGGAAGTTCGAGTCTTCCCGGGACCGCCAGAAACCGCCTCGTCGCGATGACGCTCTACCGACGCGTGCGGACCGCGCGCTTCTTGCCAGCAGGCGGTTTCTCGCTGTGCTCATCCTTGGCGGCGCCATAGTCCCGTTCCGCAGCCGTATTGCCGACAAAGGTAGGCGTATCGCTCGCCGGAAACGTTTCTTTGAGCGCTTCGTCGATCTTGCGCTCGCGCTTCTCAATGTCTTTTGGCGTGCTCATCCCAAGGGAACAGCCAGCCAGGGCATATGTTCCAATAGCCACCTCGCCGGAGGCCTCTACAAAGAGACGCAAGACAGCGCACCGAGCTCTGCCAAGGAGTGACGCCGGTTCATCGCAGCAGCGCGGCAATGCCTGGCGGCAGCTCGGCATACTGCCGCTCGACCAGCGGCCGCACCGCGGCGCGGAACGCTTCCTTCGCCGTGTCGTCGAGATCGACGATGGCGACGCATTCGGCTTCAAGCGCAACACGCGATTCCCGTTCGTCCTGCGTGGCGAACTCCCATTGCGCATGCGTGGCCTGGGCTGCGGCTTGCGCCAGGGCCTCGCGCAATTGCGGCGTCGATAGGCGCGCCGCCACCACGCGGAAATTGGGATGCGTGTCGTTGACGCGGATGTAGAGCAGCCCTTCGCGCTCGTCGACGTTGTATTGCCGGTCGGTTCTGCGGGCCGACACGAGCGCGAGCGGCACGGTGGATCGTCGTCCTTCACCCGGCCCTTAATCTCGGCGGACAGTGTGTCGATGAGTTCCCGATGCGGCTTCATTGCCGCTTCGAAATAGGCGTTCTCTGCGTTGAGATAGGCGAGCACGCCGGGGTCGTTGACCTGAGGATAGGCGGGGTCGCGCAGCCAGGCGTAGGGGTCCTCGATGGTGACGCCGTGCGCGTGAAGCTGTGCGCCACGCGCTGCGCGACGGGGGTATCCGGGCGATCGACTGGCACGGGTTCGGGCCGCATGCGGGTAGCGCGTGCACCCCTAGATAGCGGCGAGTGCCGCAAAGTCGAGCCGAACGCGGGTCTATTGGCCTATGGGCCAAGTCGACGCGTCGCGGAAGCTCCGCAACCATGGACTTTTAGCAAAATGGAGGGCTTCAGGGCCGGCGGTTGCTCACCCCGCCGGGGTGCAACTGCCCCTGGTTCGGGGGTAGAATTCGCGATCTGCTGATCATGGCGAGGCCTCTGAAGAGAACGAATCGATCGCGGCACACAGTCCGGAATGTGGTTGGTGGAATCGATGGTTGACGGGAAGACGTCGGGGAACGGCGGACGGAGCACGGCGCAATCGGGTCTGGCTGTTGCCTTTTCATCGCCACGTCTCGCGTCGCCGGGCGGCGACCAACCCTTCGGGCTGCCGGAACTGCAGCGGATCTACGACACTGCACCGATCGGCTTGGCGTTTCTCACGCCCGATTGCCGCTATCTCTATATCAATCAGCGCCTGACGGAAATCTGCGGAATTTCGGTCGATGATCATATCGGCGCAACCGTCCGTGAGATGGTGCCGAACATCGCCGGTCAGGTTGAGCAGCTGGTCCAGTCCATTATCGAACACGGCCAGCCCGTCACTGGAATTGAAGTCAACGGCCAACGGGCCGACAAGGTCGGCGCCGACCGCTGCTGGCTCACGAGCTGGCACCCGCTCAAGGGCGCGGATGGCCGGGTCCTCGGGGTCAATGTGGCCGCCGAGGAGATCACCGAGCGCAAACGTGCTCAAGCGGCGACGGAGGCCAGCGAGCAGCGCTACCGCGCGCTGGTGCGGGCGACGACGTCGCTGGTTTGGACGGCAACTGCCGATGGTGAATTCATCGATTCCCCCGAGTGGCGATCGTTTACCGGTCAATCCCTCGACGAAGTTCGCGGCTCTGGCTGGCTCGATGCTGTGCATCCCTACGATCGGGATCGCGCGCGCAACATCTGGCAGACATCCGTCGAGCAGCATGCATCGTTCGAAAACGAATTTCGCATCAGGCGGAAGGACGGAGTGTATGTCTGGCACCAGGCGCGAGGAAACGCGGTCCTCGAGGATGACGGTTCGGTCCGCGAGTGGGTGGGTATCTGCGTCGATATCGACGATCGCAAGCAGGCTGCGGAGCAGCGGGAGCTGCTCAACCGATCGGTCGAGCAGGCTCTGAGTTTGCTGGTGAGCGTCAGCGCCGCGGCCAGCGCCGCGTACACCATTTCGGGGCTCGCTTCGGCCGCCTTGGAGCGGATCTGCAACGCGCAACGCTGGCAATTCGCGCAGGTGTGGCATCGGAACGATCAGATCGACCGGCTGGTCTGCTCCGGCACTTGCGTCAGGAATGAATCCGAGTTTGCCGAATTTCACCGCCTCAGCAGAGACACCGCAATTGCGATGGGCGAAGATCTCCCCGGCCGCGTATGGGACATCAAGACGGCGAACTGGTTTGAAGATATCGGGTTCGCCAAGCTTCCCCGGCTTCAAGCCGCGTGCGATGCCGGCCTGAAGACCGCCCTGGTTTTCCCTGTCATTCTCGGCGACGAGGTCCTGGCGGTCTTCGAGTTCTTTTCGACCGACAAACGACCGCCGAACCGCACCACGCTCGGCGCGGTCGATCAGCTGGGGCGGATTCTCGGCGACATCTGGGTTCGCAAGCGCTCGGAGGCGGCCCTGCGTGCCAGCGAGGAGCGCTGGCGCTCGGTGTTCGAGACATCCACGTTGGGCATTTCGCTCGCCGACCACAATCTGCGGTTCGTGGCGACGAACCGCGCGCTGCAGACAATGCTAGGCTACAGCGACGGGGAGCTGCAAAGCCTTTCGCCGATCGAGATCATCGCCGAAGATGAACGCGCTACCGGGCGCCGGCGCCTGGCCGAGCTTCGCGAAGGGAAAAGGGATAATTATGAAATCGTGACGCGGTTTCGGCGCAAGGACGGGACGCCGCTTTGGGTCAACACGTTCGTTTCGACCATCCCCGGCAACAACTCCAGCCCGCCGCTGTATTTCGCTACCGCGATCGACATTACCGACCGCCACCGGGCGGAATCCGAACTGCGCAGAACTGCGACCTATCTGGCTGAGGCGGAAAAGCTGAGCCACACCGGATGCTGGGCCAGAAACACCAAAACCGGCGAGCTGTTCTGGTCGGAAGAAGAATGGCGCATCTTCGCCCTCGACCGCGCAACGACCAAGTTGTCCTATTCACTGTTTGTCGATCTGATCCATCCCGAGGATCGCGCGCTGGTCCAGGAGCTCAGCCTGCGAGCCGTCCAGCAGCAGAAGCCGTACGACATTCCGTTCCGGGCGATGCTGCGCGACGGCACCATCAAGCACATTCGCAGCGTCGGTACGCCGGTGGTTCAGGAATCCGGCGAGGTCGCCGAATATATCGGCGTCTCGATGGACGAAACCGAGCGCGTGCGCGCCAACGCGGCCGCCCATGAAGCGCAAACCGAACTTGCCCGGGTCGCACGGCTGACCACGATGGGCGAACTGGCGGCATCGATTGCCCATGAAATCAACCAGCCGCTCGCCGCCGTGGTCGCCAATGGAAATGCTGCGATCCGATGGTTGGATCGCGCCACTCCCGATATCGATGAGGCCAAGGTGGCGCTCAAGGGCATTGTCAAGGAAGGCAACCGCGCAAGCGAGGTGATCGGGCGGATCCGCGCCATGCTCAGGCACCGCAAGCCGGAACATGTCAGCCTCGACATCAACGACACCATCCGGGAGGTCCTGGCGCTGGCGATGAGCGCGCTCAAAAGCCGGGACATTGCGGTGCAGACCGAGTTGCCGGCGGAACTGCCGCCCGCGCTGGGCGACCGCGTACAGCTTCAGCAGGTGATCATGAATCTCGTCATGAACGGCGCGGACGCCATGGGCTCCGTGGCCGACCGGCCTCGAATCCTGCGTATTGGATCGCAGGTTGCCGAATCCGGCGGCGTGCTGATCACAGTCAAGGATTCAGGCACCGGGATCGACGAGAAGATACAACACCGCATCTTTGATCCGCTGTTTACAACAAAATCCACCGGCATGGGCATGGGCCTGTCGATTTGCCGAAGCATCGTTGAAGCGCACGGCGGGCGTCTCTGGGCATCGCCGGGCACACCGTGCGGCACGGACTTTCAGTTCACCATTCCGAGCGTTCGGCCGAGCCCATGATTTTTCGCTAGCACGCCTATCGGGGAGCGATCGTCCATGCGCAGGCGATTGATACGATCCGTTCCATCTTCAATATGGGGCGTTCTGCCGCTCGTCTTTGCCGCAATGGTCGTGGCCGGCGCGGCCTTTGCCCAATCCGCCAGCCCGATCAAGATCGGATTCAGCATCCCGCTCACCGGCGGGCTGGCATCGAACGGCCGGGCCATCCTTGCCGCGTACCAGATGTGGCAGGACGAAATCAATGCGAAGGGCGGCCTCATCGGCCGCAAGGTCGAGTTTGTCTACTATGACGACCAGAGCAATCCGGCGCTGGTTCCTGGAATTTACGCCAAGCTGTTGGATGTCGACAAAATCGACCTCGTGATCGCAAGCTACGGGACCAACATGACGCTGCCGGTCATGCCGGTGATCGTTCCCAAGAACATGGTGGTGATGAGCCTGTTCTCGCTGGCCATCAACGAGGAGTTCAAATACCCGAACTATTTTTCGATGTTTCCGGTCGGGTCCGATGGGGTACGCGAAATCTCCCGTGGATTTTTCGAGATCGCAGCAGAACAACAGCCCAGGCTACAGACCGTCGCGATTGTCGGCGCCGACAGCGATTTTGCGAAGAAGGCTGCGGACGGCGCGCGAGACAATGCGCTCGCAGCGGGGTTCAGGATCGTCTATGAACGGAGCTATCCGCCGAGTACGGTCGACTTCACGCCCGTTCTGCGGGCGATCCAGGCGGCCAACCCCGACTTCGTCTATGTCGCATCCTACCCCGCCGACTCGGCAGGTATCGTGAGGGCGGCGAACGAAATCAAGCTCAGAACCAAACTGTTCGGCGGGGCCATGGTCGGTCTGCAATATGGGGCGCTGAAGACGCAGCTTGGAGCCCAACTCAACAACATCGTCGTGCACGATTTCTATGTGCCGGAGCCGACACTGCAATTTCCGGGTATCGAGGCGTTTCTCAAGCGCTATCAAGCCAAGGTTTCCGGCGGTGGCGTGGACCCGCTGGGATTTTTTGTTCCTCCGTTCGCCTTCGCAAATCTGCAGGTGCTGGGTCAGGCCGTTGAAGCGGTCGGAAGCCTCGATCAGAAAAAGCTTGGCGATGTTCTCCGATCCCGGAGCTTCAGCACGATCGTCGGCGAGGTGAGATACGCCGCCAACGGTGAATGGTCGAGACCTAGAGTGCTGCATGTGCAGTTCCAGGGTGTGGCCGGAAACGATCTCGAACAATTCAAGCGGGCCGGAACGCAGACCATCATCCACCCGAAGCACCTGTCTTCCGGCACGCTGCGATACCCATATGCTCAATGATTGGAATCGATAGGCCAAATGCCTGCGCCGCCGAAATCCCCATCCGGAGCCGAGCCCGTGGTTTTCGTGATCGATGACGATCCCGGCGTGCGCCAGGCGTTGCAGAGCCTGCTGCGGTCGGTCGGCCTGCAAGCGCACACCTTCAGCTCCGCTGCGGAATTTCTGGCGGGCAAAGTGCCGGACGTTCCGAGCTGTCTCGTTCTCGATGTCCGCCTGCCAGGCGTGAGCGGATTGGACTTTCAGGCGGAACTGGCGAAGGCAAAAATTCAGACTCCCATCATTTTCATCACGGGCCATGGCGATATCCCGATGACCGTGAGGGCGATGAAGGCGGGAGCGGTCGAATTTCTTCCCAAGCCGTTTCGCGACCAGGATCTGCTTGATGCGGTTCAGGTGGGCCTGGATCGCGACCGCGCGCGGCGCGCGGACGACGAGGCGAATTCGAAGCTGGCGGTCAGCTTCCAGTCGTTGACGGCGCGCGAGCAGCAAGTCATTGCGCTCGTCACATCCGGGTTGATGAACAAGCAGATTGCCGCGGAGATCGGGGTCAGCGAGATCACGGTGAAGGTCCACCGCGGCAACGTCATGCGCAAGATGGGCGCCAAGTCGCTGGCCGATCTGGTGCGAATGGCGGACGCGCTCGGCATTCGTCGGCAAAAAACGTAGGGGTTCTAAACCTAAGTATAGTTTCTATGGCCGTTTCGACATTGAACTCTTCCCTATGGCGACTGGCAGCCTGCGCCGAATCGCCCCATCTTCCCTGGCACGCAACAGGAAGCCGACTTGCCAAGAAAGCCAATGATTTCAATTGTTGACGACGACCAGGCCGTTCGCGACGCGACCAAAGGCCTGATCCGCTCTCTCGGCTATAACGTGTCCACATTTGCGTCAGCCGACGAATTTCTCAATTCCCCGCGGGTGCACGACACCTCGTGTCTGATCACCGACCTGCATATGCCGGGATTGAGCGGAATCGAGCTGCAAGCGAGGCTAATCGCCGCCGGCCACCGTATGCCGATCATTTTCATCACGGCATTTCCCGAGGAGAGCGTCCGCGCTCGCGCCATGAGTGCGGGGGCTGTGGGCTTCATGAGCAAGCCCTACAGCGACGACCACCTGATCAACTGTCTCGATCGGGCGCTCAAAGCTTCCGACGGGGCACCGCAGGGCGTCAGCTAGCGCGACATCCAGAAAGCAGACTGCGGTTTTCGCAACAGCGCGCAACCCGATGCGCGTCCTGAATTCACAGCGGGTCGTTTATACCTTCGGATAGGTGTGTCGTTCCTTTCGATAACCGCTTCTTACTCACGTACAATAGGGCGATAGGCCGCGATCGCTCTAGGTTTCTCCCCAATCAACAAGTCTTAAGGGGAGTCAAACATGCTGAAGACCTTCGCAGTCGGCGCACTGTTAGCCTCCATCTTCGCTGCCGCGATCGCTCCTGGAGCCACCGAAGTCGCCGAAGTGGCCGCCCCACATGCTCTGAAGGGCGATCGCCTCCCTGTCCGTGCCAACGAGCCGGGCTGCTCGCAGACCGGATGGCCGCACTACGAAGTCAACTGCATCCGCAGCCGCGCCCAGTTGGGTGAGGAGCCGGGGCACGCGCGGCAGGTCCGGATCGTGACCGTCGATCGACTGCCGAAATAGCCGTTGGAGAACCGAAGCCGGATTTCGCAGCTGTCACCTGGAGAGGCCGCTATGTCAAATTTCAGCATCAACGCCCGCACGAGCTACGCCGCTGTTGCCGCCTCGATCGCCGGCGCTCTGTTTGCCAGCACGGCCGCGGTTGCCGAGCCGCTCGCATATGCCCCTTCGTCCAGGCAGCAGGCCGCGGTGTTCGAGCAAGTGCTGCGCCAGGAGGTCGAGAGCAGGCAGGACGTGCCGTCGCATCTGCGACGCCG
>CAWBFG010000037.1:0-35186 GCA_963787955.1 uncultured Alphaproteobacteria bacterium | reverse complement strand
AGGGTCTGGACTTACAACTTGATCCAATAGAGTGCACCGACAAGCGCCGCGGCAGCCAGAAAGTTTCGGGCGAGCTTGTCGTAGCGCGTCGCGATACGCCGCCAGTCCTTGATGCGACAGAAGTAGTTCTCGATGGTGTGGCGCCGCCGATAAAAGCGTTTGGGACAATAGGCTTTCTTGGTGGCATTGCTGCGGCTCGGGATGATCGGCAAGGCACCTTCATCTTTGATCTGCTGGCGGACCTTCTCGCTGTCGTAGGCTTTGTCAGCCGTGATGGCGAGTGGCGGCTTGGGAGTATCAAGAACGTCACCGACCACTTGGCTGTCGTGAACCTGGCCGCCCGTCACCGCAAAGTTCAGCGGCCGCCCCTTACTGTCGACGATGGCATGGATTTTCGTGGAGCGACCACCGCGACTGATACCGATCGCCTGGTTTTGCTCCCCCCTTTTGCCCCGCTGGCCGCACGGTGGGCTTTCACGATCGTGCTGTCGATCAGATATAGGCTGTCGCGCGATTTCGAGGCCAACGTGTCGAAGATCCGCTTCCAGATGCCACGCCGGACCACCGGTTGAAGCGGTTGTAAGCCGTCGTGTAAGGGCCATACACGGGTAGATCACGTGGCCGTATTCAGAGGCGAGGCGGCTGAGATCGAGAAGTTCAGTTTCAAATTCCCGCTCAGCATCGAAGACCTCGCGGGCAATCTTCGCCAGGCGGAACGTCTTCGACATTTCTCCCGGGCAGGTGTGCTCGCTGCGTGCCGCGCCGTTGATCAGCAAGATGCGCGAGGGGGACGTAGGATCCTTTTGCCGCTGCTCGGCCTCCTTGATTTTGCGGCTTGCCTCGATCCAGTCGATTGAAAGGTCGTAGTTCGGGTCGGCATAGCCTTGTCCCGCCTTTCCGGTGTGCGGCGCCTTGCGGTAGTCCTCATAGGCGTCCCACGCGACCTCAGTGATGCGGTCGATCGCGTCCGTCAGCGATTCATAGCGGGGATCGACGAAACGCTCGCGGAAGCGGCGGATGAACTCATCCCGCGACACATGGACGTCCGGCATTCCCTTGCGGATTTCGGACATGACCGTGTCCTGCCCCGTGACGCTACAAGTCGCGTGCCATGCCGGTGGTTCGGGGTGGCGGCGAAAAAAAACAGCCTCAGGCCAGCTTTCCAGTTTCCTTCAGGACCTGCTCGGCCAGCTTGGTGGCGTGGTTTCCGACCGGCACACCGCAATAGTGCGCCTGCTGGAAGATGATTTCCTTGATGTCCTCCGCCGAGAACCCACCCTCGGTGAGAGCGGCGCGCACGTGCAGGACGAACTCATCCCAGCGGCCGAGCGCCATGGTGGTGCCGAGCACCAGCACACGGCGTGTCCGCTCGTCGAAATGCGGCCGCGTCCAGACTTCGCTCCACACACCGCCGGTGATGAAATCTTGCCACTCGGCGTTGAACGAGTTGCGGTTCTTCGCCGAACGATCGACCCATTCGTTGCCAAGGACCTTGCGGCGCGCCGCTTCGCCGCGCTTGAGGCGTTTCGTATCGTCCATCCCGTTTCCCCCTAGTGCTTGGTCAGGAAGTTCAGCACCGCCTCGGTATAGGCCTTGGGTTGCTCAATATTGGACAGGTGCGCGGCCTCAAATGAGACGATCGTCGCACCCTTGATCATCTTCTGAATTTCGTGGCCGTGCTCCGGCAGTGTCGCGGGGTCCTTGCTGCCGACGATGACCATGGTCGGCGCGGTGATGGTCGGGGTCGAGGCACGGAAATCCATGTCGCGGACGGCCTCGCAGCAACCGACGAAGCCGTCGAGCTTGGTGCCCGTGAACATCTCGACCACCTTGGCCACGGGTTCCGGCGAGCGGTCGCGGAAGTCCTTGGTGAACCAGCGCTCCATCTGCGGGCCGGAGAGCTTGGCGAGGCCGTTGTCGATCGCAAACTTGATGCGGTCGTGCCACGGCTGTTTGTCGGCGTAGTAGTAGTGCGTGTTGGACAATACGAGCTTCTGCACGCGGTCGCGGGCGTTGGCGCCCATCCATTGCCCAACCATGCCGCCCATCGACAGGCCGCACCAGTTGAAGGTCTTGGCGCCGGCGGCATCGGCGATCGCAAGCGCGTCGTGCCGAAGCATATCCATGGTGTACGGCCCCTTCGGCACGCCCGATTTGCCGTGACCGCGGCGGTCGTAGCGCACCAGACGGAAGTGCTTGCCCCAGGTCGCGGCCTGTTCGTCCCACATGTGCAGATTGGTGCCGAGCGAATTGCACAGCATCAAAACAGGAGCGTCGGCCGGACCTTCCACCTCGTAGTTGATCGAGCAGCCGTCCTTGGCATGGGCACTGGGCATGGTTTCCTCGTGTGTCGTCGCCGATTGTTGGGGCCGGCGACCCTACCATTATCGCTATGGGCGTAGGGTTGCCGAATATTGGAAGGTGGGAGGCGCTGCCAGCAGATCAGGCGGGCTTGCGCTCGTTTTCCGGCGCGCCCTGCTGTGCACTCTCGCTTTCGATCCTGGCGAAGACTTCGAGTAAAGCGCCCGGCTCTTCGTCCTCGGATGCGCGCAGCGATGGCGCTTCGGTTGTGGGCACCAGCTCGCGGGCGGGCGATTGCATTACAGTCGGCTCGGATGCCGTGACCGGTTCCGGCTCTGCAACGGCAGGCGCCGGGTTTGCTGGCGCGTCGGCAACCGTGGCCGGTGGCGTCTCGGCCGCTGCTGCGGGCGGTTCGACGGTGGGGAGCGCGGCAGCCGGAGCTTGGCGCTGATCTGCGGCGGCGCTGGCCTTGATGGCATTGGTCGCAGCTTCGATTGCCGACAAATGATCAGGTTGTGCAGCCGGCAGTTTCGGTTCGGTGAGATGGCTCACGCTGGCGCTTATCGGCGCCGGCGGGGCGACGGGTTGTACGGGCGTAGGCTTGTCGGCCAGGCCTGCAGTCGAACCGACTGCAACCGTAGCCTTGACAGCGGAGGTTGCGGCTTGGATCGCCGACAGATGATCCGGCCGCGTCGATGGCATTTTTGGATCGGTGAGATGGCTCACACTGCTGCTGCGCCGAACCGCGCGGCCTTGCGAGGAGGCGACCAGCCGGTCGATGAAGGTCTGCGCTGTGCCCTGGTAGTGGTTGGGCATGAACAGGCGCTCGAGCTCGGGGGCGCTGATGTGCGCCTTGACCTTGTCGCTGTCCGCGACCACGTCCTTGAACGCGCGCTTCTCGGAGACTGCTTTGCGCACCAGCTCTGCCACCAGTTCGTGCGCCTCGTGCCGATCCAGCTGCTCGGCGAGCGCGAACGACAACGCCTCGGCAAACACCAGACCGCCGCTCGCATCGAGATTGGCTTTCATGCGTTCGACGTCAACGGTGAGCCCTTCGGCGATCTCCACCACGGCGTGTAGCGTGCCCGACACAGTGAGCGCCAGCGCCGGGAAGGTGAACCATTCGACCTGCCAGCCGCCGACCGAGCGCTCATGCTCCTGGATTTGCGCATTGAGGATGGTCGCGGCGAGATTGGGCGCAACCATTGCAGCCGACAGCGCAGCCGATGCGCCGATCGGATTGCGCTCGTGCGGCAAGGTCGAGGGGCCGTCTGGCGCCGATGGCTCGAAGGCTTCAGCGATCTCGCTCTGCATCAGCAACGCGACATCGCGGGCGATCTTGCCGCAGGTGCCGGCGAGGATAGCAAGCGCCGCGGCAATTTCGGCGAGGCGGTCGCGGTGGCTGTGCCAGGGGCCGTCCGGAACGGTGAGATCGAGCAGCGCAGCGAGCCGCTCGGACACGTCGAGACCCTTGTCGCCGAGTGCGGCAAGCGTGCCCGCCGTGCCGCCAAATTGCAGCACAAGAGCTTCCTTGCGCAGCCGACGCAGCCGGTCGCGCGATCGGGCAAGCGCCGCGGCATAACCCGCAAGTTTCAACCCAAACGGCATCGGCAGCGCTTGCTGCAACGACGTTCGCGCCACCGTCATGTTGCGGCGATGGCGTCCAGCGAGGGTGGTGAAGGCCTTGGTGGCCGCGTCGAGATCCTTGAATAGCGTATCGATGACCGCGCGCAGTTCGAGCACAGTCGCGGTATCGATGACGTCCTGGCTGGTTGCGCCCCAGTGCACGTAGCCCGAGGCCTTCTTGCTGCTCTTGGCAACCTCAGCGGTCAGCGCGGTCACAAGCGGGACGGCCAGATTGCCGGCGGGGATTGCGGCCCTGCCCAACGCGGCAAGATCATAGAGCTTGGCTTGGCAGGCCTCGGCGATTGTCGAGGCATGACCTGCCGGCACGATCCCGACCGCGGCCTCGGCGCGCATCAGCGCTGACTTCGAAGTCGAGCATGCGCTGGATGCGGGCCCGGTCGTCGAGTACGGCGCGCATTTCCGCGGTCGAATAGAGCGGCGCCAGCAGCGATGAAGGGAACAGGGAGTCGGTCATAGCCGGGCAAACATCTATTCCCCTGGGCGTTTTCCGCCAACCCCAATTTGTGGCCCAGTTGGGCGCGGATTTGGCCGCCCTTTGCGAATGAAGCAAAAGCGCCTAGGTTCGGCGTTAACTACGTTTCGAGCGAGCTGAAATTCGGCCGTTCCGGCAGGCCAACCGAGACGTTTTTCTTTGGTCGATTAGAAGGGTTGTGGCGATGGCTATGGTGATGACGGGCGAGCAGCAGCTCGCGGCTCCGCGCGAGAAGGTCTGGGCGATGCTCAATGATCCTGCGGTGCTGAAGGCCTGTATTCCTGGCTGCGAGACGTTGGACGTGATTGGCGAGAATGAGTTCCAGGCTGTTGCCACCAACAAGATTGGGCCGGTGAAAGCCCGCTTCAAAGGCAAGGTCCGCCTGACCGATATGAATCCGCCCAACAGCTACAGGATTTCCGGCGAAGGCGACGGCGGTGTAGCCGGTTTCGCCAAAGGTGGTGCGTCGGTCAGTCTTTCGGACAAGGACGGCGGCACGCTGCTGACCTACAACGTCGAGGCGCAGATCGGCGGCAAGTTGGCGCAGCTTGGCCAGCGTCTGGTCAACGGCGCCGCCAAGAAGCTGGCGGACGACTTCTTCGTGCGCTTCGCCAACGCGGTGAAGGGCTGACCCGCTATGACCGCCCTTGACCGCTGAGGCCGCAGGGGTTCAACTTGCTCTTGTTCCAAACTCGGAATTGAGCGAAAAACATCCAGTTTCGTGCCGTTTTATTGCCCGGGTCGATTTATCCGGGCCAAAACGGGCCGTTAGACCCGGATTTTGAGGAGGAGTAGTCATGCCTACCGTTTCGATGACGGTGAATGGAAAAGCCGTCAGCGCCGATGTCGATATCCGCACCCTCCTGGTCCAATATCTCCGCGAAAATCTTCGGCTGACCGGCACCCATGTCGGCTGCGACACTTCGCAATGCGGCGCCTGCGTCATCCATCTCGATGGCAAGGCGGTGAAGTCCTGCACCACGCTTGCGATCCAGTGCGAGGGCGCGAAGGTCACCACCATCGAGGGGCTTGCCGCGCCGGACGGACCGCTGCACCCAATGCAGGAGGCGTTCCGCGAGAACCACGGCCTGCAGTGCGGCTTCTGTACGCCTGGCATGGTGATGGCGGCGATCGACATGGTCTATCGCAAGGGCAACGAGCTCGACGAGCACACCATCCGCCAGGAACTCGACGGCAACCTCTGCCGCTGCACCGGCTACCACAACATCGTCAAATCAATCGCCGCCGGCGCCAAAGCCATGAAAGGGATGCCGGCGAATACCTAGGACTGCTGTTGAGGAGTCAAACCCAGGAGGCCACCATGACTGCGACCGGTATCGGCGCGGCGGTGCGTCGCAAGGAAGACTTCCGTTTCATTACTGGCAAGGGCCAATACACCGACGACATCAGCCGCCCGGGCGAAACCCGCGGCGCGTTCGTGCGCTCGCCGCACGCGCACGCCAGGATCAAGAGCATCGATGCCAAGGCCGCGTCGGCCATGCCCGGGGTGCTCGCGGTGCTCACCGGAGAGCAGCTTGCCAACGACAAGATCGGCAATCTGATCTGCGGTTGGATGATCCATTCCAAGGACGGCTCGCCGATGAAGATGGCGCCGCATCCGGCGCTTGCCAGCGGCAAGGTCTGCTATGTCGGCGATCCGGTAGCCGTGGTGGTCGCGGAGACGCTGGCTCAGGCCAAGGATGCAGTCGAGAAGGTCAAGATCGAATACGAGGTGCTGCCGGCGGTGACCGATCTCGCCAAGGCACAGAGCGGTCCGCAGATCCACGAGGTGGCACCGAAGAACACCATCTACCAGTGGCACCTCGGCGACGCCAAGGCGGTTGATGCTGCGTTCAAGTCCGCGAAGCACGTCACCAAACTCGACATCGTCAACAACCGGCTTGTTCCCAACGCCATGGAGCCGCGCGTCGCGATCGGCGAATACGACCGTGGCAACGACAGCTTCACGCTCTGGAACACCTCGCAGAATCCGCACGTCGCACGGCTCGTCATCGCCGCCTTCGTCGGCATGGCGCCGGAACACAAGCTGCGCGTGATCGCGCCGGATGTCGGCGGCGGCTTCGGCTCCAAGATCTTCATCTACAACGAAGAGGTCGTGTGCCTTTGGGCGTCGAAGAAGGTCGGCCGCCCGGTGAAATGGACCTCCGATCGCTCCGAGGCGTTCGTCTCCGACGCGCACGGTCGCGATCATGTCACCCACGCCGAGATGGCGTTCGGCGACGATGGCCGCATCACTGGGCTGCGTGCCAAGACCTTGGCCAATCTCGGCGGCTATATGTCGACCTTCTCGTCGTCGGTGCCGACCTACCTGTACGCGACGCTGCTGTCGGGCCAGTACGAGATTCCGGCGATCTATTGCGAGGTGGACGCGGTCTATACCAATACCGTGCCGGTCGACGCCTATCGCGGCGCCGGGCGGCCGGAGGCGACCTTCGTGGTGGAGCGGCTTGTCGAAGTGGCGGCGCGAGAGATGGGTGTCGACCCTGCCGAGCTGCGTCGCAGGAATTTCATCAAGTCGTTCCCGCATCAGACGCCGGTGATCATGACCTACGACGCTGGCGACTATCAGGCGTCGCTCAAGAAAGCGATGGACGTTGCCGACGTCAAAGGCTTCGGCAAGCGCAAGCGCGAGTCTTCGCGCGCCGGCAAGCTGCGCGGCCTGGGCTATTCGACCTATATCGAGGCCTGCGGCATCGCACCGTCGCAGGCGGTCGGGTCGCTCGGCGCAGGAGTAGGTCTCTGGGAGTCGGCCGAGGTGCGCGTCAACCCGACCGGTTCAGTCGAAGTCCTCACCGGATGCCATGCCCACGGCCAGGGCCACGAGACGACGTTCGCGCAGCTCGTGTCGGAGCGGCTCGGCATCCCGATCGACAACGTCAGCGTGGTGCACGGCGACACCGACAAGGTGCAGTTCGGCATGGGCACCTACGGCTCGCGTTCCGGCGCGGTCGGCATGTCGGCGATCGTCAAGGCGCTCGACAAGGTCGAGGCCAAGGCCAAGAAGGTCGCGGCCTACATGCTGGAAGCCTCGGAGGGCGACATCGAATTCAAGGACGGCAAGTTCACCGTCGCAGGCACCGACAAATCAGCGGCCTGGGGTGATGTGACGCTCAACGCCTACATCGCGCACAAGTTCTCCGGCGCGCAGCTCGAGCCGGGTCTCAAGGAAGGCGCGTTCTACGATCCGACCAACTTCACCTTCCCGGCGGGCTGCCACATCTGCGAGGTCGAGATCGATCCCGAGACCGGCCACACCGACATCGTCGGTTGGACGGCAGTCGATGATTTCGGCGTTGTGATCAATCCGATGATCGTCGAGGGTCAAGTGCATGGCGGCGTGGCGCAAGGCATCGGCCAGGCGCTGCTCGAAGGCGCGGTCTATGACAAGGAAGGTCAGCTTCTGAGCGGCTCGTTCATGGACTATTCGATGCCACGCGCCGAAAACCTTCCGACTCTAAGAGTTGACACCACTGTAACCAAGTGTCCGTCAAACCCGCTCGGCATCAAAGGTTGTGGCGAGGCGGGCGCGATCGCTGCGCCGGCCGCGGTGATCAACGCAATCACGGATGCAATCGGTACTGAAGATCTGGCGATGCCCGCGACAGCCCAGGCGGTCTGGGCGGCGATCCGCAAGGCCAACAAGATGCAACGCGCAGCTCAATAGGAATAGGGAGATTTCGATGTACGCATTCAAGTATCACCGCCCCACCACGGTCCGGCAGGCGGCCAATCTGCTCGCCAAGTTTCCGGACGCGAAGGTATTGGCCGGTGGGCACTCGCTCATCCCGGTGATGAAGCTGCGGCTCGCCAGCCCGTCCGACATTGTCGATATCAACAAGGTCGAGGGCCTGTCGGGCGTCGAGATCAAGGGCCGCTCCGCCGTGATCGGCGCCATGGCCCGGCACTTCGAGGTGGCCGCCTCGAAGGAATTGCAGGAGGCACTGCCGGCCCTCGCCGCCGTGCCGGCCTCGATCGGCGATCCGCACGTGCGTCATCGCGGCACGATCGGCGGCTCGATCGCCAACAACGATCCCAACGCCGACTATCCGGCGGCGTGTCTGGGGCTTGGTGCCACCATCATCACCAACAAGCGGCGCATTCTGGCCGACGACTTCTTCACCGGCATGTTCTCGACTGCGCTCGAGCCCGACGAGATCATCACCAAAGTGAGCTTCCCGCTCGCCAAGAAGGCGGCCTATCAGAAGTTCAAGCATCCGGCTTCCGGCTTTGCGCTGGTCGGCGTGTTCGTGTCAAAGCGCGGCTCGGACATCCGCGTCGCGGTGACGGGCGCGGGCTCGAACGGCGTGTTCCGTGTCAAGTCGTTCGAGGAGGCGCTCAAGAAGCGCTTCTCGCCAAAGTCGATCGAAGGCATGACGGTGCCGGCTGACGGCATGAACTCCGACATTCACGCCAGTGCCGAGTATCGAGCCCATCTGATCGGAGTGCTGGCGCGCCGCGCGCTCGCCGCGGCGTAGCTCCTCCGGCAGTCGGGGTGCGCGCCGGCTGTGCCTCGAACCTCTCAACAGCGCGGCTGATCGCTGCCGCGTTGGCGTGTTGCATTGGACTGGCCGATGGCGCTCGCGCTCAACGCAGCGAGCGCCTCGATGTCGTTCACGAGCATCGCGGAAACCCGTCAAGCTCAAGGTCGAGTTGCAATTTCCGGAGCAGTCCGGCGAAAAGCTTCCCGCGATCCTCATCTGCACGGTTCGGCGGGCGTGAGCGACAACCGTGAGCGCGCCTACGCCCGGGAGTTCCTCAAGCTCGGCGTCGCCGCAGCTACTATCGACAGCTACATAGCCCGCGACATTGCGTGCGATGGCGCGACATCCGCGCGTCGATCCCGAGCGGGTCGGCCTGGTCGGCTTTTCCAAAGGCGGAACCGTCGTCATCAAGGCTGCACTGCAGCGCTACATAGCGCCGCCCGCCAAGGGTGAGACAGGTTTTGCCGTGCTGGTTGCGTTTTATCCCTGGTGCGATGATTTTGCGCTCGATTTTCGGCCGGCGGGTTCGCGGGTCTCCATGTTGCTTGGGTCGGATGACACCTACGCAGGGACCGCCGCGCGTTTGGAATACGGAAAGAAGCTGCAACAGGCGGGCGCCAATGTGACGGTCGAAGTGTCCGCCAAGCATGGCTGGGACGTGCCAGGACTCGCGGCATGGTCGGATCGGAAGGGCCAAAATCACAGCAAGTGCATCTATGACGAAATCGAAAGAAACACCTGGGTCGAGCGCGCCAGCCAGATCAAGGTCGTCGAGAATAACAAGCCAACCGGCAACCGGCCCAAGGCTTTGGCGCGCTGCATGACCCTCGGCATCTCAGGGGGAGACAACCGCCAAGCCCACACCGAAACGCTGCAGGATATTCGCACGTTGGTGCGCGATGCGTTCCGGCTGAAATAACCGCGCGACCGCGGCGCGGGAAATCGCTCGAAATACTGGCAGGAGCCATGCGTACCTGGCGGCCGGACAGGCCGCGACAAGCCGCGCAATGGCCGCTATATGTGGCTCACGATGAAAGAGAATAATCGCTCTATCCCCGCCTCGATCGACGCCACCCTCGACCTCCTCTCTGGGGCCGACTATCTTGCCGACCGGTCACTGGCGACGGTGCTGTTCCTGGCCCTCAAGATGGGCCGACCGCTGTTCCTCGAAGGTGAGGCCGGGGTCGGCAAGACCGAGATCAGCAAGGTGCTAGCGACAACGCTCGGCCGCCGCCTGATCCGCTTGCAATGCTACGAGGGCCTCGACGTCGCCTCGGCGGTTTACGAATGGAACTACGCCGCGCAGATGATCGCGATTCGTGCCGCGGAGGCGCAGGGCGAGCGCGACCGCGCGCGGATCGAGCACGACGTGTTCTCCGAGCGGTTCCTGATCAAGCGACCGCTGCTGCAGGCGCTGGAGCCCGACCCCGCCGGCGCTCCGGTGCTGCTGATCGACGAACTCGACCGCAGCGATGAGGCATTCGAGGCGTTTCTGCTGGAGGTGCTGGCGGACTTCCAGGTCACTATCCCGGAGCTTGGCACCGTCAAGGCCGAGCATCCGCCGATCGTAATCATCACCTCGAACCGCACCCGCGAAATTCATGACGCGTTGAAGCGCCGCTGCCTCTACCACTGGGTCGGCTACCCGAGCGCGGCGCGCGAATTGGAGATCGTACGCGCCAAGGTGCCGGGCATCGGCAAGAAGCTCTCGGAGCAGGTGGTCGGCTTCGTGCAGACCTTGCGCAAGCTGGATTTGTTCAAGGCGCCCGGCGTTGCCGAGACGCTCGACTGGGCGACGGCGCTGTCCGAACTCGATGCGGTGGCGCTCGATCCGGCCACGGTGTCCGACACGCTCGGTGTGCTGCTGAAGTATCAGGACGACATTGCACGTCTCGAAGGCGGCAAGGTCAAGGAGCTACTCGACCAGGTGCAGGCGGAGCTAAGGGCTGCGGAGTAGTTCGGTCGATTGGATGAGGTGCCGTGGGCATTGGGAGCGAACAAGAACGGCAACGCATTTTTGGGAGTCTTTCCGCAGTCGGCAAAGCCAAGCCGCTCGGGTATTTGCCGCTTGCAACGTTGGATCAGCACTTGGAAATGGAAGTTGGAGGGATCGCTGCCTCTCTGGAAAAGAGAAGCCTCAAGACCAAAATCTTGCAGGCCGATGAATGCTGCATCAAAAGCGGCGCCTTGCACGTTTACGATCCGTCCGCGTTGCAGAATGTCCTGGATGTAGCCTCCGATGTTCTTGAAGACAATGCGTGGCCGACCGTGGCGGAGTTGTTCGTGAATCACGTCGCTAGGAACTGGATCGAACAAACTCATCCTGTCTGCAAGGTTATCGAGCGCGCTTTTGGGCAGTTGCAATGACAGAACAAGCCGGCAAGCTCGCCGAGAATATCGTCTACTTCGCACGCGCGTTGCGCGCCGCCGGAATTCCGGTCGGGCCCGGTTCGGTGCTCGACGCGCTCGCCGCGGTGCGCGCGGCGGGCGTCGGCACCCGCGACGACTTCTACTGGACGCTCCATGCGGTGTTCGTGAAGCGGCACGATCATTCCGTCCTGTTCGACCAGGCGTTCAAGATCTTCTTCCGCAAGCGCGGCTACCTCGAACAGCTGATCGCGATGATGTCGCCGGAAATGTCCGGCACACCCGTCACGGAGCCGCCGGCGGCCTCGCAGCGCGTGCTCGATGCGCTGTTCCAGGGGGCCGAGCGGGAGGAGCGGGAAAAGGACCAGGTCGAAGTTGATGCCCGCTTCACCGTGTCGGACCGAGAGGTTCTGGAGAAACGCGACTTCGCGCAGATGACCGCGGCCGAGGTCGCCGCAGCCAAGGACGCGATCAAACAATTGGTGCTGGGCTTCGACGAGGTGAAGACCCGCCGGCTCGCTCCCGATCCGCACGGTCACCGCATCGATCTGCGCCGCACATTGCGGGCCAGCCTCAAGGCCGGCGGCGCGGTGATCGACCTCAAGTACCGCGGCCGCAAGACCAGGGTGCCGCCGATTGTGGCGCTGCTCGATATTTCCGGCTCGATGAGCCAGTACACGCGGCTATTCCTGCATTTCCTGCATGCCATCACTGACGAGCGAAAGCGCGTCTCGACCTTCCTGTTCGGCACGCGGCTCACCAACGTCAGCCGCGCGCTGAAGGAGAAGGATCCCGACGAGGCGCTGGCGGCCTGCTCGGCCTCGGTGCTCGACTGGTCGGGCGGCACGCGGATCGCAACGTCGCTCGCCGCCTTCAACAAGCTGTGGGCGCGCCGCGTGCTCACCCAGGGCGCGGTAGTGCTGATGTTCACCGACGGGCTCGAGCGCGACCCCGACGAGCGACTCGGTTTCGAGATCGACCGGCTGCACCGCTCCTGCCGGCGGTTGATCTGGCTCAACCCGCTGCTGCGGTTCGAGGGCTTCGAGGCCAGAGCGCGCGGCATCAAGGTCATGCTGCCGCATGTTGACGAACTGCGGCCGATCCACAATTTGGAGTCGATGGGCGAACTGTGCCGTGCCTTGTCGGAGCATGGTAGGCATGTGGACCCGAAGACATGGCTGGCTAGAGTGGCGTAATATCCGTTCGTACATAACGGAGCAGCCGCTGCCGGTTGGTCCGGCCGAATGCCGAGGAGGGCTTGAAATGCTGGCACGCGACGAAGACATCCTCAAAGCCGCCGAGGATTGGAAGAAGGCAGGCAGGGGCGTGGCACTGGCGACGGTGGTGGAGACCTGGGGCTCGGCGCCGCGGCCGATCGGCTCCAATCTGGTGATCGACGACCAGGGCAACTTTCTGGGCTCGGTGTCGGGTGGTTGCGTCGAGGGCGCCGTGGTGACGGAGGCGATGGATGTGATCGACAGCGGCAAACCTAAGACACTGGAGTTCGGCGTGGCTGACGAAACCGCCTGGAAAGTCGGATTGTCCTGCGGCGGGACCATCCGGGTGTTCGTGGAAAAGGTCGAGTAATGCGTCTCGATATTCTCAAGGCGTTGAATGAGGAGCGCGCCGCGCGGCGCGCCGCAATCGTCGTCACCAACCAGGATAGCGGCGCGCAGCGTCTGGTGACCGCCAAAGACGTCGCCGCTGATCCGCTCAAGGCCCCGCTCGAGAAGCATCTGAGAACTGGCAAGAGCGGCCTCGAAGACGCTCCAGAAGGCAAGGTGTTTCTCACCGTTCATGTGCCATCGCCGAAGCTTGTCATCACCGGTGCGGTGCATATCAGCCAGACCTTGGCGCCGATCGGCCAGCTTCTCGGTTACGATGTGACGATCGTCGATCCACGCACTGCTTTCGCCAGCGTCGAGCGGTTTCCCGACGTGAAGGTGATCGCCGAATGGCCCGATGTGGCGCTGCCGCCGATCGGCATCGATCGCTACACCGCGTTTGTTGCGCTGACGCATGATCCCAAGATCGACGACCCGGGACTCACGCTCGCGCTCAAGAGCGACTGCTTCTACATCGGCGCACTTGGCTCGCGGAAGACGCACGCGCGGCGCGTCGCGCGCCTGAAGGAAGAGCAGGGCTTCTCCGACAACGAGATCGGCCGCATCCATTCGCCGATCGGGCTCGATATTGCTGCAGTATCGCCGGCCGAGATCGCGGTCGCGATCATGGCCGAGATCACGGCCCGGCTGCGCCAAACGGAAGCGGCATGAAATTCGGTCCAGTCTCGCCGCGAGAGGCTGCAGGCGCCACCGCCGTGCACACCATCCGTCAGGGTGCGCTGGTGCTCAAGAAAGGTACGCTGATCGGCCCCGCTGAGGTTCAGGCGCTGGAACAGGCCGGCATTCCGCAGATCGTCGTGGCACGGCTGGAGCCGGGCGACGTATCCGAGGACGAAGCGGCCGCTTCGATCGCCGCCGCGGTGGCGGGGCAGGGAGTACGGGTCGATCGCGCCTTTACCGGCCGCGCCAATCTGTTTGCGGAAGATGGCGGTGTGCTGGTGGTCGATCGTGAAGGCATCGACCGGCTCAACCGTGTTGACGAAGCGATTACCTTTGCAACATTGCCCGCGTTCAAGCCGGTAGTGCCGGGCGAAATGATCGCGACCGTAAAGATTATCCCGTTTGCAGTTAGTGACGCGGCGCGCAACGCGGCGCTCGCCATTGCGGAGCCGTCGTTCCTGAATGTTGCGCCGTACAAGATCAAGAAGGTCGGCGTCATCTCGACTTTGCTGCCCGGGCTTGCCGGCAAGGTGGTCGACAAGACCTTGAAGATCACGCAGGAGCGTCTCGCACCCGCCGGGGCGCGCATCGTTGCGGAGCGGCGCGTGCCGCACGAGCAGGCTGCGCTCGCCAAGGCGATTGACGAGGTACTCAACGACGGCGCCGAGCTGGTGGTGGTGTTCGGCGCCTCCGCGATCGCCGATCGCCGCGATGTCATTCCGGCCGCAGTCGAAGCGGTTGGCGGCCGCATCGAGCATTTCGGCATGCCGGTCGATCCGGGCAACCTGATGCTGATCGGCACGGCGCGTGGCCAGCCGGTGATTGGTGCCCCGGGGTGCGCGCGCTCGCCAAAGGAAAACGGCTTTGACTGGATCTTGATGCGGCTGCTCGCCGGTCTTGTGGTATCCCGCGCCGACATCACCGGCATGGGTGTCGGCGGTTTGCTGATGGAGATCGTGACGCGGCCGCAGCCGCGCGAGGAGGCGGTCAAGGCCGACGGCCGGCGTGTCGCGGCGATCATCCTGGCGGCAGGCCGGTCGACGCGCATGGGCGGCCCAAACAAGTTGCTGGCCGAGATCGGCGGGCGACCGCTGGTTCGCATCGCGGCCGAGGAGGCGCTGGCGTCGCGCGCGTCGCCCGTGATCGTCGTGACCGGGCATCAGCGCGAGAAGGTCGAGGCGGCGCTTCAAGGCCTCAAGGCGGAACGCGTGCACAATCCCGATTTCGCCGAAGGGCTCTCGACCTCGCTCAAGGCGGGGCTCGGCGCTGTGCCGTCCGATATCGACGGTGCGATCGTCTGCCTCGGCGACATGCCGCAGGTGCGCGCGCCGCTGATCGATCGTCTGGTCGCGGCGTTCGACCCGGAGCGCGGCGCGCTGGTCGTGGTGCCATCGATCGACGGCAAGCGCGGCAATCCGGTGGTGTGGTCGCGGCGCTTCTTCCACGAGCTCGCGACCCTCGAGGGCGATGTCGGCGCGCGCCATCTGATCGCGCGCTATCCGGAAGCTGTCGTCGAAGTGCCGGTCACCGATCAGGCTGCGCTTGTCGATGTCGACACGCCGGAGGCGTTGAGCCGGGTGAGGGCCGAGATCGAACGTGGTTAATGACGGATTGCCGTCAAAACGCGCGCAACCCTGTTACTCCCATTTAACGACTTCTCGCTTAGATGCTGGCTTTTCGGGGGGATTGCCATGCGTGGATTTAGTCGCACCTGCCTTCGCGGGATCGCGGCGGCGGCATTGCTGCTCGCAAGCGCCGCGCCGATGCAGGCGGCCGGTGCGTTGGCGATCGGTGCCTGCGCGGCCTACGGCTATGCCTACGATCATCCGACAACGGAGTCGGCTCAAGCGGCAGCCATCGAGAAGTGCACCGGTGAGTGCAAGCAGGTGGTCACCACCAAGAAGGGCTGCGTGGCCTTCGCGATCGACGGCCGCAAGCCATGCGGCCCGCACGGGTTCGCCAACGCGCCGCGGCTCGGCGAGGCGCAGAACACCGCTCTCAAGGTCTGCTACAAGCACGGCGGCAAGGACTGCGTGATCCGCGCCTGGATCTGTGACGCCAAGGGCTGAGATGCTTCGGCCCTAACCATCTGTAATAACAACATTATTTCGACCTGATTCGCGTCGTCCCGGCTGCTCTGGCGCGCGGCCTTGCGACCAAAGCCTGCTTCGACTAAATAATGACTGACCAGTCAGTCATTATTTGTCATGGCCAAGACCGCAACCATCACCCGGAGAAGGGCTGCACCCAGGCGCGCCACGCGGTCGGTCGCACCGGCGGCGAGCGGCGACAGCGCGCGGGCAAAGCGCACCGCGGCGCGGCGCCAAGCGATCCTTGCCGCAGCCCTCGAAGAGTTTTCCGGTCACGGTTTCGAAGCCGCGCGGCTTGAGGACGTGGCGCGCCGCGCGGGTGTCGCCAAGGGCACGATCTATCTCTACTTCGCTGACAAGGAGGCACTGTTTCAGGAGCTGATCCGCTGGCAGCTCACGCCGGTGGTTGGCGCGTTCGAGCATGTCGCGCAGGCCGACATTCCGATGCGCGTCATCGCCGGACAGATGATCGAGATGTTCGTTCGTGAAATCTACGGCACGCGCCGCAAGGACGTGATCCGTCTGATCATCAGCGAGGGGCCGCGCTTCCCCAAGCTCGCCGAGTTCTACTACCGCGAAGTGCTCTCGCGCATCATCCAGGCCTTCCGCGCCGTCCTGCGTCGCGCGGTCGACCGCGGCGAACTCAAGAGCGAGGCCTTCGTCAAATTTCCGCAGCTTCTGGTTTCGCCCGGCCTTGTCGCGATCCTTTGGAACGGGCTGTTCGATCGGTTCGAGCCACTCGACCCGCGCGAGCTGATGCAGGCGCATTTCGACATCATTCTTAACGATTGGGGAGCGGCATGACGACGCGCCGCATATTCATTGCGACTGCTCTGGCTGCGCTGCTCGCGGCCTGCTCCAATTCGACCGACAACAGCTTTCAGGGCTGGGTCGAAGCCGACCTGATCTTTGTCAGTCCGGACGAAAGCGGCCGCGTCGAAACACTGTCGGCGCGGGAAGGGGATGCAGTGGCGCAGGGCGCGCCGCTGTTCACTGTCGATCCCGACCTGCAACAGGCCGACGTGGCGATGGCGCAGGCCTCCGTCACCAATGCGCGTCACGCGTTCGATCGGGCGCAGGCGCTCCTGAAAACAGCGGCGGGCACACAGCGTGCGCTCGATGAGGCGGAGGCGGCGCTGCGCACCGCCGAGGCTCGGCTCAATTCGGCACAGACACGGCTGGCGCGCCGCAAGGCTTCGAGCCCGGTGACCGGTACAGTGCAGCAGATTTACTATCGGCCCGGCGAGCTGGTGCCGGCCGGCCGGCCGGTGGTGGCGCTGCTGCCCCCCGGCAACATCAAGGTCCGTTTCTTCGTGCCGGAGCCGGAACTGCCGAAGATTTCGCTCGGCGAGCCTGTCACCATCAAGTGTGACGGCTGCCGCAACGACATCGCCGCGCGAGTCACCTTCATTTCCCGAAGCTCGGAATTCACACCACCGGTGATCTACAGCCAGGAGGAGCGCGCCAAGCTGGTGTTCATGATCGAGGCGCGTACCGATACGCCGGAGACGCTTCGCGTCGGCCAGCCCGTCACGGTCGTGCTGGGCGCATTGCAGCCGGAGCCCAAGCGGTGAGCACGGCCCCTGACATCGTGATCGATGTCCACGGCCTGACCAAGAGCTTCAACGGCCGCGTGGTGGTTCGTGACCTGTCGATGCAGGTCAAACGCGGCACGATCTACGGCTTCCTTGGTCCCAACGGCTCCGGCAAGACGACGACGATCCGCATGTTGTGCGGCTTGCTTACGCCGGACGCCGGCACTGGCACGTGCCTCGGCTACGACATCCGCACCGAAACCGACAAGATCAAGCGTCAGATCGGCTACATGACGCAGCGCTTCAGCCTCTACCAGGACCTATCGGTGCGCGAGAACCTCGAGTTCGTCGCGCGCATCTACGGTTTGGCAAAGCCGGCCCAGGCGGCTAGCGACATGATTGCACGGCTCGGGCTGGAGGGCCGGCAGAACCAGATCGCAGGCTCACTGTCTGGCGGCTGGAAGCAGCGCCTGGCGCTTGGCGCATGCACATTGCCTGGCCCGCAGCTCTTGCTGCTCGACGAGCCGACCGCGGGCGTCGATCCGAAGGCCCGACGCGAGTTTTGGAACGAGATCCATGCGCTTGCCGCGCAAGGCCTCACCGCGCTCGTCTCGACCCACTACATGGACGAAGCCGAGCGTTGCCACGAAATCGCTTATATCGCCTACGGGGAGCTGCTGGCCCATGGCACCGTCGATGGGTGATCCGCGATGCGCACCTCACGACCTTTACCGTTAGCGGCGAAGCACTGGCGGCGCTCGCGACCGAACTGGAAAAGCGGTCCGGCGTGGACACGGTGGCGCCGTTCGGCACCAGCCTCCACGTTTCAGGGGGCGATCGCGACGCGCTCGAGGCTGCGATCGCCCCGCATCGCAACGATTCGAAGCTCACCTGGACCATCATCGATGCCTCGCTCGAGGATGTTTTCATCGGTTTAATGAACCGCGCCAAGGACAACATCCAATGAGCATACTTGGCAGTGGCTTCTGGCGGCGGGTCGGCGCGATGATCCTGAAGGAGTTCGTGCAGCTTCGCCGTGACCGCATCACGTTCGCCACCATTGTGACGCTTCCGCTGATGCAGCTCGTGCTGTTCGGCTATGCGATCAACACCCAGCCACGCGGACTGCCAACGGCCGTGCTGCTGCAGGAATCGAGCGACGTCGGCCGCTCCATCCTGAAGGCGCTGGAAAACACCAAGTACTTCAAGGTCACCCACCAGGCCCGCGATGAAGCGGAGTTCGACCGGCTGCTGGCATCCGGCGAGGTGCTGTTCGCAGTCGAGATCCCGCGCGGCTTCGAGCGCGCCTTGCGGCGCGGCGATCGGCCTGCGTGCTGATCGCCGCCGACGCCACCGACCCGGTCGCGACGACGTCGGCGCTCGGCGCGCTGAGCAATCTGGTGCAGACCGCGCTGCGGAACGACCGCGCCATCCCGGCCAGCGGTTCACTGCCGTTCGAAATCCGCCAGCACGCCCGCTACAATCCGGCCGCGTCGAGCCAGCTCAACATAGTGCCCGGGCTAATGGGTACAATACTAACGCTGACGATGCTGATTTTCACTGCGCTGTCGGTGACCCGTGAAGTCGAGCGCGGCACCATGGAAAGCCTGCTTTCGATGCCGATCACGCCGTTCGAGATCATGCTCGGCAAGATCGCGCCCTATGTACTGATCGGCTTTCTGCAGGCGGCATTGATTGTTGGTGCCGGTGTCCTGCTGTTCGATGTGCCGATACTTGGCGATCTGATGCTGTTGGCGCTGCTTTCCACGCTGTTCATCGCGACCAATCTCGCAATCGGCTACACGTTCTCCACGTTGGCGCAGAATCAGCTTCAGGCCATCCAGATGGCGATGATGTTCTTCCTGCCCAACTTGCTGCTGTCGGGCTTCGCGTTTCCGTTCCTCGGCATGCCCACCTGGGCGCAGTGGTTCAGCGAGTGGCTGCCGCTGACGCATTTCATCCGCATCGTGCGCGCGATCATGCTTAAGGGCTCGACCTTGGCGGACCTGCACTACGACACGCTGGCACTCGCCGGGCTGATGGTGATCGCCATGGTGATTGCGGTGACGCGCTTCCGCAGAACGCTGGACTAGGCGTGTCAGCGCCGCACCAGCACGCCGAGCCTACCGTAGAGGCCGTCGCGGTCGTCGCTGTCGGTTGCCCAACCGAGGCCGCCTGACCATTCGAACCATGCCGTCCGCAAGCCGGTCACGTGCAGGCCGGCGCGGAACTGACGATAGTTGTCGCCGGCCGAGAAGCCTTGCACCTCCGGGCCAAGATAGTAGCGGTCGAACACCCGCCAGCCGAACGCCAAGCGGGCGTTGTAGCTCGCACCGATGCTGGAGACGGAGCCGTCCGCAGCGATCATCGTCGACGAGGTCGGCTCGTACCAGAGTTCTACGTTGGCGCGCAGACCCACATAGCTGCCGCGCAGTCCGGCCGACAGATCGTCCGGCGTCAGCTTGTGATTCTGCAGATCGAGCCCCGCATAGATCGTTGCGAAGAACTTACCGCGCACAAAGCGCCAGCCGGGGAGGATGTTGGCGCCGAGCAGGCGCCCGTTCACCTCAGCATCGCCGAGAGCGCCGGAGATGTAGCGATAGTTGCCGCCGCCGAGCATGAGCTTCAGCGTGAAGCCGTCATGGTCAATGCCGCCCGGCGACCACACCAGCCCGCCGTGCACAAACCCGCCGTGGCGCCAGAGATCCGCGGTGGAGAAAAGCAGAAAGCGAGGTTCGTCGTGGCGGAGTGGCTGGTCCCCGGCCCACGCTGACGCGACTGTAACGGTGAGCACCACGGCGGCCGCCGCGGCGACGCCCCCAACTGGAAACATCGAGGCCCCCGGCCTCGCTGGCTGGCACCGTGATGGCGCCACTCACTGGAAAGCTAATCCCGTACAGGTTGTAATGTCCAGTGACGCACCTGAAAGCTTACATCCAGCATGGGTTTGGAAGGTGCGACCCGGACTGGCTAACAGCCCATCGGAAACGGAATAGGTGCATGAGCAACAATGGCGTATATGAAGGCGGCGAGCCGCCGCATTGGCGCGATTCCAAGGACTTTCATGTCGTACCTGACCGCGCTGACCGCCGACGAGGAGAGCCGCCGCCGACTTTCCATTGGCTTCAACAATTTTGCGCACGCGGTCGATCACTACGTGATGCTGATCTTTCCGACCGTGGTGATCGGGCTGATGGCGGTTTACGGGCGGACCTATGCCGAGCTGATCGCGCTCGGCACCGCATCGTTTTTTGCCTTCGGATTGTTTTCGCTGCCGGCTGGATGGCTCGCCGACCGCTGGAGCCGCCGCAACATGATGGTGGTGTTCTACATCGGCTGCGGCGTGAGCCTGATTGGCGCGGCACTGGCGCCGAACCTGATCGTGCTTGCGGTCGCGCTGTTTGCGCTCGGCGTGTTTGCTGCGATCTATCATCCGGTCGGCACTGCGATCGTGGTCGCTGAAGCGGTCAATCGCGGCCGCACGCTGGCGTTCAACGGCGTGTGCGGCAATCTCGGCGTTGCATTCGCGGCTGGCATCACAGCGATGCTGACCGCATGGCTTGGCTGGCGCGGCGCATTTCTCATCCCTGCGGCGATCTGCATCGTGACCGGCATCGCCTACCTTAAGTTGGTGCCCGATGACAGCCACGAGGCCGCCGGCCGCAGTTCCTTGCCCGAGGTGCGGCTTGCCATGTGGCTGATGGTTTCCGTGTTCGCCCTGTTCGTCCTGATCGGCATCACCGCTGGTCTGGTCTTCAACACGGTCACGATTGCGCTGCCGAAGGTGATCGACGAACGTATCGGCGGCGTCTCGCTGGTTGCGGTTGGCGGCATGGCGACCGTGGTGTTTCTCAGCGGCGCCGTTGCCCAGTTCACCGTCGGACGTGTCCTCGAGAAATACCCGCCGCATCTTATCTTTGCAGTCGTTGGCTTTCTGCAGTTTGTCGGGGTGGTCTGGGTGGTCTACGCGACCGGATACATGCTGCTGCTTGCGCTCGCCTTTGCGATGGCGTTCGTCTATGCCCAGGTGACCGTGAATGATTTCGTCATCGCCCGGTATACGGCGGATGCTTGGCGCGCCCGAATCTATGCGGTGCGCTACTTTATCACTTACCTGATCTCCGGCGCTGCCGCGTCGATGATCGCGTTCCTGCATGCCCGCGGCGGCTTCGACCTGGTTCTCGGCGCGATTGCCGTCGTCGCTCTCGGGTTCGTGATAGGCACTGCCATGGTTGCGCTGCTGGTCAATGGCGTCGAGCGCGACAGCAGAATTGCCCAGCCCGCTGAGTGATCCGATCGTTGGTTTGAGTTGCGTTTGGCGTCGTGTGAGTCGCTCGCAACATTGAGCCCGATCCGGATGACAATTACCGCCACTGTTCCTGCGACGTATCGCGCCGAAACTCTGATCGGATGCGGAATCGCTGCGCTGGTTCTGGTGCGGCTGATCGCCGCCGGCTTCACGCCGCTGGCAATCGACGAAGCCTACTACTGGCTCTGGTCCAAAAATCTGGCCGGCGGCTACTACGACCATCCGCCGATGATCGCGGTACTGATCCGGCTCGGCACGCTGATCGCCGGCGACAACGAATTCGGCGTGCGTTTCGTCTGCGTGCTGCTCGGCCTGCCTGCCACTTGGGCGGTCTGGCGTGCGTGCGCGATCCTGCTACGTGACGACCGACTTGCGGTGACGGCGGCGCTCTATTTCAACCTCACCATGTTCGTTGCCGTCGGCACCGTGCTGGCGACCCCGGACGCGCCACTGCTCGCCGCTTCGGCGTTCGTGCTCTATTTCCTCGCCAAGGTTTATGAAACCAGACAAGGCGCTTGGTGGCTGGCAGTCGGCGCTGCGATTGGGCTCGCGCTTCTCTCCAAATACACCGCGCTGTTCTTCGGCCTCAGCATCGCGCTCTGGCTCGTCTTGTCGCCGCCAATGCGGCGCTGGTGGTTCACACCGTGGCCCTGGCTCGGCGGGCTCATCGCGTTCGCGCTCTTTGCCCCGGTGCCGATCTGGAACGCCGAGCACGAATGGGTGTCGTTTCTCAAGCAGGGCAACCGGGTTGGGGTGCGCGACTTCACGCTGCGCTATCTCGGCGAGCATCTCGCGGCGCAGTTCGGGCTCGCCACGCCGGGGGTGTTCGTGCTCGGTGCGATGGGCATGTTGGCGCTGGTGCGGGGGCAGGGTGGCCCGCAGCCGGCGCGGGTGTTGCTCGGCGCATTGATCTGGCCGCTGGCGCTCTACTTCATCTGGCATTCGCTGCACTCCCGGGTCGAAGGCAATTGGACCGCTCCGCTCATCCCGGCCTTTGTTATCGCGGCGGCGGCGGCCGGGGATAAGGTCGAATGGCGCGGCCTGTTCGCCCGGGTTGCCGAATGGTCGCGCCGGCTGGCCACGCCGGTCGGCCTCGGCCTCACCGCTTTCGTCTATCTGCAGGGAGTGTTCGGGGTCATTGCGGCGGACGCGATCGATCCGACCGCGCGGCAGATCGGCGCTGGCTGGCAGGGGCTCGGCGCGCGGATCGATGCGCTGCGTCAGGAAACGGGCGCCCGCGCGGTGCTCGGCACCAACTACGGCACCGTGGGCTGGCTTGCGTTCTATCTGCCGTCGCGGCCACCGGTGGTGCAGGTCAACGAGCGGATCCGTTGGATCGATGCGCCGGCTCCCGATCCCGTGCTGTTTGACAGACCGCTGCTTTACGTCTGCAAATCGCCGTGCCCCGAGCCGGAGCGCGTCCTATCGAAATTCCAGCGCATTGGCGAGCCGGTGACCTTGCCAAGGATACGACGCGGCGTCGTGATCGAGAAATATTCTGTGTGGATGCTCGACGGCCTCAACGGGGAATTGCTCGACCGTAGCCCGCCGCCGGAGCTTCGCCGCTGAATTATTCGAACAGCGGCGGGACCAGGTCGGTGACCTTCGCGCCCGTACGCTCCTTGACGATCTCGGCAATCTTGCTGCGGTGGCAGTGATCGACGTCGCGCTCGTAGCAGAGCAAACACATCCGCTTGCCGTCTTCGACCAGCGCCACCAGCTCCTCCATCTCAGTCTTGGCACCTTCGGTTTTGAGGAGCTTGGCGTAGATGCGCCACAGCGTCTTGAGGTCGCCCGATCGAGCAGCTTCGCGCCCCTCCGCCGGCGTGCCGAGCTTTTGCAGGTGGAGATAGGCGATGCCCTGTTCGTCGAGCGCCGCGGCAAGCTGCCGCTTCGAGAACCCCGGCCGGCGCGAGGCCGCGACCGCTCGCGTGTCGATCAGGAGCTTGACCTTGGCACGCTTAAGCTCGGCGAGCACCGCATCAGGCTTGGCTTTCTCGTAGCCGATGGTGAAAAGCTCCGGCAGCGCCCTTTTCGTTTTGAGCACGATCTGTTCGGAAAACCGGTTTCCACGTTTCCGGATCATGCCCCACCCTTCACGCGTTCGATCAGCGCCATCGCAGCCGCAGGGGCACGCACCTTGCCCTCATGGATGACGTAAGCAAACACGTCGCGCGGTTTGCCTTTTCCTTTCGCAGCCGGCGCCACGCGATTGAGATCGTTGGGCTCGCCGCCCTTCGCCCACTCGGTCAGGCGGCCGGCCCAGGCGTTGATCTCTTTCGGTGAATAGGCGGTCGGCACCGTGTCCTTGCCCTGTTGCAGGCGCGCGTAGATAAAATCTCCAGTCACATCGGAAATCGACGGATATTCCATATGGTCGGTGAAGACCACCGGCATGGAAAACTTGCGCAGCAGGGCGATGAATTGCGGCGTGAGGAAGCTGTCGTGGCGAACTTCGACGACATGCCTGATACGATGGCCGTCGAATTTTTCGGGCAACAATTCCAGGAAACCGCCGAAGTCGGCTTCGTCGAATTTCTTGAATGGCGCGAATTGCCAGAGCAGTGGCCCGAGCTTGCTGCCGAGCTCGGTGACGCCCGACTCCAGAAACCGCTTGATGGAATCGCCTGCGTCCTTCAGCACGCTCCGGTTGGTGACAAAGCGCGAACCCTTCACTGAAAACACGAAGCCGTCGGGCACCTCCGCCGCCCACTTCCGATAGGTCTGCGGCGATTGCGTGCGGTAGAACGTGCCGTTGATCTCGATCGACGTCAGTCGTTCGCTGGCGTAGGCCAGTTCCTTGGCGTGCGGCAGGCCCTTCGGATAGAACGTTCCGCGCCACGGCTCGAACGTCCAGCCGCCGATGCCAAGATAAATGCCGTCGGTTTTGGCTGTCATAGGGCTGTCACTGCACTGGATTAGAACTACTCAAGTGGCGATGGGACCGCGTAATAGTAAGGTGCCTTCGCCAAGACGGCCACGGAGACGTTAAGGCGACGCCGGATGAACGCGCGCCTTCTCATTCGTGGTCGTTATCATTTTTGGCGCACGGTGCGCTTTCCCCAAACGAAAGGCCCGGGTTTCCCCGGGCCTTCGCATTCCTCGCATTGGCTGGACCTTAGAAGTCCATGCCGCCGCCCGGCATCGCCGGCGCCGCAGGCTGGTTCTTCTTCGGCACTTCGGCAACCATCGCCTCGGTGGTGATGAGCAGGCCCGCCACGGACGCGGCGTTCTGGATCGCGGTGCGCACGACCTTGGTCGGGTCGATGATGCCCTTGCTTACCAGGTTGCCGTACTCGCCAGACTGAGCGTCGAAGCCGAAGCCGTACTGATCCTTCTCGAGGATCTTGCCGACAATGACCGAGCCATCCTCGCCGGCGTTGATCGCGATCTGGCGCGCGGGTGAAGAAAGCGCCTTCCGCACGATCTCGATGCCGGTCTTCTGGTCGTCGTTGCCGGCGCGGATCTTCTTGAGCACCTCGCTGGCGCGCAGCAGCGCGACGCCGCCGCCCGGCAGGACGCCTTCCTCGACCGCAGCGCGAGTCGCATGCATCGCATCATCAACGCGATCCTTGCGCTCCTTGACCTCGACCTCGGTGGCACCGCCGACGCGGATCACCGCAACACCGCCCGCCAGCTTGGCGAGACGTTCCTGCAGCTTCTCCTTGTCGTAGTCCGAGGTGGTCTCCTCGATCTGCGCCTTGATCTGCGCAATGCGGTCCTCGATGTCCTTCTTCTTGCCCGCGCCGTTGACGATCGTGGTGTTTTCCTTGTCGATCATCACCTTCTTGGCGCGGCCAAGCATGTTGATTGTGACGTTCTCAAGCTTGATGCCGAGATCCTCAGAGATCGCCTGGCCGCCGGTCAGGATCGCGATGTCCTGCAGCATGGCCTTGCGGCGATCGCCGAAGCCCGGCGCCTTGACCGCCGCGACCTTGAGGCCGCCGCGCAGCTTGTTGACGACGAGCGTGGCCAGCGCCTCACCCTCGACCTCTTCCGCCACGATCAGCAGCGGCTTGCCGGTCTGCACCACGGCTTCGAGCAGCGGCAGCAGCTCCTGCAGACCCGAGAGCTTCTTCTCGTAGATCAGGATGTAGGGATCTTCCATCTCAACGCGCATCTTGTCGGCGTTGGTGATGAAGTACGGCGAGATGTAACCGCGGTCGAACTGCATGCCTTCGACCACTTCCAGCTCGGTTTCGAGCGACTTCGCCTCTTCGACGGTAATGACGCCCTCGTTGCCGACTCGCTTCATGGCGTCGGCGAGAAAGCGGCCGATCTCGGCGTCACCGTTGGCCGAAATGGTGCCAACCTGAGCGATCTCGTCGTTCGATGTGACCTTCTTGGAGTTCTTCCTGAGGTCCTCGACGACGGCTTCGACCGCGAGATCGATGCCGCGCTTGAGGTCCATCGGGTTCATGCCGGCGGCGACCGCCTTCGAACCTTCCTTGACGATGGCGGCGGCGAGCACGGTGGCGGTGGTGGTGCCGTCGCCGGCCACATCGGACGCCTTCGAGGCGACCTCACGCACCATCTGCGCGCCCATGTTCTCGAACTTGTCCTCGAGCTCGATCTCCTTGGCGACGGTGACGCCGTCCTTGGTGATGCGCGGTGCGCCGAACGACTTGTCGAGCACGACGTTGCGGCCCTTGGGGCCGAGCGTCACTTTCACCGCGTTGTTGAGGATGTCGACGCCGCGCAGCATGCGATCGCGCGCGTCAACTGCAAATTTCACTTCCTTGGCAGCCATTGTTCCTAACTCCGTTGATCCTTGATCGTCGTCCTTCGGGACGGCCGCGCGGCGGCCGTTCAGGGCGAGGATTCGATTTGCTGATTAGGCGGCCTTCTTCTTGGCCACGGTACCCTCGAGCACGCCCATGATGTCGGACTCCTTCATGATCAGGAGATCCTGGCCGTCGATCTTGACCTCGGTGCCCGACCACTTGCCGAACAGCACGGTGTCGCCGACCTTGAGGTCGATCGGGATCAGCTTGCCTGCTTCATCGCGGCCGCCCGGGCCGACCGCGATGATTTCGCCCTGCGAAGGCTTCTCCTGCGCGGTGTCCGGAATGATGATGCCACCGGCGGACTTCTCTTCGGCGGTGAGGCGCTTGACGACGACGCGGTCGTGAAGCGGACGAAACTTCATGGGATCCTCCTTAATGTGTGTTTTGAACCGGCGTGATCTTGAAAAAGGGCGCCGCCCGAGTTGTCCCCCGCAGAGCCCTTAGACCGCCACTTAAGCGGGCCATGTCCTCCTGCAAGAGGACGATGAAATTTTTTTAGCACTCATCGTGGCGGAGTGCTAGTAGCCCTGCCGTTCTGGCAGCAGTCCTGTCCTTTGGCTGCTAAGCTATTGATGTGGAACAGTTTTTGCTCCTCGCAGCTTGTCTTTCCCGAAAATGGTGGGAGACTTATTTGCTGGCTGAAGGAGATTCGCCCATGGCTTCGACCGATTTTCGACGTCAGTTGAATGGGTACGGGCTGACCACCGCCAAAATCCTGTATCGGCGTCCGGACCACCCGTGGCTGCTGCAGACCTATGTCTGGCAGGAGTACGACCTCTGCCCGAATTTCCCGGAGCTGCAGGGTTTTCTCCGGTTTTGGCAGCGGTCGCTGGAGGGCATCTTGCATTCGGTGACGGTGGCACACTCCCGGCTCATCAAGCCGGCTGAGCTCCGGGCGATCGACGGGGAATTCAGGCTGCATTGAGCTGATCCGCTTCAGGCACGCCTCGTCGCTCCGCGACCTTGCTTTGCGGCGCCCGGCCGCCGGTCTCGTCGTCCGCCTCGAAAAGTCCGAGGGGGGTGAAGCGCCCCGCAAGAGCAGCAGGTCGCCTAATGCAGCAGCCCCACGATCGCGCCCATCAGCAGCGTCGCCAGCGTGCCGGACAGGATCGACTTCATGCCAAGCGCGATCACATCGTCGCGCCGCTCCGGCGCCATCACGCTCAACCCGCCGATCATGATGCCGAGGCTGCCGAAGTTGGCGAAGCCGCACATCGCGTAGAGCATGATCAGCCGCGAGCGCGCATCGAGCGCGTCGGCCGGCAGCTTTGTCATTTCGAGATAGGCGATCAACTCGTTGAGCACGGTCTTGATGCCCATCAACGAGCCCGCGGTCTGCGCCTGCGCCCATGGAATGCCGATTAGCCAGCAGACCGGCGCCATGATCCACCCCAGCGCGCGCTGCAGCGTGATGGGCGCGCCGTCGAATTGTGGCAGCGTGCCAAGCATGGCGTTGATCAGATGAACCAGTGCGATGAACACGATCAGCATGGCAATCATGTTGAGCAGAAGCGAAAGCCCGGCGGTGGTTCCCTTGGCGATGGCGTCCATGCTCGATGCCGCGACCGGTTCGGGATCGGCAAGTTGCGCCGGCGTCGGGCCGCGCTCGTCCGGCACCATGATCTGACCGATCAGCACAGCGAGCGGTGCGCTGAGCACTGAGGCGATAATGAAATGGCCTGCGGCATCAGGGATGCTCGGCGCCAGGAACTGCGTGTAGAGCACCAGCACCGTGCCGGCGATGCCGGCCATCCCGCCGGTCATCACCACAAACAATTCGCCGCGCGAGAGCTGCGCAAGGTAGGGCCGAATGAACAGCGGCGCCTCGACGTGGCCGAGAAAGATATTGGCAGCGGTCGAAAGCCCGACCGCGCCGCTCACCCCCATGGTGCGCTCCAGCGCCCATGAGAAGCCGCGCACGAGCGGCGGCAGGATGCGCCAGTAGAACAACAGCGTGGTGATGACGCTCATCACCAGCACGATCGGCAGCGCCTGGAACGCCAGCACGAATTCAGCACCGGGAGATTTCAGCTCGAAAGGCAGGGGGCCGCCACCGACATAGCCGAACACAAACGACGTGCCGGCGCGGCTCGCGTTGCCGATCGCCGCGACTGCGCTGTTCGCAGCGGCGAACGCGGCACGCACCGGCGGCAGCTTCAGGAAGATGACGGCCAGCAGGCTGCTGATCGCGAGGCCGATGAAAACGCGCCGCCACGACACCGCGCGGCGGTTTTCGCTGATCAGCCAAGTAAAGCCGATGAGAGCGGCGACGCCCAACGCCGACTGCAGTGCCTGCATGAGCCCGCCCCCTGATTCGCCGGGGCGAATTGTACACAGTGCGGCCCGTTGTCGTTGGGCGGCTATGGATGCTTGGCGCGAGCGGACCTTTTCCGTACGGGCTTGGCCGGCAGTGTTGCGATGTAGCTTTCGGCCAGCGCGATCCAGGTACGCAGATCGCGGCCGTTGCAGTGGTGCGGGTCTACCCAGACGAAGCCATGCATACGACGGCCGTTGAACACGATCGGGCTTGTGCCACGCCGACCTTGTCGAAGTCCTCGATCGCCCGCGGAAATAGCAAGATCCGCCATCAGTCCCGCGCCGCGAGTGGCCATCCAAGCGCAAGGCTCGCCACCTTGGCGTCGAGCCAAAGGTTGACGATATAACGAGGTGCCTGGATGGCCTGCCCTGCGTCCGGTTGAACCCGCGCGAGGCAACGGGGAATTCGATGTCATTGGTCGACAGCCGCCGCGAACAGATTTTTCCCGTCCTCGACGCGGCGCAAATGGAAACCGCCCGACGCTTCACCGATCGCCCGCCGCGCGAGTTCGGTCCAGGTGAAACGATCTACCAGGTCGGCGAGCGCAACGCGCCGGCGTGGTTCATCGTCAAGGGCGACATCGACATCAAGCGCCGCGACGGCATCAATCGCGAGGCGCTGATCACGCGCATGGGACCGGGCCAGTTCACCGGCGAGATGAGCCAATTGTCCGGTCGTGGCACGTTGGCGTCCGGCCGCGCCGGCCCGCAGGGCTGTACGGCGCTGCCGTTCACCGCCGAGCAAATCCGCGCACTAATCATCGGCTCCGCCGAGCTTGGTGAGTTGCTGATGCGGGCATTCATCCTGCGCCGTGTCGCGCTGCTGCAAGAGGGTGGCGCCGGTTCGGTGCTGATTGGACAGCCAGGTACGTCCGATCTGACGCGGCTGCAAAACTTCCTATCGCGTAACGGCTATCCGTGCGTCGTGCTGGATGTCGCAGCCGACGGGGAGGCGCGCGAACTGGTGGAGCGCACCGGTGTGCAGATCAACGAACTGCCCGTGATGGTCTGCCCCAGCGGCACGGTGCTCAAGCGGCCCTCGGACGCCGAAGCCGGAATGTGCCTGGGTATCACACCCGAGCTTGATCTGAGCAAGCGGTACGACGTGGCCGTGGTGGGCGCAGGTCCGGCGGGACTGGCCGCCGCGGTTTATGCGGCCTCGGAGGGCCTGTCGGTGCTGGTGCTCGATCAGCGCTGGTTCGGCGGCCAGGCCGGAGCGTCAGCGCGCATCGAGAACTATCTCGGCTTTCCGACCGGTATTTCAGGCGGGGCGCTGGCCGGCCGCGCGTTCAGCCAGGCGCAGAAGTTCGGCGCCGAGGTCGCCATTCCGCTGCAAGTGGCGCACCTCGACTGCGGCGGCACGGCGCGCCGGCCGAGCGATCCGCTACGCCTTGAATTGACCGACGGAAGGAGCCTGCACGCCCGGACCGTCGTCGTGGCGTCGGGCGCCCGCTACCGGCAGCCGAACATTCCCAACGTCACCGCCTTCGAGGGCGCGGGCGTCTCGTACTGGGCTTCGGCCGTGGAGGCGAAGCTGTGCGAGGGCGAGGAGGTGGCGCTCGTTGGCGGCGGCAACTCGGCGGGGCAGGCGGTGGTTTTTCTCGCCCCCAAAGTCAAGCATCTGCACGTGGGTGTGCGCCGGCCGCTCGAGGCGACCATGTCGCGCTATCTGATCGACCGGATCGCGGCGCTGCCGAACGTTTCGGTCTACACGGGCGTCGAGGTCGTGGCGCTTGAGGGCGATCAGGCGGGCACGCTATGCAAGACGACATTCCGCGGGCTCGATTCCGGCAAGTTCTGGACCTATCCGATGCGCCATCTGTTCCTGTTTATCGGCGCTGAGCCTAACGGCGATTGGCTTGCCAGGCGGGTGGCCGTGGACGGCAAGGGTTTCGTGATCACCGGAGACGGCTTCGCACCGACCGACCAGCCGATCGGCCGGGCGCCGCTGCCGCTGGAAACCAGCGTGGCCGGCGTGTTTGCGATTGGCGACGTACGTGCCGGCTCGACCAAGCGGGTCGGCGCTGCAATCGGTGAGGGCGCTGCGGTGGTGGCGCAAATCCACGTGGCGCTGGCTGCCCTGGAGGGTTAGCCTATCTTGTGGCGCTAGCCCCGCCCCACGAATGGCATGCCATTCGCCATCACGGTGAGGAACAGCACGTTGGTGTCGAGCGGCAGGTTGGCGATATAGACCACCGCCTTGCCGACATGGTCGGCGTCCATGCGCGCCTCGATCGCCATCCGGCCGTCGGGCTGCAACACGCCCTGGCCCTGCACCATGCGGTCGGTCAACGGCGTCGCCGCGTTGCCGATGTCGATCTGGCTGCACAGAATGCTATCGTTGCGGCAGTCGAGCGCGGTCTGCTTGGTCAGGCCGGTGACGGCGTGCTTGGTTGCCGTGTACGCGGCCGCGCGCGGCCGCGGCGTGTGCGCCGAGATCGAGCCATTATTGATGATGCGCCCGCCTTTGGGCTCCTGCGCCTTCATGATCTTGATGGCTTCCTGGGTGCAGACAAACATCCCGGTCAGATTGGTGTCGACCACCTTCTTCCAGGTCTCCAGAGGCAGCTCTTCCATCGGCACTGCGGGCGCGCCGATGCCGGCGTTGTTGAACAGAATGTCGACGCGGCCGAACTCCTTCTTCACCCGCGCGAACAGTGCCTTGATCGACTCCGGATCGCTGACATCGGTCGACACCGACAAGGTCTTGGCGTTGCCGGCCTCTTTCGCGGTCTCATCGAGTTTGTCGGCGCGCCGGCCGGCCAGCACCACGGCATAGCCGTCACTGGCGAGCGCCAGCGCCACCGCCCTGCCGATACCGGTTCCGGCCCCCGTCACCACCGCCACTTTCTGCGCAGCCATCGCCATCCTCCGAAACTGGAAAAACGGCGGCCATCCTGAAGGCTCGGCCGGGGCGCCGCAATGCCCTGCTACACGCTGCGGCGAGGCGGCGCTTGATCGCCCCGCGCAATTGGTTTCAACTCTCGGGTCCAAAGGGACACTAGAATCATAAAGTTGCTAGTGTCGCTTTGGTTCGGAAGTTCGCTTCAGAGCAAGCTGAGAACTCGGGCGAACTTCCGAACCGCGACACTAGCCGAGTTGCCAATTGGTTGGGGGGAAATCCGATGAGGCGACGTGACCTGCTCGCATCCGGTCTGGCCGCGCTGGCAGCACCGACGCTGCTGCCGCAAACAGCCTTCGCACAAAGCAAATATCCAGATCGGCCAGTCCGCTTGATCGTGCCGTTTCCGCCCGGCGGGGCGTACGACACCATCGGCCGGCCGTGGGCTGACCGCATGAAGGCGACGCTCGGCACCGTCGTGGTTGAGAACATCGGCGGCGCCGGCGGCGGCGTTGGTGCTGCGCAGGCGTCGCGCGCGCGCCCGGACGGCTACACGCTGCTGCTCGGCGGCGCCACCACCCACATCACCGAGGCGTTGCTCAAGACCAAGCCGACCTACGATCCGCTCAAGGATCTCGAGCCGATCTCGCCGATCGCAGTGACCGCGTTCGCGATCGCGGTGCACCCGTCGGTACCGGTCAAGGACCTCAAGGAATTCATCGCCTATGTGAAGGCGAACCCGGGCAAGGTTTCCTACGGTTCTGCGGGCCACGGCTCGCTCAACCACCTGACCGGAGAGCTGTTCAAGCTCCGGGCCGGCCTCACCGATCTGCCGCACGTGCCCTATCGCGGCGCCGGTCCCGGCCTGACCGATCTCCTCGCCGGGCAAATTCCAGCGTTGGTTCCCGCGATGACCAACATCGTGCTGGAGCATCACCGCGCTGGCAAATTGCGGGTGATTGCCGTGACGCATCACAAGCGGCTGGCCGCCGCTCCCGAACTGTCGACCACTCCTGAGCAGGGCTTTCCCGACGTCGTTGCGCCGAATTTCATCGGCGTGTTCGCGCCGAGCGGGATGCCGCGCGACGTCGTCAACATCGTATCCGCGGCCAATCTGAAGCTATGCGCAGAAAAATCGTATCAGGAGTTGCTGATATCCGGGACGTTCGAGCTTGAGCCGCTGCTAAGCCCAGCCGACTACAAGAAGTTCGTCGAGAGCGAGCTCACCCGCTGGCAGCCGATCGTCACCCAGATGGGCATCAAGATCGACTGAGCGATCACGCGCTTGCACTTCGGGATCACGCGCTGACGCGCGCCAGCGCCGCGGCGGCGTCGCTCTCGATGCTGCGATAGACGCCGGGCACCGCAATGCGCGCGGTGATGTCGCTGACCGATTGCGGCTTGCCGAAGCGGTAGCCTTGCATGAAATGCACGCCGGCGGCGCGCAGGAACAGATGCTGGTCGGCGCTCTCGACGCCTTCGGCGGTAACTTTCATGCCGAGGCCACGGCCGAGACTGACCACGGCATGCACGATCGCCGCGCCGTCCGCCCCCTTCTCGATCGACAGCACGAAGCTGCGGTCGATCTTGAGCTTGTCGAACGGGAAACGGCGCAGGTACTGCAAGCTGGAATAGCCTGTACCGAAATCGTCAAGCGCGAGCCGCACGCCGAGCGATTTCAGCCGGCGCATGGCGGCTTCCGCGCTTTCCACGTTGCCGATCAGGGTGCTCTCGGTCAGCTCGAGCTCAAGCCGCGTCGGCTCGAAGCCGGTCTCGGAAAGGACACGCTCGACCATGGGGTAGAAGTCGATCTGGCGGAACTGCAGCGGCGACACGTTGACCGCGATCGTCAGCCCGGGCCAGTTCTTGCCGTCGAGGCAGGCGCGGCGCAGTACGTGGCAACCGAGTTCGATGATCAGCCCGCTATGCTCGGCGATCGGGATGAACTCAGCGGGCGGGATTACGCCGCGTTGTGGGTGCTGCCAGCGTGCCAGCGCCTCGACGCCGACCACCTTTTCGCCGCTGGCGTTGACGATCGGCTGATACAGCACCTCCAAGGCGCCACGCTCGATCGCCTCGCGAAGCTCCTGCTCGACCAGCTTGCGGTTGGACAAGTCGGCATCCATCGCAGCGTCGTAGACGCAGGCGCGGTTGCGGCCCTCGTTCTTGGCGCGATAGAGCGCCATGTCGGCGTAGCGCATCACGTCGGTCGCCGCTCCCGTCGAGCGTCCGTCGACCAGCGCGATGCCGATGCTGGCGCCGATCACGATGGTATGGCCGTCGATCGCGAACGGCGCGCTCAGCATCGCGATGATGCGGTCAGCGATGCCAAGCAGCACGGCGTGGTCTGCTGATACCGACGAGATGACGGCGAACTCGTCGCCGCCGAGGCGGGCGACCAGATCGTCATTGCGCAAGGTGCCGGACAAGCGGCGCGTGACGTTGCGCGGATCAGTTCGTCGCCGACCGGGTGGCCGAGCGTATCGTTGACGTCCTTGAAGTGGTCGAGGTCGATGTAGAGCACGGCGGCGGGAGGGCCGCCCTGCCTGACGGCTGCGATGGTCGCCTCCAGCCGGTCGCTGAAGTAGTTGCGGTTCGGCAGCCCGCACAGCGGATCGTGTAGCGCGAGATAGCGCAGCCTGTTTTCGCCGGCCGTGATGGTCTCGGCGGTCCGCCGCATGAAGCGCAGCACCATGCCGGCCAACAGCACGAAGCCGGCGAGCGCGATGCCAAGGAAAGGGAACACGCTGTTGAGGATTTCCGCACCGGGCCGCTTCGGCGTCCAAGCAAAGCGCACGATCGGATCGCCCTTGGCGTCGGTGATGTCGAACACATGGTCGCCTTCCGGCGTTACGCGGGCGCTGACCATACGCAGATTTTCGAGCCTAAGCTGACTGCTGACGTTGGCGAGCAACGTGTCCTCGAGGAATCGCGCGGACAGTACCAGGGGAACCGGCATGTCAGGAGCATTGCCCTGCGTGTTCGGCAGCGGCACCGCTGAAATGACCGCGAGCCGCCCCAGGAACATCTGCATCAGAACTGTGTCCGGCACGCCGATTTTGGACTTTGCGGGATTGCGCCCGATCAATCGGGCCACCCGGTCCGGCAGGCCTGTGCGACCGCGCAGATAGTCAATTGTGGGCCCGAGAAATGCGAATGCGGTCTGCGGCATCTGAATATCGCCGTGATGCCGGCCGATCTGGCCATAGACGAGTTGATCCGAGGAGCCAATCACCCAGACCAGATCGTGGTCACGCATCGGCTCGAGCCAGCGGCTCAGCCAAGCCTGTGACAGATTGGACGGCCCGTCGACGTCGATGCCGCGATAGGAACTGTCGTGGGTGATGATGTTGCGCAGCCGCCGCAGTGACCAATCGCCGTGGTTGGCGAACGCACGGGTCAGCAGGTGCTTCTCGTTTTCCAGCGCCACTTCGTCTGCGCGATGCGCCGACGTCAGGGCGGCGACGATGATGCAGACGATCGCGACGGCGACGACGACACAAAGCGGGATGACCACGCCGAGGCGCGTCCGCTCCCAACCGTCGGGTTTTTGATTGTCCCGCGGCTCGCCATTCCGCCGAGGCGCCACAGCCGACACACGCTTCTCCGCACCAAATAGGTCGAGCACGGAATCTTATGTCTGAATGCTTGCCATTGGCTTGCAATACGGCAGTTGCAGCGCGCTTTGCACGCACGTGGGCGCATTTCGCGGCACTGCGTTAACCGAGGGTAA